>NZ_JBIUXZ010000001.1:1102445-1762738 GCF_044744265.1 Pseudomonas sp. NPDC087342
GGCTGACCTGGTTTACGGCGAGCTGCGCCTGTTCCCGGGCAACTACGACGAGTACATGACCGTGGCGACCCAGTCCCGCGAGCAGCTGCTGTCGGACAACGCCAAGAAGAAAGCCCAGATTTCCGAACTGCAATCGTTCGTCAGCCGCTTCTCGGCCAACGCCTCGAAAGCCAAGCAGGCCACGTCCCGCGCCAAGGCGATCGACAAGATCCAGCTGGCCGAGGTCAAGCCTTCGAGCCGTGTGAGCCCGTTCATCCGTTTCGAACAAACCAAGAAGCTGCACCGTCAGGCGGTCATCGTCGAGCGCATGGCCAAAGGCTTCGACGGCAAAACCCTGTTCAAGGACTTCAGCTTCCAGGTTGAAGCCGGCGAGCGCGTTGCGATCATCGGCCCGAACGGTATCGGTAAAACCACCCTGCTGCGCACCCTGGTCAACGAACTGACCCCGGATGCCGGCACCGTGAAGTGGACCGACGCGGCAGAACTGGGCTACTACGCCCAGGACCACGCGCACGATTTCGAAGACGACTGCAACCTGTTCGACTGGATGGGCCAATGGACCCAGGGCGGCGAGCAGATCGTTCGCGGCACCCTCGGCCGGATGCTGTTCTCCAACGACGAGATCCTCAAGTCGGTCAAGGTCATTTCCGGTGGTGAGCAAGGTCGCATGCTTTTCGGCAAGCTGATCCTGCAAAAGCCGAACGTGCTGATCATGGACGAACCGACCAACCACTTGGACATGGAATCCATCGAAGCGCTGAACCTGGCGCTGGAGAACTACCCGGGCACGCTGATCTTCGTCAGCCATGACCGTGAGTTCGTATCGTCGTTGGCCACCCGCATTATCGAACTCAGCCCTAGCGGCGTGATCGACTTCAGCGGTACCTATGACGATTACCTGCGTAGCCAGGGCGTTGTGTTCTAAATAGCGGTTGAAAATGAAAAGCCCTGTCCTGGTGACGGGGCTTTTTGCATTTCAGGGCCGGTGGATGTTCTGGCGCTGACACCTTCGCGGGCAAGCCTCGCTCCTACAGGATTTATGTTTATTATCCGGGCGCCGCGAAACCTGTAGGAGCGAGGCTTGCCCGCGAAGAGGCCTTCAAACACAACGAATATAGTTAGCCTGCTTCCTTTTATTTCCCGCCCACGCCATGATGCAGGTCTCCCACCGCCGCCCGCGAACGAGCCCTTCATGTCTGCGCAGCAACTGCCCCCGCAAAGCTCCATGGCGATCACCCTGCAGATCGTCTCCATCGTTTTCTATACCTTTATTGCCTTCCTCTGCATCGGCCTGCCGATTGCGGTGATCCCGGGGTATGTTCACGAACAGCTGGGTTTCAGCGCGATCATCGCGGGGCTGACCATTGGCTGCCAATACCTGGCCACCCTGCTCAGCCGTCCGATGGCCGGGCGCATGTCGGACAGCGTCGGCACCAAGCGCGCGATTGTCTACGGCTTGTCGGGGATTGTGTTGAGCGGTGTGCTGACGCTGCTGTCGACGTTGTTGCAAAGCTTTCCGTTGCTAAGCCTGTTGATCCTGATCGCTGGCCGGCTGCTATTGGGGATCGCCCAAGGCTTGATCGGCGTCGGCACGATCAGTTGGTGCATGGGCCAGGTCGGCGCCGAGCACACCGCGCGCTCGATTTCCTGGAACGGGATTGTGTCCTATGGCGCCATCGCCATTGGTGCACCGCTGGGCGTGGTGATGGTTGCCGAGTACGGCTTTGAAAGCCTGGGGATTGTCCTGTCGGTGCTGGCGTTGGGCGCGCTGTTGCTGATCCGCAACAAACCGTCGGTGCCGGTGATTCGCGGTGAACGCCTGCCGTTCTGGAACGTGTTCGGGCGCATTGCGCCGTTCGGCGCGAGCCTGAGCCTGGCATCCATCGGCTACGGCACCCTGACCACTTTTATTACCTTGTATTACCTCAACCGTGGCTGGGCCGGCGCGGCGTATTGCCTGACGGTGTTCGGCGTGTGCTTAATTCTGTCGCGGCTGTTGTTCATCTCTGCGATCAGCCGTTTCGGCGGCTTCACCTCGGCCATTGCCTGCATGACCATCGAGACCGTGGGCCTGATTCTGTTGTGGCTGGCACCGTCCACCGGTTACGCGTTGATCGGCGCCGGATTGACCGGGTTTGGCCTGTCGCTGGTGTATCCGGCGCTGGGGGTCGAGGCGATCAAGCAGGTGCCCAATTCCAGTCGCGGCGCGGGGCTGAGTGCTTATGCGGTGTTTTTCGATCTGGCGCTGGCGATTGCCGGACCGCTGATGGGCGCGGTGGCGTTGAACCTGGGGTATTCGTGGATTTTCTTTAGTGCGGCGTTGTTGTCGGTGACCGGACTCGGCTTGACGCTACTGCTGAAACGCCGCGCAATCACCTGACAACCACGATCCACTGTGGGAGCGGGCTTGCTCGCGAATGCGCTGTGTTATTCAACATCAATGTTGACTGACTGGGCCCCTTCGCGAGCAAGCCCGCTCCCACAGGGGGCATGTGGTGTTGATTAGATTACTGATCCGCAGTCTGCATCCCCGCCCGACTCGGTTTGCCCAGCGCATGCGAGAAGAAGCGCCCTGCTTCGGAGATCAAGTTGCGGTGGATGTCTTCGCGATCAACCCCGTCCGCATCGGTGCACAGCGCCGGCATGGCGATGATCTGTTCTTCATTGCACGGCGCCATGAACACGAAGTGCCCTGCCCCGGCCAGCAGCTTGAAGTCCGGCGCAATCGGCAGTTTGCGCGCCAGCGCCGCAGCGTTTTTGTCGAAAGCCACCAGTTTGTCGCCGTCGCCGCTGTACAGCAGCACTGGCACATGCACATCCGCCAACGTATGACGGCCGAACTTGAGGCTCAGCGGCGCCATCAGCAGCAAGGCATGAACACGTGGGTCGGCCACTGGCTGCAGATCATCACGATCGACAATCAACTCGCCCTGGGTGTTGCAGGCATCACGGTCATCCGGGCGTTCCTGGCAATAGCGGCGCAGACGATCCAGATCAGGCGTCGCACCGGACAGGATCAACGCGGTTTCACCGCCCGCCGAGTAACCAATCACCCCGACCTGATCCGCGTTGACGAAAGGCGCCAGCATCGCGTCGCCCAAGGTGGCGGTGATCGCTTCAGAAATTTGCAGGGGCCGGCCGTACAGGTTGCTCAAGGTGCCGAGACGGCTGTGATCCTTGGAGTTGTCGCCGGGATGAATCACCGCGACAACCACAAAACCCTTGCGGGCCAGCGAGGTAGCGAGGTCGTGCAGGGCCAGCGGGGTGCCGACGTTGCCGTGGGACAGCATCAGCATCGGGAAACGGCCGATGGCAACGCGGGCGTCTTCACTGGCTTCGACGGTGTAGCCTTCGAGATTGCTGGTGTGATCCTTGTCGCTGGACGGATAAAAGGCGATGGCGCGCATCGGCTGCAAATCCAGCGGATCGAGGAACGTCATCTCGTGATAACCGACGCCCCAGTGGGAATGCAGGCCAGGCGCAGCGTGCACTGAAATCAGGCTGCTGAGCAGGCACATCAGTAACGTTGCACAAAGACGCACCATGGGATGCCCCACCTTTGTTACTAAACTGAAAAGCCCGTAGTGCTCCGGGATACGGAGAACGCGGCCTTGTGCCAGTGTTGGCGGCCACCAAGGTCATTGCGCAACGGGGACGTTAACCCTCGACTGCATAACCTGGGCCACAACATAAAAAACCTTCAAAAACAAAAAAACTCTGTAACTGATCATTACGATGATCAGAATACAGAGTTTTTCGGGTATTGCCTGAGCCGTTTAGTATTTTTTACGCAGGCCTTACACAGGCCTTATGCCGCGGCGAACAGTTGCTCGCTGATTTGCGTGTGAGCATCGCTCAGGGCTTTGGTGCGCACTTCGTCACCGTAAGCCAGGCCATGGGCGCGGACGAACTCAATATCAGTGATGCCCAGGAAACCGAACAGCAGTTTCAAATAGTCTTCGTGAGCAACACCGGTCGCTTGACCGGCATGCAGGCCGCCAGCAGTCGAAACAATCACCAGTTTCTTGCCACCGCACAGGCCTTCAGGGCCGGCTTCGGTGTAGCGGAAGGTCTGACCGGCAACGGCGATGCGGTCGATCCAGGCCTTGAGTTGGGTTGGAATGGTGAAGTTGTACATCGGCGCGGCAATCACGATGGCATCAGCGGCGATGAATTCGGCCAGGGTCGAAGCGCTCAGCTCGGCTTCGTGCTGTTGTGCGGCGTTGCGCAATTCAGCGCTGGTGCCGGCAGCGACCAGGGTCGTGGCGGAGAAATGGCTGATGGCGTCAGCGGCCAGGTCACGGTAAGTCACGACGGCCGAAGCGTCAGCGGCTTGCCAGGCTTTGACCACATCGCCACTCAGCTTACGGGAGGCCGAGTTGTCACCCAAAATGCTCGAATCGATATGCAACAGTTTCATAAAGGATCTCCAGGTGAGGATCGCCGCTGGGGCGATCTGATGGAGGAGATCCTACAGATGAATCTAATAGCTGATTAGCCCGCAACAATGCGATAGTTCGTCTCACTGATAGAACAATCGAGTTCACGCCATGCAAGACCTGAATGATCTCTACTATTTCGCCAAAGTGGTCGAAGCCGGTGGTTTCGCCGCGGCTGGACGGCTGCTGGGGATTCCCAAGTCGCGGCTTTCGCGGCGTATTGCCGAGTTGGAAGAACGCCTGGGCGCACGACTGCTGCAACGCACCACCCGGCAACTCAAGCTGACGGCCGTGGGCGAGCGTTACTTGCGCCATTGTCAGGCGATGCTGCTGGAAGCGGAGATGGCCGACGAAGCGGTGGCCAGTATGTCCAGCGAGCCTCGGGGAAGATTGCGGGTGTCGTGCCCGGTGGGCCTGGCCCATCACATGTTGCCGACAGTGATCAGCGATTTCCTGGAGAAATACCCGCAGGTCCAGTTGGAAGTCTTGCTGCTCAACCGCCGGGTGGATCTGGTCACTGAAGGTGTCGATGTCGCGCTGCGGGTTCGTGAACTGGGAGATGAAGACCCGTTGCTGGTCACCCGGCGCTTGCGTCAGGCGCAAACGATGATCGTCGCCAGCCCCGCCTTTCTGCATGGCCGGGAGATCAATCACCCGGAAGACCTCAAGGGTTTGCCGGTGCTCGGCGCACTGGAGCCGGACCGCATGGTGCATATCCGCATGCTCGATCAGCACGGCAAAAGCTATGATTTGGCGCTGGAGGCACGGCTGGGCATCGACGACTTTATTGTGCGCCGGGCCTGCGCCCTCGCCGGCCAGGGCTTTACGGTCCTGCCGATGATGTATTGCGAACAGGAAATCGCCGACGGCTCGCTGATCCAATTGTTGCCTGACTGGTCATTGCCTGGCGGCTGGTTGCAAGCGGTGTACCCTCATCGGCGCGGGGTGATGCCGGCGGTACGCGCGTGGCTTGACCATTTGATCGAATCATTCAATGCCTGTGGGGACCGTTTGATATGAAGGCTGGACGCATGAGCGAAGCGGATGTCGCAGACTTTTGCCTGGGGCTGCCCGGTGCGCGGGAAGACTACAAATGGGGCGGCGTGCGAGTGTTTTCGATTGCCGGGAACAAGATGTTTGCACTGCAAAATTTGCGGGGCGACTCCTTGGCGTTCAAGGTCGACAAGGATTTGTTTCTCGGTCATTGCGACCGTCCGGGCATTCACCCGGCGCCGTACCTGGCTCGGGCGCAATGGATCATCATGCAGACGCCCTACCCGCTGGGCGCCGAAGAACTGCAGGCCTTGCTGCAACGCTCCCACCAATTGGTGGTGAGCAAATTGCCCAAGCGCACCCAGGTCGGGTTGCTTCTCTAAAAACTGCCAAGCCTGCGTTCGGCTCATGTAGCAGCTGGCGAAGCCTGCGTTCGGCTGCGAAGCAGTCGTGAATCCAGACGACGCGGTGTATCAGAAAAACCTCGTGCTCAGGTTTTACGACTGCTTCGCAGCCGGACGCTGCCTCGCGGTGCTCGACAGCTGCTACATGGGCCTGTGGGTGTTTAGAAGAGGGTCGTTACATTGGCTCCAAGGAACAACTGGTCGATCCAGAACACCTGGTGCAGCAGCACGATGAGCCAGAACACCAGTTGGAACGAGACTTTGCGGGTCTTGTGTCGAAACACTTGCTGGGCCAGCAACGCACCTGGCCAGCCACCGGCCAGTTGCACTGCGTGCAAGACGTTTTCCGGGGTGCGCCAGGTGTCGGCGCGCGCCTTGCGCTTGTCGCTCCAGTAAAGGAAAAACGCGATCAGGCTGACCACGCCGTAAGCGGCCAGCGCAATCACCGAATTCCCGCGCAGCCACAACATCAACGAGCCATACAACGGCAGCGCGCAGAGGACCGCGAACACCAGCAACTTCAAGCGAGGATGCTGGATCTGCCCTCCGGACGGTTTTCCGGAATTGTTCCGCGCGCTGGAATCACTCATGGCTTGGCGGCAGCCCAATCAACCCAACCGAACTGCCAGGTCGCCAGAATCACCAGGCCGAACGCGATGCGGTACCAGGCAAACGCTGCATAGCTGTGGCTGGCAATGAACTTGAGCAACGCCTTGACCGCGATCATCGCGAAGATAAACGCGGTGATGAAACCGATAGCGAATACCGGAAAGTCTGCTGGCACGAACAGGTGACGGTATTTGAATCCCGAATACACCGCCGCTGCAACCATGGTCGGCATCGCCAGGAAGAACGAGAACTCGGTTGCAGTCTTGCGCGACAGCCCGAACAGCAGGCCGCCAATGATCGTCGAGCCGGAACGCGAGGTCCCCGGGATCATCGCCAGGCATTGGGCCAGGCCGACTTTCAGTGCGTCCTTCCAGGTGATGTCGTCGACCGTTTCGGCATGCACTTCATGCTGACGTTTCTCGGCCCACAGCATGATAATCCCGCCCACGACCAGCGCCGCCGCCACGGTAATCGGGTTAAACAAGTAGTGATGGATCAAGTCGGAAAAGATCACCCCCAACACCACAGCCGGCATAAAGGCGATCAACAGGTTCGCGGTGAACCGGCGCGCGCTCGGCTGAGTCTTCAGGCCAGTCACCACATCGAGGATCTTGCGGCGAAACTCCCAGACCACGGCCAGGATCGCGCCTAACTGGATAATGATGTTGAACGCAATCGCGCGTTCACCACCAAAGTCGAGCAAGTCCGCGACGATAATCTGGTGTCCGGTACTCGAAATGGGCAAAAACTCCGTCAGCCCTTCTACAACTCCTAGAATCAGTGCCTGAAAGGCAGTCCAAAGATCCATCAATCCCCCAAAGACAGTGCGCAAAGGCCTGCCCCGTTAATATTTTTAATACGTCCACCGCGCTGAGCGTAGCTGAAGTCCGGCGCGCACAGGATCCCTACGAAACCGTAAAAATTCCGTGAAAAATCAACTTGGATTCAGGTTTTTCCGCGCGAGGCCGAAATCCTATCAGAGATGCCTGATTAACGCGGCTGCGTTATTGGACTTGCGTCGCATGGTACTGACCGGCAAAGCGTGTTTGGATGCTGGCGGTCGTTTATGACAAGAATAAGAATTCGGAGTGACAGCGTTATGAACAGCTTGCGCAGTGTGTCGATCAGCCGACGCTTGTGGCTCATCTTGATCGTGGCCATCGTGATGTTATTGACCCTGGGCATGCTCATGCTCAAACAGATCCACGATGACCTGTACCACGCCAAAGTGCAGAAAACCCAGCATGTGGTGCAGACCGCCAGTGGCATTCTGACGTACTTCCATGACCTGGAAACCGCCGGAACCCTCACCCGGGAAGCCGCGCAGAAACAGGCGCTGACGGCGGTGCGCGGCTTGCGCTATGACCAGAACGACTACTTCTGGATCAACGACCTGACGCCGGTGATGATCATGCACCCGGCCAACCCGAAACTCGAAGGCCAGAACCTCTCGACGATCCGCGACCCGGACGGTTTTGCGCTCTTCAACGAAATGGTAGTGATCGCCAAGGCCAAGGGCGCCGGCATGGTCGATTACCGGTGGCCGAAACCGGGCGCCAGTGCGCCGGTGGAAAAAACCTCATACGTCAAACTGTTCGAGCCTTGGGGCTGGATCATCGGTTCCGGCGTGTACATCGATGACATGCAGGCCGAGTTCTACGGCCAGGTCTGGAAAGCCTCGTTTATTGGCCTGGCGATTGCGCTGATCATGGCGCTGCTGGTGATCATGATTGCCCGCAGCATCGTGCGGCCGTTGCAGGAAACCGTGAATGCCATGGCCAACATCGCCAGCGGCGAAAGCGACCTGACCCGCAGCCTCGACACCCACGGCCAGGACGAAGTCACGCAACTGGCGCGGCACTTCAATGCCTTTACCGCCAAGTTGCGCCTGGTGGTCGGCCAGTTGCAGGAGTCCGCGAGTGCTCTGGGCCAGTCGTCCAGTGACCTCGGCAACGACGCCGCCCAAGCCCAGCAACGCAGTCAGCAGCAGTCCCAGCAAATGGAACTGGTGGCGACGGCGATCAATGAAGTGACCTACGGCGTGCAGGACGTGGCCAAGAACGCCGAGCACGCGGCCAGCGAAATGCGCGATGCCGAGTCCCAGGCGCAGCAAGGCCAGGTCAACATTGATGGCAGCTTGCAGCAGATCGACAAGCTCTCGGGGACCATTGATCAAGCGGTCGAAGTGATTCGCACCCTGGCCGCCGAAAGCAACCAGATCGGCAGTGTGCTCGAAGTGATTCGCTCGATTGCCGAACAAACCAACCTGCTGGCCCTCAACGCCGCGATTGAAGCCGCCCGGGCCGGCGAACAAGGGCGCGGGTTTGCGGTGGTAGCCGATGAGGTCCGCCTGCTCGCGCAGCGTACCCAGAAGTCCACGGCGGAAATCCAGGCGATGATCGAACGTCTGCAAAACCACTCCGAAGCGGCGGTCAAAGTGATCGGCGACAGCAGTCGCGCGTCGCAACTGACCATCGAACAGGCCGGCCTCGCCGGTGCGAGCCTGAGCGCTATCGGCCAGGCCTTGCGCAACCTGAATGGGCTGAACGCTTCGATTGCCAGCGCCACCCTGCAACAAGCCCATGTGGTGGAAGACATCAACCAGAACGTCACCCAGGCCGCCGGTTTGTCCCACAGCACGGCACTCGCGGCGGAACAGTCGAGCCTGGCCAGTGTTCACCTCAGGGAGTTGAGCGAACAGTTGAACGGGCTGCTCAAGCAATTCCGCGTCTAAACGATCCCCGTAGCAGCTGCCGAGCAGCGCGAGGCTGCGTTCGGCGGCGAAGCCGGCGCAAACCCTGCAATCACGGTCTACCTGATACACCGCGATGGCTGATTTTACGACGGCTTCGCCGCCGAACGCAGCCTCGCGCTGCTCGGCAGCTGCTACGTGGGTTTGCGCTGGCCGGTCCTACGGCTACAATCCGCTCCTCTTTTGACTCCCCCAAGGTACCGCCATGTCCGGGCTTGAACTGTTTGCTGCCGCCCTCGGCGTGATCGCCGTCTGGTTGACGGTCAAACAGAATCCCTGGTGCTGGCCGATCGGCCTGGTGATGGTGCTGCTTTATAGCTGGATCTTCTTTGAGGTGAAGCTGTATTCGGACATGCTCCTGCAGGTGATCTACGCCGCGCTGCAGGTCTATGGCTGGTGGCAATGGACCCGCGCCGGCGATGCCCGTCATGGCCGCCAAGTGACTGAACTGAGTGCGCGTCCAATCCTGCTCGGGTTAGCCGCGGGTGCGGTCGGCAGCCTGCTGCTGGGTGCAGCCATGGCCCATTGGACCGATGCCGCGCAACCCTGGCTCGACGCCGCACTGACCGGTTTCAGCCTGGTGGCGCAGTTATGGATGGCGCAAAAACGTGTGCAATGCTGGCCACTTTGGATCGTCCTGGATGTGATCTTTGTCAGCCTGTTCATTTATAAAGGCCTGTACCTGACCGCCGCTCTCTACGGCTTATTCACGTTGATCGCCGTGCAAGGCTGGCGTGAATGGCGTGCCGATCCGGCGTTGCACGCATGAAAGTGCTGGTGCTTACAGGTCCCGAATCCAGCGGAAAGAGCTGGCTTTCGAGTGAGATTCTCGCCAATTTTGGCGGCATTTTGGTCAATGAGTACGTTCGACACTTTATCGACAGCGAAGCCCGTGAAACTAACTACGATGACATTAATTCCATCGCACATGGCCAACTGGCCTGGGAAGATGAAGCACGGGCGAAACGTCCGTCACTGTTGATTCTCGATACTCATCTTTTGAGCAATATCCTTTGGAGTCGTACCCTGTTTGGCGATTGCCCGACATGGATCGAGCAAGCCTTGCTGGCGCGTCACTACGACCTGCATTTGCTGCTGAGCCCTGAAACCGTGGAGTGGCATGACGACGGTCAGCGTTGCCAACCGCAACTGGCAGAACGCCAGGCGTTTTTCCAGGCCAGTCATGATTGGCTAGACCTGCACCGCCAGCCTTTTCAGGTCCTGCACGGTGATTGGAAGCAGCGTAAAGACTCAGCATTCGAGGTGGTCACGCGCTTGCTCGAAGCCTGACAGAAGCCCCTCCACCCCGCCACAACTGTCCATTTGTGAAACACCCCCTCCTGAGCGGACCCGCGAATTAAAGCGGTCCGTGCACTTGCGAACGAAAATGTTAAACCACTGATACACCCCTCCCTTTCAGCGCCCTGGCAAGCTCTGCTGCCCGCACGGACGCCGTTTTCGCGCGTCTCTGTCTCAGCGGTGTTACATAATTTTTTTTGTTATTTCGAGAAATAAAGTCAACCCACTGGTTTTAAAGGAAAAACCAAAACCGGCACACCTTCTGCTCTCTTCCTCGCAACGCGGATACGGGCCAGCGTTTAATCACAGAAGGAATTGCCGCCGTGGGGAAAATTGATAATCGCATTTATAGCCTCCTGCTGATTGGATGCGCATTGGGCTCAAGTGTCAGTCTGCCTGTCCAGGCTGACAACGGCATCATCACGATCAAACGTGACGTCCAGACGCGCAACGCAACGATTCCGCCGCTGATCCCCGATCCTCACCCCACCACCGTCAACGCCAACCCGTCCAAACAGATCCTCAATCAAACGAACGAGTTGAGCGACGGCGACTTTGCCGGTGTCGCCAGTGGCGCAGGCATCAGTAACCTGGTGACTCAAAACACCAACAACCTGGGCGGCAATATCAGCAACCAGCAGCAACTGTCCAACCTTCCCGGCGGACGTTCGGGCAACTCGGGCAGCGGCATTGCCAACATGGTCAATTCGAACGTCCAGCAAGGCCTGGGTGCTCTGAAAATCATAACGGGAGACCGTTAGAATGAATCGTTCGCTGCTGATTATCGCCATGTTTTGCAGTGCATCGTCCTTTGCCCAATCTCCCGTCATCGACAACGCCGACATCGACAGTTCGGGCGCGCAGTACCAAGGCAACCTCGGGGTCAACCAGGCGGCGGGCGACCAGCAACAACAGGTCAACGCCCGGGCCATCGCCATTGGCAACAACGCCAATGCATCCACACAGATTCGCCAACGGCTGCATTCACCCGCGGACCCCCGCATCGACGCCAGCTCCAGCATTCAGGGTAACGCCTTCAGCAACGGTAACGGCGTGCTGGGCGTCAACCAGAGCGCGGGCGCCAACAACCAGCAGGCCAATGCCCTGCGGATAAGCATCAGTACTCAGCCGCAAAGTATCGACGACAGCGTCCTCCTGCAACAGAACGTGGCGCTGATCAACAACTCCGATCCAACTGACTCCGCACCAGGCTATCGCCGGGTCGCCACAAGCGATCAGGCCTTCACCGGTAGCCGTGGAGTCATTCAGTTGAATCAGAGCGCCGGGGTGGGAAACCGAACGGCCAACACCGTGAGCGTACGGGTCGCGGATTGACCCAAAACAGGTAAAAAAAAACAACACTTAACCTAAAATCAGTACGGAGAATCACCATGAAACCTTCGATGGCAATCAAGCCTCTGGTTTTCGCAATTGCTGCGGTCATGGCTGTTGCTGTACAAGCTGGGCAGCGTGATGACGATCACCATGGTCACCACAATGGCCATAATAACAACGGTCAACACACCCCTCCTCCAACCAGAATCCCTGTGTACGCAACGGCGAATGCTTGGGATACCCAAAGCAGCACCAACAACCGCATCAGCAATAACGGGACGGTCAATGAAGCCGAGATGAACAACTCGGCTACCGGCACCAGCGGCAACGTCGGGGTCAACGTGGCAGCCGGCGACGGCAACCAACAAGACAACGCGGCTGCCATTGCCAACGCCGCCGCTGCCGCTCCCGACAACGCGTTCGTGTTCGGCACTGCCAGCGCCACCGCCGAGGTCACTCAAACCAGCAGCAATAACCGCGTCAACAACTATGGCAGCACTGCTTCTGCCACGATGAGCGGATCGGCTAATGGCGGCAGCGGCAACATGGGTGTCAACGTTGCTGGCGGCGACCTTAACCAACAGAAAAACACCATGGCCATTGCTAACACCAATGCTCCACTGGGTAACGCAACCGCTACTGCCTCTGCCAATCAAAGTGGTCCTGGCTTGACCGTGAATAACGACGCCGACCGTACCTACCGTGTGGATACGCTGACGTTTACTAAGTCGGCGAGCGGCAGTGCCAACTACGCCAAGGCGAGCGCAGCGTCCGGCAGTAAAAGCTCTTCTTCGAGCTTTGACGTGAGCGGTTCGAAAAGCTTCGATGCCAGCGGTTCAAAAAGCTTCGAGAAGAGCAGTTCTTCTAACTCTTCTTTGAATGCTTCGTTGAACGCTACGCTGGATGCTTCCGCCGAGGCTTCGAGAAACGCTTCCTGGGACTATGGCCGTCACCACTCGGGCGAAAGCAGTTCGTCTTCCGATGCTTCTCTGAACGCATCGCTTGATGCAACGCTCAACGTAACGATCGATAAATCGCACGAAAAATCGGGCAGCTCGTCGTTCGATAAATCGTTCGATTCGTCGTTCGAAAAATCGGGCAGCAAATCCCACGAGTCTTCGTATGACAAGGCGAAAGCCTACGCTGAGAGCAGTTCATTTGATCTGAGCAACACCTATTCCTATCAAGTGCTGACTGCAACTGGCTGGGCCAACCCTGTAACCAACACTGCAACCCTGAGCGGTTCGGTGAATGGTGGCAGCGGCAACCTGGGCGTCAACGTGGCTGCTGGTGTGGGCAACCAACAAAGCAACTCGCTGGCCATTTCCAACAACTCGTTCTAATGGCTGTCTTTGGGGCCCCCTCACGGGGGCCTTTTTCAGCAACAACCAGAAGGCGTCCCACCATGCGCATGATTGCCTTGGCATTTTTGCTTTGCGTGGCCAGTGTGAGCGAGGCTGCACGCATGCCGCTTTCCGTCCTGCCGGGCGGTGCGGTGGTGTACAAGCCGATCCAGAGCGTACGCGAACGTAAATTTGAGGACCTGGTTCAACAGAAAACCGACTTCAGTTGCGGCGCAGCTGCCCTGGCGACCGTATTGCGCCAGGCCTATTGGCTGGACGTGACTGAAAATCAGATCATTGAAGGCATGCTGGCCCACTCGGATCAAAATCTTGTCCGCGTCCAGGGCTTCTCCATGCTCGACATGAAGCACTACGTGGAAAGTATTGGCATGCGGGCCCGTGGCTACCGGGTAGCGACGGAAACGTTAAGCGAAATCAAAATTCCGGTCGTAGTACTCATGGATATCCGTGGCTACAAACATTTTGTAGTCCTGCAAAGAGTTCATAAGGGCTGGGTCTATATCGGAGATCCGGTACTCGGTCATAAACGTTTCAGCGTCGACGACTTTGTCAAAGGCTGGAACGGCATCATCTTTGCGGTCATCGGCCAGGGCTACGACAAAAACAATGCGTTGCTCGACCCACCCATGCCTCTGACTGCCAAGAACCGCATCAACAATTTCAACCCGGTGCAAGACGCAGAGTTGATGGATTTCGGATTCATCCAAAGCGACTTCTTCTAATAACAAGGGAGCACGAAGCTCCGGGAGCATCCAATGAAAACTTCAACCTGGCTGGCTGTCGTTTGCCTGGCCGCCAGCCTGCCAACCCAAGCAGAGATATTCAAACCCATTGAATTGAAAGATCAGGAATTGGCGACCCTGCGAGGCCGGTATGTCATGCCGGGACGAATCGTCAGCTTTGGCATCGTCATGACCACTACTTGGCAGAACGCCAACGGTGCGCTGATCGGTGCGACCTCCGCGATGCAAGTCCAGCAAAACACTATCAAGCCGCAGTTCTATGTTTCGATGATCGATGAAAAACCCGCTAGTCCAACGAGCTCGCAAAGCTCCGTCGCAAACACAAACACAAGCACTAATACCAACCTCAACACCAACACCAACACCAACACTAATACCGGGACCGGTATCGTTTCTGGCGGCAACGGCCTCAACAGCACCGAAGGCGTAACTCAAGTCGTGCGCGCTGCGGGCGACAACAACACCGCCTACAACAACGTTGATATCAACGTCGCGAAAGCCAGCCAGGTCAATCAGGCACCGGTAACGCAACCACAGGGCCAGGCATTGACCGCAGGGTCGACGCTGGTCGGCAACAATGAAGCGGGCTCGCTCGCGGTTTCCTCAACCAACTCAGGAGTGCAACTCAACATCGTCGCAAACAACAACCAGGGCAGTACCGTGCAACGCCTGGCCCAGGGTGGACTGATGCAGAACACGACTTTGCTCGGCAGCAGCAACCAGGTGCGCAACCTCACTTCCCTCAATGTCGTGCTGCGTGACAACGTACCGACAGCCGGGGCGTTGAGCGGCAATCTGGACCAGCTCAAAGGTCTTCGCACAATCGGATTCTGATCTACGCTCAGTCTCATCGGATCTAATCAGAAGGGACGGCTAACCCATGCACCGATCGTTAACGTTCAGAGCTATCGTCTGTTTGAGTAGCCTGACCCCGGCGACACTGCTATACGCAGCCCCGGACCCTCAGGTCGAAGCACTAAAACAAGAACTCACGGAGTTGAAACAGCGTTACGAAGCACAACAGAACGCGCTGATGGTCCTTGAGCAGCGCGTTCGCCAAGTCGAAGAAGCACCTGCGACACCGGCTCCCAAACGCCTGACCAAATCCCCAGCCCAGCCGGCCAAGGGTGGCCAGACGGTGGCCGCCGGTGCGCCCGGCACTTCAGGCAGTTCGTACGGCCAATCGCTCAAGGATGATTCGGAGCCAGCACAAAGCGTTTCCAACCTGTATGACGAAGCGAGCGGCTTCTTCGGTGGCGGCAAGTTCAGCCTCGAAACCGGCGTGACCTACACGCACTACGATACCCGCGCGTTAACGCTCAACGGCTTCCTGGCACTGGATTCGATCTTTCTCGGCAACATCAACCTCGACCGCATCAAGGCCGACAACTGGACCCTGGACCTGACCGCCCGCTACAACGTGGCACAGCGCTGGCAGTTCGACATTAACGTCCCCGTGGTTTATCGCGAATCGACGTATTCCTCCGGTGGCGCTGGTGGCGCAGGCCCGGTGACGTCGGATGCAACCGTGACCCGGGACCCGACCATCGGGGACGTGAACGTTGGCGTGGCTTACAAGTTTCTGGATGAGTCAGCCAACTGGCCCGACGCGGTCGCGACACTGCGCGTCAAGGCCCCCACCGGCAAGGACCCTTACGGCATCAAGCTGGTCAGTGACCCGACCAACGATAACCTCTCGGTACCCGAGGACTTGCCTACCGGCAACGGTGTCTGGTCGATCACCCCGGGGATCTCGCTGGTCAAGACCTTCGACCCGGCCGTGCTGTTCGGCACCCTGGCCTACACCTACAACATGCAGGACTCTTTCAGCGATATCAGTCCTCAGGTCGGCTCAAAGGTGAAAGGCGATGTGAAACTGGGTGATTCCTGGCAGGTTGGCGCCGGCATTGCGTTCGCCTTGAACGAGAAGATGAGTATGTCGTTTTCGTTCACCGATCAGTTCGCCCGCAAGAGCAAGATCAAGCCGGACGGTGGCGAGTGGCAATCGATTTCCAACAGCGATTACAACTCGGCCAACTTCAACATCGGCATGACCCTGGCGGCTACGGATAACTTGACAATCGTGCCTAACCTGGCCATTGGCCTGACCGAGGACTCGCCAGACTTTTCCTTCAGCCTGAAATTCCCTTACTACTTCTGATCCATAACAAGCAAAGCCCCGCTGCGACTTAATCGTAGCGGGGCTTTTTTTGGATTGGTCTATGGGAAAAAGATCGCAGCCTCGTTTCACTCGACAGCTGCTACAAGGAGAACGCGCAAACCCGTAGGAGCTGTCGAGTGAAACGAGGCTGCGATCCTTTGATCTTGGTCTAACGTATCTGATGCTTGTGCAACAACCGGTAGAAGGTAGGCCTGGAGATCCCCAACACCTTGGCAGCGATACTCAAGTTATCGCTATGGCGGTTCAGCACATCGCACAAGGCCTGGCGCTCGGCGCGGGTCTTGTAATCTTCCAGCGTGCCCATCGGCGCGGCAATTGTCTGTTGGCTGATCAGCCCCAGGTCCCGCGCTTCGATCTGGCGTCCTTCGGCCAATACCAGCCCGCGACGTACCCGATTGGCCAACTCGCGAACATTGCCCGGCCAGTCATGCTTGCCCATGGCGATCAACGCGTCTTCGCTGAAGCTGCGCGGGCGGCGACCGGTTTCATGGCTATAGAAATGGGAAAAGTGGTTGGCCAGCATCGAGAGGTCACCGTGGCGTTCACGTAGCGGCGCGGTGACCACTTGCAGCACGTTGAGGCGATAGTACAAATCTTCGCGAAAGCGTTTCTTCTCGATGGCCGCCTCCAGGTCGACGTGAGTCGCCGCCAATACCCGCACATCCACCGGAATCGGCGTACTGCCGCCGACATGCTCGATGTGTTTTTCCTGCAGGAAGCGCAGCAGATTGGCTTGCAGTTCCAACGGCAGATCGCCGATTTCATCAAGAAACAGCGTGCCGCCGTTCGCGGCTTCGATCCGCCCGATCTTGCGTTGATGCGCACCGGTGAAGGCGCCTTTCTCGTGGCCAAACAGTTCAGACTGGATCAGATGTTCGGGAATCGCGCCGCAGTTGATTGCCACGAACGGCTTGTTGTGGCGTTGGGATTGCCGGTGCAGGGTGCGGGCGACCAATTCTTTACCGGTGCCGCTTTCGCCGCGGATCAATACCGGCGACTCGGTGGGCGCCAGTTTGCTCAATAACTTGCGCAGCTCGCGGATCGGTTTGCTGTCACCCAGCAACTCGTGTTCCGGCTGATCGATGTGAATCGTGCCCTGCCCGCGCAGCCGCGCCATGCCGAATGCGCGGCCCAGGGTCACCTGGACCCGGGAGACGTCGAACGGCAAGGTATGGAAGTCAAAAAACCATTCGCATACAAAATCCCCGACGTTTTGCAGTCGCAGGACTTCCTGGTTAAGCACGGCAATCCATTCGGTGCCGCTGCGGCTGATCAATTCCTTGACGGCTTCGGGCCGTTCCAGGTGGAACGGCTGCAATCGCAAGAGGCCGACATCGCAGGTCCGATCGGCGGCGTTTTCCAGCGTGCAGCTGTCAACGTCCCATCCTACAGAGCGCAATCCCGGCAAAAGACGATGGCAATCGTCGCAAGGATCAACCACTAACAGACGTCGTAAGGCAGGCGCTTCGATCATGACTGTTCCTTGGCGCCAAATTTAAGGAAATATTATTAAAAACAGTCATTTGGCGGACCTGGCTGTAACATTAGCAAGAATTTGACGGCACCTTGTATCGTTTGATTATAGGAGTCTTAACTAATTAGTTATAAGAAGGAAGTTTGTTAGTTACCTAACGACTGAAGCTTTCAGCCAGCTTTCAAAAACTGCCTGAATATTGAGTATATGAAAGAAAGTTGAATTTTCTTTGGATTGTGTGTGACCCAACCCCCCATTGAGGGCATCAGTACAAGTAACCAGCCGAACGGTAAGCCCAACCGACGGCACATCACTTGATTGGGCATATAGAGAGAAGATCCCATGACCGCCCCGCTCCGTATCAACGAAGCTCTTTTGATTGCCGACCGCGCGTTCAAGCCATTTCAATGCGTGGCTTGGGCCCCACAAGACGGCAACGGCGAACTCTGCCTGAGCGTGATCGACCGCACCAATACCCGCATTGGCCGCGCGCAGATCCCAAGCAGCGCTTATTCCGATCCGGTGCAACTTGAACATCTGCTGGAACAGGCGCGTGCTGCACTCAGCGAAGATGGCTACACGTTGCAATCGTGGTCCATGCCTCATTAATTAAAGATCAAAAGATCGCCGCCTTCGGCAGCGCCTACATTGGAATATGCGTTTCCTTGTAGGAGCTGCCGAAGGCTGCGATCTTTTGCTTTATAAAGGCTCGATTGTTGGCACCCTCTTCAGTGGTTCCAAAAGACACTGTTCTGGCAAAAAGCGACCCTCCGCCTGTTAGTTATGACAGTTGTGCATCCAGGCATTCAGGGATTGAATGTTTCGCATGCACAGTCACCCTCCCGGTTACCGGGATGAGGTCGACTGGCAAGGAGATGCGTGCATGTCAAACCAGACCGCTTTCGCCTGCCCCGCCACGGTAAATTCAGCCGGGCACCTCGATCCGGAATTTGCCGCTGCCGGCAAGACCCAAGTCTATTTCGCCGGCAGTTCCTCAAGCATGGCCAACGGTGTCGCCATCGATCCGCAAGGCCGTTTGCTGGTCGCGGCCAAGGTCGGCACTCATGCGGGCAGCCGCTTTGGCCTGGCCCGCTTGCTGGAGGATGGCTCGGCGGACCTGGGTTTTGGCAACCAGGGCAGCCTGATCGGCCAATTCGCCCTGGGCTTTGAAGCCATGGGCAGCAAGGTGCATGTCTTGCCCTGCGGCTCTATTTTGCTAGCTGGCCTGCACTACGAAGATGCTCACCGTACCCTGCCCGCTCTGGCGCTGTTCGACCCCGAAGGTCAGCCGGTTCGAAGCTTTGGCGACAATGGCCGCCAGGTTGTGCGCCTGCCTGGCGAGCTGTCCCGGGGCTTGCGCGACGACTGGCTGCCACCGGGCGTACCGGGCGCCGAGGCCTGCGATATCGCCGTACAGCCGGACGGTCGAATCCTGCTGGTGGCCAATCATCATTTCGAACTTGCCGATCACGTCGGCCTGCTGATCCGCCTGAATGTCGACGGCAGCCTGGACCGCGATTTCAACGGTCGTGGTTTCGTGGTTGTCAGGCATTTGATGATGAACACCTGGCTTGCCAGCCTGATGCTGCAACAGGACGGGCGAATCCTGGCGGGGGGCTCGATCAATTTCCCTGCCGAAGGTTTGCTGGCACGCTATCACGCCGATGGACGACTGGACGACAGCTTCGCCGTGGATGGTTTCATGACCTTCAAGGCACTGGGGCGCAGCGCTCAGGTCAGCCAGATCGTCCAGCAGGACAATGGCGACTTGCACTGTTTCGGCAGCAGTCGCGACCCGATGCATTGCCTGTCGCTGAAACTGCACAGCAACGGTCGCCCGGACAAGCATTGCAACGGCGGTCAACCGCAACACCTGGAAATCGGCCACAGCGGCAGCCAATGGACCGCCGCCCAGGTTCAGGCGGATGGCAGCGTACTGGCGGTCGGCGCCACGATCGGCGGGGTCGAAGCCGATTTCATCCTGGCCCGCTATCTGCCCCAAGGTACGCTGGATCGCAGCTTTGCCAATGGCCTCGGCTGGGTTCGTACCCGACTGGGCCGCAGCCTGAACACCGCCACTTCCCTGGCCGTGCAGGACAACGGTCGAATTGTCGTCGGCGGTTACTCGCTGGACGGTAACTATCGCGCGGTGGTTGCGCGTTACCTGAGCTGATACGGGTTGATCTTCATCGACGCTTCCGGCAAGTTGCGCGCTTCTTAATACAAGGAGTAGCCGATGTCCGGTTCAATGGCCCAGGCGTTCGCGCATAATTTTCTCGGGCACTCGCCCCGCTGGTACAAGGCGAGCATTGTCGGCTTCCTGATTCTTAACGCGCTGGTGCTGTGGACCGTAGGGCCGGTGGCGGCGGGTTGGTTGCTGGTCCTGGAGTTTATTTTCACCCTGGCCATGGCGCTCAAGTGTTATCCACTGATGCCCGGCGGTCTGTTGCTGATCGAAGCGCTGCTGTTGAAGATGACCACGCCTCAGGCGCTGTACGACGAACTGGTGCACAACTTCCCGGTGATCCTGCTGCTGATGTTTATGGTGGCAGGCATCTACTTCATGAAAGACCTGTTGCTATTTCTGTTCTCGCGCCTGTTGCTCGGGGTGCGCTCCAAAGCATTACTGGCCTTGATGTTCTGTTTTCTGTCAGCGTTTCTCTCGGCGTTTCTAGACGCCTTGACCGTCACGGCGGTGATCATCAGCGCGGCGGTGGGATTTTACTCGGTGTATCACCGCGTCGCCTCGGGCAACGATCCGCGTCAGGACAGCCAATTCAGCGACGATCAGCACCTGCCGACTCTGCACCATGAAGACCTCGAACAATTCCGCGCCTTTCTGCGCAGCCTGCTGATGCATGGCGCCGTGGGCACGGCACTCGGTGGTGTGTGCACGCTGGTTGGCGAGCCGCAGAACCTGTTGATCGGCCATGAGATGGGTTGGCATTTCGCCGAGTTCTTCCTGAAGATCGCCCCGGTTTCATTGCCGGTATTGGCCGCTGGCCTGGTGACCTGCGTGCTGCTGGAAAAGCTGCGCTGGTTCGGTTACGGCACGCTGCTGCCGGACAATGTGCGCGCGGTACTGGCCAACTATGCCGCCGAAGACAATGCCGAACGCACCGCGCGCCAGCGTGCGGCGCTGCTGGTCCAGGGCGCGGCGGCGTTGATCCTGATTGCCGGGCTGGCGTTTCACATTGCAGAAGTCGGGCTGATCGGTTTGATGGTGATCGTGTTGATCACCGCGTTCACCGGCATCACTGACGAACATCGCATTGGCAACGCGTTTAAAGATGCGATGCCGTTCACCGCGCTGCTGGTGGTGTTCTTCGCCGTGGTCGCGGTGATTCATGACCAGCAACTGTTCACGCCGCTGATTCAGTGGGTGCTGGCCCTGCCGGCGGAGCAACAGCCGGGCATGCTGTTTATTGCCAACGGTTTGCTATCGGCGATCAGCGACAACGTGTTTGTGGCGACGATTTACATTACCGAAGTGAAACAGGCGTTTATCGCCGGGCACATGAGCCGCGAGCATTTCGAGACATTGGCGATCGCGATCAATACCGGAACCAATTTACCGAGTGTGGCGACACCGAATGGTCAGGCAGCGTTTCTGTTTTTGCTGACCTCGGCGATTGCACCGCTGATTCGCCTGTCGTATGGGCGGATGGTGTGGATGGCGTTGCCGTATACGGTGGTGATGGGGGTTTTGGGGTGGTATGCGGTGAGTTTCTGGCTTTGAGGCGGCAGGTCTGACGACTTCGCGGGCAAGCCTCGCTCCTACAGGGATCGCGCAACTTCTGTAGGAGCGAGGCTTGCCCGCGAAGAACGATAACGCGGTTTAACGTGCGCTCAGGATGTACCGCTCAATCGCCTGCGCCGCGCCGTCTTCGGTGTTGGCGCCGGTGACCACATCGGCCTGGCGCTTCACCGCTTCTTCCGCCTGCCCCATGGCAATCGACAACCCGGCGCGATGGAACATCGCCGGGTCATTGCCGCCGTCGCCCAGTGCGGCGGTTTGCTCCAGCGGCACGCCGAGAAACTCGGCCAGTGTCGCCAACGCCGCGCCCTTGTTGGCTTGCATCGCGGTCACGTCCAGGTAAATCGGCTGTGAGCGGGACACCTGGGCCTGGCCTTCGACCTTGGGCAGCAACAGCGCTTCGAGTTCGATCAACAGGTCAGTGTTGTTGCTGGTGGCGACTATCTTGTCGATGCGCTCCAGATACGGCTCAAAACTCTCGACCACCACCGGCGGATAACCCAGACCGTGCTGTTCACGAGGCACCATCGGGCCGTTCGGATCTTTGAGCAGCCAGTCGCCACCACTGAACACCCAGATTTCGATGTCCGGCCGATCAGCGAACAGCGCCAGTGCAGTCAGCGCCGCGGTGGCCGGCAAATAATGCGCGACCAGCAAACTGCCGTCCGGGTTGACGATGGTACCGCCGTTGAACGCGGCGGTTGGCAGGTCGACGCCCAGGGCTTCGATCTGCTGCAACATGGCTTTCGGCGGCCGGCCGGTAGCCAGGCTGAACAGCACGCCGGCCTCACGCAATGCGCGAACCGCGTCGATGGTGCGCTGGCTCAAGCTGTGATCGGGCAGCAGCAGGGTGCCGTCCATGTCACTGAGCAGAAAACGGATGGGTTGTTTCAGCGCTTCACTCATCCGAGGCTGTGCCAAACGCGGCCATCGCGGGTCAGCAGGTCTTCGGCGGCTTGTGGGCCGTTCTCACCCGCCGGGTAGCTCTGCACGCTCGCGTCCTGCTGCCAGGCGTCGAGGAACGGTTGCACGGCGCGCCAGCCGTTCTCGATGTTGTCGGCGCGCTGAAACAGCGTCTGGTCGCCAGTCAGGCAATCGTAAATCAGGGTTTCGTAGCCGGTGGACGGCTGCATCTCGAAGAAGTCCTTGTAGGCGAACCCCAGCTCGATGTTGGCCATCTTCAGCGCCGGCCCCGGCCGCTTGGCCAGCAGGTCAAACCACATGCCTTCGTTGGGCTGGATCTGGATTCGCAGATAGGTCGGCTGCAACTCCTCGACTTCGGTGTCGCGGAACTGCGCGTACGGCGCCGGTTTGAAGCAGATGACGATCTCGGTGTCGCGCACGCTCATGCGCTTGCCGGTGCGCAGGTAGAACGGCACGCCGACCCAGCGCCAGTTGTCGATCATGACTTTCAGCGCGACATAGGTTTCGGTGTTGCTGTCCGGCGCCACGTTGCCTTCCTGGCGGTAACCGGCCAATGGCTTGCCATCGACTTCGCCAGCGGCGTATTGGCCGCGCACCGAGTTGGCCCGCGCATCTTCAACCGACCATGGGCGGATCGCGCCGACCACTTTGGCTTTTTCGCCACGTACCGCATCGGCGCCAAACGCGGCCGGCGGCTCCATGGCCACCATCGCCAGCAATTGGAACAGGTGATTGGGCACCATGTCCCGCAAGGCGCCGGTGTGTTCGTAAAAACTGCCACGGGTTTCCACGCCAACGGTTTCGGCGGCGGTGATCTGCACGTGGTCGATGTAATGGTTGTTCCAGAACGCTTCGAACAGGCTGTTGGAGAACCGGCTGACCAGAATGTTCTGCACGGTTTCCTTGCCCAGATAGTGATCGATCCGGTAGATCTGCTTTTCCGACATGACCTTGAGCAAGCAAGCGTTCAAGGCTTCGGCGGTTTGCAGGTCGGAGCCGAACGGTTTTTCGATCACCACCCTTCTGAAAGCTTCCGGGGTTTCTTCGAGCAAACCGGCGCTGCCGAGTCGGCGCACCACTTCACTGAAGAAACGTGGCGCGGTGGCCAGGTAGAACACCGCATTGCCAGTGCCGCTGTCGGCGATTTTTGCCGCCAGGGCTTGATAGGTGCTGTCGTCCAGGAAATCGCCCTGGACGTAGCTGATGCCTTTGGCCAATTTGGCCCACAAGTCCGGATCAAGGGCTGTGTCGCCCTTGCCGATCTTGGCGGCCGCTTCGGTGCGAATGAAGTCTTCGAGCTTCTGCGCGAAGGCTTCATCGCTGATGGCGTTGTGGTCAACGCCGATGATCCGCAGTCCATCGCCAAGCAGGCCGTCGCGACTGAGGTTGTACAGGGCCGGCATCAACAGACGCTTGACCAGATCACCATGGGCACCGAACAGGAACAGCGTGGTCGGTGGTGCGGGTTCTGCCTTGGATTTCCTGCGGATCGTATTACTCATTTTTTCGATGTCTCCACATGGCCGCCGAAGCCGAAGCGCTGGGCCGAGAGAATTTTGTCGCCAAAGGTGCCTTGACCGCGGGAACGGTAGCGCGAGAACAGCGAGTTCGACAGCACCGGCACCGGCACCGATTGCTCCATGGCGGCTTCGATGGTCCAGCGACCTTCACCGCTGTCAGCCACGGAACCCGAGTAACCGTCGAGTTTCGGGTCGCTGGCCAAGGCGTCGGCGGTCAGGTCGAGCAACCAGGACGACACCACGCTGCCACGACGCCAGACTTCGGCAATGTCAGCGACGTTCAGGTCGAAACGCTGGTCTTCCGGCAGGTTTTCGCTGGATTTGGTCTTGAGGATGTCAAAGCCTTCGGCGAAGGCCTGCATCATTCCGTATTCGATGCCGTTATGGATCATCTTCACGAAGTGGCCAGAGCCTGCCGGGCCGGCGTGGATGTAGCCGCGTTCGGCGCGATCGTCGTCGGACTTGCGGTCCTTGGTGCGCGGGATGTCGCCCAGGCCCGGGGCCAGGCTTTCAAACAGCGGATCGAGGCGCTTCACGGTCTCGGCGTCGCCGCCGATCATCATGCAGTAACCGCGCTCCAGGCCCCAGACGCCGCCGGAGGTGCCGACGTCAATGTAGTGCAGGCCTTTTTCCGACAGGGTCTTGGCCCGGCGGATGTCATCTTTATAGAAGGTGTTGCCGCCGTCGATGATGGTATCGCCGGCTTCGAGCAGGTTGCTCAGGGTGTCGATGGTGTCTTCGGTCGGTGCGCCGGCCGGCAGCATGACCCAGATCGCACGCGGTTTAGCCAGGCCTGCGACCAGCGCCGGCAGGTCGGCAACGCCGGTGGAGCCTTCTTTGGCCAGGTTCTCGACGAAGGCGGTATTGCGGTCGTAAACAACGGTGGTATGCCCGTTGAGCATCAGGCGCCGCGCAATATTACCGCCCATGCGGCCCAGTCCAATAATCCCGAGTTGCATGTGCTGATGCTCCTTACTGCAAATAATGTGTGTCAAAGGTTATAGCCCAACGCGACTAATGTGGGTTAGTCCAGAGCGCCGGGATGAAGTTTCCGGGCATTGTGCCCGATTCACACTGATAACGTCGGGAATCGTGTTGAAGACACACCGACCATGAAAAATAAAAAAGTTCCCATCATGGGCAAAAGAAATCAAAATCGGTGCCGATAGTGTTTATGTCGCTCGCAAGAACGGCACAACCACAGTTGATGCAGGCCATTTGCGAGGTGAGCAATGGACACAATCGTTACCGCACGTCCCCCACAAACTCTCTACGTCACGATTCGTCGTGATGAACTGCGCCAATTGAAAGATGAGCGTGACACCTTGAAGACTCAGGTGGCCCAGCTCAGGCAATTGTTGCAGCAACAGGCTCAACTCTCCGGGCAACCGATGCCTTCGCTTAGCGCCTGATTCCCCTCAGCACCCCCGCCATCCCCTGTGGGAGCGGGCTTGTGTGGCGAGGGGGCAAGCCCCCTCGCCACAGAAAAGCACCTTCTCCATATCAGCCCGCTCCCACATGAAAAGCCATCGACGCCTGCGCTTCCTGTCGCGTTCCTGAACGAAACTCACAAAGTTTTCACATCCCTCTAGCGATACTCCCGATCCTTGTGGCTGTTCGGTTCTCGGGCAGCGGTTTCTCGTGGGTTCGTTTGATGACGCCGGTGACTCCATGACGCCGGTGGGAGTACGTACTTAATGGCATTGCTCAAACGCAGCAAAACGTCTGCGACAGGTTTCGATTGGGCCGGTTTCATCTGGCTATTTGTCTTCTTCTGGTACTTCTCCGGCATTACCCAGTTGCTGATCCAACTGACCGGCACCTCCGGTTTCACCGGGTTTCGCCAGGCGTTTGTGATGAGTGCCATCTGGCTGGCGCCGATGCTGCTGTTCCCCAAGCGCACCCGTCTGATGGCCGCGCTGATCGGCGTCGTGCTGTGGGCCTGTTCGATGGCCAGCCTGGGTTACTTCTTCATCTATCAGCAGGAGTTTTCCCAGAGCGTCATCTTCATCATGTTCGAGTCGAACATCTCTGAAGCCGGCGAGTACATGACCCAGTACTTTGCCTGGTGGATGGTGGCGGCGTTCCTCGCTCACACCGCGTTCGCCTACTTCCTGTGGACCCGCTTGCGCCCGGTGTATATGCCGCGCGGAAGAGCGCTGGTCGCTGCGACCGCCATCCTGGTGGCCGTAGTCGGTTATCCGCTGATCAAGCAAACCGCTCGCACCGGCAGCCTTGCCGGCGGTTTCGAGAAATTCGAAACTCGTATCGAGCCAGCCGTGCCTTGGCAGATGGCCGTGGCGTATCACCGTTACCTCGACACCCTGGCCGGCATGCAAGACATGCTCGACAGTGCGAGCAAGATCGCGCCGCTGAAAAACCTCAAGAACACCATGGCCGACCAACCGTCGACCCTGGTGCTGGTGATCGGCGAGTCCACCAACCGTCAGCGCATGAGCCTGTATGGCTACAACCGCGAGACCACGCCGGAACTGGACAAGCTCAAGGATCAACTGGCGGTCTTCAATAACGTCATCACCCCGCGCCCCTACACCATCGAGGCGTTGCAACAGGTGCTGACCTTCGCCGACGAAGAGAACCCGGACCTGTACCTGACGACGCCGTCGCTGGTCAGCATGATGAAACAGGCAGGCTACAAAACCTTCTGGATCACCAACCAGCAGACCATGACCAAGCGCAACACCATGCTCACCACGTTCTCCGAACAGGCTGACGAGCAGGTGTACCTGAACAACAACCGCAACCAGAACGCCGCCCAGTACGATGGCGACGTGATCGAGCCGTTCAACAAGGCGCTGAGTGATCCGGCGGCGCACAAGTTGATCGTCGTGCATCTGCTCGGTACGCACATGAGCT
The DNA here is from genome assembly GCF_044744265.1 of Pseudomonas sp. NPDC087342. Taxonomy (NCBI): domain Bacteria; kingdom Pseudomonadati; phylum Pseudomonadota; class Gammaproteobacteria; order Pseudomonadales; family Pseudomonadaceae; genus Pseudomonas; species Pseudomonas sp. NPDC087342. Next base: position 1,129,118 of record NZ_JBIUXZ010000001.1, read on the forward strand.
ACCAGTACCGTTACCCGCCGACCTTCGACAAGTTCAAGGACCGCACCGGGGTTCCGGCCGGCGTAAAAGACGCCGAAGTGCCGACCTACAACAGCTATGACAACGCGGTGCTGTACAACGACTTCGTGGTGTCGAGCCTGATCAAGGACTACGCCAAGGTCGATCCAAACGGCTTCCTGATGTACCTCTCCGACCACGGCGAAGACGTCTTCGACTCCCCAGGCCACAACACCCTGGGGCGCAACGAAAACAAACCGACGGCGCCGATGTACACCATTCCGTTCATGGCCTGGGCTTCGCCAAAATGGCGTGACACCCACGACTGGAATTTTGCCGCCGACCTGAGCCGCCCTTACAGCAGCTCGCAGTTGATCCACACCTGGGCCGACATGGCAGGCCTGAGTTTCGATGAACTGGACCACAGCAAGAGCCTGGTCAGCGACAGCTTCAAGCCGCGACCGCTGATGATCGGCAACCCGTACGAGCGTCAGCAGCGTCCGCTGATCGACTTCAGCCTGATGAAACCCAAAGCCGCCGTGACGGAAGTGCCAGCGGTCGTCAAGCAGTAACACTGCAATACCCCCTGTAGGAGCAGGCTTGTGTGGCGAGGGGGCTTGCCCCCGTTCGGCTGCGAAGCAGTCGTAGAACCATTCAACGCGTCGTGCCTGTTACATCGCGGTTTCAGGTTTGGGGCCGCTTCGCGACCCAACGGGGGCAAGCCCCCTCGCCACAAGCCCGCTCCCACATTTTTTTGCGCGTTGAAACATCCAGAGATGACAATTATTCTCGTTTAACGCTAAATCCCCCCGCTCCCCTTCGTCTTTGAGCAAACGGAATTTTTCCCTCGAAGACAAGGAGTCGGCTGCGATGTTCGCGCCTATCACCCGTTCCATGACCTTGACCCTTGGGCTGTGCAGTGCAGCCTTGAGCCCGGACTTGCTGGCCGAAACCGATCCCGACAAGGATCCGGCTACCAGTGCCCTGGAACTCGCCAGCACCAGCGTCACCGCCGAAGGCTTGGGCAGCACCACCGAAAATACCGAGTCCTACACCACCGGCGCCATGAGCACCGCCACGCGGCTGAACCTGTCGATCAAGGAAACGCCACAATCGGTGTCCGTGGTCACTCGCCAGCAAATGGACGACTTCAAGCTCGGCACCCTCTCCGAAGCCATGAGCCAGACCACTGGCGTGGTGGTCCAGCACAACGACTCGGACCGCGTCAGCTATTCGTCCCGTGGCTATGAGATCAACAACTTCCAGATCGATGGCATGCTCAACACCTTCGGGCGTATGAAGTCCGATTCCGACACCATCATCTACGACCGCATCGAAGTGGTTCGCGGCGCCACCGGGTTGACCACCGGCGCGGGCGACCCATCGGCCACCATCAACATGGTGCGCAAGCGACCGACCGCGCAATGGCAAGCCCAGACCGGGGTCAGTGGCGGCAGCTATGACGATTACTACAGCTACGTGGATGTTGGCGGCCCGTTGGCGTTCGACGGGCGTTTGCGCGGGCGCAGCGTGCTGGCCTATCGCGACAGTCAGTCGTTCCGCGATCATTACCAGATGCAACGGGAAGTCGGTTATGGCGTGCTGGAAGCCGATCTCACCGACGACACGCTGCTGGCGGTGGGTTACGACTATCAGGATAAACAGGTCCAGGGCACCTCCTGGGGCACGGTGCCGTATTGGAACTCGTCCGGTGGCAAGGCCAACCTGGGGCGTTCGACCCACATGGCGACGTCGTGGAGTTCCTGGCCGCTCAAGGACAAGACCGCTTTCGCCAACCTCGACCAGCAATTGGGCGGCGGCTGGCACCTGAAAGCGGCCTACACCCACCGCGACAGCGATACCGACGGCAAGGTCTACTACGGCGGCGGTGGCTTCCCGAATGACGATCGCAGCGGCATGAGTGCTTACAGCAGCCACATGCTCGGCACGCAGAAAATGGACACCTATGACATCAACGTGGCCGGCCCATACGCGCTGTTCGGGCGGGAACACGAATTGATGTTCGGCTACGGGGAAGCGGAGCGCAGTTCAGAATCACCCCACACCGTGGGCGGCGCCGTGCCTGCGGGCTACGGCAACATCCCCGACTGGAAATACATGGGTGGCATCGCCAAATTTCCCGACACCGTCACCAGCCTCACCGGCGCATCGGACAGCACTCGGCAAAAGGCTGGCTACCTGGCTACGCGCCTGAGCCTGACCGAGCGCTTTCACGCGGTACTCGGCAGCCGATATGGCAGCTGGAAAACCTCGAACAAGAACTACAGCTACGATAAAAACCTGCAACTGACCGGCGTCGAAATCACTGCCCAGCAACAAAGCGATATCTGGACGCCGTACGCCGGGTTGCTCTACGACCTCACGCCCGAGTACACCGTCTACGTCAGCTACACCGACATCTTCAAGCCTCAGGACAATCGCGACGCCAACCGCAAATACCTGGAACCGGTGGTTGGCAGCAACTATGAACTCGGTCTGAAGGGCAGCTTGCTGGAGGAGCGATTGAACGTTGCGACGGCGTTGTTCTGGAGCAAGCAGGATAACGTCGCCGAACTCGACGACTCGGTGCCGCAAGACCCGCTTACCGGCGAGCAGTTCTATAAATCCGGGGGCAAGGGGCAGAAGGTCCAGGGCTTCGAAGTCGAAGTCTCCGGCGAAGTCATGACCGACTGGAACATGACCGCCGGCTACACCTACACCCACGCGGCGAACGGCGATAAGCAGCGCGCGAACACCAATGAGCCGTTGAACATGCTGCGACTGTCTACGGCCTATCGCCTGCCCGGTGACTGGCATGCGCTGACCGTGGGCGGTGCGGTGAACTGGCAGAGTGATATCTGGGGCAATTCCAATCGCCCGATCGGTCGGGACGCCCAGGGAGACCTGATCACCGAAAACGCGAAGATCCGCCAAGGCGCCTACACCGTGGTCAAGTTGATGTCGCGTTATGAGTTCGACAAGCACCTGTCGGCCTCGCTGAACGTGGATAACCTGTTCGACAAAAAGTATTACGACAACGTCGGCTTCTACAACGGCGTGTTCTGGGGCGACCCGCGCACGGTGACGTTGAGCCTAGACTGGAAACTCTGAGCTGTAACCGCAATCTACCGAGGGAGTGAGCTTGCTCACTCTCACAGGGATTGAAGTTGGATGCAGTAGCTGCGTTCACAACAGATCCACTGTGGGAGCGAGCCTGCTCGCGAAGGCGGTGTGTCAGTTGATGGAGATGTTGGCTGACAGACCGTCTTCGCGAGCAGGCTCGCTCCCACACGTTGATTGGCGTTAATTCAGACTTAATAGGGTCTGCCGATACTGCGCCCACGCCCTTTAATCACGGATGAAAGGCACCCCGTCATTCTTAGTGGGAGATACACCATGAAACGAGTCAGCCTGATCTTCGCCGGCCTGCTGCTTGTCGGTTCCGCCAGCGCGTTTGCCGAAGGCGGCGCAGAGCGGATGAAGCATCATTGGGACAACTTTCCGGTCCACACGGCGCAAAGCCAGACCGATCAACGACAAAGCCAAGAGCTGCGGGTCCCGGACGATCAAACCGCGCAAGTGACCGAATATTACAAACCCTGAACCCATGGACCTCTGACGGCCCCTGCTCCGCCGTCAGAGCTGACACTTCGGGCGTCCTGATGGACGCCCTTTTTTATGCCCGGGATTTACAGGGTCTTGATCCAGAACAGCATGCGCCCATGGGCGGGATCAAACATGCCGGGCGCAAAACCGAACTTGGCATACGACGCCTGGGCGACGTCGTTGCCTTCCAGAACTTCGAGGGTGATCTTGCAGCAGCCGCGCTGACGGGCGATGTCTTCGACCTTTTGCAGCATCTTCTGGCTCAGCCCCAAGCCGCGAAACTTTGGCACCACCGCCACATCGTGCACGTTGACCAGTGGCCGGCAGGCAAAGGTCGAAAAGCCTTCAAAGCAATTGACCAGCCCCGCCGGTTCGCCGCCGACGAACGCCACCACGCTGAACGCAAAGGATCGCTTGGCCAATTCCGCCGGCAGTTGCCGCAGGACCTCGGCGTCCAGCGGTTCACCGCCGCCCATCGGGTCTTCGGCGTAGCTGTTCAGCACCAGACAAATGGCCTCGGCATGTACTGGGTTGGTGTAGCTGGCTTGAAGGACAAGTATTTCTGCGGATTCCATTTCCACCCTCGATCACACATCAAATTGGCCACGGACATTAGCGTGGCGTTGTCGCGGCGACAACCGGATCTTAATGTCCCCACACCAATTCTTCAGTCCAACCCAACTCGGCAAAATCCTCTGCCCGCAACCCCGCCTCCCCGGCACAGAAAAACTCGTCCAGTTGCGGCGGTTTGACTGAAGTGCCGCTGAGCATGGCGTGAACCTGCCCACGGTGATGAATCTGGTGTTCAAACAGATGAGAAAGCATGCGCAACCGGCTGTCGTGTTGTGGCGTATCCCGCGCGATGGTCACCATCTGCCCGAGATCCGCGTCACGCAGTTGTTCGCAATAAGCGATCAGCCGTCGGTCCACGCTGGCCTGCTCGTGCTTGAGGTCATCGACGTCCGTGAACGGCTGCTCATCCTTGAAAAACACGTAGCAATCGGGATGCGGTACATCACCGCGCAACTCACGTTCCAGGGCGTCCACGTAGAACCAGTCACAGGTCAGAATGTGGTTGAGGGTCGCACAAATGCTCGGGAAAAAACTGACACGCGGCGCCGCCAATTCCGACGCGCTCAACTGGCCCCAGGCCTTGGCCAGTCGATGGTTGGCCCAGGCATTCTGGTAGGCCATGGTCAGTAAATGGTGAGACAGAGGCTGATTCATCGTCGCTCCTCCTGGTGCTCAAACGTCGGCAAAGCGTTGCAGCTGCATTTCCTGCAAACGGCTGAGGGTGCGGCGGAACGGGAATTCCAGGTAACCCTCGGTGTACAAGGCGTCCATCGGCACCTGGGCTTCGAGGTACAGCGGCACCTTGCGGTCGTAGCATTCGTCCACCAGCGCGATGAAGCGCCGCACGCCGTCGTCATGCACCGACAACTGAGGCAGCTCACGGTCACCGGCCACCACCCGTTCCACCCCGTCTTCCGTGCCCCTGGCAATCCGCCCTTCGCGTTTTTGCGCGCTGAGGTTGGGCACTTCACTCATCAGGATAGCGCTGAAGGTGTCGCACAGGGCCATGAAGTCCATGGCGGCGAAAGGTTGCTCGCACAGGTCGGCGTAGCGACACCAAAGCACCGTGGCGCTGGCCTGCACCACGTGGACGCTGCGGTAGCCGACCTGGATCGGATCAGTTGACACCGACTGGCCAGCGGTCAGGGCCTTGAACGCTTCGGCCAGGCCGCTGGACTGATCGAGTGCCCCGACCCAATACCGCTGCAACGCCGTACCGGGATGCAGGCGATGATCTTCCCCGCCATCCACCGCGATCACTTGCATGTGCTGCTTGATCGCCTCGATGGCCGGGGTAAAACGGTCGCGGTTGAAGCCGTCGGCATACAACTGGTCCGGCGGCTGGTTGGAGGTGCTGACCACCACCACGCCTTCCTCGAACATCACCTGGAACAAGCGGCCGAGAATGATCGCGTCGCCGATGTCGTTGACGAACAGCTCATCGAAACACAACACCCGGACTTCCTGAGCCAACTCTTGGGCCAAGGCTTTGAGCGGGTCGGCGGTGCCGGTCAGTTGGAATGAACGCTGATGCACCCAACCCATAAAATGGTGGAAATGCTGGCGCCGGGCGGGCACCCGCAGGCTTTCGTAGAACTGATCCATTAACCAGGTCTTGCCGCGACCGACTGGCCCCCAAAGGTAAACGCCAGTGATCGACTGATGCCCCTCGTGCAAGGCTTCGTGACACTTTTGCAGGGCCCAGACGGCATGTTCCTGGGCCTCGTCCTGGACGAAGCCCTTCTGTTCAACGGCGTATTGCCAAGCGCTTAACGGGGAGTCGAAAGTCATGAGGGCCGCGCTTCAGGTCTGAAGCCACGCAGTATGCCAGCCGCCCGATTATTTGAAACACCACAAACATCCCCTTGTAGGAGCGAGGCTTGCCCGCGAAGGCGTTGTAACAGCCAACAAAGATGTTGAATGTGAAGGCCCCTTCGCGGGCAAGCCTCGCTCCTACAAGTAAAGGTTCGCCCACAAATACCCGTTCCCACAGGGGTTGGGCAGTGTCAGAGGGAAATGTCCAACCGCGCAATCTTGCCCTGTTCGTTCAGGCGAAAGGTATAGCGCAATTCCAGCGGGCTACCAGGAAACGTCCCGGAAATCAGGTTATGCACCAGCACCTTGCCGGTGCGCAGTTGCACGTCGAGCACTTCGACCCGAGGCTGGTAGCGTTGCGCGGTGTCTTGCATCCATTGGGCGATGGCCTGGGTGCCGACCTGATGCTCGCCTTCATCGAAGACGTTGGCATCCTCAGCGAAAAAACTGGCGACCCGCGAGGTGTCACGGGCATTGGCGGCGGCGATGTAATCGGCGATGGCCGGTGCCAGTGAAGAGGCTGGATTAGACATGTTGAAGGCTCCTTGTTGTTTGATTCTGGAGCCATGTTAAGACACGCCTGTGTCAGTTCTTGTCAGGAGTGAATCGCCCGGTTTCGTCCAGTTGCATCTGCTTGCGCCAGGTGCGCAGCAAGTCGCTACGACGGCCCGGATAGCGATCGCCCTGCTCGCTCGCGGCGGAAATACGGTCCGTGCGAAAGGTCCGGTAGGCACCGCGCAATTCACACCAGGCAACGATGATCCGCACCTCATTGAGAAACCCCAGGGCCAGCGGCCAGATCAGGCGCTGGGTCGGCACCTGATTGGCATCGGCGTAATCGATGTGCAACTTGGCCTGATTACGGATCGCCTGGCGAAACACATTCAACGGTACAGCGTTTTTCGCAAATCCAAATCCCGGCGGGCCGGGCAAGACCGTCGGGTTGTGCAAGGCGTCCAGTGCCTCTGGCGCCAACACGGCGGCAATCTTGGCCAGCGCATCCGCTGCTGCTTTGCTCAGGACCTCATCGCCACGCTGATCGACATAACGTAAACCGAGCACGATGGCTTCGGTTTCGTCGGCGTTGAGCATCAATGGCGGCAGGAACAGACCGCTGCGCAACACGTAGCCGATCCCCGCCTCGCCATAAATCGGCGCGCCGAGAGCCGTCAGTTCGGCGATGTCGCGGTACAGCGTGCGTTCGGAAATCTCCAGTTCGCTGGCCAGGGTTGCGGCGGTCGCCGGACGGCTTTTACCCCGCAGCACTTGCAGCAAGGTCAGTAATCGGGTGGTTCGCGACACGATCGGCACTCAGTGCGGAAAAGTGCCCGCAGCTTAGCAAAGGCTGCTGTCAGAAACTGGCAGGAGCGAAAATGCCAGTGGTCACTCCCTGAAAAAGCGTCTTGACGCTGGATATTACTCGCATCATATTAAATACATGTCGCTGACCATTTATATTTAACCCAAGCGTATTTCCTCAGGAGTGATCCCATGCATTACAAAGTCTTCGGCCGCAAAACCGGCCTGCGGGTTTCGGAACTGGCGTTGGGCGCTGGCAACTTCGGCACCGGTTGGGGCCACGGCGCGGAGCGCGATGAAGCCAAGCGGATTTTCGACGGCTACCTGGAAGCCGGCGGCAACTTCATCGACACCGCCAACGGCTATCAGAACGGTCAGTCCGAAGTGATGCTCAGCGAGTTCATCGCCGCAGAACGGGATCGTCTGGTCATCGCCACCAAATACACGATGGGCACGGATCGGGTCGCGGGCATTTCCTTCACTGGCAACAACCGCAAGAACATGGTTCGCTCCGTGGAAGAGAGTCTGAAGCGGCTGAATACCGATCACATCGATCTGTTCTGGGCGCACATCACCGACGGCGTCACGCCGATGGAAGAAATCCTTCGCGGTTTCGATGATTTGGTGCGCGCCGGCAAGATCCATTACGCCGGGCTGTCGAACTTCCCGGCCTGGCGCATCGCCCGCGCTGACGTGCTGGCCGAAGTGCGCGGTTTCTCGCCGATTGCCGCGATCCAGACCGAATACAGCCTGGCCGAGCGCACCGCCGAACGTGAATTGCTGCCGATGGCTGAAGCTCTGGGCCTTGCCGCAACCCTGTGGTCGCCGCTGGGTGGTGGCTTCCTCACCGGCAAGTACCGCACCAACGACGAGAACAACCGCGCGGCCAAACTCGGCATGTTGATCCACGCCGAGAAAAGCGCCCGGGAAACCGCCCTGCTCGATACTTTGCTGGCGGTCGCTGCAGAACTGGAATCGACCCCGACGCATGTGGCGATTGCCTGGTTGCGTGAGAAAGCCAAGCGTTCGACCACAGCGCTGATTCCGATTCTGGGATCGCGGACGCGTGAGCAACTGGATGCGACGCTGGGGGCATTGGAGGTGGCGTTGAGTGATGAGCAACTCGCGCGGCTGGATGGGTCGAGTGCTGTGGAATTGGGTGTGCCACACGCGATGATTACCGGGTCGGCGGCGCGGTATACCGGGGTTGAGACCCTGGATTTGCCGAAGATTCCGGTGGCCTGAAAAAGCTTCGCGGGCAAGCCTCGCTCCTACAGGGACTGTGGAGATCCTGTAGGAGCGAGGCTTGCCCGCGAAGGCCGCTTAACATTCAACAGAGATGCTGACTGAACCACCGCTTTCGCGAGCAGGCTCGCTCCCACATGGACTGTGTTCTACCTGTCGACTTTGTGTTTGGCTGCATACAGGCACAGCATCTCCATCGCCAATGTCGCCGCCGCCAGCGAGGTAATGTCCGCGCTGTCATACGCCGGCGCGACTTCGACCACGTCCATCCCCACCAGATTGATCCCGCGCAAACCGCCGAGGATTTCCAGCGCCTGCACCGTGCTCAAACCGCCGCACACCGGGGTTCCGGTGCCCGGAGCAAACGCCGGATCCAGGCAGTCGATATCAAACGTCAGGTACACCGGGTTATCGCCAACCCTCGCCCGAATCGCCTCGACAATTGCCTCGCAACCCTGGCGATGCACCTGCCGCGCGTCCAGCACCTGAAAGCCCATGTGATCGTCGTTGGTGGTGCGTAAACCGATCTGCACCGAACGCGACGGATCCACCAGCCCCTCCTTCGCTGCGTGCCAGAACATCGTGCCGTGATCCACACGCTTGCCCTCCTCGTCCGGCCACGTGTCGCTATGAGCGTCGAAGTGGATCAGCGACAACGCGCCATGTTTGCGCGCATGGGCCTTGAGCAGCGGATAGGTGATGAAGTGATCGCCTCCGAACGTGAGCATTGCGCTGCCGGCATTCAATATGTGCTCGGCGTGGCCTTCGATGCTTTCCGGCACCGACTGCGGCGTGCCGTAGTCGAAGTCGCAGTCGCCGTAATCAATCACCGCCAAGTGATCGAACGGGTCGAAAGTCCACGGCCAGTGGCGTTCCCAGGCAATCCCGGTGGAAGCCGCACGAATCCCGCGTGGTCCGAAACGCGCTCCGGGGCGGTTGCTGGTGGCGGTGTCGAACGGCACGCCGCTGACGGCCACATCGACCCCGCGCAAGTCGCGGCTGTAGCGCCGGCGCATGAAACTGGTGATACCGGCATAGGTGCTTTCGGCGGCAGTCCCGTAGAGGCTGTCGCGGGTCATGGCCTGGTCGTTTTGCACAGGGACATCCATGGTGAGTTCCTTATTATTGACGGCTACGGAAAGTGGTCCAGAGACGGGTGCGCTGGCGCATGTCCTTGAGGTTCATGTTTTGGTCGGCGTACAAGCGGTCGCGCACATCGGCGGGAGGGTAAATATCCGGGTTGGTACGCACCGCCTCATCCACCAGCGATGTTGCGGCCTGGTTCGCGTTGGCAAAAAACAGGGTGTTGGTCACCCCTGCGACGGATTCGGGGCGCAGCATGAATTCGACAAACGCCTGCGCTGCTTGCGGGTGCGGCGCGTCTTTAGGGATCGCGAGGTTGTCCTGCCAGACCAGCGTGCCGTCCTTGGGAATGCGGTACGTCACTTCGAACGGCTTGTTGGCTTTTTGCGCCTGGTCGGCGGCGATGCTGGCGTCACCGTTGTAGGCCAACGCCAGGCAAATACTGCCGTTGGCCAAGTCGCTGATCTGCCGGCCAGTGGCGACGTACAGCACATTCGGCTGCAACTGATGCAACAACGCCTCGGCGGCTGTCAGATCGGCCTTGTCGCTGCTGTAGGGATCTTTACCGAGGTAGTGCAGCGCCAGACCGATCACTTCCTGTGGGGAGTCGATTATCGCGATGCCGCAATCTTTCAACTTGCTGGCGTATTCAGGCTTGAACAACAGGTCAAGGCTGTTGAGCGGCACGTCCGGCAGGCGCTTTTTGACTGCCTCGACATTCAACCCCAAACCCAAAGTACCCCAGGTATACGGCACGCCAAAGCGGTTGCCAGGGTCGGTAGCGGCGGCTTTTTTCAGTAAGTCCGGGTCGATGTTCGCGTGGCCCTTGAGGCTGTCGAGGGGAATCGGCTTCAACGCATTGGCGGCAATCCCGCGTGCCATTACGCTGGAAGAAGGCACCACGACGTCATAGCCGCTGCCTCCGGTCAGCAGTTTGGTTTCCAGGACTTCGGAGCTATCGAAGGTGTCGTAACGCACCTGAATGCCGGTTTCCTTCTCGAATTGCTTGATGGCCTCGGGAGCAAAATAATCCTGCCAACTGTAGAGGTTGAGAGTCTTTTCCTCGGCCTGGGCCGACACGGCAACAGCAAGTAACAGCGCGGGAAAACACAGCTTGAAGAGAGGAGCCATGACAAACACCTGACCAGTTGGAGTGGTTGCAGCGTGCGCCCTCGGATACATTGGTGAAATATCAAGTTTGTTAACCTGACTTTATCCTGGAGTAATGTGATGCTCGGCCAACTGCATGATCTGGACCTGCAATTGCTGCGGCTGTTTGTCAGCGTGGTCGAGTGCGGCGGCTTCAGTGCGGCGCAGGGCGAACTGGGGCTGAGCCAGTCGAGCATCAGCCAGCAAATGGCCAAGCTCGAAACCCGCCTCGGTTATCGCCTGTGCAGTCGCGGCAAGGGTGGCTTCCGCATCACGCCCAAGGGCGAGCAACTGCTGATCGCCATCCGTGGACTGTTCGAATCCATCGAAGCCTTTCGTCATCAGTCCAACGGCGTGGCCGGACGGTTGATTGGCGAGGTGCGTTTGGGTTTGTCCGAAGCCCTTGATCAATCGGTGCTGCAACGGGTGGCGGACGCGATCCGACGCTTTCGCGAGCGGGACGAGTCGGTGCGTATCGAGTTGATCAGCGCCATGCCGGGAGAAATGGAGCGGCTGATGCTGCAGCAGCGGCTGGACTTGGCGATCGGCTATTTCTCACAGGTGCAAAGCGCTTTTGACTACCGCGAGTTGTTCACCGAAACCCAGCATTTGTATTGCGCGCCGGGGCATCCGTTGTTCAGCAACGAGGCGCCGGATGATCAGGCGTTGCAGGCCAGCGACCGGGTGGATCATCCGTATCGGTTCTTGCGCAGTGATGAGCCGTTTCAGGGCAAGTTGTGTTCGGCGCGGTCGGAGCAGGTTGAAGGCACGCTTGCGTTTATTTTGTCCGGTAAACATGTCGGATATTTGCCGAGCCACTTTGCTCGTAGCTGGGAGGACAAGGGATTGCTGCGGGCGGTGCGGGTCGGGGAAATGAGTTTTGACGTGGGATTTCACCTGGCCCGGCATCGGGCGCAGGTGCCGGGGGAAGCACAGAAGGCGTTTGAAGAGGATTTGCTGGCGGCGTTTGCTTGAGCACACCGCAAATTCCCCTTGTGGGAGCGAGCTTGCTCGCGATGGCGTCCTATCAGCCAACAATTCTGTTACTGACACACCGCTATCGCGAGCAAGCTCGCTCCCACAGGGGTTTTGCATAGGGGGTTTTGCATAGGGGGTTTGCCACAGGGATTTGTGTCAGGTTGTAAGTTTTCTGGCATCCTGCGCCTCCATTTTCTGACCTGGCCCCTGGCGCTTTCCTCGTGACCCCATCTGAACACGCAAAACCCCAGCCCCGCTCCGACCTGATCTATGGCCTCAACGACCGCCCTCACCTGACCGCCACGGTCTTCGCCGCCCTGCAACACGTGCTCGCCAGTTTCGTCGGCATCATCACCCCGACCCTGATCATGGGCGGCGCGCTGGGGCTGCAAAGCGAAATCCCCTACCTGATCAGCATGGCGCTGTTCGTCTCCGGCTTGGGCACCTTCGTTCAGGCACGGCGCTTCGGCCCGGTGGGTTCCGGTTTGTTGTGCCTGCAAGGCACCAGTTTTTCCTTTATCAGCGTGATCCTCAGCGCCGGGTTCATGGTCAAGGCCCGGGGTGGCGGCACCGATGAGATCCTGTCGACGATCTTCGGCGTGTGCTTTTTCGCTGCGTTTATCGAAGTGGTATTGAGCCAGTTCATCGGCAAGCTGCGAATGCTGATCACCCCAGTGGTCACCGGGACGATCATCACGCTGATGGGCCTGTCGCTGATCAAAGTCGCGATGACCGACATCGCTGGCGGCTTCGGCGTGGCGGACCTCGGCGCCAGCCATCATCTGCTGTTGGCTGCGTTGGTCTTGGGCACCATCATCGTATTGAACCGCGTCGATGTGCCGTTCCTGCGCCTCGGCGCGATCGTGATTGGCCTGACCCTCGGCTACGTGGTCGCCTGGCTGATGGGCGACGTCGATTTCGCCAGCCTGCCCGCCGTGCCGCTGGTGAGCGTGCCGGTGCCGTTCAAGTACGGCTTCAACTTCGATTGGGTGGCGTTTGTGCCGGTGGCAGTGATTTTCCTGGTGTCGCCGCTGGAAGCTGCGGGCGACCTGACCGCCAACTCTATGATTTCCAAACAACCGGTCAAAGGCCCGATCTACATTCGTCGGATCAAATCCGGGCTGCTCGCCGATGGCCTCAACTCGGCGATGGCGGCGGTGTTCAACAGCATGCCGATGGTCACCTTCGCCCAGAACAACGGCGTGATCCAACTCACTGGCGTGGCCAGCCGTTACGTGGCGTTCTTTATTGCCGGCCTGTTGGTGTTGCTGGGCCTGTTCCCAATGATCGGCGCGGTGCTGCAACTGATGCCCAAACCGGTGCTCGGCGGCGCGGAGCTGGTGATGTTTGGCACCGTGGCGGTGGCCGGGATCAAGATCCTCGCCGAAGCCGGACTGCATCGACGCAACATGCTGATCGTGTCGATTTCCCTGGGCATGGGCCTCGGGATCGCGGCGGTGCCGGAAGTGTTGCGCGAATTGCCGCTGGCGCTGCACAACATCTTCGAATCGCCGATCACCGTCGGAGCGCTGTGCGCGATCCTCCTCAACGTGTTCCTGCCGGAAGAATTCATGGAGCTGGAAGAGGATGATTTCGACCCGGAAGCCTCGATCCTGCAAGTCATGGAAAACCCGCAGGCCAGCGAATCGGCGCCAAGCCTGAACCGCTGAAAGGACCGTGCTACATTCGCTACGACTCTGTCTGGCACAAGGTTGACCGCACGTTGAACAAGAAGACCGGTATCCGGGCCGCCCAGGCCCAGCAGACCCGCACACGGATCCTCGAAGCAGCGGTGAAAGTATTCACCCGCGACGGTTATTCCGGGGGGCGGGTCGAAAGCATTTCCCGGGAAGCCGAATCCAACGACCGCATGCTCTATTACTACTTCGGCAGTAAGGAGCAGCTGTTTATCTGCGTGCTGGAACACACCTACGAGCAATTCAACAAGGCCGAAAGCCGATTGAAACTGGACCTGAGCCAGCCGCTGGTGGCGTTGCAGGATTTGGTCGCGTTCGTCTGGCATTACTACGTCAAGCACCCGGAATTCGTCGCGATCCTGAGCAATGAAAACCTGCACAACGGCAAGCACGCGCAGCAGTCCAGCGAATTGCGGCGGTTGTCGGGGGAAGCGGTCGGGGTGTTGCGGCCGATCATTGAAGCGGGTCAGGCCCAGGGCTTGTTTCGCGAGGTGCTGGACATCAAGCATGTGTATTTGATGATTGCCTCGCTGTGTTATTTCTATAACTCCAACCGGCATACGCTGAGTTCGTTTCTGGGGGAGGATTTGGCGGACAAGGGGCAGCAGCAGGATTGGCTGGGGTTTATTCAGGATTTGGTGGTGCGCGGGGTGATGAAGTTGCCCGAGCCGGATTTGCGGTGATTCGGCGGGCCTCTTCGCGGGCAAGCCTCGCTCCTACAGGATGTGCGTACCCCCTGTAGGAGCGAGGCTTGCCCGCGAAGCTCTTAATGGCTCCCCGGATTAGCCCTGAGATACGCGACCTTATGTTCCAACCCTTCCCACCCCGGCGCATTCCCCGCAAACCGGCTCCGCAAATACGCCGCCAATTCCGCCACCTGAGTGTTCGACAGACTGTCCTTGAACCCCGGCATATACCCCAGATCCTTGGTCGCAGGCGTATCGATACCCTGCAAGATCACCTTGATCAAATTGTCCGGCAGATCACTGTGCACATTGGTGTTGGTGGCCAGCGACGGACTCACGCCAAACAATTTCGGCCCCAGGCCATCGGCATGACAGGCCTTGCACGAACCTTCGAACACTCGCTGGCCGTTGCTCAATGAAAGACTGGGCGCCGGGCGCGTGGCTTTCTCCACCACTTGCGCCTCGGCCTGCGCGCCATTGAGTGACGCCAGGTACACCGCCATCGCCCGGATATCATCCTTAGGCAACTTCGCCAATTCCGTGACCACCGGCCCCATCGGCCCGGTCGCCACGCCATGTTCGGCGGAATAACCGGTGCTCAGGTAACCGAACAACTGATCCTCGGTCCACGGTGTCGGCGATTTGGACAACCCATTCAACGCCGGCGCCTCCCAGCCATCAACCATCCCGCCCGCGAGGAATGCAGCACCGCCCTTCTCCGCGCCCATCAAATTGCGCGGCGAATGACACGCCGCGCAGTGACCCAAACCATTGACCAGATACGCGCCGCGATTCCATTGCTCGCTGCGTTCAGGCTGCACGCTGATTTCCCCTTTGCGCAGAAACAACGCATTCCACCCCGCCATCAACGGCCGCAGGTTGAACGGGAAGCGCATGTCGTTGGCTTTCGCCGGTTGACTGACCGGGGCCTGCGACATCAGGTACGCGTACAACGCCTGCATGTCCGCATCGTTGATGTTGCGAAACGCCGTGTAAGGAAACGCCGGGTACAGATTGCGCCCGTCGCGACCAATGCCATCGCGCATCGCCCGTTCGAACGCGGGATAGGACCAACTGCCGATCCCGGTTTTCACGTCGGGTGTGATGTTGCTGCTGTACAGCGTGCCGAACGGCGTCTGCATCGCCAGGCCACCGGCATTGGTCGCGCCGCCGGGCGCGGTGTGGCACACCGCGCAATCGCCGACCGCCGCCAGCAAACGTCCGCGTTCCAGGGTCGCGGCTGACCAAGTGCCGGCGCTCGGCGGGGCAATCGGCGCGATTTCAGCGTGGAATGGCCACGCGGTCGCGGCCATGCCAAGCACTGCGCCGAACGCGGCAAACAGTGAACCGAACAGCCATTTCGAACGCTTGGTCGGGGACTTCGGCGGTTCGTCGCAAGTGCCGGCATTCAGCGCCGCCAAGACCCGTTCCGGTGTGATCGGCAGTTCGCGAAAACGAATCCCGGTGGCGTCGTAGATCGCATTGGCAATCGCCGCCGCGCTCGGCACCGAAGCCGATTCCCCGGCGCCCATCGGTGGCTGATCCTGACGCGGCATCATCAGCACGTCGATCTGCGGCACCTCCGGGAAAGTCAGGATCGGGTAACCGCCCCACTCCTTGCTCGCCACCGTGGATTCTTCGAAGGTCACGCGCTCCTTGAGCACGCGGCTGGTGGACTGGATCACGTTGCCGTGGATCTGATGCTGCACGCCTGCGGGATTGATCATCATCCCCGAGTCATGGCCGATCACCACGCGGGTGACCGAAACATCGCCGGTCGTACGGTCAATCGCCACGTCCGCCACCCACGCCGCCCACGCCGCGCCGAAACCGGGGAACTTGCTGTGGATGTAGCGCGCGTAGGCAAAGCCGCGACCGCGCAATAACTGGTCCTCATTCGGGGTTTGCATCGGGGCGGTGCGCGGGGTCCAGGCCGCGCGTTCGGCGGTGGATTTGACCAGGTCGATGGCGCGCTCGTCGTGCAGATAGCGCAAGCGGTATTCCACCGGATCGACGCCAGCGGCGAAGGCCAGTTCATCGATATACGACTCATGGGCGAAGGTGTTGGGTAGCGCTGAAACCCCGCGCATCCACGAGGCGCGGACGATCGGCGCCATGTCGTTGATGGTCACGCGCATGTGTTCGTAGTCATACGGCGGGATCGAGGTGCGGTCGCCCATTTCGAACATCGCCGCCACCGGCTCGACTCGCCCGGTCAGCAGCAAGGCCAGGGTCGGTGCGCCGTTGGACGGGTAGCTGGTCTGGAAGTCATACGCGGCGACGCTGCCATCGGCGTTCAAGCCGCCATCGACGTCCATCAGTTGCGCAGTGCCTTTGGGTTCCCACAAATGCTCTTGCTCGCGGGTCAGTTGCACCCGCACCGGTTTGCCCACGGCGCGGGACAACAGCAACGCATCGGCGCACACGTCATCGGCGCAGTTGCGCCCATAGCAGCCGGACGCTTCCATGCGAATGATCTCGATGGCTTCTTCTTCGCACTCCAGCAGCCAGGCCAGGTCGGCCCGCAACAGATGTGGATTCTGGCTGCCGGACCACACGCGAGAACCCGACAGCTGATAATCCGCCACTCCACAGGACGGGCCGATCGAACCGTGCATCTGATACGGCCACATATAGGTGCGCGGCATGCGCTGGGCGGCGTTGGCAAGGGCGTCGTCGACGTTGCCCTGATCCAGCACGACCCGCTGCACGCGCGGGTTGTCGCGGATGGCCTGCTCGACATTGTTCAGATCCGGCAGCCCTTGGTTCCAGGCTTTCCAGGTGATTTTCAACGCCTGGGCGGCCTTGATCGCCTGTTCTTCGCGCAACGCCACTACGCCGACGAAATCGCGGATCACCACCACGGCGACGATCCCGGCGATGTGCGCGATGGAGGATTCGTCGACTTCCAGCAGGCTGTTGCCGACGAAATCGCCGCAATCGAGCCCGGCGTACGGCGGACGAATCACCCGGCCGTGGAGCATGTCCGGCACGCGCATGTCGTGGACGTAGGTGAGTTCGCCAGTGGCTTTGGCCGGAATATCCACCCGTGCCGCGCCCTTGCCCACCAGTCGATAGTCGGCGGCGGGTTTCAGCGGCGCGGTGCCGGAGATGCGCAGTTCAACGTGTTCGCCGCTGACCAACTCGGCGTAAGTCGCGGTTCGACCGTCCGGCGCGAGAACCACCCCGGCTTCGATTTCCAAAAGATCAGGCTGCACAGCCCAACGTTCAGCCGCTGTGTTCAGCAGATAGCGCCGCGCTTCAGCAGCGGCATTGCGCAGCGGAATCGCGGAAATCTGCAGCGTCGCACTGGCAATCGTCGCGCCCTGATTCGGCGCGCGCTCAGTGTCGCCGAGCACCATGCACACCTGATCCAGTTGCAGGTCGAGTTCCTCGGCGACGATCTGCGCCAATGAGGTGCGGATGCCGGTGCCGAGGTCGACGTGTCCGTTGAACGCGTACACGCGCCCGTCGTCGCTGATGGCAATGAACAACCCCAATTCCTTGGGCTTGATCAGCGGCGTACCGCCCTTCGCCACCGGGCCGGATGGCGGCAGGATATCGTCGACGATCAGCAGCACGCCGGTCTTGGCCAGCAGTTGGTCGCGGGTTGGTGTGGAGAGCGGGATGGAGTCAGTCATGGTCATTGATCCACCTTCAAGGCATTTGGCGGGCGGCACGCAGCACCGCGCGGAGGATTTCGATGTGGGTGCCGCAGCGGCAGAGGTTGGCCGAGAGTTCGTTGCGGATCTGGGTTTCGCTGGGGTGCGGGATGCGGTCGAGCAAGGCCTTGGTGGTCATGATCATGCCGTTCAGGCAATAGCCGCATTGCGCCGCTTGCTCGTCGATAAAGGCTTGTTGCACCGGGTGCGGATCGGCGCGGGTGCCGAGGCCTTCGAGGGTGACGATGTGCCGATCCACGGCGCCGGCCAGGGGAAACACGCAAGAGCGCGCCGCGACGCCGTCGATGATCACCGTGCACGCGCCGCACTCGCCCAGGCCGCAGCCGTACTTGGGGCCATTGAGGTGCAGGTCATTGCGCAAGATCAGCAATAACGGGGTATCCGCCATGGCGGTGACGGTGGTGGTGAGGCCGTTGACCTCAAGCGCTACGGTGATTTCCTGGCTGCTCATTCGCTTCGCCTGCTAAGTTTGATGAAGTGGCTACTACACCAAAAGGTCGAAAAAAACGTCGCGGGCCGGATGGGTTGTGGCGTCGCGACACACTCGACTGGTGAAGTGGCTACTACATGAAACAAGAGCAAAAACGATGCCAACGGCACATGCAAGGTCTGTAGCAGCTGCCGAGGTACGAGGCTGCGTTCGGCTCATGTAGCAGCTGGCGAAGCCTGCGTTCGGCTCGTGTAGCAGCTGGCGAAGCCTGCGTTCGGCTGCGAAGCAGTCGTGATATCAGCCAGCGCGGTGTTTCAGGAAGACTGTGTGCTCAAATTTCACGACTGCTTCGCAGCCGAACGCAGCCTCGTACCTCGGCAGCTGCTACACAGAGCGCGTTTAGCCTGAGATCAGTCCTGCGGGTCGTCGATCATTTTGCGCAGCAGGAACAGCACCGCAACTCGTTCGGCCGGGTTGAGGTTGCTCAGGGTCAGTTCGGTGATTTTCCCGGCGCAGGGCACGGTTTGCTGCACCAGGCGATCACCCGCTTCGGACAGGCCGACGATGACTTTGCGCCGGTCTTGCGGGTCGGGTTCGAGGGTGATCAGTTCCCGGGCCTTGAGTCGTTCGACGATGCCGCGAATGGTCGCCTGGTCCACGGCGGTGGCCTTGACCAGTTCAGTCAGGGAGCTGGGACCGTGATCGCGCACGGCGCACAGGGTCACGAATTGCACTGCCGTGAGCTGTGAATCACCGACATTCTGCTGAAAAATCGCCATGTGCCGCTGATAGGCCTTGCGCAGCAAATGCCCGACTTGTTCGGAAAAAACATAGGAAGAATCAGGAGTTTCAGGCACGGCGGACTCGAAAGACGATGAGTGGTGGGGAGGCATGATGGACAGGTTGGGGGGCGGACTCAAGGGTGAAGTAAACCTCAAGGCATAGCAAAAACCCTGTGGGAGCGAGCTTGCTCGCGATAGCGGCATCACATTCACCATCAATGTTGACTGATCTATCGCTATCGCGAGCAAGCTCGCTCCCACAGTTGATTGATGTTGCCCTCAGGATTTGAGCCTGTCAGTTGTATCAGCGAACTCGCGAAGCCTCCGGCGCCACCACATCCCCGCCAATCACCACCGCCTGGTCATCCAGGTACACATCGCAATTGCGCAGCGGGATGTCCAAATGGCAGGGGGTTTTGCGCTTGCCGCCGACTTCGGTGTTCGGCCCGGTGGAGAACAGGAAGTTGCCATAGAACGCCCGGGCGTCCATGCACATGCCGTCGTTCTTGTCGTGCAGGCCCATCGCGGTCCACTGGGCTTTTGGCTGCAAGCCCCAGCCGATATGGGAGATGCCGTACACCTCCGGATCATTGAAATACTTCATGTAGTCGCGCAGGTATTCAGCCTCGAAGCCGCCGTGGATCGAGGTGATGAAACCCTTCTCGATCTCCAGGGTGATCTTCTCCCGGGTGTAGGTCTTGAACGGCAGCACGATGTCGCCGATGTCCAGCACCAGCACGCCTTCGGCGGTTTCTTCGTTGGGCCAGGAGAACAGGAAACCGCTGGGCCAATGGTCCCAGCGCCCTGGTTCATCGGCGAAACCGTATTCGGTGACCGCCGGATATTGCCCCAGCGCCGCACGGAAATCGCTGCCGGCGCGTGAGGTGACGTGGATCGAGCGCGCCTGGGTCAGCAGCTTTTCCGCCGCCATCACCCGCACCTTGTCGGCCTCGGTCGGCAGCATTCGCGCCAGCACCTCCGGGGGCTCCACGGCCAATAGGATGCGGGTGCCGGTCTTGAGGATCTGCTCCTGTTCCGGCGAATGCAGCAGCATCATCGTGTCGACAATCAGGTCCGCCGCTTCCAGCGCCCGTTGCGCCGCAATATTGCCGGTCAGCGCGGTGTCGCCGCAGTAGGCGGTCATATCGTTGCCCATGGCCGTCGGGTGGTTGAACGACGGCAATTCCACCGCGTAGACCTTGGCCCCCAGGCGCTGCGCGGCGTCCATCGCGGCGCGCACGGTGCGCGGGTCGGAATAGTGGCTCTTGAGCACGGCGACGCTCTGGGTCGCATCGACCTTCGACAGCTTCAACACGTGCTCGAACATCTGGGTCAGTTCGCAATCGCTTACCGGCATTTTCCTGTCTCCTCAATCGTCTGCTGCGCACCAAGTCGAGGCGCCCTGCCTCACCCTAGTGCATTTTTATAGCGTGTACGCCATTTGTTATCGATAAGACATCAAATGCGAGCGGACTGCAAGTACCAGACCACAACGTTACAAACCCACACAAACCCAACAAACAAAGGTTACATTCGGTGTCATTCGCAAAAAACCGCTTAAAATTAATTTTTACCAGCGGCTCTTTCTTTTTGAAAAATACAGCGTATACACTTTAAAAACCTTGCGGCGACCCAGCCAGCGACCATTCGAAGAAGAGGAACAAGCCCCATGGCCAATACGCAAAAAATCGCCATCGTCGGTGCAGGTCTTGGCGGTGCAGCCGCCGCGACGTTGTTGCAACAAGCCGGGTTCCAGGTGGACATCTACGAACAGGCCCCGGAGTTCTCCCGCCTCGGCGCCGGGATCCACATGGGCCCCAACATCATGAAAATCTTCCGTCGCATGGGCATCGAGCAGCAGCTCGACCTGATGGGCTCGCACCCGGATCACTGGTTCAGCCGTGACGGCTTGAGCGGCGACTACCTGTCGCGCATCCCGCTGGGGGACTTCGCCCGCAAGGAATACGGCGCGTCCTACGTCACCGTGCACCGCGGCGACCTGCATGCCTTGCAGATGTCGACGATCAAACCGGGCACCGTGCACTTCAACAAACGCCTGGAAACCCTCGAAGAAACCGACACCCAGGTGCGCCTGACTTTCGCCGACGGCGAAGTCACCTACGCCGACATCGTCATCGGCGCCGACGGGATCAATTCGAAGATTCGTGAAGAGTTGCTCGGCGCGGAAAAACCGCTGTACAGCGGCTGGGTCGCGCACCGCGCATTGATCCGTGGCGATCAACTGGCCAAGTACGATTTGAAGTTCGAGGACTGCATCAAGTGGTGGACCGAGGACCGGCACATGATGGTCTACTACACCACCGGCAAGCGCGACGAGTACTACTACGTCACCGGCGTGCCGCACCCGGAATGGGATTTCCAGGGCGCGTTCGTCGATAGCAGCCGCGAAGAAATGTTCGAAGCGTTCCAGGGTTATCACCCGACCGTCCAGGCGCTGATCGAGTCCACTGAAAGCGTGACCAAATGGCCGCTGCGCAACCGCAACCCATTGCCGCTGTGGAGCCGGGGTCGCCTGGTGTTGCTCGGCGACGCTTGCCACCCGATGAAACCGCACATGGCCCAGGGCGCCGGCATGGCCATCGAAGATGCCGCGATGCTGACCCGTTGCTTGCAGGAAACCGGTCTCGGCGACTACCGCACCGCGTTCGATCTGTATGAAGCCAACCGCAAGGAACGCGCCTCCCGCGTGCAGTCCGTGTCGAATGCCAACACCTGGCTGCGCACCCAGGAAGATCCGGCCTGGGTCTACGGGTATGACCTGTACGCCCAACCGCTGAAATCGGGGGTGGCCGCGTGAGCACTTTCGTCCATGGCGGCAACGTCCAGGCCAACGGCATTCGCCAGCATTACTTGCGCTACGGAGGCAAAGGCCCGGCGCTGGTGCTGATTCCCGGCATCACCAGTCCGGCGATCACCTGGGGTTTTGTTGCCGAACGCCTCGGCGAGCATTTCGATACTTACGTGCTCGACGTGCGTGGCCGCGGCCTCTCCTCCACCGGCCCGGATCTGGATTACAGCGCTGACACCTGCGCCGACGATATCGGCGCGTTTGCCGAAGCGATGAAGCTCGACAGTTATCACTTGGTCGGCCATTCCATGGGCGCTCGGTTTGCGGTGCGCAGTGCTGTGAAGCATCCGGCGGGCGTGAACCGTCTGGTGCTGATCGACCCGCCTGTGTCCGGCCCCGGTCGTCGTGAATACCCGAGCAAACTGCCGTGGTACGTCGATTCGATCCGCCAGTCGTTGATCGGAATGAACGCCGAGGCGATGCGCGCCTTCTGCGCCACCTGGACCGATGAGCAATTGCAGCTGCGCGCCGAATGGCTGCACACCTGCTACGAACCGGCGATCGTGCGCGCCTTCAACGATTTCCATGACGTGGATTTCCATCAGGACCTGCCAAAACTCCAGCAACCCGCATTGCTGATGATCGCTGGCCGTGGCGGTGTGATCCAGCCCGAGGACGAAGCGGAAATCCTCGACCTGCAACCGAACATTCGCAGCGTCCACGTCGCCAACGCCGGGCACATGATTCCGTGGGATGACCTCGACGGTTTCTTTGCGGCATTCGGCGATTTCCTCGGCCCACGTCTGAATTAACTGGGAGATTTTTATGCTCAAGCCTTACCGCATCGGCCAGATTGTGCCGAGTTCCAACACCACCATGGAAACCGAGATCCCAGCGATGCTCACCGCGCGCCAGTTGATCCGCCCGGAGCGCTTCACCTTTCACTCCAGCCGCATGCGCATGAAGCAAGTACGCAAGGAAGAACTCGCGGCGATGGACGGCGAGTCCGACCGTTGCGCCGTGGAATTGTCTGACGCCAAGGTTGATGTGCTGGGTTATGCCTGTCTGGTGGCGATCATGGCCATGGGGCTCGGTTATCATCGCCAGTCCGAACAGCGGCTGCGCAACGCTACCGCCGACAACGACGCGAATGCCCCGGTGATCACCAGTGCCGGCGCCTTGATCGAAGGGCTGAAAGTCATGGGCGCGAAACGCATCGCCATCGTCGCGCCGTACATGAAACCACTGACCGAACTGGTGGTGGATTACATTCGCGAAGAAGGCTTTGAAGTGGTGGATTGGCGTGCTTTGGAGATCCCCGACAATCTCGCCGTTGCGCAGCACGACCCGGCGAACCTGCCCGGCATCGTCGCTGGCATGAATCTGGAAGGTGTGGATGTGATCGTGCTCTCGGCCTGTGTGCAGATGCAGTCGCTGCCGGTGGTGGCGCAAGTCGAAGCGCAAACCGGCAAACCGGTGCTGACCGCCGCCATCGCCACCACCTACGCCATGCTCAAGGCCCTGGACCTGGAACCGATCGTCCCAGGTGCCGGCGCCCTGCTCTCCGGCGCTTATTAAGAGGTGCGCGACATGAGCGAACAAACCGCCAACGACAACTATCAAGGCGTGTGGGGCCAGCGCATCGGGTTCGGGCAGAAAGCCGCGTTGCTGATGATCGATTTCATGCGCGGCTACACCACAGAAGGCGCGCCGCTGTTTGCGCCCGGCGTGGTCAGCGCGGTGGCTGAAAGTGTTGAGTTGCTGGCCAGCGCCCGGCGCGTTGGCATCCCGGTGGTGCACACCAATATCCGCTACCATCCCGGCCATTTCGCCGATGGCGGGATCTGGGTGAAAAAAGCCCCGGTGATGAAGGACATGATCGAGGGCAATCCCTTGGCGGCGTTTTGCGAAGAGGTGTTGCCTCAGGAAAATGAAGTGGTGATCAGCAAACAATACGCCAGTGCGTTTTTCGGCAGCAGCCTGGCCTCGATGCTGCACGCCCAAGGCATCGACACCGTGGTGCTGGCCGGTTGCTCGACCAGCGGCTGCATCCGGGCGACGGCGGTGGATGCGGTGCAACACGGTTTCCGCACCATCGTCGTGCGCGAGTGCGTCGGCGACCGGCACCCGGCGCCCCACGAGGCCAACCTGTTCGACATCGACAGCAAGTACGGCGATGTCGTCAGCAAACAGGAGGCTATCGCCCACTTCGAAAAAATGTAATGCGTGCCACAAGAACCGCGCCATTTAGAGCGTTGGTCTTGGTAAAAAACTGAGGCCCGCCCCCTGTAGGAGCGAGGCTTGCCCGCGATGGCGATTTCAAGGACGCCTTCGCCAGCAAGCTGTGCTCCTACAAGGTAGGCGACCTGTAGGAGCAAGGCTTGCCCGCGATGGCGATTTCAAGGACGCCTTCGCCAGCAAGCTGTGCTCCTACAAGGTAGGCGACCTGTAGGAGCGAGGCTTGCCCGCGATGGCGATTTCAAGAACGCCTTCGCCAGCAAGCTGTGCTCCTACAAGGTAGGCGACCTGTAGGAGCGAGGCTTGCCCGCGATAGCGATTTCAAGAACGCCTTCGCCAGCAAGCTGTGCTCCTACAAGGTAGGCGACCTGTAGGAGCGAGGCTTGCCCGCGATGGCGATTTCAAGGATGCCTTCGCGAGCAAGCTTCGCTCCTACACAGGGTGTGGGACCTCAGTCTTCTGACACTGCCTTTGGACGTCGCTTTTGCAGCGCGCCAGAGCGCTGGAAAAAGCGGCTGTATAAAAACCATAAGTCACCGCCAGGAGACATCCGATGCCCATTGCGAACGCAGCACCCGCGACCACGGTCGCCGACCCGATTCAAGCGCTGTACCACAAGATCACCTGGAAGCTGATTCCGTTCCTGTGCTTCTGCTACCTGGCCGCGTACCTCGACCGGATCAACATCGGCTTCGCCAAACTGCAGATGCTCGATCAACTGCACTTCAGCGAAACCGCGTTCGGCCTCGGCGCCGGGCTGTTCTTTGTCGGCTATATCCTGTTCGAAGTGCCGAGCAACCTGGTGCTGGAAAAGGTTGGCGCGAAGATCTGGATCGCCCGGATCATGATCACCTGGGGCCTGCTCTCGGCCTGCACCATGCTTGTGACCTCGACCACCCAGTTCTACGTTCTGCGTTTCCTGCTGGGCGCGGCCGAAGCAGGTTTCCTGCCGGGTGTCCTGTATTACCTGACTACCTGGTTTCCGACCTATCGACGCGGCCGCATCATCGCGCTGTTCATGATCGGCCTGCCGCTGTCCAGCGTGATTGGCGGGCCATTGTCCGGTTGGGTGATGAGCCATTTCGACAGCCTCGGCGGTTTGCGTGGCTGGCAGTGGTTGTTCCTGATCGAAGCGGTGCCCAGCGTATTGCTCGGGGTGCTGACGTTCTGGGCGCTGCCGAACAGCTACCAACAAGCCAAGTGGCTCAACGATGATGAGAAAGCCCTGCTGGAACAGGAACTGCGCGCCGACGAAGCGAGTGCCGGCGACAGTAAACACAGCTTTCGCGACGGCTTCTTCAACCTGAAAGTGTGGATGCTCGGTGGTATCGATTTCTCGATTCTGCTCAGCGCCTACGCCATGGGTTTCTGGATGCCGACCTTCATCCGCAACGCCGGGATCGTCGACACCTTCCACATCGGCATTCTCACTGCATTGCCGAGCGTCGCTGCGCTGCTGGGCATGCTGCTGATCGGCGCCAGTTCGGACAAACACCGCGAACGCCGCTGGCACATCATCGTGCCGTTCCTGGTCGGCGCGGCGGCCATGGCCACTGCACCGTTCTTCGTGCACAACGTGGTGGCGACCGTGGTGCTGTTCGCCATTGCTTCGGCGGCGATCATCGGCGCGGTGCCGGTGTTCTTCAGCCTGCCGGCGACCTTCCTCAAAGGCACGGCGGCGGCCACCGGGTTTGCGCTTGCCTGCTCGCTGGCGAACATTGCCGGGTTGGTCAGCAACTCGCTGATGGGTGTGGCGATTGATGTCACCGGCAGCAGCGCCGGGGCGCTGTGGTTCTTTGCCGGGTGTTTGATCCTCAGCAGTTTCCTGGTGATTGCGTTGCCGGCCAAACTGGTAAACCGCTGACACACCAATGCTTTTGTAGGAGCACGGCTTGCCGGCGAAGGCGATTTCAAGGACGCCTTCGCGGGCAAGCCTCGCTCCTACAGGTTTTGCGCCCATCTGTAGGAGCGAAGCTTGCTCGCGAAGGCGATCTCAAGGACGCCATCACCAGCAAGCCTAGCGCCTACAGGTTTTGCGCCCATCTGTAGGAGCGAAGCTTGCTCGCGAAGGCGATCTCAAGGACGCCATCGCCAGCAAGCCTAGCGCCTACAGGTTTTGCGCCCATCTGTAGGAGCGAAGCTTGCTCGCGAAGGCGATCTCAAGGACGCCATCACCAGCAAGCCTAGCTCCTACAAGCGAACATCCCAATTACCCAGGTGAGTATCCATGCAAGGTTTGATCAAACGCTGTGCCCTGCTTGTCGCCGCCGGCCTGTGCGCCGGTTCTTTGCAAGCCGCGGAAAAAGTCATTTTCGACACCGACTTCAACGTCCTGAACGATGACGGCCAGGCCTTCATCATGCTCGCCCAATTACACGCGCAAAAACGCATCGACCTGCTCGGCATGACCCTGGTCAGCGGCAATGCCTGGGTCGATCAGGAACAGGTCGATGCGCTCAAGGCTGTGGAGCGCATGGGTGTGGAAAAGGACATCGGCGTGTATTCCGGCGCGGCGTATCCGCTCCTGCATGACTTCGCCACGTATCCGCAGGAGCAAGCCCTGTTCGGCGCCGGTTGGCCGGGAGCGTTCAAGGCGCCGCGTCCGACCTCCGCCGCGCAATTGGTCGCACCACCGGACGGCCTCGCTACCCACACGAAACTGCGCAAGGAAACCGCCGCGCAGTTCATCGTCGACAGCGTGCGCGCCAATCCGCATGAAGTGACGTTGCTGGCGGTCGGGCCGCTGACCAATATTGCGCTGGCGATCCGTTCCGCGCCGGACATCGTGCCGCTGATCAAACGCATCGTGTACATGGGTGGCGCCCTGGAGATTCCGGGCAACACCACGCCGGCTGCCGAGTTCAACTGGTGGTTCGACCCCGAGGCGGCGAAGATCGTCCTGCGCTCGCCTGTCGAACATGTGATCTTCCCCAATGATGTCTGCGAGAAGGTCACGTTCGATGCGTCGGTTTACAAACGGGTGATCGCGAAACCGGGGGCCATTGCGGACCTGTACAAGCACGAATTCGGCCCGCTGTTCGACAAGGATCCGGCGTATCACAGTTTCACCTGGGACAGCCTGCCGGCGCTGTTCCTGGTGCAACCGGACATCGTCACCGAATCCCGGGATTTGTGGGTCGATGTCGACGCGCAGTTCGGCGCCGATTACGGCCGCGCGCTGGGCTACAAGAAAAGCCCGCCGGTGGGCACGCAAAAAGCCAAAGTGGTGTTCGCCATCGACCAGCAGAAATTCTGGGACGGCTACGTCAACCTCGTGACCTTGCCGACCCCGGTCAAGGGCCGCTGAAACCGCTGGCAATGATGAACAAGTGACAGCCTTGGGCGAACCCCTCACAGTGAACGTGGTCGCACAGGTGAACCGCCAGTTTTTGCCCGATGGCGGTTCAGTCCCTTTTTCTGTCGAGAGCCCTTCATGCGCAGACTTCTTGCCCTGTCCCTTTCACTGCTGTTGCTCTCCCTGAGCGCCTGCGCGCTGTTCCCGAATCGCGATCCGTTGAACATCAATGTGGTTGGCATCGAACCGCTGCAAAGCCAGGATCTGGAAGTGCGTTTCGCAGTGAAGATCCGCGTGCAGAACCCGAATGAAACCGCCATCGACTACAACGGTGTGGCGCTGGATCTGGAAGTCAACGGCCAGCCATTGGCGTCCGGTGTCAGCGATCAATCGGGGACGATCCAGCGGTTTTCCGAAACCGTGCTGACCGTGCCGGTGAGCGTCTCGGCGTTCTCGGTATTGCGCCAGACCCTCGGGCTGAGCCAGACCCAAACCCTCGACAACCTGCCCTACGTGCTGCGCGGCAAACTGGCGGGCGGGTTGTTTGGCACGATGCGGTTTGTGGATACCGGGAAGCTCAGGTTGCCGGGGCCGAGCGCGGCCACCTGGTAATCCCGCCGAGCGGCGTCCCTCGTAGGAGCGAGGCTTGCCCGCGAAGGCGGTGTGTCACCCGACATCAATGTTGGATTGATATTACGCCTTCGCGGGCAAGCCTCGCTCCTACAAGGGTTGTGGCAAGCCATGGGTTATGCGGTGAAGCGCACGCCCGGCTTGGCCTTCTCATCCACACTCAGCTCAAACACATCCGGCCGCGCATAGTGCCCCACCACGTCGAAGTCGTAGCGAGCGCGGATCAGTTCGTCAGTATCGATTTCCGCCGTCAATAACCCGGGCCCACCCCGCAACGGCCCGGCCAACACATCCCCCATCGGCCCGACAATCACACTGCCACCCGCAATCAGCGGCCGATCCGCCGGCCAGTTGGCGATCTCTAAACCCAAGGCTTGCGGCGAATCCTGCACCTGGCACGCGCTGACCACAAAGCAGCGGCCTTCATGGGCGATGTGGCGCATGCTGACCTGCCACATCTCGCGCTCATCCACGGTCGGCGCACACCAGACTTCCACGCCTTTGGCGTACATCGCGGTGCGCAGCAGCGGCATCATGTTTTCCCAGCACACCACCGCCGCGAGGCGCCCGACCTGGCTGTCGATCACCGGCAACGTCGAACCGTCGCCCTTGCCCCAGATCAGCCGTTCGGTGCCGGTCGGCATCAATTTGCGGTGCTTGGCGACCAATCCAGCAGCAGGGTCGAAATACAGCGCGGTGCAATACAACGTGCTGCCCGCGCGCTCGATCACGCCAATCACCAGGTTGGCCCCGGTGCGCGCCGACAGCCCGGCCAACGCTTCGGTTTCGACGCCCGGCACATCGATGGCATTGGCGAAGTACCGCGCAAACGCTTCACGGCCCTCCGGCAGGCGATAGCCCAACTGCGTGCCAAAAGCTTCACCTTTGGGATAACCACCCAGCAGCGCTTCCGGCATCACCACCAGCGCGGCGCCGGACTCGATGATCGCGTTTTCCCAGGCGAGAATCTGCTCCAATGTTTCGCCCTTGCCACCGGGCAAGGCGCCGATTTGCAGGGCGGCAACGATTGACTTGGACATGTCTGTAACTCCGACGGCAATGAGGTGTTGCTGATTTTCCGCCCACGCCGGATCATGAATAAAGCCCCGTTCACTGCTGAATGATATGAACACCATGAATATCGCCGCCGTCGACCTCAATCTGCTCAAAGTCTTCGAAGCCCTGCACGAAGAATCCAGCGCCAGCCGCGCGGCCCTGCGCCTGGGCGTTACGCAATCGGCGGTGAGCGCTGCGTTGCGGCGTTTGCGGGAGTTGTATGGTGATCAGTTGTTTGTACGTACTGGCCGGGGACTGGCGCCGACGCTCAGGGCCAATCAGTTAAAACCGGTGGTCAGTGATGCGCTGAACAAATGTCGGCAGAGCCTGGCGATGATCGACCCGGCCGCCGATCACTACGAAGGACGTTCGGTCACCCTGGGTTTGTCAGATGATTTCGAGATTGCCTACGGGCGGCGACTGATGGAGGAAATCGCTCGTCGCGCACCGAAACTGCGACTGATTTTCCGCCAGACCCACAGCCAGATCGTCGCCCATGCGTTGCTGGATCGCAGTATCGACCTGGCCATTACCGCTGGGGGATTTGCCGAGCGTTTGCTCAGCCGTCAGGTGTTGGGCGAAGGGGGATATTTGTGTTTGGTGGACCCGCTGAGTCTGGCTGAGGGACAGCAAGACATCAGCCTGGACGAGTTCGTCGCGCGGGAACACATTCTGGTGTCGTCGGGTGGTTTTATCGGGATCACCGATGAGGGATTGGCGGCGCTGGGCCTGAGTCGGCGGGTGTGCGCCTCGACCACGCATTTTGCCGCTTTGCCGCATCTGCTCAAGGGCAGTCAGGCGGTGGCGACCATTCCGGCCCACGCCGCGCAAAGCATCGCGGCGCTTACAGGCCTGGCGCTGCAGCCCTGCCCGCTGGCGTTGCCGCGTTACCCGATCGAACTGGGCTGGCGCACCAGCACGCAACTCGATCCGGTGGTATTGAAGGTGCGCGAAGCGATTGTCGCGAGCTTCGACGCGCCCCTGTAAACGACATGCCCTTGTAAACGACACGCCCGTGTAGGAGCGAGGCTTGCCCGCGAAGGCGTCCTTGAGATCGCTATCGCGGGCAAGCCTTGCTCCTACAGGTCGTGGCCTTGAGATCGCCTTCGCGGGCAAGCCTCGCTCCTACAGACAGGGATCGGGGTTATCGGAAATTATTTGGCGGCCATCAAGCGGTTCACTTCGCTGCGCACCATGTTGGCGTATTCGGGCGGTGACAGAAGGTCGAGCTCGGAACGGACCCATTCGGCCCATTTGCCTTTGCGTTTGGCCCGTTCGCCGAACAACCGTGCGGCTTCGCCCTTGGACTTGCCCAGGTTGCTTTGCCAGAGGTCGAACAGACGGGATTTTTCGTCTTCAAGCGCAGCGCGCTCGGCAAGGGGTTTGTCGGCCAGATTGAAGCTCATGGGAAATACCTGCGGCGTAAATAGGCGACATCTTACACTGTAGGAGGATTCCTCCGACCCTGGATTTTTCTCCGGGGTTGAGTCTGCGCGCAAATTCACTGCAACTTTTTCAATCGCCGCAGACTCCATTGTTCACTGCCCACTTACCCGCAAGGAGTTACTCAATGGCCCGCAAAACAGCCGTACAAACCGCCGCAGACCAAATCAAGGACCAGGCATTCAGTGAACTTCAGGCGCTGATCGAAGAATCGGACAAACTGCTCAAGAGCAGCGCGTCACTGGTCGGTGAAGAAGCCGATACGTTGCGTGGGCAAGTCGCCCAGAAGCTGCAACTGGCACTCGAATCCGTCACCAGCGTGCGCGAGCGCACCAAGCCTGCGGTCGATGCCACTGAATCCTACATCGGTGGCCATCCGTGGCAGACCGTAGCGATCTCCGCCGGTTTCGGCCTGGTGGTCGGGTTGCTGCTCGGTCGTCGCTAAACCTTTCGGTTAGCCACATCTCCCTGTGGGAGCGGGCTTGCTCGCGATAGCGGTCGATCAGTCAACATTGATGTTGAATTCAAGGCCGCCATCGCGAGCAAGCTCGCTCCCACAGTTTTTGGACCTCGGAATACTTCAGAGCCCGGCGAGTTCCCGCAGATTCGCCAACACTTCCGGTTCCAACCGAATCCCTTCAGCCGCCGACTTGGCACGCTGATGATGTCGCCGATCCCCCGGCAAACGCTTGAGCCCAACCCCATGCATCTGCCGCACCAGTTCCTGGCTGCGCTCGGCGAAGCTTTGCCCGGCGGCCTTGCTCGGGTCGATCACGATCAGCAATTGACCGGTCCACGGCGTCTTGGCGCCCGGATGGTTCGACCAATCGAACTCGAAAGAGAAATTGCCGCCGGTCAACGCCGCCGCCAACAACTCGACCATCATCGACAACGCCGAACCCTTGTGCCCGCCAAACGGCAGCAATGCACCGCCTTCAAGAATCGCTTTCGGGTCCTGGGTCGGCTGGCCGAGGCTGTCCACGCCCATGCCCGGCGGCAAGCGCTCGCCCTTGCGTGCGGCGATCTGTACGTCGCCATGGGCGATGGCGCTGGTGGCCAGGTCGAAGACAATTGGCTCGCCGTCGGCCCGTGGCGCGGCGAAGGCAATCGGGTTGGTGCCGAACAGCGGACGGTCGGCGCCATGCGGCACTACGCAGGTCATGCTGTTGACCACGCTCAACGCCACCAGGCCTTCATAGGCGAAGGGTTCGACATCCGGCCAGAGCGCGGCGAAGTGATGGGAGTTGCGGATCGCCAGCACGGCAATCCCTGCGCTACGGGCCTTTTCCATCAGCAAGCCGCGGGCAGCGGCGAGCGCGGGCTGGGCAAAGCCGTTGGCGGCATCGACCCGGACAAACCCCGAGGCCACGTCTTCGACCACCGGCACGGCTTGACCATTGACCCAGCCGCTTTTCAGCGTCGACACATAACCGGGAATGCGGAACACACCGTGGCTGTGGGCACCGTCGCGCTCGGCACCGGCGCAGTTGAGGGCCAGGGTCCTGGCAACGTCGGCGGAGGTGCCATGGCGCAGGAAGACATGTTCGAGCAACACAACGAGTGAATCGAAATCAAGGAGTTCGGTGTTCGAACTGACGGGTGTTGCGGTCATCTGAGGCTCCAGTTTTATTATTGAGTTCGGGCTACAGGCTGAAATGGGGTTGTGCGGCAACCCGGTAATACATCGGCGATTAATCGCTGTTCTGGAGGGCTCCTGTCAAGCCTCGGCGACAGGATCGACTCAAGCAATATGTACCGCACCAAGGCTTCGCGCCGGCCTTACTGTTTTTCCTCAACCTAACCGAGGAAAAACCATGACAGCTCCCCCGCTCCCGTATTTTTTTGACGAGGCCGAAACGGCAGCCATCGCCCGGCAACCCGGCGATCGCGAAAAAGCCCTGAACTTCAGCATCGACGACCTCAAGTGGCTGAAGGCGGTTTACCTGGCCACCGACACGGCTCGCGTCGCCCATAAGCCCGGCATGCAGGTGCACAGGCTGATGCTGACACCGGACAAAGGGGCGGCGATTACCCTGGCCGGGGCTTTTTCCATGGGCCGGTTCAACGATGGCGAGGCCACGCTCTACACACCGTGGAAAGGCTTGATCAAATACGCGGACATCAACGACCTCAAAAACACAGTGAAACGTTGGCTCGGCGAAACGGCCGGCAAACGCGAGTTGCTGCGCTATCTGTCCATCGAACAGCGCTGCACTGTCCTGGCCGCCAGCACTCTGAGCGTTTCAACCCAGTCGATCGACGGTGCAGTTTTCCAGGATCAGCAGACCGTGATCGAGCGCAATCAAAACCACAACATCACGACGATGCTGGCCGAACTGATCAAGTGCCCAAGCCTGCGCACCATGCTCGATGACGTGCTCAAGAATGCCCTGGCCCGACGTTTTCCGGGGCTGGACCAGCGTCGCACGCGACTGGACAGCTTTACCGGCAATGCCCCTCAGCGCCAACTGTCCTCACTGTCGCTGAGCGAAGCAGTGCTGCACTACTACCTGAACAACCAGTGGCCGGACGGCGACACCCGGGTTTTCGTCCATCCTGCCCGTAATGCGAACATCTACGCCGACAATCTGGCGTGGGAAGTGGCGATCAAGGAGATCGCGCAAAGCCTGACGCCGCACTTGCGCAGCCTGCTGGACACCTTCTGGAACAGCTCCATGGGCAACGGCCTGGCTCGCTCGGAATTTTTCGCGCAAAGCCTCGGCGACACCTACTGCGTGGACCTCCTGCTCAAACGCCAGCAAGGCATCCTGAGCAGCGAGGAATACCTGCGGCTGATGGACGTCACCCTCGCGGGCACCGACGATCTGCCCGCCTCGAACGATCCCGTGCGGATCGAGAAAGTACGGATCACGGCGCCGCTCAGACACCACGTCGAACCGGCCTGCACCTTGATGATCGGCACCGACAAGGCCAACGCGTTCCTGTACACCCAGACCAGAGGGGTCGAAACCAGCGGCAACCTTGGCCAGATCAAGAACACCTTGCTGGGCATGATGAAAAGCGAGGGCCACGATGACAATCTGTTCAACTTCCTGGCCCTCGAAGAACGTGGCCTGTTTCTGTCACTGGAGGAACAACAACGGCTGATTGTCGGAGCACCGATTGTCGGCCCGGTGTTCGCGCACTTGATGGCGGACGTAGTGGCCAAGCAACGGCAGAACCTGACTTACGCCCTGAGCCGTTACCGTGAAAGCGCCGGTGTTCTGGACCCGCATGCACTGCTCGACAACGCGCTGGATGTACGCGCCCTGATTGATAAACGGCTGCTGCCCGTCGAAGCCAATGGTCGCTGGAGTACCCGCGCCGATCAGCGCTGGAGCGCGCAACCGGCCACCGTGCGCGCGGACTCGGCCAAACAACAGTTGGCGCTGCTGTCCAGCGTCGAAAACTCCCTGGAACAACAACTGCAAAAACACCCGGCCATTCCCGGCGCCGCCACCACGCTCGCGCAGGCTGAAGACGGTGTTCGCGCTTCGCTGGAGCTGCTCAAACCCAAGTTCGCCCATACGCTATCGACGGCGTTACGCAGCGAACTCAAATTGTGCAGCCTTGCCCGCACGCTCGGCAGCGTGGAACAGACGATGGTGCAGAGCGTTCTCGATACACCGGTGCGCCTCAAGCGCGCTGCCCTGAACGGTTTCCTGCCGGATGTATTTAGTCTGGCGCTGAAGACCGACGGCGCTGACCCGTTGAAATTGGCCAGTTGTTTCGCGCTCACCGAACGGGGCGGCCTGGATCCTGAGCATTCCGGCAAAACCGTCCTGTGGACCCCGGCGCTGGGCTTCGAAGCCTTCCCGGCACTGACTCCGATGCGGGCTGAACTCAACCGACGCCTGCTCAGCGAGCATGAGCGCCACGGGTTGCTGGAGAATCTGCTGCGTAGCGAACGCGTCGCTGGCCGCGTCTTTACCCTCGCGCCGCTGCAACTGATTCATGAGGATTTTCTCGAGCACGTGCAACAGCCTCATATTCGGCTGGATAACCACTTCCTCGAGCACGTACTCGCCTCCAACCTGCCCACCCGTCATCGCGCTGATCTGTTGAGCCTGACCGCACTGGCCGTGCCCAAGACCGGCCTGCAACGGGCGACGGCAGTTGCTCAGTCCCTGATCACCCGGCAGAAGCTGCCGGCATGGCTGGCCAATGCGTCGCTGGAAGATCAGATACTGCATACCGAACTGTTGATGCAGTATTTGAACAATGCCGAGGACGACAAGGACTACCTGAGCGGCATTCGTTCCCTGGAGCGCACGGCTCACCATGAACTGCACAAACAGCTCAGGGCCGACAAACACGACATTGACCCGGACACGATTGAAATCCGCATCAGCCCCCGCGCAACGTCCGATGCACAAACGCAAGCCCTGCCGACCTTTGCCTTGATTCACCTGCACGACCTGGACGCACTGAGCTTCAAGTCCGCCTCGCTGACCAATAAGCCGCTGCCTGCCACTCTCGACGAGACCTACGTCAAAAACCTGATCCGCAACCTAAAGCCCGGGGAACATCAGCGCACCGAGCTGAGCAAGGCCTTCGCCGATTCCCATGCCGATGCCGCGACCCGCAAAAAACGCTTCGCCAAGCAATTGCCCTGGCAACTGCTGCATTACGCCCATTCCGAGAAACTCCAGGAACGCTTGAGCGCAAGCGGGTTTGACCTGATTCGGCAAGTCATCGACATGCCCGACGCGATTGCCCGTGACGCGGTGAACGGCAGCAACGCGATTATTCGTCCACTTGAACTGCTAGGCACTCGCCATGAATCGGCGATCAACGTGCCGGGTGTCTACCTGATCGGGCCAAAAAAGGACGCGACCGGGCCGCAAGTGCTGCTGGCGCCGTACAGTTCGGAACACGGGATCAAGGAATATGAAAACGAAAGTGCGCTGCTGAGCGAGCTGAAAACCAACGGCGCGTTGCAGCGTTGGGTGCTCAACTGCCTGACCCCGACAGACCGGGCCCTGTGCAAAACCCGTCTGGCCGGCCCTGCTAGCGTCAAACTCGCCTCCAGTCCCGTCAAAGGGCCGTTGTTCATGCAGTTGTTTAAAGACAACGCCGACCTGTTGGCCCGGTTGCTGGGCTGCCAATCGAGTACCGACGGGCAAAGCGAATGGGCAACCATCAAACGTGTCTTGGGCGAAGACCTGGACCAGGCGCTGACCTTCGTGTCGGGCAAACTGGCCTACCCCGTCACCGTATGGCGCAGCTATCGCGACATCAAGGCGTCGGCTGAAGACCTGCAAGAACATCAATGGGGGGCGGCGTTGAAAGCTTTCATCCGCGGCATGGCGCAGCTGGCCATGTTGCGCGAGTCGATGGACAGTCGCGAGCCTTCGCCACCCGCCTCCGATGCCGTCACGGACTGTGAACGGATCGACATCACCGCCCCCGAACGCACACGGTTGCAACGTCACGAAAGCACCGATGTTGACCTCGGCGCCCTGACGCAGGACAGCAAGCTTGGGCTCTACGCAAACACCGCCACGCAGCAGCATTACGCGCCGATTGACGGCAAGGTCTACCCGATCCAGAAGCGCGGCAGCCGCTGGATCATCCGTGGCGATAAGGTCGATGGGCCATATGCGCTACAAAACGCGTCGAAAAAATGGGTACTGGACACAGAAGCTCAGGCGCCGCGCTATAACCTGCTCCGGCGCTTGAAGACTTGGGACACGGTCAACGCAGGGATGAATGTCCAGGCCGATGGCATGACTGAGATCCGCCAGCTGTTTCCGGTCCGGGCCAGACTGATCGATGAAGGGCTCGACCTGGCAACCACCTACGCCTGGAACAGCTTTCGCAATCTGCAGTTGTTGAAGACCTCGTCCACTCGAACGACGCCGGTCAATTTGTTGATCAGGGAATTTATGGATGTACCTGAAGTGCTGCCCGAACACGTGACGATGATTGAAAAAGTCGTGGAAGAGATCCTCGGGGCGCTGCTCGATCCGACGCTCAGGCAAGAGAAATCCACACGGTTTGTCATCGGCAAGGCCAAGGATGAAGCAGAACACGTTTTGGCGTTTGCGATTCCGAAAGATCAGAGGAACAAGATCTACCTTGCGGAGAAGTTCTTCTTCACCAACTTTGACTTCTACCGTAATTACCTGAAAGACGCCTCTTTCCCGATCAACACCCATGCGCGGGCGACCACGCTGATCCATGAGCTGTCGCACATGATCTGCAAGACCGAGGACATTGCGTACCTGGACGCGTCGCGGCCCTTTGTCGACCTGATGGAAACCACCACCCTGCGAGCGGTAGAACTCAAGAACGCCCTGTCAGACGTTCAGAACAAGGCACTCTCGACTCAAACTCCGCTGACGGAATTGTTCACAGTTTTCAATTTCGAAAACAATACCTGGGAAGATTTTGGCGATACGACGCTTGAGATTACCGAGAGGCCCTTGAGACATGTGTTGAGTTTGACCGGTAAAGATACCCTGGACGAGGCCAGGACGATTTTCATGAGCGATGCAACGGTGAGGCTGGCGGTGCAGTTGGGTAATGCCGATTCGGTGTCCTGGCTGATCAGCCATCTCGGACGTCAGGTCCATACCCGTACGCCATAAAGTAAATGCCAGGGCACTGTGGTTGCAGTGCCCTGAGCGGTTCAGTCCTTCTGATCGCGCAGGATATTCCCCGAAGCGCCATCAATGCGGAACTCATAAACCACGCCATCGGCCTTGCGGCCCTCACCTTTCCAATAACCGTTGTTGTCGGCTTCTACTTCATAGACCTCGACATAACCTGCCTTGGTCTTCGCGGTTTCAATGGCCTTCTCGATCGAGATCCAGCCGGCCCCCGGACGATCAGCCATGGCTGCGCCAGCGCTCAACAACGTTGCAGCAGCAATGACGGCAGCAAAGGTTTTCTTGATCATTTTTTCACTCCATTTGTGGATACTGTGTATTGAGGTCCTATTTTTAGGGCCTTGCGGGGAAAAATAAGTTCCACTTTGATGGGTAATTGCCATGACGGATGTTCTCGATACGTTGCCCTCAAGGTTAGAATGCAGCAAATCAGGATGAGTCAATGACCGAACACACCTTCTCGGAAGCCGAATACGACGCCGTCACCGATGCCGCTGCGCACTGGTGCATGCGTCTGCACGCTATCGACTGCACAGCCGAAGAGCGCCAGGCGTTCGAGCAATGGCATGATGCGCATCCGCTGCATGCATTCGAATACGAAGCCATGCTGGAGATCTGGGACGTTGCCGGCGATTTACCGCGTCCAGAATCCGCCGCCGCGCCTCTGCACGTGCCCCTGCCCAGCAAGCCCTCGACTTCCTGGCGCACCTTCGGCCTCAGCGCCGCAGTCTGTGCCCTGGCGCTGCCGCTGGCGGCGTACACCGGATGGAACCTTGGCTGGTTGCCCAATTCCTATCAGCATTTCGAATCCACTGACAACGTGCGCCAGGTCACCCTGAGCGACGGCAGCCAGGTGGAACTGAACCTGAGCAGTGAGCTGACCTTCAGCAACTACAAGGATGAACGCCGGGTCACGCTGAAAAAAGGTGAAGCCTTCTTCAGCGTCAGCCACGACATGAAACACCCCTTCATCGTCAAGGCAGCCGAAGGCCGGATTCGGGTGACCGGCACCAAGTTCAACGTCTGGCTGTATGAAGATCAGGTGCGTGTGAACCTGATCGAAGGCTCGGTGCTGGTGACCAGCAACGACGCGCTGAACGGCGACGGGCTGCGCCTTGGGCCGTCGATGCAGGCGCGTTTCCGCCACGGCGACTTTATGCCGCAGATCAGTGAAACCTACGCCAACGACAGCTCCCTGGCCTGGCGCAGCGGCAAACTGGTGCTCGATGACCTGCCGCTGAGCGAGGCATTGCCACTGATCAATCGCTACTTGGCCAAACCGGTGATGGTTGCCGATAAAAGCACCGCTTCGATCCGCCTCGGCGGCATCTACAACATCAAGGAAATCAACAATCTGGTGGCGACCCTGCCCCGGGTGTTGCCGGTGTACCTGACTCGCAACGAGAACGGCAACCCGGTGCTCAATGCAATTCCCAGGCAAACGCCAAAAAGCTGAAGGCCGCTACCCCTAAGGGGTGCGGCCTTCATGTTTGCTACAGACAGATAGAGCGGCGTTTTACTGCGTCGCCACCTTCCCGGCTTTCTCATCCGACTCGCGAATGGTCTGCACCTGATACTGCGGATCAGCCTTGATCTGCTGCTCGGTGAATGGCAACACACTCAACTGTTTCTTCGAGAAGGCCAGCGTCTGGTCCCGGGCGTACTTCGACGCCGGATCACTGGACAACGAGAACGCCAGCAAGCCTTGCGCGTGCGGACCTTTTTCATCAAAGGTCACGATTTGCAGGTAACTGGTGCCGCTGACCACTTCCAGCTTGCCGTCGGTTCTCGGCACGCTCTGGATTGCGTTGTAAATCCCTAGCGGGCCAGGCCCACCATGGATCGACGTTTGCTGCCCGCCGCTGCTCACCACTTGAATATCACCCCAACGGGTGTCCGGCGTGAGCCCCATTTTCGTGGTCAATTCAGCCGACGCGAGCATCGCTTCGCGTATCGCTTTGGCGACTTCCGGCCGTTCGAACGCCAGTCCGCTCGGGGTGTGTTGCGCGTCTTTCGGATCGAACGCCACACGCCAGATGTCCGGCGACTGTTGCAGCGTCTGCATGACATTCTGGAAGTGCACCAGTCCCGGACCGCTGTCCAGATTCGCCCGGCCATCCCACGCCTTCAGGCTGGCACACACCGATGCCTGCGCGGCTGCCTCGGCACTGCAGAATTTCAGCAAGTCTGGCAACACCTGCGCCGCCAGATACACCTGATCATCCATCACCATGTGTTGCAGATCCGCGGCGGCCAGCTTCCCGGCCTTGGCCAGCGCACCCAGGCGATCCAGGGCAAATCGCGAACGCAGGCCCAGCGGCTGGCTGTCCTGACTGATCAATGGCGAGAAACCGGTCAGCGGTTGCGCCGGGTTGGCCAGCCACGCGGAATCGTTGGAGTGCTGTACAAAGTCTTTGCGCAGTAATTGCGGCAATTGGTCCGCCGCATAAATGCCTTTTTGCGCGGCGTTCGGATCGATGTCCCAGGCGCAGGCACTGTTGGAGCCATCGAGCACGATCATCTTCAGCCCGATACGCGGATCGCTGCACTTGGCGAGCTTGTCGGCACTCACATTCGGCACCACCGACAGATTCATGTAGAGCGTCTGCCCCTGATCGTCCGCCGCCAAGGTGTTGACCCACGGAATGCCCTGGATCTTGTGCACCGACGCCTGCAAATCCTTGAGGCTGGTGGCGCGGTTCATCGCGTACCACTGCTGCAAGACGCGGTCGTTTTCCAGGTTGGCATCGCGCAGGCTATAGGCGAACTGATTGTCCCAGTCGAGCTTGCCGGGCCATTGCACGATCGGGCCGAACACCGAACTGTAGACCACGTGGGAAACCGGTTTGACCTGGCCATCCGGCTGTTTCACCTGCACCGTCAGGGTCTGTTTATCCAGCGGCAACGACTTGCCATCCAGCAGGTAGCGGGTCGGATCCTTGGGGTCCAGTTGCAGGCGATACAAGGTGAAATGCTTGGACGAATCCACCGTGTGGGTCCAGGCCAGGTGCTGGTTGAAACCGATATTGATCA
This sequence comes from Pseudomonas sp. NPDC087342, assembly GCF_044744265.1. Classification (NCBI taxonomy): domain Bacteria; kingdom Pseudomonadati; phylum Pseudomonadota; class Gammaproteobacteria; order Pseudomonadales; family Pseudomonadaceae; genus Pseudomonas; species Pseudomonas sp. NPDC087342. Next base: position 1,169,259 of record NZ_JBIUXZ010000001.1, read on the forward strand.
TCGGCAGACCAGGCAACGCGGCGCCCATCACATCCAGTTTGCCGGGAATGGTCAGGTGCATCTGGTAGAAGCGCATCCCGCCGACCCAAGGGAAATGCGGGTTGGCCAGCAACATGCCGCGACCGTTGAACGAGCGCTCGCTGCCGATGGCCACCGCGTTGCTGCCACGGTCCAGCGCGAAACGCTGCTGACGTTCGGCGGCCAGCAGGAACGACTGCGCGCCGCCCACCGCTTGAGCGACCGCCGCCGGTGGCGTGGCGCCGGCCAAGGCTTCGGCAAACTGCCCGACGCCGCCTTCTACCAACAGGCGTCGCGTGAGTTTCACCAGGTCCTCGGCGGCAATCGGGCGCACCCAGTCGCCCTGGCATTGCGCCGGTAAACCCTGGGCCTGACGTTCGGCCAGCGAGCGGTTGTAGCCCGCCACGTAACCGTCGATCAGATCGCGCACTTCCGGGGTTTGCGCCTGCCAGAAACCGGCTACCGCTTGTGGAGTATTCAGCCAGTTGAAAAACAGGTCGCTGGCCGGGTTCGCGCGTTCTTCGAGGGTGAATTGATCCGGGCCGAAATACCGCGAACGCTCGCCGTTGACGGTGACGATCTCGTTGGCCATCAGGCACAGGTTGTCCTGGGCGTAGGCGTAGCCGATGCCGTAACCGAGCCCGCGCTCGTTCTCTGCACGAATGTGCGGCACGCCGAAACTGGTGCGGCGAATATCCACGGACGAAGGTTCCGGCGCACTGCGCGCGCTTGCCGCAACACTCAGCCCCAGCAACACACCTGCAAGACTCAACCGGGTTAACTGCCTGCTAATAATCACGCTCGCTCCTGATGGACATGGCCTGGAAAAATCACACCCGCGTTCTACACGGAATGTGCCTGTCCTCAGGAACGAATAAATCATCAGCAAATTTAGGCGGCGCAACGGTTTGCCGATGCCGAATCACATGGCGATCACATGCCATCGACAAATTTTCTACATCAAAGCCTTCATGATTTGTCGTGCTCGTTCGTCTTAATGATTGAGAGCACCATCACCCTTTCCTGATCAGGCTCTGAAAAGGAGTTTTTGAATGTACAACTCGCAACTGCCAACGGACGGTAGCCATGCGCCAAAAGGTATTTCCATGACCCAGGGTGCAGGGATCTTCGAACAACGGGCCGAGCGCCACGGAAACGAACGAATCAGAGTACTGCTCAAGAGCTTTGGCCTGCGCACCAGCCTGATTCGCCTGAAAGTCATCGACGCCTTGCTGAGCGCCGCCGAAAGCGAGCGCAACCTGGGCGTGCGCGGCGTGCACACGTATTTGCTGGACCTGGATATTCCCCTGTCCTTCCTGAGTGTGCGGGAAGTGTTGAAGCGGTTATGCAGTGAGGGCGTGATCACGCTCAATCCGGACAAAAGCTACAGCCTGCATCCGCAGGCTATTGCCATTCTCTACAGCGAGTCAGCCTCGGGCGCGTCGCTCAAGGCTTGACCTTGCGGCGCATCACGCCGTTGACGACCACGACGATCACGGCCACGCCAATGGCGATGTACTGAAACAGCTTCTCGCTGATGATCCCTGCGTTTTGCAGATACGAAAGGCCGAACATGATCCCCAGGACCAGCAGGGAGATCAGAATCGAGTATTTCAAACGTTGCGACTGGGTCATTGCGGGTTCCTGAATCTTGAAATGTATCCGGTTTGTATCCGTTTGCATGCCAAGCCCCTACCTTCGGGCGGGGATAAACGCCGGCAAACGCAGTCTCATGTTACAGCCGATGAAGAGTTTTGGCTTCATTGCGGCGATAACCATGAGGATTTTGAAATGCTCCGTCGAATCACACTGCTGATTCCCCTGATCGCTCTGCTTTCCTTGAGCGGCTGTATCATTTTCCCCCACGGCGGCTGGCACGGTGACCACCATTACGATCGTGGCGGACCGGGTTATTACCAACATCGGTAGTCCCGACTGTTAAATCCCGTGTAAGACAAAACAACCTTTTTGATTAAACCTGAACAAATGCCCGCCTTGTCGCGGGCATTTTTCGTACAGCGGATTGTTCGCACTTATGTAAGTTTGGATCCATGTCACCCTGGATTTCCCGCCTGCTGCTGACACTCGCAATACATGGCAAACCGTTGAAACCCCCCGTCTCAATCGCTTTATAGAGCGCCGCGCCCTTGATGATTAGTCTTTCGGTACACCGTTACAGGAGCCCCCTCCTCAAACTTTAAGTATCGACAGGAAGTCATGCCTACATCATCCATCACTATCCGTCCTATCCGTTTAACCGGTTTTTGCCTGGCCATCGCAGCCTTCGAACTCCTGACCTATATGGCCAGCGACTTGATCATGCCCGCCATGTTGGGCGTGACCGAGCAGCTTGAGGCCGATCCCGGGCATGTCCCATATGCCTTCACGCTGTATTTGACTGGCGGTGTCCTGCTGCAATGGCTGGTCGGCCCGTTATCCGATCACTATGGGCGTCGTCCGCTGCTGCTCATGGGCAGCGGGCTATTTGCCGTGGCGTGCGGCGCGGCGTATTGGGTGCAGGGCATCGAGGTGTTCAATGGCTTGCGATTGATTCAGGGCATGGGCCTGGGTTTTGTCATCGCGGTCAGTTATCCCGCCTTGCAAGAGGCGTTCTGCGAGGCCGATGCCGTGCGGATCATGGCGTGGCTGGGGAACATCGCCCTGCTATCTCCACTGTTCGGCCCCTTGCTGGGCAGCCTGCTATTGCAGTGGTTGTCGTGGCGCGAAATGTTCCTGGCATTGGGGATCGCCGCCCTCGCCGTCTGGCTGGCTTTGTATGCGTTCATGCCGCAAAGACCCGGCGCCCAAACCAGCGCCAAACCCTTCGACTTGCGCGACACTCTGCACCGCTACGGACTGTTGTTGCGCAACTGGCCGTTCGTGCTGTCGTCCCTCGCCCTGGGGCTGATGAGCTTGCCGCTGATTGCCTGGATCGGCCTTGCGCCACTGCTGTTGATCCACGGCCAGGGTATGTCGTCGTTGCAATACGGGCTCTGGCAGATCCCGGTGTTCGGCGCGGTGATTCTCGGCAATCTGCTGCTCGACCGATTGATTGCCAGGGTGGCGCTGGCGCAGTTGATTCGCTATGCGCTCTGGCCATTTTGCGCGGGGCTCGTTGCCCTGCTGATCGTCGGCTTGTATGGCGCTGCAACGGATTGGTTGGTCGGCTGTCTGGCGCTCTACGCCTTGGGCCTCGGCATGAGCAATGCCGCATTGTACCGGCTGGCGCTGTTTTCCAGCGCGGACAGCAAAGGGCTGGTGTCAGCCATGATCGGCATGATTTCAATCTCGATCATGGGCGGCGCCGGGTCAGTGATCGCGGCGCTCGGTGGCGGCGACAGCCTTGAGTCATTCGCCATCATCGCCAGTATCGCCGGGCTGGCCTGCCTCGTGCCGCTACAACCTTTCCTGCGTCGCTGCCATCTCACGGCCGCCGCCTGATCAAATCAAAAGGACTTTTGATGATTCACCTTCCCTACACCGACGCACTGTGTGCGCTGGCGCAGCCTTACGAGCCGGATTCGGTACCACCGGGGCTGTTCGACCGCGCCATGGCTGAAGTCAGCCTGTTTCATTGCCACCACACCCCTGGCTACGAACGCTGGCTGAACAGCCATGGCCTGGATGAAAAAGCCCTCGAAGCGCTGGATAACTGGTCGCAACTGCCGCCGATCTTCGCCAATTTTTTCAAGCAGCAACTGCTGTTGAGTCCGAGCGGTGAAGACGCGCTGGAGCTTACTTCGTCCGGCACCAGCGGCCAGAAAAGCCGCATGCGTTACGACGCTCGCAGCTTGGCCGCCGCCCAAGGCATGGTCACGCGGATTTTCCAGCACTATGGCTGGGACACCCCGGACACGCCGTGCAACTACCTGTTGCTGAGCTACGAACCTGAAGCCGACAACCGTCTGGGCACCTCTTACACCGACCAGTTTCTGTGCCGTTATGCGCCGGTCAATCAGGTTGTCTATGGCCTGCGTCGTACCGGCACTGGCCATGAGTTCGATCAATTCGGCGTGATCCGTGCCTTGCAGGCGTTCGCCGAACAACAACTGCCCGTGCGCATTTTCGGCTTCCCGGCGTTCCTGTGGCAGGCGTTGCAACGCATGCAGGCGACGGGTATTGCGCCGCTCACATTGCCGGTGGGGTCGTTGGTGTTTCTCGGCGGCGGCTGGAAAAACCATGCGGCGCAGGAGATTCCCCGGACTCATCTGTATGAACGGATCGCGCGGCAACTGGGTATCGATCCGGCCCGCTGTCGCGACGGCTACGGCGCGGTCGAGCACGCGGTGCCCTATATCGAGTGTGCCCATCATCATTTTCATGTACCGGTTTACTCGAAGGTTTTCGTGCGCAATCCATCCGACTTCAGCGTCCAGCCCTACGGCCAACCCGGCCTGTTGGGCTTCGTATCGCCCTATATCTCGTCAAGCCCGGCGCATGCCGTGGTCATGAGCGACCTGGCCACGCTGTACCCCGGCGCGACATGCGGCTGTGGCCTGTCCAGTGACTGGTTCCAGTTGCACGGGCGCGCCGGCACCAGCGCCGGGCGCAGTTGCGCGATGGCTGCGGCCGAATTGATCGGGAGGGTTTGAAATGTTCCTGATCAATGGCCAATTGCACGCCGGACTTTCCCTCGAAAGCGCTCTGGACACCCTGCACCACGCCTTGCCGCGATTGCTGATGTCGCCCATCGACAGCGACACCGTCGTGGCCGCCGCCGCTCGCTTTGCCGAGCAATTGCAGACGCTCGAACTGGATGTGGGCCTGGCGGAGGAGCAACGCCTGGGGCTGATCGATTTCTGCCAGCCTGGGCACCTGATCGACAAACTGCAGCGCGAACTGGGTGTGCAGGCGCGCTCATTGAGGCGCATCGATTACCGACAATCGCGCTTCGAGAGTTGGCACCCGTTGGGGCTGGTGGTGCACATCACGCCAGGCAATGCACCGATGTTGGCATTTTGTGCGGTCCTCGAAAGCCTGCTAGCCGGCAACATCAATTGGCTGCGCCCCAGTTCCAGCGATCAAGGGCAAACAGCGCGCCTGCTGCACGCCCTCGCCCAGTGCGACAGCAGCGGCAGGCTGGCGGACTTTATCGCGGTGTTGCCGGTGGACACCGCACACATCGGGCGCCTCTGTACCCGGGCCGATGGCGTGGCAGCGTGGGGCGGCGAAACCGCGCTCAAGGCCATCCGTCAGCAACTGCCCGGCGGCTGTCGCTGGATCGACTGGGGGCATCGGATCAGTTTCGCGTACCTGAGCCCCGAGGCTGCACAACCGAGTGCGCTCGATACCTTGGTCGATGAAGTCTGTCGTCTGGATCAACAAGCGTGTTCCAGTCCGCAATGGGTGCTGGTGGACAGCGATGACCCGGCCGTTCTGCGGGATCTGGGTGCGCGTCTGGCCGAGGCGTTCGAACGGCGCCATGCGCAGTGGCCGGCGCTGCTGCCCACCGATCAGGAAGCCTCGGAAATCACCACTCGCTGCGCGATGGCCAAACTGGAGCAATGTTTTGCCGGGCACACCGGTGAAGTCTGGACCGGCGCCGGATGGCGGGTGATCTGGGAACATCATCGGACCCTCGCGCCTTCACCGCTGTTTCGCACGTTGGTGCTCAAACCGGTGCCGCAGCCGCTGATTGCCGAAACCATGCTGCCCTGGCGCACGGTTCTGCAAAGCTGTGCCTTGATCTGCCTACCAGCGCAAACCCCGGCGCTGGTACGCAGCCTGATCAATGCCGGCGTCACGCGCATTGCGCCTGCCGGGTCGATCCATGATGGCTACGCCGGTGAGCCTCACGATGGCGTCTATGCGCTGACACGCCTGAGTCGCCGGCTCTCGGTGAGCCTGTCCGCTGGCGTGCTGAGCAGCCATGCGAGCCTTGATGCACTGCCCGCAACCCCGGACATTGCCGGTCTTGCGATCATGGACAAAACCGCGTTCCAGGCCCAACCCATAGACCCCACGGCGCAGTTGTACTTCCGTTCTGGAGGTAGCAGTGGCCCCCCGGCGCTGGCTGGTTTCAGCTACCGCGACTTCCATCGGCAAATGCGCGCAGCGGCTGACGGGCTATTCGCTGCCGGGCTGGATCCGTCGCATGACCGGGTGATGAACCTGTTCTACGGCGGCAACCTTTACGGCGGCTTTTCGAGTTTTTCCTGGATCCTGCAACAGATGGGCGCCACGCATTTCCCCATGGGCGCGCCCCATGACGATGACTTCAGCGAAATCGCGCAAATGATCGTGCAACAACAGGTCAGCGTGTTGATCGGCATGCCGAGCACCCTGCATCGTCTTTTTCTCAGTGAGCAAACGACCCTGCGCGGGTATGCAGGCATTCGCAAAGTGTTTCTCGGTGGCGAGCATACGGGATTGGCCAGCCGCCAATTGATGGAAAGTTGCGGCGTCTCGACGATCCGCTCGGCGATTTACGGCTCCGTCGACGCCGGCCCCTTGGGCCACGCTTGCGCCGCGACCGGCGATGGCATCTTCCATTTGATGTGCGATACCCAACATCTGGAAATCGTCGATCTGGAACAGGACATGCCGGTCCGCAACGAAGAGGTCGGGCGCCTGCTGTTCACCTCACGGGCCCGCCAAGGTCAGAGCGTCCGTCGCTACGAAGTAGGCGACACCGGCCGCTGGGTGACCGGCCCATGTCCGTGTGGATTGAGTTCACCACGCTTCCAGTTGCTGGAGCGCCATGGGCAATGGCTGCGGATCGGCACCGAGTTCATTTCCCCTGCACAGCTCGCTCAATACGCAGGCGTGCCTGTTCAGATGGTGCTCGATCATACAGCCAACGGGGTCGAACGCTTGGTAGTGCGGGCCGAGGCCGACGCTGATCAGGTTCACCAGCAATTGCTTTGCGACACAGCACTTAAAAATGCCGTGGACGCTGCACTGCTGGTGCTGGAAATAAAGACCTGCGCCGCCACTCAATTCGAGCGCAATAAACACAGCGGCAAAATGCCGTTGGTGATCGACCGGCGGCAACGCCCAATAACGGAAAAGGAATTCCAATGAACGAGCTACTTACGCTAGAGCAACTGGTGCAATACCTGCGCGAACACTCGCGTTTTTATAACAAGCACCTTGAACACTTGCCGTTGCAGGGATTTACCTCGGGCGATATCCCCTTGATCGACGGCAACACTTATTGGGCCGGCAGCCACGACCTGGCGCAGTGGCCCGTCCTTACAGCCCCGGTCGACGATGCACTGTTGTTTAAAACCGGGGGCACCACCAGCCAGGGCAAACTGGCGGTCTACACCCACGCGGAATGGCAAACCCTGGTCACGGCATTTGGCAAAAGCCTCTCGGCGCAACTGAACGGCGGTGACCGGGTGGCCAATCTGTTTTTCTCCGGCGACCTGTGCGCCAGCTTCCTGTTTATCCACGACTCGCTGGCCCACGTCAGCGTTCCGATCAGCGAATTCCCCTTCACCGGCAACGCTGATTTTTCAGGGTTGGCGGCGGCAATTCGCGACCATCGAATCAATGTGCTGGCAGGCATCCCGGCGCAGTTGCTGAAGTTCGCGGCTTACCTGACCGAGCACAACCAGGTATTGCTCGGCGTCGACACGCTGCTGTATGGCGGGGAAAGCGTATTTGCCGGGCAACTGACGATCTTCGCCCGAGTCTTTCCGAATGCCCGCGTGACTTCCATCGGCTATGCCAGCGTTGACGCCGGATTGATCGGCGGCAGTGATCGTGACTGTGTCCTGGGTGAACATCGGGTGTTCGACCAGCACACCTTGCTGGAAATCATCGACGAACACAGCGGCGAGATCATCGAAGAATGCGACCGTGTGGGGCTGTTGGTGGTGACCAATCTGAGTCGTCGCCTGATGCCGCTGTTGCGCTACCCGGTGGGCGACCGCGCTTGCTGGCTCGAACCCGTCGCCAGCCCGAGACGCAAGTTCGCCCTCAGAGGCCGCAGCGCCCATAGCCAGCGAGTACGGGTCGGCGTGATGTCGCTGCAGACGGACGAGATACACCAAATTGTCCAGCAGGTAACCGGCGGTGATCAGTGGCAAATACGCATTGAACAGGTGGAATACGTCGACCAATTGAGCGTGAACTGGGTGCCCGACACCGGTGCTTCGGCCATCGAGCACGTGAGTGCTGCGCTGCACGATGCACTGGTCGCCCACTACCCCTCCATCAGCACGTTGAGCCATGACGGCTTGCTGGTTTTCCAGGTCAAGCCGTGTGCCGCCACCGAACTCGCGTTGCATCCGCGCTCGGGCAAACAATTGCGGGTCCTGGACTTGCGGGTATACACGTGCGCGTCGCAGGTCGGGCCATGATTTTCCGCCCCTTCAGGGCCGCCGACGCCCAGGCTGTCAGTCAGCTGTTTCGCCTGGTCTACGGCGAACTTTACGTGCAGCCGGACGTTTATCTGCCGAAGCTGATCACCCAGCACAACGCCGACGGTCGCTGGCAATCCATGCTCGCGGTGCAAGGTTCACAGGTGGTCGGCCACGCGGCGTTGTGTCGCGACAGGCTCCCGACCGCCAGCGCCGAACTGGCCCTCAGCGTGGTGCACCCGGCGGCCCGTGGCCAGAGCATCGCCACTCGCCTGGGCCGCGAGGTGCTGGAACACGCAAGCGCGGTCGCGGGTCGCTGCGTGCTGATCAAGCAAGTCACCCATCACCCGTACACCCAGCGCATGGCGCAAACCCTGGGGTTCCACTGCACCGCAATATTGCCCGACTACGTGCCGTCGCCTTTCGCCGGGGCATCGGCGGAAAGCATCGTGGTCGGTGTCCACCCACTCGACGGCCACGCTTGCCGGCTCCCGGACATTGCCTGGCCGGACAGTTGCCGTGGGTTCATGCTGCATCTGGGTTCGGTGTTTGGCAGCGGCAAGAGCGCGGCGGTTTACCCGGCTCACCCTGTGCACATGCAACAGCATCAGCAAAGGTTCGATGTGGTCATTGAGCGGCTGGACAAACGCTTGCTCGATCAGCTGATTCAACTGCCGGCGGCCTGGCTGATTTCCCTGAGGCTGGCCCTGTCACCGGGCTTTGCCGAGGACTGTCAGCGTTTGAGCATCAAGGATTTTGTGTTCACTGGGGTGATGCCCGCACCCGATCAGGGGCGATGGTTCGCCTTGTTCCATCGCGGTGCCCGTAAAAGGGAGCTGCAACTGCACTGCCCGCACATGCAACGACTGCATGACCACTTGCAAGGGGCCGAGGCCGATCAGTCAGCCGCCTGAATCACTTCGATAAAACTCCTGGCCCGGTTGCGCACAGAGTTCAACCAGCCAATCAACGAATACCCGCACCCGCCGGGATAACTGGCGGTGCGGCGGATACAGCGCCGTCAACGGCATCCCCGGCGGCGGCGCGTCCTTGAGCACCTCGCACAGGCGTCCTTCGCTCAATTGTCGGGCAACGTGATAGTACGGCGCCTGGACCAGACCATAACCGGCCTCACACGCGGCCATGTAGCCGTCGGCGCTGTTGACCGACACCTGCTTGGGCAGATTGACTGCTTGCACCTGCCCCGCCACCACAAACTCAAGCCCGAAGCGCGTGCCGGTGGTCGCGGAGAAATACTCCACCATCTGATGGCCGTGCAGGTCCGCAGGATGCTCGGGCACGCCATGAAGTTTCAAGTACTCGGGGCTGGCGCAGGTCACCTGATCGAGCATGACCAGTGGCCGCGCCACCAGAGAGTCATCCAGCGGCGAGCCACCGCGCAACACGCAATCCACGCCTTCGCGAATCAGGTCAATCGTGCGGTCGTTCAAGCTGATTTCCAGTTCGATCTGCGGATACCGGGCGGTAAATTGCGGCAATGCCGGAATCACGATCAGCCGCCCGATTCCCGCCGGCATGTCGACCCGCAGCAAGCCCTTGGGATTGTGTCGGGCGGCGGAAAACACCGCTTCGGTTTCCTCAAGGTCCGCAAGCAATTGCACGCATCGGGGGTAATAGGCCGCGCCGTCGAGAGTCAGGCTGATATGCCGGGTGGTGCGCTGCAACAGTTGCACCCCCAGGTGCGCCTCTAGTTGCTTGATCAGAATCGTCACCGAAGCACGGGGCATTTGCAGGCTGTCCGCCGCCTTGGCGAAGCCGCCCAGCTCGACGATCCGGGTAAACACGCGCATGGCGTTGAGACGGTCCATGGTTTTGCCGCACCTGCCGATTATTTAGAAATCGTGAATAGTGATAGCAGTTTTAGCCGGTTTATCTTGTTTCTGTCGAGGGGAACAATGGCGACTCACATTTTCAAGGAGCTGAACTCATGCAAACACGTCAACTGGGCAAGAACGGACCACAGGTGAGCGCCATCGGATTGGGCTGCATGGGCATGACCGATTTCTACACTACCGGCACCGATACCCGCGAAGCCACCGCGACCCTGCACCGGGCGCTGGAACTGGGCATTAATCTGCTCGATACCGCCGACATGTACGGCCCGCACACCAATGAAGAACTGATCGGCAAAGCCATTGCCGGCAAGCGCGAGCAGGTGTTCCTGGCCAGCAAGTTCGGCATCGTTCGCGATCCGGCCAACCCGACTGCACGCGGTGTCGATGGCCGTCCGGAATACATTCGCCAGTCCATCGACGGCACTCTCAAGCGCCTCGGCGTGGACACCCTGGATTTGTACTACCAGCACCGGATCGATCCGCAAGTCGCCATCGAGGAAACCGTCGGCGCCATGGCCGAACTGGTGAAGGCCGGCAAGGTGCGTTACCTAGGATTGAGCGAAGCCTCAGCGGCCACACTGGAACGGGCGAACAAGGTGCATCCGATCAGCGCCCTGCAAAGTGAATATTCATTGTGGAGCCGTGACCAGGAAGACAACGGTTGCCTGGCCGCGTGTCAGCGCCTGGGTATCGCGTTTGTGCCTTATAGCCCGTTAGGCCGTGGCTTTTTGACCGGCGCACTGAAAAGCCCGGACGACTTTGCCGCCGACGATTACCGGCGCTTCAGTCCGCGTTTTCAAGGGGAGAATTTCGCGAAAAACCTGCTGCTGGTGCAGCAAGTGCAAACGCTGGCCGCCGACAAAGGCGTGACCGCCGGGCAACTGGCGTTGGCCTGGGTGCTGGCGCAAGGCGAGTTCCTGATCCCGATTCCCGGGACCAAGCAGCGTAAATACCTGGAGGAAAATGTCGCGGCGCTGGAGGTGAAACTGAGCGCCGGCGAGCTGCAAGCGCTGGAGGCTATCTTCCCGGCCCACGCCACGGCCGGCCTGCGTTACCCGGAAGCGGTGATGCAAATGCTCGACCGCTGATTGCGCGACTTCTGCCCCGCTCAGCGCAGTGAGCGGGGCAGACAATCATTTGTCCTTTTTCTTGACCGTAGAACCGTTACCTTCACCGTAGGTTTTCAGGTTCTGCAGCACGTAGATCGCTTTCTTGAACTCAGGCACCAGGTAGTTGGCGTACTTGTTGCCCTTGAGGTTGTTGCTCTGGATCGAATCCAGCTGCGTGGCGAAATAGTCCAGCGCATTGAATTTGGCATCCGGGTCGTTCGGGATACCAAACTTGTCGAATTTGTCGCCAGCGTTGAGCAAGGTCAGCGCGGTCACATCGCCGATGATGCCGTTCTGCTTGAGGAAGGTGCTCATGTTGCCCAGCTGCTTGGCCGAGATGTTCGACGGATCGAAGCCCTTGACCTGTTTGAACAGTTGCAAGCTATCCATTTTCGCCCGATCGAGGATCGTCGGGTTGGTGCCGACCATGGTCAGGATTTCCCGCACCTTGGCGCTCTGGGTCACCGGTTTCGCATTCTCCGAACCCTGGCGCACCAGCAGGCCCGATTTGGCAGTCCAGTTGCCGACCAGACCAATTGTCATGACCGTACTCCTTTCGACTGGAACATAGAAAATCCTTGTTTTGAGCGAGATGATTGCGGGGAAGTATCGGCGTGAAACGACAGTACACCTATTAATATTTCGTCTTTTTACAAATTTCGTACATTTTCGATACAAATCGCCAAGTGCCCGGTTTCATTGGCCTATATGAAATTTTTGATCTTGGTCTAGCCGCTCTATCGATTGTCATTTATTACAGAATCATTGCGTTTGTAGCGGTCTCGACACTCGCCTGATCTTGACCGTCTGTCCCCCTGACTGATTTCTTGTACGCCCGTACTAAAGCTCGCCCCCGCCAGGCCGATAAGCCCTGGATAGCCCCACTTCCAGAACCCAAACAATAAAAACGCAGCACAAGGACCGGTCCCATGCCCGCATTCCGTACCATTCAGGCTCGCTACACGCTGTTTCTGGTCCTGTTCATCCTGCTGCTTTCGGTGCTCACGGTGGTGGGCATCAGCCAGTTGGTCGCGCCGAAACTGCGCCAGACCGAAGAACAGGTGGCCCTCAACCGCATTGCTGAAGTCGCCGAGCAAATCCAGGGCGAACTGAACAAGGTCCAGGCCCAACAACGCAGCATCACCCAGACCATTCCCCTGCTCGACAGCGCCGCCATCGATACGGTGTTGCCCGGTCTGGTGGACCAGTACGGCGAGCTGAAAGTGTTCGGCGGCGGGATCTGGCCATTGCCCGGTCAGCGTGAAGCGGGCCGCAACAAGTTCAGCACCTTCTGGCACCGCGACAGCTCCGGCAAACTGGCGGTGAACACCTTCTGGAACAGTGACGCGGCACCTAACTACTACGACCAGACCTGGTACAAGGGCGGCATGGCCACCCCGCGCGGCCAGTGCGCCTGGGCTGCGGCCTATAAAGATGACGCGAGTGCCGAACCGCGCACCAACTGCGCCATGGCCATCCAGAAAAATGGCGCGGCTTACGGCGTGTCGACCATCGACGTGACCCTGGGCTTCTTCAACGACCTGATCGCGCGCAAGGAAAAAGACCTCGGCGCGGAAATGCTGATCGTCGAGTCTGACGGCAAAATCATCAGCAACAGCTCGCGCATCAGCGGGCCGATCGTGTTGAAAAACATAAGCGAACTGGCCGGCAACTCGCCGTTCGCCAGCCAGGTCAAGGCTGGCCTGCAAAACCGCGACAAGGCCCAGCGCGTCGAATTCGACAACAACGGCGAAGCCAGTACCTTCTTCATGCGCCCGATCGAAGGCACGCCGTGGTACCTCGCCACCGCCCTGCCGACCAAGTTGATCACCGCTCAGCGTGACGATGTGCTGAACACCTTGAGCCTGTTGCAGATCCCGATGGTGATCCTGCTGGTGCTGTTGCAGATCTATGCGATCCGCCAGTTGATCCACCGCATGAAAATCCTCAAGACCAACATTGACGCACTCTCTGCCGGCGACGCCGACCTGACCAAGCGCATCACCATTCGCGCCGAGGACGAACTGGGGGCCATCGGCCATTCGGTCAACGCCTTCATCATCTACTTGCAGAACATGATCGGCGAAGTGACCCAGGCCACCGGCGCCATGGCGTCGAGCCTCGACAACCTGCAACGGACCTCGGAGCACACCAGCCAGATCCTGGTGCGTCACGCTTCGGAAACCGATCAGACCGTTACCGCCATCACCGAAATGAGTTCCACCGCCGACAGCGTGGCGCAGAACGCCGCCGAAACCGCCTCGTTCACCCAGCGCGCCAGCGAACACGCGGATCGCTCGCGGGTGGTGGTCGGTGAAGCCTCCAGCAGCGTGGTCGCGTTGATTGAAGAAGTGGCCAGCGCCACGCATAAAGTCGAAAACATGCAGCAGGATGCACAGCGGATTACCGAGATTCTCGGTGTGATCGGTGCGATTGCCGGGCAAACCAACCTGTTGGCGCTTAACGCTGCGATTGAAGCGGCACGCGCCGGTGAGCAGGGTCGTGGTTTTGCGGTGGTGGCCGATGAAGTCCGCGCCCTCGCCGCCCGGACCCAGGCCAGCACCTCGGAAATCAACGAAATGCTCAAGCGCCTGACCCAGGGCGTGAGCTCCTCGGTGGCCGCGATGGAAAACACCCAGGCCAGCTGCCAGTCCGCCGCCGATGCGACAGCCCGGGTGAACTCCGGCCTGGATGAAATGGCCGGCTCCGTCAGCCACATCAACAGCCTCAGCACGCAGATCGCCACCGCCGCCGAACAGCAAAGCGCAGTGACCGAAGAGATCAACCGCAGCATGGTGCAAATCCGCCACATGGTGGATGAACTGGTGAAAAGCGGTCACGCCAGCGAACTCAATACCCAGCAATTGCTGGAAGCGAATAGCCGGGTGAGCGCAATCATGGGCCGGTTCAAGGTTCGCTGATCCGCGAACCCTCCCTTTGTGGGAGCTCCCCTGTGGGAGCGGGCTCTGTGGCGAGGGGGCTTGCCCCCGTTCGGCGGCGAAGCCGTCGCAAGACCTGGGCGCTGGATTTATCTGAAGAAATGTAGAGGGCTGCTTCGCAGCCCAACGGGGGCAAGCCCCCTCGCCACAGCAAACTCGCTCCCACAGGTTTTGCGCCTACTTTTGCATTACTTCGAAACACTCTCGCCCCGCGCGGTCGGTTAAAGTCGTCAAAATGCGTCTTTTTTTGACCGCCACCCGAGTCGAGATCCTCCCATGCGAACCCACCTGCGTCTGGTCGCCCTGAGCGCCCTGTTCCTCTCCTCCCTGGCCCACGCCGCCGCCCCGATCCCCATCGAAGTCCACCGCGACGCCAACTGCGGTTGCTGCAAAAAATGGATCAGTCACCTGGAAGCCAACGGTTTCAAGGTCGAGGACCATGTCGAAGCCGACATGAGCCAGTTCAAGCAACAGCACGGCGTGCCACCGCGCCTGGCGTCGTGCCACACGGCGCTGATCAACGGCAAATTCGTCGAAGGCCATGTGCCGGCCGAGCAAGTGCTGGCCCTGAGCAAACGTGACGATCTGCTGGGAGTCGCCGCGCCAGGCATGCCCATGGGTTCGCCGGGCATGGAAATGGACGGCATGAGCGACGCCTATCAAATCATCGGCCTGAAAAAGGATGGGACTGACACGGTGGTAGCGGACTACCCCGCCCATTGATGTCCGGCGCACTTATCGGGCTGTTTCTGGCGGCGTTCGGGGCCGCGACGTTATTGCCGTTGCAGTCCGAGGCGGTGCTGGTCGGGTTGTTGCTCAGCCATCGTGATTGGCTCTGGTCGCTGCTGGCGGTCGCGACGCTGGGCAATGTGCTTGGCTCGCTGGTGAACTGGTGGCTGGGTCGCGGCATCGAACGCTTTCGTGAACGGCGCTGGTTTCCGGTCAAGCCACGGCATCTGGAAACAGCGCGAAAACATTATCAGCGCTATGGTCACTGGTCATTGCTGCTCAGTTGGCTGCCGGTGATCGGTGATCCGCTGACCCTGGTCGCTGGCGTGATGCGCGAACCGCTGTGGCGATTTCTGTTGATCGTCAGCCTGGCCAAAGGCGCGCGTTATGCGGTGTTGGCCCTGGCAACCCTCGGCTGGATGAGTTAACCCTGTGGGAGCGAGCCTGCTCGCGAAAGCAGTGCATTAGTCAACATCAGTGTTGCCTGACACTCCCTCTTCGCGAGCAGGCTCACTCCCACATGGATTGCATTGGTTGTATTTAATCTCGCCCTAATCATGCCGATCCAGCATCGACGAATTTCCCATGGAGTCCACCTATGTCCCCTTCCCGCTGGCTGCCCGGCCTGCTGTTGACCGCCGCCCTGCCGATGCTGGCTCATGCCGAAGGTCCGGAGTACGGCCCGGAGCTTCAGGGCTTCGAGTATCCCTACACGGTCAAGCACTTTGCCTTCCAGTCCCAGGGCAAATCCCTGCAAATGGGTTACATGGACGTCGCCGCCCATGGCAAGGCCAACGGGCGCAGCGTGGTGCTGATGCATGGCAAGAATTTCTGCGGCGCCACCTGGGACAGTTCGATCAAGGCCCTGAGCGAGGCCGGTTACCGGGTGATCGCGCCGGACCAGATCGGCTTCTGCACCTCCAGCAAACCGGACAACTATCAATACAGCTTCCAGCAACTGGCGACCAACACCCAGCAGTTGCTCAAAGCGCTGGGCATCCAGAAAGCCACGTTGCTCGGGCACTCCACCGGCGGCATGCTCGCCACCCGTTATGCGTTGCAGTACCCGGAACAAGTCGAGCAACTGGCGCTGGTCAATCCCATCGGCCTGGAAGACTGGAAAGCCCTCGGCGTGCCCTATCGCACGGTTGATCAATGGTATCAACGCGAGCTGAAAGTCAGCGCCGACGGCATCCGCGAATACGAACGCAGCACCTATTACGCCGGACACTGGAAGCCTGAGTTCGACCGTTGGGTCGACATGCTGGCGGGGCTCAGCAAAGGTCCCGGCAAGACTCAGGTGGCATGGAACTCGGCGCTGATCTACGACATGATCTTCACCCAACCGGTGTACTACGAGTTCAAGGACTTGAAGGTGCCGACGCTGTTGCTGATCGGCACCTCCGACACCACCGCCATCGGCAAGGACATCGCGCCACCGGCGGTGAAGGCGAAGATTGGTCACTATGAAGTGCTCGGCAAGCAGGTTGCCCAGCTCATACCACAATCGACGCTGATCGAATTTCCAGGCCTGGGCCATGCGCCCCAGATGGAAGAACCGGCAAAATTCCACCAGGCCTTGCTTGGCTGGCTGACTCAATACAACCCTGTTCGCGGATGAGGTAAGGCTGATGGCAGTGCAGATTGCGGTGATCGATGACTGGCAGGACGTGGCCAGCGGCGTGGTGGATTGGTCGGTGCTGGAAAGCATTGGCCAAGTGAGTTTTCTGCATGACTACCCGGCGGACAACGACACGCTGGCCGAGCGTTTGGGCGGGTTCGAAGTGATTTGCGTGATGCGCGAACGCACACGGTTCGACGCAGACCTGCTGCGCCGTTTGCCGAAACTCAAACTGCTGGTCACCGGCGGCATGCGCAACGCAGCCCTGGACTTTAAAGCGGCCGCGGCGCTGGGCATCCAGGTCAGCGGCACCGACAGCTACAAACACGCCGCCCCGGAACTGACCTGGGCGCTGATCATGGCCGCCACCCGCAACCTGGTGGCCGAAGCCAACGCGTTGCGCGCCGGCCAGTGGCAACAAAGCCTCGGCGGTGACCTGCATGGCAAGACCCTGGCGATCCTCGGCCTGGGCAGCATCGGCCAGCGTGTCGCGCAGTTTGGTCAGGTCTTCGGTATGCGGGTCATCGCCTGGAGCGAAAACCTCACTGCCGAACGCGCCGCTGAAGTGGGCGTGAGCTATGTCAGCAAGCAGGAACTGTTCGAACAGGCCGACGTGCTGTCGGTGCATCTGGTGCTCAGCGAGCGCAGTCGCGGGATCGTCGACGCCCAAGCGCTGGACTGGATGAAACCCACTGCCCTGCTGGTCAACACGGCGCGCGGGCCGATTGTCGATGAAGCGGCGCTGATCAAGGCCTTGCAGAAGAATCGCCTGGCGGGCGCGGCGCTGGATGTATTCGACGAGGAGCCATTGCCCGAACTGCATCCGTTCCGCACGCTGGACAATGTGCTGGCCACGCCGCATGTCGGGTATGTCAGCCGACAGAATTACCAGCAGTTCTTTTCGCAGATGATCGAAGACATACAGGCTTGGGCGGCGGGTGCGCCGGTTCGGTTGTTGAATTAAGACCGCGTTACCGTTCTTCGCGAGCAGGCTCGCTCCCACAGGGATTTCTGGTGACCACACGTTTTGTGTACACCCCCCGGTCCACTGTGGGAGCGAGCCTGCTCGCGAAGAGGCCCTCCGCAACACCAACCCTCTTCAAACATTGCGCACCACAACAGTGCAAAACCCTTTTCCCCCTCGCACACCCATGTGACTCCCACGTGACATTTTGGCCCGTCATTTCAAAAAAACATGCCCTTCGTCGGTGCGTTTGCCCTCCGTATTTGCACGTCCGTACCTCTTTAAACCGATTGTCGAACAATTTTGCCATTTGGTCCGTGCCGCTCTAAGTTCTGGCCTAGACTGATTTTCGCAGGCTGAAACCGGTCGGTCACAAAGCGGGAAAAAACTCGAAACTTTTACCTGTTGTGCAGAGTCCTCTCTAAGACAGGTGCGTTCCGACTGGTGCAATCCTTGCAACAGCCCCTTCACCCTTTGTGCTTTAGCGTATCGGGCAGCCATTGCTCCTTGATGCGTAGCGCGTTTGCGCCCGGCCACAGGATTTGGCCACGAACACCGTTTGTGCCAAGCCTAGAATTAGATCAACAACACGGGAGATTCATATGATCAGTGCGGCTTTAGATATTCAGGGAGAACGTGCTCATCAGCAGGTCGGCGAATCGAGCGCCGTGAATGCCCCGAGCAGCAAGACAGTCAGCGTCCCCGGCACCAAGACGCTGGCACCGGTCGCCAGTCAGAACCCCAACCGGAAGAAAGTCCTGTTTGTCACATCGGAAATCGCCGACCTGGTGAAGACTGGCGGTCTGGGCGACGTTTCTGCAGCGCTACCGCGCGCCATGGCTCATCTGCACGATGTTCGTGTGCTGATCCCCGGTTATCCGCAAGTGCTGCACAGCGAAAACCCGATTCACATCATTGGCGAACTCGGCGGTCATGCCGCATTGCCGCCCTGCAAGATCGGGCGCATGGACATGCCGGACGGCCTGGTCATTTACGTGTTGATCTGCCCCGAACTCTACGAGCGCGAAGGTTCGCCTTACGGCGCCAACAACGGTCGCGACTGGCCGGACAACCATATTCGTTTCGCCCGCCTGGGCCTGGCCGCTGCTGATATCGCCGCCAACCTCGCACAAATTCACTGGTGCCCGGACCTGGTGCACGCCCATGACTGGCCAGCGGGCCTGGCCCCTGCCTACATGCACTGGCGTGGGCAGCGCACGCCGACCCTGTTCACCATCCATAACCTCGCCTATCAGGGCGTGACCAGTCTTGGCTCTTGCCCGGAGCTGGGCATTCCAATGCACGCACTGCAACAGGAAGGCATGGAGTTCTACGGCAAAATGTCGTTCCTCAAGGCCGGCATGGCTTACTCGAGCCATATCACCACGGTCAGCGCCACCTACGCCCAGGAAATCACTACCCCGGACTTCGGCTGCGGCCTCGACGGTTTCCTCGCCGCCAAGACCCAGCAAGGCCTGCTCAGCGGGATTCCCAACGGCATTGACGAGAGCTGGGACGCGGCCACCGACCCGCACCTGTTCTGCCCGTTCACCATCGGTGACTGGGACGGCAAAGCGGTCAACGCCGCCCACGTCCGCGAACTGTTCGGCCTCGAAGACTCCGAAGGCCCGCTGTTTGCCGTGGTCTCGCGACTGGTTTATCAGAAAGGCCTGGACCTCACTGAAGCCGTGGCTGACTACATCGTCGAACACGGCGGCCAGATTGCAATCATCGGCCGTGGCGAGCCGGAAGAAGAACAAGCCATGCGTGAACTGGCCCTGCGTTTCCCAGGCCAGGTTGGCGTGCGTATCGGCTTCAACGAAACCGACGCCCGTCGCATGTTCGCCGGCAGTGATTTCCTGCTGATGCCTTCGCGTTACGAACCTTGCGGCCTGAGCCAGATGTACGCCCAGCGCTTCGGCTCGTTGCCGGTGGCACGCAATACCGGCGGCCTGGCTGACACCATTGAAAACGGTGTGACGGGTTTCCTGTTCGACGAATCCACCGTCGAAAGCTACCGCGAAGCCCTGAGCCGCGCGTTCAAGGTCTTCGCTTTCCCCGATCTGCTTAACGCAATGCGCTGCCGCGCGATGGCCGCACCTTTCAACTGGTGCAAAGCCGTCGAACCCTACGCCGAACTCTACGAAAAACTGGTGGGCAAAGCCTTGGGCAAATCGGGCCACAAATAACTCAGAGGCTTTCAACAATGCCGTTACGGACCCTTGAGACCTGGCCCCACGGCGCAATCATGCTGGACGCTGAACACACGCGTTTTGCCTTGTGGGCGCCAGATGCGTTAAACGTCAGTCTCGAACTGGATGATGGACAATCAATACCGCTACTGCCCCAGGCCGACGGCTGGTTTGTGATCAAGACCCGCTGCCCGGCCGGCACGCGATACCGCTACAACATCGACGCTGAACTGCAAGTGCCGGACCCGGCCTCCCGCGCCCAGGCCGGGGACCTCGACCGCCACAGCGTGGTGGTCGATCCCCTCGCCTATCACTGGCAAAACAGCCACTGGCAGGGGCGGCCGTGGAATGAAGCGGTGATCTACGAATTGCACGTCGGTGCCCTCGGCGGTTTCAGTGAAGTCGAGCAGCACCTGGCGCGCCTGGTCGAATTGGGCATCACCGCTATCGAACTGATGCCGCTGGCGCAATTTCCCGGTGAGCGCAATTGGGGCTACGACGGGGTTCTGCCCTACGCGCCCCAAGCCTCCTACGGTTCCCCCGAACAACTCAAACACCTGATCGACACCGCCCATGGCCATGGTCTGGCGGTGATTCTCGACGTGGTCTACAACCACTTCGGCCCCGACGGCAATTACCTGCATCACTACGCCAAAGGCTTCTTTCGCGAAGACAAACATACCCCGTGGGGCGCGGCCATCGACTTCCGCCGCCGCGAAGTGCGGGAGTTTTTTATTGAAAACGCCTTGATGTGGTTAATGGAATACCGCTTCGACGGTTTGCGCCTGGACGCGGTGCACGCCATCGAAGACCCGGACTTCCTCCAGGAACTGGCGCAGCGAGTGCGCGAGCAGACTGCACCGGGCCGCCACGTCTGGCTGAATGTGGAAAACGAACATAACCAGGCCAGTCTGCTGGAACAAGGATTCGACGCGCAGTGGAACGACGACGGCCATAACGCCTTGCACGTGCTGCTGACCGGCGAAACCGACGCCTACTACGCCGACTACGCCGAGAACCCCACCGAACAACTGGCACGCTGCCTGAGCGAAGGCTTTGTGTTCCAGGGCCACATCAATCGTCACGGCGAGGCACGGGGCGAACCCAGCGGCCATTTGCCGCCGAGTGCCTTCGTGCTGTTTCTGCAGAACCACGACCAGATCGGCAATCGCGCCTTTGGCGAACGCCTGCATCAACTGGCGCCGACCGACGCGTTGAAAGCGGCGACTGCGCTGCTGCTGTTGTCGCCGATGATCCCGCTGATGTTCATGGGCGACGAGTTCGCCGCCGAGCAACCGTTCCTGTTCTTCACTAGCCACCACGGCGAATTGGCGGAACTGGTGCGCGAAGGTCGGCGTAATGAATTCAAGGCCTTCAGCGCGTTCAAGGATCCGCATAAACGCGAAAAGATCCCCGACCCGAACGCGCCAAAAACCTTCGAAGCGTCGCAGCCCAAACCTGCCGGCGAACCGGCGCAGCAAGCGATTCACGAGTTGTATCGGCAACTGCTGAAACTGCGTCACGAGCACATCATCCCGCACCTGAGCGGCGCCCGCGCGCTGGGGGCCGAGGTGCTGGCCGACGGTGCTGTAAGCGCTCGCTGGCGGCTCGGCAACGGCAACCTGCTGCGCATTGACCTGAACCTCAGCGACGCGCCTGTGGTCCACCCTCCACAGGCCGATGCTTCGCTGTTGTTCGAACACCCACCCGCGTCCGGCCTGTTGAACCAGAGCAGCCTCGCCCCTTTTTGCGTGCTCGTCAGCCTCACGGCTGCAAACCCTTTGCTACCTGATGGAGAGCGCCTATGAGCGATGCGCAACTGGAAATACTGGCCAGCCGAGCTGGCCTGGCAGTCGACTGGATCGACGCCAACGGACGCCCACAGAAAGTCGCCCCGGCCGTATTGCGCGCAGTCCTGATCGGCCTTGGCCATCCGGCCGGCACGACTCAGGAAATCGACGCCAGCCTGCTGCAATTGCAGCAAGTGCAACAAACCCGCCACCTGCCGCCGCTGATCACCGCGGACGTGGGCAAGGGCCTCGACCTGGCCCGTTATTTCGAGCCTGAAACCCCGTGCGAAGTGCACCTCGAAGACGGCGCGCGCCTGAACCTGAAACTCGATGCCAATGCGATCCTGCCGGGCCTGATCCCGGTCGGCTATCAGCACGTCAGCATCGATGGCCAGTCCTTCACGCTGGCCGTGGCCCCCGAGCGCTGCTACAGCGTCGGCGATGCGGTCGACAGTCCGATCCCGCGCACCTGGGGCTTGAGCGTGCAACTGTATTCGCTGCGACGCCCCGGTGACGGTGGCTTTGGCGATACTCAGGCCCTCGAAGACCTGGCCCGGGTCGCCGGTGAACGCGGTGCCGAAGCGCTGGCGATCAGCCCGATGCACGCGATGTTCAGCAGCGACACCCACCGCTACAGCCCGTATTCGCCGTCGAGCCGCTTATTCCTCAACAGCCTCTACGCCGCGCCGGGAGCGATCCTTGGTGAGCGCGCCTTACGCGATGCGATTGATGCCACCGGGCTGGCCGAACAACTGCAAGAACTTGAAGCCCTGCCATTGATCAATTGGCCGGTGGCCGCCGAAGCCAAACATCGGCTGTTGCAGGCGCTCTACGAAGGCTTTGTCCAGGGTGAACATCCCTTGCATGAAGACTTCAGCAGCTTCCGCCATGCCGGCGGTGAAGCGCTGGAAAACCATTGTCGCTTCGAAGCCATCCAGGAAGCCCGCGCCGCTCGCGGTGAAGACCTGGACTGGCGTCACTGGCCGGAACAATGGCAAGACCCGCGCAGCGCCGCCCTCGCCGACTTCGCCGAAGAGAACGCCGGACGCATCGGCTTCTTCGCCTTCTGCCAATGGCTGATCGACCGTTGCCTGGCCCGCGCGCAAAGTGCAGCGCTCGGTGCCGGCATGAGCATCGGTTTGGTAGCCGATCTCGCAGTTGGCGCCGATGGCGGTGGTAGCCAGGCCTGGAGTCGCCAGGACGAATTGCTCGCCTCCCTGACCGTCGGTGCGCCACCCGACATCCTTAACCGTTCCGGTCAGGGCTGGGGCATCTCGGCGTTTTCCCCGGAAGGTCTGGTGCGCAACGGCTTCCGCGCATTCATCGAAATGCTGCGGGCCAACTTCGCCCACGCCGGCGGCCTGCGCATCGACCATGTGATGGGCCTGCAACGCTTGTGGGTGATCCCCAACGATGCACCGCCGGCCGATGGCGCGTACCTGTACTACCCGGTGGACGACATGCTGCGTCTGCTGGCCCTCGAATCCCATCGACATCAAGCGATTGTGCTCGGCGAAGACCTCGGCACCGTCGCCGACGGCCTGCGCGAAAAACTCATCGCTCGTTCGATCCTTGGCATGCGTGTGTTGCTGTTTGAACAAGACAACAGCCACTTCAAGTCGACGCTCGAATGGCCGGACAACGCGCTGGCGACCACCAGTACCCATGACTTGCCTACGCTCAACGGCTGGTGGCATGGCCACGATATCGACTGGAATGCCCGTCTCGGGCTGGTCGATGCGAATGGCGAGATCGAGTGGCGTCATCACCGTGAACGCGAGCGCGAAGGCCTGCGTCGGGTGTTGAGCGAGGACCCGCAGAACTTCCGCGAAGAGTCCCATGAAACCGATCAGGTGCTCGATGCCGCGATCCGCTTCCTCGGCCATACCCGCGCGCCGCTGGTGTTGCTGCCGATGGAAGATGCCCTGGGCATCGAACAGCAAGCCAACCTGCCCGGCACCATCGACACGCACCCTAACTGGTCACGGCGTTTGCCCGGTGACAGTGAAGCGTTGCTGGATGACCCGGACGCGGCCCGACGCCTTGAACTGCT
Organism: Pseudomonas sp. NPDC087342; assembly: GCF_044744265.1. Classification (NCBI taxonomy): domain Bacteria; kingdom Pseudomonadati; phylum Pseudomonadota; class Gammaproteobacteria; order Pseudomonadales; family Pseudomonadaceae; genus Pseudomonas; species Pseudomonas sp. NPDC087342. The sequence continues at coordinate 1,192,839 of NZ_JBIUXZ010000001.1, forward strand.
CGCCTGCGCGCGACTCCAGGCGGCCGAGCGTGACCAATGAACCAGGCCTTGATCCAACCGCTGCGGGCGACCCTGCGGCTGCAATTTCATAAAGGTTTTACCCTCGACGATGCGGTGCCGCTGGTGCCGTACTTCGCCAGCCTGGGTATCAGCCATGTTTACGCGTCGCCGCTGCTCAGCGCCCGCGCCGGTTCGATGCACGGCTACGACGTGGTCGACCCGACCACGGTCAACCCTGAACTCGGCGGCGAGGCGGCGCTGCGCCGTCTGGTCGATGCGTTGCGCCAGCAGAAGATGGGGCTGATCCTCGACATCGTGTCCAATCACATGGCGGTCGGCGGTGGCGATAACCCTTGGTGGCTGGACTTGCTGGAATGGGGACGTCTGAGCCCTTACGGCGAGTTTTTCGACATCCAGTGGCATTCCCCCGACCCGTTGATGGAAGGCCAGTTGCTGCTGCCGTTTCTGGGCAGCGACTACGGCGTGGCGTTGCAGGACGGCACCCTGCCCCTGCGATTCGATGCCGAACACGGTGCGTTTTATGTCGAGCACTACGATCATCACTTCCCGATCTGCCCGACCGGCTACGGTGAGTTGCTCAAGCCTGACGATCAACTGAATGCCGAACAGAGCGAGCAACTGAAGTTTCTCGCCGACCGTTTCGCCGCCCTGAGCTACCAGACCGATGCGCATAGCCTGGCGATTCCCCTGCAAGAGGAACTGCGCGAGTTGGCCCGCGACCCGGCCATGCTGCACGCCATCCAACAGCACATCAGCACTTATGACTCGCTGACGACAGAAGGCTTTCAAAACCTGCACAACCTGCTGGAGCGCCAGAGTTATCGGCTGGCCAGTTGGCGCACGGCGGCGGACGACATCAACTGGCGGCGTTTTTTCGATGTGAATGAACTCGGCGGCCTGCGGGTTGAACGCCCGGCGGTGTTCGAGGAAACCCACGCGAAGATCTTCGAACTGATTGCCGAAGGTCTGGTGGACGGCTTGCGCATCGACCATATCGATGGTCTCGCCGACCCACGCGGTTATTGCCGCAAACTGCGGCGTCGGGTCGATAGCCTGTCCCCGCAGCGGCACCTGCCGATCTACGTCGAGAAGATCCTCGGCGAAGGTGAAACCCTGCACCGCGACTGGTCGGTGGACGGCACCACCGGTTATGAATTCATGAACCAACTGTCGTTGCTGCAACACGATCCCGCCGGCGCCGAAACCCTCGGTGAACTGTGGAGTCGCCATAGCGAACGGCCCGCCGAATTCATCCAGGAAGCGCAACTGGCGCGCCAGCAGATCCTCAACGGTTCGCTGGCCGGGGATTTCGAAAGCGTCGCCCAGGCCCTGCTGCAAGTGGCCCGGGATGATGTGATGACCCGCGACTTGACCCTCGGCGCGATCCGTCGGGCATTGCAGGAACTGATCGTGCATTTCCCGGTGTACCGCACCTACATCAGCCCGCGTGGTCGCTCGGCCGAAGACGATGTGTTTTTCCAGCAAGCCATGGACGGTGCACGGCAGACCTTGGGCGAGGCCGACTGGCCGGTGCTCGATTGCATCGCCGGCTGGCTCGGCGGCGAACCCTGGCGTAAACGCCCGGTGGGCCGCCAGCGCAAGATCCTCAAACACGCTTGCGTGCGCTTCCAGCAATTGACGTCACCGGCGGCGGCCAAGGCCGTCGAAGACACCGCGTTCTATCGTTCGGCGGTGTTGCTGTCGCGCAATGACGTGGGCTTCAGCACCGAACAGTTCAGCGCGCCGGTCAGCGATTTCCACGACGCTTGCCTGCAACGCCTGAAAGCGTTTCCCAACAACCTGCTGGCCACCGCGACCCACGACCACAAGCGTGGCGAAGACACCCGGGCGCGTCTCGCGGTGTTGAGCGAGCGCAGCGGCTGGTACGCCGAACAGGTCGAGCACTGGCGAAACCTGGCGCGAGAACTGCGCACCGACGACAGCTCACCCTCGGCCGGCGATGAGTTGATTCTCTATCAAGCGATCCTCGGCAGTTGGCCGCTGGAATTGCGCAGCGATGATCAACCGGCACTGGAGGACTACGCCAAACGTCTGTGGCAGTGGCAGCAAAAAGCTCTACGCGAAGCCAAGTTGCAAAGCAGCTGGAGCGCGCCGAACGACGCTTACGAACAGGCTACCGAAGCCTTTCTCAATCGCTTGCTGCTGAGCCCCGAAGGTCAGCCGTTGCGTTCGGCCCTGGGCGAAGCGGCACAGGCGATTGCTGCGCCCGGCGCGTTGAATGGTTTGGCGCAAACCTTGCTGCGCATGACCGTGCCGGGGGTGCCGGATCTGTATCAGGGCAACGACTTCTGGGACTTTACCCTGGTCGATCCGGACAACCGCCGGCCGGTGGATTACGCCGCTCGACAACAGGCTTTGCAGGCACCAATTGACCTGTCCGGGCTGTTGGCGAATTGGCGTGACGGGCGCATCAAACAACGGCTGGTCGCCCATACGTTGAACCGTCGGGCCGAGTACGCCGAGCTGTTTCGCCAAGGGGCCTATGCGGCCCTTGAAGTGGTCGGCAGCGAGGCTCATCGCGTGTTGGCGTTCATGCGTTCGCTGGAAGGCCAACGCGCCATCGTGATCGTGCCGATACGCTGTGCCGGGTTGCTGGAAAACAGTGCCGCGCCTCAGGTGGACGCGCTGCGATGGGGCGATACGCGGGTCAAATTACCGTTCACCACCCCGAACGAAAACCTGAAGGGACTTTTTTCAAACGCCGCAGTCACAAAAAACATGGAGCTGGAAATCAGCGCCGCGCTGGGGGACTTCCCGGTCAATCTCTTTATCCAAACTATCGACACTTGAGTTCAGTTCAGGAGCATTGCGATGAGTACCGAAGATAAACGCGTTCGCGAATTTGCCTATCAAATCTGGGAGTCGGAAGGGAAACCCGAAGGCCAGGAAGAGCGCCACTGGGAGATGGCGCGCAAGCTGGCCGAAGCCGAAGCCCTGGCGCCGAAGAAATCTCCGAAAGCTGCCGGCAGCAAGGCTGCTGCGGCCAAACCGGCTGCCGCCAAGGCTGACAGCAAGCTCAACGGTCAGGCCGATGGCAAGGCTGCGGCGTCCAAAGCCAAGGCCAAACCTGCTGCGGCCGCCAAAGTAACCCCGCCGGGTGAAAAGGCCCCCGAGAAAAAACCACGCGCCGCGAAAAAACCGCCAACGGTTTAACGCTTCACGCCTTGTCCTGATTGATCTCGTGGCGAGTTCACTCGCCACTGTGGGCGCACTCGCCCGGAATAAAGAGCTTCGTGAACTGAAACACTGCAATCCCTGTGGGAGCGAGCCTGCTCGCGAAAGCGACCTGTCAGCCGGCATTGATGGTGCTGACACACCGTTTTCGCGAGCAGGCTCGCTCCCACAGGGTCTGCACCAGACCGACTGACATCACCGTACTCGTACCCCATTTGCAGGAGCATTTATGACCAATCCAAAAAAAGCCGCGCCAGAACCTCAAGCCGAGGCCTCGCGAATTCGTGAAGGCTTGCCCTTCCCGCTGGGCGCGACCTGGGATGGTTTGGGGGTTAACTTCGCACTGTTTTCCGCCAACGCCACCAAGGTTGAACTGTGCATCTTCGACGACGCCGGCGAAGTCGAACTGGAACGCATTGAGCTCCCGGAATACACCGACGAGATCTACCACGGCTACCTGCCCGACGCCCATCCGGGGCTGATCTACGGCTACCGTGTCTACGGTGCCTACGACCCGGCCAACGGCCATCGCTTCAACCACAACAAACTGCTGATCGACCCGTACGCCAAGCAATTGGTTGGTGAGTTGAAATGGTCCGAAGCGCTGTTCGGCTACACCATCGGCCACCCTGACGCCGACCTCAGTTTCGATGAGCGCGATAGCGCACCGTTCGTGCCGAAATGCAAAGTCATCGACCCGGCGCATACCTGGGGCAACGACCATCGCGTCAGCGTGCCGTGGGACAAGACGATCATTTATGAGACTCACGTGCGCGGCATCAGCATGCGTCACCCTTCCGTCCCCGAGAATCTGCGTGGCACCTTCGGCGGGTTGATGGTCGATGACGTACTCGAACACATCCGCAAGCTCGGCGTGTCGTCCGTGGAATTGCTGCCGATCCACGCCTTCGTCAACGACCAGCATCTGCTGCACAAAGGCATGACCAATTACTGGGGCTACAACAGCATCGCCTTCTTCGCCCCGGACCCGCGCTATCTGGCCAGCGGCAAGATCGCCGAGTTCAAGGAGATGGTCGCGCACCTGCACGAAGCCAATCTGGAAGTGATCCTCGACGTGGTCTACAACCACACCGCCGAGGGCAACGAACAAGGTCCGACCCTGTCGATGCGCGGTATCGACAACGCCTCCTACTACCGCTTGATGCCCGATGACAAGCGCTACTACATCAACGATTCCGGCACCGGCAACACCCTGGATTTGAGTCACCCGTGCGTACTGCAAATGGTCACCGACTCGTTGCGCTACTGGGCCACGGAAATGCACGTGGACGGTTTCCGCTTCGACCTCGCGACCATTCTCGGGCGCTACCACGACGGTTTCGACGAGCGCCACAGCTTCCTCGTTGCTTGCCGACAGGACCCGGTGTTGCGCCAGGTGAAAATGATCGCCGAGCCTTGGGATTGCGGCCCCGGTGGTTATCAGGTCGGTGGCTTCCCGCCGGGCTGGGTCGAGTGGAACGACAAGTTCCGCGACACCGTGCGCGCCTTCTGGAAAGGCGATGACAACCAACTGGCGGATTTTGCCAGCCGCATGACCGCGTCCGGCGAGATGTTCAACCAGCGTGGACGGCGTCCGTATGCGTCGGTGAACTTCATCACCGCCCACGACGGTTTCACCCTCAACGACCTGGTGTCGTACAACGACAAGCACAACGAAGCCAACGACGAAAACAACCAGGACGGCAGCAACAACAACCTGTCCTGGAACCATGGCGTCGAAGGCCCGACCGACGATCCCGAGATCAACGAACTGCGTCAGCGCCAGATGCGCAACTTCTTCGCCACGCTGCTGCTGTCCCAAGGTACACCGATGCTGGTCGCCGGTGACGAGTTCGCCCGGACCCAGGACGGCAACAACAACGCCTACTGCCAGGACAGCGACATCGGTTGGGTCAATTGGGATCTGAGCGAAGACGGCAAGGCGCTGCTCAAGTTCGTCAAACGCCTGATCAAGTTGCGCCTGGCCTATCCGATCCTGCGACGCGGACGCTTCCTGGTCGGCAATTACAACGAAGACATCGGCGTCAAGGATGTCACTTGGCTGGCCCCGGATGGCAGCGAGATGAGCACCGAACAATGGCAGGAAGCCCACGGTCGTTGCCTGGGCATGCTGCTTGACGGCCGCGCTCAGGAAACCGGGATCCGCCGCAAGGGTGGCGATGCGACGTTGCTGCTGGTGGTCAACGCGCACCACGACATCGTCAATTTCACCTTGCCGGAAGTCCCGGACGGCGGTCACTGGACCTGCATGATCGACACCAACCAGCCGTCGATTCGCGGTCAGGAACGCTTCGAGTTTGGTCACGAATATTCGGTCACCGGCCGCTCGCTGCTGCTGTTCGAATTGCAGCATGAGGAAGAAGAGTGAAATGGACCTTCAGACGTTTCTGCAACAGCAGCCCACGGACTACGCCGATACACAGGCGCTAGGCCGTTGCCTGCGGGCGTTGGTGGAGGCTGGTCTCGACCAGCTTCCGCTGCCCGGCAGTGGCGAGACGCTGGAACGCTTCCAGCGCCTGGCCGAGGTCGGTGGCCACGACCTCGGGTTGTGCAAATTATACGAAGGGCACACCGACGCGCTGGCGATCATCCAGCAACTCGGTGGCTCGCCGACTCCCGCCAGCACCTGGGGCATGTGGGCCGCCGAACCGCCGCAAGCCAAGGTTCGGGTCAGCCCTTCGGGGCACATGGTGTTACTCAATGGACGCAAGGCCTGGTGCTCCGGCGCGGCGGTACTCAGCCATGCCTTGCTCACCGCTTGGGATGATCAGGACCGCCAGCAATTGGTCGCGGTCGCGCTGGATCAGCCGGGGGTGAACGTCACCGCTGACGGCTGGCATGCCGTGGGCATGGGCGCCACCGGTAGCGTCGAAGTGTTGTTCGAAGGTGCGGAAGCCCAAGCCATCGGCAACCCCGGCGACTATTTGCAACGGCCAGGTTTCTGGCAAGGCGGGATCGGGATTGCCGCGTGCTGGTACGGCGCGGCGCAGAGCATTGCCGTGCGCTTGCGCCGTCACTGCGCGCAACGACCCGAACCGCATGCCCTGGCGCATCTCGGCGCGGTGGACAGTGCGTTGCATGCAGCAGCGCAAGTGTTGCGGGTCAGTGCCTTGACCATCGACGCTACGCCGCTGGAAGACGCCGAATTACTCGCCCGGCGCGCTCGTGCGGTGGTCGAGCACAGCGCCGAACTCGTCATCCAGCACGTCGGCCATGCCCTCGGTGCCGGGCCTTATTGCAAGGATCGACAGTTCGCCCGATTGATCGCTGATTTGCCGGTGTTCCTGCGCCAAAGCCACGCTGAACGGGACCTCGCCGCCCTCGGCGAACAGGTGGTCAGCGGAGGGTGGACGCTATGAAAGCCAACCCCATCGTCGGCCAAGGCACGCCGCTGCATCTGTGGCAAACCTCCCAACAACTGGCGCAATTGCCGGTGATCGACATTCTGGATCTGGTGCCCGAAGGCTCGCGCGCCGTGATCATCGCCCCACACCCGGATGACGAAGTGCTCGGCTGCGGCGGCTTTCTGCAACTGCTCGCCGACGCTGGCCGGGCGTTGCAGTTGATCTCGGTCACCGACGGCAGCGCCAGTCACCCGGGCTCCCGGCGCTGGCCCGTAGAACGCTTGAGCGCCGTGCGGCCGCAGGAATCCGCCGAAGCCCTGCGCCGGCTCGGCTTGCCACTGCACAGCCTGAAATGGTTGCGTGGCGGTTTTGCCGACAGTCAGGTAGCGGCGCGGGAAGCCGAGTTGAGCGCGTTCATCGAGCGTCACTTGCGACCCGACGACGTGGTCTTCACCACCTGGCGTGAAGACGGCCATTGCGACCACGAAGCCGTGGGCCGGGCCAGTGCCGACGCGGCCAATCGGGTCGGCGCGAGTTTGCATGAACTCCCCGTGTGGACCTGGCACTGGGCAACCCCGGAAGACAGCTTTGTACCTTGGGATCGCGCACGCAAGATTCTGCTCGACCCGCACCTGGTCGCCCGCAAGCGCCACGCCATCCATGCTTTCGCCAGTCAACTGGAAGGTGATCCGCAAGTCGGCCTGCCGCCCGTTCTGGCGCCCTATGTGCTGGACCGACTGCTGCAACCGTTTGAAGTGGTGTTTCTATGAGTGTCGAGGATCGTTATTTCGACGGGTTGTTCTCGGGCAACGACGACCCTTGGGCGTTTCGCCAACGCTGGTACGAACAACGCAAACGTGCGATCACCCTCGCCGCCCTGCCCCGGCCGCATTACCGCGCGATCTTCGAACCGGGCTGCGCCAACGGTGAACTGAGCGCTGAACTGGCCAGCCGCTGCGATCGTCTGCTGTGCTGCGACACCGCAGCCGCCGCCGTCGGACTGGCCCGTACACGCCTGAGCCTGTTCGACCACGCCGAAGTCCGCCAAAGCCGTTTGCCGGGCGAGTGGCCTGAAGAAAAATTCGACCTGATTGTGATCAGCGAGATCGGCTACTACCTGGACGCCGACGACCTCAAACGCCTGATCGTCCTGGCCGAACAATCGCTGACCGCCGACGGCCAACTGCTGGCCTGCCACTGGCGCCCGCCCATCGACGGCTGCCCGCTGAACGCCCGCCAGGTCCATGACCTGCTCCACGAACATTTGCATTTGCCGCGCCTGGTCCTGCATCAGGAAGCGGATTTTCTGTTGGAACTCTGGAGCCGAGAACCCCGCTCCGTGGCGGCTCTGGAGGGCTTGCGATGATTGGAATCCTGATCCCGGCGCACAACGAAGAAGACTTGCTCGAACCCTGCATCCGCGCAGCCCTGCGCGCCGGTTGCCATGAGCGGCTGGAGGGCGAACCGGTGATGGTGCTGGTGGTGCTCGACAGTTGCACCGATCGCTCGGCGCAGATCGTCGCGCAATACCCGGTGCACAGCCTGGAGATCGAAGCCCGTAATGTCGGGGAAGCCCGGGCCGCCGGGGCGCGTTATCTGCTGGAACAGGGCGCGCGCTGGATTTCCTGCTCGGATGCCGACAGCCTGGTTTCAAAGGACTGGCTGGTGGCGCAACTGGCATTGGGTGCCGATGCGGTGTGCGGCACGGTCACGGTCGATCAATGGCACGCCGATTTCGATGAGCCGGCACAAATTCGCTATCACCAGCATTACCAGGCCCGGGACGGTCACCGGCACATCCACGGCGCCAACCTGGGCATCAGCGCCGAGGCGTATCAGCGTGCTGGCGGCTTCGAGCCGCTGGCCTGCGATGAGGATGTGCAACTGGTGCGGCAGCTAGAACTCTGTGGCGCGAATATCGCCTGGAGCCACCAGCCACAGGTGCTGACCAGCGCGCGTCTGGACAGTCGGGCCCGGGGTGGCTTCGGTGATTTTTTGCGGAACATGGTGCAAGTCGAGTAAAAAAACCGGATCAGATGCAACAGTGAGGCGACGAATACCGTTGTATGAGCAATACTCTTGTTCGCTGCAATCCAGGGTTCGGAGCGCGGCACATTGCTATCAACCAGCCTTCACGGGTCTGCCAGGCTTGAAATCAAGCAACGCATGACTGAGGGCGAGACACAACAAGGACGTAACCCATGAAACCGGTTTACCTCAACGAAAGTACCCTGCCTTCACAGATCTGGAACAACGCGCCGCAACTCGACAACATCCCGGTGATCAACACCCAGACCCTGGTTCCCGAAGGCGCACGCGCCGTGCTGATCGCCCCCCATCCCGGCGATGAAGTGGTGATGTGCGGCGGTTTGCTGCAGCTGTTGTCCACCCTCGGCCACCCCTTGCAATTGATCTCGATTACCGACGGTAGCGCCAGCCACCCAGGCTCGCAGCAGTGGTCGGAGAAACGCCTGAGCGTGTTCCGCCCCCAGGAAAGTGTCGAAGCCTTGCGCCGTCTGGGTTTGCCGATGCACAGCCTGAAATGGATTCGTGGCGGCTTCACTGATAACGCCCTGGCTGAACGCGAACAACAACTGAGCCACTACATCGCACGCTACCTGCGACCGGGGGACGTGGTGTTCAGCACCTGGAGTGAAGACGGCATCGATGACCATGATGCGGTGGGCCGGGCTGCCGCCAGGGCGGCGGCGATTGTCGGTGTGACGTACCACGAAATCCCGGTCTGGGCCTGGCACTGGCCGATGCGCGAGCAAGGGCAGATCCCATGGCACCGGGCGCGCAAGGTCCGTCTGGACACCTGGACCATCGCCCGTAAAAGCCACGCCACCCATGCCTACGCCAGCCAGCTCGACGGCGAACCCGCCATCGGCATCGCCCCGCTACTGCCCAGGGCGCTGCTGGAACGGATACGATTGCCGTATGAAATCGTGTTTGTCTGAGAGCGCTATTCTCCAAACAACGATGTACCCCTGTGGGAGCGGGCTTGCTCGCGAAGGGGCCGGCACATTCACCATCAACGGCGACTGACACTCCGTCTTCGCGAGCAAGCCCGCTCCCACAGTTGATCTGCGATGGCTGCTTTATCCACGTTATCCCGGCAATCGGGCTGAACTGCCCGCCCCCGCATCAGTCGCATTACTTGAGCAGCCCTGATTTAGAGGAGCCAACGTGACCAGCGATTCGCTCAAGACCATGCCACTGAACACCCCCACAGCGATTCATCGACTGCGAGTGCTGACGGTCAATACCCACAAAGGCTTTACCGCGCTCAACCGGCGTTTCATCCTGCCAGAGCTACGCGAGGCGGTGCGCAGTACCTCGGCGGACCTGGTGTTTCTGCAGGAAGTGGTCGGTGAACACGAGCGGCACTCTTCCCGCTACAACGAATGGCCGCAGATGTCGCAATACGAATTCCTCGCCGACAGCATGTGGAGCGATTTCGCCTACGGCCGCAACGCGGTGTACCCCGACGGTCACCATGGCAATGCGCTGCTGTCGAAGTACCCGATTCGTGAATTCCGCAACCTCGACGTTTCGATCACCGGCCCCGAGCGCCGCGGCTTGCTGCACTGTGTGTTGGACGTGCCGGGGCACGCCGAAGTGCATGCGATCTGCGTACACCTGAGCCTGCTCGAAAGCCATCGCCAGTTACAGTTGCAGTTGCTCTGTCAATTGCTCGAATCCCTGCCCGACGATGCGCCGGTGATCATCGCCGGTGATTTCAACGACTGGCAGTTGCAAGGCAATGCCGCCCTCGCCCGGCGCGATTATCTGCATGAAGCCTTCGAACGTCATCATGGCCGGCCCGCGAAGACCTACCCGGCGCGCTTCCCCCTGCTGCGCCTGGACCGGATCTACCTGCGCAATGCCAGCAGCCATAACCCCCGAATACTCGGTAATAAGCCCTGGACGCATCTGTCGGATCATTTGCCGTTGGCGGTTGAAGTGCATCTGTGATCAGCCCCACGACCTGATTGATCAACGCTGCCCCTCCACCTGTCATGTCTGACAGTAGCGACGCTGTAAGGCGGTTGCTACGCTGTGCCTGTCCATATCGGACCACCGCACAGCCAAACGCACTTTGGCCGGCACTGTGGGGAGACGAGCATGATTTCTTCGACAGAACGACCAAAGTACGGGGTCTGGATTGCTTCAGCCTGCTTATGCCTTGGCGGGTCCCAAATCTCTTACGCCAGTTGCACGCTCACGCCGACGTCCGGCAATGACTCCTTCATCTGCGACAGCGGCACCAGCGGCCCATTGACCGACCTGGCGGGCAACAACAGCCTGAGCTTTCCCGCCAACGGCGCCGGGCGCGTCAACGGCAACGTGACGTTCGGCGCCGGTATCGACTCGGTGCAGATGGACTCCGGCACCCTCGCCGGCGCACTGGATCTGGGCAACGGCAACGACAGCCTGCGCATCACGGGCGGGCAGATCACTGGCGCCGTCAGCCAAGGTAATGGCATCGATGATTTCGTCATGAGTGGCGGGACGATCCAGTCCCTCGCCCAGGGCGACGGTCGCGACACGTTCCTGATGACTGGCGGCACAATCAACGGCGCGTTCGAGGACGGCGACGTGGCGAGGATGACCGGCGGCAGCATCGGCCGGGTCGACATGAAGCTCGACAACAATATTTTCGACCTGTCCGGCGGGCAGATTCTCGGCAACCTGGTAACCGGTTTCGGCACCGACACCATCATCGTCTCGGGCGGACGCATCGGCGGCAACCTCAGCGTCAGCGGCGGCAACGACAGCATCACCGTGACCGGCGGCGAGATCGTTGGCGAAATCCGCGCCAGTACCGGCGACGACAGCCTGATCTGGAATGGCGGCGGGATTATTCGCTCGGCGATCCTGATGGCCGACGGCAATGACCGCGCAACCCTGAGCAATCTGGACGAAAGCACCCTCGCCTTCACGCCGAGCCTCGACGGCGGCCCCGGAAACGATCTGCTGACCTTCGACCACACCACAACCTCCAGCGCCGCGCGCTATATCAACTGGGAAACGGTCAACCTGAGCAACGGCTCGCAATTCGACCTCGCCGGCAACCTGGTGTTGGGCGACAGCGCCAGTGGCACCGGCGTGTTCAACATCGACGGCAGCAGCACCCTGACTTCCGTCCAGGGCAACATTCGGCCATTCGCCGCCGGCCAGTTAGCGACGTTGAACAACGCCGGTGTGATTGACCTCATGCGCAGTAACAGCCGCACCGACGACAGCCTGACGGTGCAAGGCAACTACGTCGGCAACAACGGCCAACTGCTGTTGCAAAGTGTGATCGGCGACGACAATTCCCCAAGCGACAAACTGGTGGTCAATGACGGCACCTTGACCGGCAGCACTGTGATCAGTGTCAGCAACCTCGGCGGCCTCGGCGGCCTGACCCAACAGAACGGCATTCCGTTGGTGTTGGCCCAAGGCACGGCCGTCAGCGAGAACAGCGCGTTTGTCCTTAGCGGTCCGATATCCGCCGGCGCCTACGACTACCGTCTGTTCAAGGGTGGGGTGACCGTGGGCACCGAGAACAGTTGGTACCTGCGGTCGGCGGTGGTCGCACCAGCGGTCATAAGCGTTCCCAATCCCGATCCGGCCTTGCCACCGATCATCGTTCCGCTCGCGGCGACACCCGTGGCAGCCGAGACGCCAACGATCGTGAGCATTCCCAACCCCGACCCGACTTTGCCTCCGATCCTGGTTGCGGCCGCCGCGACGCCGACGGTCATCAGCATTCCCAACCCTGACCCAGCGCTGCCACCGATCCTGATCACGGTACCGGCGGCTCCGGTCGGCAGTTCGCCGCTGCCGGTAGTGCCTGCCGCGATACCGGGCGCGGCGCCGATCCCCTTGTACCGCCCGGAAGTCCCGACCTGGTCTGTGTTGCCACCCGCCGCCGCGCAACTGACCCTGAGCGCCCTCGGCACGTTCCATGATCGTCAGGGCGATCAGCGCCTGCTCACCGAAACCGGGGCATTCGGCGCCGGTTGGGGACGGGTCTATGGCAAGAACTTCGACCAGACCTGGGCGGGCACGGTGACGCCACGCCTCAACGGTTCGCTGAACGGTTTTCAGGTGGGCAACGATCTGTACAGCTCGCAAACCTCGGGCGGGCAAACCCAGCGCATAGGCATCTTTGTCGGCCACACCCGTTTGCAGGGCGATGTCGATGGTTTCAACCAAGGTTTTGAAGGCAAGCGCGCCGGCAGTGTCGAACTGGAAGGCGACAGTTATGGTGTGTACTGGACGTTGACCGACCCCAAGGGCTGGTACGTCGATACGGTGGTCATGGGCACCCGGTTCGACAGCGACAACCGTTCCGAACGCGGCCTCAAACTCGACAACCGTGGCCACGCCCTGACGCTCTCGGCCGAGGCTGGCTACCCGCTCGCGCTGGCGGGCAACTGGGTGGTGGAGCCCCAGGCGCAAGTGATCCACCAAAAAATCTACCTGGACAGCCAGGATGACGGCATCTCCCGGGTGTCCTTCGACTCGGACGGCGCCTGGACCGGCCGCCTCGGCGCTCGTCTCAAGGGTCGCTACGAACTCAGTGGCCGGCCGCTCGAACCGTACCTGCGGACCAATCTGTGGCAGACCTTTTCCGGAACCGACACGGTGACCTTCGATCACGTCGACCGGATCGAGAGCCAACAGAAATCCTCCAGCGCCGATCTTGGTGTCGGAGTGATCCTGAGCCTCGCCTCCTCCGTCAGCGTGTACGCGAGTGCCGATTACACCCGCAATATTGACAGCAATCAGCAGCGTGGCGTCGTCGGCAACCTGGATATCAGGATGAGTTGGTAGGTGTTTAGCCAACTATCAAAAACGCGTGTCTCAACGGTTTGCTGATGATTTTTTGTACAAACAATCACTTATGGACACGCCGGAAAACAGACACTTGTAATCGCTAAAATAGCCCTACCACTTATCGGCCATTTTCTTGACGCAGGGTCGCGGGTCTTCTTAGCTACACGTTACTACCCCCGGAAACACAACCCGGGACAAACCTTCAGACACCCGTTAAAACGGGCGGCCACAGGCTTGCCCCACTCCATTCGGTCGCCCCTCATTCGGGGTAGGAGAGACGCCAAAAGCGAGAACGGCATGCGTGTGCAAGGTAGACCTCCATGAAAACTTCATTCACCCCACAAGAGATCAAAATCACTTTTTGCACCGTCTCGAGCACACTCCTGCTCTGTTCGTCGATGGACGTACAGGCCGGCCCTGCCGAGGATGACACCGCCCCCTGGTATCGCCAGGAGGTCCCGACACTGACCTTGCCCAATGTCGCCGCCACCTACCCGGGCCGCTACACCTTCAGCCCGGACTTGCGAAGTACACACTTGACCACCGAAGACGCCGCACCGGCGGCCTGGGACCAACTCTATGGGCAGGCGTCACGCCAGGCCCAGACCGATGTACAGTCCGCGGGGTTTGCGACCCCCGGCTCAGATGATTTCAAAGGTCCGGCCCTGCTGACCCTGCAAAGCGGCAGTGGTCATGTGCAGCGGGTCGGGCTGATCGGCGGCATCAGCCAGTACCAGGGCAATAGCGATGGTCTGCTGACCAGTCGCGCGATGGTCGACCCCGGCAATGACACCCTCAACCTGCAAGGTCAAAGCCTCGGCGCCTACTGGAGTCTGACCGGGCCCCAAGGCTGGCACGTGGATTTGACCGCCAGCGGTGGCCGGGTCAATGGCTACAGCCGTGACGCCCAGGGCATGCGGCAAACCGCCGAGGGCAGCGCGATGACCGTGTCGGTGGAAGGTGGCTTCCCCATCGGCCTCGGTGAGAACTGGGTAGTCGAACCCCAGGCGCAATTGATCAATCAGCGCATCACCCTGGACACGCCTTATGCCGGCGCCAACAACGCGAGCTCCAGCGACCTGTCCTCCTGGAGCGGCCGGGTCGGTGCGCGGTTGAAAGGTAGTTACGCCATCAATGGCCTGCCGGTCGAACCCTATGTGCGGACCAACTTGTGGCACACGGTCTACACCGGCAATACCCTAACGCTGGACCAGGTGGACAAGATCAGCAGCAGCCGCAATTCGTCTACGGTCGAATTGGGTTTGGGCCTGGTCGCCAGGGTTTCGCCCACAGTCAGCCTGTACGTCAGTGCCGATTACAGCAGTGATGTGGATGACAACGATTTGAATGGATTGATCGGGAGTCTGGGGGTTCGGATGCGGTGGTGAGGATCAGGCTTCAGGAGATGGTTTGCCTGGGCTGACGCCTTCGCGGGCAAGCCTCGCTCCTACAATTTGGAATGCATTCCAACCTGTAGGAGCGAGGCTTGCCCGCGAAGGGAGCGACGCGGTGCTAGAGGATCAACCCTCCGGCCGCAGGATCAACACCGCCAACGGCGGCAGGTTCAACACCAGCGACAGTGCCTGGCCATGGCTCGGCTCTTCCTCGGTAAACGCCCCGCCGCCATTGCCATAGTTGGAACCGGCATAGGTGTCGGCATCGCTGTTGATCAGCTCGGTCCAGCGCCCGGCGAACGGTACGCCGATGCGATAAGCCTGACGCGGCACTGGCGTGAAGTTGGCCACGACCAACGCCGGCCGGCCATCCTTGCTCCAGCGCATAAACGCATAGACGCTGTTGACCGCATCATCGCCGATCAACCACTGGAAGCCCTGCGGCGCATCGTCCTGATCGTGCAGCGCCGGTTCTTCGCGGTACAACCGGTTGAGGTCGCCAACAAGTTTTTGAACACCTTTGTGCTCGGAGTACTGCAACAGGTACCAGTCCAGTTGCTGATCGTGATTCCACTCGCGCCACTGGCCAAACTCGCAGCCCATGAACAACAGCTTCTTGCCCGGATGCGCCCACATGAAACTCAGGTAAGCGCGCAGGTTCGCGAATTTCTGCCAGCGGTCGCCGGGCATCTTGTCGATCAGCGAATGCTTGCCGTGCACCACTTCATCGTGGGAGATCGGCAGGATAAAGCGCTCGGACCAGGCGTAGACCAGGCCGAAACTCAGTTCGTTGTGATGATGCGCGCGATACACCGGATCCTGCTGGATGTAATGCAGCGAATCGTGCATCCAGCCCATGTTCCACTTGTAGTCGAAACCGAGGCCACCCTGTTGCGTATCCTGGCTCACGCCTGGCCACGCGGTGGATTCTTCGGCAATCACCAGCGCACCCGGCGCTTCGAGATTGACCACGTCGTTGAGGTGACGCAGGAAGTCGATGGCTTCCAGGTTCTCGCGACCGCCATGGCGGTTCGGCACCCACTCGCCGGCCTTGCGCGAGTAGTCGCGATAAAGCATCGACGCCACAGCATCGACCCGCAGGCCATCGACGTGGAAATGCTTGAGCCAGTGCAGCGCCGACGCCAGCATGTAGCCGTGCACTTCGGTGCGGCCCAGGTTGTAGATCAGCGTGTCCCAATCCTGGTGAAAACCTTCCATCGGGTTGGCGTATTCATACAGCGCCGTGCCGTCGAACTGCGCCAGACCATGGGTATCGGTCGGGAAATGCGCCGGCACCCAGTCGAGGATCACGCCGATGTCAGCCTGGTGGCAGGCGTTGACGAAGGCGGCGAAGTCATCCGGCGAACCGTAACGGGCGCTCGGGGCAAACTGCGACAGCAACTGATAACCCCAGGAACCGCCGAACGGGTGTTCCATGATCGGCATCAGTTCGATGTGGGTGAAACCGAGTTCCTTCACATACGGAATCAGCCGTTCGCCCAATTCGTGCCAAGTGTACTGGCGCGCGACTTCGCCCAGATCATCCAGCTCGCATTGCCACGAACCGGCGTGCAATTCGTAGATCGACAGCGGTGCACTGGGCTTGTGCTTGTCAGCGCGAGCCTGCATCCACTCGTGATCCTGCCAATCAATGCTCAGCGGCGCAGCGACTTTCGAGGCGGTGTCCGGCGGCAATTGCGTGGCCAGGGCCATCGGGTCAGCCTTGAGCGGCAGAATCCCTTGCGAGCCGAGGACTTCGTACTTGTACGCTTCCCCTGCTTGCAGACGCGGGATAAACAACTCCCAGACGCCGGTCGGATGGCGCAGGCGCATCGGGTGACGGCGACCGTCCCAGACGTTGAAATCACCTACCACAGACACCCGCTTCGCATTCGGCGCCCACACGGCAAACCGCACGCCATCGACGCCATCCACGTTCTTCAGTTGCGCGCCGAGGCAGGCACTGAGATCGCGGTGATTGCCTTCGGCGAACAGGTACAGGTCCATCTCGCCGAGCAGCGGCCCGAAGCTGTAAGGATCTTCCGCGACTTGCTCGCCACCGGCCCAACGGGTACGCAGCACATACGGCTGCGCCCGGTCGAAGTGGCCGACGAACAGCCCCGGCGTCTGGGTGGCTTCAAGGCTGCCCAGCTCTTCGCCGGAATCCTTGGCCAATACCTGAACGCTCAGGGCGTCAGGCAGATAGGCACGAATGAATTGGCCGCCATGGTCGTCGGCGTGAGGGCCGAGGATTGAAAACGGATCGTGGTGTTCGGCGCGTACGAGCGCGTCAATGTCACGCGCCTTGGGCAACAGCGCTTCTTTGTGATGCCCCTGTTCCTTGTTCGAGAAACTCATGAATACTCTCCACCAAGATCGGAAAAGGGTTTAAGCCCACTCAATAACCCATATAAACCGTGCAGCGGCACCGGCAGCCAAGTGGGGCGATTCTCCGCCTCATAAGCCACCTCATAGGCCGCCTTCTCCAGGCCAAACAATGCCAGCGCGGCATCCTCGCCTTCAGGATCTTGCCACGCATGAGCAAGACTAGCTGCCGCCAACCGATAAGCGTCGATAAATGCCTGTTGTGCTTCATTCAGATAGCGATCAGCCACCCGTTGCCGCGCCGCTTGGGCATCGGCGGTGTTGTCAACGTTGTGCACGTTGATCGCCATCGCGGCGGCGTAGTCGAAGGAACGCAACACGCCGCTGACATCCTTATACGGACTGTGCTTGCCGCGACGTTCGCTCAGCGGCCGTGCCGGCTCGCCTTCGAAGTCGATCAGGTAAGCATCGCCCTTGATCACCAGCACCTGGCCCAAATGCAAATCGCCATGGACCCGAATGCGCAAACCACCGGCAGCCTTTTTGCCCAGTTCCTGGACATGACTGATGATGATTTTTTTGTTGTCCAGCAAGCGAGTGACCAGTGCTTTGTCCGCCGGGTTCAATTCGTTTTGATGCTGCTTGAGCAGCTTCAATGAATGTTCCAGTTGCGCCGCCACGTCCTTGGCCGAGGCCAGGGCTTGTTTCTCCGTGGTGACCTGCGGGGCGAAATCCGGGTTGTCGGTGGTCGAAGCCAGCACCACGTGCATTTCCCCCAGACGCTGGCCGAGCATGCCGGCGAAATCTTTCAATTCACCCAAGGCGTTGTAGTGCTGCTCCTGCTCGGACATGGCATCGGCCATTTCATCGCGCAGTGCGCGTTCGAGGTTGTTCTGGGTCCATTCCCAGGCATCGCCCTGATTGCTTAAGTAGCCCTGGGCAATCATCAGCAGGTTGTCTTCGCCCTGAGCGTCGCGGCGAATCACCGAACCCAGCAACGGCGAAATGTTGGCGAACCCGGCGTTGGTCAGGTAGGCGCTCATCTCCAGTTCCGGGTGCACGCCTGAGGCGACTTTGCGGATTAACTTGAGCACCATGCCTTTGCCGACCACCACCGAACTGTTGGACTGTTCGGCGGACAGGTAACGCACTTCGGATTCCGCCGTCAGGCCCAGCTTGGCCAGTTGCGCGGTCGGTTCGAAACGGATTTCGCCACCATCGGACGGCAACACGGTGTTGCTGTGCATGCCCTGCACCACCGCGCGGATAAAGTTCTCCAAGGCAAACGCGTCGGTGATCAAGCCGACCTGCGGCCCGCGTCGAACCCGGGACAGCGCCAGTTGTTGCGGCAACGGCGCACCGACCTGATCTTCGGCGATAAAACCGAACGGCAATTGATAACGGCTGGTCTGGCCGCCGCTGGTGACTTCGATTTCGCTCAGCAGCACCGGATGCTGCGGATCGCCGAAGCGCACGCCATAAGCGATATTGACTTGCTCGATCGTCGCATCCTTGCCGGCGAACCAGCGACGGTTTTGCAGCCAGTTCGGCAGGATGCCCTGCTCCAGCGTGCCGCGAGACGGCGCTTCGAGCAGTTCTTCCATGCGTTTCTTCAGCACCAGAGTGGTGAAGTCCGGCAGGCTTTGCGCCGGTTCCACGTGCCAGCTCGGCATTTGATTCTCCGCTGCCAGTACAAACCAATAGAAGCCGTACGGCGCCAGGGTCAGGAGGAAATTCAACTGGCCGATCGGCGGAAAGGCGTTACCGCCCAACATTTCCACCGGGACCATGCCGGCGTAGGCCGACAGGTCGAGTTCGGCCGCTTGCGCACTGCGCGACACGTTGGCCACGCAGAGGATGATTTCGTGCTTGCCATCGGTGCCGGTGAATTCACGGGTATACGCCAGAATCCGCCGGTTGCTCGGCGAGAGCATTTTCAGCGTGCCACGCCCGAAGGCCTTGGATTGCTTGCGCACGGCAAGCATGCGTCGGGTCCAGTTCAGCAGCGAATGCGGGTCGCCGGCCTGGGTTTCAACGTTGACCGACAGGTAGCCGTATTGCGGGTCCATGATTGGCGGCAGCACCAGGCTGGCTGGGTCGGCGCGGGAGAAGCCGCCGTTACGGTCGATGGACCATTGCATCGGCGTGCGCACGCCATCGCGGTCGCCGAGGTAGATGTTGTCGCCCATGCCGATTTCATCACCGTAATACATCGTCGGCGTGCCGGGCATCGACAACAGCAGGCTGTTGAGCAGTTCCACACGGCGGCGATCACGCTCCATCAATGGCGCGAG
Organism: Pseudomonas sp. NPDC087342; assembly: GCF_044744265.1. Taxonomy (NCBI): domain Bacteria; kingdom Pseudomonadati; phylum Pseudomonadota; class Gammaproteobacteria; order Pseudomonadales; family Pseudomonadaceae; genus Pseudomonas; species Pseudomonas sp. NPDC087342. Next base: position 1,212,264 of record NZ_JBIUXZ010000001.1, read on the forward strand.
ACGGCGGCGAATCCCCAGATTAATCCGCGCCCGACGGTCGGCCGCGTAGTAATTCCACAGGTAATCGCGCTCTTTGTCGGTGACCATTTCCAGGGTCAGCTCATCGTGGTTGCGCAGGAAAATCGCCCACTGGCAGTTGGCCGGGATCTCTGGGGTCTGGCGCAGGATGTCGGTGATCGGGAAGCGGTCCTCCTGGGCCAGCGCCATGTACATGCGCGGCATCAGCGGGAAGTGGAACGCCATGTGGCATTCGTCGCCGTTCAGGCCTTTTTTATCGGTATCGCCGAAGTACAGCTGCGTGTCTTCCGGCCATTGATTGGCCTCGGCCAGCAACATGCGGTCCGGGTAATTGGCATCGATTTCGGCACGGATCTGCTTGAGGACGTCGTGGGTCTCGGGCAGGTTTTCGTTGTTGGTGCCGTCGCGTTCGATCAGGTACGGGATCGCGTCCAGGCGCAGGCCGTCGATGCCCATGTCCAGCCAGTAACGCATCACCGACAACACCGCTTTCATGACTTGCGGGTTATCGAAGTTAAGGTCCGGCTGGTGGGAATAGAAGCGGTGCCAGAAGTATTGGCCGGCGACCGGGTCCCAGGTCCAGTTGGACTTTTCGGTGTCGAGGAAAATGATGCGGGTGCCGTCGTACTTTTGATCGTCATCGGACCAGACATAGAAGTCCCGCGCCGCCGAGCCTTTCTTGGCCTTGCGCGCACGCTGGAACCAGGCGTGCTGGTCGGAGGTGTGGTTGATGACCAGCTCGGTGATCACCCGCAAGCCGCGCTTGTGCGCCTCGGCGATAAAACGCTTGGCGTCGGCCATGGTGCCGTAGTCGGGGTGCACGCCACGGTATTCGGCGATGTCGTAGCCGTCATCGCGACGCGGCGAAGGATAGAACGGCAACAGCCAGATGGTGTTGACGCCCAGGTCGGCAATGTAATCGAGTTTGGCGATAAGACCGGGAAAGTCGCCGATCCCGTCATTGTTGGAGTCGAAAAAGGATTTAACGTGAACCTGGTAAATCACAGCGTCCTTGTACCAGAGCGGATCCTTGATGAACGTTGTGGCCTTGGGTTTCTTCGCCATTTGAAACTCCTGTTGAATTCAATAGAGCCACTTCGGCTCTTTGTGGCGAGGGAGCTTGCTCCCGCTGGGTTGCGCAGCAACCCCATGCAGTTCGTCAAATGCACCGCGATCGCCGGGTTTGCGACTGCTACGCAGCCGAGCGGGAGCAAGCTCCCTCGCCACAGGGAACGCGGTGTTTTCAGGAAGTGGTAATCCGCCAAATCCCGAACGGCTGGTGGGCCGGGTCGATGCGCATGGACTGGTACTTGCCGTACCACGTCCAGCGATGGCCGCTCATCAAGTCTTCGCCTTGAGTCTGGGCATCATCGGGCAAGCCCATTTCCCACAGCGGCAGTTCGAAATTGGCTTCCTGGACGTTGTGCGGGTCCAGGCTGACGGCCACCAGAATGAAGTTGCTGCCATCGGCGCTGCGCTTGCCGAAATACAGGATGTTGTCGTTCCAGGCGTTGTAGATCTTCAGCCCCAGGTGCGTGTGCAGCGCCGGGTTCTGCCGGCGGATGCGGTTGAGCTGGGCGATCTCGGCAATGATGTTGCCCGGCGCATTGAAGTCCCGAGGGCGGATCTCGTACTTCTCGGAGTTTAGGTATTCCTCTTTGCCCGGGATCGGCGCGGCTTCGCAGAGTTCGAAGCCCGAATACATGCCCCACAGGCCGGAGCCCATGGTCGCCAGTGCCGCGCGAATCAGAAAACCGGCGCGCCCGGATTCGTGCAAGAACGCCGGGTTGATGTCCGGGGTATTTACGAAGAAGTTCGGCCGGAAGCACTCACTCCAGGGCGACTCGTTGAGTTCGCTGAAGTAGGTCGCCAACTCCGCCTTGGTGTTGCGCCAGGTGAAGTAGGTGTAGCTCTGGGAGTAACCGACCTTGCCGAGGCGCGCCATCATCGACGGGGTGGTAAAGGCTTCGGCGAGGAAGATCACTTCCGGGTGCAGCGCCCGCACATCGGCTATCAGCCATTGCCAGAACGGCAGCGGTTTGGTGTGCGGATTGTCGACGCGAAAGATCTTCACGCCCTCCTCGACCCAACCGACCACAATGTCGCGCAATTCCACCCAGAGGCTGGGGATCGCGTCGGCAGCGTAGAAGTCGACGTTGACGATGTCCTGGTATTTCTTTGGCGGGTTCTCGGCATATTTGATCGTGCCGTCGGGACGCCAGTTGAACCAGCCTGGATGCTGTTGCAGCCATGGGTGATCCTGGGAACACTGGATCGCGAAGTCGAGGGCGATTTCCAGCCCATGGTCCGCCGCTGCAACCACCAGCCTGCGGAAGTCTTCGCGGGTGCCGAGTTCGGAGTGAATCGCCTCGTGGCCACCTTCGGCGCTACCGATCGCGTACGGGCTGCCCGGATCGTCAGGGCCGGCAGTCAGCGAGTTGTTCGGGCCTTTGCGATAGCTGCGGCCGATCGGGTGGATCGGCGGAAAATACAGCACGTCAAAACCCATGTCCTGGATCATCGGCAGCCGCGAGTGCACATCGTTGAACGTGCCGTGACGAGCCGGATCGTCGGTGATCGAGCGGGGAAACAACTCGTACCAACTGGCGAACTGGGCGATTTCCCGCTCGGCATCCAGCGGGAATTCTTGGCTCAGGCTCAGGTACGCGCGGTGATCGGCCTCGGCCATCAGGTCGGCGCTACGCTGGTGCAGGAACAACGCGACCTGCTCGGTTTCGAGCAGCGCGGACAATTCATGGTGCAGCCCGGCGAGTTGTTCGCTGAGTTGCCCTTCGCTGCGCTCGGCGGCTTGCTGGACCATGGTCCGGCCTTCCTGCAGTTCCAGGCTCACCGGCACGCGTGCTGTGTGTTTCTTTTCCAGCTCATAACAGAAGCTGGCGAACTGATCGATCCAGGCTTCAATGCAGAACACATGACGGCCCTGGCGTTCGACGCGGAACCGGCCCTCCCAGCCATTGTTGCCCAGGTCTGCCATGGTTTCGCTGTGCCAGGATTCTTCGCCCTCGCCACGCCAGCGGATGCGCACGGCCAGTTTGTCGTGACCGTCGGCAAAGACTTTGCCGGTGACCAGCACGTCCTGACCCACCACGGCTTTGACGGCAAACAGTCCGCCATCGAGGGTCGGCATCACGTTTTCAATCGCAATGCGCGGCAGCAATAAAGCCTGCGACAGCGGCATGTGCGGGTTGTAACTGAGTTCGGTCGGTTTTTCAGCGATCATCGAGCATCTCTCCTTTACGCCCCAAGGACGCTCTTTTGCTTGATGTCCATCCACATGGGGCGTTCTGTCCCGGAATGAACTCACTTAGGTTCCGAGCGACAGGCGCCGGTAAAAGTTCACGGGGATTTGCCTGAGTATTAGCGGGAATCAAATCCTCTGTGCGGTGGTCAACAAACTTAAGCACGAGTTACGCCATGTGCCACAAGGAGGCTTCACGATGAGCATACCGATCCCCGCAGAAACGCCAGATCCGAACATCGACAACCCGACGATTCCGCCGACAGAGCCGGACCCGGTGCCCGAGCAAGAGCCGCCGGGCACCACCCCGCCGCCGATGGAAGAGCCACCGGCCACCATGCCGCCAGTGATCGTCAGTCCTTAGGGCTACGATCTCTGTCGAGCATGCGCACCACCGCTGGCATGACGCTGAAGATCGCCAATGCCAGCAACGTACTGAGCACCGCCGTCGCTTCGCGCCCCAACCCGGCGGAAACCCCAATCGCCGCGGTCATCCACAACCCGGCGGCGGTGGTCAGGCCTTTCACGTGCCCCTCGTCGCCCTCGGTGTTCTTCAAAATCGTCCCGGCGCCGAGGAAACCAATCCCGGCGATCACGCCTTGCACCACCCGACTCATGGCATCCGCCTGGGAGCCGGACATCTGCGGCACCAGCACAAACAGCGCCGCGCCCAACGCGACCAGCATGTGCGTGCGCACCCCGGCGGCCTTGCCCTTTTGCTCGCGCTCGAAACCGAGAATACCGCCCAGCACAGCGGCCATCAGCAACCGCACGGTAATGCGCGTCAGCTGCGAAGCGTCGCCAACGTCGGCGAACTCCGCTTGCAGCGTCACCCAAACTTCATGCCACCAGGCGTCCATGGCGCAGTCCTTGTAATGATTGATAGAAGGTGGACCACGCCGACCATTAATCGGTTGCACAGAACGATGACCGTCCCGGGCGACCTAACGTTTTAGTCTCCGCTGAAAAAAGGACAGTCCCATGACCGTGCGCATCGAAAACCAGACCTGCTTTTTCACTGTCGAAAACGGCGAAGAAATTCGTCTGTGCCCCGACGTCACCATCATCACCGACTCGGAAAAAGCCATGTCAGCCGTGGAGCTCAACGGCCAGCGTGTCTACATTACCGAAGCAGAAGCCGACGCATTAACCGTAGCAGGCGCTGTGGACGGTCGTAAGCATTTGAAGGCCACCGACAGTGATTCGGTGATTTGACTGACCCGGATCAACAAGCGCTGCGGACGCCTGGGATAGGCGCCCGCAGCCTGCGTTGGCGGGTGCATCAAGTTGTCGCAGGGATTCGTTCAAAATCCATCTGATCCGCTTTTTATTGCGATACCTGAGTCTGTTATGCAAACAGATCGCCGCTCATAGTGCACCCGCCTGATGGAGGCTGATGAGCGAACGACCATGAGCGAGAGAATCCCCGTCCGAACCGTAGAAAGCGCCCCGGCAGTCCAGCGCTATGAGCCTTCGCGTCCAAAGATGAAGGCCAAATCCAGCGACAATCTGATCCACACCCGCAGCTTCACCGGCCTGTACCGCAGCCTGCGCATGAGCGGCGCCGGTTTTCTGTTCCTCGCCTTCTTCGGCACCGTATGGCTGAACTGGGGCGGTCGTCAGGCGGTGCTCTGGGACTTGTCTGAAAGCAAATTCCACATTTTCGGCGCAACCTTCTGGCCGCAGGATTTCATCCTGCTTTCGGCGCTGCTGATCATTGCCGCGTTCGGCCTGTTCGCAATCACCGTGTTCGCCGGCCGGGTCTGGTGCGGCTACACCTGCCCGCAAAGCTCCTGGACCTGGATCTTCATGTGGTGCGAAAAAATCACCGAAGGCGAGCGTAACCAGCGGATCAAACTGCAAGCTGCGCCGTGGAGCCTGAACAAACTGCTGCGCCGTTCGGCCAAGCACACATTGTGGCTGGGCATCAGCCTGCTCACCGGCCTGACCTTTGTCGGCTACTTCACGCCGATCCGGCCGCTAGCCGAAGAACTGCTGACCTTGCAAATGGCCGGCGTCAGCCTGTTCTGGGTGATCTTCTTCACCGGCGCCACCTACATCAATGCCGGCTGGCTGCGCGAAGCGGTGTGCATGCACATGTGCCCGTATGCGCGGTTCCAGAGCGTGATGTTCGACAAGGACACCCTGACCATTTCCTACGACGTGGCCCGTGGCGAAAACCGTGGCCCGCGCAAACGCGAGGTGAAACCGGCGGACGTCGGCCTCGGCGATTGCATCGACTGCCAGGTCTGCGTGCAGGTCTGCCCCACCGGCATCGACATCCGCGACGGCTTGCAGATGGAATGCATCGGCTGCGCGGCGTGCATCGACGCTTGTGATTCGATCATGGACAAAATGGGCTACGCTCGCGGCCTGATCAGCTACACCTCCGAGCATGAATTGCAGGGCGGCAAGACCCACCTGTTGCGGCCACGGCTGATCGGTTACACGGCCGTGTTGCTGGTGATGATCGGCGCATTGGCATTGGCGTTGGTGGAACGGCCGATGGTGTCGCTGGACGTCACCAAAGACCGTGGCATGTATCGCGAGAACAGCGAAGGCCAGATCGAAAACATCTACAGCCTCAAAGTCATCAACAAGACCCAGCAGCGCCAGGATTACCGCCTGAGCCTGAAGGATGGCGAAGGTTTCCAACTGCAAGGCAAGACCGAGCTGAGCCTGGCGCCGGGCGAGATTATCGACGTCCCGGTGTCGGTGGCGATGACCACGGAACGGCCGAGCAGCAGCTCACAAACGATCAGTTTCAAGATTGTCGACAGCGATGAGCCGGACATCTACAGCGTGGCCCAGAGCCGGTTTGTTGCGCCGATGAATCGTTGAGCCGTTAAGATGCCGGCCATTGTGGCGAGGGGGCTTGCCCCCGTTCGGCTGCGCAGCAGTCGTAAAACCAGGCTGCTTGGTATGTCTGGAAAAATGTAGGGGGTTGCTTCGCGACCCAACGGGGGCAAGCCCCCTCGCCACAACGGCGCATCACATGAATAACTTGAACCCAGGCACCCGATGAAACGCTACGAAAAATTCGCCGATGACATCGCTGAACTGATCCGCTCCGGGGTGCTCGGCCCCGGCCAGCGTGTGCCGTCGGTGCGCTACGCCAGCCAGACTTACGGGGTCAGCCCGTCCACGGTGTTCCAGGCCTATTACCTGCTGGAACGTCGCGGCCTGATCCGCGCCCGGCCGCGCTCCGGCTACTTCGTCAACACCCACGCGCCGAGCCCGTTCTCGGAGCCGGTGATCAGCAGCCAGGTCAACGAGTCCACTGAAGTCGACGTCAGCGAACTGGTGTTCTCGGTCCTCGACTCGATCAAGGACCCGACCACCGTGCCGTTCGGCTCGGCGTTCCCCAGTCCGACGCTGTTCCCGTTGCAACGGCTGTCCCGTTCCCTGGCCAGTGCCGCCCGGGAGATGGACCCGCGCATGGTGGTTACCGACATGTCGCCGGGCAACCCGCAACTGCGCCGGCAAATTGCCCTGCGCTACATGGTTGGCGGGCTGATGTTGCCGATGGAAGAACTGCTGATCACCAACGGCGCCCTCGAAGCGCTGAACCTGTGCCTGCAAGCCGTCACCGAACCCGGCGATCTGGTGGCCATCGAAGCCCCGGCGTTCTACGCCAGCCTGCAAGTGCTGGAACGCCTGAAGCTCAAAGCTGTGGAAATCCCGGTGCACCCACGTGACGGCATCGACCTCGGCGTGCTCGCGCAAACCCTGGAACGCCATCCGATCAAGGCCTGCTGGTGCATGACCAGTTTCCAGAACCCGATGGGCGCGACCATGCCGGAGGCGAAGAAGCAGGAATTGGTGGAGTTGTTGCGCAGCCATCAGGTGCCGCTGATCGAGGATGATGTCTACGCCGAACTCTATTACGGCCAGCAAGCACCGAAACCGGCGAAGGCGTTCGACACCGAGGGGCTGGTGATGCACTGCGGCTCGTTCGCCAAGAGCCTGGCCCCCGGTTACCGCATCGGTTGGGTCGCCGCAGGGCGGTATGCACAGAAAATCGAACGGCTGAAACTCATGACCTCACTCTGCGCCTCGATGCCGGCCCAGGCCGCGATTGCGGACTACCTGCAACATGGCGGCTATGATCGCCACCTGCGCAAACTGCGCTACGCCCTGGAAGAACAGCAAAGCGCCATGCTCGCCGCCATCGCCCGTTATTTCCCGGCACAGACGCGCGTCAGCCAACCGGCCGGCGGCTATTTCCTGTGGCTGGAACTGCCACCGCAGATGGACTCGCTGAAGTTGTTTCAGATGGCGCTGGCTCAAGGCATCAGCATCGCGCCGGGCCCGATCTTTTCACCGACCCAGCGCTTCAGGAATTGTATTCGGTTGAATTACGGCAGCCCTTGGGATGAGGCGGCGGAAAAGGCGATGGAGACGTTGGGCAGGATCGTCAGGTCGTTCTGACAGTGCGATGTCGTCTGGGCTATCGCCTTCGCGAGCAGGCTCGCTCCCACATGAGAATGTGATCAACTGTGGGAGCGAGCCTGCTCGCGAAGAGGCCCGCTCCGGCAACGCAAACCTCAAGGACTAACGCCCACCCCCAAGATCAACGAAAGTACCGGTCGCATAAGAAGCCTTATCCGACAACAACCACACAATCGCCTCAGCCACTTCATCCGGCCGTCCGCCCCGAGCCATCGGAATCGCTGACTCCAGCTTGCTGACCCGATCCGGGTCGCCGCTCAATGCATGGAAATCGGTATAGATGTAGCCAGGCCGGACTGCGTTGACGCGAATCCCCTCGCCCGCCACTTCTTTGGACAGCCCCAGGGTGAAGGTATCCAGCGCGCCTTTTGAGGCGGCGTAATCGACGTATTCGCTCGGTGCACCCAGGCGGGCCGCGACCGACGATACGTTAACGATGCTGCCACCCTGCCCGCCATGTTTGGGCGACATGCGCAGGATCGCGTGCTTGGCGCAGAGGATCGGCGCCAGGACGTTGGTCTTGAGGATTTTGAGAATACGGAATTCGGACATTTCGTCGACCCGGGACTTGTGCCCGACGGTGCCGGCGTTGTTTACCAGCGCGGTAACCCGCCCCAGCTCGGTGTCGACGCGGTGGAACATCGCGATCACCTCGTCTTCGATGCTGACATCGGCTCGTATCGCTATGGCTTGCGCACCAAGGGCGCGGACTTGCTCCAGCACACTCTGAGCCGCGACTTCGTCAGCCAGATAGTTGATACAGATCCGATAGCCTTGCTCGGCGGCCAATAATGCAGTCGCAGCGCCAATGCCACGGCTGCCTCCGGTGATGACGATGACTTTTTCCATGCTGACGTTCCCCCGTTTCAAGCTTAAGCAGTCGGGGGCAAGAATAACCGTCATTGATGGGTTTTGCATGGGCTCTGTGGTGTACGGGAGGACGCCTTCGCGGGCAAGCCTCGCTCCTACAGGGTCAGCGCATGCCTTGTAGGAGCGAGGCTTGCCCGCGAAGAACGATAACGCGGTCTGCCAGTCAACCCGCCGCCATTCGCTCGCCACGATGGATATCGTGCATGAAGCGCTCCGCCGGCAGCGGATGCCCCAACAGATAACCCTGCAGCGAATCACACCCCAGTTTGGTCAGGAAGTCCTGCTGCACACCGGTCTCGACACCTTCCGCCACTATCCGCAAACCCAAGGCCTGGCCGAGCGCGACGATGGCCGAGACAATCGCGGCGTCATCGCTGTCATGCTCCAGATCCCGGACAAAACCACGGTCGATCTTCAGCTCATTGGCCGGCAAACGCTTGAGGTACATCAAGCTCGAATAACCGGTGCCGAAGTCATCGATGGACAAATCCACGCCCATGTCCGACAGCTCCTGCAGCACCGTCATGCTCGCATCGGCGTCGCTCATGGCGGTGGTTTCGGTGATTTCCAGGGTCAGGCTGTTGGCTGGCAAATGGTGCGTCGCCAACGCCTTGGCCACGCTCTGGACCAGGCCGACGTGGCAGAACTGCAAGGCCGACAGGTTCACCGCAATACGCCAGTCGGTGTAACCGAGCACATACCATTCGCGCATCTGCCGGCAGGCTTCGTTCAACACCCACTCGCCAATTGGAATGATCAGCCCGGTCTTTTCCGCAAGGTCGATGAACTTGTCCGGCAGCAACATGCCTTGGGTCGGGTGTACCCAGCGCAGTAACGCCTCGGCACCCACCGGGCGGCCATTGCTGGCGTCGAATTTAGGTTGGTAATACAGGCTGAATTGTTGGTGCTCGAGGGCGGCGCGCAAGTCTTGCAGCAGTTGCAACTGTTTGCGGGCGTTGCTGTTCATCGAGGCGTCGAAGAAGCTGTGGCCGTTTTTCCCGGCGCCTTTGGCGTGGTACATCGCGGCGTCAGCGTTCATCAGCAGTTCTTGCGCAGTCTGGCCGTTGCCCGGATACAGCGCGATGCCGACGCTGGCGGAAATCTGCAGGTCATGTTCGGCCACGCGGAACGCGCGTGAGATCAGGTTGACCTGACGTGCCGCCAGGTTGAGGGCGTCGTCGGGTTCGCTCAGGCGCACCAGCAACACAAATTCGTCGCCACCGATCCGCGCCAGGGTGTCCTGGCTGCGCAAGTCCTCGCGCAGTCGCAAGCCGACCTCACGCAACAACTGGTCGCCCATGTGGTGGCCGAAGGCATCGTTGACCGGTTTGAAGCCGTCCAGATCGATGAACATCAACGCAAAACAACCGCCCTGTTCTTGCACCTTGGACATGGCCAACTCGATGCGGTCGGCCAGCAACATGCGGTTCGGCAGGCCGGTCAGGGTGTCGTGCAAGGCCAGTTGCGTGAGTTCGCGATTGGCCTCGGTCAACGACCGCGCAAGATCAGCGGTACGAGCTTCCAGGCGCGCATCGAGAATTGAGGTCAACAAGGCAATGCTCAGCACCGCCAGCGTGGTGATCAACACCAGATTGTCCAGGCCCTTGCCGCTCAAGCCATCGAGGGCGGCGCCACAGAAGCTGCCGTCAGGAAAACGCGCCGCCGCCATGCCGGTGTAATGCATGCCGACGATGGCGAAGCCCATGATTATCGCGGCACCGCCACGGAACAGGCTGACATAAGGCGAGTGCTGGCGCAGGCGGAACGCGATCCACAACGCCGCTGCCGATGCACCGACGGCAATCAGCAACGACGCGCTAAACAACGTCGGGTCGTAATCGATCCCCGGTTGCATCAGCATGGCGGCCATGCCGGTGTAATGCATGGCGCTGATGCCGCTGCCCATGACCAGCGCACCAAATGCCAGTTGCCACAGTGGCAGCTTCGGCTGGCTGACCAGCCACAGGGCAAAGCCGCAGGACAGCATGGCGATTAACAGCGACAGCACGGTGAGGCTGAGGTCGTAACCCAGATCGATCGGTAATTTGAAGGCGAGCATGCCGATGAAATGCATCGACCAGACGCCAATGCCCATGGCGACCGCGCCGCCGGCGGTCCACAAATGAACAGCCCGGCCCTTGGTCGTGGCGATCCGGCCAGTCAGGTCCAGCGCGGTATAGGAAGCGAGAATCGCCACGCACAGCGAGATGAAAACCAGCGTGGGGGAAAAGGTGCCGATGAGCATGATATTTCTCGTGACCGCCCCACCGTACTGCGTCCGTTCTCGGGGGGCAAAGTCGGCGATTGTACTGATTGCGCGGAAGAACGCACTGACAAAATTATCAAATGGCCATCAACCCGATGAAACGCTTGTTTGACACCTCATAACCCCCTCACCCGTAGCAGCGGTCGAGCTCCAGCGAGGCCGCGTTCGGCGGCGAAGCCGTCGTAAAATCGGGCTATGCGGTGTTTCAGGTTAACCGCGAACTAAGGGTTTACGACGGCTTTGCCGCCGAACGCGGCCTCGCTGGAGCTCGACCGCTGCTACGCCGCCAGGCGGTTATTCCTTATCACTTACCTGCAACTGCCCATCCCACCCGCCGCCCAACGCCGCAATCAACTGCACGCTGGCAATCAACCGGGCCTGCAACACGTTCAACACGCTTTGCTCATTGCTCAGCGCGGTGGCTTGCACCACCACCACATCCAGATAAGCAATCAACCCGGCCTTGTACTGGTTCTCGGTCAGGCGCAAGGAATCACGGGCGGCGTCCAGCGCTTCCTGGCGCACCGCCGCTTCGTTCTCATAGACCTTGAGCTGCACCAGGTAGTTTTCCACCTCGCGGAAACCATCGAGCACGGTCTGGCGATACTTGGCCACGGTTTCGTCGTAGAGCGCTTCGTTGCGATCGACTTCCGCCGAGCGTGCGCCACCGTCGAACAGTGGCAAGTCAAGTTTCGGACCCACCGACCAGAAGCGGTTCGGCAAACTGATCAGGTTGCTCGACGTACTGCTGCTGTAACCGCCACTCAGGCTCAGGCTCAAGTCCGGGTAGTACGCAGCTTTCGCCACGCCGATATTGGCGTTGGCCGCAATCACCGAACGTTCCGCAGAAGCAATGTCCGGGCGGCGTTCGAGCAGTTGCGATGGCAGGCTCAGGGGAATCTGCGGCAGTTTCGGGATGTCCTGGGTTTCCGCCAGGTTGAACTCCGCCGGAGCCTTGCCGATCAGCACGGCAATCGCGTTTTCGAACTGTGCGCGTTGCCAGATCAGGTCCACCAGATCAGCCTGGGTGCTTTTCAACTGCGCCTGGGCCTGGGCCACCGCGTCACGCCCGGAGACGCCGGCGCGGTACTGGTTCTGGGTCATTTGCAGGGAGCGTTCATACGCCGCGACTGTCGACTCCAGCAAGCGCTTCTGCTGATCGATCACCCGCAGTTGCAAATAGTTCTGCACCAATTCGGACTGCTGGCTCAAGCGCATGGCGGCCAGATCGGCGAAGCTTGCCTGCGCGCTGGCGGTATCGGCTTCGAGTCCGCGACGCAGCTTGCCCCAGATGTCCGCTTCCCAGCTGACCCCCAACTGAGTGGTGTAGGTATTGCGAATACCGCTGGCCGAACTGCTCAGGCTTGAACTGCTGCTGCCGGCGCCCTGGCTGGAGCGGGTCTTGCCCGCACTCAGGTCAACCGTGGGGTAAAACGCCGCACGGGCGCTTTCCACCAAGGCTTGCGACTGACGATAACGGGCGTCGGCCTGGGCCACAGTCTGGTTGGCGCTGTTGAGTTGCTCGATCAAGCCATTGAGCTGGCGGTCGCCGTACAACTCCCACCAGGCACCCCGGGCCAGGGAATCGCTCGGACTGGCCTGACGCCAGCCTTCGGCTTCCTTGTACTGCGCCGGCTCGGCGGTTGCCGGACGCTGATAGTCCGGGCCGACGGCGCAGGCGCTGAGCATCGCCACACACAGCGCCAGGCTCAACAGGCGCGAGCCCCGGGCCGTGGCAATCGGTGCTGCCAGAGTGATAAGCGAACGGTCAGTCATAGCGGAGTTTCCAGAGCTGCATCGGTACGTACCCCACGCCATTTATTGAAGCGATGGCGCAGTTTGTCGAGATAGAGGTAAACCACCGGGGTGGTGTAGAGGGTCAGCACCTGGCTGAAGATCAGCCCGCCGATGATGGTCAGGCCCAACGGCTGGCGCATTTCCGCGCCTTCGGCACGGCTGAGCAGCAGCGGCAGTGCGCCGAGGATCGCCGCCAGGGTGGTCATCAGGATTGGCCGCAGACGTTGCAGACAGGCGCTGCGAATCGAATCCAGCGGCGTCATGCCCTGATGCCGCTCCAGCTGCAACGCCAGGTCGATCATCAGGATGGCGTTTTTCTTCACCACGCCGATCAACAGGAACAGCCCCAACAGCGAGATCAGGCTGAACTCCCCGCCCAAGGCATAGATCGACAGCAACGCGCCAACCCCGGCCGACGGCAAGGTCGAGAGAATCGTCAGCGGGTGAATGTAGCTTTCATACAGCACGCCCAACACCAGATACACCGCCACCAGCGCGCCGAGAATCATGAACGGCTGGCTCTTCTGGGTCGCGGCGAAGGCGTCGGCGGTGCCGGCCATTTTCACGATCACGTCTTCCGGCATGCCAAGCTTGGCAATCGCCCGCTCGATGGCCGCCGTGCCCTGCTCCACCGTGACGCCTTCGGCCATGTCGAAGGAAATACTCTCGGAGGCGAACTGGCCTTCGTGGCTGACCCGGTCGTCTTCCAGGCTGTTTTCGTAGTGCGCGATGGTCGACAACGGAATCCGCGCGCCGGTGGAAGTGATCACCTGCACCTGCTTCAGCGTAATCGGGTCCTGGGCGTATTTCGGATTGACCTCCATCACCACTTGATACTGGTTGAGGCTGTCGTAGATCGTCGAAATCTGCCGCTGGCTGTAGGCGTTGTTCAGCACTGCGGTGACCATGTCCATGTCGACACCCAGGCGTTTGGCCTGGTCGCGGTCGACAATCAGCGTCACTTGTTGCGCGCCGCGTCCTTCACGGGCGTCAATCGCGGTCAGCTCTGGCAAGGCCCGCAGCGCGGTGACGACTTTCGGGTACCACTCGCGCAACGAGCCGAGGTCGGCGCTTTGCAGGATGTAGGAATACTGCGAAGTGGTCTGCTCACGACCGCCGCCGAATTGCAGGTCCTGATCCGCCATCAGCATCAGCTGTGCACCGGCGACTTTGGGCATTTCCTTGCGCAGGCGCTCGATAACCTTTTGCGCCGAGATGTTGCGTTCCTTGATCGGCTTCAAGCGCACCAGCATGAAAGCGTTGTTGGTGCCGTTGGTGCCGCCGATGAACCCGGCCACGCTTTGCACTGCTTCGTCCTTGAGCACGGCGCGGCGGAAGATTTCCATCTTCGGCTGCATCACGCTGAACGACAGGCCATCGTCGCCACGCACAAAACCGATCAACTGGCCGGTGTCCTGCTGCGGCATGAAGGTTTTCGGCACTACCACGTACAGCGCGACGTTGACGCCAACGGTTACGATCAAGCTGAGCAAGGTCAGTCGGCGGTGGCGCAGCACCCAGTCGAGGCTGGTGGCGTATTTGCCGACCATCCATTCGTTGGCACGCTGGCTCCAGCGCTGTAAACGGTTTTCCTGCCCCGGCGTGTGCGGCTTGAGCCAACGCGCGCAGAGCATCGGCGTCAGGGTCAACGACACAATCAGCGAGACCACGATGGACGCCGCCAGGGTGATGGAAAATTCGCGGAACAAGCTTTCAATGATCCCGCCCATAAACAGAATCGACAGGAACACTGCCACCAGCGAGACGTTCATCGACAGCAAGGTGAAGCCGACTTCCTGGGCGCCGAGGTACGCGGCCTTCATCGGCGGCACGCCTTCGTCGATGTGCCGGGAAATGTTCTCCAGCACCACGATGGCATCGTCCACCACCAGCCCTGTGGCAAGGATCAGCGCCATCAGCGACAAGTTGTTCAGGGAGAAACCGTAGAGGTACATCACCGCAAAAGTGCCGACCAGCGAAACCGGCACCGCCAGCGTCGGAATTAGCGAAGCGCGGAAGTTACCGAGAAACAGGAACACCACCAGAATCACCAGGGCCACGGCGATCAGCAGGGTCATTTCCGCTTCGTGCAACGTGGCCTTGATCACTGGCGAGCGGTCCATGGCCAGGTTCAGTTTGACGCTGGCCGGCAACACCGCCTGCAACGCAGGCAATTGCGCCTTGATCTCGTTGACGGTCTCGATGATGTTGGCGCCGGCCTGGCGGTTGATCACCAGCAACACCGCCGCGTCGTCGTTGAAGAAACCGCTGTTGTAGCGGTCCTCGACGCCGTCGCTGACCGTCGCCACATCCTTCAGGCGCAGGGCCGCGCCGTTGTTGTAATGGATGATCAGCGACTCGTAGTCCTTGGCCTTTTCCAGTTGATCGTTGGCCTGCACCTGCCACAAACGCTGGTCGTCCTCGACCGAGCCTTTCGGCCGGCGCACGTTGGCGTTGGCGATGGTGTTGCGCACATCGTCCAGGGCCACGCCGTACTGGTTCAGCGCCTGAGGTTCGAGTTCGATGCGCACGGCCGGCAAAGAGCTGCCGCCGATCTGCACTTCACCTACGCCCTGTACCTGGGACAGGCTCTGGGACAGGATCGTCGAGGCCAAATCGTAGAGCTGGCCTTTCTCCAACACATCCGAGGTCAGCGACAACACCATGATCGGCGCTTGCGACGGGTTGACCTTCTTGTAGGTCGGCATGCTGCGCATCCCGCTCGGCAGCAGGTTGCGCGAGGCGTTGATCGCCGCTTGCACTTCCCGCGCCGCACCGTTGATGTCGCGGTCGAGGTCAAACTGCAAAATCACCCGGGTCGAGCCCTGGCTGGAGCGGCTGCTCATGGTGTTGACCCCGGCGATGGCGCCGAAGGATCGCTCCAGGGGCGTGGCCACGGTCGAGGCCATCACTTCCGGGCTCGCACCCGGCAA
This sequence comes from Pseudomonas sp. NPDC087342, assembly GCF_044744265.1. Lineage (NCBI taxonomy): Bacteria > Pseudomonadati > Pseudomonadota > Gammaproteobacteria > Pseudomonadales > Pseudomonadaceae > Pseudomonas > Pseudomonas sp. NPDC087342. Next base: position 1,227,859 of record NZ_JBIUXZ010000001.1, read on the forward strand.
ACTGGCCTGGACCACGATCACCGGGAAATCCATCTGCGGCAGCGGCGACACCGGCAACAGGCCGAAGCTCACGCCGCCCAGCAGCATGATCGCCAGGCTCAGCAACATGGTCGCGACCGGGCGCTTGATGAAAGGTCCGGACAGGTTCATGGCTGTTCTACCGCTTCCACGGTTTCAGACTTGCGACCCCAGCGCCGGCCGAGACGGTCGAAATACAGGTAGATCACCGGGGTGGTGAACAGCGTCAGCACCTGGCTGACCAACAGGCCGCCGACCATCACCAGACCCAAGGGTTGACGCAGTTCCGCGCCGGAACCGGTGGCCAGCATCAGCGGCACCGCGCCGAACAAAGCGGCCAGGGTGGTCATCAGGATCGGCCGGAACCGCAGCAGTGCCGCTTGATAGATCGCCTGCTCCGGGGCCATGCCCTGATTGCGCTCGGCGTCGAGGGCGAAGTCGATCATCATGATCGCGTTCTTCTTCACGATGCCGATCAGCAGGATGATGCCGATGATCGCGATCATCCCCAGGTCATTGCCGGTCAGCAGCAGCGCCAGCAAGGCGCCGACCGCCGCCGAGGGCAAGGTCGAGAGGATGGTGATCGGGTGAATGTAGCTCTCGTAGAGCACGCCGAGCACGATGTACATGGTCACCACCGCCGCGAGGATCAGCAGCAAGGTGCTCGACAACGAGGCCTGGAATGCTTCGGCCGCGCCCTGGAACTGGGTCTGCACGCCAATCGGCATGCCGATGTCTTTCTGCACCTGATCGATGACCTCGACCGCATGCCCCAGCGCCACGCCGGGCGCCAGGTTGAACGACATCATCACCGCCGGAAACTGACCGATGTGAGTGATCGCCAATTGGGTCTGGCGCTGCTCGACATGCGCGAGACTGGACAGGCGAACCTGACCGCCATCGGTGGTCTTGACGTGAATCTGGTTCAGCGCATCAGGGCCGATCTTCTCGCCGGACTGCGATTGCAGAACCACGCGGTACTGGCTGGCCTGGGTGTAAATCGTGGAAATCTGCCGCTGGCCGAAGGCGTCATACAACGCATCGGTGATGTTCGACACCGACACCCCGACCCGTGACGCCGCATCGCGGTCGATCACCAGGTACACCTGCAACCCCTTGTCCTGCAAATCGCTGGCAACGTCGGTCAGTTCCGGGCGCTGGGCCAGGGCTTCCACCAGACGCCCGCTCCACAGACTGAGCAATTCCGAATCTGGTGAAGACATGCTGAATTGGTATTGCGTGCGGCTGACCCGGTCTTCGATGGTCAGGTCCTGCACCGGCTGCATGAACAGACGGATGCCGATCAGCTTGTCCACTTCCGGTTGCAGGCGCGCAATGATCTTGGTCGCGCTGAGATCCCGCGCACTGTGGGGCTTGAGGTTGATCAGCATGCGACCGCTGTTCAGCGTCGAGTTGTCGCCGTCTACACCGATGTAAGACGACAGGCTTTCGACCGCCGGGTCGGCGAGAATCACTTTCGCCAGTTCTTGCTGACGTTCGCTCATCGCCGCAAAGGAAATCGACTGCGGCGCTTCGGAAATGCCCTGGATCACCCCGGTGTCCTGCACCGGGAAGAAGCCCTTGGGCACGACCATGTAGAGGAAAACCGTCAGCCCAAGGGTTGCGATGGCCACCAGCAAAGTCAGCGGCTGGTGCTTGAGCACCCACTGCAACTTGCGCCCGTAGGCGGCGATCATCCAGTCGATGGTCGCGCCACTGGCCCGGTAGAAACGGCCCTGCTCTTCTTCCTTGGGTTCACGCTTGAGCAACCGCGCGCACATCATCGGCGTCAAGGTCAGGGACACCACCAGGGAAATCAGGATCGCCACCGCCAGGGTGATAGCGAACTCGCGGAACAGGCGCCCCACCACATCGGCCATGAACAGCAGCGGAATCAACACCGCGATCAGCGACAGGGTCAGGGAAATCAGGGTGAAACCGATCTGCTTGGCGCCCTTGAGCGCCGCATTCAGCGGCGTGTCGCCCTCTTCGATAAACCGGGAAATGTTCTCCAGCATCACGATCGCATCGTCCACCACGAAACCGGTGGCGATGGTCAGGGCCATCAAGGTCAGGTTGTTGACCGAGAAGCCGGCGAGGTACATCACGCCGAAAGTGCCGATCAGCGACAACGGCACCGCAACCGATGGAATGATCGTCGCGCTGGCCCGGCGCAGGAACAGGAACGTCACCATCACCACCAGTGCGATGGCGATCAGCAGTTCGTGTTGCACGTCGGTGACCGAAGCGCGGATGGTCTGGGTGCGGTCGGTGAGGACCGTGACGTCAAGACCGGCCGGCAGGTTGTCGGTGATGCTCGGCAACAGCGCCTTGATCCGGTCAACCACTTCGATGACGTTGGCGCCGGGCTGACGCTGGATGTTCAGCAAAACCGCCTGGTTTTCATTGGCCCACGCCGCCAGTCGCTCGTTTTCGGCACCGTCGACAATCTCCGCCACGTCCTTGAGCCGCAATGGTGCGCCGTTGGCATAAGCGAGGATCAGGTTGGCGTAGTCCTTGGGCGAAGTCAGTTGATCGTTTGCATCCAGCATCGAGACCCGGGTCGGGCCGTCGAAGTTGCCCTTGGGCTGGTTGACGTTGGACGCGCCGATCAAGGTGCGCACGTCCGACAGGTTCAAGCCATTCGCCGCCAGGGCCTCCGGGTTGACCTTGATGCGCACGGCCTGACGCTGGCCGCCGGCAATGCTGACCATGCCGACGCCGCTGATCTGGGCGATTTTCTGCGCCATGCGCGTATCGACCAAATCATTCAGTTTGGGCAGCAGCATGGTCTTGGAGGTGATGGCCAGGGTCAGCACCGGGGTGTCCGCCGGGTTGACCTTGTTGTACACCGGCGGTGCCGGCAGGTCCTTGGGCAGCAAATTAGTCGCGGCGTTGATCGCGGCTTGCACCTGCTGCTCGGCGACGTCCATGTTGATGTCGAGGCTGAAGCGCAGGGTCAGCACCGAGGCGCCGCCGGAACTGGTGGACGCCATTTGGGTCAGGCCGGGCATTTGCCCGAACTGGCGCTCAAGCGGCGCGGTTACCGCACTGGTCATCACGTCCGGGCTGGCGCCGGGATACAGCGTCATGACGCGGATGGTCGGGTAATCGACCTGGGGCAATGCCGACACCGGTAGCAAGCGGTAGGCGATGATGCCGGCCAGGATAATGGCCAGCATGCTCAGGGTCGTGGCGACCGGGCGAAGGATGAACAGCCGCGAGATGTTCATGCGCCCTTCTTCACCTTGTCGTTGGCGGTCGCTTCAGTGGTTTTCGCCGCGGATTTGCCTTGCAGGTGTTCGGTCGGGGTGGTCGGCACATCCTGGCTGTCGTTGACCACTTCCACTTCGCTGCCTTCCTTCAGGCGGTCGGTGCCTTCCAGGACCACGCGATCACCGACGGCCAGGCCTTCGGTGATCACGGTGTTGTCGCCGTCACTGGCGCCGACTTTCAGTTGACGAATCTTGACCTTGTTGTCCCCGTCCATGGCGTAGACGAAAGTGCCGTTGGTGCCGAACTGGATCGCCGCCGACGGTGCGAGCACCACGCCTTTGAGGGTGTCGGCCAGCAGGTGCACGTTGACGAACTGATTCGGGAACAGGCTGAGGTCGCGGTTATCGTAGCGCGCCTTGAATTTCAGAGTGCCGGTGGTGACGTCGATCTGGTTGTCCAGGCTCTGCAACACGCCGCTGGCCTGCATTTTCATGTCGCCACGATCCCAGGCTTCGACGGGCAGTTTGGCGCCGGTGTGATAGCGCGCCAGAACCGTGTCGAGGCTGTTTTCCGGCAGCGTGAAGACCACGCTGATCGGTTGGGTCTGGGTGATGATCGCCAGCGCGGTGGTGTCGTTGGCGGCGACGAGGTTGCCGACATCGAGCTGACGCAAGCCGACACGCCCGGTAATCGGCGCGCGGATCTTGGTGAATTCGAGATTGAGCTTGGCGTCATTGACCGCCGCCTGGTTGGTCTTGACCGTGCCCAGGTATTGGCCGACCAGCGCCTCGGCGGTATCGAGAGTCTGCTTGGCGATGCTGTCTTCTTTAAACAGGCCGCGATAACGCTCGACATCGACCTGGGCGTTTTTCAGTTGCGCCTGGTTTTGCAGCAGGGTGCCTTCGGCCTGGAGCAAGGCATTCTGGTAAGGACGCGGATCAATCTCGGCCAACAGGTCGCCAGCCTTGACCATCTGCCCTTCCTCGAAGGCAATCTTCATCAACTCGCCGGCCACCCGGCTGCGCACATTGATGGTGTTGAGCGCCGTGACCGTGCCCAGCGCCTTGTAATACAGCGGGAAGTCACCCTTGACCGCCGGGGCCACTCGCACCGGGATCGGCCCGGTCGCACCGCCAAACCCAGGACGCATGCCCCCTGCCTTGCCCGTATGCCCGGCGACGGCTTTCGGCTTTTCGCCCGTTTTATGGTCGGTGCCGGCGGGCCAGAATTTCCAGCACACGGCAGCGACGACCAACAGGACAAGCAGGCCGAACAGCCAGCGACGGGGACTACGGGAGGAGGATTGCATTGAATGATCAACCATTGGGCGCGTGGGCTTCTTCTACGGGAGGCTGAACGATAAGCACTGGAGGACATTAAGCAAAGCGCCTTTACCGGCAATTTACCTTCGGCTTACGTAACAGGAGATTTATCTAAGACACTGAAGCACAAATGAAAACGGCCTGGACAGAGCCAGGCCGTTAACAATTGTAAAAACCTTACTTCAGAACAGCGAGTGCTGCTTCGTAGTTCGGCTCTTCTGCAATTTCCTTAACCAGTTCGCTGTGCAGCACGTTGTCGTTTTCATCCAGCACGACGACGGCACGGGCGGTCAGGCCTTTGAGCGGGCCGTCAGCAATGGCCACGCCATAGTTTTCGATGAACTCGGCGCCACGCAGGGTCGACAGGTTCTGGACGTTTTCCAGGCCTTCGGCGCCGCAGAAACGGGCTTGAGCGAACGGCAGGTCAGCGGAGATGCACAGCACCACGGTGTTGGCAACGTCGTTGGCCTGGGCGTTGAACTTCCGTACCGAAGTCGCGCAGGTCGGGGTGTCGACGCTTGGGAAGATGTTCAGCACTTTGCGCTTGCCGGCGAAGCTCGCCAGGGTCACGTCCGACAGATTGCCGGCAACCAGGGAAAAGGCTGGCGCCTTGGAACCGGCTTGTGGCAGTTGGCCGTTGACTTGAACCGGGTTGCCTTTAAGAGTGACTTGAGCCATGAACGGAGTCCTTCTGATGGTGTTGTTGGAAATCTGAAGAGGCCGAAGTTAACCACGAAATGGCCCGACGACCTATGGCCAGATACAAATTGTGAAGTGTCGGCGCACAAATTGGATACAACACACGCCCCCCTGTAGGAGCGAGGCTTGCCCGCGAAGAATGCTACTGCGGTCAGCCTGGTACACCGGGGTGCGCCCTTCGCGGGCAAGCCTCGCTCCTACAGGGACGTTTTCAGCCCAGCAAGCGCAACATATTGCGATGCCGCGCCTCGAAAATCCGCCGCATATAGGCATTGACCAGCAACCACTCCAGCGCCGCGCCGCCAATCGCCGCATACGTCACGCGGTCGGTATATAGCGTACCGCCCTCTCCCGCCGCCACCCGGTGTTCATGACGAAAGGCAGCCATCGGCCCCTTGAGCATTTCGTCGATGAAATGCGTGTCGCTGACCTCACGGATCACCACTGTCCAGTTCGACGGAATGACGTTGAACATCCAGTGCCGGAAACGGAACTGGCGACCGGCTTCGATACGCAGGTTATTGATGTCGATATCGCCCAGTGGCGTAACGCGCTCGGGAAAGATCTTCGGGAAGTTGACGCCTTCCAGGCAGAAGTCCAGGACCTGCGCCGGTGTGCGGTCGGGGATCAGCGTTGTGAGTTCAAGAACGGGCATGGGCATTCCATTGACGAGTGGCGTCGCAGCGCAGGAATACTAAATAACGAAAATAATGTCGAAGAATTTGTCGATTCCGCAAACCGCCATTCGACTAGGCAGTGAATCACTCACCTCCAGCGGAGATAACACCATGCAATTCATGATCATTGTCAAAGCCAGCCCGGACTCCGAGGCCGGCGTCATGCCCACCGAGGAACTGCTGACCGCGATGGGCAACTACAACGAAGAACTGGCCAAGGCCGGCATCCTTCTTTCCTGCGATGGCCTGCAACCGAGCAGCAAAGGCGCGCGGGTACGTTTCTCCGGCGAAAAACGCACGGTGATCGATGGGCCGTTTGCCGAGACCAAGGAGTTGATTGCCGGTTATTGGCTGTGGGAAGTGAAGTCGAAAGAAGAAGCCATCGAATGGGTCAAACGCTGCCCGAACCCGATGCCGGGGACGGAAGCCGAGATCGAGATTCGTCCGGTATACGGGCCTGAGGATTTCGGTGCCGAGTTCACACCTGAGTTGCGCGAGCAGGAAGAGCGGATACGGGCGCAGGCGAAAAAGCACTGAATAACTGAATAGATGCCCAACCTGTGGGAGCGAGCTTGCTCGCGATGACGGAGTATCAGGCAATACAAGTCGTGAATGTAAAACCGTCATCGCGAGCAAGCTCGCTCCCACAATAAATCTTGGGAGCACTCAGCATTTATGCCCCTTTCGCCCCTATGAAATCTGATATCCCGCATCAACCATCACCTCCAACCACCTGATTCGTATTAACTTTTTAGTACAAAGAAAAAACGCCAATTCGCGCACAAAACAAAAGAATTAATCCATTCGACTGGATAACCCGTGGTTTGCTGCTAGCTTCAAATGACGTGTCCTACAGGCTTGATTAGGAAAGAGACTACGCAGTAAAGGCCAAAAATATGGCCAAGTTCGTCCACTGAGCCACCAAGGAACCGGGGAATCATGTCGAAAATTCAGGGAGCGCACGCCTGTTTGCTGGCGGCACTGTTGACGTCTGCGTTTTGTGCACACGCCGATAACGCCGAGGAAGCCAACAAAAGCAACAACCCGCTGAACCTGGCGCCGGGCGCCAATTTGCAGGACTACTACACCCCCAAACTCTACGACACCAACGTCCACACCAATGACGCGTTGCTACGTGGCACTTTGCCGGTTGCGCCCAACGACTTTATCGGCGTGCCGCAGTTACTCCGCGCGACGTTGCCGATCAGCACCCGCCCAGACCCGCACAACGGTTACAGCACCGGTATCGGTGACCTGAACCTGTTCGATATTTTCCTGCTCAAGACCGACGGCATTCAGCTCGGCATCGGCCCGCAGATCACCGCGCCTACCGCCGAACAGGATGAGTTGGGTACCGGCAAGTGGCAGGCCGGCCTGGCCGCCATTGCTATCGACTCTTCGCCGCGTGGCCTGTTGGGTGCGCTGGTGCAATACCAGAGTTCGTTCGCTGGCGACCATGATCGCGCCCACGTCGAAACCGCGACGATGCAGCCCTTCATCATTCATAACCTGGCCAAGGGCTGGTACCTGCGCTCGACCGGCACCTGGACCTTCGACCTGAAGAACGACACCCATTACATCCCCATCGGTTTCGGTGGCGGCAAGGTCTGGAAATCCGGGACCAACATTTTCAACGCCTTCGTCGAACCCCAATGGACCGTGCAACGCAAAGGCGATGGCCTGCCGCAGTTCACGCTGTTCGCCGGGATCAACGTCACTTTCGGTAAATAAGGACATTCTTATGCACATTGCACTGCGTGCCGCCGGGTACAGCATCATGGCGATGTTCGTGAGTTGCGGTGTGGGCGCGCAAGCGCAAGCCCAGGACCTCGACACCCGGATCGGTAAAGTCGCCATGGAAGGCGAACTGCCGACCCATGAGTCCATCGCCAAGCTCTACGCCGAACTGGATTTCCAGCAGGCAACTCAAAGTTATTTATGGGCCTTGCCGCTGGTGTCCTACGCCCAGTGGCAGGAAGAATTTCGCGACAAGCTCGGTGCCCACAGCGGCGACTTGATGGTGCTCAACAGCTACGAAGACAAGCTCGGCGTGATCACCGCCAACGCCACCACGCCGTACATCCTCGGCTTCGTCGACCTGAATGAAACCGGGCCGCTGGTCATCGAACTGCCACCCGGCCCGACTGCCGGCGGTATCGGTGATTTCTGGCAACGGGCGATCATCGACATGGGCCAGACCGGCCCGGACAAAGGCAAGGGTGGCAAGTACCTGGTGCTGCCACCGGGCGCCGAACCACCGGCCGACGCTGGCAAGTATTACCTGGCCAAGTCGGAAACCATGAACGTGCTGGTGGGCTTTCGCGTCCTTGACCCAGACCCGGCCAAGGGCAAGGCGCTGGTCGAACAATTCAAGATGTACCCCTACGCCAAGCGCGCCGAGCCGAGCAAAACCAAACTGCTGTCCCCCGGCGGCAAGGCCTGGTCCGGCACCCAGCCGCGTGGCCTGGCGTACTGGGAGCGGCTGCACCAGATCATCCAGAAAGAGCCGGTCAACGAACGCGACCGTTTCTACATGGCGATGCTCGCCAGCCTGGGCATTGAAAAGGACAGACCGTTCAACCCCAACGACAAGCAACGTGCGGCATTGGAACAGGGTGCGCAAGTCGGTGAACTGATCGCCAAGGCTAACACCTTCGCCAAGCGCTTCCCGGATGCGCAGTATTGGAAAGACCGGCAGTGGGACACCGTGCTGAACATCGCCGAGCCGTCCCAGCGGGTCGCTTACTACGACCAGTTGTGGGAACGCAGCGCCTGGTTCTACGAGGCGGTGACCAACACCAAAGGCATGGTGTCGAAAACCCCGGGCCTGGGCCAGACCTACCTCGGCGCCTATACCGACGCCAAGGGCAACTGGCTCGACGGCGGCAAGAGCTATCGCCTGCACGTCGGCGCCAACCCGCCGGCCAAGCAGTTCTGGTCGATGACTGTGTACGACATCGACAGCCGCTGCCTGATCGACAACCCGCAGCGCAAGGCCGATCTGTCGTCCCGCCAGGACCTGAAAAAGAACGCTGACGGCTCGGTGGACCTGTACTTCGGCCCGACGGCGCCCAAGGGGTTTGAGAACAACTGGGTGCAAACGGTGCCGGGCAAGCACTGGTTCAGCTACTTCCGTTTGTATGCGCCGACCGAGGCCTATTTCGACAAGAGCTGGAAGCTTGATGACATTGCGCTGGTGGAGTGAAAACCGATGCCTGACATCACTCAGCCCCCCTGTGGGAGCGAGCTTGCTCGCGATGGCGATCTATCAGCCAGCATCAATGTTGAATGTGAAGCCGTCATCGCGAGCAAGCTCGCTCCCACAGGGACTGCGGCTTACCTGAATGACTTTGAAAGGACACCCCATGCACATTAAGAAAGCCCCCCGCCTGATGCTCGCCAGCCTTTCGCTCCTGCTGAGTTGCAGCGCCTGGGCCGACTTCACCGCCACCCCGGAGGAAGCCCGGGGCATTGCCAAGGAAGCCTACCTCTACGGCTTCCCGGTGGTGGAGATGTACAAGACCCTCTACACCCAGGCCGTGGACAAGGCCGGTTCGAACTTCAAGGCGCCGTTCAACAAGATCGGCAACACCGCCAAAGTCTTCACCCCGGCGGATACCGCGTTTGTCACGCCGAATTCCGACACGCCCTACTCCTTCGTCTGGATGGACCTGCGCGCCGAACCGGTGGTGCTGACCCTGCCGCCAATTGCGGAAAACCGCTATTACTCGGTGCAGTTGATCGACCTCTACACACAGAACTTCGCCTACCTGGGCACCCGCAGCACCGGCAACAAGGGCGGCACCTACATGATTGCCGGCCCGGACTGGCAGGGCCAACAGCCGGTGAATATCGACCGGTTGGTGCGCAGCGAAAGCAACATCGCTTACGCGTTGTACCGCACGCAGTTGTTCGACAATGCTGACCTGGCCAAGGTCAAGCTGATCCAGAACGCCTACAAGGTCCAGACCCTCAGCCAATACCTCAAGCAACCGGCGCCAGCCGCCGCGCCAAAGGTCGATTGGCCGAAGCCGACCGCCGACATGAGCGACACCCCCGACCTGTTCCGCTACCTGAATTTCATGCTCGGTTTCGCCCCGCCGCAGGACGTGGAAAAAGACCTGCTGGCGCGCTTCGCCAAGATCGGCATCGTCGGCGGCCAGCCGTTCAAGCTCACCACCCTTACCGCAGACCAACGCAAAGCGCTGGAGGACGGCATCGCGGACGCCAAAGCTGAATTCGCACAGTTCAAGAAAGACAAGGTCGACACCCACCAGGTCACCAGCGGTGATTTCTTCGGCACCCGCGATCACCTGAAGGGTAACTACCTGTATCGCTACGCCGGCGCCAACATGGGGATCTTCGGCAACTCCGCCGAAGAGGCAAATTACATCGGCTACTTCGTCGACAACCAGGGCAAACCGGTCAACGGTGCGCGTCACAGCTACACCCTGCACTTCAACAAAGACGAACTGCCGCCAGCCGACGCTTTCTGGTCGCTGACCATGTACGACGGCAAGACCAAGTTACTGGTTGCCAACCACATGAAGCGTTACCTGATCAACTCGCGGATGTTGCCCAAGCTCAAGCTCGACGCCGACGGTGGCCTGACCCTGTACGTGCAGCATTCGGAGCCAGTGGGCGACAAGAAACACAACTGGCTGCCAGCCCCCCACGGGCCGTTTTATGCCGTGCTGCGGGTCTACCTGCCGAAGCCGGAAATGGTCAGCGGCCAGTGGCAAATCCCGTTGCTGACGCCGATTGGCCAGTAAGCTGTAACCCGTCATACAGAACTTTGCAGGAGCACAAGCATGCGTTTGAACACATCAAGGATGACGGCACTGACGTTGGCCATGACCCCACTGCTGAGCCAGGCCGATAACGCCCGTGACTGGCAGAACCTGCCGACCGACCTGAACATGGTGTTCGGCTATTACAACCGCATCGACACCAACACGCCGATCGACACTGCGCTGCCGATCGATGGCCTGTCCTTGAACGCTGACCTGTACATCGCCCGTTATGCCCGCTCGTTCGCGGTGGACGGGCGCAACAGCGCGATCCAGATTCTGCAACCCTACGCCGACATTTCCGCATCGTTCGACAACGCGCAGTTTTTCGACGGCACCAAGCACAACGGCGGCATGGCCGACACCCAGTTTGTGCTAGTGCATAACCTGTTCGGCGGCCCGGCGCTGACCAAGGAAGAGTTCGCCAACTGGACCCCGGAAACCTTTCTTACCGGTGCCATCTGGATCACCGCGCCCACCGGGGATTACGACAAGGACCGGATCATCAACATCGGTTCCAACCGCTGGGCGTTCAAACCGGAAATCGCCTTTGGCACGCCTATCGGCCCGACCTGGCTCGAGTTCAACACCTACGTGTCGATGTACGGCGACAACAACGACTACCACGGTGACGGCAAGCTCGAGCAAAAGCCGCTCTACGCCATCGAAACTCACTACAGCTACACCATCAACCGTGCGTTGTGGGCGTCCCTGGATGCCACCTATAACCGTGGCGGCGAAACCAAGATCAACGGTGACTGGCAGGACAACAAACAGGAAAACGGCCTGTTCGGCGCCAGTGTCGGCTTCATGCTGTCGCCGCAGTTCGGCGGGCTGATCGCCTACTCGGACACGGTGTCGGAGCGTACCGGCTCGCCGGACGTGAACACTTGGACCTTGCGCCTGCAATACGCCTGGTAACGGAGGCTGATCGATGATCACGGCATGGATGCGCACAAACCTGACCCTCTGCGGGGCAATGCTCAGCGGCATGGCCTGTGCCGCCGGCAACTTGCCGGCCCTCGGCAGCACTCCCGCGCAACCGGTCGGCAAGGGCGATCCGGAAACCTGTCATCGATTGCAGCAAGATTTCGACATCGACCTGAAAAAAGTCGTGGCCGCCGGCTGCGATCCGTCCACCGAGCAAATCGCCAAGTTGATGGACAACCCGGTGGGCAACCTGGTGTTGCTGTTCAACCAATACGACTACACCGCGCTCAAGGGTCCGCACAGCAACAGCACGCGGATGCTCGGCAAGTACAGCTTTATGCCGACCTTCCCGATTTCCATCGGCGAAGACTGGAACCTGATCAACCGCTTGCCCATCAGCTACGTCAGCGCCCCGGTCAACCACAAGGCCGGCAACCTGATCGGCATGGGCCCGAATGAGTTGCTGCATGATCGCGGCGACTTCACCTCGGTGGTACAGGACCCGTTCGACCGCACCAGCGGTTTCGGCGACCTGGCGTATGTCGGGGTGTTCTCGCCCAAGGAGCCGATCCGCTTCGCCGGGGGCGGCAAAATGGTCTGGGGCTTCGGCCCGACCGCGATGTTCCCCACCGCTGAATACGACGTGCTCGGCACCGGCAAATACTCTCTCGGCCCGGCGTTCGTCGCTGCGTACCTGGGCGAAGACTGGACCCTCGGCCTGTTCCCGCAGCACTGGTGGTCGGTGGCGGGCGATAGCAAGCGCAAGGACGTGAGCCTGACCAACATCCAGTATTTCATCCAGCGCACCATCCCCGGCCCGGAGCAATGGCGGGTCGGCATGACGCCGAACGTCACGGTCAACTGGAAGGCCGAGGGCGGCAACAAGGTCACCTTCCCTATCGGCATCGGCGCCGGGCGAATCTTCAACTTCGGCAAGTTGCCGGTGCGGATTTCCGGCGAGATTCAGTATTCGGCGATTCACCCGGAAGACCTGATCAGCAGCCGCTGGAATTTCCGTTTGTCCTTCATCCCGGTCATTCCGACCTTTATGTTTTGAGCCAGGGAACTGCCATGACCGCACTCAACGATCTCAACGCCCTGCAAGCCAGCATCGCCGAATCCGTACTCGGCCAGGATCAAGTCATCCGGCAGATCCTGCTCGGTCTATTGGCGAACGGCCATTTACTCCTGGAAAGCCTGCCCGGCCTGGCCAAGACCCGCACGGTCAAGGCTTTGGCCAAGCACCTGGACGCGAAGATGAGCCGCATCCAGTTCACCCCGGATTTGCTGCCGTCGGACATCACCGGCGCCGAGGTGCTGCATCAGGTCGAAGGCAAGAATGAAATCCGCTTCCAGCCCGGGCCGCTGTTCGGCAACTTGATCCTGGCCGATGAAATCAACCGCGCTCCGGCCAAGGTCCAGGCTGCGCTGCTCGAAGCCATGGAAGAACGGCAGATTACCGTGGCCGGTAACAGCCATGTGTTGCCGGAACTGTTCATCGTGGTCGCGACCCAGAACCCGATCGAACAGGAAGGCACGTACCCGTTGCCGGAAGCGCAGATGGACCGTTTCCTGATGAAAGTGCTGCTGGATTACCCGAGCGCGGAAAACGAAAGTCAGGTGCTGCGGCTGCTGCGCGAGGAAGAGTTTGCCTTGGGTGCCAAAACTGCGCCGGTGCCGGGGTTTGCGCTGTCGCAGGAGGTGATTTTTGCCGCACGCCGTGAGGTCAGCGGCATTCATGTGTCCCCGGCCATCGACACCTACTTGGTCGACCTGATCAATGCCACGCGCCACCCGGCGGATTACGACGCCGACCTCGGCCGCTGGATTTCCATCGGCGCCAGCCCACGAGGCGGCATCGGCCTGGACCGTTGCGCCCGCGCCGATGCGTGGTTGCAAGGGCAGGATTTCGTCTCGCCGGACAACGTGCGCGCCGTGGTGCACCCGGTGCTGCGCCATCGCCTGCAACTGAGCTACGACGCGGTGGCTGACGGTGTGACAGCGGATCAAGTGCTCGACCGCTTGCTCGATAAAGTGGCGATTCCCGCCTGAGGTTGAAAATGAATAGTGCCGACGGGCTGGTCTATGTCTCTCTCGCGCAATTGATGGCGCTGGAGTTCAAGGCCCGTGACCTGAGTTTCCTTGCGCGCCAGCCCCAGGGCAGCATTCTCGCCGGCAACCATGCCTCGCGATTGCGGGGCCGTGGCTTGAATTTCGATGAGCTACGCCGCTATCAGCCGGGGGACGACTTGCGCCATCTGGACTGGCGCGCGTCCCTGCGCACCGGCAAACCGGTGGTGCGCACCTTCACCGAAGAGCGCGACCGCCCGGCGTTGATTCTGGTGGACCAGCGCATGTCGATGTTCTTCGGCTCACAGCGCAGCTTCAAATCGGCCGCCGCTGCCGAACTCGGCGCGTTGGCGGCGTGGATGGTGTTCAACGCCGGCGACCGGGTCGGCGGTTTGGTGTTCAACGACCAACGCATCGACAGCATCGCCCCGCTACGCAGCCGCAAACGGCTTGAAGCGCTGTGCAGCCGTATAGCTCAGCAGAATCAGGAACTCAACGCCGGCAACCCGGACGCCGAAGATGAAAACCAGCTCGACAAGGTCTTGCAGCATTGCCTGGCGGTGGCCGGGCACGATCATTTGATCTGCATCGTCAGCGACTTTGCGGGGGCTGGCGAACGCACCTTGAAACTGATGCGACAACTGGCCGCGCACAACGATGTAATCGCGATGCAAGTCTACGACCCATTGGCGCTGAACCTGCCGAAAAACGGCCGTTTGCTGGTGACACAGGGCCAGTTGCAAGTCGAACTGGCGGTGGAACAGCGCCGGGTGCATGAGCCGTTGGTGGATTTCCTCAGTGGCCGGTTCAAGGATGTCGCCACGCTGCTGCGCCGAAGCCAAGTGCCGCTGATGATGTTCAGCACAGCTACCGAGGCGCATGAACAATTGCGGGTTGAACTGGGCAAGCTCAGCGGTGGCCGGCGATGAATCCGAATATCCCGAGCATCGAACAACTCAAGGAGTTGGGATTGCCCGCGCCGGTCAGCTATGCACCGCAGACCTGGGGTTGGTGGGTGTTGCTGGGGTTGTTGGTGCTCGCGGTGGTGCTGGTGAGTGCGCGCAAGGTGTGGCAATGGCGGCGGGACCGGTATCGGCGGGAAGCGTTGGTGCGGCTGGCGGAGTTGCAGCGGCGCAGTGATGATTTGAGTGCGTTGCGCGAACTTCCGGAATTGCTGAAGAGAGTGGCCCTCTCAATCCCCGATCCTGTAGGAGCGAAGCTTGCTCGCGAAAGCCATAACGCGGAGCCTCTGAAAGACAGTGTCATCGTTCTTCGCGGGCAAGCCTCGCTCCTACGGGGGGTTGGCGCATTGGGCGGTGAAGAGTGGCAAGCCTTTCTGGAGGCGCACAGCGCCAAGCCTTTACCCGCAGATTTCAGCCAACACCTCGCCCAACTGGCCTACGCCTCGGACGCCACCCTGCGCGCCCTGCCCGCCGAACACCGCCAGCAGCTGTTCGACACCTGCAAACTTTGGGTGGAGCATCATCATGTGGCAGCTTGATTACCCCTGGCTGTTACTGCTGCTGCCGTTGCCGTGGTTCGGTTATCGCTACCTGCCCGTGTATCGCGAGGCCCGCAGCGCGGTGCGCGTGCCGTTTTTCAGTGCCATGAGCCGCGCGGTCGGCCAGGCACCGAGTGCGCCGGGTAGCCGCAGTAACGTCTGGCAGTTGCTGCTGAATTTGCTGGTCTGGGCTTTGTTGCTGGTGGCAGCGGCACGGCCCGTGTTCGTGGAAAAACCCATCGAGCGCCAGCAACCGGTACGCGACCTGATGCTCGCCATCGACATTTCCCAGTCCATGGAAACCACTGATTTCACCGACGCCAACGGCCAGAAGATCAATCGCCTCGCTGCTGTTAAAGAAGTCGTCCACGGCTTTATCGACAAGCGCAAAGAGGATCGCCTGGGCCTGATCGTGTTTGGCAGCGGCGCCTATGCGCAAGCGCCGCTGACCCTCGATCATGCCAGCCTTTCGCTGTTGCTCGACGACACCGGCATCGGCATGGCCGGACCCAACACCGCGATTGGCGATGCCATCGGCCTGAGCCTGAAACTGCTGGATCAAGCCCACGAACAAGAGAAAGTGCTGATCCTGCTCACCGACGGCAACGACACCAGCAGCGCCATCATCCCGGACCACGCCGCAGCCATGGCGGCGGCCAAAGGCGTGGTGATTCACACCATCGGCATCGGCGACCCGACCGCCGAAGGCGAAGCCAAGGTCAACCTGCAAGGCTTGCAGCAAATCGCCGAGGCCACGGGCGGTAAATTCTTCCGTGCCGAAGATCGCACGGCGCTGGATCAGGTCTACAGCACCCTCGACAAACTCACCCCGCATCAGGTGAAAACCCTCAGCCATCAGCCGAAACGGGATTTGTTCTGGTGGCCATTGGGCGCTGCAATCGGCTTGCTTGCGCTCTATCACCTCGGCGCCCTGCTGCGTCCGCGCCTGTCGATTGCCCGCCAGCGGCAGGAGGCTTGAGATGGAGATCAATCTCAGCGATTTCCACTTTCTGCGCCCACTCTGGCTATTGCTCGCACTGTTCGGTGCGTTGCTGCCGTTGCTGTGGCGCCGCAGTCATGACTTGCAACGACGCATGCGCGGCAATATCGCCGAGCACTTGTTGCCGCACCTGTTGATCACGCCACAGGATCAACAGCGGCTGCGTCCGGTGCATCTGGTGTGCGCGCTGTTGATCCTCGGCGCGCTCGCCGCTGCGGGGCCGACCTGGGAACAGGATCGCCCGGACTTCCTGGAAAACCGCGCGCCGTTGATCATCGCCATCGACCTCTCGCCATCGATGGACGCCACCGACGTGCCACCGAGTCGCCTCGAAGCGGCGAAACACAAACTCCACGACCTGATCCAGCGCCGTGCCGGTGCTCGCACAGGTTTGATCGCCTATGCCGGCAGTGCGCACCTGGTGTTGCCGCCCACCGATGATCCGGCGTTGCTCGACACCTTTATCCAGGCGCTGAGCACCGACCTGATCGGCAAATCCGGGAAAGACGTCAGCGCGGTGATCGAGCAAGCCAAGCGCCTGCTGGCCGCCGAGAAAACCCCGGGCACGCTGTTGCTGATTACCGATGGCGCCGACACCGCGCAACTCAGCGGCCTCGACAAACAACTAGATGACAGCCAACTGCAAGTCCTGATCCTCGCCGTGGGCAATGAAGACGGCGGGATCATCCACGACGCCAATGGCCAACCGCGTACCGACAGCAACGGTCGCCCGACGCTGGGCAGTTTCGATCAGGCCGCGCTCAAACAACTGGCTTCCGCGCTCGACGCACCGCTGGGCAGCCTGACGCTGAATAACGACGATCTGGACTGGGTCGAGTTGCACGCCCAGCAGCATTTCCAGAGTGCCAGCGATGAACAACGGGAATTGCACTGGAAAGACGCCGGTTACTGGCTGTGCTGGCCGTTGCTGCTGATCGCGTTCTTCAGCGTGCGCAAAGGCTGGAGCCTGAACTGGATGGCCGGTGTGCTGTTGGCGTTGGGCATTGGCCTGCAACCGAGCACAGCCGAAGCCAACGCCCTGACCGACGCGTTTTTCACCAAGGATCAGCAAGGTCGCTGGGCCTTCGAGCATGAGCATTTGCCCCAGGCTGCGGCGTTATTTGTCGACCCGTACTGGAAAGGCATCGCCGCCTACCACGCCGCCGATTACGACCTGGCACTGGCGAGTTTTGCGCGACTGCAAACACCCGAGGCGTATTTCTACCTGGGCAATATTTACGTGAAACGTTTCAAGTTCGATCAGGCGATTGCAGCGTATACCCAGGCGTTGAAATTGCGCCCGCAGTTCCCGGAAGCCACGGCCAATCTGGCGCTGGCGATTGCCTTGCAGAAAGACACTGACAGCGCCGAGCAGAACGCGCCGGAGACCAAGCCGGACGAGATCAAGATGGACAAGGCCCCGGGCAAAGGCCAGAGCAAAGCGGTGCAGACAGAGCAGGCGGGGTCGGATGCGTTGTGGTTGCAGAACCTGAGTACCTCGCCGGCGAAGTTCTTGAAGCAGAAGTTCAGTTTGCAGGATCAGGTCGGGGGTAATAAGCCATGACCCTTCTTGACCGAGTTGCCGCCTTCGCGAGCAGGCTCGCTCCCACATTTGGAATGCATTTCCCCTGTGGGAGCGAGCCTGCTCGCGAAGAGGCCAGCCCAGCCACTACAAAACTCTGCACCCTGCTCCTCTGCCTGCTCAGCACCCAAACCCTGGCCGCCGAACTCCAGATCCAGTCCCGCCTGCAACCCACCGATTCAATCATGGTCGGCAGCCTGGTCGAACTGCAACTCGACGTGCTCACCGACACTTGGTTCACCGATGCCCCGACCCTGCCTGACCTCAAGCTCAACGGCGCACTGGTCATGCCGCCCAACGGCCACGCCCAGCACCTGAACCAGACCATCGACGGCAAATCCTTCAGCGGCATGCGCTACAGCTACCTAATCACGCCGAACTTGGCCCAGGGTTTCGACATCCCGGGGTTGACCGTACGTGCCACGCCCGCGCAAGCCAGCGCCGAGCTCAGCGCCCAGAGTCAGCCGCTGCACTTCAGCGCCGCGCAACCGCCAGGGTTCAGCGCCGGTGAAGCGGTGCTGGTGGCCAGCGGAGTGCGTTTCACGCAAAAAACCTTCAACTCCGCGATACCGTTGAAGGTCGGCGACAGCCTCACCCGGCAACTGACCCTGCAAGCCGACGGTGCGCTGGCGATGGCGCTGCCAGTCCCGACATTGGCCGACGTCCCAGGTCTGAGCCGCTACCCAAAAGCCCCGCAGGTCAGCGCCATGGACGACGGTCGCGGCAACTTCAATGGCGGCCAGCGTATCGATACCGCCACTTACCGGATCGACACCGAAGGCAGCCACACCCTGCCCGCCATCGAGGTGAAATGGTGGGACAGCGGCAGCCAGCAGACCCGCACCGCCCAAGTGCCGGCCATTACCTTTGAAGCAGCGCCAAACAGCGCTTATCGCCCGGTGTTTTCCATCAGCGAAGACCTGAAGAAACTTAGCCAGCAACGCAGTCTGCATCTCTCCGGACATTGGTTGGGCTGGCTGGCAATCCTCGTGATCGTCGCCCTGCTCGGCTACTTCGCCCGTCCACTCATCCGTCGCACCTGGCTCGGCTGGCAGGCGAAACGCCAAGCCCGGCACGCTGCGTGGCTGCAATCGGCGGACTGCGCCTGGCAGCAGATTCCCGCACAAATCGAAGGCCGACCGGCGCAACTGAGCGCCCTGTACCTGTGGGTCAGGCGCCGTGGCAAAGGCCTGAAACTGACCAACCTCGGCCCACGCCTGCAAACCCTACTGCGCGCTTGTTACGGCCGCACACCGACCGAAGATCAGGCGCTGCGCCAACTCCAGCAATCCTTGGCTACGCTGCATAGTCAGGCCGAGCATCACCGGGCCCCGGCGCCTCCCGCGTTACGGCCACTCAACCCCGTCCACGAGAAGGAATTCCCATGACGAACCCGTTATCGATCCGCCACCGCTACGGGCTGACCCTACTGCTCACCTTGGCCCTGCCGCTGCTGGCCCAAGCCAACGAACCGCTGCCTTCGTGGAACGACGGCCCGGCGAAAAAAAGCATCATCGAATTCGTCCAGGCTGTCACCGATCAAACCAGCAAGGACTTCGTCAAACCTGCCGAACGCATCGCCGTGTTCGACAACGACGGCACCCTGTGGAGCGAGCAACCGGCGTATTTCGAGTTGTTGTTCGCCTTCGACGAGGTCAAGCGCACCGCGCCGCAACACCCGGAATGGAAAACCACCCAGCCCTTTAAAGCGGTGCTGGAAAACGATCACCAGGCGTTGGCCGCATCGGGCATGGAGGGCATCCTGAAAATTTTTGGCGCCACCCACACCGGCATGACCACCGAAGCCTTCGATGACTACGCCAAGACCTGGCTGAGTCAGGCCAAACACCCGAAGACCGGCAAGCCCTACACCGAGATGATCTTCCAGCCAATGCTGGAAATGCTCGACTACCTGCGCAGCCAGCAATTCAAGACCTACATCGTGTCTGGCGGCGACACCGCGTTCATGCGTGCGTTTGCCGAGAAGGTCTACGGCATCCCGCCGGAGCAAGTGATCGGCACCACGTTCGTCACCGCGTTCCAGTTCAAGGACGGCAAGGCGTCGATCGTGCGCACGCAGAAACTGGCGCACAACGACGATGGCCCGGGCAAACCGGAAAGCATCGATGCGGTGATCGGTCGGCGACCGATCCTGGCCTTCGGCAACTCCGACGGTGACCTGCAAATGCTCCAGTGGACCGCCGCCGGCAGCGGTAAACGCTTCATGGGCCTGGTGCACCACACCGACGCCAAACGCGAGTGGGCCTACGACCGCCAATCCTCGGTCGGCAAGCTGGACAAGGCGCTGGACGAAGCAAAATCCCGTGGCTGGACTATCGTGGACATGGCCGCCGAATGGCGCCGGGTCTACCCGTTCGAGTCCGCCACACCCGAGCAAGTGCAATAACAAAAGCGTTACGCAGGACCGCAAAAAACGTATGTCGCCTTGAGGCGACGCAAGTGAGCAAAAGGAGCAAGTCAGATGACTCGCATACGCAAGTGGCTACCGAAACTCGCCCTGGTGGCAGCCTCGGTCATGGCGATTTCGGCAACTGCCGGGGCCGCTGAAAAACCCAACATTCTCGTGATCTTCGGCGACGACATCGGCCAGACCAACATCAGCGCCTATTCCATGGGCGTGGTCGGGTACAAGACTCCGAACATCGACCGGATTGCCAAGGAAGGCATGATGTTCACCGACTACTACGCGGAGAACAGCTGCACCGCAGGACGGTCATCCTTTATCACCGGCCAGACGCCACTGCGTACCGGCCTGTCGAAAGTCGGCATTCCGGGTGCCCCGGTCGGCCTGCAAAAACGTGACATCACCATCGCCCAGGCGCTTAAAGGCCTCGGCTATTCCACCGGCCAGTTCGGCAAGAACCACTTGGGCGACCGGGATGAATACCTGCCGACCAATCACGGTTTCGACGAGTTCTTCGGCAACCTGTACCACCTCAACGCCGAAGAAGAACCCGAACGCCCGTACTGGCCCAAGGACGACCCTGAGTTCGTCAAGTCCAACACCCCGCGCGGCGTGATCCACAGCTTCGCCGATGGCAAGATTGAAGACACCGGTGCGCTGACCACCAAGCGCATGGAAACCATCGACGACGAAACCACTGCCGCCGCACAAGCGTTCATCGAGAAACAGGCCAAGGCGGACAAGCCGTTCTTTGTCTGGATGAACACCACGCGCATGCACGTGTTCACCCACGTACGCGATTCGATGAAGGGCCAGAGCGGCATGCCCGGCAACGAATACGCGGACGGCATGCTTGAGCATGACGGCGACGTCGGCAAACTGCTGAAAACCCTCGACGACCTGAAAATCGCCGACAACACCATCGTCGTCTACACCACCGACAACGGCCCGAACCAGTTCTCCTGGCCGGACGCGGCGACCACGCCGTTCCGCAACGAGAAGAACTCCAACTGGGAAGGCGCTTATCGGGTGCCGGCGATTATTCGTTGGCCGGGCAAGGTCAAGGCCGGCGAAGTGTCCAACGAGATGTTCTCGGGCATGGACTGGTTCCCGACCTTGCTCGCGGCGGCAGGCGATAACCAGGTGAAAGACAAACTGCTCAAGGGCTGGGCCCCCACGGCTGGCGGTACCAACTTCAAAGTGCACCTGGACGGCTACAACCAACTGCCGTACCTGACCGGCCAACAGCCTAAAGGTGAGCGTAAGGAGTTCTACTACTTCAACGATGACGGTGTGCTGGTTTCCATGCGCTTCGACAACTGGAAAGTGGTGTTCTGTGAACAGCGCCAACCGGGCGGCTTCAGGGTCTGGAGCGAACCGTTCGTGTGCCTGCGGGTGCCGAAAATCCTCAACCTGCGGATGGATCCGTATGAACGGGCCGACGTGGTGTCCGATCAGTTCTACGACTGGAACACCAAAAACGTCTACCTGGCAGGCGTCGCGGTGACCAAGTCTGCGGAATTCCTGCAGACGTTCATCGAGTATCCACCGAGCCAGAAACCGGCGAGCTTCAGCATTGACCAGATCCGTGCTGCGGTAGATGCCAAAATCGCAGAAAAAATGAAAGCGGCACCGGCTGCACAGTAAGACGCTTGAACGCCGCCCGCCCTCATCGGCGGGCGGCCTTATTCTTGGCTTGGGACCGTGTTGGCCCTTTCGCGAGCAAGCTTTGCTCCTACAGGTTCGGAGTCGCTCTTGTAGGAGCGAAGCTTGCTCGCGAAGAGGCCAGTACCGTCACAGGTTTTTTCAGATCGGAACAAGGCAACCCGCAATGTCCTCACGTGTCGCCAGCAAGTCGTCGGCCATACCCACTCCTCAAGTCGCCTCACCGGCGCTGTTGATCCCCGCCCTGCTGCTGTTCGTCTCCGGCGCGGCAGCGTTGGTGTATCAGGTGTTGTGGATCAAGCAACTGTCGCTGGTGGTGGGCGTCGAGGTGTATGCGATCACCACCGGGATCAGCGCATTTTTTGCCGGATTGGCACTCGGTGGTTTGCTGTTCGGGCGCTGGGCGGATCGCTTGCAGCAGCCGGTTCTGCTGTATGCCGGACTGGAAGTGCTGGTCGCCGTGATCGGCGTCGGTGCGACGTTCGCCATGAGCCTCGCCGCGAGTCCGTTCGCCTGGCTGGAACAGCACGTCGGCCTGTTGGCCTGGATGTTGCCGTTTGCCTTGGTCGGCATCCCGGCGCTGCTGATGGGCGGCACGCTGCCGGTGTTGGTGCGCTCGTTGGCCGCCGACCCGCAGCAATTGGGCAAGGCTGGCGGTCAGCTGTATGCGGCCAACACCGCTGGAGCAATCGCCGGCACCCTGCTCGCCGCGTTTGTGCTGATCGCCACCCTTGGCGTGCGCGGCAGTGCGCTGGCCGCCGCGATGCTCAACCTGCTGGCCGCTGCCGGTGCGCTGTGGTTCCAACGCCAGCGTTCGACGCCGCCCGCCGCACCAGTGAAACATCACGCGGACAAAGCCTCGGATCGCCTGGCGCTGTGGTTGTATTCCATCGCGGGCGGCGTGGCCTTGGGTTATGAAGTGGTCTGGTCGCAGTCCATCGTGCAATTCATGAGCACCCGCACCTATGCGTTTGCCGTCGTGTTGGCGACGTACCTCACTGGTCTGTTTCTCGGCAGTGCATTGCTGGCCCGTCGGGTCGAACGCATTCGTGATCCGTGGGGCGTGTTTGGTTTGCTGATAGCCGGTGCAGGGTTGATCGCACTATTGGAAATCGCCCTGCTCGGACGCTGGCTGATCGTCGCGCAAAGTGTCGCCGAAGCCTGGGTGCTGTCGTTGGGCGCCAGTGAACTGCTGGGCATGAGCACGCGGTTTGCGGTGGCGGCGCTGAGCATTGTGTTTGTGCCAACGTTGCTGCTGGGCGCGGCGTTTCCCCTGGCGCTGCGCTTGAGCGTGGGTCGCGAGCGGATCGGCCAGGATGTCGGCGCGGTGGTGGCGTTCAACACCCTTGGCGGGATTGTCGGGGTGATGCTTTGCGGCTTTCTGCTGATCCCGTTGCTGGGGCTGGTGCGCACTCTTGGGCTACTGGCGATTGTCGCCGCCGGGATCGGTTATTTCGCGGTGCGCAAAGGTCATCATGTGAAGAAAGGCCGGCGTCAGGCCGTGGTCGCGATTGGTCTGTTGTCCTTGGCGCTGGCGGTTTTCACCCCGGTCAACAAACTCGCGAGCCTGCTGCCCGGTGCACGCAATGCGACCTTGGCTTTCTATGAAGAAGGACGCGGCGGCACCGTAGCGGTGGTCACTCAGGGCAAGGGCGCGAAGGCCTTCCAGCGCTTATACATTCAAGGCGTGTCCAACACTGGCGACGCCATGCCGTCCCTGCGTTACATGCGCATTCAGGCGCTGTTGCCGCTGCTGATTCACAACAGCGAACCGCGTTCGGCGCTGGTGATCGGTTTCGGCACGGGCATTACCGCCGGAGCCCTGACCCGCTATCCGGGGCTGGAACATCGCGTAGTCGCCGAGTTGCTGCCGTCGGTGGTCAAGGCTGCGCCGCTGTTCAAGGGCAACTTCAATGCCGCCAGCGTTCCGGGCGTCGATGTGCGCTTGCGCGATGGCCGTCAGGAGCTACTGCGCAACCCGCAGACCTACGACCTGATCACCCTCGAACCACCACCGCCCTCTGCTGCCGGGGTGGTCAATCTCTATTCCCGGGACTTCTACCAATTGGCCGCCAGCCGTCTGGAGAAAAACGGACTGGTCGCCCAATGGTTGCCACTGCCGACCCAGAACATCGACGACTCACGTTCGCTGGTGCGCAGCTTCCTCGACGTCTACCCCTACGCCACCTTGTGGACCAGCGAGTTCCACGAAATGCTGCTGGTGGGCTCCATGCAGCCGATCGAACTGGATGCAGCGAAAATCACCCAGCGCTTCCAGCAGGACAGCGTTCGCAGCACCTTGCAGGACGTGGGCATTGGCTCGGCGGCGGCGTTGCTCGCGACCTGGGTAACCGACCGCGCGGGGCTCGAACGCTTTGCTGCTGACGCTGCACCGGTGACCGACGATCAACCGCGCATCGAGTACGCGCCGTGGGTCCGCGCCAAGGAAATCAGCCGCGTGTTGCCGGCGCTGCTCGACCTGCACGTCGCGCCACCGTTGGTGAATGCCGATGCGGGGTTCAATGAGCGGATGAACACCCACCGCCAGCGCCTGATGCAGTTTTATCGGGCGAGTTTGCATGCCTATGACGGCGACCGTGATGCCTGGGCCAGGGATATTGGCGAGGTGATGCGCGGGGATGGGGGGAATCCGTATTATCGGTGGTTTGTCGGGGAGTGATGCGGCGCCTGACAGATCGCCTTCGCGGGCAAGCCTCGCTCCTACAGGTTTACATATCCGTAGGAGCGAGGCTTGCCCGCGAAGGGGCCCTCAGCCTCAATACATTACTTGGACTTGAGTTTCAGATACGACTGATGCAAATCCGAAGCCCAGCCATCGATCACGCTTTTAACGTCATCGGCCTTCATCACCTGAGTGTCATTCTCCAGCGGTTTGCCGGTGCCTTTACGCACGACCTGGGCCACTACGCTGTTGTTGCCGCCATCGAGAAACACCGCTTCCGTGGCCAGGGTAGTTTCCTGATCACGAATCCCGCTGGCCGTGCTGACCGCCGCTGCCACTAACGCAATCGGGATCACTTCATAAGGCTTCAGGCCTTCGGTCTTGCTGCTGACCGCTGTAATCGCCGCACGCACCACGATCACGCCAGGCCCGGGACCGGCGGCCAATGGCAGGGATTTACCCAGTTCGCGCTTGAGCGCCTGGTCGTAGTAACCGGTGATGCCGTTAAGCGTGGCCTGGGGGATTTTCACCGTGGCTTGCGGCTTGGGATAGAGCTGGGTCGGCTCGATGTAGACGCTGGTGAATTTATCGACTTTGAGTTTAGGGTCCATCCAGCGCATGACCTCGGCGCCCGACGGCGACTTGGCTTCCTTGAGCTGGCTGTAGTCCTTGAGAAACCCCGAATACTGGTCAGGTTCGACCACTTTACTGGAGCAGCCGACCACCCCGATCGAGGCGATGCACAGTGTGCTCATCATTAACGCAAGCTTCATGCTGTAACTCCTGTAAGAGGATCGATAACGCAACGGGACTAGGTAGTTATAGCCAAATATCAATTATCTGCCGCCAACATCACGGAAGATTCATCTAAGGCTGTGGCTCAGCGCACAAAGCTCATTTGACAGACGCGTGCCATCCGGCAAAGCTGCACCGAGCTTCAAAAAGCGCGCCCTCAGCGGCCAACGCACTCGGACTATGGAAGTCGCAATGCCGAAGCATAAAAATAAAGCTGTAAACCCTAACCCTGATTCGCCACCGACCCTGATTAACCGCTACCTGTTTCCCGTCACCATCGGCGTCTTGCTGCTGGCCGTGGCGGCGATTGGCTGGTTTCTGTTCCATAGCAGCACACCGGCTCCGCCCAAGCCTGTCGCGGTCAGCGCGCCGGTCGTGCAACCGGTTAAACCGGTGGTGGCTGTGGCCCCGGCGACGATGGTCGATGAACAGCAATGCCAGGGTTGCCACACCGAGCAGGTCAAGGACTGGCAAGGTTCCCATCACCAATTGGCGATGCAACCGGCCACGGCCGAGACGATGCTGGGGGACTTCAACAACGTCACCTTCAAGGCCGAAAAAGAGACCACGGTGTTTTCGCGCAAGGGTGAGGATTTCTGGGTCAACACGCCGGGGATCGACGGCAAGAATGCCGACTTCAAAGTCGCCTACACCTTCGGCATCGCGCCGCTGCAGCAATACCTGATCGAGGTCGGCGAAGGTCGCTTGCAAGCCTTGGGCGTGGCCTGGGATACCGAGAAGCACCGCTGGTTTCATCTGTATCCGGGCCAGGGGGTGAACTTCAAAAACCCGCTGCACTGGAGCAAACCGAGCCAGAACGCCAACTTCATGTGCGTCGAGTGCCACACCACTGGGTACAAGCGCAATTTCGATGCGGCAAAAAACACCTTTGAAAGTCACTGGAACAGCCTCGGCGTCGGCTGCCAGGCGTGCCACGGTCCCGCGTCGAATCACCTCGAATGGACGGCGAAAAAAACCGATCTGATCCACGCCGGGTTTGCCGTCGATCTCAAGGACAAGAACGCCACCGTCGAGCTGGAAACCTGTGCGCGCTGCCACTCGCGCCGCGCACCGTTGGGCGATGGCTACACCGTCGGCAAGCGCTTGATGGATGACTACCTGCCGAGCACCCTCACCCGCGAACTGTATGCGCTGGACGGCAAGATCAAGGACGAAGTGTTCGAACACGGCTCCTTCGCCCAAAGCAAAATGTTCGACAAGGGCGTGCGTTGCAGTAACTGCCACAACCCGCACAGCACCGAGCTCAAGGCTCCGGGCAACGGCGTGTGCCTGCAATGCCACAACACCGCCGGCAAGACCGCAGTGGAAGGCGTCGATGGCAAAGGGCTGCTAGCAAAGAACTACGATTCCATCGAACACACCCGCCACACCATGGGTCAACCGGGCTCGCAGTGCGTGGATTGCCATATGCCGGGCAAGTTTTACATGGGCAACGACTTCCGCCATGACCATAGCTTCAGTATTCCCAACCCTGGGCGGGCGGCGAAACTCGGTACGCCGGACGCTTGCCTGACCTGTCACCAGGGCAAGGCCGGGGACAAGGTCACCGAGCAGTTCAAACTGTGGAACACAGCCAACGCTTCGCCGGTTCAGGCGCCGCGCTACGACGAAAGCCTGTGGCTGATCCGCAACGGTCAACCGGGCGCCGCGCAAGCTTTGTATGAGCAGTTACAGCGCAGCAACCTGCCGGCGATCCAACGGGCGACCCTGCTGGCCGAGCTGCCGCTGTACCCGAGCGACCAGGCGCTGAAACTGGCAACCCAGGACCTGAGCAGCCCGGCGCCGCAAGTGCGTGAAAGCGCGGTGCGGGCGATCAGTGCGTTCCTGCCGCCAGCCGAGCGCGCGCCGCTGCTGACGCCATTGCTCGGTGATCCGGTGAAAGCGGTACGGATTGTCGCTGCCCGGGATCTGCTGAACGTCGCCCGCAATGGTTTGGGCAACGCCCAGGCCAACTGGAACGCGGCCATTGCCGAATACGAGGACGTGCAGAAAAGCCTGGCAGAACGCGCCGAGGCCAACCTCAATCTGGCGATGCTGTATCAGGCCAGTGGTCGTACGGAAGAAGTCGAACCGCTGCTTCGCGCCGCGCTCAAGCGTGATCCGGACTTTTACCCGGCGCTGGTGACGCTGGTGCAATGGCTGGAGGCCAGTGGCCGCGGTTCTGAAGCGCAAACGCTGCTGGAGCAGAGCGTCAAGGATCACCCGGACGCCGCCCTGCTGGTACACACCCAAGGCCTGTCGCTGATTCGTGCGGGGAAAACCGCGCAAGCCATGCCGCTGCTGCACAAAGCCGCCACGCTGGAGCCCCAGAGTGCGCAGTACGGGTATGTGCTGGCGGTGGCGTTGCATGACAGTGGCAAGGTGGATGAGGCGTGCCTTGAGCTGGAAAGGTTGTTGAAAGTGCAGCCGGCGAATCGGAATGCGCGGTTGTCGTTGATCCAGTATTACCTGGAGAACGGCCAGGAGCCCAAGGCCCAGGTGTTGTTGCAGGGTTGGAAGAAAATGAACATGGGGGATCCGGCGTTGAAATAACCCGCCCCGTAGCAGCTGTCGAGCACCGCGAGGCAGCGTTCGGCGGCGAAGCCGTCGTGAAATCAGGCGGCGCGGTTTTTCAGGTAAACCGCGTGCACAGGTTTTGCGACGGCTTCGCCGCCGAACGCTGCCTCGCGCTGCTCGACAGCTGCTACGGGATTCACCAGGTCGACCCACTCCGCGCCGCCAATTCCCGCCGGCTATTGGCTCGCATCGCCTTCACCAGCGACACCGTTCCCACCAGCAAAATCGCTGAGCCAAACAAAAAGTCGATGTTGTACAACTGGAAGTCCTGCAACGGCCCCACCAGCAACACCCGGACCGCAGCAACCCCCACCAGCGTGGCCAAAAAGTCGATTCCCGGTTCATCGCGATAAAACACATGCATCAGCGGCAGGCAGATCACCAGCAACAACAGCAGCACAATCACCTTGAACGAGCCTTTGCGCTCGACGCTGAACGCGCATTCAGTGGTCGCGTAAGGCTTGTAATCCTCATCGCGCACCAGCGAACTTTTCTCGTTGATGTATTCCGCGCGGTTGTATTTCTGGATCGGCGTAAAGGTGTTCGACATCTCCATCACGGTGGTGATGTGGCGGAAACGCAGGTCGATGCGCTCGTTACCCTTGAGGTAATACAGCACCGGCTTGTAACCATAGCGGTAAGTGTCGAAGGGAAAGTCGGTGGTGCGCCCCTGCACGCCGATCGGTCGCGACTCCAGTTCGGCGTAGGCACTTTTGTTGTCGGCGGCGAGGTTGCGGCTCAGGGGTTTGATCCTGACCTGCTCAAGGAAGATCGGCGTGGCGCCGAACGACCATTGCAGTGGTTCCAGGCGCAGGCGCAGTTCGTTGCGGCCCAGGTCATAGCGATTGAAGGTACGCTCGGAAACGATCACCGAACCGCCGAGCATGAACTCGCCACGCAGGTTATTGGTGACGCGCAGGGTCAGTTGATCCTTGCCCAGGGACAACGCGTCGGCCGACGGCGGCGTGCCGCACCAGGCGGTGCTGTCGTAGGCGCCGCCCAACTGCCCGCCACGGTTTTCCTGGAATACGTAGATGTAGCCGCCCCACAGGGTCAGCATCAGCAGAAATGCCGTCAGCCCCAAAATCTTTTTGCCGAAACTCACAACGCCAGACTCCCTTCTTGATTTCGTCCATGTAGCCAATGCAGCGGACTCTACCAAAATGCCAGTACTGGCCCAAGCAAAAACACTCCCTGACTACGCCCTGTAGCAGCTGAGGAGCAACGCGAGGCAGCGTCCGGCGGCGAAGCCGTCGTGAAATCACCTAACGCGGTGTATTAGGCTGACCGTGAACGCAGGGTTTACGACGGCTTCGCCGCCGGACGCTGCCTCGCGTTGCTCGACAGCTGCTACAGAAAGCTCAGCGGCGCCGGAATAATGGCCTAGGCTCAATCACCGAACGCCCATACAACACGCTCATCCCCGCCAGCCCTTTAAGCGCATCTTCAGCCGACTTATCCTCACGCACCGCAAAACTATCAAAACCGCATTGCCGCATATGACTCAGCTGATCGCGCAACACATCGCCAATCGCACGCAATTCACCGGTCCACCCCAGTCGAGTGCGCAGCAGATACGCCTGGCTGTAACCACGACCATCACGAAAACTCGGAAAATCCAGCGCAATCAATGGCAGCAGGTTGAAGCAGGATTTCAGGCTTTCAACCTCATCGTCCGGCCCAAGCCAGACAGCATGCCGCGCCGGGTTATCCAGCCAGCGGGCCAGCGGCAGAATCAAGCGTCCCGCCGGCAGTTCAGCGTCGATCTCCCGCACCAATGTCCACGGGTCATCCAGATCAATCCGCGCCACACCCTCCTCCAGCCGCAACAGATTGTTCATGCCGACGCCTCCAGCACTTTCGGATAAACCCGTTCCTTGAACGGTTCCAGCCCAATGCGTTGCACCGTATCGACGAACAACTCCTCACTTTCGCGGTAACGCACGAAGGTGCTGATGATCCGCTCAATCACATCCGGCACTTCAGCCGCGCTAAAGGACGGCCCGATCACTTTACCCAAAGCGCTGTGCTTGCCCTGGGCGCCGCCGAGGGTGATCTGGTACCACTCGCTGCCATTCTTATCGACGCCCAGGATGCCGATATTGCCAATATGGTGATGGCCGCAGGCGTTCATGCAGCCGGAGATGTTGAGGCTGATCTCGCCCAGATCGTGAAGGTAATCCAGGTCTTCGAATCGTCCTTGAATGGCTTGGGCGATAGGGATCGACTTGGCGTTGGCCAGCGCGCAAAAGTCGCCGCCAGGGCAAGCGATGATGTCGGTCAGCAAGCCGATATTGGCGCAGCCCAGGCCTTGGTCGCAGGCCAGGCACCACAGCGTATACAGGTCAGCCTTGGTCACGTCCGGCAGCACGATGTTCTGTTCGTGGGCGATGCGGATCTCGCCGAAACCGAACTGCTCGGACCAGTCGGCCACCGCGCCCATCTGCTCGGCCGTGACGTCCCCCGGCGGAGACGCGATGCCCGGCTTGGTCGAGAGCACCACGCTGGCGTAACCCGGCACTTTGTGCGGCTGCACATTGCGCGCGACCCAGCGGGCGAAGGCCGGGTTCTGCGCCAGGCGCGTGCCGAAATCCAGGTCGGTGCCCGCCAGCGTTTGATACAACGGCGGCACGAAGGCACTGGCCACGCGCTCATATTCGACGTCGGTCAATTGCGCCGGACCGTCCTTGAGATGTTGCCACTCCTCTTCCACTTCCTGGGAGAAGGCGTCGATACCCAGCGCCTTCACCAGAATCTTGATCCGCGCTTTGTACTTGTTATCCCGCCGACCGTGGCGGTTGTAGACCCGCAGCACCGCCTCGACGTAGGACAACAAATGCTGCCATGGCAAGCCTTCGCGAATCTGCAGACCGAGGATCGGCGTACGCCCGAGGCCACCGCCGACGATCACTCGCAAGAGCATTTGCCCGTCGGTGCCGGGGTAAAGATAGAGGCCGATGTCATGCATCATGATCGCCGCGCGGTCCTGTTTCGCCGAACAGATGGCAATCTTGAACTTGCGCGGCAGGAACAGGAATTCCGGGTTGATGGTCGACCACTGCCGGAGGATTTCCGCCAGCGGGCGCGGGTCGATCAGTTCGTCCGCCGCGACCCCGGCGAAGGCTTCGGTGGTGATGTTGCGCACGCAATTGCCAGAGGTCTGGATCGCGTGCATTTCCACCTGGGCCAGGCGTTCGAGGATGTCCGGCACCTGAGCCAGTTCGATCCAGTTGAACTGCATGTTCTGCCGGGTGGTGAAGTGACCGTAACCACGGTCGTAATCCCGGGCAATGCTCGCCAGGGTACGCATCTGCCCGGCGCTCAACGTGCCATAGGGAATCGCCACTCGCAGCATGTAGGCGTGCTTTTGCATGTACAGGCCGTTTTGCAGGCGCAGCGGCAGGAACTCTTCTTCGCTCAATTCACCGGCCATGAAACGCTCGACCTGATCGCGAAACTGCGCGACCCGTTCGAACACCAGCGCCCGGTCATAGTCGTCGTACTGATACATCTCGCTACCTCATCAGGGTTGACCCGTAGCAGCTGTCGAGCACCGCGAGGCTGCGCTCGGCGGCGAAGCCGTCGTTAAATCAGGCGACGCGGTGCATCAGGCAGACCGCGAACAAAGGGTTTGCGACGGCTTCGCCGCCGAACGCTGCCTCGCGTTGCTCGACAGCTGCTACGGGGTTTATGGCAGCGACTATGAACCTGCGGCGCAGCGCGTTACAGATCCACCTGAAAGCTAAAAAACCGTATCAGAGCGCGGCAGATGGCCGCAGGTATGCCCCGTATCTGATCCGCATAAATCGAGTTTTCCTGAGTCTGTTTTGTTTCCTGCGAGGTTTCTACAGTGCATCCCATGCCAGACCGGGTGGCCTGGCAAGACTCTGCATGGATGAACTGACCATGAGCACAGCAACAATTGGACAGGCCTACAACTACAAGGTCGTCCGCCAATTCGTCGTGGCAACCATCGTCTGGGGCGTGGTGGGCATGGCCATGGGTGTGTGGATCGCCTCGCAACTGGTATGGCCCGAGATGAACCTCGACCTGCCGTGGACCACCTTCGGCCGCTTGCGCCCGCTGCACACCAGCCTCGTTATTTTCGGCTTCGCAGGCAGCGCGCAATTCGCCGCCAGTTACTACGCGGTACAGCGAACCTGCCAGGTACGGTTGTACTCGGACACACTGGCAGCGTTCACCTTCTGGGGCTGGCAATCGGTGATCGTGATCATGTTGATCACGCTGCCGCTGGGCTACACCACCACCAAGGAATACGCCGAGATCGAGTTCTCCGGCGCGGTGTGGATGACCGTGGTGTGGGTCGCCTACGCCATCGTGTTCTTCACCACTGTGGTGCAGCGCAAGACCAAGCACATCTACGTCGGCAACTGGTTTTTCGGCGCGTTCATCGTGGTGATCGCCATGCTGCACGTGGTCAATCATCTGTCGATTCCGGTGGACTGGTTCAAGTCCTACCCGGTGTATTCCGGGGCCACCGACGCCATGGTGCAGTGGTGGTACGGGCACAACGCGGTGGGCTTTTTCCTGACCACCGGGTTCCTCGGGATGATGTATTACTTCGTGCCGAAACAGGTGGGCCGCCCGGTGTATTCCTACCGGTTGTCGATCGTGCATTTCTGGGCGCTGATCACCCTGTACATCTGGGCCGGTCCGCACCATTTGCACTACACGGCGCTGCCGGACTGGGCGCAATCCCTCGGCATGGCGATGTCGCTGATTTTGCTGGCGCCGAGCTGGGGCGGGATGATCAACGGGATGATGACGCTGTCCGGCGCCTGGCATAAGTTGCGCACCGACCCGATCCTGCGTTTCCTGGTGTTGTCGCTGGCGTTCTACGGCATGTCCACATTCGAGGGGCCGATGATGGCGATCAAGACGGTGAACGCCCTCTCCCACTACACCGACTGGACCATCGGCCACGTCCACGCCGGGGCCCTCGGCTGGGTGGCGATGATCACCTTCGGCGCGATCTACCACATGGTGCCGAAAGTCTTCGGCCGCGAGCAGATGTTCAGCACGCCGCTGATCAACCTGCACTTCTGGCTGGCGACGATTGGCACGGTGCTGTACATCGCGTCGATGTGGGTCAACGGCATCACCCAGGGCCTGATGTGGCGCGCGATCAATGACGACGGCACGCTGACCTACTCCTTCGTCGAAGCCTTGCAGGCCAGTCATCCGGGATTTGTCGTGCGGTTTACCGGCGGCGTGTTCTTCCTCAGCGGCATGCTGCTGATGGCCTACAACACCTGGCGCACCGTGCGAGTGGCGGACGTATCCATGGCCGAGCGCGAAGCGCAGATTGCGTGAGGTTTGAGATGATCGAGATGGCGTTGAATCTGTTGGGGGTCGTCGGGTTTTGGCTGGCGATCGAGTATTGCCTGAAACACCAGACGCCCGAGAGCCTCGAGGACGCGAGCCTGATGCCATTCGCCGATGACCCGGAGGTGGCGCGGCGGGTGGAATTGGCGACGGGGAAAAAGGTGAAGGTGGTGGCGCCGGAAGAAGCGAAGCCGGGATGGGGGAATTTGGAGGTTTGAATGCCCGGCTTGCGGGGAGGATCGATGTATTCGCCGACAAGGCGTTGAAAGACGCTCGTTCCTGAACAGTTGATTGGTCTAGACTCTGCCCACTCAAAACAGGGAAGTATCAATATGAGCGGAAAACCAGCGGCCCGAGTGACAGATCCGACCACGTGCCCCCTCCCCGGACACGGAACCAATCCCATTGTCAGCGGATCAACCGATGTCTTTTTCGACGGTCTGGCTGCTGCAAGACAGAGTGACCTGTCTGCCTGCGGTGCCGCGATCGTCAGCGCCGTGTCACAGACCGTTTTTATCAACGGACTGAATGCCGCAGTTGTCGGCAGTACGGGCGATCACGGCAGTGTCGTTGTGGGCGGTTCCGGGACAGTCATAATCGGCGATACCGTAGTGACCGCTCCGGTAGGCGCTATCAAGGCAATGGCAGCGACAGCCGCAGTTTCCCAGGTTACGCCTGTTGCGGCGCAGCCGGCAGCACTGGCACCTTCTTCGCCAGCTCCGCCAGCAGCCGCCACCTCGGCACCTGCCAATCCGATCAAGGCGTCAGTAGAAATCCTGGCCGCCTTCGGCAACAGCACTGACACCAAGCGCGTGTTCAATGATCCGGCTCATCCCATCGGGACGCCGCAAGACCCATTCGAAAAAAACAAGATCTACGAACAACTCAAATCGCGTGTCGCCAAGGCGCATGGCTATACGGTCCAGAGCACGTCAAACCCGTCCAGCTACCCCAATCAACTGGAAACCAGCCTGTGTGGCCCGGCAACCTTTTTCTATGCGTTGCTGATGGATCGCCCCGATCTGTACACAAAGGCCATTATTGATTTATGGGAAACGGGAGAAACTACAATCGGGCAGTTGCATATCAAGCCGAGCCACGGTGCTTGTAACCCGAAAAATCTTAGCCGCAAGAATGAAAACGACCGTATCTGGGGCATTGACTGGATATCACTGGCCAGCCTGCGCGACAGTGAAAACCTGTTCATGGACTACGACTCGCCGGACGATCAGGTTGCAGGCATCACGCTGCCAGGAAAAATCGCAGATTGGTTCAAGCAAGCGGGTGCGAGCGTGGTCTTCGACAACGTTCAGTTCACCTCCCATCTCAACCAGCAGCAATTGATTGAATTGTTCGGACATATCAGCCCTCAACACCATGTCGCGACGCTAATTGGTGCCGGCATGCTGGCCGGTGGCGAAGGATTGATGAAGGATCATTGGATCACCTGGGAACAAGCGCCTTCGACGGCAGCGGGCGACATCACTGAAACGACGGCACCGGGCGACAAAATCACTCAATCGAAGCTGTTCACTTGGGGCCGGGTTGGCCATCTTGTGGCACCCGATTCAACCTTGCAAAGCGTACTCAAGCACCTTTATGGCGGCCTTGTATTCAGCAAAATTCCTTGATTCCTAATAGAAGAACTCACCATGAAACGTGCTCTTTTCTCGATTATCGCGCTCTCTTTGCTGCTGAGCGGCTGTGAGCTAAGCACTCTGGCGAGTTGCTCTGGGCGTGCACCGCTGACGATTCAACCCGACAACCTCGTCAGTGCTACAACCGGCAAACCTTATCGCGTCAGTGTCGAGGTAGAAAGACCGAACGTTGCCGTCGCCGGGTTCTACGTCGACCCGGCGCAGCCACTGCCTGAAGGATTGAAACTGGTTTATGAAGAGGGTCAGAACCATGCCGATATCGTCGGCACACCGACGAAACCCGGACGCTATGAAGTCTCGATCTACCTCAACACTTACGGCACCCAGTGCACCGGCCAAGCGGCGCAACGGACCTACACTTTAAACGTCGATAGTGATTAAGACCCCACAGCGCCAAGTACTCGATCAGCCGCGCTCGCGGGGGATCAGGCTCTGCAACTGCTGCGCCAGGAAGTTCGCGTCGAAGCTAAAGGTGTCCGGGTCTTTCAGCCCGTTGGTCTTGCGCCATTGCCAGCTCGCTGACGGCGGCAGGCACACCAGGGAAATGCTGCCGTAACGCGCAGCGGTCAGACCCATCACCGCCAGGGATATCTGGCCTCCGGCGCCCATCACGTCCGGCACGAATTCCACCGGTTTGCCGGCGATCACTACCGTCAGTTTCTCGGTCTTGAAGGTCGAGGTCTCGACCGGCAGGCTTGGGCCGGACGCGACGTACACTTCGCGGCTCACTTCCAGCAGGTTCGGCGTCTGGACCGGTTCCAGCCAGTGCTGGATCTGATCGAACAGCTCACCAATGCGCGTCGCCCACACGGCCGATTGCGATTCAAACAATTGCTTCTTGTGCGCTTCGCTTTCTGCGTAGTGACGAAGCATCTCGCCCAGTTGCTGTACGTTGTCCATTGCCATGTTCCTTTGGTTGAAGCAGTGCTGCGGACTTTGAGCATGGCAGATGCCGGCGGCCGGCGTACGACTAAAAGCGTGAGCGGTACTGGCTGGGGGTCATGGCCAGGTGTTTGCGAAAGGCGCTGCCCATGTGCGACTGATGGGCGAACCCGGCGTCGAGGGCGATGCTGGCAAGGGGCAGATCGGTTTGCTCAATCATCCGGCGGGCGGCCTGGAGCCTGACTTCGATCAGGTAGGCGTGGGGTGTGAGGCCGATGGTGCGGGTGAAGTCGCGCAGAAACCGCAGCTCGTTGTGTCCGTAAGTCACGGCCAACTGCTCCAGGCTCAGGGGTTGATGGAACTGCTCGGCGATTTGATCGAGGACTCGGGTGAAGGCTTTGGGTGTGGTTCGGGAATCGACGTGCACACTCGCCTGCCCCACCAACTGCAATGCCGCTTGTTCGAGCGCCAGACCGTCAGGTTGCGGGTTGAGCATCAAGCGGCGCAATGTCCGAGCCAGCCCCAGCGCCTGAACGTGCCCCGGTGACTGCACCCGATGGCTAATCGCAGGCAGATGCTGCCGGGCAAACGGTTCATCCAGCCGCAGCAACAGGTATTCGCCGCCACTCGCGGATTCGGAAAACACTTCCACGCCAACCGGGGTATGCGCCAGGACGCCGGGCAGCGTGTCGAAGTCCACCCGATGGTCGGAATCAATGGCGTGCACGCCTTGTTGGCGCTCCAGAGTCACGCCGAGCGTGTGCCACTGCGCCGGGTCCCGGGCGCTGTAAGCGGCGCGCGGCAGCAGGTGCAGGCCGATTTTGTCGCCCAGCAGGCTTTGGCTCAGCATGTGAAATTTCCTGATAGATCGAAGCGCGGATCCACGGGAGACTCTCTATCAAAGGGTTGCCAAAAACAGGAGCACAGCATGCGCACCATCGGCCTTATCGGCGGCATGAGCTGGGAGTCCAGCGCCGAATACTATCGCCTCATCAACCAGCAGGTCCGGGACCGTCTCGGGCCGTTGCGCTCGGCGCAATTGCTAATGTACAGCGTCGACTTCGGGCCTGTCGAACAGGCCCAGCACGCCGGGCGCTGGGACGATGCGGCGGCGATCCTGGTGGATGCCGCGCGCAGGCTGGAGGCCGGTGGCGCCGAGTGCGTGGTGTTGTGTACCAACACCATGCACAAAGTGGCCGCGCAGATTCAGGCGGCGATCGGCATTCCGTTCCTGCACATCGCTGATCCGACCGGTCAGGCCGCAGTCGATGCCGGCGCGCTGAAAGTCGGGTTGCTGGGCACCGCGTTCACCATGGAGCAGGACTTTCTCAAGGATCGCCTGATAGCCAAAGGGCTGACGG
Source organism: Pseudomonas sp. NPDC087342 (assembly GCF_044744265.1). NCBI lineage: Bacteria > Pseudomonadati > Pseudomonadota > Gammaproteobacteria > Pseudomonadales > Pseudomonadaceae > Pseudomonas > Pseudomonas sp. NPDC087342. Next base: position 1,265,056 of record NZ_JBIUXZ010000001.1, read on the forward strand.
TGCTGGTACCGGAAGCCGAGGAACGTCAGGCCGTGCATCGAATTATCTACGACGAATTGTGCGTCGGCGTGATCAGCGACGCGTCACGCCAAGTCTACCAGCAAGTCATCGAATCGCTGACCCGACGTGGCGCCCAGGCGATCATCCTCGGCTGCACGGAAATCGGCCTGCTGATCAAACCCGAGCACAGCGCCCTGCCCCTGCTCGACACCACCGAACTGCATGCGCAGGCGGCGGTGGCGTTCGCATTAGGCGAGTGACTCAACCGGCCTTGGGCGTGGCACGCAGGCGCGCCATGCTCAAGGCATCCACCAGCACGCCGTCACGCACGGCATAGTCGCGAAACAGGCCTTCGTCTTCGAAACCGAACTTGCGGTACAACCCGATGGCTGCGGCGTTGTCGGCATACACCGAGAGTTCGACCCGGCGCAGGTTCATCCAGTTGTCAGCGATGTCCAGCGCCGTGGCCAGCAATGTCGAACCGACACCCTTGCCCTGCCATTCCCCGGCGACACCCATGCCAATGTTGCCAGCGTGGCTGCGGCGGATCCGCGAGAACTGTTCCAGCCCGATATTGCCGATGACCGCGCCCTGATACAGCGCCACCAGTTGCACCACCCGCTCGTTGTCCGGCATCAGGCGTTTGCGCCAGACTTCGGTGGACTGAAAGGGCATTTGCAGCACCTGACGGGTAATCGCCGGGTCGTTGTAGAGCGCGGTGATGCCGTCGATGTGGGATTCGTTGAAGCGCTGGAGGGTGATACTGGGGTCGATGGTCGGCATAGCGATTCTTCCTTGAATGGCCGCTCACTCTAAACCGCACCAATCCATTGTGACTAGAACCCTGTGGGAGCGAGCTTGTTCGCGATAGCGGCCGACCAGTCACTGTCTATTTTGAATGTGCTGGCCTCATCGCGAGCAAGCTCGCTCCCACAGGGGATTTGGGTTGGTCACAGATACTGCTTCCTCTGGAGATCCAGTGTGGGAGCGAGCCTGCTCGCGAAGGCGGTGGGTCACGCAATATCAATGTCGACTGGAACACCGCTTTCGCGGGCAAGCTCGCTCCCACAGGGGATTCGGGTTGGTCGCAAATACTGCATCTTTTGGAGATCCAGTGTGGGAGCGGGCTTGCTCGCGAAGGCGGCGTGTCAGGCAATATCAATGTCGACTGGAAGACCGCTTTCGCGAGCAGGCTCGCTCCCACAGGGGATGTGCGTCAGCTTTCGAACCAATCCTGCCGCTCATGGAAGGTGTGGCGGATGAGTTCGGCGAGTTCTTGCACTTCGGTCTGGCCTTGGGATTCGGCATTCACCGCCAGCCACGCCTGGCGCTGCATCGGTTCGCTGAACAACCCCGGCAACGCAATCAGCGCGCGGTCAAAACGGCTGATGTAGTTGGGCAACAGGCCGATGCAGGCGCTGCACCGAATCATTTCCAGCATCAGTTCGTAGGATTGCAACTGCACGACCCCGGCCAGACGTTGTTCCACCAGACGATTCCAGGGCCCGAAGCTGTCGATTTGCCGGTCGTGCTGCCAGTGCACCAGCATGAAATCCGCGAGTTCATCGAGGCTTTCCGGGCGGGACGTGACCCGTGAATAGCGTTTGGCGATGTGCGGGAAATAGTCCAATTGCGCGAGACGTTGTGGCTCATCGATGGCAAACGTCGGCCCGGGCAACGGTGTGTCACCGGTGCCCAGCCACAGCACCACATCGGCGCTGACGGCTTGCAAGGCGAGTTCGCTGTCCAGCGAGATGATCTCCAGGCGCACGCTGGCATTACGCCGTAGCAGCGCGATCAGGTCGCGGCCGAGGATGTCATGCAGGATCGACTCGGCCACCGCCAGGCGGATCAGCGGCTGTTCGACCAGCGGCAAGGTGCGCTCATGGGCCAACGCGATCAGTTGCGCATGCAGTTGCAACCCTTCGCGGCTGAGGCTCAGGTTGCTGCCCTGAAAGTTGAACAGGGTGCGCTGCAACTGCGCCTCCAGTTTCGCCAGTTGTTTGCGCAGCAACGTCGTCCTGACGTTGAGGCTGCGCGCCGCTTGCATGAAACAGCCGCACCGGGCGCTGACCATGAAGTACTGCGCCACCTCGGCCTCGATCCCGGCTGCCAGCGCCAGCCAGGAATCGGATTTCACCTCGGGGTAGCGGTAATCGCTCGTGTTCTGAGCTCCTGCTGGTTCTGCAAATGCCATCGATGACTCCCTGTCGTGCTTGTTCGTCGAGCTTCCTCTGCTGATTGTTAACGAAACATTGCTGCACTTGTGTTTCAGGCTCAGGAATAAACCGGCCACACGTCGACAATCCTGCCGCCCCGCACCGCCAGCAAATCACCGAACTGCAACAACACCGATTCCGTCTGGGTCGGCCGCAGGAACACTTGGTCTTCCACTGCCAACCCCACGGCGCTGGAGCCGTTGACCATTTCCTGATTGGAACTGCGCCCGTACACCCCGTTGCTCTGCAAACCCTGAGGCGATTCGAACTCGGCCATCCAGTTGCCGCCATAGATGAAAAACGTTTCGCGCTGATTGGCGTCCCACCACGAGAACAGCTTCGACTTGCCATCCAGCGCCGGAATATTCACCGCCCCGGTGCTTTTCAACACCGGCGTGGCGATGTACGCCGCTGGCACATGGTCCACCAGCGACGGCAAGTCGTAGTGCGTCGGCTTGAGCATCGCCGTACCGACCGAGACTTCGCTGCTCAGTTTTTCCTGCTCGTGCATGCGATAACTCGGGCTGCCGGCGGTGTTGAGCGTCAACCCTTCGCGCCACAGGCCGGGATATTGCTGACGGGTGAAATCGACGCAACGGTTGTAGATCACCATGACTTTGGCAAACAGTTCTTCGGGCGAGCCCAGGATCCCCGGCACGCCCATGCCGACGAACGGGTCGTAGCCCATGAACCCGGCGAACTCCAGGTGTTGCGGATTGGCGCTGATCAACGTCAACATTCGCCCGAGCACGCCCACATCACTGACGCCGCCACGGTGCAGGCCGACGTCGAGTTCGATGTTCACCCGAAGTCGCGTGCCCAAGCCTTGCGCGAGTGCAAGGTATTGCTGGAGCCGCTCGGGGGTGTCGAGCAGCCACTGCAACTGCTTCGCCGGGTCGAACGGCCCTTTGTGCGTTTCATAAAACAACTGCGCCGAACGCACCGGCAGCGGTTTGCCCAGCAGGATATCCGCGTCGGGAAACTGCACGGCGTCATGGTTGAGAAACGGCTGGTGAAACGACATCAAGCGCTTCGTGCCGGCGCGCTGGGCGATGTACGTCAGAAGCCCTGGCGCCGGCAGGGATTTCTCCACCAGACGCAGGTGTTTGCCGGCACGCTGGACTGACTGCATCACCACATCGATGTTGTGATCAAGGCGATCCAGGTCGATCAGCATCACCGGACGCATCGGGCCGTGGTCCTTGAGTTCGAGGTTCAGCGCTCGAAAATAATCGCTGTAAGGACCGCCCCGATCCCCCGGCCGCAGCCAAGCACCAACCCCCACCAGCAAGGCGCCCACGCCCAAACTCCCGAGCAGGAAATTGCGACGATTCACGGCCATCAGTTCACTCCCAGAATCGACATTAAATGCGCGTTGAGAAACTTGCCGCTGGGGTCCAGCGCCTGGCGCACCTCAACGAATTCGCGCCAGCGCGGGTACAGCGGCTGCAGGTTTTTAGCATTCAAGGTATGCAACTTGCCCCAGTGCGGCCGCCCGTTGTACTTCCAGAAAATCGGCTCAACGGCGGCGAAGAAGTTGTGATGGTCCATCTGGTAATGCTGGTGGACCGAGATCGAGCAACTGTCTCGGCCTTCGAACATGCTCAGGGGGATGTCGTCGGCCTTGACGTAGCGGTATTCGATGGGAAACCAGGTGCGCAGGTCCTTGTCCTGAATCAGCTTGAGGATCTCGCGCAGGCAGGCCGGGCCATGTTCCGCCGGCACCGAATATTCCATCTCATTGAAGCGCACGGTGCGCACGTTGGCGTAGATGTCGAACGAGTCGCCGACCCGGTCATCGAAACTCGCGAGGTGGCGCAGGTTGTTGAGCAGCGTGCGGCGCAGGTCGGGGAAATCGCTGCCGTACTTGTCGATCTTCTCGATCAGGGTCACGAACTCGTTGCCGCCCTCTTCCTCCGGCGGAATCGGCGGCGTGGCCGGGTCAGTGGTTTCGTTGAGGGCGATCGACAGCGCGTAGTCGGAATGGGTCACCACGAGCATTTCCCAGTGCTGGTTTTCCCGGGTGTTCTTGTCGAGGTCTTCCAGCAGCTCTTCGGTCTTGGCGATCCACTGGCGTTCTCGCAGGCGATAGGCCGGGCGGTTTTGCAGGCGGATTCTGGTCGCCACGCCCAAGGCGCCGAGGGAAACCCGGGCCGCGCTGAAGACTTCGGGATGACGATTGCTGTCACAGTCCAACACCTCGCCGCTGGCGGTCACCAACTGCAAGCCGCAGACGTGGGCGGAATAGGATTGAAAAGTTTTGCCGGTGCCGTGGGTCGAGGTGGAGATCGCTCCGGCGAGGGTCTGATAGTCGATGTCGGCCATGTTTTGCAGAGCTTGTCCGATGTCCTTGAGCGGTGTGCCCATGCGTGACATCGGCGTGCCGGCGGCGAATTCGGCCTGCAAGGTGTTGGGGTCGTGGTCGAGCAATCCGGTGAAGTAGCTCAGGGACAACAACGTGCCGTCGGTGGGCACCAGCGCGCTGAAGGAATGGGCCGAGCCGACCGGTCTTATTTTGCCGGGGGCCTGGCGGATGACCTGGGTGAGCTCATCGAGATTTTTCGGCGCCAACCGCGCGGCCGGCAGGCAACTCTGGCCACCCGACCAGTTGCGCCATGGAATCAACCGTGGTGCGCGCAGCAGCTCGGCCAGCGCCGGGCTTGAGCCGAGGGCGGTGAAGGCGCCGATGACGCTTGCCCGTTGCAGTAACTGACGTCGAGTCAGGTCCATTGTCATGAAGTGCACCTGCCGTTCTTATTGTTGGATGGACTGACCGGACATAAACGAAATCAACGCGAGGAATTCTTCCTCAGAGCACTGCATGCACAGCCCCATCGGCGGCATGCCGTTGTAGCCGTTGATCGCGTGATCGAGCAGCGTGTCGGCGCCCTGCTGCACACGCGGTTCCCAGGCTTTTTTATCGCCGGTCAGTGGTGCGCCGGCGGCAGGATTGGCGTGGCAGAGCTGGCAGCTGTTGGCGTATACCTGGGCCAGTGCGGCGTCGCTGGGTGCTGAATTGGCCGCTTCGTTGCGGTTGGCCGTGGGTTTAGCTTCTTCGCCGCAGCCGCTGAGCAACGTGGCGATGAGCAGAAGCGCCGCGTACCTGTTTGTCGGCATAGCCATCCTCTCGTTTGGTGCTCCGGCCAGCCGGGTGCACATTGTTATTGTGATCAAGGAGAGGCCACGTTAAGCCAGGCGAGTCGCGGGGTTGAGGGCATTGCGGGACATAAAGGGGGGCTTCTGAGGCCACCGAAAAACCCTTGTGGGAGCGAGCCTGCTCGCGAAGGCGGAGTGGCATTCAACATTGATGTTGGCTGGTGCACCGCTTTCGCGAGCAGGCTCGCTCCCACAAGGGTTCAGTGTCGATTAATGCCAGCAGCGTCTATCTTGAATAAGCGACGCTCACCTGCGATGGGTCATGACAAGCGAGGCCCAGGTCTGCTAAAACGATTCATCAACGCCTTACCGAATCCAGACGGGGTAGCGACATGACCACAGCACACATCCTTGGCAATCTGTTTCCCGACAGCAGCGACATCCCGGAAAAATACCGCCTCGACGGCCAGACCGAGCAGCGCGAATACCTGGTCGATGGTCAATTGCGCACCTGGGACGGCCCGCTCGCCCAGGTCCGCAGCCCGGTGTACCTGACCGGCGAGAATGGCGACGAACAAGTGATCCTCGGCAGCACGCCGCTGCTGGATGCCGAAACCGCGCTGACCGCCCTCGACGCCGCCGTGCGTGCCTACGACCGTGGCCAGGGCCTGTGGCCTACCATGCGCGTGGCTGAACGCATTCAACACGTCGAAGCCTTCCTCGGACGCATGCGCCAGCAGCGTGAGGCCGTAGTGAAGCTGCTGATGTGGGAGATCGGCAAGAATCTCAAGGACTCCGAAAAAGAGTTCGACCGCACCTGCGATTACATCGTCGACACCATCAACGCCCTCAAGGAACTTGACCGCCGCTCCAGCCGTTTCGAGCTGGAACAGGACACCCTCGGCCAGATCCGCCGCGTACCGCTGGGCGTCGCCTTGTGCATGGGGCCTTACAACTATCCGCTGAACGAAACCTTCACCACGCTGATTCCGGCGCTGATCATGGGCAACACCGTGGTGTTCAAACCGGCCAAGCTTGGCGTTTTGCTGATTCGGCCGCTGCTGGAAGCCTTCCGCGACAGCTTCCCGACCGGCGTGATCAACGTGATCTACGGCAGTGGCCGCGAAACCGTCAGCGCGCTGATGGCCAGCGGCAAGATCGATATCTTTGCGTTTATCGGCACCAACAAGGCTGCCAGCGACCTGAAGAAACTCCACCCAAAACCACACCGTTTGCGTGCCGCCCTGGGCCTGGATGCGAAAAACCCCGGCATCGTGCTGCCTGAGGTCGATCTGGACAATGCCGTCAGCGAAGCGCTTACCGGCTCGCTGTCGTTCAATGGCCAGCGCTGCACCGCGCTGAAAATCCTTTTCGTCCACGAAGACGTGGTCGAGTCATTTATCGAGAAATTCAACGCCAAACTCGCCAGCCTCAAACCCGGCATGCCGTGGGACAGCGGCGTGGCCCTGACACCGTTGCCGGAAGCGAGCAAGGTTGATTACCTGCATTCGCTGGTGGCCGACGCAGTGAGTAAAGGCGCGACTGTGGTCAATCCCAATGGCGGCGAAGCGCGCGCGTCGTTCTTCTACCCGGCGGTGCTGTACCCGGTGAACCCGCAGATGCGCGTCTATCAGGAAGAACAATTCGGCCCCGTGGTGCCGATCGTGCCGTACCGGCATCTGGACACGGTGATCGATTACGTCCTCGAATCGGACTTCGGCCAGCAACTGAGTATCTTCGGCACCAACCCGGTGGCGGTCGGCCGGCTAGTCGACACCTTCGCCAACCAGGTCGGGCGCATCAACATCAACGCCCAGTGCCAACGCGGCCCGGACACCTTCCCGTTCAACGGTCGCAAGAACTCCGCCGAAGGCACCTTGTCGGTACATGACGCATTGCGGGTGTTTTCGATCCGCACACTGGTGGCGACCAAGTTCCAGGACAGCAACAAAGCGCTCATCAGCGAGATCATTCGCGGGCGGGATTCGAGCTTCCTGACCACTGATTACATTTTCTGAGGAGAACCGATCTGAGAGCTTATCGCCTGCCACCGCTGATGCGCCGATTGCTACGTCCGTTACTGGACCCGTATCGGCGTTATCGCAATGCCCGGGTGATCCACGCGGTGCGGGTGTCGCTGGGGCTGCTGGCGACGATCCTGCTGACCACCGGCATCCACCTGCCCCACGGCGAGTGGGCGTCGGTGACCATGCTGGTGGTGATTGGCGGTTTGCAGCACCACGGCAATATCGGCAAAAAAGCCGCCGAGCGAGCGATCGGCACCTTGATCGGTGCCGGGGTCGGCTTGCTGCTGGTGGCGCAACAAGCCTGGCTGGGTATGCCTTGGCTGACCTATTTTGCGATGTCGGTGGTGTGCGGGTTTTTCTCGTATCACGCCATCGGCAAGGGCGGCTACACGGCGCTGCTGTCGGCGATTACCGTGTTTATCGTCGCCGGGCATGGCGACAATCCAGTCACTGACGGCTTGTGGCGCGGGGTCGACATTCTGATCGGCATCGCCCTGGCCCTGGCGTTTTCCTTCGCCCTGCCGCTGTACGCGGTGTTCTCCTGGCGCTACAACCTGGCCGATGCCTTGCGCGATTGCGCGACGATCTACGGACGCATCATCAATGGCCAACCGGTCACCGATGACGAACACCTGAAACTCATGGGCCGCTTGAACGCGGTGATGGTACAACTGCGCTCGCTGATGCCGTCGGTGTCCAAGGAAGTGCGGATTTCCATGACCGAACTGGATGCCATTCAACGCAATCTGCGCATGTGCATCAGTACCCTGGAAATCCTCGGCAATACGCGCCCGGATGCCAGTGATCCGGCGGCCATGGCCCATCTGCAAACAGCGTTGAAGGCAGAGCACCGGCAGATTCGCGTGCAATTGATCGGCATGGCCCGGGCGTTGAAGTCCGGAGCGTCCCAGCGGCTCAACCGGCCGGCAGAGTTGCCGGACGCCAGCCTCGACGCGCCGGTCTACAGTCCGCTCGACGGCTACCGTTTATTGACCCGGCAACTGGCCGCCAACATCGGTGACATGCGTCAGCGCTTGGCCAAGACCGCGCCGCGCTGGAATCTCTGAGGCTTACGGCGTGGCCACTCGGCGCAACTTCAAGCCCCAACCCTGTTGCATGCCGGCGGCGGCCAGCAGAATCGCCGCCACACCGAGCCATTGCAGCGGTTCCAGGCGATGGCCGAACGCGAACCAGTCAACGAAGATCGCCGCAATCGGGTAGATAAACGACAGCGCACCGGTCAATGCCGTCGGCAGTTTTTGAATGGCGCCGTAGAGCAGCACGTACATCAAACCGGTGTGCACGATGCCCAGCGTCACCAGACTCGCCCAGGCACTGGGCGCTTGGGGCAATGCCGAAAAGTGCGCAAAAGGCGCAAGTAACAGTATGCCGGTGCAAACCTGAATCAACGCGATCAGATGCGGCGGTGTGCCGGTCAGGCGTTTGATGATCAGCGCGGCAATCGCGTATAGCAACGCCGCGCCCAGCGCCAGGCCGATCCCCATCAGGTAATCATTGCCACCGGCGCCCTGCTCGCCGTGGGCACTGACAATCGCCAGCATCCCGAGGAACGAGACGCCCAGCCAGAACAGCTTCTGCAGGGTGATTTTCTCCCCGAGAAACAGCGCGGCCAGGCCGACCAGCATAAACGGTTGAACGTTGTAGACCGCCGTGCCGATGGCAATCGACGCGCGGGAGTAAGACGCGAACAGCAACACCCAGTTGCCGACAATCGCCGCGCCGCTGAGCACTGCCAGCAAGAACGTGGTGCGGGTCAGAATGCCTGGGCGCAGGAAGCCGAATGCGGCGCAGATCAGCAACAAGGTGCCGGCGCCGAACACGCAGCGCCAGAACACCACGTCCAGCACCGGTTGCCCGGACACCAGCACGAACCAGCCGATGGTCCCGGAAATGAGCATGGCGGCGGTCATTTCGAATGAGCCGCGACGTAGTGTTTTGTCCATTTCAACCTCCAGTGTTTGAGGCCAAATTATGCCAATCGGCTAAGGGCCTTCTCCAGCGCAAAAATCAGGCTAAACTCGGTTTTTGCCTTTTTTATCGAGGCCGTTTTGTTCAATTGCCTAATCGAGGTTTCGCCATGACCGACGACATTGACCAAGTGCTGATCAGCGCATTGATGGAAGACTCACGGCGTTCGCTCAAGGCACTGGCGCAAATCAGCGGCTTGTCATCGCCCAGCGTTGCCGAGCGCCTGCGTCGTCTTGAGGAACGCGGTGTGCTCAAGGGCTACACCGTCGAAATTGATCCAAAATGCTTCGGCTATCAACTGCAGGCCATCGTGCGCATTCGCCCGTTGCCGGGGCAATTGCAGGAGGTCGAGCGGCAGATCCAGGCAATCCCCGAGTTCACCGAGTGCGACAAGGTCACTGGCGATGACTGCTTTATTGCGCGCCTGCATGTGCGTTCGATGGAACAGCTGGACACCCTGCTCGACCGCCTCAACACCCACGCCGAAACCAACACCGCGATCGTCAAGAAAACTCCGGTCAAGCGCAGATTGCCGCCGATGGCGTGAATGTTGTTTTGCCCGGATCGGCGTAGATTGATAATTTTACAGCTAAGGAATGGCGGTATGAAAACTCTGGTAATGATGTTGGCGGCGCTGATGCTGACGGGATGCGGCACCGTTCAAACAGTGATGCGCGGTGACGAAGTGGCTGCCAAGAGTCTCAAGGATCAAAAAAGTTACTGCGGCGCAATTCCCAGGATTTACAGCGGCGTGACCTACGATTTTTGCAGCTTGAATGCGCCACTGGAGCAGGGGCGCGATCCGCAGACCTACACCAACGACCCTGCCTGGGTATTAATCGATGTAGTCCTGTCAGGAGCCCTCGATACCTTGCTCCTGCCCTATACCATCTACCGCCAGAATGCCGATGGCAGCATTTTCGTGGCGGAGTAAGGAGCGTCCCTTTTCTGACAACAGTAGGTTTTACGCTTTCACCACTCTCCATACGCCGTTAGAGTGCGCACCCCATTGCCGCCCGGCAAAATTACAAGGAAGTATTTATGCGCCCCCTACTACGGCACCTCAGTTCCAGCGCCGTACCTCGTTCCGTCCGCAACTTGCTACTGGGAAGTGTGATTCTGCAAGTAACAGGCTGCGCGATGCTTTCCAATCACGTGACACTCAAGACCGAGGTTCCCGCACAGTATGCTGTGGACGTGACCGCCTCCTACCGTCCGCTGTTCACAAGTGTCTGCATCTTGCCCGACGATTACGACGGAGAGCCCAATCCTGACAAAGCGAGGTTTTACAGTCAGCTGTACCCTACGCCCCACACTTCTGAATTCGAGGTTGAGCTAGGCAAAAGAGTCGGCGATTGCACGCTGGTGCTCTACAGTTTTGATTTCTCGATCCGGGATCGGTCACAGACCGGGCGCAATACGTTTGACACCTCCACCGTTGGGCTGGAAGTCGAAACATTCCTTAAGGAAGACGAACAGCTAGCGACCAGGCTTGACGAGCAATTGCTCGAAGTACGCTGCCATTGGGAAGACGCGGGCGCCATGAGTCACTCTGAACGAAAACTTGAATGTCATGGCCTGGATGCCAATAGGCAGGAACGAAAGGGCTGGCGGCTGGGCATGTTAAAAATGAGGCAGTTACAGGGTCTGACATTGAGGCTGAAAGTCAGCGCCGCGGACATCGCTGAAAAACCCCAACCTCTGAAATCAAGCATACCTACCCGGTAGTCAAAGAGGCGATCATAAAAAAACCCGCCGAAGCGGGTTTTTTATTGCTCATGGCTAGCGATCAATCATCGCGGCTCATGATGCCGAAGAGCTGCAACAAGCTGATGAACAGGTTGTAGATCGATACATACAGGCTGATGGTCGCCATGATGTAGTTACGCTCACCGCCGTGAATGATGGCGCTGGTCTGGAACAGAATGCAGACCGAGGAAAACAGCACGAAACCTGCGCTGATCGCCAGTTGCAGACCGCTGATCTGGAAGAAGAAGCTCGCCAGCGTCGCGCCCAGCAACACGAAGAACCCGGCAGTGATGAAACCACCCAGGAAGCTCATGTCCTTGCGGGTGATCAGCACATAGGCCGACAGACCACCGAAAACCAGCGCAGTCATCGCGAAAGCGGAACTGACCACTTCAGCGCCACCCTGCATGCCCAGGTAACGATTGAGAATCGGGCCGAGCAGGAAACCCATGAAACCGGTCAGGGCAAAGGCAGATACCAGGCCCCACGCCGAGTCACGGAGTTTGTTGGTCAGGAAGAAAAGGCCATAGAAGCCGATCAGCACCACGAAAATGTTCGGGTAACCGACACGCATCTGCTGAGCAACGAACGCCATCACACCGCTGAATGCGAGCGTGAGGGCGAGCAAGCCGTACGTATTGCGCAGGACGCGGCTAACCTCTAGCTGCTCAGCCTGCACGCTGTTATTAACTGCGTAATCCTGTTCGCGCATGGCGACACTCCTATTGGTTTGAAACGTTCAGTCGCAAAGATCATAACAGACGCTCTGTAACAAGCCATGCAGAGAGTTTGACAGTGTGTTTCATTCAGGTATTATGGCGCCCGCAACGCAAACGGAGGTGTGGCCGAGTGGTTTAAGGCAACGGTCTTGAAAACCGTCGACTGTAACAGGTCCATGAGTTCGAATCCCATCGCCTCCGCCATCTTGAATACGTTAGAGCCCTGATTAGTCAGGGCTTTTTCGTTTCTGGGGTTTGGGTATTTGGCACGTCATAGACGCGGTCGTTTCCGCATCTTTTCAGCTATTTTCCGCCCCCCTCAGAAATTTCCCGCAATCATTTAACGAAAGCGCCCGCCTACGGCGTCCTGCCGGTCTCAATAATCACCCTCAAAAAACGCCTGTCGTGTCGGTTGGAAACATGAAGCCGAGCATGAACTGACTGAGGAGCCAGTCTGGGCGCGCTTTGAACGTGGCGACAAGTTAGGCTGGCAAACTCCTGCCGAACTGCAGCAAGCCATCGTTCAAGGTCGTGGTCGATGCAGTCAGGTCAAACACTGATCCTCTGTTGTCGGTCGCGCCTCCGATTGATGCTGAATTGGTCGCGGCCATTCAGCGAGATGCTTTGCCGAGCGCTGATAACTAACCACTCGCTCGACTTTCCGGATTCGACCTGATGCGCAGGATGGGCCGAGTGCAGCAACGCAAACGACAAACCTGGCTGGCGCTGTCGGCCAGTGGCATAGAAGAGATTGGCCATGGCCAAGAGCGAACAAGAGCGATCGGCGGAGGTCGCCGAGAAGCGGATAGAGTATGAAGAGAAGGAATTGCGGCATCGCTGCCGACTTGGCAAGCGGCAGAAGTTGGAAGAACTCATGGTATAGAAAGAAGATACAGAGCAGGCTTCAATGATTGAAGGTTGCCTTCGCCATGTGCACTCGCTTGGATCGGAAGGGGCGCGCGAGGCGCTGAGGGTGCGCCACATCATCGTAATTAGCGATAACGTGGCGATGGAATTTCACAATCAGAGCCTGATCGAAATTCGAAAAAACTAGGCGATGAAATTGTTGACCCGTAAACCCTCTCACCGCACCAATCCTGAATGAGTTTTACTTATTAGTGTATGCAGCCTCTCTGATTTTTAATGCGAGCTGGTTTTCACCTAACGATGCTCTATCCGCATGAGCCACGTGCTCAATTTTCAGCAGTCGCTGAACATCCAAATTATCAAACAAAGCATACTCGATTGCGAAACGATTGAATTTTCTTCCTTTTTCACTAAGGCAATTATAAAAAATAAATACAAGCTCATAATCAGACAGCAAAGAGCGCATGACTGCTCCTAAATGTTTTCTTTGCGAAGTATCCACACCATCAAGAAATCTAAATACAGAATAGAGACTTCTGAAGTAAAGCCCTAAATCACCCTGATGAGCTCTGTATATTTTTTTAAAGGCTTCAACTCCTCGAGTAATATCTGGCTTTCCTTGAAATTCCAGGCTTAGAGCGACGTACCGCGCCTGCATCTTTCGCCTCCAATCGCGGAAGCAATCTCGCCCCTGTATCGTATGGGCATCTGGACCACTACGATGTAAATCAAACCCTTGGACAACTTGCTGCTGAAGTGCAAGCATATTGTAAAACTGTGACTCTGTTTGCTGCTTAGCGTTTTGAGTATGGCTCTCCTTTAAATCCTTTCTCTGAAAATAAAGCGTAATTAGTACACCAGAGAATGCCAAGCCTGAAAAAAGGGCATTTAGGGCACCGAATGCATCTCCAAATGTCCCACTGCGAACTCCCTTCAAATCAGAAATATCCACCGACGAGGAATAACCTGAGTACAAAAAATAATAATAGCCAACATACGCTACAAATACTGCCGATACACCGCCAGCGATCATCGCGCCAGCACTAATTTTTTTCTTCATATACTTTTACCTACCTGACCCGGCTCCATGCCGGTCAACCGTAATACCCCAACCCAAACCAAATTGCCACCACCGGTCACGGATGGCGGCACCTTTTTGGAAAATCACTTATGACCCCTTCCCGCTAGATACTGGTCGGCGACTGCATCGATATGATACAGACCTTGCCCAACCAGTCAGTGCAGTGAGATACAGTGCAGTTCAAGCGCAAAAAGCACGACTACCGCGTTGGGATGCGGGTCTGCGTCGAATCTCAATACTTCGCTTGGGAGTTCTACGCCATCAAGGAAGCAATCCTCAATGGCACGCGGACCTATACGTCGAAGTTGGCCGCATGAAGCGAATCTACCTCAGCAGGCCAATGACTAGTCTGCCCGGCCTCACTAGTCACTCTCTCCTACTTCAGTACTGTTTCTTGAAATCAAATCTGCTCCAAACTCCATCAGATAAGTGACAAACTCCTCACTCCAATCATTAAGTGCGCAGTAAGCTTTTGCGAGTTCCAAATTTTGAGATTTAGCGACAATTACTTGATGTAGGAAAAACACACATACGCCCCGACCAATATCAGCTAATGGTAGCCCAGCTCTGGACTCCGCAACAATTTCAGCTCGGAGTATTATAGCCGCCCGATTCTCGTTTAATTGCTGACTCAAAATACCAAGTGTTGGTATTTCCAATAAAGCGCAAACTGCCAAACACTTCTCAGTCTCGATGATCTCCACGAGCTTGTACCTACAACTTTCCGCCACCACTTTATCCAAGCCAAGACAATCGCTATCATTTAATACATAACTGGTATAAGTCACCTTGTCAAGAAGAGCTTCCTCAGTACTCTCTTTACCTTCAATACTGTTCTCATAGGCATCCAAATCCGTCCGAATAGATACGAACTCCTGATCGGCAAGCTCTAGAAGCCCCGCTAACCTGGAAAATTTTCTGCGTATATGGCGTGGAACTTGAACAGTACTTTTATAACCTATGTCGTGCTCGATTTCCGCCCAAGTATGCTGAAGAATAGATCTGACCTGAATCTCAACCTTCAGCCCTCTAAATGCAGAATACTCTCTAAGCTTAGATCTCTCCGCATTCATCGACGCTACATAGTGCAAGGACAAATATCCAAACCGATCAGGATCCAGCGCAACTCGCTTATCTATTGAATTATCAGTATCAATAGAAAACTCGGACTCGACCAAAACTGCAACTCGATCAACATCATCTGAGTAGTGAGTTATGACTCGAACGCCCGCTAAGTCGGTAATGTGTGCGAGTGATGGATATGAAGGTTTGGCAGTAATTTTTTTTTCGAGACTCGCAACTTCTTTACAGCGAAAAGATATCGAATGGACACCAATTTCTTCTGCCTTCAACAATCGTTCAAGCAAACCGCTCACGGTAGCAGCGAACGACTCATAACGCGCCCTCTCGAGCTCAAAATCCTTTACTAACCCCCCGTCCTTCAGATCCATTTACTGCTCCAACGCTCCAGTCAAGTTCACAAATCATACAACAGCAGCGTCCGAAAGCCGCATTGATTACAAAAGCAGCGCAAAGGCCGGATGTGGGATAGGGCCGAATCCCTTCACGACATCACCAACAACATCTGCAGGGGCTACCCGTAGCCATCCCGAGTGAACTCATCCAGCTGTAAACCCAAACCTAATAACTCCCTTCTGCCGCCACGCGCGGCGCGGAGCACCAATATAGAAACAGAAATTCTCTCGGATGAAGAGTTGGCAGACATCACCGACTACAAGGCCCGAGCCTACCAACTCTGCTGGCTGGTTGATCGCCACTGGGTGTTCATCGAAAGCCGCGGCAAGCGACCACTGGCTAGCCGCATGTACGCCCGCATGAAGCTGGGCATGCTCTCCCCGACCATCATGGACCCCAACCCACCGCCGGCGGCGCCGGCATGGACGCCTGACTTCTCGCGAGTGAACTGATATGCAACTCCGCAAGGCCGAAACACGCAATTTGCCGTCCCGGATGTATCAATGGACGCGGCCACGGAAAAGCGGAAAGGACTGGATCGCCTGTTACTACTTGGATCCGATTGGTAAGGCGATTCCTTTGGGCAAAGACCTGGACCTGGCTGGGATCAAATGGGCTGAACTCGAGACCAAGGACAAGTCACTCGACCTGCTCACCATGAAAGGCATATTCGATCGGTACATCCACGATCGTTTCGAAGCAAGCTGCGCGTACTCAGAAGGACAACCTGGCGGAAATCAAGCAGCTCAGGCCGATGTTCGACAGCGCGCCAATTGACTCAATCACCCCGGCCACGACTGCTGGGTTAAGAGAAAGGCAGCTCAAGAGCTGAAAGACGCGATGGAACAGGCGTATCTGACCGGCCAGCGGCGAGCGGACGTTCTGGTCATGCGGAAGGATCATGTCGATGGGGAAATACTTGGGCGTGCAGCCGAACATGGCGCACAAGAAGCTGCGCCTCCAGATGACTGAAGGCGATGAGGCCAACAGCCTGGGCCTGCTGATCGCAAAAAAAGGCCGAGCGTAATGCTCAGCATGTTTGCAGCTATCTGATCCTGAGTGCGCGCGGTACATGCCCAACAAATTACACACAAACAAGAACGCCGCTCAAAGAGCGGCGTTTTGCGTATGGGGCAGAAAACGAGACTCGCCTCTGGCGTCCGCCCCAAACAAGGAGCTATCCAAGCTAACGCGATCAAGCACTGTCATGACGCGCCAAACACCGGCTCCCCCAAATTCAACATCAGTCGATTGGCCCAGGCGAAAATCGAGATCGCGTGGATCAAATCCAGCACCTGTCCATCATCCAGCCCCTGATCACGCAGCGCATGAATATGACTGGCGTCCAACGACGCCGGCTCCAGTGTCAGGTCAATGGCGAATTGCACAATGGCTTTCTCGCGATCGGTCGTGCCGGCGGTTGCAGGGTCGGCAAACACCTGGGCGATCACATCGTTGCGCTTGGCCAGTTGTTCGAATCGTTGCGCATGCACCGAGGCGCAGTACACGCACTGATTGATCCGCGACACGACCGTACTCGCCAGTTCGCGCTCGGCGCGGGATAAGCCGCCTGGGGCGTACATGATGGCGTTGAATGCCTGGGAACGCTGGCGAAGGATGTCCGGGTGGTGGGCCAGCGTCAGGTAGTAGTCGGACGTCTTGGCCTGCGGATGGCTCTCTTGCAGTACGTCGATTTGTTCCTGTGTGGCGCGGGTCAAGTCGACGGTGGGCAGCCAGGCTTTCCAGCCCAGCACTTCGTTGGTGAATCCGTTGCTGCGAATAAGCTCACTCATCAGGCTGCTCCGGCGGACAGTAACGCGCCGAGCCCAGCGGCCAGACGCATTTGGTAGGACAGGAACGCAATCAGTTGCGCCAAGACGACGATTTCGGCGGTGCTCAAGCCTTGCTGTTGTAGCGCTTGCAACGCCGCCTGATCACCGTGGACCGGGGATTCGATCAAGGTGCGGGTGAAACTCAAAATCCCGCGCAGGCGCGCGTCATCCAACGTTTCAATGGCAGCGGAATCGATGGCCGCCCGCACGGTTTTATCCGCGCCCAGCGCCTGCAACTGCTCGAGATAGTGCGCAGCCAACGTCGCGTGCGGTGTCAGTCGCGCGGCGTAGTAAGCCACCCATAGGCGCTCACTCAATGACAGGTTGTTTTCCAGTGCCTGATCAAAAAACAGGTCGTGGCTGCCCTGCGTCGCCGAGGCGACCTTGTTCCTGGCATCGCGCACGGCGTGCAGATGCGTTCCCGGCTGGATGCCCAGCAAGCTGTTAAGCAGATCGGCATTGGGTTCAACGGTGGAGGTCATGACAAATCCTGTAAGGCTGTGGGCAAGCGTTGCGCGCAGAGCCCGTCGGGCTCTGGCGCACACCGATTCAAGGTTGTTCGGTGACCATCGTCGCGGCCGTGCGGTCGCTGACCAGCGGCTCGACTTTCAGGCCTTTGCGGGCGGCCCAAATGTTCTGGTAGTGGAACAGCGGAATGATGCCTACGTCGTCACTGACCACCTTGACCGAGTCCTGGAGGATCTTGCGGCGCTTGGCTTCATCAAACTCTGCGGTCGAATCCACCAGCGCCTTGTCCACCAGCGGGTTGCTGTAGTGACCCCAATTCGAGGCGCCCTGCCCTTTGTTGCTGTCCACCGTGGTCAGGATGTTGGTCAGCGCATACGCTGCTTCGCCGGTGCCGTTGCCCCAGGCAATCACACTGATCGCCAGCTCATTTTTGTTGGCCTTGCCGGCATACACCGCCCACGGCAGCACCTCGAGCTGGACCTTGACGCCGATCCGCGACCAGAACTGCGCCACCGCCTGCAGCGCTTCCGGCGCCTGCGGATAGCGATCGCCCGGCACATGCACGGTCAACTGGAAGCCGTCGGGGAAACCGGCCTGCGCCAGCAGTTCCTTGGCCTGTTTCGGATCGAAAGGAATGTTCTTCACGTCCGGGTTGTAGCCGAACGTGTTGGCCGGCATCCATTGATTGGCCTCGGTGACGGTGCCCTGCATGATCCGTTCATCAATCGCCTGACGGTTGATCGCCAGCGACAGCGCCTTGCGCACGCGAACATCGCGCAGCGGGTTCTCTGGCAGCGGCTTGCCGGCGTTATCGCGAATGAACTCGTTGGGGCCTTCGCGGAAACTCGGCTGGATAATCAGCGCCCGCAAGCCTTGATAGGCGAAGACATTGACGTTCGGGGTCTTGCGCAGACGCTCGACATCCGTGGGCGATACCTTATCGATCACGTCCACGTCACCGGCGAGCAAAGCCGCAGTGCGGTTGGCAGCGTTGGCGATAAAGCGGTAGTCAACCTTGTCCCAGGTCGGCTTGGCGCCCCAATAGGTATCGTTTCGCTCGAAGATCGTCCGGTCACCCGGCACGTAAGACACGAAACGGTACGGCCCCACGCCCACCATGGCCTTGCCCGAGTTGTAATCGGCGCTGCTGGCATTCGCGCCGGCATGCCGGCTGACGATGTAGATCGAGTCCACGTCCGGCAGCAGGTTCGCGTTCGGCGTGCGGGTCTTGATGATCAGCGTGTGATCGTCCTTGGCCGTGACCGATTCCACCGTGCGTGTGGCCCCGGCATACGACGCCACGCTGCCCGGCACATTGCGGGCGCGCTCGAACGAGAACACGAAGTCATCGGCAGTCAGCGGCGTGCCGTCCTGCCATTTCACGTCGTCGCGCAGGGCAAATTCCCAAGTCGTGTCATCGATGACTTTCCAGCTCTTGGCCAGGCCCGGCAGGGTTTTGTCGTCGCGCCGATTGACCAGCGATTCGAAGGCATGCAGCGCCACCGAGCGGTCACCGGCGTATTTGTTGAGTTGCGGATCGAGGGACGACACAGGGTCGGCGTAACCGATGCGCAGGGTCTGCGCGGCAGCACTGCCGGCCGCCAGGATAAGCGCCGAGGCTAACAGTGAACGAACAAGTGGCTTCATGGGTAATTCCTTGCACGCAATGGGCATGACGAGCGTCATAGCGCTCGTTCAAAAGTGGTCGTTGAGGTGACACGCGCTCAGGTGGTTCGGCGAAACCTCCCTGAGTGCTGGAACTTCGTTGCGGCAGCGCGCGGTGGCGTGTGGGCAACGAGGATGGAAATGACACCCGGCGGGCGGGTTCAGCGGGCTGGGGATTTCCCCTTTGATCGCGTCATAACGGGTGCTGCGGACATCGAAACGCGGGATTTGCGCCAACAGGGCCTGGGTGTAGGGATGGTTGGCGCGGGCAAACAGGTCATCGACCGACGCGCTCTCGACCACCCGTCCCAGGTACATCACCACGACGCGGTCGCACAGGTGCTCGACAACGCCCAGGTCATGGCTGATGAACAGATAGGTCAGGCCCAGCTCATCGCGCAGGTCCATGAACAGATTGAGAATCTGCGCCTGGATCGACACGTCCAGCGCCGCCACTGACTCATCGCAGACCAACAATTGCGGCTGCACCGCCAGCGCCCGGGCAATGCCGATGCGTTGACGTTGACCGCCACTGAATTGATGCGGGTAACGCTGACGCAGCTGCGGACTGAGCCCGGCGCGTTGCAGCTGCGCACTGACGTAATCGTCAAAACCTTGCTTGTCGGTCAAGCCATGCAGCAACGCGCCCTCGCCGACGATACGGTCGACTCGCAGGCGCGGATTGAGGCTCGACGACGGATCCTGGAAGATCATCTGCACCTTCAGACGGACAGCCTGACGCTCATCCGCCGTCAGGTTGTCGAGGGATTTGCCATCCACCCACGCCGTGCCCGATGACACCGGCAGCAGCCCCGCCACCATGCGCCCGAGGGTTGATTTGCCACAGCCGGATTCACCGACCAGCCCAACCACTTCGCCACGGTTGATGCGCAGGTCCACGGAATCGACGGCATGGGTCACAGGCTTGGGCTGCGTCAGGTGCAAGCGTTGCATCAGGTGCTGAATTGAATGTTCTTGCACCGGTTTGCCGAACGTCTTGCTGACTTGGCGCAGTTCAATCAGTGGGATTTGATCAGTACGCATCAGCGGCTCCCGGGTGAAAACAACGAACCGTCTGGCCGGGCAAGATCTCACGAGGTTCAGGCTCCTGGGTACAGAGCGCCGACGCTCGACTGCAGCGTTCGGCGAATGCACAGCCGGTCGGCATCGAGGACAGGTCCGGCGCCATCCCGGGAATCTGCCGCAGACGCTCACCGCGTTTATTACGGCTCGGCAGGCTGTTGATCAGGCCTTGGGTGTAAGGGTGTTGCGGACGATCAAGCACATCGGCAACCGAACCCTGCTCGACGATGCGCCCGGCGTACATCACGGCCACGTCGTCGGCCAACCCGGCCACCACCGACAGGTCATGGGTAATCCAGATCAGCGAAGTGCCCTGCTCGCGCACCAGTTTCTGCACTTCGCTGAGGATCTGCGCCTGGATCGTCACGTCCAGCGCCGTCGTCGGCTCATCTGCAATGATCAGGTCAGGCGAATGCAGCAGTGCAATCGCAATCGCCACCCGCTGACGCATACCACCGGACAACTGATGGGGATAAGCGCGCAGGCGTTCTTCAGGGCTGGCGATGCCCATCAGCGCCAAGGTGCGACTGGCGTGTTCACGGGCTTCGCGCTTGCTCAGTGAACGATGGGCCTGCACCGCTTCGATCATTTGCGTGTCGACGCGCAGCACCGGATTGAGGGTCATCATCGGGTCCTGGAAAATCATCGCGATCCGATTGCCTTGTAATGCGCGCAGTTGGGAAGCCGAGAGTGTTGTGAGATCACGTCCCTTGAACAACACCTGCCCGCCACTGATACGCCCGGGCTCATCCACCAGCCCGAGAATGGAAAACCCGGTCACTGATTTACCCGAGCCCGACTCGCCCACCAGGCCCAGGATTCGACCTGGCTGAACGTGTAGCGACAGATCACGCACCGCCGGCAGCACACCGGCCCGGGTGTAGAACGAGGTGCACAGGCCGCGCACCTCCAAGGTCGGCAGCAGCGGCATTTCAGGCAGGCTCATCGTTGCAACCTCGGGTTCAGGACATCGCGCAATCGGTCGCCGACCAGATTGATCGCGACGATGGTGATCAACAGCGCCAGCCCCGGAAACAGACTGATCCAGTATTCGTTGCTGAGCATGTACTGGAAGCCGTTGGCGATCAGCAGGCCCAGGGACGGCTCCGTGACCGGCACACCGAGACCGAGAAATGACAAGGTCGCTTCCAGGGTGATCGCGCGGGCAATCTGCAAGGCGCCGATGACAATCAACGGTGGCAGGCAGTTGGGCAAAATGTGTCCGATGACGATGCGCAACGGACCAATGCCCTGCCCCCGTGCGGCGTCGACGTATTCCCGACGGCTTTCGGTCAATGCCTGGCCCCGGGCGGTCCGGGCGTAGTAGGCCCATTCCAGCAGGACTAACGTGAGCATCACGTTGCCGACACCCTTGCCCAGCCAGGCGAGGATCATCAGCGCCATGAGAATCACCGGGAACGACAGCAGCAGGTCCACCAGGCGCATCAACAACGCATCGACCCAGCCACCGACATACGCCGACACCAGGCCGAGTAAAGTGCCGATCAATGCCGCGATCAACGCCGAACCGATCCCGACCCACAAACTGATGCGCAAGCCATACAGGATCGCCGAGACCAGGTCGCGGCCCTGGCCATCGGTGCCGAGCCAATAGGTGTAGCCGCTGTCCATATTGACGCTGCCCGGTGCCAGGCGTGCATCCATTACGTTGAGCTGCATCAGGTCATAGGGGTTCTGCACCACGATCCATGGCGCAAAAACCGCAACCAGCACGATAGCCAATAACAGCAGCAGCGCAATGACTGCCGTCGGCGAACTCATGAACTCGACGGACACCCGACGCCAGGGCGACTGGGCCTGCAAACCTACGCGGGCGGTTGAGGTTTTTTGAACGGCATTCATCGGGAGGCCTCGACGCGCACACGGGGGTCGAGCCAGTAATACAGGCAGTCGACAATCAAATTGAGCACCACGAAGATCACCACGACCACCATCAGATAAGCCACCACCACCGGCCGATCCAGCGTGTTGATGCTGTCCAGAATCAGCTTCCCGGCGCCGGGCCAGGAAAAGATGCTTTCGGTGACCACGGCGTAGGCGATGGTCGATCCCAGTTCCATCGCCAGCACCGTGACCAACGGGATCATGGTGTTGCGCATGACGTGCATGCACATCACCCGCATCGGAGAGAGGCCCTTCGCGCGGGCAAATTTGACGAACTCTTGTGGCAGCACTTCACGCACGCCTGCACGGGTCAGGCGCAATACCAGCGAGATTTTGAACAGCGCCAGGTTCAGCGCAGGCAACAGCAGATGTTGCAGGCCATCAAGGGTCAGCCACGACCACTGCACCCCCAGCCACTCGCGGGTCTCGCCGCGCCCGCTGGCGGGCAGCCAACCCAATTTGATCGAGAACAACATGATCATCATCAACGCCACCCAGAACGCGGGCAGTGAAAAGCCCACAATGCTGCAGGCCATCATCAGGCGCGAGAACGGGTGATCGGGATAGGCGCCGGCAAACATGCCCAAGGGAACGCCAATCACCACAGCCAGGAACAGCGCGCTGAAGGCCAGTTCGAAGGTGGCTGGCAGTCGTTGCAGAATCAGGCGCATGGCGTCTTCGTGATAGACAAAACTCTGCCCCAGGTTGCCGTGGACCGCGCCCTTGAGAAAAATCAGGTATTGCTCCCACAACGGCTTGTCCAGCCCCAGGTGTGCGATGGCCTGCAAGCGTTCGGCCTGATTGAGGTCTTCGCCCACCAGAATATCCATGGGATTGCCAATGGCGTTGAGGCCGACAAATACCACGAGGGTCATCAGCACAATCACCAGCAACGACTGAGTCAATCGTCGCAGCGCCCAGCCGATCATTGCCGCAGCTCTTCAGCGGTCGGCTGGGCTGGTACCCATTCGTCGCCCAGCAACTCGGGGTCTGCATAGCTGCGCATGGCTTCGAAATGCAGCGCAATGTCGTCGTTGAACAACTGGCCGACCAACGCGTGCGCCAGGCGTTTTGAGCCTTCGCTGATGGCCGGGATGTCACCGGACACCGCGCCATAGGTCAGTGCCGCGGGATAACTGAAGCAATGGATATGGTTCAACCCCGGGCAGGTGCCGAGTGTCTTTTCCTTGAATTCGAAACAGTCGCCCAGGTCCGGTAGTTCGGACAATTCGGCATCGAGCTCCGTGGAAGGGGCCTCGAAGCGATCCCGCCAGATACGGATGTGCGAGGCGAACGGCGCGAATTCCGGGCGTTGCTGAAAGTCCGTGCGAAAACCGGTGGCGAACACCAGGAAATCCGCTTCGATCCGCGCAGTGGGCGTGTGCAGCCAGAGGCCGCCCGCCGGGTTTTGTTCCACCGAGATCACCGGACTGCTCAACAGGAACCGCGCTTTGCCGGAGTTGGAAACCCTAAGCGTACTGCCGCGTGGCGGAGGCACTTGCTGCGTATTGAGGTAGTTGCGGATCCGCCATTTCCAGGCGTCCGGCAGACGCCAATAGCCGTGGATCATCCCCGGATTGCCGGCGCCCTTGCCTTTGTTGATGCGCGGCAACTCTGCACGGCGGATCAGCAGGTCGACGCCCTTCGCGCCTGCTTCCAGCGCAGTGGCGGCACTGTCCATGGCAGACGCCCCGCCACCGATGACCGCAACGCGCTTGCCTTCGAACCATTCGTTCTGCAAACCGTCCGCCGAATGCGCCCAAAGATGACCCGGAAGTTGCCGAGCGAATTCAGGCACCCAAGGTCCGCCCAGACCGTCGCGCCCGGTGGCGAGTACGACATGACGCGCCAATAGATTTTGCGTGTGCGCGGGCGTCACGATCTCCAGTTCAACCAACCCGTCGGCTCTTGGCGCGACCCGGCTGACGCGGTGTTCATTGCGCACGTCCAGCGCCAAAACCTTGCGATACCAACGCAGGTAATCAGCCCATTGCAGACGCGGAATCTTGTCCAGCGCGGCCCAGCCCTCGGCGCCAAATTGCGCTTCGTACCAGGCGCGAAACGTCAACGCCGGCAAGCCCAGTGCCGGCCCGGTCAGGTGTTTGGGTGAGCGCAAGGTTTCCATGCGGGCGGTGGTCGCCCAAGGTCCTTCGAAGCCTGCCGGCGACTGATCGAAAATCACCGCTGCAACGCCGAGGTGGCGCAGCTCGGCGGCAAGCGCCAGACCGGCCATGCCGCCGCCGATGATTGCCACATCGAGTACCGCTGCGCCTGCGCTGACGCGTGGCTTGACCCATGGATTGGCCGGCAGGTCGAGCCAGGCGAGGTCCTGGCGCAAGCGTGCTTCAAGGGCCGCAAGGTCGGCAGGTGGGGTGGCATCGGACATTGATTGCTACTCGATGACGATCGAGAGCAATTCACTCGACCCTTTGTTGAAATCACTTCAAAAAGCATTCAAGGCCGACAAGAAATGAATTCTAAAGGCCATTGAATGCTTAAAGTGAATACTAAAAGGGGTTTTTTATTCTAACAACGCTCAAAAAAACATATTGATATTCATAAATGGAATTAACGAGCGACGAAACGCTAGACCAAGACCTGCGACTAACCTGCCTTACTCCGCGTAGATGCTCTGCAACAAAGCGTCGTGAGCGCTGGCCTCATGCATGACCATCTCCGGCAGCAGCAATTTTGCCGATGTGGCGATTTCGTCGATCAGCGCCCGCGTCACGTCGGACAACGGGCTGGCGAACGCCGAAATCAAGCCAAAGAAAAACGGGATGTTGCAGGCAATCGGCCTGACCACCACGCCTTCCAACGGCACGCCCATCGCGGTAAAGGGATCGACCAGCGCAACGCCCAATCCGACTCTGGCCATCTGCATCGCGACCAGCGAGGTGTTGGTGTCGAGCATGCGCGTCGGTGGCCCGCCGGCATCGTGGAAGGCTTTGTCGACACGTCGACGAAACCGGTACGGATTGGCCATGGTGATCAAGGTCTGTTGCGCCAGCAGTTCCATGGACAGCACGTCGTGCGACGCCAATTCGGAACTGGCTGACAACACCGCGACGCAGGGCGCCTCGCCGATCCAGTGAATCTCCAGCCCGCGATGTTCCAGCGGCAGGCTCACGGCGCCCAGGTCCATGGTTTTCGACAGCACTGCCTGCACCACATTTTCCGGCGACATGCTCTGCAACTGGATCTGCTGCGGACGCAGGCTATCCGGCAAACGTGCCAGCGCCGCAGGCAACAGCCCAAGCGCCAACGCCGAGATCGCGACCAATTTGATCTGATGGTTTTCTTCCAGCGCGATGTGCTGCGCGCGCTGGCGAATGTTGCGAATGCCCAGCAGTGCGCTTTCGACTTCGGCGTACATCATGAACGCCTTGTGGGTAGGCGTGACCTTCGGCCCGCTGCGTTCGAACAAGGCAAAGCCGAGCTCTTGCTCCAGTTCCTGAATGACCCGGGTAACCGAAGGTTGGGAACGGCCGAGCATCTTTCCCGCTGCGGTGACACTGCCCGCCGACATCACAGCAGCGAAGGCTTCAAGCTGACGCAGATCCATAAACACGCCTTGATCAATACGGAGACTGACAGGAGCACAGCACATAAGGCTCCCAAGTTCGAAGCGCGAAAGTCTACACACAGTTCACACATATATCGCGTCAGCAGCCCTCGTGTCCGGCCTCTCGACGCCAAGACCCTGCCCTCTGCGCCATTGACCTCGATCTATAGATATTCCCCAACGATATTTAAAAAATGATTTTTATATCTATAGAGTCGGCGAAAGTGCCATCTGCTGAATCGGTTAGCCCAGCCCCTTTATCACCACCCTGACGAGTACATCAATGAAAGGCATCAAACTTCGTTCGTTGTCAGCCACCCTTGGTTCGGCCGCTTTGCTGAGCGCAGTGTTTGCCTCATCTGCCATGGCTGGCCTGTTGGAAAAAGGTCGCAGCAGCGGGCTCACCGCGGGCATCGCCAACGAGCAGCCCTATGCGTATATCGGCACGGATGGAAACGTCACTGGTGCCAACGTTGAGGTGCTGCAGGCCATTTTGAAACCACTGGGCATTACCAAAATTGACACGCCTATTACCGATTTCGGCTCGCTGGTTCCAGGACTCGCCGCCGGGCGTTTCGATCTGATCGGCGCCGGTCTGTTCATCAACCCCGCTCGCTGCAAAGTCATTGGCTACTCCAATCCCGTCACCCATTCCGGCGGTGCGTTTATTGTCAAAGCGGGCAACCCGCTGAACTTGCACAGCCTCAAGGACGTCGCCGCCAACGCAAAAGTACGCCTGGCCACGCAGACCGGCACCAATCAGGTTCAGGAAGCCAAGGACACCGGCATTGCCGCCAGCAACGTCATCCTGTTCGACAAAGACACCGAAGCACTGGCGGCGCTCCAGGCCGATCGCGTCGATGTGGTGTATTTCCCCGATGCCGAGATCATCAGTCTGGTGAAAAAAGCCAATAGCCCGGCGATCGAACGCGCCCTGCCCTTCAATCAGATTCCCGATGCCCAAGGCAAGCCGACCTGGAATTACCACGCCTATGGCCTGCCGAAAAACGATCCTGAGTTCACCCAGGCGTTCAACGATCAACTGGCGAAACTGCGTGCGTCCGGCGAACTGTTGAAGATTCTGCAGAAATACGGCTACACCGAAAATGAACTGCCGGAAGCCGATGTGACTGCTGCACAACGCTGCACACTCTGACACTCATCGCACTGAGAGAACTTCGTTTTGCACAAGCACATCATCGGCGAAATCAGCACGTTGAGCTGGGGAACGCTGACCTTTGATAAGCCCTTGCTGGCGGATCTGCAACTGCCGTATTTCGACATCCAGGCGCCGTTGCCCGGGCCGAAACTGGCGATCATCGCCGGCATGAGGCCATGTTGATCGAACCCGCAACGCTGGATACCGCCACGTTCATTGCCCGGCAGTTGGCCAAGGGTGCGTTGACGACACTGGAAATTACCGTCCTTGCGGAGCTGGTGGTGTTGCTGATGTCCTTCGTCATCGCGCTGATGCGTCTTTCATCGTCGCGAGCCCTGCGCTGGATCGCCACGATCTATGTCGAAGTGCTGCGCGGCATCTCCGCACTGGTGCTGTTGTTCTACCTGTTTTTCATTTTGCCGTTGTTCGGCATCAGCCTGTCGCCCATGACCACTGGGGTGATCGGCCTGGGCCTGACATTCTCGGCCTATGGATCGGAAATCGTCCGCTCGGCGCTGATCAACGTCAGCCACGGACAGCGCGATGCGCTTCGGGCTTTGGACTTTGGCCCTGTGACGGCATTTCGCCGCATCCTGCTGCCCCAGGCCCTGCCCTTCATGTTGCCGCCGTTGGGCAATCAGTTGGTGGAACTGATGAAAACCACCTCGCTGGTGTCATTGATTACCCTGAGCGACCTGACATTTTCCGGCGGGCAACTGGTGACCACCCTGGGCCAGCAGACGCTGATCTGGAGCATCGTGCTGGTGTGCTATTTCGTCATGGCCTGGCCAATGAGTTGGCTGGTTCGGCGTTATGAGCAACATGTCACTGCGTGGCGACAGGACCGCACATCATGAATTTCGACTACGACTTTGCCTGGTCAATTCTGCCGGATCTGTTGCGAGGCCTGCTGGTCACCCTCCAAGTAGTGGTGCTCGGCTTTCTGCTCGCGGTGTTGTTGGGTCTGGTGTTGGCCATGGCCCAGCGATCGCGGGTCGCCATCGTCCGTGCCGTGAGCACGGGCTACCTGAGTTTTTTCCGCAACACGCCGTTGATGGTCCAGTTGTATGTGCTGTTCTTTGCCTTTCCGCTGGTGGGGATCACCCTGCCCGCGATCTCTACCGGGGTCATCGGACTGGGACTGTATTACGGCGCCTACATCGCCGAGGCCTATCGCGGAGCCATCGACGGTGTGCCGGCCGGACAATGGGAAGCCGCCAAGGCACTGGATTTCGATACCGCGACGACGTGGCAAAGGATCGTCCTGCCTCAAGCGTTGAAACCCATGCTGCCGGTCCTCGGCAACTACCTGATCGGCATGTTCAAGGAAACCCCGCTGCTCGCCGTCATCACCATTCCGGAACTGTTTCAGGCGGCCAAGCAGATCGCCGGCATGACCTATCGCTACAACGAACCCTATACCGTCATGGCCCTGATGTTTCTCGCGATCAGCGTGCCGACTTCCCTATTTTTCAGATACCTCGAAAGGCGCAGCCATGACTGATCTCGCACACGCCCAAAGCCTCGCGCCGGTGCAGATTTCGCTCAAGCAGGTGGTAAAGAATTTTGGCAACACACGGGTCATCGACCACCTCGACCTGAGCATCCCGCAAGGCCAGAAAGTCGCCTTGATCGGCCCCAGCGGCTCAGGGAAATCCACGGTTTTGCGTTTGATCAAAGGGCTCGAAACGTATCAGCATGGCAGCATTGAAGTCGCTGGCGCAGCGGTGCCAGTCAAACGCTCGGGCTGGCGCTGGCCAGGCGCAGCAAGAGCACCCGTGGTGCATCGCGTGGGCATGGTTTTCCAGCAGTTCAACCTGTTCCCGCACCTGACGGTTCAAGAAAACATCACCGAGGCGCCCTTCCGGGTGTTGAAACTCAGCCGCGAAGAAGCCAACGCCCGCGCAGAGCAATACTTGGGGCTGGTCGGTTTAAGCCACAAGGCCGACGCGTTCCCGAGCCAACTGTCAGGTGGCCAACAGCAACGCGTGGCGATTGCCCGAGCCCTGGCGATGCGCCCGCAAGTCATGCTGTTCGACGAAGTCACCTCGGCGCTGGACCCGGAACTGGTCGGCGAAGTGTTGGCGGTCATCCGCGCCATCGCTCATGAGCAGCAGATGACCATGTTGTTGGTAACCCATGAAATGAAGTTCGCCCAGGACATCGCTGATCGAGTGTTGTTTATGGAGGCCGGAAAAATTGTCGCCGATGGCTCGCCGAGGCAAATATTGGTCAATCCTGACAATGAGCGGACACGACGCTTTCTGAATCTGGTCGAGCAGCGTTAATGCTTGATCACGGTTGCTGAAGCTCTTTTCCCACTCATGACTACGACGAAAGTCGGCCCATCAACCCTGGCCCTACCAGGGGAAAATCACTACATCGACTTGATCGAAACCACCTCGACAAACCGAAATTTTTTCCTGGCGGCCTTGGTAGCTTCTTGCTCAGCCAGGAGCGTACTCAACGTATCGACCTCATGGACCAACTCATACGTCTTGCCTTCAAATTCATTCCCCACCCGCAGTGTGACCTTCAGTCTGGGCGTGAATGCTTTCGCGACTTTCGTTTTCTCAGCTTTTTTCGCCGACGGCGTGATCACGTTCTCCGATAACGACTTCTGCACGGAAGGCGTACTGCCCTGCGCCACTTGCTCTACGCCACCGAATAACGCCCGGCGCATCTCTTCTTCAGTTAATTCTGGGTTCATGCCAATTCTCGGAGGGATGTTATGAGTCGCCAGCACGATTCTATCAGGGTGACGAATTTCTCCCGCAGCCTACCCCGCTGACCAGCGCTAAACCCTTGGCAACCGCGCGGAGGCGCCAATAACAGGTTGATCCTCGAAAGGAAAAATGTGCGCCCATCAACCGACACCTGAAAGCGCTGGTCAGGCTTTCAATGCAGCCTCCAGAAACCCCACTAAAGCCTGTACCCGCGCGCTGCGCAGTTTGCGTGAGGGCACCAATAGGTTGATCGGTGCGCTGTCGAACTCCCAATCCGCCAACACCCGGATCAGGCTGCCGTTGGCGACTGCATCACTGATATCCCATTGCGAACGCAGCACCAACCCCAAGCCTTGCTCGGCCCAACGCCGGGCTACGCTGCCATCGTTGCTCAACAGTACGGGTTCGATGCGCAGCGTTTTGCGAGCCGACCCCTTACGCATATGCCAGAGAGTGACATCTTCATCATTTTCACGAATGCAAATGCAGCGATGTTCGGCGAGTTGATCAGGCGAAGATGGTGTGCCGTACTGCTCCAGATAGGCCGGGCTGGCGCATAACCAGCGGTTGTTTTGCGTGAGGGGCCTGGCGATCCAGAGGCTGTCGTTGAGGTTGCCGATATGAATCACAGCATCGCTGTCGTGACGATCAGGCCACGGCGTTTCGCGCAAATCGAGGTGTAGGCAAAGCTGTGGGTGCAACCTGGCAAAACGGGCCAGCAGAGGTGCAATGCGCTGTCGCCCATAACCGAACGGCGCCGCCAGCCTGAGTGTTCCAACCAGCCGCTCGTCTTGTTGCTTGAAGGATTCCGGCAAAGCCTCCAGCTGTTCCAGCAAGAGCGCGCTTTCACGGGAGAAACGCTCGCCATCGGCAGTAAGACTCAGGCGGCGGGCATCGCGATTGGCCAGGGTCAGACCCAGCAGCGTCTCCAGCTTACGCAGACGCATGGAAAGCGCCGGTGGCGAGACATTCAAAACTCTGGCGGCAGCGCTTAGAGATTCGGAGCGCGCCAGCGTGACGGCCAGACGTAGGTCTTCGACGGAGATCATTCAATTTTACTTAATGATTGATGACAGTTCATTGAACCACAACTTCATGATGGCTGAGTAGAGTGGGCTCCGTACCCATCCACCCGAGTCCTGTCATGTCCGCCCCTATTGCCTTTCTCGACACCCCCGCTGCAATAGTCGATATCCCGCGAATGCAGCGCAATATCCAGCGCATGCAGCAACGCATGGACACCCTGGGTGTGCGTTTGCGTCCGCACATCAAAACCAGCAAGTGCCTGCCCGTGATCAAGGCACAGATCGCCGCTGGTGCAAGCGGTGTCACGGTTTCCACCCTGAAAGAAGCTGAGCATTGTTTCGCTGAAGGCATCAGCGACATTTTCTATGCCGTTGCAATAGCGCCAGGCAAATTGCCCCAGGCACTGACACTCAGGCGCAAAGGCTGCAACCTGAGCGTACTCACCGACAGTGTCGCTGGGGCTCAGGCCATTGTCACCTTCGGACAGAAACACGACGAACGATTCGAGGTCTGGATCGAGATAGATTGCGACGGCCATCGATCAGGTCTGAATGCTGAAGACAATGCACTCCTGGACGTCGCACGCATTCTTTGCGAAGGGGGTATGCAACTGCGAGGCGTGATGACCCATGCCGGATCCAGTTACGAACTCGACAATCATGAAGCGCTACAGATCCTGGCCGAACAAGAACGCTTCGTCTGCGTCAGCGCCGCTGAAAGAATCCGCGACGCGGGGTTGGCGTGCCCGCAAGTCAGCATCGGCTCCACTCCCACGGCACTGTCGGCGCTGAGTCTGGAAGGCGTCACAGAAGTACGCGCAGGCGTCTACGTATTCTTCGACCTGGTGATGCACAACATTGGCGTCTGCCAGACACAAGAGTTGGCACTGAGCGTGCTGACCACCGTCATCGGCCACCAGCAAGATAAAGGCTGGATCATCACCGATGCCGGGTGGATGGCCATGAGTCGTGATCGCGGCACGCAGCGCCAGCGACAGGACTTTGGTTACGGACAAGTGTGTACCGAAGCTGGCAACTGGATCGAGGGCGCGCTGGTTACTGGCGCCAACCAGGAACACGGCATCATCACACTTGGAGCGGCCGAGAGCGCCAACATCGTAGCGCGCTTCCCCATCGGCAGCCGTCTGCGCATTCTGCCCAACCATGCATGCGCTACAGGCGCGCAATTCCCGGTCTATCACGCCTGCGACGCCGAGGGCGTCGTGCACACCTGGAGTCGCCTGCATGGCTGGTAATCAAGCAAGTTCGATCAAGCTAATCCACACGGCTAACGCAGCAGCACCGGGCGGACATTACTCCCAGGCGGTCTTACACGACGGAGTTTTATATGTGTCCGGGCAACTACCGGTACGCGCGAATGGCGACCACAGTGCCGACCAACCGTTTGAGGTTCAAGCATCAATCACCCTCGAAAACCTGATAGCAATTCTCAGCGAAGCGGGCCGGAGCACGGGTGACCTCTTGAAGGTCACTGTCTATATCGCCGGGATAGAACATTGGCCCGCCTTCGATCGAATTTATGCCCATTACCTGGGCGAACATCGACCAGCACGCGCCGTGGTGCCCGTTCCGGGCTTGCATCATGGTTACTTGATCGAAATCGAAGCTCTGGCCCGCGGCGAACAAAAGGAAACCTGCCTATGACGATCATCGAGGAGCTCTCATGAAACCGCAAAAAAGCGATGTCCTGATTATCGGCGGCGGCATCATGGGCTCGACGTCGGCGTTTTTCCTGCGCCAGCATGGGCACTCCGTCACCCTGCTGGAGCGCGACCAGATCGGTCAGTACGCCAGCGGCGTGAACTTCGGCAACGTGCGACGCCAGGGGCGTTACCTCGGGCAACTGGAACTGGCCAACCGCTCCTGGGCTTTGTGGAAACGCTTGCCGGAACTGATCGACGATGATCTGGAATTCATCGCCAGCGGGCACATGCGCGTGTGTTATCGCGAAGATGAAATTGCCGAGCTGGAGGCGTATGCCGCTGCTCCCGAAGCGGCGCAACTGGACCTGAAGATTTATCGCGGTGCCGAGTTGCATCAGCGCTTTCCATTTCTCGGGAAAGACGTGAAGGGCGGCTCCTACGCGCCCCACGATGGTCACGCCAACCCGCGTCTCGCGGCCCCGGCCTTTGCCCGTGCAGCCCGACGCCTGGGCGCGCGAATCGAAGAGCGCACCGAAGTCGCCGAGGTGCAGAAGGTCAATGACGAATTCCACGTTACGACCGCCGATGGTCAATTGTTCGTCGCCCATCAACTGCTGATCACCGCAGGCGCCTGGGCCGCCAAGCTGTCCGAGCAATTCGGCGAACCGGTACCGTTGGAACCCAATGGTCCACAGATGTCGGTGACCGAGCCGGTGCCCTACGCCTTGCCGACGGTGATCGGCGTGTTTACCAAAATCAAGGAAGAGGTGATTTATTTCCGGCAAATCCCTCGCGGCAACATCATCATCGGCGGAGGTAACCGCTGCAAACCGGACATGCTCAACCGGCGTGCCTACTTCCAGCCGGAAAGCCTGCTCAACCAGATGCGGCAAATGCGCCGTCTGTTGCCGGGGGCCGAGAAGCTGAACATCATCCGGGTGTGGAGCGGTATCGAGAGCTACACGCCGGACTCCCTGCCGGTCATCGGCCCCAGCGGTACCGTCGAGGGATTGTTTTATGCCTTCGGCTTCTGCGGCCATGGCTTCCAGCTTGGACCGGGCGTCGGCGATGTGATGGCCGAACTGATCAGCACCGGCAGTACCAGCACCTTGATCAGTCCATTCGATATCCGTCGCTTTACTGACCCATCCGCGATTGCGATGCCGTTGTCTACGAGCCTCCACAGCACAGGCAAACTTATATGAGCCGCGCACCGCAACTCTCTGATCGCTGCGCCAAAAATCGCCAATCTCAAGGAGTCTCCATGCCTGCAACGTCAGAGTCCGCCTATCTGTACCGCACCGTTACCGCCGCAGATATGCCCGCAGCACACGCGCTCTCCGTGCACCTGAAATGGCCTCACCGAGAAGAAGACTGGGCCATGGTGCAGCGCACGTCGGAAGGCTTTGTCTCGGAACATAACGGGCAATTGGTCGGCGTCGCATTCGCCTGCCATCAAGGCGCTTATTCCTCCATTGGCCTGGTGATCGTGAGTGATGAGCACCAAGGAAAGGGAATCGGACGTCGACTGATGAACCTGTGCCTGGAGGCCTCTGCGCCTCGCACGGCGATTCTCAACGCCACCGAGTCGGGCGCGCCGCTCTATGCAAGCATGGGGTTCGTCGACTTCGCACGAATCCAGCAGCATCAAGGCGTGCCACAGACACCGGCGCTGATCCCTTTGAGCAAAGGCTCGCAGTGTCGCGCATCAGGTCCGGCCGATTACCCGAGGCTGATTGAATTGGCCAATGCTGGAAGCGGCCTGGACCGCACAACGGTACTCAACGATTTGCTCCCGATGGCCGAGCACGTGGTCGGTGTAGACGTGGATGGAAAACTCCAAGGTATCGCCCTGCTCCGTCGCTTTGGCCGTGGCCATATCATTGGTCCGGTTGTCGCACAAAACCTGGAACAGGCCCAACACTTGATTGCCCACCTTCTGCGCTTGATACCTGGTGCTTTTGTTCGCTTCGATATTCTGGCCGATTGCGGGTTGGCCGGCTGGCTGGAAAGCCTGGGGTTGCAGTGCGTTGACAGAGCGCCGCGAATGGTTCTCGGGACGCCCCCGCAATCAAGCGACGGTATCAGGCAATTTGCTCTGGTGACTCAAGCTATCGGCTAGCGATCACAATCGCCAGCAAGGGTTTTATGGGATGCAACACCAATGTCAGCGGCTCAATTGCATTGATGCAACGTTAGCCTGGCAGATACAGCAGATAATCCCTTGCCAACTCGAACAACGGCATATTTTGCCTGGGGCGTTTTGTTAGCTTATTGAGACAAAAGGGCTTAGGGATGCACTGGGCGCCACGGCGATACTCTGGTGACTCGCTGCCTCATCGGCGCTGCTGTTCGCAGCGCCCATTACCGCTCCAGGGAGCTAGTTGGATGACAACACAATCTTCGAATAGCTACAGCGTTGATCCGCAATCGTCTGACAAATTTTATATCAACGGCTGTTGGTCTTTCCCTGCAGTCCCGGCTAGTTTGCCTGTGGTCAATCCGGCAAGCGAAGAGGTTATTGCGCAGGTCGCGCGAGGTTCCGCCGAGGATGTTGATCGGGCAGTCGCTGCGGCGCGTGCAGCGTTTCCTGGTTGGTCCGCGTCCTCGCCAGAGTCGCGTGCGCTTATCCTTGGAAAAATCCATGACCTCATGCTTGAGCGAAAAGAAATTCTTGCGCAGGCCCTCACGCTGGAGATGGGCGCTGCAATCAGTTTCGCTCGGGCGATGCAGGTACCTCTTGCGGCCGAACACGTTCGGGTAGCACGTGATCTTGTGTCCACCTATCGTTTCCAAACGGTTGAAGGCGGCACCGCGATTGAACGCGAACCCATTGGCGTTTGCGGCCTCATCACCCCGTGGAACTGGCCCCTTTATCAAATCACCGCGAAAGTTGCCCCGGCGATTGCTGCAGGATGCACCGTGATCCTCAAACCAAGCGAACTGTCGCCTCTGAGCGCGCTTCTTTTTGCACAACTGGTACATGATGCAGGTGTACCACCCGGCGTATTCAATTTGGTGAACGGAAGTGGTCCCGAGGTCGGCGCAGCCATGGCGGCACATCCCGATATCGATATGATTTCGATCACCGGCTCAAATCGCGCGGGCGCACTGGTTGCACAGGCGGCCGCCCCAACGGTGAAGCGCGTCACTCAAGAACTGGGTGGCAAATCGCCGAACCTGCTACTTCCCGACGCCGACTTCGCCAAAGCCGTTCCGCAGGGAGTCATGTCGGCATTTCGCAACGTCGGACAATCGTGCAGCGCCCCGACAAGAATGATCGTTCCAAAGGACAGGCTGGCCGAAGTCGAATCACTGGCTGCCGCCACTGCCAATGCAATCATCGTTGGTGATCCGCAATTGGAAAATACGGTACTCGGTCCTATCGCCAACGAGGCCCAATACAAGCGTGTGCAAGCAATGATCGAGTTGGGCTTGAATGAAGGTGCAAAACTCGTTTGTGGCGGACCAGGACCTGTAGAGGGCTATGAAAGGGGCTTCTACACCCGACCGACTGTTTTCTCCGAAGTAAATTCCGCAATGCGGATCGCTCAAGAAGAAATTTTTGGTCCGGTGCTGTGCATCATTCCGTATGAAACGATCGATGAAGCCGTCGACATCGCCAACGATACGGTATATGGGCTGGGAGCCCATGTTCAAGCTCAGAACCTGGTTCTCGCACGTGCAGTAGCCTCTCGCATCCGCGCCGGACAGGTGCATCTGAACTACCCCGCTTGGAATCCAATGGCTCCGTTCGGTGGCTACAAGCGATCTGGCAATGGTCGTGAGTACGGTGTCCATGGCTTTGAAGAGTACTTGGAAACCAAAGCAATCATTGGGTTTGGCGAATAGCCCGATTGCCCTTCGCACATGGATACCTGCCTGGGTTACACACGATAGGGATTGGTTTGTTGGCCGGATTCTCGGCCATCGACGACCTGCGTTCGGGCAGGCTCGTGCGAGTTCTGCCTGAGTACCAGACCTACGAGCGCAATGTTTACGCCGTTTAAACTTCTCGCCAGTTTGTCGATGCGAAGATAATCGTCAAACATTGCACGCCCAAACGCTCCCACGCCAAGTCCGGGTTACCGGAACTCTGAGTGAGACTATCAGTAACGTGATCGTGAGAGCGTTAGTCCACTTCTGAGCACGCGCGTACAATCGCCTCCCCCCCACGCCCCCTAAGCTGCCCATGTCTACCAAGCCAAAACTCGTGGAAGCGTGAGTTACCCACGACGGCAGAGGACGCTTCGTTGATGAGTTCTGGAGAATGGGCATGCAAGTAAAGTTGATCAAAGTATCCCTGGTATTGACGCTGCTGGCCGGCCAAATGATGGGCAACGCCTGGGCGAGCGCTTCACCGGAGGTGGCCGTTGCGCCGCAATACGACACCAGCCATGTCTACGTTGCGCCGGCCGATGTCGACCGCTTCGTTAAGAGTTTCCTCGCTACCTTCGGGGGACAAAGCACCCCGCAAGTAGTGGTGAATGTGCTGCCCACGCCCAGTAGCACCACATCGCAATTACTGCAGACACCGGCAGGTACTGTTTCCCTGTTTGGCTTTACCACCCCAGTCCCACACCCTTTCGGCCAGGAACGTAACGGCTATCTGGTCAAAGACCTCGATGTGGCGATCAAGTCCGCGAGACAGAACGGCGCCGACGTGATCGTCCACGACTTCCCCGATCCCATCGGGCGTGACGCGGTCATTCAGTGGCCAGGTGGCGTCAATATGCAACTCTACTGGCACAGCAAGACACCGTCCTACGCGGCGTTCCAAACCATTCCCGAAAACCGCGTGTATGTCTCAAGCGATCGTGCCGACACGTTTATCAAATCTTTTCTCGGCTTTTCCCACGGTAAAGTACTGGTCGATGACAAGCATGCATCGGCCATTGATATCGGACGGACCACCGACACCTACCGTCGTGTCGACATCGAGTCGACGTTCGGCCGCATGATGGTGCTGGTCACCGACGGTCACCTGCCCTACCCCTTTGGTCATGAAACCACCGGCTATCAGGTGGTCGACCTCCCCGCCACGCTGGCCAAGGCAAGCGGCTCCGGCGCCAAGGTATTGATCGAACCGTTCAGCACCAAGGGACGACGTAGTGCGATGGTGGAATTCCCGGGCGGCTACATCGCCGAGCTTCATCAACTGAATCCCGCCCAGTGAATTCATGCCGATGACGATAAGTAATGGGGAACGCGTGCTGGGATGGAGCCTGGCGCTGCTTTGGCCGCTGCTCAATGGTAGCGTCCTCGCTGACGACCAGCCGACAAGACCCGCGATCAAGGCCAATCGATGGCAGGAAGACTGGTCCACGCTCAAAGATCCGACGCTGCGCACCGAGCCACTGGACAGTTTGAAATACATATCCCTGTCCGATGACAACCCGCTCACCTATCTGTCACTGGGCGCGACGCTGCGCGAGCGATTTGAGATGAATGACGCCAGCGGGTTTGGCATCAAAAACGTCGACCGTGACCGCTACCTGATTCAGCGTTTCCAGGTCCACGCAGACCTGCACCTGAATGAAAACTGGAGGTTGTTCACCCAGCTCGAAGATGCACGGGCCTACGACAAGACGTCAGTGGGTGGCGCGGATCAAAACCGCACCGACTTGCGGCTGGCCTTTGCCGAGTATGTCAAAACCTTCAGTGGCGGGACCCTGAAAAGCCGTGTGGGCCGACAGGATTTCGCCTTTGACTTACAACGCTTCATTTCATCGCGCGATGGCCCGAATGTGCGGCAATCCTTTGATGCACTGTGGGCCGACTGGGAAACCAGTGACTGGCGCTTCATCGGCATTGCAAGCCATCCGGTGCAGTACTTGGATGAACGCAATTTCGACGACAAATCCAACAGCGACCTGCGCTTTCATATGCTGCGAGTCGAACGGCTGGTGGGTGCAAAGAATGAGCTTTCGGCCTACTACGGTCTCTATGAACGCAGCGACGCCCATTATTTGAGCGCCGATGGCAACGAGACCAGGCACCTGTTCGATATTCGCCTGGGCGGCGCAGCTTCGGGCTTCGATTGGGACATCGAGGGCATGCTACAAAGCGGCTCAGTGGGCAGCAAAGATATTCGTGCCTGGGCCACTGGTAGCCGTGTCGGCTATACGTTCGAGACTGTAACCTGGAAACCGCGCATCGGCTTTCAAACAGACGTCGCCTCGGGCGATCGACATGCCGGCGACGGCACGGAGGGTACATTCAATCCGCTCTTCCCCAACGGCTACTACTTTTCACTCGCAGGCTACACCGGCTATACCAACCTGATTCACGTCAAACCATCGATCACCGTCAAACCCGCTGACAAGCTCAGTATTCAGACCGCTATCGGCCTGCTATGGCGCCAGACCACCGCCGATGCGGTATACACCCAACCGAACCTTCCCGTCGCGGGAACTGCAGGAGAAGGTGAGCGCTGGACAGGTGCCTATGGCCAGATCCGCACTGACTATGTCTTTAACCCCAACCTTACAGGCGCGATCGAGGCCGTCCACTACGCCATCGGCCAGACGCTGCGAGAAGCTGGCGGGCAAGACAGTAATTACCTGGGTGTCGAACTCAAATTCAGTTGGTGAGCCGCAAACACTTTCAAATACGCACAGCTGTTCAAGTCATGAATGGACATTTCGGGAAGAGTGCCTATCGAAGGCTGGCGCTACCTCAAGTCCAACCTGCGAGTCTTACACCCATGCGCACGTTTTGCCGCGCTTACAAACTAAAGCGGCTCAAGCTGACCTCCAACCCGGCGGACATTGCCTTCAGTGCCTGAGTCGCTTGCACAATCCCCCCCTGAGCAGCGGAATTCTGTTCAACGATCTGCGCTACTTGCTCCACGTTATAGGCCACCTGATCACTGGCGGCACGCTGCTCCTGCAGCGACAGGGAAATGAAACTGACAGCCTCCATAGATTCATCCAGTGCCTTTTTTATAGTGACCATCGAAGCGCCGGCGCTTTCCACAAGTTGAAGCCCATTGGTCACTCGCTCGCAGCCGGCGGCCATGCTTCCTTTAGCTTTGAGCATACCGTTTTGTATGGCATCAACCAGGGTAACGATCTCCTTCGTCGACTGTGCCGTGCGACTTGCCAGGTTGCGTACTTCATCGGCCACGACGGCAAAGCCGCGACCTTGTTCACCCGCCCGCGCTGCTTCAATGGCGGCGTTGAGGGCCAGCAGGTTGGTCTGCTCGGCGATGCCGCGAATCACACCGACAATCTGGCTGATGTCGTTTGACTGGATTGCCAACTGGTCGATATCGGAAGAACTTTGCGTCACCAACTCGGCAATCTGACTCATTTCATGGATCGATTTGCGCATCACCCCCATGCCTTCATCGGTGATCTGCCCCGCCCTCTGCGCCGTACTCTGGGCCTGGCGAGCGTTGTCGGCGATGTGATTGATGCTTACCGAAAGCTGCTCGACCGTAGCCGCCATGGACGATGCTGTATCGCTTTGCAAGGAAGCACTGCTCAGCCCTTGTTCAGACGAGAGAGCCAACTGCCGGGTAGCGCTCTCGATTTGCACCGAAGCCTGGTTGATGTTGCCGATCATAGCCCGCAGGCTCTGGCGCATGCCTTGCACCGAATGCAACACGCCGGTCGGGTGTTTACCTTGATCGAGCACAGAGCTGGCCAGATGCCCCTCAGCGATGCTTAAACTCATTGCTGCCAGCTCGCCTGGTTCCGCTCCCAGTTGAAGACTCAAGCGTCTTGAGAAATAGAACGCATAAACGCCGCCCAGAACCAGGGCTAGCGACAAGATCAACAAACCGAGCTTTACGTAGGCACGATAGGCAACCTGTCCTTCTTCGAAGTGACGCATGGCTTCGCTCAGTTGCACCTCGATCAATTCGGAAAACTTCTCCGATAATGGATCAATCAGCGGGTAAAGCCGCTTTGCCGCGAACTGCGCCAAACCTGCCTCATCACTTTGGCTCAGCATGGCTTGGAGCTCCATCAACGGACCTTGAGTGGCATCCATCAGCGGTGTGATCTGCCCGATCAAACGAGTTTCTTCAGCGATTAGTTCAGTCGACTTATAGGTCAACCACGTGCTGGCTATCTCAACTTGAGCTTGCTTGATCTGGGCCAACGCATGAGCCTTGGTGTAATTGCCGTTGTGCGCCTTGTGAGTGGCGTCAACAATGTCCACCGCATACAGATCGGCGATTTTTTTCAAATCCCTTAGTGGAACCACTCGATCCAGGTAAACGGTTTCCAGACCATGTAACGTAGAGCGCATGCCATACAGCCCGAGTCCACCCACACACAGCAATCCAAACATTAAAAATCCGGCAAGCAAAAAAAGATGAGTTCTAACTTTCCAACTTTCCATGGTGCGTACTTCCTTGGGTTGGCGATCCTGCAGGGATAAAGCGGACAGCGGGCAAATCAGATCGGAGCCTTCGAGAGTGGACGTATGGCCAGGCATGGCGGGTAGGCGAAGCGCCTTAATTGGCATCGCCACAATAGTGAAAAGACTCGTCAAGAGTAGACACAAACAGGCTCACCGCCTCCACCCGGCGTAAAGAAAGTTACAGCTTAATTTTATGCGTTCAGCAGGCCACCTACTCTGCAAAGTACTTAGGCTCCTTACTATAGTTAGAGCGTCCTTGAATTTAATACTAGCGCATAGAAAACTTTACGAATAGAAGTTTCCCGAATACGTGCGACCACTCAAATGCCAAAATCACCAGAACAGAAGCTAGCACAGCCATCAAGACGACTTTATGATAGCTAAAAATATTTACCGAAACGTGGAAACTTCACACCAAATAATAAATACCTAGCCAACTAACATAATCATTATTGCTACAACATTTTGAGCCAGGCTCTATTATCAATAGGACCTTAGTAGCGATTTCAACCACAAAAGACTCACTTCCCTGGTGCAAATTAAAACCCAAAAAATTCCCGCATATTTATGCGGAAGTTTATTTAAAGCTCCTTCTCAAACACAAGAACTCGCTGTCTCGGGCAGCGACCACGGCCAATGGATTGGATCAAGAGATAGAGACCGTCGCCGTCGAAAGGATTGTAGGCACGCCTGCTGGCTTAGCTAAACGCCGAGTGGCATTGGTAATGCGAAGCAGTTATGCGCAACATTCCAGAAGAATGGGCAAGCATCCGACGGAACGCTAAAACGAAAAAACCCGCCAGAAGGCAGGTTTTTCAAGGCTTCCACAGAACTCAAACGCGCTCAGTGGAATGCAGTTGGGCACAGCGTAGACGAAAATATCCCGGGTGTTTTTTCGTTCCTCGTGAAACTCAGTCAAACCCATGGAGCAATATTTGTAGCGGGAAACGAGACTCGCATCTGGCGTCCGACCTATTGAAGTCCAAGGAGTTTCTTTTATTCCTGAAGCAGGAAAGGACTTGATTCTGGACTTATTTTCAGGGTGTACCAAGAGCAAAAAAGAAGTGAATCCACGCCACGCTATTGGATTCTACCTATAGCAAATTGACGATTTTGGCGGCTACAAAGCGAGCTTTGCGCTCGGCGTCATCGAGATTGGCTGCAAAGCTCGCAAGTTCTTCGACCTGTAGTCTAAAAATCCTTAGCCGCTTTGCGGCAAGCTCGACGTAACTCCTCCAGTCGCGCCCGCCAACCAACCCCATACGAAGGTCAGAGTGGTACGTCCAGCGTGATCAACGCCGACTTTGCCACGAATAGAACCAATCCTGCGGCAAGCGATGAACTCCGAGCAACCATCGTAGTAGCCCTCCCCCCTTTTATCGCCTTCCGACCAGAAACTCATTTCAGGGACTTGTGCTGCCGGTATTATGGTATACCATCATACGCACAGACACTCTCACCCTAAACGGAGCAGCTCATGAGTTTCGAAATCCGCAAGATCGTCAGCTATGTCGAAGAAACCTTTATCGAAGGCGGCAAGGCGACCGACAAGCCAGTGACCATGGTCGGTCTGGCCGTTGTGATAAAAAACCCTTGGCTGGGTCGCGGCTTTGTCGAAGACCTGAAACCGGAAATTCGCGCCAACTGCTCCGACCTTGGTGCGCTGATGGTCGAGCGCCTGGTCGGCATCATCGGCGGTGCCGAGAAGATCGAGGCGTACGGCAAGGCTGCTGTCGTAGGCACCGACGGTGAAATCGAACACGCCTCCGCCGTCATCCACACCTTGCGTTTTGGCAATCACTACCGCGAAGCGGTGAAAGCCAAGAGCTATTTGAGCTTTACCAACAAGCGTGGCGGCCCGGGCACTTCGATCCAGATTCCGATGATGCACAAGGACGACGAAGGCCTGCGGTCGCACTACATCACCCTGGAAATGCAAATCGAAGATGCACCGCGTGCCGACGAAATCGTGGTCGTACTGGGTTGCGCCGATGGCGGCCGCCTGCACCCACGCATCGGCAACCGTTACATCGATCTGGAAGAGCTGGCCGCTGAAAACGCCCAGTAATCAAGGTCGGCAAGAACAACAAAAGGCATGCAGGAGCGCTCCATGATTCGGCTCACCGCTGAACTCACCCCGGCTGGCACCAGTTACCTGGCGACCGGCCAAGGCCAGCCCGTGGTTTTGATCCACGGCGTGGG
Source organism: Pseudomonas sp. NPDC087342 (assembly GCF_044744265.1). Taxonomy (NCBI): domain Bacteria; kingdom Pseudomonadati; phylum Pseudomonadota; class Gammaproteobacteria; order Pseudomonadales; family Pseudomonadaceae; genus Pseudomonas; species Pseudomonas sp. NPDC087342. The sequence goes on from NZ_JBIUXZ010000001.1 coordinate 1,307,946, forward strand.
CCTGAACAAAGAAATGTGGGGCGGCCAGGTCGTTGGCCTGGCCACGAAGTACCGCGTGATTGCCTACGACATGCTGGGCCATGGCGCCAGCCCGCGCCCGGAAAGTGGCACCCCGCTACTCGGCTATGCCGACCAGTTGCTGGAGCTGCTTGATCACCTGCAATTGCCCCAGGTGACGGTGATCGGTTTTTCCATGGGCGGGCTGGTCGCGCGGGCGTTTGCCTTGCATTACCCGCAACGCCTGCAAGGTCTGGTGGTACTCAACAGCGTGTTCAATCGCAGCCCTGAACAGCGTGCTGGCGTCATCGCACGCACCGCTCAAGCGGCGGAGCACGGACCGGATGCCAACGCCGAAGCCGCCCTGTCGCGCTGGTTCAGCCGCGAATATCAGGCGGCCAATCCGGCGCAGATTGCGGCCTTGCGCCAAACCCTGGCAAACAATGACCCGCAGGGTTACCTGACCACCTATGAGCTGTTCGCGACCCAGGACATGTACCGCGCTGACGATCTGGGCAGCATTCAGGTGCCGACACTGATCGCCACCGGTGAACTGGACCCGGGTTCCACGCCGGAAATGGCCGAGCAATTGGCCACACGCATTCCCGGCGCGACAATTGCCGTGCTCGCCGAGCAGCGGCATATGATGCCCGTAGAATCACCGCGCCTGGTCAACCAGCTGCTGCTGGAGTTTCTCGAAACCGCGCACTCCCGACAAAACCAAATAAAGGGGATCGTTGCATGACACTCGCACGCTTCCAGATGTGCATCGGCGGTGAATGGGTCGATGCCCTGTCCGGCAAGACTTTTGAAAGTCTGAACCCGGCCCTGGCCCAAGCCTGGGCCGAACTGCCCGATGCCGACGAAGTCGACGTCGAACGCGCTGTGCAAGCGGCGCAAACGGCCTTCGACAGCCCGGCGTGGCGCGGTCTGACCGCCACCGCCCGCGGCAAACTGCTGCGGCGCCTGGGCGATCTGATCGCTGAAAACAAGGAACACCTGGCGCAGTTGGAAAGCCGTGACAACGGCAAGCTGATCCGCGAAACCCGCGGGCAGGTCAGCTACTTGCCGGAGTTCTTCCACTACACCGCGGGCCTGGCCGACAAACTCGAAGGCGGCACCCTGCCCCTCGACAAACCGGACCTGTTTGCCTACACGGTGCACGAAGCCATGGGCGTGGTCGCCGCGATCATTCCGTGGAACAGCCCTCTTTATCTGACCGCGATCAAACTCGCGCCGGCCCTGGCCGCGGGCAATACCATCGTGATCAAACCGTCGGAGCACGCCTCGGCGACCATTCTCGAGCTGGCCCGTCTGGCGCTGGAAGCCGGCATCCCGCCGGGCGTGGTCAACGTCGTCACCGGTTACGGCCCAAGCACTGGCGCGGCCCTCACCCGCCATCCGCTGATCCGCAAAATCGCCTTCACCGGTGGCGCCGCCACGGCGCGGCATGTGGTGCGCAGCAGCGCCGAGAACTTTGCCAAGCTGTCGCTGGAACTGGGCGGCAAATCGCCGAACATTATCTTCGCCGACGCCGACCTCGACAGCGCGATCAACGGCGCGATTGCCGGGATCTACGCGGCCTCCGGTCAGAGTTGCGTCTCCGGTTCGCGATTGTTGGTGCAGGACGAAATCTACGATGAGTTCGTCGATCGTTTGGTCGAACGCGCCAAACGCATACGCATCGGTAACCCGCAGGAAGACAGCAGCGAAATGGGCCCGATGGCCACCGCGCAGCAACTGGCGGTGGTTGAAGGCCTGGTCGCCGATGCCATCGCCGAAGGTGCGCGCCTGCGTTTGGGCGGTAAGCGTCCGCAGAATCTGGGCGATGGCTGGTTCTACGAGCCGACCCTGTTCGAATGCGACCGCAACTCGATGAAGATCATGCAGGAAGAAGTCTTTGGTCCGGTGGCCTCGGTCATCCGCTTCAAGGATGAAGCCGAAGCTTTGGCGATTGCCAACGACTCGCAGTTCGGCCTCGCCGCCGGCATCTGGACTCGCGATCTGGGCCGCGCTCATCGCCTGGCCCGGGACGTGCGCTCCGGGATCATCTGGGTCAACACCTACCGCGCGGTGTCGGCCATGGCGCCGATCGGTGGTTTCAAGAACAGCGGCTATGGACGCGAGAGCGGTATCGATTCGGTGCTGGCCTACACCGAGCTGAAAACAGTGTGGATCAACCTCTCCCAGGCACCGATGCCTGACCCCTTCGTGATGCGCTAGGAGATTGACGAAATGATCGAACCCGGCATTTACAAAGACGTCATGAGCTCGTTCCCATCCGGGGTCACGGTGGTCACCACCCTGGACCCGAACGGCGGCATCGTCGGCATTACCGCTAGCGCTTTCAGTGCGCTGTCGATTGATCCGGCACTGGTGCTGTTCTGCCCTAACTATGCCTCTGACACGTACCCGATCCTGCGCGATAGCAAGCAGTTCGCAATTCACTTGCTGTCCGCCGACCAGACCGCCGAAGCCTATGCATTTGCCGGCAAAGGCAAGGACAAGGCCAATGGCATCGACTGGCACTTGAGCGCGCTGGGCAATCCGCTGCTGGGCAACGCCACGGCGATCATCGAGTGCGAACTGTGGCGCGAATACGACGGCGGTGACCACGCAATCATCGTCGGCGCGGTGAAGAACCTGATTCTGCCCGAGCAAGCGGTGACGCCAATGATCTATCACAAAGGCAAGCTGGGCCCCTTGCCCACCCTGGCCTGAATGGTCTACACAACCCCCTGTGGGAGCACAGTGATGAGTAACGAGAAGTACGAAAAAGGCTTGAAAATCCGCACCCAGGTGCTGGGCGAAGCCTACGTGAAAAGCTCCATCGAGAACGCCGACGACTTCACCCGGCCGCTGCAGGAAATGGTCACAGAGTACTGCTGGGGCCATGTCTGGGGCCGTGCGGGTTTGTCGCTTAAAGAGCGCAGCATGATAAACTTGGCCATGATTTCGGCCCTCAATCGGCCTCACGAACTCAAGCTGCATGTACGTGGCGCCTTGCGTAACGGACTGACTCGTGAACAAATACGCGAAATTCTGCTTCAGGTCGGTATTTATTGCGGTGTCCCCGCTGCCGTAGACAGCTTCCGGCTCGCCCGTGAAGCGTTCGCCGAAGCCGATGCCGATGCCTCCAGTTAACCCTTGGCTGTTTGATCTGACCGAGCACGGAGATTCTTGCAATCAAAGTGCTCTTTTTGCATGGACAGCCACATTCAGAGCGGACCCCATGAAACGCCTGCCACTCGACGACAGCTTCAAGGTCAATCGCAACCCCGTTACCCTGCGCGAAATCGTGCTGGATAAACTGCGAAGCGCCATCATGAATTTCCAGCTCATGCCGGGAGACCGTCTGGTCGAGCGCGATCTGTGCGATCGCCTGGGGGTCAGTCGCACTTCCGTTCGCGAGGCCTTGCGTCACCTGGAATCCGAAGGCCTGGTGGAGTTCGCAGACGCCAAAGGCCCCAGGGTCGCCATCATTACGCTGGCCGATGCGGTCGATATCTATGAACTGCGTTGTGTGCTTGAAGGCTTGATCGTCCAGTTGTTTACCCTGCGCGCCAAGGCCAAGGACATCAAGGCCCTGGAAAAAGCCCTCGAGGAAAACCGCAAGGCCCTCAAGGAAGGCGAGCTGCAACAGGTCATCGATTCAGTTCAGGGTTTCTACGATGTACTGCTCGAAGGTTCCGGCAACCATGTCGCGGCGTTGCAATTGCGCCAGTTGCAGGCGCGTATCAGCTACTTGCGGGCGACATCGGTGTCCCAGGAAAACCGTCGTGGTGCCAGCAACCAGGAAATGGAGCTGATCGTCGAAGCGATCAAGAGCGGCGATCCCCTCGCCGCCCACCAGGCCTGCGTCAACCACGTACGCGCTGCCGCAACCGTCGCCCTAGATTACCTCAAGCGCAAACAGGAAGAGACCGGGAAAATTCCTGAGATCACCCTGCCGATCGCGCTTAAAGAACCGCGCATAGGTCGCTAAAGATGTTCAGCCCGAGCTTTTGTCCAAAGTGCGGCGGCAACGACCTAAGGTCTCAGCTGCCACCGGGCGATACGCACGAGCGCCTGATGTGCGGCGGTTGCGGCTACATCCATTACATCAATCCGAAAATCATTGCCGGCTGCATCATCGAACAGGACGGCAAGTATTTGCTGTGTCAGCGCGCCATCCCGCCGCGCCCAGGCACCTGGACGCTGCCGGCCGGCTTCATGGAAGGTGGCGAGACCACCGAACAAGCAGCGCTGCGCGAAGTCTGGGAAGAGAGCGGTGTGCGCGCGGAAATTCTCTCGCCGTACTCAATCTTCAGCGTGCCGAAGATCAGCGAGGTGTACATCATCTTCCGCGCCATTGCGTTGGAGATCACCGACCAGTACGGGCCGGAAACCCTCGACTACAAATTCTTCGCGCCCGAGGACATTCCTTGGGACAGCATCTACTACCCGGCGATCCGGCAGATCCTCGAACGCTATATCGAGGAACGCCAGGCCGGGGTTTATGGCATCTATATCGGCAACGACGATACCGGCAAAATTCACTTTATTCGCTGACAGCCCTCAGGGCGCCACGCCCTCGACAATAATAATCTCGGCCCGGGCCACGCCCTCACGGTGCCGTTTCGCCTCCTGATATTCCTCCGACTGGTAGCAGGCCAGTGCCTGTTCGTACGAGTCGAACTCAATGACCACGTTGCGTTGCGGCGTGGGCCCGCCTTCCAGCGCTTCGCTGCGCCCGCCCCGAGCCAACAACCGCCCGCCATACAACGCGAAGGCCGCCGGTGCCCGCTGGGTGTATTGGCTGTATTGATCGGGGTCGGTGACATCTACATGAGCAATCCAGTACGCCTTCATAGTGACCTCTCGGTTAATTTTGTATTATGGTATACCACAAAGTATTTCCATCAAACACTGAGAATCCTGACATGGCCTTCAACAGCATCGAAGAAATTATCGAAGACTATCGCCAAGGCAAGATGGTGCTCCTGGTCGATGACGAGGACCGTGAAAACGAAGGCGACCTGCTGATGGCTGCCGATTGCTGCACGGCCGAGACCATCAGCTTCATGGCCCGCGAAGCGCGTGGTCTGATCTGCCTGACCTTGACCGACGACCACTGCCAACGCCTCGGGCTGGAACAGATGGTGCCGAGCAATGGCAGCGTGTTCAGCACCGCTTTCACTGTGTCAATCGAGGCCGCCGTCGGCGTGACCACCGGCATTTCCGCCGCCGACCGGGCGCGTACCGTTGCAGCCGCTGTCGCGGTCAATGCCGGGCCTGCCGACCTGGTGCAACCCGGCCATATCTTCCCGTTACGCGCCAAGGAAGGCGGCGTGCTGACTCGCGCCGGTCATACCGAGGCCGGTTGCGACCTGGCACGCCTGGCCGGCTTCACACCGGCCTCCGTGATCGTCGAGGTGATGAACGATGACGGCACCATGGCCCGCCGTCCGGACCTGGAAGTGTTCGCACGCCAGCACGGGATCAAGATTGGCACCATCGCCGACCTGATCCACTATCGCCTCAGCACCGAACACACTGTGGTGCGTATCGGTGAACGCGAACTGCCTACGGTGCATGGCACCTTCCGCCTGATCACCTTTGAAGACCGCATCGAAGGCGGCGTGCACATGGCAATGGTCATGGGCAAGTTGCACCGGGACGAACCGACGCTGGTGCGCGTGCATGTGATCGATCCACTACGCGATCTGGTGGGCGCCGAATACAGCGGACCTTCCAACTGGACGTTGTGGGCAGCTTTGCAGCGCGTGGCCGAGGAAGGTCGTGGCGTGGTGGTGGTGCTCGCCAATCATGAATCGTCACAGGCGCTGCTTGAGCGAGTGCCGCAGTTGACGCAGCCGCCACGTCAGTTCAGTCGTTCGCAGTCGCACATCTATTCTGAAGTGGGTACCGGGGCGCAGATTTTGCAGGATCTTGGTGTCGGCAAACTGCGCCACCTCGGCCCGCCATTGAAATACGCCGGTTTGACCGGTTACGACCTGCAAGTGGTAGAAAGCATCCCCTTTACCCAGTGATTGCGAGGTGCTGTCCCTCGCCACAAAAACGCTTTTGGCTGATAGCCGGTAAGGCAAAGTGCTTGCACAAAGTTTGGAATACCATAATATGATATTCCATAGACCGAACGCTTCAGCCAAGTGCGCCCGACAGGGAAAGCACCAACAACAGCCCTTGGCACGGTCGCCTTTAAAGGCCATATGGACCTACTGCTCCCGATAGGCGGGCACTACAAAGCCCGCTCAAAACACAACAAATGAGGGCGTGAAAATGGTGTTGAACAAACGTGCAACCGCAGTACTGTTCGCGGGTTTACTGGCCACGGCCAGTCACGTGGCAATGGCGGCCGAAAGCGTCAACTTCGTCAGTTGGGGCGGTAGCACCCAGGATGCGCAGAAGCAGGCCTGGGCCGATCCGTTCAGTAAAGCCAGCGGCATCACCGTGGTCCAGGATGGTCCGACCGACTACGGCAAACTCAAAGCCATGGTCGAAAGCGGCAATGTGCAGTGGGACGTGGTCGACGTCGAAGCTGACTTCGCCTTGCGGGCCGCCGCCGAAGGCCTGCTCGAACCCCTCGATTTCTCAGTCATCCAGCGCGATAAAATCGACCCACGGTTTGTCTCCGATCACGGCGTCGGCTCGTTCTTCTTCTCCTTCGTCCTCGGATACAACGAAGGCAAGCTCGGCGCTGGTAAGCCTCAAGACTGGTCCGCGCTGTTCGACACCAAGACCTACCCCGGCAAACGCGCCCTCTACAAATGGCCAAGCCCCGGCGTGCTGGAACTGGCCCTGCTCGCCGATGGCGTAGCCGCCGACAAGCTCTACCCGCTGGACCTGGACCGCGCCTTCAAAAAACTCGACACCATCAAGAAAGACATCGTCTGGTGGGGCGGCGGCGCGCAGTCGCAACAGCTGCTCGCCTCCGGTGAAGCCAGCATGGGCCAGTTCTGGAACGGCCGGATCCATGCCCTGCAAGAAGACGGTGCACCGGTCGGTGTGAGCTGGAAACAGAACCTGGTCATGGCCGACATTCTGGTTGTACCAAAAGGCACGAAAAACAAAGCCGCCGCCATGAAGTTCCTGGCCAACGCCAGCAGCGCCAAAGGCCAGGCTGACTTTTCCAACCTGACCGCCTATGCGCCGGTCAACGTCGACAGCGTGGCGCGCCTGGACTCAGTGCTGGCCCCGAACCTGCCGACTGCCTACGCTAAGGATCAGATCACTCTTGATTTCGCGTACTGGGCCAAAAACGGTCCGGCCATCGCGACACGGTGGAACGAATGGCTGGTCAAATGAAAATGACGGCAACTGCGTCCCGCCAAACCACGCAGACCGGGAGCGCCACTGGCGCTGCCGGCTCGGCACTCGGCAAGGCGGCTGCGATGAACCAATCCCCTTCACTGGCACAGCGCTGGCGTGGCGCAAGCAACCTGATTCCGGCCCTGCTGTTCCTCGGCTTGTTTTTTCTGGCGCCGCTGATTGGGTTGCTGTTACGCGGCGTGCTGGAGCCGGTGCCGGGGCTGGGCAACTACGAGCAGCTGTTCGCCAACTCGGCGTACGCCCGGGTCTTGCTCAACACCTTTTCGGTGGCCGGGCTGGTGACCGTGTTCAGCCTGCTGCTCGGCTTTCCATTGGCCTGGGCGATCACCCTTGTGCCCAAAGGCTGGGGTCGCTGGATCCTCAGCATCGTGTTGCTGTCGATGTGGACCAGCCTGCTGGCGCGGACTTATTCCTGGCTGGTGCTGTTGCAGGCCTCCGGGGTGATCAACAAGGCGCTGATGGCCATGGGCATCATTGATCAGCCGCTGGAAATGGTGCACAACCTGACCGGTGTGGTGATCGGCATGAGCTACATCATGATCCCGTTCATCGTCCTGCCGTTGCAGGCGACCATGCAGGCCATCGACCCGATGATCCTGCAGGCCGGCTCGATCTGCGGCGCCAGCCCGTGGACCAATTTTTTCCGGGTGTTCCTGCCGCTGTGTCGGCCGGGCTTGTTCTCCGGTGGATTGATGGTGTTTGTGATGTCGCTCGGGTATTACGTCACCCCGGCGTTGCTGGGCGGCGCACAGAACATGATGTTGCCCGAGTTCATCATCCAGCAGGTGCAGTCGTTCCTGAATTGGGGCCTGGCCAGTGCCGGTGCCGCGTTGCTGATCGTGATTACGCTGGTGTTGTTCTACTTCTATCTGAAGCTTCAGCCGGAATCCCCGGTTGGCGCCAGCAACGCGAGGTAAACCGTCATGCTCCTGACCCCCAATGCCATGAGCCGGCGCATGCGCTTCGGTTTGTATGCGACCACCGGGCTGATCGGTCTGTTCCTGCTGTTGCCGATCGTGTTCATCGTGCTGCTGTCGTTCGGTTCCTCCCAGTGGCTGGTGTTCCCGCCGCCGGGCTGGACGCTGAAATGGTACGGCCAGTTTTTCTCGAATGCCGACTGGATGAACGCCGCGTTCGCCAGCCTCAAGGTCGCGGTGCTGACCACCATTTGCGCCGTCGCCCTCGGCCTGCCGACCGCGTTCGCCCTGGTGCGCGGACGGTTCCCCGGCCGGGAAATGCTCTACGGTTTGTTCACCCTGCCGATGATCGTGCCGCTGGTGATCATTGCGGTAGCGGTGTACGCGCTGTTTCTCAAACTCGGCTACACCGGGACGATGTTTGCCTTTGTCGTCAGCCATGTGATCGTCGCGTTGCCGTTCACCATCATCTCGATCATCAACTCGCTGAAATTGTTCGATCAGTCGATTGAAGATGCGGCAGTGATCTGCGGTGCATCGCGCTTGCAAGCGGTGTTCAAGGTGACCTTTCCGGCGATTCGTCCGGGCATGGTCGCCGGTGCGCTGTTCGCCTTCCTGGTGTCGTGGGACGAGGTGGTGCTGAGCGTGATGATGGCCAGCCCGACCCTGCAAACCCTTCCGGTAAAAATGTGGACCACCCTGCGTCAGGACCTGACACCCGTGATCGCCGTCGCTTCGACGTTGCTGATCGGCTTGTCCGTGCTGGTCATGGTGATCGCCGCCGCCCTGCGCCGGCGCAACGAAATCAGCGCCTGAGCGCCCAGGAGATAACAATGAGTGCCGTGATCAAAGACCCCGCGCAGCAGGACAACAAAACCCTGGTCAGCCTGCGTAACCTGAACAAGCACTACGGCGACTTTGCCGCCGTGGACAACATCTCACTGGACATCCAAGACGGTGAATTCCTCACGTTCCTCGGCTCCAGCGGTTCCGGCAAAAGCACGACGTTGTCGATGCTCGCCGGCTTCGAAACCCCGAGCAGCGGCGAGATCCTGGTCAGCGGCCAATCGCTGGTGAACGTGCCGCCGCACAAGCGTGACATCGGCATGGTGTTCCAGCGCTATTCGCTGTTCCCGCACTTGTCGGTGCGCGACAACATCGCCTTCCCTCTGGCGATTCGCAAATTGGCCGCTGCCGAACGCGAGCGCCGGGTCGATGCGATGCTCAAACTGGTGCAACTGGAAGAATTCGCCCATCGCCGCCCTTCGCAACTGTCCGGCGGCCAGCAACAACGGGTGGCCATCGCAAGGGCATTGGTGTACGAACCACGCATCTTGCTGATGGACGAACCCCTCGGCGCACTGGATAAGAAGCTGCGTGAGGATCTGCAAGATGAGCTGCGCCAACTGCATCGGCGCCTCGGCATCACCATCGTCTACGTGACCCACGACCAAGAAGAAGCCATGCGCCTGTCCCAGCGCATCGCAATTTTCAGCCACGGCAAGATCGTTGGTTTGGGCAGTGGCTACGACCTGTACCAAAACCCGCCGAATGCCTTTGTCGCTTCATTTCTCGGCAACTCCAACTTCCTCAAGCTCAAGGCTCAGGGCAATGCGGTCGCTACGTTTGAAGGGCAATCGCTGTCGATTCGACTGACCGCAGGATTGCAAACTGATCAGGATGTACTGCTGATGGTGCGTCCGGAAAAAGCCTTGGCGTTGAGCGTCGAGCAAGCCCGTCAGGAACCGCTGGCGGCAGGCTGGAATGAAGTCTCGGCCATTGTGGGCGAAGTGCTGTTCCTGGGTGAAAGCCAGACCTGCACGGTGATGACTTCCGGCGGTACCTCGATGACCGTCAAGGCGCTCTCCGCCGCTGGCATGGCACTGAAGACCGGCGACCCGGTGCGCGTGCGCTGGGCCACGGCGGACGCCTGCGTGTACACCGAATGGGCCGAAAGCGATCTGAACAAGGCTGCGGGCGCCCATTGACCCTTGCCGGCCCATGCCAGTGGGTCGTGATTCAACTGTCACCCTCAGGCCGCTGCAACGTCGGGTTGCAGCGGCCTTTTTTGTTCTCACTACCCCCTCCGCCTGGTACGTGGCGAAAAACGGCCGGGCGATTCCGATATCCGCCGGGAGGTAACGCGAGTTCGACACATGATGCTGCTCTTTGGCTATCCCTCAGATGCCGGTCATCTTATGGTATTCCATCTTTCGAACAAGGCTGACCCGGTCTCTGAATGTTCATCCGAGCCGCAATCCTGCCGCATAAACGCGCACCCTTCCTAGCTAAAAGCTCCGTAAACATTGGCTTTAAGACCGGAGGTGCACGTTTATCGGTCTGCAGAAAAAGCCCTTGCAAACTATGTATTACGGTATACCATCAGACCTACAAACACATAAAAACCGCATTACACCGTCAGAGGACCGTCCCATGATCGATGCCACCATCTATAAACAAGTGATGGGTTCGTTTCCTTCCGGGGTGACTGTGATTACCACGCTGGATGACGACGGCCAAATCGTCGGCCTGACCGCCAGCGCCTTCAGCTCGCTGTCCATGGACCCGGCACTGGTGCTGTTCTGCCCCAACTACAGCTCCGATTCCTATCCGGTACTGATCAAGAACAAACGCTTTGCCATTCACGTCCTGTCCGGCGGACAGCAGAGCGAAGCCTACGCTTTCGCGCGCAAAGGCAAAGACAAGGCGCAAGGCATCGAATGGACCTTGAGTGAGCTGGGCAACCCTATTCTGGCTAACGCCGCAGCGGTGATCGAATGCGAGCTGTGGCGCGAATATGAAGGGGGCGACCACGCAATCATGGTCGGTGCGGTGAAGAACCTGATCGTGCCCCAGCAGAGCGCCGGGCCACTGGTGTATTGCCACGGGAAGATGGGCGCCCTGCCTGTGCTCGCCTGATCCAGAAAATATTCTGCGCATATTACGAATTTCGATACTCCAATATTCAGCCAGCCGACTCCCGATCGACAGGCCGACAATAAAAGATCCGAGGTAAGCGTCATGAAGTTTTCCCTGTTCGTGCACATGGAGCGTTGGGACGAAAGCGTCAGCCACCGTCAGCTGTTCGAAGACTTGACCGAACTGACCCTGATGGCCGAGGCCGGCGGTTTCAGCACCGTCTGGATCGGCGAACACCACGCCATGGAATACACCATCTCGCCGAGCCCGATGCCGCTGTTGGCCTACCTGGCCGCCAAGACCACCACCATTCACCTCGGCGCCGGCACCATCATTGCGCCGTTCTGGCACCCGCTGCGGGTCGCCGGCGAATGCGCACTACTGGACGTAATCAGTAACGGTCGCATGGAAGTAGGTCTGGCCCGTGGCGCGTATCAAGTTGAATTCGACCGCATGGCCGGCGGCATGCCCGCCTCCTCCGGCGGTCAAGCACTGCGCGAGATGGTTCCGGTGGTGCGCGCCTTGTGGCAAGGCGATTACGCCCACGATGGCGACATCTGGAAATTCCCGACATCCACCAGCGTGCCAAAGCCGATCCAGAAGCCTAACCCGCCGATGTGGATCGCCGCCCGCGACCCGGATTCACACAATTTCGCCGTGGCCAACGGCTGCAACGTCATGGTCACGCCGTTGATGAAGGGAGACGAAGAAGTGCTCGACCTGAAGAACAAGTTTCAGGCCGCGCTGGATAGCAACCCGGACGTGCCACGCCCGCAACTGATGGTGCTGCGTCACACCCATGTTCACGCTACGGATGATCCCGAGGGCTGGAAAGTCGGAGCCAAGGCGATCTCCAGGTTCTATCGCACCTTTGATGCCTGGTTCGGCAACAAGGAAGTGCCGGTCAATGGCTTCCTGGCGCCGAGCCCGGAAGAAAAGTTCGCCGCTCGCCCGGAGTTCGAACTGGAGAGTCTGCACAAGACCGCCATGATCGGCACCCCGGAAGAAATCATCCCGCGTATCAAGTATTACCAGGAACTGGGTGTCGACGAATTCAGCTTCTGGTGCGATAACAGCCTGCCCCACGCGGAGAAGAAAAAATCCCTGGAGCTGTTCATCAAACACGTGGTCCCGGCGTTCCGCTGAGAGCCCACCACCCTGCCCCTCGGACGCGAAGCCCAGGGGCTGATTCACGTGTAGGATCGATTCCAATCGATCGATGATCGCAGCCCATCACTCGCCCTTCCCTTCGGCGCCGAGCAGGTTTACCCGGACGGCGCAACGGTGTACTCAGCGCACTCGCCGATCCATGCTGCGCTCGAAAATCGCGCCCTCGATACCCAGCACCTCCCGGGTGTCGGCATAAATCCCCACACCCTTTTCCCAAACATGCTTGATCGACTGATCTGCGCAGCGTATCCGGTAATTGAGTTCGAACGGTTCCTGCCGTGACAGGGCATATTGCACTTCGCGCCAGACGTAATCGGCATCCTGGGCCAGGATCAGGCTGCTGTAGGTGAACTCATGGTTGTCCACCAGCCGCTCCGGTGGATACCCGGTCAGTTGCAGGCAACCGGCACTGACGAATTCCATGGTCCAGTCGCGGTTGTTTCGACCGCGATAGATCAGCCCCGGCATGCTGTCGAGCAGGCTCATGCTGCTGCGCTGGCTGGCCTGCAGGGCAATCTCGCGCCGCTTGTGCGCAGTGATGTCGCCGGCCACCAGATAGAAAGCCTGAAGCCCGCGCTTCAGGCTGACGTCGAACCAACGCAGTTCGCCCGAAGGGTGAACAAAACGCAACCGCTGGTTGAAAGAGGTTTCGGGGTGCCGACGCAGTTCATGCAGGGCCTGACGCCACAACGAACGGTCTTCGTGGTGCACATAGTCGATGAGGTTGCGTTCCGTACCCGGCAGATCCATCAGCTCGACCCAGGCCAAATTGAAATGGGCGATCTGACCGTTATCGCGCAGTTCAAGCAACGCCGCAGGAAAGCGATCCATCAGCTGCGAAGGCAATGTCTGCACTAATGCCTCTGGCCGTTCCATCATCTAATGACGCTCCTCGTGTCTTACTGATGCGCCGTTGTGCACCCACGCCGCCAGCTCCAGGCGCGAGTGCAGGCTGAGCTTCTGCAAGAGATTCCTCACATATATTTTGACCGTGCCATCGCTGATTCCCAGTTCCCGACCGATCTGCTTGTTGCTCATGCCAGCGGCGATCAGGGCCAGGGTTTGCCCCTCGCGCTCGGTCAGGTTGCCGGTGTCGAGCGGATCCGAATCGTGCGTGGGCCGGGTCACTGACCCGCCCTGATCAGCCAGAAGCGCAATCAGGGTTGAATCCAGAACGATCGCGCCCTTGTGGCAATTGCGCATGTAGGCCAACAACGCATCGGGCTCGGTTTCCTTGAGCACATAACCACTGGCGCCCAGGCGCAGGGCTGTCAACAGCTCCGCCCGGTCCATCGATGCGGTGAGCACCACCACCTGACAGTCGAGGCGCAACTGACGCAGTTCGTCGAGCACCTGCAAACCGCTCAAGCCGGGCATGTGCAGATCCAGCAAGACCTGCTGCGGCGCCAGGCTCACCGCCAGGTTGATGCCTTCGCGGCCGCTGGCGGCCTGCCCCACCACTTCAAAGTCGTCGCTGGCGCTGAACAGCTGTGCAAGGCCTTTGCGAAACAACGGGTGATCATCGATCAGTAATAAGGTCGTGCAGTCCATCGAAACTCCCCTGTGGCAGGTCTTGGTGACGACGAAGGCCAAGGTGTACGCGGACCCCGTGCGGGCGGATCGCGTCAATGGTCAGTCGGGCGCCAATGCTCGCGGCGCGCTCGCGGATAATCGCGAGGCCGAAATGGTTTTCCTCCCCTGACGCCGGGCTCAGTCCGATGCCGTCATCCTCCACCGAAACGCAAGCATCACCGTCCTGGTTTTGCCGCAACTCGATGCGTACATGCCGTGCATGGGAATGGCGAACCGCGTTGGCCAGGGCCTCGCGAATGATCTGCAGAATCTGCAATTCGGTTTCCGGACTCAAAGCATCATCAGCCAGGCGATTGTCCAGTTCAAAAACGATGATGCAGCGCCGTGAGAACTCAGCGACGGAGTCGGCCAGGGCCTGACGCAGCGAGCGCCCGTCCATGGTCAGACGAGCGCTGGTAATCAGCTCCCGCACCTGACGCTGCAACTGACTCAGGCCGCCGCACAGTTCCTGTAACGCCGCGGTGGCCTGCGCAGGCTCGCCCAACTGCGACTGCAGCAAACGCGCCTGGAACGACAGATAACCCAACTGCTGTGCCACCGAATCGTGCAACTCACGAGCCAGGGCGCCGTGCCGGGAGGTCGCCTGTTTGCGCTGTTGCTCACGGGTGTAGCAGCGCAAGCGCACGGTGACGCCGACCGCCTGCGCCGCCTCTTCCAACAACTGGCGCCAGCTTGCGTGGACCGGTTGAGGGGTATCCAGCAACAACACCCCTTTGCTCGAATCGTCACTTTGCGGCAAGGCACACACCAGGCGATGAACGCCCCGTTGCCGACAAGGGCCACAGACCTGAGCCGCATCATCCAGTGTTGAGTCGCGCCAAGGGCAGCGTTCCACGTCCTGGCAGCCCTCGATCAATTCGCGCCGCGCCGGCCCCAGGTCTTCGCCGCCCAGGATCAGATTCAGTTTGCAGGTCGGTAACACTGCTTCGAAACGGTCCAGAAAACCTGACAAGGCACCGTCAGCGTGCACCTGACACAAAGGTAATCCAGTCAGCAGTTTGCGCACGCTGCGTGCCTGTTCGGGGCGGATACGCCCCAACCAGAGCGGCCACCACTGCGGTCGTGTTCGCACTATCGATAACTCCCCGTCCGGTTGCTCAACCTTGAGCAAAGACCAGCAACTTCCATGCCCCGGACAGGCGTTATTCAGGGCTTATCTCCAAAGGCATAGCCCTTTTTCCGGATTGAGAAGATTTTCCCCATAGGAAATTATCTTCCCCAACAGGAAACAAATTCCCAGTTCAACGCCAGGAAAGCCCACATGACGGATAGACACAGCGCTGCCCCGGACCGACTTCACAGCCTCCCGTGCTATCGCCAACCGCTGCCTCGTGAAAGCGTCACCCGGCACATCGTGGTCACGCAATCGGCGGCCGTCTGCACGCCCTTTTTCGGGGAACTGGAACAGCCCTTGGTGCTGAATGGCGAGAGCGCCGACTTTTCCCGTCGCCTGCATCAGGTGCTGGTTAGCGCCACCGTCGGCAGCCATCTCTACATCATGGGCGACGAGGCCTTTATCTGGCGTATCCACGGCGAGGCCCGCAGCGCCGGACTGGAAGATGACGAGATCGACATCACCCGTACGATTACCGGCCAGCGCCAGGTGTATTGCGTGCACTGCGGCCTGACCCAGGCCGCCGGGCCGGAGCCGCTGCTGAGCTGCATCGGTTGCGCAGTCGGGCTGGAAGTCCGGGAGCACTTTTCCCGCCGCCTCGGGGCATACCTCGGCGTCTGCACCAACCCCGACCAGCCTTACGCCGGAGTCCGGTCATGAGCGCCGTCATCAAGGTGCGGGTCAGTGCGGCAAGGATGCTTACCCCAGTGGTGCGCGAGTTCACCCTACAGACGTGCGCCGGGCCCCTGCCGGCTTTCTCCCCCGGCAGTCATGTGCAGGTTCACCTGCCGCTGGCCGGGGGCAAGGTGCGCAATGCCTATTCACTGACCGGCGACCCCGCGGACAGCCAGCATTACCGTATCGCCGTACGCTTGCAGGAAGCCTCCCGCGGCGGCTCGCACTACCTGCATCGGCAGGTCCAAATCGGCGACAGGCTGGAGATCTCGCCACCGGCCAATCTGTTCGCCCTGCACTCGACCGCCAGTCTGCACATCCTGATCGCCGGAGGCATCGGCATCACGCCGTTCATGGCCTATATCGCGGCCCTGGAACAACGCCAGGCTCACTTCGAATTGCACTACCTCTGTCGTCCGGGCCTGAGCGATGCCTATGTCGAGGCGTTGCAACAGCGACTGGGATCGCGCCTGCACACCTACGCCAGCCGCCCGGACCTGAGCCGGATCCTGCGTGATCGACCGCTGGGCAGCCACCTTTATACCTGCGGCCCGCAACCGTTACTCGACGCAGTTCGGCAACAGGCCAAGGCACTTGGCTGGCCGTCCAGTCGCGTGCACTGGGAGGCGTTCAATGCCGCACAACCGGGCCGACCCTTCGAGCTGGAACTGCTGCGCAGCGGCCGGCGCCTGCGGGTCGGCCCCGATCAAAGCCTGCTCGAAGCCCTGGAATCCGCCGGGCTGCAGATCCCCAACCTGTGCCGTGGCGGGGTCTGCGGCCAATGCATGACCCGCCACGTGGGCGGCGATATCGAACACCGCGACAGTTTCCTGAGCCCCGCCGAGCAGGTCGACTTTCTCATGCCCTGTGTCTCCCGCGGTTGCGGGCCTACCGTTTCGCTGGATCTTTAGGAGTCGACCATGACCGTTCAACCAGGCCCCGTGCAAAGCTATCGAGACGATTTCAGTTTTCACAACAGCCCCGCCGCCATCCGTCGTTTCCCCTTCCCCTTCACCGAAGACAGCTACTTGTATTCGGTGAACATCGAACCGGCGACCTCCCGGGATCCCGGCTCGATTTACCAGCACGGGTTCGACATCGACGAACACTATCGCTCGGAAATGGCCGAACGCGCCCTGGTGCTGGACAAGGATCCGCGCCGCTATCTGGTACTGCCGCACATGCAAGTGGCGGCCTGGGATGCGCTGCAAATGCTGATGGAGCACCTGGCCGCCGACTATCCGCAGTGGTTCACCCTTGAGCGTGACGCTGAACACTGGCATTGGCGCAACACCCTGCTGGATATCGATCAGCGCTTTGTGTTCGGTGATGCCGCGACCCTGCCTTGCGAACCGCTGGAGTTCATTGGCCGACAGGTGCAGGGGGATTTCGCCCTGCTCGATCAACGCGACGGCGATCTGTACATGGACGCCGGCCTGGTCACCAGCCCGGCCGACTGGTCCCTGGCCTTCGACGCCGGCATGAGTTTCAAGCAGTGGCATTCGCCGGTGCCCATGGCCCACCAGATGGGCATCTTCGACCGCGCGCTGAAGTACCTGCTCAACCTGCAGGTGGGGCAGCCGGTGCGACGCCTGAACTGGACGCTGACCATCAACCCGCGCCTGGACTCGTCCCCCGAGACTTTCCATGAATGGGGCGCCGACCGCGGCCGCATCACCGCCGAAAACGTCGGGCAACAGGTTCACTTGCGGGTCGAGTTGCAAGTGATGGCCCGTCTGCCCCGCAGCAACGCGGTGATGTTCAGCATCCGCACCTACCTGATCAGCATGCAGGAGCTGGTCACTCAGCCCGGCTGGGGCTGCCGCCTGCACCGTGTGCTGCGCGACCTGCCCGAGCCGATCGCCGACTACAAGGGCATGAGCCGCTACCGACAGACCCTGGTCGAGTGGCTGAGCCGCTTCGACCCGCAAGCCTGAACCCTGACCCACTTTCACCGACAAGGATCTTCACATGGCGCATTCATGGCGTATTTCTGCACTGGCCGAACGGCACCGCGCACTCGGCTCGAACCTCGAAGACTGGAACGGCATGGGCACTGCCTGGACCTACGACAGCGACCTGGCCGATCACCATCAAGCGATCCGCACACGGGCCGGGCTGATGGATGTGTCCGGGCTGAAAAAAGTCCACTACGTCGGCCCCCACGCCGAGAGCCTGCTGCAATGGGCGACCACCCGCGACATCGCCAAGCTCTACCCCGGCAAGTCGGTGTACGCCTCGATGCTCGACGAGGAAGGCAAATTCGTCGATGACTGCATCGTCTACCGCACCGGTCCCAACGCCTTCATGGTGGTGCACGGTGCCGGCAGCGGCCACGAAATGCTGGTGCGCTCATCGCAAGGCCGGCAAGTGGCGGTACTGTTCGATGACGACCTGCACGACCTGTCGCTACAAGGACCGCTGGCGGTGGACTTTCTCGCCGAGCACGTGCCCGGCATCCGTCAACTGCCTTACTTCCATCACCTGCAAACCCGCCTGTTCGATCGCCCGGTGATGATCTCTCGCACCGGCTACACCGGCGAGCGCGGCTACGAAATCTTCTGCAAGGCCGCCGATGCTCCGGCGCTGTGGGACAGCATCCTTGAACAAGGCGCGGGCCTGGGCATCATCCCTTGCGCCTTCACTGCCCTGGACTGGTTGCGGGTGGAAAGCTCGCTGATGTTTTTTCCCTACGACAACTCGCAGATGTACCCCTTTGCCGATCAGAAGGCTGGCGACACCCTGTGGGAAATGGGCCTGGATTTCACCGTGTCCCCGGACAAGCGTGAGTTCCGTGGCGCCGAAGAGCACTTTCGCCTGCGCGGCCAGGAGCGCTTCAAGATCACCGGCGTATTGCTCGATGGCGTCCGCGCCGCGGAGGCCGGCGACACCCTGTGGCAAGGCAACCAGCAAGTCGGGGTGATCACCTGCGGCATGTATTCACGCTTGAACAAACGCTCGATGGCCATCGCCCGCATGAGCGTCGCCTGCTCGGTCCCAGGCATTGCCCTGCAGGTGCGCGGCAGTCAGGAAAGCGCCGCCGTGACCCACACCCTGCCCTTCGACGATCCGGAAAAAACCAAGCGCACGGCCAAGGGCTGAGCCTCCAACCACTTAATCCAAGGGATCTTCGATGGACACTTCCAGCGAACATTACATTCTCAAGATCAATTGCCCGGCGGCGTCCGGCATCGTTGCCGCGATCACCACCTGTCTGGCGGGACAGCAGTGCTACATCAGCGAGCTGGCGCAATTCGACGACGAGTTCACCGGGCAGTTTTTCATGCGCGCGGTGTTCCGCTTCAACACCGGCGTGATCGGCGATATCGGTGCTCTGCGCGAAGGTTTGGGCGGCCTGGCCGGCGGCTTCGACATGCAGTGGCAGCTGTTCTGCAGCAGTCAGCCGACCCGCGTGCTGCTGATGGTCAGCAAGTTCGATCACTGCCTGACCGACCTGCTGTACCGCCACCGCAAGGGCGAGATGGACATGCACATTACCGCCGTGGTTTCCAACCACCTGGACCTGCGGGCCATGGCTGAACGCGAAGGTATTCGCTTCATCTACCTGCCGGTCGACAAGGACAGCAAGGCCAGTCAGGAAGCCGAGTTAATGCGCATCGTCGAGGACACCCAGACCGACCTGGTGGTACTCGCCCGCTACATGCAAATTCTGTCTGACGGTCTGTGCCAGCAGCTGTCCGGCCGGGCCATCAATATCCATCACTCGTTCCTGCCCGGTTTCAAGGGTGCCAAACCCTATCACCAGGCCTACGACCGTGGCGTGAAGCTGATCGGCGCCACCGCCCACTACGTCACAAGCGACCTCGACGAAGGTCCGATCATTGAACAGGAAATCCAGCGAGTCGATCACACCTACCTGCCCGAAGCGCTGGTCGCCATCGGCCGCGACACCGAAACCGTAGCGCTATCCAAAGCCCTGAAATACCACCTGGAACACCGGGTATTCATCAACCAGGACAAGACGGTGATTTTTCGCTGAGCGAGCCCTTTTCCGATCCATAGCCACGAGACACAGCCACGAGAGACGACCATGACCACACGCGTAGCAATCATCGGCGCCGGCCCTTGCGGCATGGCTCAACTGCGGGCATTTCAATCGGCCAGGGACCAGGGAACGCCCATTCCAGAGCTGGTCTGCTACGAAAAACAGCAAGACTGGGGCGGCATGTGGAATTACACCTGGCGCACCGGCCTGGATGAAAACGGCGAACCGGTCCACGGCAGCATGTACCGCTACTTGTGGTCCAACGGCCCGAAAGAGTGCCTGGAGTTCGCCGACTACAGCTTCGAGGAACATTTCGGTCGCCCTATCGGCTCGTATCCGCCACGGGAAGTGCTGTGGGATTACATCAAGGGGCGCGTCGAAAAAGCCGGGGTGCGCGACTACATCCGTTTCAACAATGTGGTGCGCCAGGTCACCTTTGACGAAGAGACTCGCCGCTTCACGGTGGTCGCCCACGACCACGACAGCGATACCCGGACCTCGGAAGAGTTCGATTATGTGATCAACGCCTGCGGGCACTTTTCGACGCCCAAGATGCCGTACTTCCCCGGATTCGAGCAGTTCGGCGGGCGCATCCTGCACGCCCATGATTTCCGCGAAGCGCTGGAGTTCAAGGGCAAGGATCTGCTGATTGTCGGTAGCAGCTATTCCGCCGAAGACATCGGTTCCCAGTGCTACAAATACGGCGCCCGCAGCATCACCAGTTGCTACCGCACCGCGCCCATGGGCTATGACTGGCCCGCCAACTGGGAAGAAAAGCCGCTGTTGCAACGCCTGGAAAAAAACCGCGCGTACTTTATCGACGGTTCCCACAAGCACATCGATGTGGTGATCCTCTGCACCGGCTACAAACATCACTTTCCCTTCCTGCCGGACGAGCTGTGCCTCAAGACCGACAACCGACTGTGGCCGATGAACCTGTACAAAGGCATTTTCTGGCAGCCCAACCCGCAACTGATCTACCTCGGCATGCAGGACCAGTGGTACTCGTTCAACATGTTCGACGCCCAGGCCTGGTACGCCCGCGACGTGATCCTGCAACGCATCGCTCTACCCGACCAGACACAAAGGGCCGCCGATATCCAGGAATGGCATGCCCGCGAACAGCAGCTTGAAACCAACCAGCAGATGTTCGAATACCAAGGTGCCTATATCCAGCAACTGGTGGACGCCACCGACTACCCGAACTTTGATATCGCCGGGGTCAACGACACCTTCCTGCACTGGAAGCACGACAAGGCCCACAACATCATGGGTTACCGAGACAAATCCTACCGATCGCTGATGACCGGCACCCAGTCGCCACCCCACCACACGCCTTGGTTGCATGCCCTGGACGATTCCATGGCGGCGTACCTCGCTGAACCGCCGATGTCCGTCAAGTCGATCGGTTGACCCGGGAGCCCCACCATGAATGCACCTCGTGTTTCCCGCCCGCGGGAGCCTGGACTCTTTGCTCGGGCCCCGGCCCTGGAGCGCTATCGGGTGGCCGCCGGCGGCCTGACCCTTGTCGCGTTGCAGCCCGGCGACAGCCTGCAAGTGATCGACCTCGAAGGCCGGCAACCCTGCGAATTGCTGGCCGTCGATACGCTGGGCCGCTGCGCCCTGGCGGCCTGGGCGCTGAGCGGTTCGACGGCCTGCGGGTTCATCGGCGCACGGCTCGCCGAGCCGACCTTGCAATCGCGTCGCATTGGCCAGGCGCTGAGCCGACGTGCGATTGACCCACACCACCTGCCCAGCGCCGCGTCACTCTGGGACGAGGAAAGCCCTGCCGGCTTCAGCCGCCACTTCGTCGCCAGCGATGAGCTGCTAGTGATCGTCGCGGCACCCGCCGGGCCAACGGCCGTCGACCGCCAGTATCGGCCCAGCGAGCTGCGACTGCTGGTGACACGGGCCAATCCCTCGCCCCTGCTGCTGCCACACTTGCCCGAGCCGCTGGGTGAGCTGCTGGACGAGTTCACCCTCAGCGCCGGCACCGCCCACGGCTACACCGTCGGCAAAGGTCAGTATGTGCAGGTGCTGGATGTCGCCGGTCGCCAGTGCTCGGACTTCGTCGCTCTGGATCGACGGGCACTGGATCACGGTCTGGAACTGGACCTTGACCAGACCGTGACCCGCACCCTGAACGGCAGCGCCTACCCGGCACCGGGACTGTTCTCAAAGTTTTTCGACCGACAGATGCAACCGATGCTCGAGGTGGTGCGTGACACCGTCGGCCGCCACGATTCCTTCGCCCTGGCCTGCGCCGCGCGCTACTACGAGAGCCATGGCTACTTCGGGCACGACAACTGCAGCGACAACCTCAGCCGAGTGCTCGCCTCCCATGGGGTCAAGGCTCGCAATGGCTGGCCTGCGATCAATTTCTTTTTCAATACCGGAATCGACGCACACCAGCAGATGACCCTGGATGAACCCTGGTCGCGTCCCGGTGATTACGTGCTGCTGCGGGCCATGACCGACCTGCTGTGCGGCAGTACCTCGTGCCCGGATGACATCGACCCGGCCAATGGCTGGAACCCGACCGATATCCATGTCCGCATCTACAGCGAAAAGGAGCGTTTTTCCATCGCCATGAGCACTCGAACCACGGCCGATGCCGACCCGATACTCACCCGTGAGTCCGCGTTTCACTCACGCACCAGCGCCTTGACCAACAGCTTCGTCGACTACCGCAACTGGTGGCTGCCGCTGCGCTATGACGGCTATGGCGCAATCGAGGAATACCTTGGTTGCCGCGAGCGAGTGGCGGTGATGGACCTGACCGCCCTGCGCAAATTCGAAATCATCGGCCCGGACGCGGAAGCCTTGTTGCAGTACTGCCTGACCCGCGATGTGCGGCGCCTGGCGGTGGGTCAAGTGGTGTATTCGGCGATGTGTCACGAGCACGGCGGCATGCTCGACGACGGCACCCTGCTGCGCCTGGGCCCGGACAATTTCCGCTGGATCTGCGGCGAGGATTATGCCGGCGTCTGGCTGCGCGAACAGGCGCAAAAGCTCGGCATGAAGGTCTGGATCAAGTCCGCCAGCGAGCAGATTCACAACCTGGCGGTGCAAGGCCCGATGAGCCGCGAGCTACTCAAACAGATGGTCTGGACCGCGCCCAGCCAACCGAGCCTGGAAACCCTGGGCTGGTTCCGTTTCCTGGTGGGCCGCCTGGACGGTTACGACGGCTGCCCGTTGATGATCTCGCGCACCGGCTACACCGGCGAACTGGGCTACGAAGTCTGGTGCCAGCCCGAGGATGCCGAGCGGGTCTGGGACCGGATCTGGGCGCTGGGCCAACCCTTGGGCCTGGTGCCGCTGGGCCTGGAAGCGCTGGACATGCTGCGCATCGAAGCCGGGCTGATTTTTGCCGGTTACGAGTTCAGCGACCAGACCGATCCCTTTGAGGCGGGCATCGGTTTTTCCGTGCCACTGAAAAGCAAAACCGACGATTTCATTGGCCGCGACGCTCTGCTACGGCGCAGCGCGCATCCCGCTCACAAACTGGTGGGTCTGCAACTGAGCGGCAACGAAGGCGCCCACCACGGCGACCCGGTGTACCGCGGCCGAGCCCAGGTCGGGGTCATCACCAGTGCCTGCCGCTCGCCGTTGCTGGCCAGCAATATTGCGCTGTGCCGGGTGGACGTAGCCTGCGCCGACGTCGGCACTGCGTTAGAGATTGGCAAAGTCGATGGCCTGCAGAAGCGCATCAGCGCCACGGTCACCGCAGCGATTTTCTACGACCCCGACAAGAGCCGGGTACGCAGCTGATCGATCACATGAGCTTAAGCGCCACCCGACTTTGACTGCCCCACTACCCCTCTACTCAGACATGGGAATACGAAGATGGAAGCGACTACGTTCGAGGCCGTACCGCAGGCCGCCAGCTCAGTGGGCAGCCTGCACCGCAAGATCGATTGGCGCGGGGCTTTCTGGGTCGCCAGTGGCGTGCCCGCCCTGGTGCTGTTCTCTATCGGCGCGATTGCCGCCACGGTAGGCAAACCGGCCTGGATCGTCTGGATTGTGTCGATTCTGTTCGGCTTCATCCAGGCCTTCACCTATGCCGAAATCGCCGGATTGTTCCCACACAAATCTGGTGGTGCGTCGGTCTACGGTGCAGTCGCCTGGGTGCGCTACAGCAAGCTGATTGCGCCGGTCTCGGTGTGGTGCAACTGGCTGGCCTGGTCCCCGGTTTTGTCCATTGGTTCGGGGCTGGCAGCCGGTTACATCCTCACCGCATTGTTTCCCGCTGATGCGCTGATCAATACCTGGCAACTGACCCTGCTTGACCTGGGCTGGGTCAAGAGCGGCCTGTCACTACGGATCAATGCGACGTTCGCCATCGGCCTGTTGATTTTACTGACGGTGTTCGCCGTGCAGCATGGCGGCATCTTGCGTTCGGCACGTTTGACCCTGGTGCTTGGCGTGACCTCGCTGATTCCTTTGTTGCTGGTGGGCGTGGTGCCGTTGTTCACCGGGGACGCAGCCCAAGCTAATTTTCTGCCGCTGTACCCGCTGGCCCATGACGCAGCCGGGCAAGTGATCGACGGGCCTTGGGATATTTCCGGGTGGTCATTGATGGCCGGCGGCCTGTTCATGGCCGCATGGTCCACTTACGGCTTCGAAACAGCGGTGTGCTACACCCGGGAATTCAAGGACCCCAAGCGTGACACGTTCAAGGCCATTTTTTACGCCGGCCTGCTGTGCATTCTGGTGTTCACCCTGGTGCCCCTCGCGTTTCAGGGCAGCCTCGGACTCGGACAGCTGGTGACCCCGGCGGTGCTCGATGCCAGCGGCGCGGTGGTCACACCGGCGGTCTATAACGGTCTGCTGTCACCCGCGATCTACAGCGGCATGGGCGTCGGGCAGGTCATGGCGGACAGCATCGGCGGCGGCAAGCTGGTGGCCAATATTGTACTGATCATGTTGGTCCTCGCCACCTTGCTGGCGATCATGACCTCGATGTCCGGCTCCTCGCGCACTCTGTATCAGGCATCGGTGGATGGCTGGCTGCCGAAATACCTGGGGCGCACCAACGAACACGGCGCGCCTACCGCAGCGATGTGGACCGACTTGTCGTTCAACCTGCTGCTGTTGCTGATGTCCGATTATGTGTTCGTGCTGGCCGCGTCCAACGTCAGCTACATCATCTTCAATTTTCTGAACCTCAATGCCGGCTGGATCCATCGCCTGGACCGTCCCGACTGGATACGCCCGTACAAGGCCCCGACCGTGCTGTTGGTCGCGGGCGGCGTACTGAGCTTCGTCAACCTGGCGTGCATGGGGCTGGGAGCCGATATCTGGGGCGCCGGTACGCTGGTGACCGGC
Organism: Pseudomonas sp. NPDC087342; assembly: GCF_044744265.1. NCBI lineage: Bacteria > Pseudomonadati > Pseudomonadota > Gammaproteobacteria > Pseudomonadales > Pseudomonadaceae > Pseudomonas > Pseudomonas sp. NPDC087342. The sequence continues at coordinate 1,332,997 of NZ_JBIUXZ010000001.1, forward strand.
CTGTTGCTGGCGTTGTTGATTCTTCCGGTGTTCTGCTACCGCCATTATGTGCAGGACAAGGGAAGCTTCCCGGAAGCGATGCTCAGCGACCTTTACATTCAGACCGATACCGGTCAAAAACGCGCCGGCTGGTTGCCTTATGCCACGCTGATCGCGGGTGTACTGGTGGTGTACGGTTGCCATCAACTCGTAGCCTGAGCGCACTTGCTTGCAGGTCTCTGAAGGATCATCGGGGCATAACAACGCCTCGGTGATCACTTCGCTCCCCTATCAATCAAAACGACGGTGACTCTTTTGGTCAGCACCTCCCCTGCACTTGCCCGCGTTATCGACGGCAAAGCCATCTCTGTCCAGGTTCTCGACGAAGTTCGAGAAGAGGTTCTGGTCCTGGCCGGACAGCAGATCTACCCAGCCCTGGCCGTGCTGCTCGTCGGTGAAGACCCGGCCAGTGAGGTCTATGTGCGCAACAAATTGCTGCGGGCCAAGGAAGTCGGGATCCGCTCCCTTGAATACCGCCTGCCGGAAACAGCCAGCCAGGCGCAAGTACTGGAACTGATTGCCCAACTGAATGCCGATGCCACAGTGAACGGCATTTTGGTGCAGTTGCCATTGCCGGCCCATATCGACGAAGGCGCGGTGATTCATGCCATTGATCCGATCAAGGACGTGGACGGTTTTCATCGGGAAAACGTCGGCGGCCTGGTGCAAGGTGTCGAAGTCCTGACACCCTGCACACCCAGCGGCTGCATGCGTCTGCTAAACGAAACCTGCGGTGATTTGAGCGGCTTGCACGCAGTGGTCATCGGTCGTTCGAACATTGTCGGCAAACCCATGGCAACCCTGCTGTTGCAGGCAAACTGTTCGGTCAGCGTGGTGCACTCGCGCACTGTCGATGCTCCGGCACTGTGCCGACTGGCCGATATTGTCGTCGCGGCGGTGGGCCGTCCAGGGCTGATCAATGCCAGTTGGCTCAAGCCTGGAGCTGTGGTGATCGACGTCGGCATCAATCGCGTCACCGACGAATCCGGCAGTCATCTGGTGGGCGATGTCGACTACGCCAGCGCGCGTGCCGTTGCCAGCGCGATCACGCCGGTACCCGGTGGCGTCGGGCCGATGACCATTGCTTATTTGCTGAAGAACACCCTGATCGCCAGCCAGTTGCAGCGTGCCTCCAAGGTTCGCGAGCAGCGGTCGGTCAGCGACCTGGCGTTGAGCTGAGCCCAACGAAAACGGCCCACTCGAAAGTGGGCCGTGTCGATTAACAGTAGCGATTAGTGGTTGTAGGCACTCTCGTTGTGCTCGGCCAGGTCCAGCCCCATCTCCTCCACTGACTCGTCGGCACGCAAGCCAATCACCGCGTTGATCACCTTGAGAATGATCCAACTGATGACGAAGCAGTACACCGTCGTCAACAACACGCCTTTGATTTGCGCCACGACCTGAGCACCCATGCTCACGCCTTCCACCAGCCCGCCGAGGGACGGCACGCAGAACACGCCAGTCAATACCGCGCCAATCATTCCGCCGATACCGTGCAAGCCAAACACGTCGAGGCTGTCGTCATAGCCGAAGCGGCGTTTCAGCACCGTGACGCTCAAGTAGCAGAACACCCCGCACAGCAGGCCGATGGCCAACGCGCCGCCGACGCCCACATACGCACACGCCGGAGTAATGCCGACCAAACCGGCCAAAGCACCGCTGGCCAGGCCCAAAGCACTCGGCTTGCCGACCTTGAACCACTCAGTGAACATCCAGCCGAGAATCCCGGCGCAGGCACCCAGCTGCGTATTGAGCATGACAATGCCCGAAGTGCCATTGAGGCCGCCGCCGGAACCGATGTTGAAGCCGAACCAGCCAACCCAGAGCATCGCCGCGCCGGCCATGGTCAAGCTCAAGTTGTGGGCGGGCATTGGCGTATTCTGGTAACCCTTGCGCTTGCCGAGAATCAGGCACGCAGCCAAAGCAGCGACGCCGGCATTGATATGCACCGCCGTGCCGCCGGCAAAATCGAGGACACCCCAGTTATGCATCAATGCGCCCGAACCACCCCAGACCATATGGGCGACGGGCGCATAAACCAGGGTAAACCACAGCGCCATGAACCACAGCGCCGCCGAGAACTTCATGCGCTCGGCGAATGCGCCGGCAATCAGCGCCGGGGTAATGATCGCGAATGTCATCTGGAAGGTCACAAACACGCCTTCCGGGATGTCACCGACCAGGCTCTGCGGGGTCATACCGGCCAGAAAGGCCCGACTCAAACCACCAACGAAACTGTTGAACGTCACCTGCCCCTCGACCATGCCGCTGCTGTCGACCACCATGCTGTAGCCATAGATCACCCACAGCACGCCGACCAGGCCGGCGATGCCGAAGCACTGGGTGAACAGCGAGAGCATGTTTTTCGCCCGCACCAGACCTCCGTAGAACAAGGCGAGGCCCGGCAGACACATGAACAGCACCAGCACCGCTGCGGTCACCATCCAGGCGGTGCTGCCGGTGTTCAAGGTGGGTGCTTCGGCCGCTTGGGCCAGCGGCGCGAGCGCGCCGGTCGCCAATAAGACAAGAAGGGATTTGCCGAGAAGACGATTGACCATTTTCAAAGCTCCTGCAAAAGAATGGAAAGTGTCTGGCAGCGAGCAATGGTTATTTCATGGGCCTCTTGGCGGGCCTCTCAATCTGTGGCGAGGGGGCTTGCCCCCGTTGGACCGCGCAGCGGTCCTTCAGATAAACCCCGTTTGCCGTTCTGCGACCGCTTCGCGGCCGAACGGGGACAAGTCCCCTCGCCACAGGTCTTTCACTCAGCCTCAGTAACCGGTGCCGGAACCCGGAATCCAGTTGGTTCCCGCCAGCGGCACCCGCGCCATGGCTGCCGACTCCACCGTCAGCGCCACCAGGTCCTCAGGATCTAGGTTGTGCAGGTGCGACTTGCCGCAAGCCCGGGCCATGGTCTGGGCTTCCAGCACCAACACACGCAAGTAGTTGGCCAGACGCCGACCACCTTCCACCGGGTCCAAACGCTTGGACAGCTCCGGGTCTTGCGTGGTGATCCCGGCCGGGTCGCGGCCGTTCTGCCAGTCATCGTAGAAACCGGCAGCCGAGCCGATTTTCTTCAGTTCCTCGTCCAGACGTGGATGGTTATCGCCCAAGGCAATCAGCGCTGCCGTCCCGATGGCCACCGCATCCGCACCCAGCGCCATCGCCTTGGCGACGTCGGCACCGTTGCGAATCCCTCCAGAAACAATCAGCTGAACCTTGCGATGCATGCCCATCTCTTGCAAAGCCAGTACTGCTTGTGGGATGGCCGACAAAATCGGGATCCCGACGTGTTCGATGAATACTTCCTGAGTCGCTGCGGTGCCGCCTTGCATGCCATCGAGCACAATCACGTCAGCCCCGGCTTTTACCGCCAACTTCACATCGTAGTACGGCCGGCTGGCGCCGATCTTCACGTAGATCGGTTTTTCCCAATCGGTGATTTCCCGCAACTCGGCAATCTTGATCGCCAGGTCATCCGGGCCAGTCCAGTCCGGGTGACGGCAGGCGCTGCGCTGGTCGACACCGATCGGCAAGGTGCGCATACCCGCCACGCGCTCGGTGACTTTCATGCCCAGCAACATACCGCCGCCACCGGGTTTGGCGCCCTGCCCCAGGACGATTTCAATGGCGTCGGCCTTGCGCAGGTCGTCCGGATTCATGCCATAGCGGGACGGCAAATACTGATACACCAAATGCTGCGACTGGCCGCGTTCTTCCGGGGTCATGCCGCCGTCACCGGTGGTGGTGCTGGTGCCGGCGATGGTCGCGCCACGGCCCAGGGCTTCCTTGGCATTGGCCGACAAAGCACCGAAGCTCATGCCGGCGATGGTCACCGGAATCTTCAGGTGAATCGGCTTCTTGGCGAAGCGGTTGCCGAGGATTACATCGGTACCGCACTTCTCCCGATAGCCTTCCAGCGGGTAGCGCGAAACGCTGGCGCCGAGCAGCAGCAAGTCATCGAAATGTGGCAGTTTGCGCTTGGTGCCACCGCCGCGAATATCGTAGATGCCGGTTTCCGCGGCACGCTGGATTTCCTGGATGGTCAGGCGGTCGAAGGTGGCTGACTCGCGCAGCACTGGAGGGGTTTTCTCACTCATGTCATGGCTCCTGGATCAGTACGCGGACGCGTTATCGACTTTGAAGTTGTACAACTGACGGGCCGAACCGTAGCGCTTGAAGTCAGCCGCCTTGTGCTCGAAACCAGCGCGGTTGAGCAGCCCTTGCAGCTCTTCCAGGTGCTCGGCGCGCATCTCTTTTTCGATGCAATCCGAGCCCAGGGACTCAACGGTCCCTTTCACGTAGATGTGGGTTTCATACAACGAATCGCCCAGCGCATCGCCGGCGTCGCCGCAGACCACCAGCCGACCGGCCTGCCCCATGAAACAGCTCATGTGGCCGATACTGCCGCCGACAACGATGTCGATGCCCTTCATGGAAATCCCGCAACGCGCCCCGGCGTCGCCTTCAATCACCAGCAACCCGCCATGGGCCGTGGCACCGGCCGCCTGAGAGGCGCTGCCTTTGACCCGGACGTAGCCGGACATCATGTTCTCGGCACAACCGACACCGACGTTGCCGTGGACGGTGATCGAGGCCTTTTGATTCATCCCCGCGCAGTAATAGCCGGCGTGACCCTGGATATCGATGGACACCGCTTCATTCACCCCGACCGCGAGGTTGTGCTTGCCATCGGAGTGAGTCACCACCCACTCGTGATCAGTCACGTTATTGACCTGATCGTGCAGCGCCTGATTGAGGTCACGCACGGTGGCAGTGGAAAGATCGATGGTTTTCATGTGTGCGCTCCTTAAGCTGACTCGCGTTCCCAGATGTAGAGAGTGGCCGGTGCAGGCTCCCAGATTCTGGCGTGTTCGATTCCCGGCAGGCTCGACAGCGCCTGATACTCGGAGGCCATGGCGACGTAGTCGTCCGTCTCGGCAAGGATCGCCGGCTTGCAGGCAACCGGGTCGCGGATCACCGCAAAACCGTTGCGGGTGCCGATGGCGAAGGTGAAGAAACCGTCGAGATCCTCCAGCGAGTGATCCAGCGCTTCCTTCAATGAATCGCCCTGCTGCAGGCGCCAGGTCAGGTAGCCGGCGGCCACTTCGGTGTCGTTGTCGGTCTCGAAGTGAATGCCTTCGCGCTTGAGTTCCTGACGCAGGCGGAAGTGGTTCGACAACGAGCCGTTGTGCACCAGGCACAGGTCGGCGCCAGTGGAAAACGGATGGCTGCCTTCCATGGTTACCGCGCTTTCGGTGGCCATGCGGGTGTGGCCAATAATGTGGCTACCCTTCATGCCGGCCAGGCCGAAGCGTTGGGAAATCTCCTGGGGCAAGCCCATGCCCTTGAGGATTTCGATGCTTTGCCCGGCGCTCATGATGCGCAGGCTCGGTGCCAGTTCAGCGAGGGCCTGGCGTACCGGCGCCTCTTCGGCATGGATCTTCAACACCGCGGCACTGGCGTTCTGGAACCAGTCCAGCGAACAGCCCAGGCGCCCTTCCAGTTCGCCCATCAGGGTTTTCCAGTCGAAGCCTTCGGTGGTCGCCTGCAAGGTCAGCTTGACCCAGCCGTCCGCCACTTCATCGCCGTAAATGGCGAAGCCGGCACTGTCCGGGCCACGATCGGTCATGGCCTGCAACATCGGTTCGAAAAGCTTGCCGAGCTGGGATTCCAGCTGCGGATTTTTCAGATAAAGGCCTACGATTCCACACATATCAAGTCTCCTTCGGAGGCAGTGAACGCCCGGCGCCGTGCCGGGTGCCCGAATGGTTGTCAAAATGGAAAATCAGAAAAATTCGGTGTAGCGCTGGATCTCCCAATCGGAGACGTGGCGGCTGTATTCCACCCACTCCATGCGCTTGAGCTTGATGAACTCGCCCACGATCTGCGGGCCAAGCACCTCGGCGAACAATGGGTCGGCTTCGAGCGCGTCGCAGGCTTCCTTGAGCGATTGCGGCAGGGTCTTGATGCCCCGCGCCGCGATCTGCTCGAGGCTCAGGCTGTAGAGGTTTTCATTGCAGACGTGGTCGATTTCCAGCTGCCGATCGATGCCATCCAGACCGGCGGCGATGATCGCGGCGCTGACCAGATAAGGGTTGCAACCAGCGTCCGGCAGACGGAATTCGAGGCGCCCGTAAGGCACCCGCACCATGGCTGAACGGTTGTTGGCACCGAAGGCGATAAAGGCTGGCGCCCAGGTCGCACCGGACAACGAATTGCCCACCACCAGACGCTTGTAGGAGTTGACCGTCGGCGCGGCGAAGGCACACAGCGCCGGGCCGTGAGCAAGCAGGCCCGCGGCGAAGTGATAGGCCAGTTTCGATAGGCCCATACCGCTCGGATCACTGGCATCATGGAATAGGTTTTTGTTGTCGGCACTGCTGATCGACAGGTGAAAGTGCATGCCGTTGCCTGCCCGTTTCGGGTCAGGCTTGGGCATGAACGAGCAGATCATGCCCAGGTCATTGGCGATTTCGCCAGCGGCCATGCGGAAGAAGGTGAAGCGGTCCGCCGAGGTCATGGCGTCGCTGTAGGTGTAGTTGATCTCGAACTGGCCGTTGGCGTCTTCGTGGTCAATTTGATAGACCTCGAAGTCCACGGCCTGCAGGGCTTCGGTCAGCCGCTCAAGGAAAACGCGAGAGCGCGACAAGCCTTTATAGTCGTAGCAAGGCTTGTCGAGGTTGTCGCTGGGGTCGACCAATTGCAGCTTGCCGCTCTCATCGCGGCGCATCAGGTTGAACTCGGGCTCCAGGCCGGTGTTGAGGGTCCAGCCCTTTTCTTCCAGGCGTTGCACTTGTTGCTGCAGCACATAACGGCTGTCATATGGATGCGGCTTACCGTCGACGTGGCCGACGCACACCACCCGCCCGTAACCCGGCTGCCAAGGCACCGGGGTCAGGGTGGACAAGTCGCCGCGAGCCATGAAGTCCGGACCGTGGGGTTCCATGCCCATGCCACTGATCGCGAATCCGGCAAAACCCGCCCCCTCTTCAGCGACGGTCTTGAGCCCACAGATCGGCACCGACTTGGTCTTGGCCGCACCGTGAATATCCACAAATTGCGCAAGCACGTACTTGATCCCGTGCTTGTCGATGATGCGCTGGGTTTCTGCTGGCAACATTGCTCGTCACTCCTCGCGAAAGGCAAAACATTCTGGATGGGCCTTGACCGTCTTTTTATTCCTAAAAAGAAAGTTATTTTCCCAATAGGAATGCAAAGCCCTTGCCAGATTCGCGAGTGAAACGTCGAAACGCCGTGACAGGCGCTTTTGTGCTGTATATATGGGAATATTCTTTTCCCTGTGGGAATACTGCCCGCAGGGCAGGCGCCAAGCGTCGCCATTTGCACTTTCTCAGTGCGAAACTAATATTACTGAACGGAAAGTGTGCAGGATCTGATGACTATGTCGACCGAAACCGCCCCGCGCCTCAAGCTTGAGCAATACCTGGGATTGCAGATCAAGCGCCAGCGCCAGGCTCAGGATCTGAAATTGTCTGACGTGGCCAAGATTGCCGATATCAGTCAGGGCATGTTGAGCAAGATCGAAAACGCCCAGGTGTCCACCAGCCTCGATACCCTGAGCCGTCTGTGCGATGTGCTTGGCCTGCCACTGTCCAAGTTGTTCAGCGAATATGATCAGCAGGACGGCAGCGCGCTGTTGGTCAAGGCCGATCAGGGCATGGAAGTGGTGCGCCGTGGCACCGAGAAAGGCCATACGTACCATCTGCTCAACCACACCCGCGGGCCGAAGAAGAGCTTCGAGGCCTACATGGTCAGCATGGATGACGCGAGTGAGGAGTTTCCGACCTTCTCTCACCCCGGCACCGAATTCCTCCATTTGCTGGAAGGTGAACTGATCTATCGCCACGGCAATCAGTTGTACCGCATGGAGGCTGGCGACAGCTTGACGTTCGAAGGCGAAATTCCTCACGGCCCCGAGCAACTGGTGCAAGTGCCGATCCGCCTGCTGTCGATCATGAATTACGGCAGCGACAAAGAGTAACGCCCCCCTCTTCCCCCGCATTGCCCCGCATTGCCCCAACTTGAGGCCGACCCATGTCGGCCTCAGGCATTTTCCTGCCAGTTAAAAAACTTTCTTGAAAGCTCTGGACGTGACACACCCATTTCCCCTATAAAGCCACCAATAGGAATAATTTATTCCCCACAAGAAAATGCGCTCATGGATGAGCCTGCTGTCCGCTGACACTTTTTTCGCTATGCAATGAGCTGCCGCCATCATCCCGAGGACGTGTCATGCAACACGAAAAAAACCATTTCATCATCAAGATCACCTGTCCCGCGGTGTCCGGCATTGTCGCTGCCGTCACCACCTACCTGGCGGACAACAGTTGCTACATCGGGGAGATGGCGCAATTCGACGACGACTTCAGCGGCCGTTTTTTCATGCGTGCAGTGTTCCGTTTCAACGACGGCCATCAGGGCGACATTCAACAGATCAAGGACGGTTTCGCCGACGTCGCCAAGGCGTTCGAGATGACCTGGGAATTGCATGACACCCGCGAGCCAATGCGCGTGCTGCTGATGGTCAGCAAGTTCGACCACTGCCTGACCGACCTGCTCTACCGCTACCACAAGGGCGAGATGGACATGACCATCACCGCCATCGTCTCCAACCACCTCGACTTGCGGCCCATGGCCGAACGCGAGGGCATTCGCTTCATCTACTTGCCGGTGACGAAGGAAACCAAGGCTCGACAGGAAGCCGAGCTGATGAAGATCGTCGACGACACCGACACTGAACTGGTGGTCTTGGCGCGCTACATGCAGATCCTCTCCGATGACCTGTGCAAGCAACTCTCGGGGCGGGCGATCAACATTCACCACTCGTTCTTGCCCGGTTTCAAAGGCGCCAAGCCTTATCACCAGGCCTACCAGCGTGGCGTGAAACTGATCGGCGCCACCGCCCATTACGTCACCAGCGACCTCGACGAGGGACCGATCATTGAGCAGGAAGTGCAGCGTGTCGACCACGTCTACCTGCCCGACGACCTGGTCGCCACCGGCCGCGACACCGAAACCGTGGCCCTGTCCAAGGCGGTCAAGTACCACCTGGAGCATCGGGTTTTCCTCAACCAGGACAGAACGGTGATCTTCCGGTGAACATGCACAAGTTGATTGACGGCAAAGCCACCGCTGCCCGCGTGCTGGTACAGGTCCGCAAGGACGTGGAGCGCCTGCGCGAGCAAGACATTCAACCGGCACTGGCGGTGATTCTGGTGGGCAGCGACCCGGCCAGCCAGGTTTACGTGCGAAACAAGATCCTGCGCGCCGAAGAGGTGGGTATCCGCTCGCTGGAACATCGGCTGTCCACGGACACCAGCACTGAACAGTTACTCATTCTGATCGCCCGATTGAATGCCGATCGCTCGATCCACGGCATTCTTCTGCAACTGCCGCTGCCTTCGCATATCGATGAATTACGCGCACTGGAGGCTATCGCTCCGGACAAGGATGTAGACGGGTTCCACAGTCAGAACGTCGGCGGTCTCAGCCAGGGTCGCACGGTACTCGCGCCCTGCACCCCCAGTGGTTGTTTGTATTTGCTGGAACAAACCTGCGGCGATCTGCGCGGCAAGCACGCGGTGGTGATCGGCCGCTCGAACATCGTCGGCAAACCCATGGCAGCGTTGTTGCTGCAGGCCGACTGCTCGGTGACCGTCCTGCATTCGCGCAGCTCGGATCCGCAGGCTCTGTGCCGGCAGGCAGACATCGTCATCGCCGCCGTGGGTCGCCCAAGGCTGATCGACGCCAGTTGGCTCAAGCCAGGCGCCGTGGTGATCGACGTCGGCATCAACCGCATCGAAGACGATGGCCGCAGCCGTCTGGTAGGCGATGTCGACTTCGACAGCGCCTTGCCCCATGTAGCAGCGATCACCCCGGTCCCTGGTGGTGTCGGGCCGATGACCATCGCCTTTCTGATGAAAAACACTGTCACCGCAGCCCTTGCGCAACACCAGGCCCTACACAACCAATCGGAGGCCCTATGCCATTCAATCTATTGAAATACGGGCTGAGTTCGGAGTACCCGGTGGAAGTGGATTTGCCGCCACCGAAGGAACTCAAGTCGAGCTATGACGTGGTGATCATCGGTGCCGGCGGCCACGGTCTGGCCACCGCTTACTACCTGGCCAAGTACCACGGCATCACCAACATCGCGGTGCTGGAAAAGTCTTACCTGGGCGGCGGCAATACCGCGCGCAACACCGCGGTGATCCGCTCCAACTACCTGACCAGCGAAGGTGTGCGCTTTTATGCCGAGTCGGTGCGCATGTTCCAGTCGCTGTCCAACGAGTTCGACTTCAACATCATGTACTCCGAGCGCGGCCAACTGACCCTGGCCCACACCGATGCCACGGTGCGTTCATTCCGTCAGCGCGCCGAGGTCAACAAACACTTTGGCGGCCGTACCGAGATGATCGACCGGCAGCAGATCCGCGAACTGGTGCCCAGCCTCAACCTCGATCCCGGCCACTTGCCGGTGATCGCCGGGCTCTGGCATATCGACGGCGCCACTGCCCGCCATGACGCGGTGGCCTGGGGTTACGCCAAACAAGCCGCCAAGCGCGGCGTGGAAATCCATCAGCTCACCGAAGTCCAGGACCTGATCATCGAGAACGGCGCCATCACCGCCGTAAAGACCAACCGAGGCACCATCAAATGCGGTTGTGCGGTGCAGGCGATTGCCGGGCACAGTTCGTTGCTGATGGCCAAGGCCGGAATCCGTTCGCCGATCCAGACCTTCCCGCTGCAAGCGATGGTCACCCAGCCGTTCAAACCGTTTCTCGATCCGCTGGTGAGTTCCTCCGCCCTGCACTGCTACGTGCAACAGACCAGCCGTGGTGAAGTGGTTTTCGGCGGTGGCTCCGATCCCTATCCGCTGTTCAACACCCGCTCGACGCTGGACCTCAAGGAAAGCCTGCTCGCCCATGCGATCGAGATGTTCCCGTTCCTGGCCAACGCCAAGCTGATGCGCCAATGGGCCGGCATCACCGACATGACCCCGGACTACAGCCCGATCATGGGCCTGTCGCCGGTGAAAAATTACTACCTCGACGCCGGCTGGGGTACCTGGGGCTTCAAGGCCACGCCGATCTGCGGCAAGACCATGGCCGAGTTGGTGGCCAGCGGCGGCAAGGTGCCGGAGCTGATCAAACCCTTCGGTCTTGAGCGCTTCTCGACCTTCCAGCAAGTCAACGAAATGGGCGCCACGGCGGCCAGTCACTGACGGAGAGCGGACTATGAAAATCATCAATTGCCCGCTAAACGGGCCGCGCAATATCAGCGAGTTCACTTATGGCGGCGAATTCAAGCCGATGCCTGATCCGGTCAGTTGCAGCGATGCCGAATGGGCCGATTACGTGTTCAACACCGACAACCTCGCCGGCGTGGTGCGCGAATGGTGGATGCACACGCCCTCCAGCTACTGGTTTCTGGCGGAGCGTCACACCGTCACCGATGAAATCCTGCGGACCTTCGATCCCAAAGAACTGTTCACCGCCCGTGTGGAATTCAACGCCGCTGCCAAGGAGATCGCAGGATGAATCGCCTCCCCGCCCCCATGGGTTTGCTGATCGACCGTGATCAGCCGCTCGATTTCAGCTTCGACGGCCAGCGCTACCAAGGCTTGCAGGGCGACAGCATCGCCAGCGCCTTGCTGGCTAACGGGCGTTTCCTGATCTCCCGTTCGTTCAAATACCATCGCCCGCGTGGCCCTCTGACGATGGCCGGCCAGGACGCCAATAGCCTGGTGCAATTGCCCGAAGAACCCAACGTGCTGGCCGATGCCCATACCTTGTCTGCCGGGTTGCAGGTGACCGCGCAGAATGTAAACGGCTCACTGGACAATGACCGCGACGCCTACCTGGGCAAATTCTCCAAATTCATGCCGGTGGGCTTCTACTACCGTTCGTTCTACAAGCCCAAAGGCATGTGGAAAGTCTGGGAGCCGATCATTCGCAGGAAGGCCGGCCTCGGCGTGCTCGACCTGAAATTCCAGCCCGAGTACTACGACAAGGCCTACTTGTTCACCGACGTCGCGGTAATCGGCGCGGGCCCCGCCGGGCTCCATGCGGCGCTGATGGCAGCCAACGCAGGGGCCAGGGTGTTGCTCATCGAGCAACAACCCGTTCTGGGTGGTTCGCTAACCTATGCCCGCTTCGATATCGAAGGCGACAGGGCTGAAACCCTGCGCCGAACACTGCTCGCGGCGGTAGAGCAACACGCCAATATCCAGATCCTGACCGAAGCCACTTGCAACGCCTGGTTCACCGACAACTACCTGCCGGTGATTCAGGGTAAACGCATGTACAAGGTCCGCGCCCGCCAGTGCCTGGTGTGCAGCGGCTCCTTCGATCAGCCGGTGATCTTTCGCAACAACGACCTGCCGGGTGTGATGCTAACCAGCGCCGCGCAACGGCTGATGAAGCTGTACGCGGTCAAACCCGGTAAACGCGCCGTGGTGCTGACGGGCAACGATGACGGTTACCTCGCCGCGCTGGATCTGCACGACCAGGGCGTGGAGGTTGTCGCTGTGGTGGACCTGCGCCATGGTCCTTCGGACGAATCCCTGCTGCGCGCACTGGCGCAACGCAAGATCTGCTGCCAGGGCAATAGCACTGTCTATGAAGCCCTGCACGAGAAAGGCATGCGCCATATCAACGGCGTCGACGTGCGCAAGATCACCGCACAAGGCCAGGTCGCCGAGAGCGGACAACGCCTGGAGTGCGATTTACTGTGCATGTCCGCCGGCTACATGCCGGTCTATCAACTGCTTTGCCAGGCTGGCGGCAAACTGGCCTACGACGATCAGCGTGCCGAGTTCACGCTCAGCGGCCTGCCAAGGAATCTGAATGTCGCCGGCTCGGTCAACGGTCGTCACCAGCTCGATAACGTGATTGCCGATGGCGTGAATGCCGGTGCCGAAGCCGCCCTCGCGTTGGGCCTGACAGTAGGCACGCAACGCGAGCCATTGAGCGGCGAGGCGCAGGTCAACTTTAATTGGCCAATCTTCCCGCACCCCAAAGGCAAGGACTTCGTCGACTTCGACGAGGATCTGCAAGTGGCCGACATCGTCAACGCCACCCGGATCGGCTATCGCGACGTACAACTGGTCAAGCGCTACTCCACCGTCGGCATGGGACCGTCTCAGGGTCGTCACTCGGCGTTGCCGACCGCGCGGTTGGTGGCCTGGGCCACCCAACGCAATATCAGTGAAACCGGCGTGACCACGGCCCGACCGCCGTTTGTTGCGGAAAAGCTAGCGCATGTCGCCGGTCGCGCGTTCGACCCGTACCGACAAACGCCGATGCACGCTCGTCACCTACAAGCTGGCGCGAAGATGATGCCTGCAGGCATCTGGCAACGCCCGGCCTACTACGGCAACGCGAAGGATCGCGAGGCGTGCATGCAGGCCGAAGCCCTGCACGTGCGCAACAAGGTCGGCATCATCGATGTCTCGACCCTCGGCGGCCTGGATGTGCGCGGCCCGGACGCGGCCGAACTGCTCAATCGGATGTACACGTTCGCCTTTCTCAAACAGCCGATCGGTCGCTCCCGTTACGCGCTGATGACCAATGAGCACGGCGTGGTAATCGACGACGGCGTCTGTGCGCGGTTTGCCGAAAACCATTTCTATGTCACTGCCACCACCAGCGGTGTCGACCGGATCTATCAGCAAATGCTTAAGTGGAACGCGCAATGGCGCCTGGACGTGGACGTCGCCAACGTCACCGCGGCCATTTGCGCGGTGAACCTTGCCGGGCCGGACTCGCGCAAGGTGTTGGAACAGGTCTGCACCGACCTCGACCTGAGCGCCGAAGGGTTTCCTTATCTGGGCGTGCGTCAGGGCACGGTCGCGGGGATCAAAGCGCGCTTGTTGCGAGTCGGATTCGTAGGCGAACTGGGGTATGAAATCCACGTTCCTGCACGCCACGGTCTCAAGCTTTGGGATGCGCTGATAGAAGCCGGCAAGGCCTATGACATCCGCCCCTTCGGCGTCGAAACGCAGCGCCTGCTGCGCCTTGAAAAAGGCCACGTGATCATCAGCCAGGACACCGACGGCATGACTCACCCGGCGGAAATCGACATGGGCTGGGCGGTCAACCGCACCAAGCCGTTCTTCGTCGGCCGCCGCTCGGTAGACATCCTCGAAGCCCAGCCACTGAAACGCAAACTGGTGGGTTTCAACCTGCCCAAAGGCAGCCTGCAACCGTTGGAAGGCCATCTGGTGCTTAACGGCCCGGACATCAGCGGCAACGTCACCTCCTGCGAGTATTCCGCCTCCCTGGGCAAGATCATCGGCCTGGCCTACGCCGGCATCGACCAGAGCACGCCTGGGCATCGGATTCCGATCCGCGTCGAAGGCGGCATCGTGGTCCAGGCCGAGGTGGTGCAGTTGCCCTTCTTCGATCCCGACAACCAACGCCAGGAGCTTTGAGTCATGAGCAGTCTGAGAGAACAACACAGCATCGCCCGGCAAGCCCTGGCACCGTTGCTGGGGTGCCGCCTGGCGGACCTGACCGACCTGCCACGGGTCGGATTCCGCGGCGCCCACAGTGCCGAGTACCTGCGCAGCCGCGGCTTCGTCCTGCCGGATGCGCCCAACCGTGCGGTGATTCAAGCCGATGGCAGTCAGGTAGCGCGGCTGTCGCAGACCGAATACCTGCTGCTGGGCAGTCCCGAGGATCAGGGCCAACGAATGGCGGATGAAGAGGCCCGCTGGGAACTTGATCGTCAAGCCAACTATCTGCTGCCTCGTCAGGATAGCCATGCCTGTTTTCAGCTGACGGGGGATCATCTGAGCGAAGTATTGGCCAAGCTCTGCGGGGTTGATCTGAGCCCGCAGGCGTTCGGCCCCGGAGCCGTGGCCCAGACGTCGGCGGCACGCATCAACGTGATCGTCATCAATTCAGGTACCGTGCAGCAGGCGAGCCTGCACATCCTTTGTGACCGGGCGTCGCAGGAATATTTTCGGGGGGCCTTGGAGGATGCAATGCAGGAGTTTTCAGGTCTGACTACGGCTTTGGTAACGCGCTGACTCTGCGGCCCTACTGGTCATGCATGCTGAGACGACATTCCAGTCTAAGCATGCATGGGCAGGTGCCGACAGTGATGACAATGCCGCTTGTAAATCTCACGCACAAAAAAACGCCACTCATTGAGTGGCGTTTTTTGTGAATCCTGGAACGGGAAACGAAACTCGCATCTGATGTCCGCCCCATTGAAATCCAGAATTTTTTAGTCTCAGAACACAAGGTCCGCTCGACGCGGTTGATCGTTACAGAGAATGGCATACCAATGACGGTGGCGATGTTGCGAAGAAGGTTTGATTTGGCCAGGGAAGCGGCCGGTGTTGCGAAGTCTGCATTTCAGACGCGGGATTTACGCGCCAAGGCAGGCACGGATAAAGCCGACTCGAGTGGTGACGTCATGCAGGCGAGAGATCAACTTGGGCATACGACCGTGGTTATGACTGAGCAATACATCCGGAATCGCCTGGGCAAGAAAGTCACTTCAACCAAGTGAATTACGGACCAACTCCAAACAAGCGGACCGGAAACAAACAAGGGTTTGCATCAGCTTTCGCCCGCAAACCCTTGATTTTAGATGGTGCCCGAAGCCGGAATCGAACCGGCACGCCCTTACGAGCGGGGGATTTTAAGTCCCATGCGTCTACCAGTTTCGCCATTCGGGCGGTAGCGCGGTGAAGCAATCTGAGGCTGCCGGATAAACATCTGGCAGTTCTGACGCTTGTGCAACAGAGGTGGAAATATATACATCCCTCCCCCGTGAAGCAAGTTCGCATATGTCCTTTTCAAGACTAAATCTTGCAGGACAGCGAAAATAAAAAAGCTCCGTAGATCAAGGATCTACGGAGCTCGTTTAAAGTGGAGGCCGAGGTCGGAATCGAACCGGCGTAGGTGGATTTGCAATCCACTGCATAACCATTTTGCTACTCGGCCTCAAACATCTGATGTCAGTAGCACGACACCAAATGCATACAAACGCTGAGCTTCGAGAGTTGACTGAATCATTCTCTAACTCTTTGAAAACATTGAGCTTTTTAAGCCGTCAGTGCTTTCGATGGCGTGAATTATGTACTGATTTCCCGAGGCTGGCAACCCCTTGATTTCAAAAAAATTTCTTCCGGGTTGAACAGACCGCGTTCGCCCCCGGCCCCGTTTGTTCTCTCAGAATTTCCCACCCAACGGATACTCCACGGCCAGCCGAATCTGGTTGGCATCCAGCTCAGCCTGCGCCGCGTTGCCGCGATGCACGGCGTGGCGCAAGGTGAACGCGAGGTTTTTCGCCGCGCCGGATTGCACCACGTATTTTGCCTGTAGATCCCGCTCCCAGTGTTTGCCGCCCTGGCCGTAACCCAGCCATTTGTAACCACCGCTCGGGTCCATGTGGCTGCCGTCGATGCCGCTGCCACGCACATAGAGTGCGCCGAAGGTCAGGCCGGGGATGCCGTAGCCCGCCAGGTTCAGGTCGTAGCGCGCTTGCCAGGATGCCTCCTGCGGGGCGTTGAAGTCGGACAGGGCTACGGCGTTGCTCAGGTAGATCGCGCCGCGTGTGACGTAGTCGTAGGGCGTGTCGCCATCGACTTTCTGATAACCCAGGCCAAAGCTGTGGGAACCGGCCTTATACGTCGTGAGAAAACTCCACGTGGTGTTGTCGATCCGGCCGGACAAGGCTTTACCCGTGTCTTGGGTGCGATACAGATTGAGGTCGAAAGTCAGGTCCTGACCGTCCGCTATCGGCTGGGTGTAGACCGCGCCCAAGTAATGCTGGCGCCAAGTGTCGGCGTACACCGCACTGAACAGGCTGGCATTCAGTCCTTTGAGCGCGGTGTTGCGCACGCCCACCAGATCGAAGCTGTCGCCCTGTTTACCGTTGGAGTAGTTGACGACAAATCCCTGGTCGTGACTGGTGGCGTTGCGGTCGGTGCTTTCGTTGAAGTGTCCGCCGTAGAGCGTGGTGGCCGGCAGTTCGCGGCTGGTCAGCAGCCAGCCGGTGGCGGTTTCCGGTAGCAGGCGACTGTCGGATGAGCCGAACACTGGGGTTTTCACCCGTTGTTCGCCGTAACGCAGTTCGGTTGAAGAGAAACGCACTTTCGCTACGGCGCCACCGCGGCTGTATTCATCCTTGGGATGACCGTCATTGTCCACGCCAAGCAACCGCGCCTTGCCGGCCCGCCCGCCTCCGCTGTCCAGTTCCCAACCGGAATAGGCGTGGGCATCGAAGCCAAAGCCTACGGTGCCGCGTGTATAACCTGAGGTGAAATCGGCCATCAGGCCGTAGGCCCATTCTTCGGCGAGGTCGCTACGCTGGGCGCGCGGCTTGTAGGCATTGCGTGCGCCGTTGCTCAGGGCACCGTGTTCATAGTCGCGGCGGTCGTAGACGCTACGGTTGAGCAGGCTCCACTGGCTGTCCTCGACAAAGCCTTTTGCGTTGTCTTGCTCTGAAGCCAGGGCGAGCAGCGACTGCCCGCCCAATGCCAATAGCAGGGTGTGTGTCGATAGGGTTTTCACAGGGCAACTCCACGAAATTCGGGGTCTGCAAGGTGTCCCGCCAGACGCGGGACACCCTTGGCCAACTCAGAGGTATTTGAGGATCGCGATGTCGCGACGGCGCTGCTTGAGGCTGGCGAACCAGCGTGTCGGGAAGAACATCAATACGCCGAGGATCGCGCTCCACAGCCACACGGTCGGCAGGTTATCGAAGCCGTAGTACGCGCCCTGATTGGCGCCCCAGATCGCGACGGCCACCAGGTACATGGCCTTGAGCACATAGAGGTGCAGCAAATAGAAGAACATCGGCGCCCCGCCGTAGATCGCCAGCGTCGCGGTGGACCAGCGATCCTGCAGTTTCTCGAACAACGCCAGCAGGAGCAGGCCCAAGCCGAGGGTCGGCATCAGGAACATCAGCGACGGCGGATACTTCTTCGCGCTCATGAAGCTCATGAAGGTGCGCAACGAGTCGCCGGTCTGCACCCATGGCTTCTCGCCATAGACGTTCAGGTAACGGATGAACACGAACGCCACCAGCAGGCCCGCGCCGAGTTTAACCAGGCGGGAAATCCGCTCCGCCGGGTCCATGTCCTTGCCGAACCACGGCCCGATCGCCCAACCCAACAGGATCACACCAATCCACGGCAGCACCGGATAGGTCGTGCGGGCCCGGGTGAATTCGGTGATGTCGATAAACACCTTCTGATGCAGGATCGACCACGGCACATAGAACGGCGACTCCGGCCCGACCACCACGTTATCGAACAGGTTGTGCCCGGCGACGATGGCCAGCCCCAGCACAATCAGCCAGCTGCGTTTGAAGTGCAGCAACCCGGCGAGCACGATCATGCAGATGCCGATGCACCAGATCACTTGCAGCCACAAAGTCTTGGGCGGGAACTCGGCGTTCCAGGCGAAGCAGACGAAGGTGATCTCCAGGAACACCAGGAAGAACCCGCGCTTGAGCAGGAACACCGACGTTTCGCTGGCCGTGTGTTTCTGGCTGTAGAGCCAGGCTGACAGACCGGTGAGGAAGATAAACACCGGGGCGCAGATTTCGCTGAGCATGCGGGTGAAGTACAGGTCCGGCGTGACGCTCAAGGCGTCGATCGGGTCGGTGACCTGACGGTGCAGCAGGAAGGTTTCGCGCACGTGGTCGATCAGCATCAACAACATGACGAAGCCGCGCAGAGCGTCGATCGCCAGCATTCGGGTGTTGGCTTTTACAGCGGGGGTGGCCAGCGCCGGGGAAATACTTCCCGCCTGCCCGGCCAATCCTGAAGATTGGGACATAGTGGTGACTCCTTTGGGGGCGATGGATCAGGCCTGTTTCTTCAACCGGGCGACTTCAGAGGCCGGCAGATGCGACGGTGCCCGTGGCAACGACGGCTTACCCTCGGCCCGATAGAACGACAGCGTGGAGCTGAAGCTCTTCAGGTCGTATGGCTCGGTCTTGCCTTGGGGGCTGACGCGTTCACCGGGCGTGTGGTCCTTGTATTCGACGGCCACCACATACGTGCCCTGCCAGGGCAACTCGAAGCTGACCTTGCCCGCCGCATCGGTGCGCTGGGTGAAGACCTCGCCAGAGCCGGTTTCCAATATAACGTCCTGATCCGCCAGCGGTTTTTGCGAATAGTACACTTGGAACTGCGCCTTGTTTGCGTCAGCGATGCCGGTGGGCACGATGTCCAGGGTCAGCTCCGGGGTTCGCGCACGTAAATCGCCGACCCAGCGGGTTGCCGGCGTCCAGTGGGTTTTCAGCGTCTTGTCGGCTTCGTGCAGGTCGAAGATCGGATAATGCGGATCTTGGGCCAGAAGTGAGTCATCGCGCTTGGCCTGATGCGCCACCGCAAACGCCTGACGTTGCAAGGTCAGATTCAATGGTTTCGAATTGTTGCTGATCGACCATCCCTTGAGTTGCTGGAACCGGTCCATCCCGCCCGGCGTCACCTCCAGCATGTTCTTGTCGTATTCCCCGTAGTACAGCGCCAACGGTTGCCCGGGTGGCTGTTCGTACCAGATCTGATGCGCCTCACTGCTGCCAGCCAGCAGCAAGACGCCGTAACCCAACAGTGCTTTTGCGTTGCTCATTCGCATTTTTTTGGCTCCGATTGGTGTTATTCCGCGATTCGTGCCGACGCTTCATCCTCCCGAAATCAGCGACATCACAAACCGCGCCCCTCTCTCTGAACGCATTACAGCGCGAAGACTTTTGCGCGTTGTTCTGTAATCAGTGCCTGTGGAGTCATCGGAGACTGTTTTTACGGCGGGAAACGGTGGTTTATGCGGCTTGCGCCAGGATGAGGCGGCTTCTGCGATTCAATCGAGGCAATGTCCAAACGCAGTGCATTGCGCACCACGAAATAACTGTGGGAGCGAGCTTGCTCGCGATGGCGGTGAGTCAGTCGACATTTTTATCAACTGACACGGCCTCATCGCGAGCAAGCTCGCTCCCACAGGGACTTGTATTGGTATTGAAATCGAGTCAGTCAGTGCCGCAACAACTTACGCAACGGCACGCCATCCTTCAGCACAGGCGACTTGATGACGATGTAGCTGAAGTACTTGGAGATGCCGATGTTCTTGTCCAGCAGGCTTTCGATGACTTCCTGATAGTGCTGAATACTGCGGGTCATGAAGCGCACCAGGTAATCGTAGCCACCGCTGATCAAATGGCATTCGAGCACTTCGTCCACCAGGCGAATGTTGGATTCGAACTTGGCGAAGTCTTCGCGCTTGTGGTCACTGAGGGTGATTTCGGTGAAGACCGTCACCGATTCGGTGATTTTCGCCAGGTTCAGGTGCGCCTTGTAGCTGGAGATATACCCGGCCGATTCCAGCCGTTTGACCCGTTGCAGGCAGGGGCTGGCCGATAAACCCACGGCATCGGCGAGGCTGACGTTGGTCATGCGCCCATCCTTTTGCAGCTCGACCAGGATGCTGATGTCGATTCGGTCCAGTTTTACTAAACCTTCCATTGCGTACCTCTTGACTGCCGTTTGTAAGACAATCTTCTAGCAAAATCAGCGCCGTAAAGACAGCTGATGCTGCGCCACCAGATCCGCCATGCTGTTGATGCAGTAATCCGCCGCACACGGCGTCGGGTGTTTGACCCGGCCGCGACAGATCAGGCACACGTCGCTGATCGCCTGCCGACCGGCGGAAGGCCGGGTCACTTGCAGGATCTCGCCGGGCTTGAACGCGTTGGCCTCCAGCCATTGCGCGTCCTGCAACGGGTCGCTGGCCAGCGAGATAAAGTCATCGGGCATGATCCCCAACCGCTCACAGAGCAGCCCGCGATCCTCGGCATCTCGATCACCCTGCACCAGCAGGCGGTAGAACTTGCGCAGGTACAGCATCGCCCCCGGTGCGTCCTCGAACAGCGACCAGCCGGCCACCGAACGGGCGAAGCTCATGCCCTCCTCCCAACTGGCTTTCAGGCCCCAGCGCTCGGCCAGTTGGCGATGGGCGAAACACAGCAGTCCACTGAAGCCTAGCTCACTGAAGCGCGGATACAGTGCGCGCACCACCTCGCTGTATTCGGCCAGCACCTGTTCCTTGTCCGGGTGCCCGCCCCGGCTGTCGAGCAGCGGTTGCAACGCCGCCCAGACCCCCGAGTCGCGATCAACCAGGACTTCATCGCAATCGATGAGCAGCGCGCGGTATTCAGTCAGCCCCATGGTGTGCCAAGCCTCCGATGATGCATTCCATCAATCCATGCTCCATAAACGCTCACGGGCGCGGCCTTTCAGCCGCGCCCCACGTCTTCAGGAGCTCAGTTCAAGACGCGTGCCAAAGCGCCTTCGAGAATTTGCAGCGCTTCATCGACCTGGGCTTCGGTCGCCACCAGTGGCGCGAGGAACCGCAGGACGTTGCGGTACACGCCGCATTTGATCACCAGCAAACCGCCCTTGCGCGCTTCATCGATCACGCGCTGGTTTAGATCAGCATCCGGCGTGCGAGCCTCATCTGGTTTGATCAGCTCAATCGCCAGCATGAACCCGGCGCCGCGCACGTCACCGATTTGCGGGTGACTGCTCTGTAATTTCAGCAGGCCCTGACGCAGACGCTCGCCCAACGCTTCACCGCGAGCCAGCAGCTGTTCTTCCTCAAAGGCATCGATCACCGCCAGTGCCGCCGCGCACGACAGCGCGTTGCCGCCGTAGGTGCCACCGAGGCCACCGGGCAGCGGCGCATCCATGATCGCGGCTTTGCCGACCACACCCGACAGCGGCAAGCCACCGGCCAGGCTCTTTGCGACGGTCACCAAGTCCGGCTGGATGCCGGCGTGCTGGAAGCCGAACCATTTGCCGGTGCGGCCGAAACCGGTCTGGATTTCATCGAGGATCAGCACGATGCCGTGCTTCTCAGTCAGCGCACGCAGGCCTTTAAGGAACTCTACCGGCGCCGAGAGGAAACCACCGTCGCCCTGTACTGGTTCAATGATGATCGCGGCGACCCGTTCCGGCGCCACTTGGGTGGCGAGCAATTCGTCCAGTGCCTTGAGCGCCATGTCACTGGTGACGCCGCGATAGGCATTCGGATACGGCGTATGGAACACCTCCGGCGCGAACGGCCCGAAGTTCTGTTTGTACGGTTGGCTCATGCCGGTCAGCGTGGTGCCGAGCAAGGTGCGACCGTGGAAACCGCCGCGAAACGCGATCACCGCCGAGCGATTGGTATGCGCGCGAGCGATCTTCACCGCGTTTTCCACGGCCTCGGCACCGGAGGTGAAGAACGCTGCTTTACAGGCTTCTTTACCGCCGATCATTTCGCACAGGCGCTGGGCCAGGTCCAGATAAGGCTTGTAGGCGACCACCTGGAAACAGGCGTGGGAGACTTTTTGCAGTTGCGCTTGCACCGCCGCGACGACTTTCGGGTGGTTGTGGCCGATGTTCAGCACGCCGATGCCGCCGACAAAATCCAGGTAGCGCTTGCCGTCCACATCCCACAACTCGGCACCTTGGGCGCGATCGATCACCAACGGGTGAGCGGTGACCAGGCCACGCGGCACGAATTGATCGCGCTGACGGAGCAAATGAGGGGTTTCGTCGACTTTGCTATTCATGGCATTTCCCATCGTGAGTCCGGCAACCGGGAGGTGGTTGCGATGCTGTTCAGATTAAGGCCTGGGCGAAACGAACTACGCCGAACTTGCCCCCTGAGAAATTCGGATCGACTGTTTTCACCCTGCCAAACGGCAGATTCCTTCAGCCCGCCGAATCTGCCGCAGCCTGGGCGATACAACGTGGTCGGAGCCGTTTAACCCGGCGCTTTCGACAGATCCTGCGCTGGCATTGCGCGATGATGAGAGCACCTTCATCCATTCAGGAATTGCCCATGGCCCTGCTTTATAAAGCTGACCCCGTGCGCGGCGAACAGTGGCAAGCGCTGTTCGCCGAACACGCCCCGGACATCGAATGGCGCGCCTGGCCGGAGATTGGCGACCCGTCGCAGATTGAATACCTGGCGGCGTGGCAGGCGCCCGACGATCTGGAAGCTTTGTTGCCGAACCTGAAAGTGCTGTTCGCGCTGTCTGCCGGGGTCGATCAACTGGACCTCGGCCGTATTCCGGAGAGCTTGCCGGTGGTGCGGTTGCTCGATCCGGGCATCACCCGTGGCATGTGCGAATACGCGAGTTTTGCCGTGCTGAGCCTGCACCGGGACATGCTGCGTTATCGGCAGCAACAGATGGCGCGGTGTTGGCAGGCGCACATGTTGCAACCGGCGAGCAAACGTCGGGTGGGTGTGATGGGGCTGGGGGCGCAGGCGCAACAGATTCTGGCGACGTTGCAACCGTTGGGGTTTGCGTTGAAGGGGTGGGCGCGCAGTGCGCATCAGGTGGCAGGCGTGGATTGTTATGCCGGTCGCGAGCAATTGCCGGCGTTTCTCAGCCAGTGCGATATTTTGTTGTGTGTGTTGCCGCTGACGGAACAGACACAGGGGATTCTGGATCGTGATTTGTTCCGGCAACTGCCCCATGGCGCGGCGTTGATCAATATGGGCCGTGGTGGGCATTTGGTGGAGGATGATCTGCTGGAGGCGCTGGACAGCGGGCGACTCAGCGGCGCGGTGCTGGATGTGCTGCAGCAGGAACCGGCGCCGGCGGATCATCCGTTCTGGGCGCATCCGCAGATTCTGCTGACACCGCATATTGCCGCGATGACCCAGCCGGAGAGTGCGTTTGGGGTGTTGTTGGAGAATATCCGGCGACATCAAAAAGGCCAGCCGATGCTGGGCCAGATCGACCGCAGCCAGGGTTACTGACCACACCCCGAACACCTGTAGGAGCGAGGCTTGCCCGCGAAGACAATGTGTCAGTCGCCATCAATATTGACTGGCATGACGCCTTCGCGGGCAAGCCTCGCTCCTACAGGGTATGGGTGATGGCAAAAATCTACTTCGCGGCGCAAATCCCTTGTAGGAACTGAGCTTGCTCGCGAAAGCGGTGTGTCAGTCGACATGAATATTGACTGTTACGACGCCTTCGCGGGCAAGCCTCGCTCCTACAGGGGATGGGTGATGGCAAAAATCTACTTAGCGGCGCAGATCCCTTGTAGGAGCTGAGCTTGCTCGCGAAAGCGGTGTGTCAGTCGCCATCAATATTGACTGGTACGACGCCTTCGCGGGCAAGCCTCGCTCCTACAGGGGGGCGGGCGAGAGGTTAGAGAATGTCGGCGATGGCTTTGCCAACATCCTGCGTCGAGCCCTTCCCGCCCAGATCCGGGGTGATCGGGCCGTCCGCAATCACCCGTTCGATCGCCTGCAAAATCCCGTCATGCGCCGCGCGATAGCGCTCATCGCCATTCCCAAGAAAGTCCAGCATCAACGCCCCAGACCAGATCATCGCAATCGGATTCGCAATGTTCTGCCCATAGATATCCGGCGCCGAACCATGCACCGGCTCGAACAACGACGGAAACCGCCGCTCCGGATCAAGATTCGCCGACGGCGCAATCCCGATGGTCCCGGCACACGCCGGCCCCAAATCCGAAAGAATGTCGCCAAACAGATTCGACGCCACCACCACATCAAACCGATCCGGTTGCAGCACAAACCGCGCGCACAGAATGTCGATGTGCTGCTTGTCCCAGGTGATCTCCGGGTACTTCGCCGCCATCAACGCGGTGCGTTCGTCCCAGTACGGCATGCTGATGGAAATCCCGTTGGACTTGGTCGCCGCCGTCAGGCGTTTGCGCGGTCGGGTCTGGGCCAGGTCGAAGGCGAATTTTAGAATCCGGTCCACGCCACGCCGGGTGAACACCGATTCTTGCAGCACGAATTCATGCTCGGTGCCTTCGAACATCTTGCCGCCGACCGAGGAATACTCGCCCTCGGTGTTCTCACGGATCACCACGAAATCGATGTCCCCCGGCTTGCGTCCGGCCAACGGACACGGTACGCCGGGGAACAGCCGCACCGGGCGGATGTTCACGTACTGGTCGAAATCCCGGCGAAACTTCAGCAGCGAACCCCACAACGAGATGTGGTCCGGCACTTTGTCCGGCCAACCGACGGCACCGAAGTAGATCGCGTCGAACCCCTTGAGCTGTTCGAACCAGTTATCGGGCATCATCTGCCCGTGCTCCAGGTAGTAATCGCAATGCGCCCAATCCAGCACTTCAATGCTCAAATCGAGCTGCCATTTCTTCGCGGCCTGCTCCAGCACGCGCAACCCTTCCGGCAGCACTTCCTTGCCAATCCCATCGCCGGCAATCGCGGCGATTCTGAATGTCTTGCTCATCAACGTGCCTCCCCCAGTGTCTGTGAATTACAGCCCGCCGATGTGGAAGGCTTTGACTTCAAGGTATTCGTCCAGCCCGTACTTGCTGCCCTCGCGGCCCAGGCCGGATTGCTTGATGCCACCGAACGGCGCGACTTCCATGGAAATGATTCCGGTGTTCAGACCGACCATGCCGAACTCCAGCGCCTCACCGAAACGCCATGAACGGCGCAGATCCTGGGTGAAATAGTAGGCGCCCAGGCCGTAAGGCGTGGCGTTGGCCAGCGCGAGGGCTTCGGCCTCAGAGGTAAACCGCATCAGCGGCGCGACCGGGCCGAAGGTTTCTTCGTTGGCCAACAACATGCCCGCGTGGGTGTCGCCGAGCACCGTGGGTTGCACGAACTGGTTGTCGCCTTCGGGAATACCGCCGCAGAGCAGGGTCGCGCCCTGGCTCAAGGCATCGTCAATGTGCCGGGCGACTTTGCTCACCGCAGCCGGGTTGATCAGCGGGCCGATGGTGACGTTGGCGTCGAGACCGTTGCCGACCTTGAGTTTGCCGACCTCCTCCACCAAGCGCTGGGCGAAACGTTCGTAGATACCGTTCTGCACCAGAATCCGGTTGGCGCAGACGCAGGTTTGCCCGGCGTTGCGAAACTTGCTGAGCATGATCCCGGCGACGGCCTGCTCCAGGTCCGCGTCGTCGAACACAATGAACGGCGCGTTGCCACCCAGCTCCAGGCTCAAGCGTTTGATGTGTTCGGCGCTCTGGCGCATCAGCAAACGGCCCACGGCAGTCGATCCAGTGAAGGAAATCTTGCGCACCGTCGGGTTGCTGGTCAGCTCTTCGCCGATGCCGGCGGGCATGCCGGTCAACACGTTGAAAACCCCGGCGGGGATGCCGACGCGTTCGGCCAACACCGCTAAAGCCAGGGCCGACAGCGGTGTCAGGTCCGAGGGTTTGACGATGATCGGGCAGCCCGCCGCCAATGCCGGTGCGCATTTGCGGGTGATCATCGCGTTGGGGAAATTCCACGGCGTGATGGCGGCGCAGACTCCCACCGGTTGTTTGAGCGTGAGCAATCGGCGGTCGCCGCTGGGGGCCGGCATGGTTTCGCCGTAAACCCGCCGGGCCTCTTCGGCGAACCATTTGACGAAACCGGCGCCGTAGCGGATTTCGCCTTTGGCTTCATTTAGTGGCTTGCCCTGCTCGCAGGTCATGATCAGCGCCAGGTCGTCGAGGTTGTCGACCATGGCCTGAAACCAGCGCTCCAGCAGCGCCGCACGCTCGGCGGCCGGACGTGCGCGCCACGCCGGCCAGGCTTTGTCGGCAGCCTCGATGGCACGCCGGGTTTCCGCACCTTGCATGGCCGGCACACGGGCGAGTAACTGGCCGCTGGCGGGGTCGATGACGTCCAGGGTCGCGGCGTTATCGGCGCCGATCCACTGCCCGTCCACATACGCGAGTTCTGCCAGAAGGCTGGGGTCTTTCAAACGATTCTTGAGCATGGTCGAGTCCTGATCCGAGACATGCTCCAGTCTAGGGAGGTGTGGCGGAGGAGGATGCTGAAAGCGATTTGAGGACAGTGTCGGATGCTGAAATTGGCGGTGGGACGGCAGGCTCTACTGAGGGGGTATAGGGTCTTTCAGGGTAAACACCGAACCCTGTGGGAGCGAGCTTGCTCGCGATAGCGGTGTGTCAGGCGACATAAATATCGACTGAGAGGACGCCATCGCGAGCAAGCTCGCTCCCACATATGATCTTTGTTTGCCATGGGATCTGATTACAGCTTCAGGGAACCGAGCAATCCATCCAGAAACCGCTCCCCGGCCTCCATCTGGCTGATCTCGATAAACTCGTCCGGCTTGTGCGCCTGTTCAATCGAGCCCGGTCCGCAGACCACCACTGGCACATCCAGCCGTTGCTTGAACAACCCACCCTCAGTGCCAAACGAAACCTTGGACGTCCCGGTATCCGGCGCGGCGAAGTTTTTCAGGAAGCGTACGGCTTCGACGCTCGGGTGCGTATCGAGGCCGGGATAGACGTTGAGGGTTTCGATCTCGATCGCTGCCACACTCGACAACAACCGCGCCTCGCGCACGATCAGCTCAGCGCGCTCCTGCATCTGCTCCAGAAACTGATCCAGGTTATCCGCCGGCAAGTTGCGCACTTCGAAGTCCAGGGTGCACAGGTTCGGTACGATATTCAGCGCCCGACCGCCGCCAATCTGCCCGACATGCACGGTGCTGTAAGGCACGTCGTAATCAGCATCCTGAGCGCCCTGCTCCTGCAATTGCTGCTGACTCTGACGCAACGCGGCGATGAAATCGCAAGCCACGTGAATCGCATTGACCGAACGCGGCGCCAGCGACGAGTGCGCCTCCAGGCCCCGGCAATAGGTGCGATACGAACCCTTGCCCTTGTGCCCGAGCACGAATTGCATGTTGGTCGGCTCGCCGATCAGGCACAAAAACGGGCGCACCGGGGTCAGGTGCAGCACGTCAAGCAAGCGCCGCACGCCGACGCAACCGATTTCTTCGTCATGGGACAGCGCCAGTTGCAGCGGCCGGCTCAGCGAATGGTCGGCGGCGTCGAGCATCGCGTCGATGGCCAGGGCAATAAAACCCTTCATGTCGCAACTGCCGCGCCCGTAGATCTTGCCGTCCTGCACCGTTGCCTGGAACGGCGGCACGGTCCAGGCCTGCCCCGCCGCCGGCACCACGTCGGTGTGGCCGGACAACAGAATCCCCGGCAGGTTTTTCGGCCCGGTGCTGGCGAACAGGTTGGCCTTCTTGCCGGTCTCGTCCTTGACGATCAGCGACTCGATGCCCTTGCTCAGCAGCAGATCGCCCACGTAGTCAATCAGGGCCATGTTCGACTCCGAAGACACGGTGTCGAAGGCCATCAGGCGTTTCAGAATATCCAGTACACGGGGTTTCATGAGGCCTTGCTCCGTTGCTCGGCTAAAGGGGCGAACCGGCGAATGGAGAACGGCTCAATCGAAGTGCTGGTGCTGCCGGTGCTGATCAGTTCGGCCATCACGTCGCCGACACCGGGGCCGAGCTGGAAGCCGTGACCGCAGAAGCCAAACGCGTAGAACAAACCGTCGGTGGTGCCACTCGGGCCCATGATCGGCAAGGAGTCTGGCAGATAACCTTCGATGCCGCTCCAGACACGGATGATGTTGAGATTGCCAACGCCCGGCAGCAGACGACGCATTTGATCCATCTGGTTGAGGATGCTGCGCGGCTCGACGTAGGCCCGGCGATTGAGCATGTCGGGTTTGCTGCGATAACCGCCGCCGATCACGATGTTGCCGCGCGGGATCTGCCGGAAGTAGATCACTTCTTCTGGAATCTTGGTGTACACGCCGATCACCGTCGGCAAGGCGTAGGGCACCGGTTCAGTCACGGCCATTTGCGGGCCGTGGGTGTCCAGTGGCACCGGTTCGCCGAACTGATCCGAAAGCTTTTGTCCCCACGCACCGGCCGTGATCAGCAGTTGTGCGGCGCTGAACTGACGGCCGTCGGTGGTGGTAACGCTGAACTCGCCGCCGACTTTCTGCACCTCGGCGACTTCGGTCTGCTCTTCGATCTGTGCGCCGAGTCGGCGTGCTGCACGGGCAAACGCCGGGGCCGCGAGGCGCGGGTTGGCGTGACCATCGTGAGGTGCGTAGGAGCCGCCCTTCACGTCTGTCCCGAGAAATGGAAAGCGCTGATGCAACTCGGCACCGCGATAAATCTTCAGGTCCAGTTGCGCAGCTTCAGGCGCAGCGGCATACGCCTCCAGCTCGGCAATTTCATCTTCGCGATAACACACGCGCATGTGCCCGCTGGCGATGAATTCCAGGTCATCGTCGATCAGCTCCGGCAAGCGTTTCCACAGTGCCCAGGAGCGGTTGGCCAATTCCAATTGCCCGAGGTAGCGTCCCTGGCGCCGCACGTTGCCGAAGTTCACACCGCTGGCGTACTGACCGATCTGGTCGCGCTCCAGCAGGATCACCGACTGGCCGCGTTTGCGCAGGAAAAACGCCGCCGCCGAGCCCATCAGGCCGCCGCCGACAATCAACACATCGGCTTTCTGTACGGTCATGGAGACACCTCCTCGGTGAGCATCGAAAGCGGTTTGACCGGCGCTTGGCCGCGTTGGCGACCCACCTGCTGCACGCTGACGCCCGCCGCTGCGGCGATCACTTCCGCACCCGCCTGCGAACAATAACGGCCTTGGCAACGGCCCATGCCGACCCGGCTGAAAGCCTTGGCCCGATTGACTTCGCAGGCGCCCTTCTCGCTGACGGTACGGCGCAGTTCACCGGCGCTGATCATCTCGCAGCGGCACACGATGGCGCTGTCGGGCAAGGCTTTGGCTTGCTCGGCAGGCCAGGGAAACGCCTGGGCCAGGCCGAGGCGGAACTGGTCCATCACCGCCAGCGCTTGGCGTTGTTCGTCGCGTAATCCGGCGTTTACCGGTTGCTGCTGGTCTTCCAGTAATGCCATGGCCACCAGGCGTCCAGCGTGTTCAGCGGCATCCGCGCCGCGAATCTTCGAACCATCGCCAGCCGCATACACGCCGCTCACCGAAGTCCGGCCTTCATCATCCACGGCCAGCCACCATTGACCAGATGCCTCGTCGAATCGCATGCGGCAACCCGCCAGGTCCGCCAATTGGGTTTCCGGGCGCAAGTGATAACCCAGCGCCACGGCATCGCACTCGATGCTCAAGTCCTCGCCACGCGCCGTCAGCACTCGCACGCCACTGACACCGCTGGCCGCATCGCCCCGTACTTGCAAAGGTTTGATCCCCAAATGCACCGGGATCTTCGCCTGATACAGCTGCGCCAACAATTTCATCCCGGTGAACAGTAATCCGGGCCGCGCCAGCAATTTGGGCAAGGCACCAATGCGCTTGCTGAACGGCGAGGTGTCGAGCACCGCCGCGACCTTCGCGCCCGCCTTCACGTATTGGCTGGCAACCAGGTACAACAACGGCCCGCTGCCCATGAACACCACGCTGTGGCCAATGGAAACTGCCTGGGACTTGAGCGCAATCTGCGCCCCGCCGAGGCTGTAGGTGCCCGCCAGTTGCCAGCCTTCAATCGGCATCAAGCGGTCAGTGGCGCCGGTGCAGAGGATTAGCGCGTCGTAATCCACCGTCGAGTGTTTGCCCTGGCTGACGCAGCACAATTGCCCCGCTGTCAGGTTCCACACCAAGGTATCGGGGCGGTAATCGATAGCGCCACGCAGACGATCAAAACTGTCGTGCAGGTCGCGAGCCTTCCGCGCCTCGGTGCCGTACAGCGTCGCGTAATTACGGGTAAACCCTTCAGGCTGACGACGATAGATCTGCCCGCCATCCCGGCGATTTTCATCGATCAGGATCGGTTTGAACCCCGCCGCCACCAGGGTTTCGGCACAGCGAATACCGGCCGGCCCAGCGCCGACAATGACTATCCGTGCAGTGGCCATGTCGCCTCCGGTTGTGTGGTGACGATGTCCAGCCCTTCGCGGACTTCATTCGAACAGGCGCGCAGACGCTCGCCGCCGCGGGTCCAGACCCAACAATCCTGGCAAGCGCCCATCAGGCAGAAACCGGCGCGCCGGCCGGAATCGAACTCCGACTGGCGCAACGCATTGCCCTGGGTCAGCAACGCGACCATCAGGGTATCGCCCTGCAAGGCCTCGATGGCAGTGCCGTCCACTTGCAGCTTGACGGTCGGCCGGCCCTGCTCGGCCAGCCTCACAAAACGTCCCTTCATGCGTAGGCTCCGTGGCTCATGGTGATCAGATCCTGCTGGGTTTTCAGCAACTCGGCGCTGTCGTGGTGACAGAGGATTTCACTGCCGCCATCGATGATCCGGCGGTTCGGCGCGGTGCGATTGCACAGGCCATCGACCCGCACCGGGCAGCGACTGAGGAACGTGCACAGCTCCGGCACGTTGGCCCTGGCGCCAATCGGCGGCAGCTCGGCGCAGGTGGTGCCGCAGTTTTCCAGCCAGCCCTGACGCAGCTCCGGCACCGAATGGATCAACAGGTCGGTGTACGGATGGAACGGTGCCTGGGCAAACGACTGACGGGTACCGGCCTGGATTTTGTGGCCGCTGTACATCACCACAATGTCGTCGCACAGCGCGCGCACGGTGGAGATGTCGTGACTGATGAACAGATAGGAAACGCCCAACTCCTGACGCAGGTCGCGCAGCAGTTCGAGAATCGCCGCGCCGACCACCGTATCCAGCGCCGAGGTCACTTCATCGCAGAGGATCAAATCCGGTTTGGCCGCCAAGGCACGGGCCAGGTTGACCCGCTGCTTTTGCCCGCCGGACAGCTCATTCGGCCGCCGTTCCGCCAGGGTCCGAGGCAAACGCACCAAGTCCAGCAGTTCACCGATACGCTCGCGCAACGCGGCGCCCTTGAGGCCGAAATACATCTTCAGCGGCCGGCTCAGAATGGTGCTGACGCTATGCATCGGGTTGAGCGCGGTGTCGGCGTTCTGGAACACCATCTGGATGCGGCGGAACTGTTCGTCGGTGCGCTCGGATAGGCAGCCACCCAAGGGTTGGCCGTCGAAGGTCAAGCCGCCGAGCGCTGGGGTCAGCAAGCCCGCGACCACTCGCGCAAGGGTTGATTTACCGGAACCCGACTCACCGATCACGCCGATGGCCTGGCCTCGGCGCACGGTCAGGTCGATGTCTTCCAGCACGCGAATCGCCGGCATGCCGTGCATGTTCTTGTTGCCGTAACCGGCGGTCAGGCCCTGAATCGTCAGCAACGGCGTGTCTTCCGCCACGCCGCAGGGTGGACGGATCGTGGTATCGGGCCGCGCCGCCGCCAACAGGCTGCGGGTGTATTCGTGGGTTGGGGCTTTGAGCAGTGGCGCGGTGGCGCTCTGTTCGAAGATCTGACCGCCGTTGAGCACGACGATTTGATCGGCCATTTGCGCGACCACAGCCAAATCGTGAGACACGTAGACCGCCGTGGCCCCACGCTCACGGACCACCCGTTTGAAGGCGCGCAGCACATCGATCTGCGTGGTGACGTCGAGGGCGGTGGTCGGCTCGTCGAGCACCACCAGCAATGGATCACTGATCAACGCCATAGCGGCCATCACCCGTTGCAGTTGCCCGCCCGACACCTGATGCGGGTAGCGCTGGCCAATGTGGTCCGGGTCCGGCAGCGCCAGGTCGCGGAACAACTGGATGGCTTTGGCTTCAAGCACTGCACGAGTGCCGAGGCCATGAATCAACGCGCCCTCCACCACTTGGTCGATCAGTTTTTTCGCCGGGTTGAACGCCGCCGCCGCGCTCTGCGCGATGTACGACACCCGGTTACCGCGCAGGCCCTGCAATTCCTTTTCGCTGAGGGCGAGCATGTCGTGCTCGCCGACCTGCACCACGCCGCCGGACAACCGGCAGCCGCGTCGTGCATAACCCAACAGTGCCAAGGCGATGGTGGTCTTGCCGGAGCCGGACTCACCGATCAGCGCCAGCACTTCACCTTTTTCCAGGGCGAAGCTCACGCCTTTGACGATTTCCGTTTCACCGCGCTCGCCACAGGCGACCACGCGCAAGTCTTCGACTCGAATCAATTGGCTCATATCAATGCCCTCCCGTGCGGCGACTACGTCGGGACGACAGTCTGTCGATAAACAGATTCACACCGATGGTCAGGGTGCCGATGGCCAGCGCCGGAATCACGATGGCCGGCGCGCCCTGGTTGAGGCCGCCAATATTTTCCCGCACCAGCGAACCGAGGTCGGCATCCGGCGGTTGCACGCCGAGGCCGAGGAAGCTCATGCCGCTGAGCAGCAACACGATAAAGCCGAAGCGCAGGCCCAGGTCCGTCAACACCGGGTTAAGCATGTTCGGCAGGATTTCCACGCAAGCGATGTACAGCCGGCGCTCGCCACGGGTACGGGCGACTTGCACGTATTCCAGAGCTTCGATGTTCACCGCCATGCTGCGGGCGATGCGAAATGCGCCAGGGGTGAAACTCAGGACGGCGGTACAGATCAGCAAGGTCACAGAGGAGCCGAAGGCCGAGACCATGATCAGCGCCAGCATCTTGCTCGGGATCGAGATAAACGCATCCATCAAGCGGCTGATCACTTCATCCAGCCACTTCGGCGATACCACCGACAACAACGCGCAACTGGTGCCCAGGCCACTGGCCAACACCGCCGCGATCAACGCCAGGCCCACGGTAAAGCGCGCACCAACCAGCACGCGGCTGAGCATGTCGCGGCCCAGGTAATCGGTGCCGAACGGGTACAGCGCACTGATGCTGTCGAAGACATTATCGGAGACCACTTCACCCACCGGGTGCGGCGCCAGCCATGGGCCGAAGAACGCCACCAGCAACCAGATCAGGCACGTTGCAGCGCCAATCAAGCCCAGCCATGCCGGACCTTGAGACACCTTGCCAACCGACGGGTCGGGGGTCGCAGGCGTCGATTTCACAATGAGATTGTTCATTGGTTTCTCAGCCTCGGATTGGACAGAATCGCGCACAGGTCGGCAATCAGCACCAACCCCAGGTACGCGGTACAAAACAGCATGGTGCAAGCCTGGACCAGCGCCATGTCACGGTTGGTCACGGCATCGACCATCAGGCTGGCGATGCCGGGGTAGTTGAAGATCGTCTCGACAATCACCACCCCGCCGAGCAGATACGAGAGGCTCAGGGCGATGGCATTGGCAATCGGCCCGATTGCGTTAGGCAAGGCGTGGCGCAGCACAATGCGCATCGGGCTGACGCCTTTGAGCCGGGCCATTTCTACGTAAGGGCTGTCGAGTTGATCGATCACCGCAGCGCGGGTCATGCGCGCCATTTGCGCGACGATCACGCAGCACAGGGTCATCACCGGCAAGGCGTAGGTGCGCATGAATTGCCACGGTGAGGTGATGTCGCTGGCATACGACAACGCCGACAACCAGCCCAGATTTACCGCGAAAATCAGTACCGCCAGGGTCGCCACCAGAAACTCCGGGACGGCGACCATGGCCAGGGTGAAGAAGCTCAGGAAGCTGTCGATGCGCCCGCCACGCCCCATTGCAGAACCGATGCCGAGGATCAACGCCACCGGCACCGAGACCAGCGCCGTGGCGGCCGCCAGCATCAGGGTGTTGGGCACGCGGCCGGCCATCAATTCGCCGACCGGCATTGCGTTGGACACCGACAGGCCCATGTCGCCGCTGAGCAGGTTCATCAACCAGTGCAGGTAACGCAGCACACCGGGCTGGTCGAGCCCCAGTTTCAGGCGCAGTGCCGCCACCTGTTCCGGCGTGGCGAACTGCCCGAGGGATTGTTGCGCCGCGTCCCCCGGCAGGACCGCCGTGATCGCAAACACGACCATGGACACGATCAACAAAGTCACGATCGCGGCGCCCAGACGCCGGCCGATCAACCACAGTGTGTTGCTATTCATCGCCTACCCTCCTGCACTGTCCCTGACGTACAACCCAACTACCCATCAAGCGTCCAGCCAGACCTGCTCGGCGAACATGTAGCCCATGAAGCCACCCAGCGGATTGCTGCCATAGCCTTTGATGCGCTGGTCGACGCCATCGATGTTGCTGATGAACACCGGCACGCCGATACCGCTGTGGTCATGCACCAGGGTTTGCATGTCCGCGTACATCTTGCTGCGCTTGGCGTCGTCGGTTTCGCCGCGAGCGAGCATCAGCAACTGGTCGAACTGGTCGTTCTGCCAGCCGGACTCGTTCCACGGCGCCTTCGACTGGAAGAACTGCGAAAACATCACGTCGGCGTTCGGCCGTGGGTTGATGTTGCCGAAGCTCAGCGGGTGCTTCATCCAGTGGTTGGACCAGTAGCCGTCGCTCGGCAAGCGGTTGACGTCGAGCTTGAGCCCGGCCTGTTTCGCCGACTGCTGCAACAGCACCGCGATGTCTACCGAACCGGTGGCGGCTGGTGACGCGACCAGCGGCATGCTGATGCTTTCCATGCCAGCTTTCTTCAGCAGAAACTTGGCTTTTTCCGGGTCGTAGACGGTTTGCGGCAGGTCGGCGTTGTAGTAACGCGAACCTGGGGCAATCGGATGGTCGTTACCGACCACGGCAAAACCACGGAACACGGCGGATTTCACCTGTTCGCGGTCCAGCAGGTACTTCATGGCCTGGGTGAATTCAGCGCTTTTGCCGGGCATCTGATCCTGACGGATGATCAAGTCAGTGTAGTTGCCCGACGGCGCATCGACGACCCGGTGCTTGGCGCTGGCCTTGATCCGGGTGGTAGAACGCGGGTTGACCTCGTTGATCATGTGCACGTCGCCGGACAGCAGCGCGTTGACTCGCGACGGCTCGTCGGCAATCGCGATGAACTCGATCTCGTCGAGGTATGGCAGGCCGGGTTTCCAGTAGCCGGTGTTGCGCGCGGCAATCGAACGCACGCCGGGTTTGAATTCCTTGACTTTGAACGGCCCGGTGCCGATGCCCTGGTTGAAGTCAGTAGTGCCTTCAGGAACGATCAGCAGGTGCGACACGGCGAGGATCGACGGCAGTTCGGCGTTCGGTGCACTGAGGCGAATCTGCACTTCGTTGGTGCCGGTGGCCTTGATTTCGGTGAACTGCTCCATCAGTGGCATGACCTTGGAACCGGTCAGCGGGTCCTTGTGTCGCGACAGCGAGAACACCACGTCGGCGGCGCTCAGGGTCTTGCCGTTGTGGAAGGTCACGTCCTTGCGCAGGGTGATGGTCCACAGCGTGGCGTCGGTGTTGTCGATGCGCTCGGCAAGTTCCAGTTGCGGCACCAGGTGCGTGTCGAAGCGGGTCAGGCCGTTGTAGAACATGAAGTGGCGCACGTAGTCGGTGGACAGCGCGCCTTTGGCCGGGTCGAGGGTGTCGGCGGTGGAGCTGGACATGCCGGCTACGCGAATCCGCCCGCCTGGCTTGCCTTTGCCGGGGGTGGCAGCTTCTTCGGCGAACAGTTTGCCGGCGGCACCAAACAGGCTGCCGGCGCCCGCTGCGGCGACACCCGCCACACCGAGCATTTGCAGGGCGTTACGGCGCGACATGCCGCGATTCAGGCCTTCAAATACTCGCAGGCTTTCTTGGCCGGAGATCAGTTGGGAGTCGATCTTTTTGTCAGTCATATCAGTTGTACCTGTCGATAATGAGAAGGCTCGGGTTGTCCGGAGCGTTGAAACGCAAACGACGGTGACGCCACAACATCAACTCAATGCAAATAATCCTGGAAGCGGTAATAGGCGCCCACGAACGGCAAGAACCACGGCTTGCCGAAATGTCCGGGGATCGCCGGCCAGTCGAGTTCGCGCCAGGGGTTGGCCTCGACCTTGCCGGCCATCACTTCGGCCATGACCTGGCCCATGTGCACCGACATCTGCACCCCGTGACCGCTGTAGCCCATGGAGTGATAAACCCCGCCGTGCTGGCCGGCCCGAGGCAAGCGATCGGACGTCATGTCGACCAATCCGCCCCAGCAGTAATCAATTCTCACGTTGGCCAGTTGCGGGAACATCTGCACCATCGCCGCTTGCAGCACCTTGCCGCTCTTGGCGTCGTTGACGCTGTCGGACATCGCAAACCGTGCGCGGCCGCCGAACAGCAAGCGGTTGTCCGGGGTCAGGCGGAAGTAATTGCCGATCATGCGGCTGGTGACATAGGCGCGACGGCCCGGCAGCAGTTGCTCGATCAGCTCTTTTGAAAGCACTTCGGTGGCGATCACAAAACTGCCCACCGGCACGATGCGCCGCCGATACCAGCCCAGACCGCCGTGCTGGCAGGCGCCGGTGGCCAGCAAGACTTGCCCGGCGTGCAGCGAACCCTTGCTGGTGTTGACCTGATAACCGCCGGCCTGGGCTTTCCAGTCCAGCACCGAGGTGCCTTGATGGATCAGCGCGCCGTGGCGAGCCGCCGCTTCAGCCAAACCGACGCCGAAACGCCCGACGTGCATCTGCACGCCGTTACGCTGTAGCAAACCGCCGTGGAACTGCGCCGAATTGACTTCAGCGCGGGTCTGTTCGGCGGACAGCAACTCGACCTCGGCATCGACTTCCTTGCGAATCAGTTCACAGGTCCGCGCCAAGCCTTCGTAATGCATCGGCTTGGCGGCCAACTTGAGCTTGCCGTTGCGGATCAGGTCGCAAGCAATCTGCTCCTGCTCCACCAGCGACACCACGCTTTGCACGGCGCTTTCATAGGCCTGGTAATAAACCCGGGCCTTGTCGGCGCCGAGGCTGGCACTGAGCCCGGCATAATCCTGGGCCACTCCGGTGTTGCATTGGCCACCGTTGCGCCCCGAGGCTTCGCCGATCACCCGCCCGGCTTCGAGCACCACCACACTGGCGCCCTTGAGGGCCAATGCCCGGGCCGCCGCCAGACCGGTGAAACCGCCACCGACGATGGCCACGTCGACCTGTCCCGGCAACGCGCCGAGCTGGGCACCGGTGAAGGCCGGTGCGGTGTCGAGCCAGTAGGATTCACTGCCCATGTCCAACCCCTTATGCGCTAATGACTCAGAGACCAACCAGTGCCGCAAGCCCACCGATGTCGGTGATCTGCTGATAGCCGTAGAAGGCATTGCCCGGGACTTCATGACCACGGGCGACGAAGGCCTTGTTCTTGATCTTCATGTCGTGGGCCGGCATCAGGTCGTAACGGAAGCTGGAGGACACATGCAAGATGTCTTCCGGGCCGCAGTTGAGGTTGTCGAGCATGTACTCGAACGCCGCCAGACGTGGCTTGTAGGCCTGGGCCTGTTGCGCGGTGAAGACCTTGTGGAACGGCGCGCCGAGCTTGTCGACGTTGGACATGATCTGGCTGTCGCTGGCGTTGGAGAAAATCACCAGGGGGATTTTGTCAGCGATTTTCGACAGGCCGGCCGGTACGTCCGGGTGCGGGCCCCAGGTCGGTACGGCGTCGTAATACAGCTGGCCTTCATCGCGGTACTCGATACCCCAACGCTTGCAGGTCCGGGCCAGAGCGGTCTTGAGGATTTCGTCGTAGGGCATCCAGTCACCCATGACCTGGTCCAGGCGATAGGCCGAGAAATCCTTGACGAACTGATCCATCTGCTCGGGTTTGACGCGATCGGCGAAAAGCTCGCGAGTCATCGTGCCCATGTGGAAATTGGTCAGCGTACCGTAGCAGTCGAACGTAATGAATTTGGGGCGAAGAAAGCTCATTGAGTGCGGTCCTGAAGTTCGTTGAGGTCATGGCGCGACGAGCATTTGCTTCGTTTGCGAAGCGCTGATGCAACGCTGCAGCACACCGTCATTACAACACCGTGAATTCAGCAGATGGCGTTAAAAGCAGCCTCTGCCCGATACAAACCACCGTTTTAGCCACCCCCCTCAGCAGACTTTGCGGCTCGCTCCAGCCTTGGGCAAACCCTGTATTTATGCGCTCTTATGGACCTTTATAACCCTATGCAGCCCCGCTGTGCCGCGATTGGCCGCAGAAACTGCGCCGAGCCGAATGAAAACGGGCGCTTCCCTGAGGAAGCGCCCGTTTGGCCGAGATTTTCAAGCATGACCACAAACCTGCGTAGCAGCTGTCGAGCTTGCGAGGCTGCGTTCGGCTGCGAAGCAGTCGCAAGATCTGACGCTGCGGTGTTTCAGTCAGATCGGGGATTAATTACGGTGTCTACGACTGCTTCGCAGCCGAACGCAGCCTCGCAGGCTCGTCAGCTGCTACACCTGCGAATGAGGGCTCGACAGCTGCTACAAGGGTGTTAATGGAGGATATCGATCAGCACGCTTTTGAAGCGCAAATTGGCTTCGAGCGCTTCGCGCCCCAGGTCCTTGCCGATGCCTGAACGTTTGTAGCCGCCAGTCGGCAGAAAGTAATCATTACTGCGCCCGTAACGGTTGACCGACACCGTCCCCGCTTCGAGCTTCCAGCTTGCACGCGGTTTGGCGATGTCCGGTTCGACATTCACCAGGCCATCCGAAGCCCGCACCACCTCGAGACCCGGTTGAGCACCGCTGTATTGGCCGCCGATAAAGTGAGCGCTGCGCACAGTGATCAGACGAGGATCGAAGCTAACCATGGAGCACTCCAGATAGGGTCGGCGAGTCATTGACTCAGGCTTCCATCGTAGAAAAAAAGCCCTGGCATTTGCTGCCGACCTTGCGGTGCAATTTAGTAGTAAGTGTGGTCTTGTGGCCTCTGCCTCGCGGAATCTGCCGAATGTTCGCAGGCCCCTTGTCAGGCCTGCGCGCAGATGGGATACAGGCACCATCACGCCGGAAAACCGGCTGCACGCGTACCTTGTTCAACGGAGACTCGCCATGTCCGCCCCGTATGTTTATCGCCCGATGACCGATGCCGACCTGCCCTCGGCCCATGCCTTGTCCGTGCAATTGAAGTGGCCGCATCGGCTGGATGATTGGGCGATGGTGTTGCGCCTCAGCGACGGTTTTGTGGTGCTCGATGGCGAGCGTCTGATCGGTACGGCGTTCGCCTGCCCTCAGGGGGATTTCGCCACCATCGGGCTGGTGATCGTCAGCGACGACTATCAAGGCAAGGGCATCGGTCGCAAGTTGATGGAATTGGCGCTTGAGGCGTGTAAATCACGCACGCCGATCTTGAACGCGACCCTCGCCGGTGCACCGCTTTACGTCAGCCAGGGTTTTGTCGAGTTCGGGCGGATCCAGCAACATCAGG
Source organism: Pseudomonas sp. NPDC087342 (assembly GCF_044744265.1). Taxonomy (NCBI): domain Bacteria; kingdom Pseudomonadati; phylum Pseudomonadota; class Gammaproteobacteria; order Pseudomonadales; family Pseudomonadaceae; genus Pseudomonas; species Pseudomonas sp. NPDC087342. The sequence goes on from NZ_JBIUXZ010000001.1 coordinate 1,372,929, forward strand.
GCCTGGTGCAAGCTCCGGATCTCAAGCCGCTGGCCGAGGGTGAAACCTGTCGTCCGCTGCGTAACGCTGATCAGGCGCGGGTGCTGGAACTGGCCAACGCCGGGACCGGGCTGGACCGGCGAACAGTAATTACCGATCTGTTCGATGTCATCGAGTCTGCGGTCGGCATCGAGCGCGACGGCCAGCTGCGTGCCTTTGCGATGTTGCGCCCTTATGGGCGTGGTCGCGGTGTTGGCCCGGTGGTCGCCGAAAACCTTGAACAAGCCCAACACCTGATCGCGGTGCTGCTTGCGCAAGTGCCAGAAACCTTCGTGCGCATCGACATTCCGGCGGACTGCGGCTTGAGCGACTGGCTAGAAACGGTCGGGCTCAAAAACATCGACACCGTGGCGCAAATGGCCCGTGGCACACCACCGCACACCGCCAACGGCATCACCCAGTTTGCCCTGGTTACCCAAGCCATCGGCTGATGGCCGAACCCACACCTTTATTTGTCTGGAGCATCACCCGCATGTCCCAACCTACTGTTCTGCTGTTGGCGCGCGCCGACGGCAGCCGCATTGTCACGCCTTTCAAAACACTGGCCTTGAGTGCCGCCGACCCGTTTATGGACACTCGCCAGGTGGCTTGGTCCGGCGCTGATGGCGTATCGGCTGGCATCGTCGAAACCGGCGATGTGTTTGATATCGAGGACTTCCCGCACACTGAAGTACTGGTGGTCCACGCAGGCCATGTGGTGCTGAAAACCCTGGAGCAGACGCTGGAACTGGGTATCGGCAGCAGCGCCGTGATCGGTCGCGGCACGGCGCTGCGGATCGACGCGCATCCCGGCACCCAGTGGGCGTTTTGTGCCTTGGCCACCGAAGCGCCGACACCCGGCCTGACCTTGCTTGACCCGCTGGCGATGCTCTCGCCCTCCGCAGCACCGGAACCGCAAATACTGATCGGCCCGACGCCACAGTGCCGGTCGCGTAACGCCTTCGAAGACGCGGTAACCGATCTGCGCGTCGGCGTCTGGGACTCGACGCCTTACGAACGCCACGGCCGAGCGCACAAGCTCAATGAGCTGATGCACTTGATCGAAGGCAGCGTGACCTTGCTCGCACCCGATGGATCAAGCGTGACAGTCAACACCGGCGACAGCGTGTTCGTGCCACAAGGTGCGCCGTGCGCGTGGAAAAGCACGCGGTATGTGCGCAAGGTGTATGCGGTCAAGTAGTCGAATCGCAGCGACTTTTCGGCAATACTCGGCGCACCTTTCATAGGATTTGAAGTGAGCGCCGAGCATATGAACGATAAAAAACACGCCCTGCTCCTCTGCGGATTACTCGCCCTGCCCTTGGGCGCGCACGCACAGGAAACGCCTTCGCACCTGGACAGCGTCATCCAGCAAGGTGTGCTGACGGTCTGTACCACCGGTGACTACAAGCCCTACACCTACAAAAATGAAAACGGCGAGTACGAAGGCATCGACATCGCGATGGCCCGCTCACTCGCCGACAGCCTGGGCGTCAAGGTGAAATGGGAGCAAACCACCTGGAAAACCCTGATGCCCGACTTGCTCGCCGGCAAATGCGACATCGGCATGGGCGGGATTTCGGTGACGCTGGAGCGGCAGAAAAAAGCCTTCTTCAGCAGCACCCTCGACGTCGATGGCAAGGTGCCGTTGGTGCGTTGCGAAGACCAGTCGCGCTACCAGACCATCGAGCAGATCAACCAACCCTCGGTGCGGCTGATTGAACCGGCGGGCGGCACCAATGAAGCGTTTGTGCATGCGTTCCTGCCCAAGGCGCAGTTGATGCTGCACGACAATGTGACGCTGTTCCAGGCGTTGCTCGACAAGAAAGCTGACGTGATGATCACCGATGCGTCCGAGGCGCTGTACCAGCAGAAGCTCAAGCCTGGGCTGTGTGCGGTGAATCCGGGTCAGTATTTCCAGTACGGCGAGAAGGCGTATCTGCTGCCGCGCGATGACGTGACCTGGAAGCAGTATGTTGATCAGTGGCTGCATTTGAGCAAGGTCACCGGGAATTATCAGAAAGTGGTTGGTGAATGGTTGGCGGTGCCTGGGCAATGAGGCTGATGGGCTTTTGTGGCGAGGGAGCTTGCTCCCGCTGGGTTGCGAAGCAGCCCTGAAAGAAGGGGACTGCTGCGCAGTCCAACGGGGGCAAGCCCCCTCGCCACAAGCAAGCTCCCTCGCCACAGGATCAGTGTCTGCTCAGGCTAACTGGGGCTTACCAAAGCCCCACGGTGTAACTGACGATCAGCCTATTCTCATCCAGATCATTGCCAAAATTCGAACGCACGGAAGCGTTACGCCATTTAAACCCCAGCCCTTTCAACGTGCCGTCCTGCACCACATAGGCGATGTCGGTGTTGCGCTCCCATTCCTTGCCCTCCCCCGGTGCACTGCGTTGCACGTTGTCGCCGGAGATGTAGCGGTTCATGAAGGTCAATCCCGGCACGCCGAGTGCGGCAAAGTTGTAGTCGTAGCGGGCTTGCCAGGAGTGTTCGTCGATGTTGGCGAAGTCGCCGATCTGCACGAAGTTGACCAGATACGGATCGCTACGGCCGATGTATGGAAACGGATCGTCGCCGCTCATGCGCTGGTAGCCCAGGCCCAGCGCATGGCCGCCGAGGCTGTAAGTGAACAGTGCTCCAAAGGCCTGGTTATCGATCTTGCGAAAGTTGCCGTCTTCAGCGCTCCGGGCATAGCGCACGTCGCTTTTCAATGACTGGCCGGCGCCCAGATCCAGCGCGTGAACGAATCCGAGGTAGTTCTGCTGGTAGATGTTTTCCAGTTTGCCGTAGCGGTATTGCGCCGTGAGGTTGGGCAGGAACTGGTAGTCCGCCCCGGCGAACTGGAACTTGTCGCTGCTGCCGCCGATGCGATTGGCGGTAATGTCCTGATAGTCGGTGGAGTCGACAAAGTTGATCTGGGTGAATTGCCCGGCGGTCAGCTTCAAACGGTCGATTTCCTGAACGCTGAGTAATCCACCCTTGAACGTGCCCGGCAACAGACGCGTGTCGTTGGAACTGACCACCGGGTCCTTGATCTGCAATGTTCCCAGTTTCAACGTGCTGTTGGACAAACGCACTTTGGCGGTCAGGCCCAGTTCGCCATATTGATCCTGCGAACCGCCGGACAAATCCGGCGGCAACAGGTTGGTGCCTGCCGTGCCGCCACCGGAGTCCAGTTTGAAACCGGCCATGCCCAGGGCGTCCAGGCCAAAACCCAAGGTGCCGGCGGTGTAGCCGGACTCCATCCGAAGCAGAAAACCCTGGGCCCACTCCTCGGCTTTGTCCCGGGAACCGTCCTGGCGAAAATCGCGGTTGAAGTAGAAGTTACGGGCTTCGAGGCTGCCTTTGCTGTCAGCAATAAAATCCGCCTGGGCGCTGGGCGCACCGATCAGGCTCAAGCCGAGCAAGGTGCCGACCGGGGTGTACAGCCGCTGGGTGGAATTGAAATGGCGCATGCCGTGCTCCTTTTGCAGACACGAGCGGGCCCTCTCGGGGGCGTGGCGGTCGCGTCCGATCTTGTTTTTATAAAGTGGTCATGGGGGAGCTGACGCAATGAGCGGCGTCGGGAGCGGATTCTTTGCGTCAGGGCGCGGCGGCGTCAAACGGGAAAAAAGCGAGGTCAGGCATAAGAAAATTTGATGCGCCCGAAGGCCGACTCTGGAGTAACAATTGCAACCAGTCTCTGCATAAGAACCACAAACACCAAGAGAACCGCCATGAACCTCAAATTCCTCGAAACCTTCGTCTGGGTCGCTCGCCTGCAAAGTTTCAGCCTGACCGCCGAGAAAATGTTCAGCACCCAGGCTGCGATCTCCAGCCGCATCGCTGCGCTGGAAGACGAGTTGGGCTTGCGCCTGTTCGTGCGGGACTCGCGCGGGGTGTCGCTGACGCCCGAAGGGCTCAAAGTGCTCGACTATGCCGAGCAGATGCTTGAGGTTCAGCGTGCGTTGAAGCACTCGCTGGACAACACCAGCCCGCAACAGGGCCTGGTGCGCATCGGCGTGATGGACACGGTGATCCACACCTGGCTCAGCCCGTTGATGTCGACCCTGATGCAGACCTTTCCCGCCGTGGAAATCGAAATCACCGCCGACGCCGCGCGCAATCTCTGCGAACAACTGCAAAAGGGTTATCTGGATATCGTGTTCCAGACCGACCTGATCCGCCACGAAAGCGTGCGCAACCTCGAACTGGCGCACTACCCCATGCACTGGATCGCTGCCAGCAACTCGATTTATGCCCGGCCCTACGCGTCGCTGATCGAAATGGCCAGCGAGCGCATTATCACGTTCGTCAAACACTCGCGGCCGCATCAGGACGTGCTCAACCTGCTGCACGCCCATGGCATCAGCGCGCCGCGGGTCAGTTGCGTGAATTCGGTGTCGGCCATGACCCGGCTGATTCGCGACGGTTTCGGAATTGGCGCGTTGCCGGCGGCGTTGGTGGCCAAGCCCCTGGCCAGCGGCGAATTGATTCAGCTGGAGCCCGGCACCGGCCTGCCGCAACTGGATGTCGTGGCTTCGTGGCGCGCCGGTGTCGGCCTGGAGCTGATCGAAAGCATTGTCGACATGAGCCGCCAGGTCGTCGGCCAATACGCCATTGATGTCGGCCCGCAACGCATGGTCGCGGCACCGGGTCTGAACAGTCGGCAACCCCTCGAATAACTTTTAGTTGTCTGGGGGCAACAACATTCCTTGTTGGACGGCATCGCCACGGTTTTCTAAAAAGTACCCACGAACCTGTGGAGCTACCGTGATGAATCAACCCGCCCTGTCCTTCGAACAATTACAACAGCGCGCCCCGCTGGCCCTGCGCCAAAGCATCGCCGCCGGACACTATCAGGGCCACACCAGCGGCCTCGGCCAAGGCCGGGTGCAAGCCAATATCGTGATTCTGCCCAGCGACTGGGCGAATGAATTCCTGCGCTACTGCACCTTGAATCGCCAGGCCTGCCCGCTGCTGGACGTGACCGAACCCGGGGATCCGTTCTTCCGCAATCTAGGCACCGCCATCGACATTCGCCACGACGTGCCGCGCTACCGGGTCTATCGCCACGGCGAGTTGTGCGAGGAGCCGCTGGACATCGAGTCCCTGTGGCAAGACGACCTCGTGGCTTTCGCCATCGGCTGTTCGTTTTCCTTCGAACAACCGCTGCTGGACGCCGGCATCGCCCTCAAGCACATCGATCTGGGGCGCAATGTCGCCATGTACCAGACCAACATCGACACCCGCCCCACTGCGCGCCTGGGCGGCAAACTGGTGGTGAGCATGCGCCCGATGAAAGCCGCCGCCGCGATCCAGGCGATCCAGATCACCGCGCGCATGCCCAACGTTCATGGCGCTCCGGTGCATATTGGCGATCCGTCGCTAATCGGCATCCGCTCGCTGGACGCGCCGGATTACGGCGATGCGGTGCCGATCGCAGCCGATGAAATCCCGGTGTTCTGGGCCTGTGGCGTGACGCCGCAATCGGTGGTGCAGGCCTCGCGTCCACCGCTGTGCATCACCCATGCGCCGGGCTGCATGCTGGTGACGGATCTGTGGAACAGCACGATGTAATTTTTCAGCCAGCCTGCAAGCGCTGCCGATACTCGCTCGGGGTCTCGTGCATTTCATGCCGGAAGTGTCGGTTGAAATTCGACAGGTTGGCGTAGCCGACTTCGAAGCAGATGTTTGCCACGCTCAGGCTGCTTTGCGCCAGTAAACGGCAGGCCCGCTGCACTCGCAGCTTGCGGGTCAGGTCGACGAAGGTGTGGCCGGTGGCGCGTTTGAAGAACTTGGAGAACGCCGGCTCGCTCATCTCCAGGCGTTGGGCGATGACGGACAGGCGCAGTTCCTCGGCGAGGTCGTTGAGGATGTAGTCGAAGACGATGCTCATGCGCTGGGCCGTCAAGGCGTCGAGCATCGGTGCGTATTGCAGGCTGGCGAGGGTTTTTCTTTGGCTTTCCGGCGCCGAGGCCAGCAGTTGCAGCAGCGACAGGAACAGGCACAACCGCTCGAAACCCTGGCTCTGGCCGATCTGTTCCAGCAACTCGGCGGCTTTCTTGCGCGTCGTACCGATGAACTCGATGCCTTGGGCGGCTTGTCGAAACAGGCTTTGCAGCTCATTGAGTTCGGGCACCAGGTTGCGCAGTTGCATCAGCGCCTGGCCGTCGAACTGCAACACCACGTCCCGGCCGGCAATCACCTCGCCTTTGCCCAGATCGCTGATCCAGTCGTGCGGCAGGCCGGGGCCGATCAGCGCCACGTGGCCAGCCTCGAACAGGCCGATGTAATCCCCCGCCAATAGCCGACCGCTGCCCTCGCGGATCAGGTGGATTTCGAATTCGGGATGATGATTCCAGCGCGCCAGGTCGAAGGGATAGTCATGCTGATACCAACGAAAACTGTGTTGTGGCTCGTTGAGGATGACTTCGAGCGCGGGCTGCTTTTCCGCGGTGGCGTAATGGCTCATCACTGTCGAGTCCTTATTATTTTTGTAGGTCAAGCAAGATTCACACTAAGGCGTAGGGGTTGCCTAGCGCAATGTCGGGCGACGACTGATACTTTTTTGCCGGGCGCGGGGCCGGTTAAAAAAGTATCAGTGCGGCGTATGCCATTCATTTGTGAGGCCCTTGGGCAACTGTTGTAATCGATTCGCCATCCCGGATTACAACAATAAAAGTTTCTGCTGCCCAGGCCGCAGAGCGGAGAACACGATGAAGCTATTGCCCAACGCACTTTTTCTGTCCGCCGGTATTTCCTTCGCCCTGCTCGGCCACGCGGCCGACACCGTGACCATCGCCACGGTGAACAACAGCGACATGATCCGCATGCAAAAGCTCTCGAAAACCTTCGAAGCTGCGCACCCAGACATCAAGCTCAATTGGGTGGTGCTGGAAGAGAATGTCCTGCGCCAGCGCCTGACCACCGACATCGCCACGCAAGGTGGCCAGTTCGACGTGCTGACCATCGGCACCTACGAAACGCCATTGTGGGCGGCCAAACGCTGGCTGGAACCGATGAAGGATTTGCCCGCCGACTATGACGTCGCGGACATCTTTCCTTCGGTTCGCCAGGGACTTTCAATCAAAGACACGCTCTACGCCCTGCCGTTCTATGGCGAAAGCACCGTCACTTATTACCGAACCGACCTGTTCAAGGACGCCGGGCTGAGCATGCCCGAGCACCCGACCTGGACCCAGCTCGGCGAGTTCGCCGGCAAGCTGCACCACCCGGACAAAGAGCTATACGGTATGTGCCTGCGGGGCAAGGCCGGTTGGGGAGAAAACATCGCGTTGCTGTCGACCATGGCCAACGCCTTTGGCGCGCGCTGGTTCGACGAGAAATGGCAGCCACAGCTTACCGGTCCGGAATGGACCGCCGCCGCCAACTTCTACGTCGATACGCTGAAGCGCTACGGCCCGCCCGGCGTGTCGAGCAACGGTTTCAACGAAACCCTGGCCCTGTTCAACAGCGGCAAGTGCGCGATCTGGGTCGATGCCAGCGTCGCCGGTTCCTTCATCACCGACAAGACCCAGAGCAATGTCGCCGACAAGGTCGGCTTCGTTGCGGCGCCGACGCAGGTCACGGACAAGGGCTCGTCGTGGCTCTACGCCTGGTCGCTGGCGATTCCGACCAGCTCCCAGCACAAAGACGCAGCCAAAGCCTTTGTGACCTGGGCCACGTCCAAGGAATACATCCAGCTCGTCGCGCAAAAGGACGGCATCACCAACGTGCCGCCGGGCACGCGGATGTCCACCTACAGCGACGCCTACTTGCAGGCCGCGCCGTTTGCCAAGGTCACCTTGCAGATGATGCAGAACGCCGACCCGGCGCACCCGTCCATGCAGCCGGTGCCCTACGTGGGTATCCAGTACGTGACCATTCCCGAGTTCCAGGCCATCGGCACATCGGTCGGCAAACAGCTGTCCGCCGCCCTCACCGGGCAGATGTCGGTCGAACAGGCCCTGGCCAGTGCGCAACAGTCCACCGAACGCGAAATGAAGCGCGCGGGCTATCCCAAATAACCACGGCCCTACCCCCTGTGGGAGTGAGCCTGCTCGCGAAGAGTCCCTGTCAGTCAGCATTGATGTGAATGACACACCGCCTTCGCGAGCAGGCTCGCTCCCACACTGGATCCGCATACCTGCCTATCACTCCAACAACCGGAGAAGAACATGAAACGCCTGGAAGGAAAAAGCACCCTCATCACCGGCTCAGCCCGAGGTATCGGCCGGGTATTTGCCCACGCCTATATCAACGAAGGCGCGACCGTCGCGATCGCCGACATCAACCTGCAACAGGCACAAGCCACGGCGGCCGAGTTGGGGCCGAATGCCTATGCGGTGGAGATGGACGTGACTAACCAATCCTCAATCGACGGCGCACTCGCAGCCGTTGTCGCGAAAACCGGCAAGCTCGATATCCTGATCAACAACGCGGCGTTGTTTGACCTAGCGCCAATCACCGACATTTCCCGAGAGAGCTACGACCGACTGTTCTCGATCAACGTGGCCGGCACGCTGTTTACCTTGCAGGCCGCCGCCCGGCAGATGATCAGCCAGGGCCATGGCGGCAAGATCATCAACATGGCCAGCCAGGCCGGGCGCCGGGGCGAAGCGTTGGTGGCGGTGTATTGCGCAACCAAGGCTGCGGTGATCAGCCTCACGCAATCGGCGGGTCTGAACCTCATCAAGCACGGCATCAATGTGAACGCCATCGCTCCGGGTGTGGTGGACGGTGAGCACTGGGACGGTGTTGATGCGTTGTTCGCCAAGTATGAAAACCGCCCGCTCGGGGAAAAGAAAAAACTGGTGGGCGAAGAAGTGCCGTTCGGACGTATGGCGACTGCACAAGACCTGGTCGGCATGGCGATCTTCCTGGCATCGACAGAAAGCGACTACATCGTGGCCCAGACGTACAACGTGGATGGCGGTAATTGGTTGAGTTGACCCTTAATCCGGGACAAAAAAAACGCCACTCATTGAGTGGCGTTTGCGTGTCCACCGGCCTGGAAAGTAACCGCAAGGCCGATCCGGCTGGTATTGTGCAGCGCTGTGAAAATACGCCGTATGACTGAGGGGAATTTGACGTTGAGTACTGAAGAAAAAATGACCGGGGATTTGTTCGCAGTCGATGATAAGCGCCTGGGGCTCAAGCCCGTCGTGGACTTCAACAGCTATCTGCGCGTGGCGTTCGGCGACGGCAAGTGCACCTGCATTCGGTGTGTCGAAAGCCAGGGCGACGAGACCGGTTATGAGTACCAGCACACCTTCAATCTGGAAGGCCAGGTGGTGCACCGCCGCTTCGCGTCCACCGCCGGTAGCGATGTGCTGATGGTACTGAAGAAGGCCTGGCTGTCGTATACCAAAGCGGAGCTGGAGATGTACGGGAACCTGGTATTGGCGACCGTCAAGGAGTTTGCCGAACCTCAATTGCACAAGCGCTTGCAACCGCTGTTTTTGGCCAGTGGTTTGGTCAAGGATGTTGATGGGAATCTGCAACTGCAGCAACAACTGGCTGCCTGATTATCATTGACTAACCTGCAAAAAAGCTCACCCGCCGAGCACGAATACCCACCGAATTTGAGGCTGTAGGGTTCCCCTGCAACATGGAACTTTCCACAGGGGGTCCTTGATTGCCCTCAGGATGGGATATCAGGCACTAGAAAGCCCCGACACCTTTTTCAGGTTTCGGGGCTTTTCGCTGTTGATGCAAGCAGTTTCCCCACGTACGACTAGAATCTGCACAACATTGGCATTTGCATGATGTGGGTATCACCGTTTTCAGGGAGTTGAAAAACATTATGCAAATCAGCAGCCGTTACACATGGACTGGCTTGACGGCCATAACGCTGATTATTTTTGCGGCGCTGATCTTCCTGCTGATCAAATCGTATTCCTATGAAACGTCCACTTATTTCGAATCCCGGGACTTTGTTCGTCAACTGAAACAGCTGGATGCCAATTGGGCGGTGAAAATCCTCAGGGCTAAAATCGGTATCAACAGCAGTTTGCAGTTGGGAGCGCCGGCCGAATCAGGTAACCGCTGGGACCAATTGGACAAACTGAACAATTCCGGCCCGCTGGCCACGTTATGGAATGATCGACGTCAGGGTTATTTGGATGCCGTACATAACAAGACGCTATTGGTTGATCAGTTCAAGCAACACAACACCGCACTACGCACCGCCCTGGATGCCCTGCCTGAGGTAGAAGACTCGATTCAGGATTTATTGAAAGAAATCACTGATAAACAACAGGTGGAATACCTGTCCAACTCCTGGAATATTCTGAATCTGACGCTGACTACCCTCGAATACGCGTTATATGCCTCCAACGACAACGCAAAGGCCATCGATAACCAACTGAGCGTTATCAACCAGTACATGAGCCAACTCCCTGCCGAGCGCCGAGCCCCCTTCGACGCCTATGTCACCCATGTGAGTACCATCGTTCGGGAACAACCCATTGTTAACGACCTGCTCGACCGGATTAATGTGATTCCCGTCGCACAGCAACTGGACAGCATCAATGAGCTGTTGAACGAAACCCAACGGCGAACGGAAGCACAGGACCGCCAATACCATATTTACCTGGCCATCTGCGCCAGCCTCATGGCGATCCTGTTGGTGTACCTGGCCGGACGTTTGATTCGCAGTTACACGGTGATCAACAACATCAACGAAGAGCTGCAAACCGCCAACGAGCGCCTTGAACAACGCGTCGAAGAACGCACACGGGAATTGATCGAGGCCGAACGCGAACTGGTGGATGCCGCGCGAATGGCCGGCATGGCGGAAATCGCCACCAATGTGTTGCACAACGTCGGCAATGTGTTGAACAGCGTTAACGTCTCCGCCGATGTGATTGCCCATCGCTTGTCGACCAGTAAAACCCTGGGTCTGGGCAAAGCGGTAAACATGATGAATGCGCATGCCGAGGACTTGGGGCAATTCATCACCCACGATGAGAAAGGTAAGTTGTTGCCCTTGTACTTCAATCAACTGGTGGATTCGATCGCGGTCGAGCAGTCCGGCATCGTCGATGAATTGTCGCAACTGACCAAGAGTATCGACCACATCAAGGACATCGTTTCCACCCAGCAGGCCTACGCAGGCGCTGCGCGTGTGGTCGAGCCCTTGAACGTGATCAATCTGTTTGAAGATGCGTTGCGGATGAATTCCGGCGCCTTGAGCCGGCACCATGTCACGGTGGTCAAGGACTACCACGAGGTCCCGACCATCATTGGCGACAAGCACCGGTTGCTGTTGATCCTGATCAACCTGATCAGCAACGCCAAATATGCGATGTCCAAGGTCACCGAGCAGCAACGGGAAATGACCCTGAGTGTCTGCGTCATCGACCGTAAAACGCTGCGCTTCAGCGTCAAGGACCAGGGCGAAGGCATTCTCGCCGAGAACCTGTCGCGCATCTTCAATCACGGTTTCACCACGCGCAAAGAAGGCCATGGTTTTGGCCTGCACAGTTGCGCACTCGCCGCCGTGGAAATGAACGGGCACCTTAACGTCTACAGCGATGGCCCTGAACTGGGCGCGGTGTTCACCCTGGAAATCCCCCTTGAACTGGCGGAAAGCCCCGTCAGTGAACCGCCGGTGACCGCCGACGGCACACTCTAGCCAGGGCTCCGCTGTCAGGACAGGGTCAGGAACAACGCCGACGTCCAGACCCTGGACTGATCCCGCTGACGTGCGCAGATGAACAACGGATGCTCACGACCCGGTTGCAGATTGAGTTGCGCCAGGTCGATCTGCCCCTGCAACTCGCGAGGCAGCGGCGCCGCGGTGGTTCGCTCAAGGGAGACTTTCAGTTCTGCCCCCGGCAACTCTTCGATCACCTGGGATTGCGCCAGCAGTTCTTCGCCAGACAGTTCCATCAATACCGTCGGCGCATGCACGTAGGGCTGCGGTTCGGACGGGTCGCCAACCTTGATGTAGTTGTCGATGCGGCTGCGAACCTGCAACGTCGCACCGGCCAGTTGCGACAGGTCGATTTCGATACTGTCGGTGTCGCCGTTGGTGTCGGTGCGAAAGGCCAGGGTCGTGGCGTCCTTGCGCCATACGGTTTGCTCCGGGTGATCGAGGCCCAAGGCGCGAAAGCCATTGATCACCGCCCCGGTGACCCGAACCTCGCCGGTCCAGTAAGCCCCGCGATAACGATCCTTGATCCGCGCGCCGCCCAGGCGCAGTCGAATGCGTTGGTTGGAAAAGCCCAGTTCCTGATGCAGGTTGCGCGACCAGATCAGCGTCTCGCCATCAAACAGATCAACCTGCTCCCACCCCGCCTCGCCCAGTAATCGATAGTCCAGCGTGGCGTTCGAATCTGCCGTGAACACCTCGCCCATGAAATGCCGGCCCTGACGCAGGCTGGCAAACGAACGCTCGCCGGTGGTGGCAAACGTGCGCCGGGCACGCAGCGCCTTGCCGACACTGGCGCGGTCGAAGCCGTCGGCAACCACACCGGTCAACCCGCCGCGAGAACCGAACACCGCCGTGGCCGGCACCCCACCACCGCAACGGCCCTGGTGTTCATCGCTGTTCGCCGCGGCGCCCACCCGATAGCCACGCTGCAAGGCTTCGGCGTAGACCCAATGGAACTGGCCCCAGGCCGAGCCGACTTCGATCAAGCGTTCCAGCTCCGGGTGATGCCAGTCGAGGTTGCACCGACGCCCGCCGACATGGGGCATCATCAGGTGACCTTCCGGGTCTTTCGCATAAGCGGCGTACAACTCGTCCACCGGCCAGGCGCCCGGCTTTATGGTGCCGGCGGTGAACTCGTTCCACTCGAAGGAGCGCACCAGCCGCCCTTGGTTGTCGAAAGGAAACTCGGGCTTGCGATCATGCAGGAACACCACGTTGCGGTCGCCGCCGGCGCAGGAGTTGCCGCACCACTCGGTGCCGGGGTAACAGACGAAGCGGCCCGGCTCGTTGAGTTCATGGATCAGCTTCACCGCCTGATCCCAGCGTTGCTCGGTGATATTAAAGTCGTTGGCGGTGTAGCCGAGCACATCGAGGCCGGCGACATCGCGACCGTAACTGAGGTTGTACAGCGTGTCATTGGTGCCCACGGTGTCATCGGAGTGCACATGCAGGTCGGCGTACAGCGGACGCAATGCCGCGCCCGCCGGGTCGACGGTGACGGAGGCCTGGGCGCCACGCACGCCAGGCGTCTCTACCTCGGCGGACAAGCGCCACTCGCCAACCGCGCCGAGATCAAAACCTTCGAGCCGCACCGTCGCCCAGCCTTCATTGGCTAGGGTGAACGGTTGTTGGCGCTCGCCGCCTTCAGGATCAACCAGGGTCAAGACACCGTTGAGCGGCAAGTTGCGGCAGGTGTTGCCCCAGGCATCGTCCACCCGCAGCAACACGTCGAACGCCTCGCCGGCGCTGACCAGTCGCGGCACAATCAACTGCACGCTTTGCGCTGGCCCCGGCACGATGTTCAACAACGGATCGCCGGGCACTTCGGCAAATTTCGAGCTGCCCAACGGGTCGATGAACAGCCGGAAGCGGAAGTCTTTCTCGACAAAACTCTGCACCCGCGTCCCCGCACCGCCCTGACGACGGTCGCCCAGGCGAATGGTGATTTTGTCGCCCGGGTTCAGATAGCCGTCGATGATGTCGATGATGATCGCTTTCTGGAACGGCCGTTCGTGGCCCTTCTGGTCGAAACGTACTTTCAGGTGCTGCACGGTGGCCTGGCTCTGGCCGGGGACCAACTCGCCCGCCTGATACTCGGCGCTGACGTAATTGGGCCCGGCCGGATTCGAGGTCTGGAACAGTGCCCAGTCGGAGTAGAACTTGAATGCCAATTTCAACCAGGCGCCGTCCGCCAGACCACTTCCACCGACCTCGTAGACCAGGGTGATTTCATCCCATTGCCCGGCAACCAGCGTGTCACGGTCACAGTCGATGCGACCGAGGAACGGGCGTTTCTTGTTGCGTTCGTAGAGACCTTGGGGGGCGATGTAATGCCCGGCTTCGCGGGGATCGAAAACGTTACTCACATGACACCTCATGCAGTGGATGAAAGGGGTTCAAAACACGCCCCGTAGCAGCTGTCGAGCAACGCGAGGCAGCGTCCGGCGGCGCAGCCGTCGTAAACCCTGCATACGCGGTCTGCCTGACACACCGCATAGACTGATTTTGCGACGGCTTCGCCGCCGGACGCTGCCTCGCGTTGCTCGACAGCTGCTACTGGACGCGCCATTTCTGGTAGTGGCGCTCGATGCGCCGGAACACAAAACTCTCCATCAGCCAGGCAATCAGGCCGATCAACACGATGCCCAGCAGCACCTGGCTGCTGTTGCCGATCTGCCCGCCGGTGGAGACCATCCAGCCGATGCCCTGGGACGCGCCGATCATTTCGGCGGCGACCAAAGCGCGCCAACCCTGGCTGAAACCGATGCGCAAGGCCGCCGTCACGAAGGGCAATGAGGCCGGCAGATAAACGTGGGCCAGCAGTTGCCAGGGATTGGCGCCCAAGGTGCGCGCCGCGCGGACTTCGCCGCCGCGAATGCTCTGCACGCCTTCCTGGATGGTCACCGCCATGGGGAACACCGCAGCGATGAAAATCACCAGCACGATGGAGACATAACCCAGGCCGAAAATGATCATGATCAACGGCGCCCAGGCGATCGGCGGAATGGCCATGAACAGGCTGTTGAGCGGCGAGATGAAATCGCGAAAGCGCGAAGACAAGCCACCGGCCGTGCCCAACAGAATCGCGACAACCACCGCAGCGCAGAAGCCGCCGATCTCTTCCAGCACGCTCGCCCGCAGGTGCTGCCACAGCGAACTGTCGCTGAGCCAGCGCAGCGCTTCGCGCGCGACATCCCAGGGCTGCGGCAGGATGTAAGTGGGAAAACGACTCGCCAGGGCGATCCAGATCAACAGCAAGAATGGCAGCGAAGCCCATCCCCAATTCGGTTTTGGCAAGGACATGACAGGCTCAGACTCAGCGCGAGGCTTTTTCCAGGTAGGAGGTATCCACGATCTGCTCGGTCTTGAGCGTGGTGTCGATAAAGCCCAGGTCGTGGGAGTAATTCATCAGGCGCTGGATGAACTGGATGTCCGCAGCCTGCAAATCAGCCGACCAGCCCAGTCTTGTCCGCGCCTGGGCGACGATGGTTTCCGGGGCAATGGTCTTGCCGTCGGGCCCTTGCACCGCTTCAAGCTTGAACGCCTCGGCGATGATGCGGTTCGACTCCTCGGGATGTTCATTGAGGAATGCGATGGCCTTGCGGTGCGCACGCAGCAGCTTGACCACGTCGTCCGGTCGCTCCTGCAGGGTTTTGGGTAGCGCGATCACCACGTACCACGGGTAATTCGGCAGCGCCTGATTGACGTCGAGCAAAATCCGGCTCGACCCGCGCAGCAACGATTGGCTGACAAAGGGCTCCCAGGAAAACGCCGCGTCGACAATGCCGCGCTCCAGCGCTGCGTTCATGTTGCCGGGAGGCATGTCGATGATGTCCAGGTCCTTGTCAGGGTTGAGCCCGGCCTTTTCTTTCAGCACATAGCCGCGCAACAGCACGTCCATGCCACTGCCCTTCTTGACCCCGGCGAGTTTCTTGCCCTTGAGCTGCTCAAGGCTGTTGATCGGACTTTTTGCGTCGACAATCACCGCCGCCTGACCGTAATTGACCTTGGCCAGAATCCGGCTTTGCAGGCCACGGGAGAACCATTGGTACACCGGCGGCGTGCCGACATAGGCCACGTCCAGCTCATTGGCAGCCAGTGCCTGCTGGATAACCGGACCATCGCCCAAGGCCTTGAGATCGACATTCAAGCCTTCATCACGGTAATAACCCTGTTTGTCGGCGATCAGCGCCGGAGCGTTGGCCATGGCGAAGACGTAACCCACACGCAAGGGCTTGTCTTCGGTGGCCACGGCGAATGTGCTGCTTGCCAATGCGGCAACAGACAAGGAAAGAGCAAGCAGCGAACGTTTGATCATGCGGTTAACTCGGGTTGACGGGTGGGGTTGGCGATGGCCTCGGACACTTCCATGACGTGGGAAATGCGCTCCATCAGTTCGTTGCGGTAATCGAGAAAGGCCGGCAGGCGACGGGTTTTCAGGTTCGAACGCGGGCGCGGCAGATGAATATCCAGTTCGCTATGGATGCCGCCCGGGGCGATGTTGAGCACGATGACCCGATCCGCGAGGAACACCGCTTCGTCGATGTCGTGGGTGATGAACAGCACCGTCTGGCCCAGTTCGGCCCAGATCCGCAGGGTCTCTTCATTCATGCTGTTGCGGCTGATGGCATCCAGCGCGGCGAAAGGCTCGTCCATCAGCAATACGCTGGGCTCCAATGCCAATGTCCTGGCCAGAGAGACGCGCTGCTGCATACCGCCCGAAAGCTGATGGGGCAAACGCTGCGCCGCGCTCTCCAGGCCGACCAGGCGCAAGTACTGCAATGCCTGCGCACGCTGTTGATCCTCGCTGAGCTGCGCCGTCATCCGCAGACCAAAACGCACGTTTTCCAGCGCGCTCAACCATGGAAACAACTGCGGCGCCTGGAACACATAGCCCAACTCCGAGCGCTCCGGCCGCACTGCGGTTTGGTTGATGCTGATCTGGCCGCTTTGCGGTTGTTGAAAACCCGACAACAGATTCAGCAGCGTGGTTTTCCCGCAGCCGGACGGCCCGAGGATCGCCACGAATTCACCGGGTTTCGCGTTCAGGCTGAAAGCGCTGAACACCCGATGCCCGTTGGGGTAGCTGAAGCTGATGTCATCGACCGTGAGGGCGTCGGCTTGCGGCGGTGCGTAAGGCAAGGATTCGGGCATGGCAAGTGTCGTCAGGTCGTTTACAATGGGAATGCCTGACATAATACGTATTAATACAAGTTGTCCCAATAACCTATTTTTATAACCTTAGAAGTGAAGGCGCACCGCCCCACTCCAGGGAACATGGAAGCCGACCGTGTCCACGTCCATTCTTCGCGACAGCAGCACCTCGCTTTACGAACAGATCGCCCATCGTTTGCTGGAAGAGATTCAGCGCGGCGACTTTGAACCCTCCGGCAAACTGCCGTCGGAAGCCGAACTGGGCGAACGCTTTGGAGTGAGCCGCGTCACGGTGCGCCTTGCGGTGGGCAAGCTGAGCGACGACGGCGTGGTGGAGCGCAAGCAAGGCAAAGGCACGTTCGTGGCGGCGAAACAGGTTCGGCACGGCCTGGATGCGTTGCGCAGTTTTCATGAAGCTTTGTTACTGCAAGGGCTCAAACCGAGCATGCAGGTCATCAGCCATACGCTGCAGCCCGTCCCGGAAGCTTTGCGCGGTTTGTTTGAAGCAGCGAGCGATTGCCTGCTGCTGGAGCGTCTGCATTTCGTTGATGACGAACCCATCGCCCTGGGCCGCAGCCATCTACCCGCCGAGTTGGCCAGCGTGGTCTGGACGGAGGTTGAACATCAACCGATCTACTCGATTCTGGAGTCGATCACCGGCCTGCCGGTCACCCGCGCCGACCTGGCGATCCGTGCGCAAGAAGCGGACAAAAGCCTGGCCGGCGCACTGCATGTCAAACGCGGCGCCGCGCTGTTGGTGATGGAACGCACCTCTTGGTTTGCGGATGGCCGCTGCTGCGACCGCACCACTTTCTATATCCGCCCGGAACGCTACGCCTTCGTGCTCAGCGGGGTGTTCAAATCCGCCAGTGGCCGATAGATCGGCCAGTTGCGATCACGCCGTTATGCACCTACCGCATGCAAAGGCTGGCTGACGGTAGCCGCTTGCACAGCGCGCGCCGCACTGTGGCGATTGACCGGCACCGGTAACCCCAGATGCCCACGCAACGTACTGTGGCTGTACTCGCTGCGGAACAGGCCGCGCTCACGCAGCAACGGCAGGACTTCGTTGGCGAATCGGGCAAACTCCCCTGGCGCACCGACGCGAATGTTGAACCCGTCGACCGCCCCTTCGACAAACCAGCGCTCGATCTCGTCGGCCACGGTTTTTGGCGAGCCGACAAAATTCGAAAACGGAGAGGCAAAGCGCAAGGCTGCCTGACGCAGGGTCAGCCCCTGCTCACGAGCCACCTGTTTGATGTGTTCGGCATGACCGCGATAACCGTTGCTGCCCAGCTCACCCAGCTCCGGGAACGGTTCGTCGAGCGGGTATTGGGAGAAGTCGTGATAGTTGAACGGCCGCCCGAGTTGCACCAGCGCCTTGTTCAGGTCCAGTTCACCGTGGCGTTCGCGATCGATGGCTTGGGCCTGCTCGTCGGTGTCGGCAATGATCGGCGCGATGCCCGGCAGAATCGTGACGTGATCGGGGTTGCGACCGGCCGCAGCGGTGCGCTGTTTGATGTCCCGATAGTAAGCGCGGGCATCCTCGAAATTGTCCACGCCGGCGAAAATCCCCTCGGCAAAGTTCGCCGCCAGGTTGCGCCCGGACTCGGAAATCCCGGCCTGGAAAATCACCGGTTGGCCCTGGGGCGAACGGGCGATGTTCAATGGCCCGGTCACGGAAAAGAATTCGCCCTGATGATCGAGACGGTGCTGACGTTGCGGGTCGAGAAACACCCCGCTCTGCTTGTCGCGTACAAACGCATCGTCTTCGTAGGAATCCCACAACCCTTGCACCACTTGCAGATGCTCACCGGCCCGGCGATAGCGCTCGGTATGGTCGATGTGCTGCTCGCGCCCGAAATTCCCGGCGGCGCCTTCGAGCCCGGTGGTCACCACGTTCCAGCCGGCCCGACCGCCGCTGATCAGGTCCAGCGAGGCAAATTGCCGGGCCACGTTGAACGGTTCGGTATAGGACGTCGTCAGCGTGGCAACAAGCCCGATCTTCGACGTCGCCCCCGCGACGGCGGACAGCAATGTCAGCGGTTCCAGGCGATTCAGATAATGCGGCGCCGAATCCGGCGTGATGTACGGGCTGTCGACAATGAAGATCAAGTCAAACTTCGCCGCCTCGGCCTGTTGCGCCTGCTGGCGATACCAGTCGATATCGATGCTCGCATCGCCGGGTATTTCCGGGTGCAGCCATTCGTTCTGGGCAGTACCGACGCCGGTGAGAATGGCGCCGAATTTGAGTTGTCGTGGTGAAGTGGACATCTGGATATTCCCCCGGAGATGGCAGCTCTGCTGGCCGTTGAAGGACGACCTTAGGCGTTGGGAATACGCTTGTGAAATGCTTTGTTGATCTATCCTAATTATGAAAAACAATGATCATAACTATTTTCTATATTTAACTATTGCATATAAACACATCAAACCTGTGGGAGCGGGCTTGTGTGGCGAGGGGGCTTGCCCCCGTTCGGCTGCGAAGCAGTCGTGAACAATTCACTCCGTTTGCCTGACATATCACAGCTGCAGGTTTTGGGGCCGCTTCGCGACCCAACGGGGTGATGCGGCATTCCGACGAGCCCCCTCGCCACACAAGCCCGCTCCCACATGGGATGTATATCGCTTCGCAAAGCGTGCTCGACTCAAGCAAACCTTGATCAGGCAAAAAAAAATGGACCTGTTTTCACAGATCCATTTTTAAAGCCTGGGGCGAATTACTTCGGTTGCGCCACCGTGCGCAGATACGGTTTCACCGTCCTGAAGCCGTCCGGGTATTTCTTGCGCGCGTCTTCGTCGGAAACCGACGTCGGGATGATCACGTCTTCGCCCGGACGCCAGTTCACCGGCGTGGCGACGGTGTGCTTGGCGTTCAATTGCAGGGCGTCGAGCAGCCGCAGCACTTCATCGAAATTGCGCCCGGCGCTCATCGGGTAGATCAACATCGCCTTGACCTTCTTGTCCGGGCCGATGATGAACACCGAGCGCACGGTGGCGTTGTCCACTGCGGTCCGATTACCGCCGCTGGCGTTCGGATGAATCATGTCGTAGAGCTTGGCCACCACCAGGTTTTCGTCGCCGATCATGGGATAGTTGACCGCATGTCCCTGGGTTTCTTCGATGTCCTTGGCCCAGCTCGCATGATTGCTGACCGGGTCGACGCTGAGCCCGACCACCTTGGTATTGCGCTTGTCGAACTCAGGCTTGAGGCCGGCCATGTAACCGAGTTCAGTGGTGCACACCGGGGTGAAGTCCTTGGGGTGCGAGAACAGAATCGCCCACTTGTCGCCGATCCACTCGTGGAAATGCAGGGTGCCTTCGGTGCTTTCAACGGTAAAGTCCGGTGCTTCGTCGCCTATGCGGATTGCCATGTGCGTTCTCCTTACTGTGGGTTCAGAGGGAAGTTCAACGGCGTTCAGGAACTGCGTTGAACCTGTCGACGCGAGACAGTATAGGAGACGGTTCAAGACATGCCGGTTACCGTTGGATTGCCGGTAACAGGGGCGCGAGGCAGTGCGCGCTTATGCGCTGTTTTCAGGTAAGCGCCCTCAATGATCTGCCGTGCCTGCGGCGATACCGTTTCGCCCATCAGGTAGGCATCGATCTCCTCGTAAGTGCAGCCGTACGCGGCTTCATCCAGTTTGCCCGGCGCCAGGTCTTCGAGGTCCGCCGTCGGTGCCTTGCGCACCAGGTAAGCCGGCGCGCCCAGGCCATCGGCCAGCAGCCGCACTTGGGTCTTGGTCAGGCCCGACAGCGGCGCCAGGTCGCAGGCTCCGTCGCCGAATTTGGTAAAGAACCCCATCAACGCTTCCGCGCCGTGATCGGTGCCGACCACGAGGCCGTTGCTGAAGTTGGCAATGGCGTATTGCGCCAGCATCCGGGCCCGGGCCTTGACGTTGCCTTTGGCAAAATCGACGAGTTCGGCGCTGGGCTGCAAGCCGCCGATGGCGATGCTCGCCATCAGTCCGTCAACGCACGCGGCGATATTGCTGGTG
This sequence comes from Pseudomonas sp. NPDC087342, assembly GCF_044744265.1. Lineage (NCBI taxonomy): Bacteria > Pseudomonadati > Pseudomonadota > Gammaproteobacteria > Pseudomonadales > Pseudomonadaceae > Pseudomonas > Pseudomonas sp. NPDC087342. The sequence goes on from NZ_JBIUXZ010000001.1 coordinate 1,393,743, forward strand.
GTGATCAAGTCCGGCCGGATGAAATCCAGGGAAGCCTGGGCGTCGCGCTCGTCAGCCTGAGTCTTGTAAGGCAGGCGCACAGCGATAAAGCGCGCGTCATAGTCGTCGTCGCGCAGTTGCTCCACGGCCAACTGGCACAGGCGCCCAGCCGTGAGCGAGTCGACGCCGCCGCTGATACCAAGTACCAGCGCTTTGCATCCGGAGTCGCGCAACACCTGTTTGATAAAGTCGATACGTCGGGTGATTTCCGCGGCCTCGCCACCCAATGCAAGTTGACGGTTGATGCCTAATTCCCGAGCGATGATGTCTTGCCGTTGCGTAGTCATATCAGGCTCCCAATTGTGGATTAATCATCGTGACGTTGAACACCTGGGCCGCGTAGCGCAGGAACGAGGCGTCTTCGCAGACGTTTTTGATCGGGTCGTCGGAGAACTTCACCACCGGCTCACCGTGAACCCGTACCAGTTTCATCACGATGCTCAGCGGTTCGACACCTTCGACATCGCACGCCAGGCTGGTGCCCATGCCGAACCCGAATTTGGCCTTGCCGCGAACGTGGCGCAGGATCGGCAGGCATTTTTCGAAGTTCAGGCCGTCGGAGAACATCAAGTCCTTGGTACGCGGGTCGATGCCCAGTTCCTTGTAACGCGCCAGTACCTTGTCGGCCCAGACAATCGGGTCACCGGAGTCCTGGCGCAGACCGTCGTAGAGCTTGGCGAAGTACAGGTCGAAATCCTTGAGAAAGAAATCGGTGCTGATGCAATCGGTCAGTGCGATACCGAGCCGGCCACGGTACTCGTGCACCCAGTTTTCCAAGGCGGCGTTCTGGCTCTCGCGCAACCGCCCGAGTTGCTGGTGCACCATCAGCCATTGGTGGGCCATGGTGCCGATCAGTGGCAAGTCGAACTCATACGCCAGGTGAGCATTGCTGGTGCCGACAAACACACCGGGGAAATCACTGCGCATCACGTTCACCACTTCGCGCTGGGCCCGGAAAGACAGGCGCCGGCGGGTCGAGAAGTCCGAGACACGCAACTCGGCGAGTTCTTCACGACTGGCGTTTTTCTCCAGCCATTCGAACTTCTGGTACAGCTGGCGAGTGACGTCGGCCAGTTCGACTTCGGGGTACTTCTCGCGGTTGCGCAACTCGCTGACCATCGCCAGCACCGGCTGCTCGAACATGATGCAATGCAGCATCGGGCCGCGAACGCGGATGTTCAGTTGACCGTCGATTTCCGAGACATGGATGTAGCGCAGATTGAAGCGGAACAGCCCCAGAAACTGTTCGAAGTCCGGTGTCAGGTACTCGCGGAAACGCTTGTTGAACAGGAACCGCTGTTCACCTTCGCGCAATTGCAGTCCGGCGAGCTTCTCCAGCTCTTCGCGAATCTGCGGGATCAAGTGCCCGAGCCGCTCTTTGGAGCGCACGATGAACTGGTATTCCACTTCGACATTCGGGTGTTGGTGCAAGACTGCCTGCATCATGGTGAAGGTGTAGTAATCGGTGTCCAGAAGACTCTGGATCACACCATTGCCTGAATCGAATGCACTGTCCATGTTGATATCCTTATGCGCTTGCCCATTGGGCGGTGGCTTCGCGAGTCGCGGCAACCGCGATGCCCGCCTGTTGCATGTCTTGAATAGCCTGGGTGGCGCCCTCCTCGTTGATGGCCCGACAGGCCGGGAGATGCACGATCACTTTGAAACCGGCGGCCGCGAGTTGCAGCGCAGTGGTCTTGACGCAGAAATCCAGGGCCAGGCCACCGACGATGACCTGCTGCACATCCCGGCTTCTCAGGTATTCGATGACGCCGGTAGACAACTTGCCGTGCAGGTCGTGGTAACAGGCGCCGTAGGGGTGAAGGTCCGGCTCGACGCCCTTCCACACGAAGTAGTCGTAGTCGTAAGGGCTCGGCAACTCGTCCAGCAAACCAAAGCCTTCAGTGCCGGGAACACAATGGCTGACCCACGTCACGTCGGCGTGCTCAAGACCGGTCGGCTGAAGCATTTGCGAGTGCTGCGCAACCACCCAAGGGGCGTGCGGTGAATGTGCATCCTTGCTGCCGACACGCAGGCTACCAAGGGACGCCATGAAGTTCAGCTCGCCGCCAATCTGGTCCCCTCCGGTGACAGGAAGTTCATCAGGGCACAACGGCGTGAAGCTCTTTTGTGCATCAACATCGAAGGAAGCGGTTTTCACGGTCAGGCTGTTCATGTCGTGTCTCTCCTTTGCATGGATCGAACGGTACACGTCATGTACTTACAAGACAAGCCGCTTTCTGAAAATAATTTCGACCAACAATCTTTATGCGTAGGAAAAGAAAGAATGGCGCAGTGTTTCGCCTGAAGAAATTTTGATGATAAGGTACACGTCATGTACCAAACAGGAAGATCAGCCATGTTTGAGATTGCCCTTTATGGCGGCGCCTTCAATCCGCCGCACGCCGGTCATGTCCAGGCGATGATCGAGGCATCAACCCAGGCCCGACGTGTATGGGTCGCCCCAAGCTTCAGGCACCCCTACGGCAAACGCATGGCCGATTACGCGCTTCGCCTGGAATGGCTGGAATCGATCGTTGAGCATGTGCAGCCGCTGTGCCAAGCCGAACTGTGTGCGAGTCGAGTCGAGCAAGAGGTGGCGCGCAGCGTCGAAGGACCGATCTACAGCTACACCCTGCTCGCCCACCTCGCTGACAGCCTGGCCCTGGATGGCAAACAGATTGCGCTGGTGGTGGGTCAGGACGTGGCACGGCTGTTACCCACGTTCTATCGCGGCGCGCAATTGCTGGAGCGTTTTTCCATCCTCTGCGTGGAGGAAAAAATCCAGGTCCACAGCACGCAAATACGCGAACGCCTGGCCTTGGGCGAGTCACTGCCCAGTCAATGGCTGGCGCCGGGCATGAACCCGGTAAACTACGACCTCTACGCTGCTCACGGAAACTGACATGCCAGACCGCATCGCCCACACCAGTGCCTACCTGCACACCATCGACCTCTGCGTCTTGCGCTACTGCCGGCAAACCCAGGCGCTTGAAATTCTCTTGAACCGGCGCGAAGCCGAGCCGTTCGCCGGCCATTGGGCGCTGCCCGGCATTGTGGTCAATGGCGGAGTCGAAGACCTGACACTGGGCGATGCCGTCGAGCGTTTGCGCCAGTCGAACAAGGTCGGCATGCCGCTGGCGTGGATTGAACAGGTCGGCACCGTCGGCGATGCGTTCCGCGATCCACGCTGCTGGTCGTCATCCACGTTCTATCTCGCCATCGTCAGCCAAGACGTACAGCTCGCAGAGCATCAGAAGTTTTTTACGCTCAAGGATGTGGCGGACGCCTCGACGAAACTGCCGTTCGACCACAACAGCCTGGTGGCCGCCGTGCAGGAGCGACTGCTGTCGAAAGCCCTCTACAGCAGCCTGCCGCTGATGTTCCTCGGCAGTGAATTCAGCGCGCCGGAAGCGGTGAACATCTTCTCGCTGGTGCTCGAGCGCCCCGTACTCAAGACCAGCATTCGTCAGCGTTTGTTGAAAATGGCCGAGGCTGGCTACTTAAAGGAAACCGGGCGCAAAAAGAGCGGTGACGGCGGCCGCCCGCAAGCCACCCTGGAAAATCTCAAGCCTGCCAGCCTGTACCTGTTTGATCGAAGTTTTCTGGAGTGAGTTTCGTCAACAGGCGTATCTAACGTTAATCCCCGGTGGCCTGCCGATACTGACGCGGCGTAAACCCGGTCAACGCCTTGAACTGGCGGGTGAACGCACTGTGGTCGGTGTAGCCACACTGCAACGCGACTTCGGTGATGGGAATGTCGGTGTGCAGCAGACGATGCGCGTGTTCCAGGCGGACCTTTTGAATCATCTGCCGTGGCGTCAGGTGGAACACCCGCTTGCAATACCTTTCGAGTTGCGCCACGGAAATGCCGGCAATCCGCGTCAGTTCGGCCAAGGTGACACGACGATTGAAATGCGTGCGAATGTAGTCATCCACGGCCGCCAGACGCTGGTACGCCGGGTGCGTGTCGCTGGCCGATTGCAAATCCACCGAGATGCCCGCCAGGCCTATGATTTCACCGTGGTGGTTGAACAGCGGTCGCTTGTGCGTCAGGCACCAACCGGGCTCGCGGCTGCCGTACAAGTGCAGCTCCAGCTGATCTTCCAGCACCAGTCCTTGCTCCAGCACCCGTCGATCCTGCTCGGTATAACCCGGCCCAAACTGTGCTGGAAAAACCTCGGCGCTGGTTTTTCCGAGCAGGGAATGCAGCTGTTTCAAGTTACAGCGCTGAACCAGCGCCCGGTTGGCCATGACGTAGCGCGCCTGGACGTCCTTGATAAAAATCGTCGCGTTCGGAATCACGTCCAGCATCGGCAACAGCGGTGCCACGCCGGCCAGTAATGCTTCGATGGTTTCGGGGCGATTCCCCTCGCTCCCCTGGCACAGCATCGCCAACGCGTTCTGCGTCATCCGTCTCACCCTCTCAATACCCGACCCGAGATTGCCCCGTCGCGGGGGCAGTGTCGAGCACTCCTGCATTGTGCTGATTTCGTCATCCGCACCCACTGAAAAGATCAATCGCTAGAGTGGCGCCAAGTCCAGGCTATGGCCATTGCCTGCGCACTCCTCAAGGATAGGTTTATGAAACTGGTTCATGTCATTGACTCTCACACTGGCGGCGAGCCGACGCGCCTTGTGATAAGTGGCTTTCCGCAATTGCCCGGCCAGACCATGGTCGAGAAACGCGATGCCCTGCGCGACCAGCATGACCACTGGCGGCGTGCCTGCCTGCTGGAACCACGCGGCAACGATGTATTGGTCGGCGCGCTGTATTGCGAGCCGGTGTCGCCGGACGCCACTTGCGGCGTGATCTTCTTCAACAACGCCGGCTACCTCGGCATGTGCGGTCACGGCACCATCGGCCTGGTCAACTCGCTGCATTACCTGGGGTATATCAAGCCCGGCGAGCACAAGATCGACACGCCCGTCGGCCCGGTCAGCGCCACGTTGCACGACGACGGCAAAGTGACGCTGCGCAATGTGCCCGCCTATCGCCACCGCCAACAGGTGCCGGTCGACGTTCCGGGACATGGCCGTGTGTACGGCGATATCGCCTGGGGCGGCAACTGGTTCTTCCTGGTGTCCGATCACGCAAAAGTGCTGCAACTCGACAACGTCGACGCCCTGACCGAATACACCTGGGCGATGCTCAAGGCCCTGGAAGCCCAAGGCATCCATGGCGAAGACGGCGCAGTCATCGACCATGTCGAGTTGTTCGCCGACGACGATCAGGCCGACAGCCGCAACTTTGTCATGTGTCCCGGCAAAGCCTACGACCGCTCGCCGTGCGGCACCGGCACCAGCGCCAAACTCGCGTGCCTGGCGGCGGATGGAAAACTTGCCGCCGGTGAGCCTTGGGTCCAGGCCAGCATCACCGACAGCCAGTTCATCGGCAGTTACGAATGGGAAGGCGAGCGTGTCCGCCCGTTCATTACCGGCCAGGCGTTCATGACCGCCGACAGCACACTGCTGATCGACGAACAGGATCCCTTCGCGTGGGGCATTTGAGCGACCACGCGGCACTTCCCTCTCAATAAATCTGGAGTGATCACCATGAGCGGTAACATTTTCACTGGCTGCATCCCTGCCCTGATGACCCCGTGCACCGCCGAACGCAAACCGGACTTTGACAAGTTGGTGGCGAAGGCTCGCGAGCTGATCGATATCGGCATGAGTGCAGTCGTGTACTGCGGCTCCATGGGCGACTGGCCGCTGCTGACCGAAGCCGAACGCCAGGAAGGCGTGGCACGCCTGGTGGCAGCGGGTGTTCCGACCATCGTCGGCACCGGCGCCGTGAACAGTCGCGAGGCGATTTCCCATGCGGCCCACGCCGCCAAAGTCGGCGCCCACGGTTTGATGGTAATCCCGCGCGTGCTGTCTCGTGGCGCCTCGGCCACCGCGCAAAAGGCCCACTTCGCCGCCATCCTGAATGCCGCGCCGAAGCTGCCGGCGGTGATCTACAACAGCCCTTACTACGGCTTCGCCACCCGCGCCGAGCTGTTCTTCGAACTGCGCCGCGAACACCCGAACCTGATCGGCTTCAAGGAGTTTGGCGGTGCCGCAGACCTGCGCTACGCCGCTGAAAACATCACCTCCCAGGACGATAACGTCACCCTGATGGTCGGTGTCGATACGCAAGTGGTGCATGGTTTCGTCAACTGCAACGCCACCGGCGCCATCACCGGCATCGGCAACGCCCTGCCGCGTGAAGTGCTGCAACTCGTGGCCCTGAGCAAGCAAGCAGCCAACGGTGATGCCAAGGCTCGTCGCCTGGCCCGGGAGCTGGAATCGGCGTTGTCGGTGTTGTCGTCGTTCGATGAAGGCTGCGATCTGGTGCTCTATTACAAGCACTTGATGGTGCTCAATGGTGACAAGGAATACACCCTGCACTTCAACGACACCGATGTGCTCAGCGCTGCCCAGCGTCGTTACGCCGAGAACCAATACGCGCTGTTCCGCCAATGGTACGAACACTGGTCGACCGAGCAAAACGATGTCTGATCGCGGCGCTGAGTATCCCGACATTGCGGTCATCGGCGCCGGCATCATCGGCGTCGCCTGCGCCTTGCGCCTGGCACGCCAGGGGCTGCGGGTGGTAGTCATCGATCAACAGGAACCCGGTCATGGCGCCTCGTTCGGCAATGCCGGGCACCTGGCCACCGAGCAGGTGTTTCCCATCGCGGACCTGTCGATCCTCAAGCGCCTGCCCGCGATGCTGATGGACCCGATGGGCCCGTTGCGCCTGGACTGGAAATACCTGCCTCGCGCCCTGCCCTGGTTTACGCGGCTGTTGCTGAACCTGCGCCCGGCGCCCTTCCAGCGCACCGTGGCTGGCATCCGCGCGCTCAACGAAAGCAGCCTTGGCGCCTGGCGTCGGTTGCTGGAGGACATCGCCCGTCCGGATTTGATGAGGGAGGACGGCTCATTGCTGGTGTTCGAGCGCGCCGACTCGCGTCAGGCAATCGAAGCACTGCAAGCACGCATGCGCCAGCAGGAAGTGCCCGTCGATTACTGGCAGGCCGAGACCGTAAGCGCCATGGCCCCGCAACTCAGCGAGCGGATACAGGGCGGATTGTTCTTCCCGAGCACCGGGCATTTTCTCGACCCCTTTCGCGTGGTTGGCGAACTGGTGCACGCCGCCAAAACCAACGGCGTGCAATTCCTCAAACAACAGGTCCAGGGCGGACACCTCAACGAGCACGGTGTCTCGCTGATCACCAACCAAGGCCGCCTCACCGCCCGCCGGGTCCTGATCGCTTGCGGCGCCCACTCGGCAAAACTCACCAAGGCGCTGACCGGCAAAAAAGTTCCGCTGGACACCGAGCGCGGTTATCACCTGATGTTGCCCCATGAACATGATCGCCTGCCGTTCGCCGTCACCTCGCTGGAACGCAAATTCATCATGACGCCGATGACCGAGGGCTTGAGATTGGCCGGCACCGTCGAATTCGCCGGTCTCGACAGCCCGCCGACCATGCAACGCGCCTGGCAATTGCATCGCCTGAGCCAAGGCTTGTTCAGCCGCGACCTGAGCGCGGAAGCCGCCACGCCATGGATGGGCTTTCGCCCGTCCTTGCCGGACTCCCTGCCGATCATCGACCGGGTGTGCGATGGCAAGGTGTTGCTCGCCTTTGGTCACCAGCATTTGGGGCTGACGCAGGCGGCGGTGACGGCTGAGCTGATTGCTCAAATCGCTGCGCCCGGGGCCACCAGCACATCCCATGAGTTGCCGGCTATCGGGCCTTACAGGCTGGATCGTTTTTGAGAAATACGCCGGTGATGTCTTCGGATTGCAAACTTCTGAATGGAGCTAAGCTCCATAGCTCGGATAAACATCAGGAGGATGCAGATATGCGATTGATTGCGACTGTAGCGGCCCGTAAAGAAGAACCGGAATGTGAAATCTGGGAAGACGATGATCTGCGAGTGTATTTTACCGCTGACGCCGATATTGACGCGGACGGGGCTAACGGGCAGAACGGCGAACTTGCCGCTTACAAACTGGGAGACTCGGGTAGCGATTATTTAGAAAACGGCGGCATGTACGAGAAGCATGGAAAGGTCTATAGCAGCGAAGATGACAACAGCATCGCGATACTCGACAAGCATGGTAATCCCACCATCTATGCAGGCGGCGTTGTTGGCTGCAAGACGACCTACAAGGATCCCCAAAAGGCTTCGACTGATCTTGACGCCTACGTCGATGCCGCAACCGTGCCCTATATCGCTGTTCCCGGCCTAATCGTGAGACTGACTAAAGGCGTTGTTATTGGTTGCCGGGCAAGAGCGACGTATAAGGGCAAATCGGTTGACTGTGTAGTGGCTGATACCAGCTCCGACAAAAAGGTAGGTGAACTCAGTATCGCTGCCGCCAAAGCGCTGGGCATCGCATCGAGTCCAAGAAACGGGGGAACAGATGACCCGAACATTTTGTATGAGCTATGGCCTGGCGTGCCAGCGCCTGGCTTTGTGTTGATCCCGTCTTAGAAAAAGTGTTACGCAGTACGCACAACCTTAATCCCCCGCCAGGAAAGCGCACGCCATGCAGCTCCAGCCGTTCAAGATCGCCATCCCCGACGCTGACATTGCCGATTTGCACCAGCGTCTGCGGCGCACCCGTTGGCTGGAGGCCATCGACGGCCAGGGTTGGAGCGAGGGCACGGAGCTGGGTTTTTTGCAGTCGTTGCTTGCGCACTGGGCCGAAAGTTTCGACTGGCGTGCCCAGGAAGCGCAGCTCAATCAATTGCCGCAATGCCTCGCCCAAATCGACGCACAAACGGTGCATTTCGTTCATCAACCCGGCACCGGACCCGCGCCGCTGCCGTTGATCCTGACCCACGGCTGGCCGGGTTCGTTCGTGGAGATGCAGCGCCTGATCCCCTTGCTCGCAGACCCGGCCAGCCATGGCGGCGACGCGGCGGATGCCTTCCATGTGGTGGTGCCGTCTCTGCCGGGTTTTGCGTTCTCGCCTGCGCCGAAACATAAAGGCGTCGGCCCGTATGAAGTGGCCGAATTGTGGGCGGCGCTGATGGCCGGGTTGGGTTATGAGCGATTTGGCGCTCAGGGCGGCGATCTGGGCGCTGGCGTCTCGACCTGGCTGGGGCGGCGTTTCCCTGAGCAGATCAGCGGGATTCATTTGAACTACGTGCCCGGTTCCTATCGCCCGCCATTGGGTCCTGACCAGCCACCGATCAGCGTCGAAGAACAAGCCTTTCTCGATCGTGGTGCAGCCTTTGCCGACGCCGAGGGTGCCTACGCCAAAGTCCACGGCACCAAGCCGCAGTCCCTGGCCATCGGCCTCAACGATTCGCCGGCTGGATTGGCGGCATGGATCGTCGAAAAATTCCAGGCGTGGACCGATGGCTCCGGCGATCTGCAACGCGCCGTGGCCCTCGACGCGCTGCTGACCAATATCAGCGTTTACTGGTTCACCGGCAGCATCGGTTCGTCGCTGCGACCGTATGTCGAAGGTCGCGCTCGTCCGCTGGCCTTTGCCGCTGGGGAACGGGTGCAACCGCCCACCGGCGTGGCGCTGTTCCCCGCCGAACTGCCGATGCCGCCGCGCAGTTGGGTCGAGCGCTGTTTCAACCTGCAGCGCTGGACCGCCATGCCCAAGGGCGGGCACTTCGCCGCGATGGAACAACCGCAGTTGCTGGCCGAGGATATCCGCGCGTTCTTTCGACCGCTGCGTTGATCTTAGAGGTTCGCCCACCGGCAATATTTGTCCGAGTGAAAAGCTGATTCGTTCGCTCGCTTCTAAATTAACGCAGCATTTCGCCCAAGCCCCCGAAATTGCCAGCAGAGCATTACCGGCCTCATCATCACCCCTGGCGTTCCACCTACCAGTTGCTACCTTTGCACTTGTCAGATGCATAGACTTTCAACTGCGTTGGAATCCAATCAGCAGCGTCGGCACGGACGTTGGTTGCAATGCTTTTCTCAGAGACCTCTTTCACAATGCTCCTGAGACACTATCAGATGTAGCAAAATGCAATTATTTTGCAATCATTTTGCCTCGACCTATACTCCGTTCAAACGCCTGCGCGCACTGGCTAATGGATGGTCCAGATGCTTAAAAATGTCGCACTATGGGTCGCTGTTGTCTCGCTGTCTGGCTGCTCGACTGACTCCCTGTTTGTTGGAACGTATACCCGCGTCGGAATCGATGCATCTCAGGACGGCGCCGGAGGGGGTATCGGTGTGAAGAACGTCGCGATGACGATCGCACCGACAAAGGCAAATGGTCAGGCCTATGACGTCCTCGGCACCACAGATGTCGACCTCGCATTTTCGAATCTTGTCCTCTCAGAAACTGTCGCCACCGGTGAGGCGGCGGTGTGTGCAAGCGGAAAAAGCAAGGTGACCGAACTAATAGCACTAGCAGAAAAAGCTACCAAGCCACAGGGTCCTCTGATCTTTGTGGCGTCGACATCATGGTCTCTTCTCGAAGTAAGTCTGGGTGAGGCGACTGGCCCTGGCATATCGTTCGGTTATCGGCGAACCGTTGGTATCCGCATGCCGATCAAGAACGAGACCATCGGTAGCACCTTTGCATCCGTCTCGATCAGCACTGTCGATAACGACCATGGGAGCACCGCCCCGAAGACAGAAATAGGTGGGACCCGCAGTGTTTATACATTCGCGACCGGAAAAGCGTCAGTGAATATGGCCCAGAAGTACGCCTCCAAAATCGCCAGCAACTCTCAGCATATCGGCTGCCCGGATTGAGGCTTCCCTTGGTGGCTTGCCTGGCACTTCAGTTGAGTGGGTGTGCAATAACCTATGTTGATGCAGAGGGAACCACGCACAGGATGGGATTGTTATCGACCACGGAGAAGAAAGGTCGCTGCTCCATTATGCGGACGATAACCACGGCCGGTGTGAGCCTGGACACTTCACCATCCACTGGCGGACTTAGTGTCGGTTACAGGAGTGTGACCCTCATCCAGGCCCCTATTGATGGAATGGTCGCATTTGAGACAGCGCCAGGTGGCCAGTTGGTTTCCTATGACGGAGCAAGCACCGCGTTGCCCAGCGGTCACGTTACCTGCAAGTAAAAGCGCCAATTTCAACGGTGGGCCACAAGGAGCATTCGTTTTGGACAGCAAAGAATCCATGAGCTCGGACATCGAAATCCGGAACAACACCGCTCTACCCCTCCGAACGATAGATAGGGGAGCCTTGCAAGTACTTGGAACGTTGCTGTTTATGCTCATGGCAATCGAACCAGCATTCGCTTTCGACGCCAAACGTCATTCGATCTACACCCTTCAAGCTGTTCAAGCCTACCGCGATTGCGCAGGTGTAAACCTGCCCTTCGATGCCGGTGCGGCTTTGGCTGCGGGCACAGAATCAGAAGACACCAGTTTGCTCACCATCGGTGAACGCGCGACGAACTGGCACTTTTACAATCGCGAAGACAAGCTGCGGCCAGGCTGGTTCGGGAGTCGCAATCTTGATGGGGTTTTTGCCAAGCGTACTCGGGCGCTGGAAGAGCTGATGCTGAGCCAAAAGCCAAGTCAGGATGACGTCTATGAGCTCGCGGGACGTGTATTGCATTACGTCCAGGATATGAGTGTACCGGCGCATGTCATACCAGTATTCCACGTCAAGTTACCGCTACTGGACCGTTCCGACCCGTTTGACAACTTCGAACGAAGAAAAGATTTACCCCCCTTCAGGCTGACACCGGCTGAGTGTCAGACGCTCAGTACCGAGATTGTGTCGAACAAAAGCTATCCAGCTACCCTCCTCGAAAATGCGGCCCAAGCGACTTTAAAAGCAATAGGTCAAGCCAACTCATCAGACACGCCCCAAAACTCCTGGGCAAGATACTGGTTCTATCCGGCACGTCAGGCGTCTGACGCACGTAAGGGATGGGGCGATTATGGTGACTGCGCATTCACACGCGGTTCTACAACTGCGGGTTGCAAAAGTGACGCCGAGCTAGACGCGTTATTTGAGCATCAGTATCGGCAAGCGCTGATGAACTCGGTCCGAATTTTGTTTTATGTCGACGAGCGACTCCAATCCAGCCAAAAAACTGCATCCACTCGCTGAGAGACTAAGAACGGAAAAATCGTCAAGGAGACAGTCACATGGCCGAACAAATAAGGCGTGAGGATGAACAAGCACAAACACTGACAGGACGATGGAGTTGGATCAGCAGGGTTGCATTGATCTGCTCAGCCGCAACTTTAGCGATCGTACTGGGTTGTGCTCCGATCACAGGGGGCATTGCAAACAAGGTTTATCCCAACCTGGCGCAACCCGAAGAAACCGAAGCACCGCCAACGTTTTCCACTTTCCCCCCATCCAACGCAACCGAAGCCATTATTGGCGGACGCGGACAGGGATTGAACTGTTCTATTCCGCAACCTCTCAAGAGCTTGGCTTTTGAGCGCAAGGTCGATGGAGCATCAGTAGGTCTGCGCTTCCGTCAGTCCTGCGTGATGCACGACTTTTGCTATCGACACGGTTACGCAACGTACGGCTATACGCAGGCGGATTGCGACACGATGCTGCAAGAGTCCGCTTATCGCCTGTGTCGACAAATCTATCGACCGGCATCGGATAGTCAGATCAAGAAAAAGCAAGGCGAAGACCGGGAAAATGAGCTGCAAAAGCGCAATGTTTATGATCAGTGCGAGACAGAAGCCAAGAAGGTTCTGCTTGGCGTGGTCCTGGGTGGAGCCGGTTCTTACAAACCTGCAGGTCACTCCACCTACTTTGAATACGATCCTATGCCGAATCGAGCCGATAATTATGTCGTTGGCCGCGCCCTCCCCCAAAGCGATATGGAAAACACGACAAGTGATCTAGGAGTCAGGACTTTCTTCATTAAGCGCAATACTGTGCAAATGCGCATATTGAAGTCCCAATCAGATGCGAGCGCTCAAGGAGGAAAGTTGCTTGCGCGATCGGTTCTCTTTCCAGAACGACGAATTGTCACGCCGCCGGTAATTACCGGGATGCCTGGAGTTGCCGGAGGGACCTTCTTCCCACCACTCGTATCGTTAGCCAGGGATTCATTTGGTGACACGAGCATGATGGTCATTGGTTTCGATACGACCCCATTGGACCCAGCACCGGGCCAACCTCCAACGCTTGCATTGACTACATGTTCCGGGGGTATTGATGGACCCTGTGCGAGTAAGGCGGACGCATCGATTCACAAATTTGCCATTGTAGAAGGCAAGCCTCTTCTAATATCCCTAACGCATCGGGGAACTTTCAATACAAAGGGCGCTGGAACGACGGTGAAGCTTGTCCAGAAGGAACTGATGAACGTTTCGCGGACGCGAAACGTGAATGATACACCGCTTGCTGTATCGCTCACCCAACCCGAAAGTCCAGAAGAGAGCGGAATTAGCACAAACGCTCCAAATGCTCGCCAGAACAATCAATCAAAGCTTCGGATGGACGATTACCCGTTAAATGGCACGACTGCCATGCAGAACAAGTATCGCTTTTTGCAGCATGATGTATTGCTTGAAAAGAATCATGAGGGGCAGACAACACATGCGTGGGTGCTGGGCCGTGGCGCTAAAGTCGAAACAGGTTTATCCGAAACGCCGGAGTTCACCACCGATGATTCTGGCAGTGAGTATGAATCTCGGCTGGTCGTGGCGAGGCAGGCATTGGGTAACAACAAATCCGGCGAGATCCAGCGCTTCATGTTGGACGCCCGGGAAACCGATGAACCGCTTTCGCTGATTCGTTTAGGACCTGTCAACGGTTCAGCGCTTACCGGGTTGGCCTGGACGGAATCAGATCTTAAGCGAATACAAAATAATCAGCCGCCGGTAGACCCACCACAACTCAAAATCTGGAGGGTACCTGCGACAGGAGCGATACCGGCTCCAAAACCACTGGTGCTTGCGCTCCCGCTTGCGGTCAAGGATGGGTACATTGACTTGCCGCCCATCTTTGCTCGTCTAAGTGAAAAAGACGCTCCCCTGTTGATCCTGACCAATATAAGCACTCCATCAGTACAAACCGATACGAGCGAACACGATCACCCCATAAAATCCGTGCCGACCAAACTTGATATCACATTTAGAATTGAAGGCCTGGAAAGCGGGAGTAACGACACATTAAAACTCGCGCCTTGGGAGCAATTTCGTTGCCAACTCGATCTGGATGCACAACTCAGATCCGATGAAGCCGAGACTCTAAGGACTCGTGCCTATCGAGCTGAAAGCAGAGACCATAAACAATTCAACAAACTGCAACCAGAGTCGCTTCCCGACGACGTGAGGAATCGTGGAGTATCAGATCTGGCTAATCGCTGGAGGATGAGCCAGTTGATAGCTTCAGAACGGCGACTCTCCGACCAAGGAAGCGCGCTTGCTCTGACCCTGGTGTTTAACGGATTTCCCGCACTCTCCTTCCAGACGCTACTGCGACCCACATCAGCTGGCCTCACATTTGACCGAGTTGTATCTCAACCCTCATTCCTGAAGTGCATGTCCTTGTGAGTGCTTGAACTGAGCCAAGGTTCTTTCGACCGCTGCGTTGAAATTTGCAGGCGTGCCGAGTAAAAAAGCCTGTTCGCTACGAGAACTGTTCATCCTCGTTCTCGTGATCACAGTCAGCAACCCATAAGGTTCGTCTCATGAGCAAAGCGTCTTACATACCTCCCCAGGTCTGGAAAAACAACGCCCCGTCCGGCGGACAATTCGCCAGCATCAACCGCCCGACCGCCGGGCCGACCCACGAAAAAGAACTCCCCGTCGGCAAGCATCCGCTGCAGCTTTATTCCCTGGCCACACCCAATGGCGTGAAGGTCACCATCCTGCTTGAGGAACTGCTGGCGCTCGGGCATAGCGCAGCCGAATACGACGCCTGGCTGATCCGCATCAACGAGGGCGACCAGTTCTCCAGCGGCTTTGTCGAGATCAATCCCAACTCGAAAATCCCGGCCTTGCTGGACCGCAGCGTGGAGCCGGCGATCCGTGTCTTCGAGTCCGGTTCGATCCTGCTGTACCTCGCGGAAAAGTTCGGCGCCTTCCTGCCCACCGAACTGGCGGGACGCACCGAAACCTTGAACTGGCTGTTCTGGCAGATGGGCGCGGCGCCTTACCTGGGCGGCGGTTTCGGGCATTTCTACGCTTACGCGCCGGAGAAGCTTGAGTACCCGATCAACCGCTTCACCATGGAGGCCAAGCGTCAGCTGGATGTGCTTGATCGTCGTCTGGCCGAAAGCCCTTATCTGGCGGGTGACAGCTACACCATTGCGGATATTGCGGTCTGGCCCTGGTACGGCCAATTGGTGCGGGACAAGGTGTATTCGGCGGCGGAATTTCTGTCGGCCCACGAATACACCCATGTGCAGCGCTGGGCGGAAGACATCGCCAATCGCCCGGCGGTGATCCGTGGCCAGCGAGTCAACCGCACATGGGGCGATGAGGCGAGCCAGGTGCCTGAACGGCACGCGGCTGATGATTTGGCTTAGCCGATCAGTTCGGCGGCCGGATCGGGTTCACTCGATTCGGCCGCTGGCGCCATGAGTTCAAGCAATGTCATCTATTTTTGGCCGAGAACCTGAAAAAATCCCGGACACATGTATGCCTCCGGGATTTTTCATTTATGCCATCGGGAACGGCTGCTGATTTACTTCTTGATCAGCAGCGTTTTCGGGTTGGTGAACAGCAGCCGACCTTCATGCCCGCCTTCGGTGCCCACACCGGATTGTTTGTGGCCGCCGAACGGAATGTCCACGCCTTGGGTGTGCATCTCGTTGACCCACACCATGCCGGTCTCCAGACGATTCGCCACCGCCACAGCCAACCGGGTATCGCGTCCCCACACCGAGCCGCCCAAGCCGAACGGGCTGTCGTTGGCACGCTCGATCACATCGTCCACTTCGTCGTACACGATGATCGGCACGATCGGGCCGAACTGTTCCTCTTGAACGATTTTCGAGTTCTCCGGCGGGTTGTCCACCACGGTGACGGGAATGAAGTAACCCGGCCGCCCCTCGTCCACCTCGCCGCCCAGCACGATTTTCTGCCCGTTGGCCTTGATGTCGTCGAGGAAGGTGCGGACCTTGTCGAACTGCATCTTGTTTTGCATCGGGCCAATCGTCACGTCCGGATCGAGGCCGTCGCCGAGCTTCTGCTGGCGGGCGTACTCGACGAATGCCGCGACGAATTCTTCGTGAAACGACCGGTGAATGTACAGGCGCTTGATGCCCACGCACCATTGGCCCGAGTTGCCAACCGCGCCCCAGAACAGCTGGGGAATGGCGGCTTTCCAGTCGGCATCGGGCAGGACGATGGCGGCGTCGTTGCCACCCATTTCCAGGGTCAGGCGCTTGACGGTGCCGGCAGCCGAGCGGATCACGTGCTTGCCGGTTTCCGTCGAGCCGGTGAAGCTGATCTTGGCGATGTCCGGGTGAGCCGTCATTTGCGGCCCGAGCTCATTGCCGCCGGAGACAATCGACAACACGCCCGGCGGGAATACCGATTGCGCAATTTGCCCGAAGCGCAGCGTGGTCAGCGGCGTGAACGGCGAAGGCTTGATCACCATGGTGTTGCCGGTGAGCAACGCCGGGGCGACCTTCCACAGCGCCAGCAGCACCGGGAAATTCCACGGCGTGATCGCGCCAACCACGCCCAGTGGCGTGTGGTGCAGTTCGACAATGTGGCTGTCGGTGTCTTCAAGGATTTCGACTGGAATGCGTCGGGCGGCAATCTGGCGAATCCAGGAAATTGACTGGTCGACTTCCGGCTCGGCTCCGCTTTTGAGCGGTTTACCCTGCTCCAACGTCAGCAAACGGGCCAGTTCATCGCGGTGAACTTCCAGTGCGTCAGCATAGGCATTCAAGTAGCTCTGGCGTTCGTCGTAACTGAGCAGCGACCAGCCCTTGAACGCAGACTTGGCAGCCGTCACGGCCTGGTCAAGTTGTTCGGAAGTTGCCGCTGGTGCGTTAGCCAGCACTTGTCCTGTTGCCGGGTTTATTACTGCGAATGAGTCTTTCGTCTCGACAAGTTCGCCGGCGATGCTCAGATAATAAGGACCTTCAAACAGATTGGTCGGCGCAATACTGCGCGACAGGTTATTCATGATATCAACTCCAAAATATTAACTTTTCAGGCAACAGTTGGCCGACGTGCTAACGAATCGTCAGCACGTGACTTTTAAACTTTCGAAAAGTGAGTGTTAGCAGGTTAGATCACGCCAGCAACTTGAGCAGTGCTCTTGCAACTGCCTCGGAACTTGCCGGATTCTGTCCGGTGACCAGCAGACCGTCTTCGACAATAAACGATGCCCAGTCACTGCCCTTTTCATACCGGGCGCCAAGTGCCTTGAATTCATCTTCGATGAGAAACGGCACCACTTCGGTCAGACCGACGCCGGCCTCTTCCGAGTTGGTGAAACCGGTAACGCGGCGGTTCTTGATCAGCGGCTCACCGCTGGCAGCCTTGACGTGGAGCAATGCGCCCGGGGCATGGCATACGAAACCGATGGGTTTGCCGGCGCGCTCAAAGGCTTCGATCAACGCAATCGATGTGCTCGATTCCGCCAGATCCCACAGCGGGCCGTGACCACCTGGGTAAAAGACCGTGTCGAAATCCGCCTGCGAAACCGAATCCAGGGTCACGGTAGACGCCAAAGCCTGCTGCGCCGCCGGGTCGGCCTTGAAGCGTGCGGTGTATTCGGTCTGGAAGTCGGGCTCATCACTTTTCGGGTCCAGCGGTGGCTGCCCGCCAGCTGGCGACGCCAGCACCACTTCAGCACCCGCGTCAGTAAAGGCGTAGTACGGCGCGGCGAATTCTTCGAGCCAGAAACCGGTTTTCTTGCCGGTGTTGCCCAGTTGGTCGTGGGAGGTCAATACCATTAATACTTTCATGTGTGCTTCCTCGGAGAGTGTGGTTATCAGTTTTTTTCAGCGCATCCCAACAACGTTCGCGTCATCAGCATCGCCTCATCGAATGCAACGGTTGTAAGGGTTATCTTTGCCATGACACTTGCCCCCAGCCACAACGCGTACAAGCGCAGCGCCATGCGCTCGGGAGCTTCATCAATCGTCAACGAGCCATCTTCAATGCCGCGATCCAGCGCGGCGGCCAGCACGCTGATGATTTGCGACGTGCCGCGATCCAGGGCCAATCGCATCGGTTCGGAAAGATCCGCCACCTCGGCCCCGAGTTTGACGGCCAGGCACTTGCCAGCCTCTGTCTGCTGCGTCTGGTTGTCGATCCAGCACTGCCAATACCGCATTAACTTCTGGCGTTGCGACGCCTTCGGCTCCTGAAAAATCTGCCGCACGTCGTTCAAATAACTTTCAAAGTAGTTATCCAGCAGCGCAACACCGAATGCATCTTTGGAACTGAAGTAATGATAAAACGAGCCTTTTGGAACATCGGCGGCCTGAAGTACTTCATTCAAGCCCACTGCGGTAAAACCTTTATGACTTACAATCAGTTGTGCAGTATCGAGAATATGCTGTCTTACACTTTTGCTGACGTTCATCTTCCTATCCAACTGTCTGAGTAGACTAGTCGTCTAGCTCGTTGAGTTGAATGTTAGGAGCCGGGCAAAAGTTGCACAATGTCAAATCCGCAAGGATTCCGGACATGGCTGTCACGATGTCAGTTGCCGTTTGCCGGACCAACCCCGACAATCACCGACTTGTCGCCCCCTGGAGAGATGGAATGCACAGCGTTGCATTGGTGATTTATCCAAATTTTCAACCGCTGAGCCTGTCCGTAGGCTCGGTATTCGAGTGTGCAAACCTGCTGCACGATGAACCGGCCTACGAATTTCATCTCGTGTCGGAAACCGGCGGCGCCGTCATGTCCTCCCAGGGCTTTTCGGTGAACAGCACGCCGATCCGCGCAGAGGGTTATGACACGCTGATTGTCAGCGGCTACCTTGAGTTCCAGTTGCCGGACGCTAGCCTGCTTGAATTTGTCAGAGCGGCCTCCGCGCAATCGCGGCGGGTGGTCTCGCTGTGCACCGGCATCTTTGTACTGGCTGAAGCCGGTTTGCTCGCCGGCAAACGCGCCACCACGCATTGGCTTCACGCGCCGGCCTTCCAGAAGCGCTACCCGGACATTCGCCTTGAGGAAAACAAGCTGTTCGTCGTGGACGGCCAGGTGTGGACAGGCGCCGGGATGAGCGCCGCGCTGGACTTGACGCTGGCCATGGTCGAGAACGATCTGGGCAGCGACCTGGCCCGGCGGATCTCACGCAAACTGGTGATCTATCAGCGCCGTGGCAGCGAACAATCCCAACTGTCGGCGCTGCTGGAACTGGACCCCAAATCTGATCGCGTGCAGTTGGCGATGGCTTACGCACGGGAGAATCTGACCGATGATCTGTCGGTCGAAGCGCTCGCCGCCGTGGCGCGGCTCAGCCCTCGCCAGTTCAGTCGTTTATTCAGGGAAGAAACCGGGAAAACACCCGCCAAGGCGATTGAGAGCCTGCGGGTGGAAGCGGCGCGAATCATGATGGAGACCGGCCGCCATCCCATCGAAGTCATCGCCAGGACGACCGGATTCGGTGATCGCGAACGCATGCGCCAGGCGTTTTTGCGGGCCTTCGGACAAGCGCCACAGGCGATGCAAACCGCGCTGTTCAACGCCGGGTAATGCACCGCGCGGTTGTTTCACCTTTGCATTGATCTTTGCCGTCGCGCCGCGTAAAAAAGCCTGTCCCTTTTCGATCGCGCAAGGAGCATTGGATGCTGGCGTTACACACCGAGCAGCTGTATTTCCGGACCATGGTCGAGTCCGACTGGCCGCTGTTTCTCAGGCTGCATTCCGAACCCCAGACCATGCAGTTCGTGTTCGGCGAAATTGCCGAAGAGCAGGTTCGCAAAGGCTTCGATCACCGGCTCCCGGCGTGGACGCCGCAGTCCGCAGCCTCATCTGACGGAAAGCGCCGCCGTAAAGCCTTCGAGCGGCGCTCGGATGAGGTCGGGGTCGGGCCTCAATTTGGATCCAGCAAGCCGCCGCTCCAATGCCGTGATTCCCGGCTGCCAGTGAACTTGGCCACGACCATGCCTTGCGACACCAGCCGATCCCGGTAGCGCGTGACCATTCGCCCGGTCTGTTCGGCGTACAACACCACTTCGGAAGCAGGGTCGCCGGGGCGCTGGAGGACCCGCGCAAAGCGCTGCCCTGCCTCGACGACATCCCCCAGTTCCTTTTCGAAAATCAACACACCGGGTTGCGGCGCGAGGTGGGTTTCCATGTGGCTCATCTGCATGGTCTCGACGGGCCAATCAGCCGTCGGCACGGTCTCATCGATGGCGCCGATAGCGCACAGCCAGGCGTACAAGCCCTGCGCATCCTGTTCGGCGAAGTGATCGCTGACGTCACCCTGCCCGCGCAACTCCAGGGTTGCCGCCATTTTCTGCTCGGTGACGCCATCGCGCAGCCAGGGCGCAATGATCGTTTCTTCGAAAGAACCGTCGCCGCCGTCATCCCAGATAATCGCCACCTCCATTTTCATCGCCACGGCCAGTTCACGGCCTCGGGGCCAGAAACTGCGGTGCACGTAGAGGTACGGCAAGGCTTCGTCATCGGTGTGCAGATCGAGCATCACGTCCGCCGTGGCCGCCAGTTGCACCAGGCTTTTTTGCCATTCCTGGACGTTGGTCGAAGGTCGCTCCAGCGCCGCCGACAGATCAAACGAACGGTTGAAGTTATGCCCGGTGGCGTCGTGAAAACGCCCAAGAATTCGCCCCTGGCGAAACTGCCCGATGCCGAGCGGATTGGCTTGCGGCACCACCGTCACATGGCTTTTGAGCCGACCCTCGGCCTCGGCGACTTTCAGCCGTTGCATCAACAGGTGCAGGACCAGCATCCCGGCGATTTCATCGGCATGCACTCCCGCCTGCAAATGCACCTTCGGCCCACTGCCATCGCCTTCAAAACGCCAGACGCCGACCCGCGCCGGATCGCCGTTGTTGTTGCGAACACTGAACGAAATATTCTGCGCCATCCGCTTGTCCTCCCCTGTTGATCGTTAAAAAACCCTGGATTGCCGTCGCCGATGCTGGAACTTGAACGCACGTTCAACTAAGCTCGCCAACCAGGCACTGCACCCAAGGATTCGCTTGTGACCACCGACTCTCCAAAATTCCGTCGCGTTGAAGCCGACGCGCGCCGCGAACTGCTGATCGCCGCCACCCTGCGTTGCCTGGCCCGCGACGGCCACGCGGGTATTTCCGTGCGCCGTATCGCGACCGAGGCCGGGGTGTCCGTCGGCCTGCTCAATCACCATTTCGGCAGCATCGATGCGCTGATCGCCGACACCTACCAGACCCTCGCCAGCGAGCTGACCAGCGCCCTGCTCCAGGAAGTCCAGCAGGCCAATACACCGGCCGAAAAAATGGACACCTTCCTCGTCGGCTCGTTTTCGCCACGGGTCATGGACCCGCAACTGCTCGGGGTCTGGGTGGTGTTCTGGAGCCTGATCCGGCACTCGGAACACGTCAGCCAGACCCACGAAAAAAGTTACCGCGCCTACCTCGATCTGCTGCGCCAGTTGCTCGACGATCTGGCGGCCAGCGAAGGTTTTGTGATCCACGACACGCGCCTGGCGGCCATCGGTTTATCGGCGATGCTCGACGGACTCTGGATCGAGTGGTGCCTGAACCCCGAAACCTTCAGCCCCGCCAACGGCCTGCACATCTGTCGTTGCTGGATAAAGGGGCTGCGTCACGGAGCATTCAGCACCGACGACGTCCTGTGAAGCGTGGCGCCCGAAGAGCATGGCCAGGGTACCGCTGACCGCGATCAGCCCGGCACCGATCATCAGTGACACGTCCATCAACGTGCCCCAGATCAGGTTCGACAGCGCGAAGGCCCAGATCAGCCCGGTGTACTCGAAGGGCGCCAGCAAAGTCGCGGTCGCGCGCTGGAAACTGGCGAACAGCAGGAACTGACCGATACCGCCGACCAGCCCGGCCGCCAGCATGCCCAGCCAGGCCGGGGTCGGCGCCGGGGTGTGGGTCCAGGGCAGCGCCACCGTCATGCAAATCACAAACACCACGTTGGTGATCAGCATCTGCTCCAGCACCGAGGTCTGGTCGTCGACCTGACGCAACTGGATGTAGGTGAACGCCCAGCACATCGCCGCCAGCAGCGTGAGGATGATCGGCAACGGATCGGCGATGTGGCTCGGGCGGCAGGCGATGATCACGCCGATAAAACCGATGATCAGGCTGAACCACTGCCAGCCACTGGCGCGCTCCTTGAGGATCATCGCCGCCAGCACGGTGACCATGATCGGCGCGGAAAAATACAGGGTGGTCATCTCGGCCAGGGTCAGGTCCCGGGCGGCCGTGTAGTACAGTAGCCAGGCGACGATCGACAACAAACCGCGCACCACCAGCAAGCGCCGGCTCGGCGAACGCCAGGCCCGCTGAACCAGCCGCAGACGCCCCGCGAGCAGACAAGCCACGACCACCACCAGGCTGCGCCAGAACAGAATAGTGACCACCGAATAGTCGGCCACCAGCCACTTGATGACCGCGTCCTGCAACGCCAGGAACGCGTAGCCCAAGGTGCACAGGCCGATGCCCTGCAACGAGCGGTCGACGATCTTTGGCGAACTCATTACACCGACCTGCGCACGGGCGTCCCGCGCCGCTCGACGAAGCCGAACAACGCCTCGATCAGGAAAGTCAGGCAAACATACACGCCGGCTACCAGCAGCAGCGGTTCATAGACTTGCAGGGTCTGCGCCCGCACCACGTTGGCGGCGCCCAGCAAATCGATCACCGCAATGGTCGAGGCCAGCGCCGTGGACTTGAGCAACATCACGGTTTCACCGGCCAAGGTCGGCAACAACAAGCGCATCGCCCGAGGTAAACGCACCCGCAACAGCGACTGACGCGAGGTCATGCCGAAGGCCGAAGCGGCTTCCATTTCACCTCTTGGCACCGCGAGCAGGCCGCCGCGAATCACCTCGCCGACATAGGCGCCCATCGACACCACCAGGGCGAACACGATGTACCAGTAGCCGTCACGCAGGTAAGGCCAAAGGAAGCTGCCGCGAATCAGCGGGAACTGCGCAAACAGGCTGCCGAGCCCGTAGTAGAAAATGTAGATCTGGATCAGCAACGGCGTGCCGCGAAACACGCTGGTGTAGAACAGGCTGGCCTTGGCGATCACCTTGTATCTGGAGATCCGCGCCAGCGCGACCAGGATGGCCAATAAGAAACCGAACACACTGGACAGCAACAGCAGGGTGACGGTGGTTTGCAACCCTCGGCCCAACAGCGCTGCGTATTCAACTATCCACGCTGGAATCATTTCAATCACTCAGCCAAAGGCATCCAGCGACGAATGCGTCGCTCAAGCCGTCCCGACAGGTAGTTGGACACCAACGTCACCGCGTAATACATCGCCGCGGCCGTGAGGTAGAACAACAGATAATGACGCGTGGAACCCGCGCCTTGCTTGGCGGTGTACAACAGCTCGTTGGTGCCGACCACGCTGATCAATGCACTGTCCTTGATCAGGTTGATCCACAGGTTGGCCATCCCCGCCATCGCGAACGGCGCCATGATCGGCAACGTGACGCGCCGGAACAGACCGAAGCCGCTCAGGCCGAACGCCCGCGCCGCTTCGATCTGGCCGAACGGAATCGCCTGGATCGCCGCGCGGAAAATCTCCGAGGCATACGCGCCTTGCACCAGACCCAGCACCACGATGGCCGCCAGCGGCCCGCTGACATTCACCACGCCGTAACCCAACTGGGTCATCAACGAGTTGAGCAGCATGGAGCCGACGTAGTACAGCAGCAGGATCAGCAACAACTCCGGCACCGCGCGGAACAACGTGGTGTAGCCGCGCATCAGCGTCGCAATCGGTTTCGGCGCGTTGAGCTTGAGGCAGGCCACGACCAGCCCGATGAACAGCCCGAGCACAAACGCCCCCGCTGAAATCTGCAGGGTCATCCACAACCCTTTGAGCAGCGCCCCGCCCCACCCTGTTTCGCTGAAATTGATCAACTCGAACATTGTTGGCTCTCCTGTTTCCCGTCGGCGACCTGAAAACCTCACCGAACCCCGTGTAGGAGCGAGGCTTGCCCGCGAAGGGGCCTTTGAAGCCGCCAAAAGCTTCGCGGGCAAGCCTCGCTCCTACACAGGGATTGTGTTTGCAGTACTTGGTGTCAGAACGCAGGTTTCACGCTGGTGCCGAAGTAATGCTCGGAGAGGTCGTCGTAGTCCTTGCTGGCCAGCAAGGAAGTGATGGCCTTGTCGAGTTTGGCCTTGAGCTCGGTGTCGTCCTTGCGCAGACCGGCGCCCACGCCTTTGCCGAAGATCGGGTCATACGGCACCGGGCCGAGGTACGCCAGGTCCTTGGCATCGGGGGTCTTGACGAAAGCCGCCATGGCCGTGCCATCCGCCATCATCAGGTCGATGCGCCCGGCAATCAGGTCGGCGTTGGCCGAGTCCTGGGTGTCGTAGTACTTAACGTCGGCAATTTTTTCATAGTAGGTCTTGAGGAAACTTGCGCTCACCGTCGAGTTCTGCACGCCGATGGTCTTGCCCTTGAGGTCATCCGGGTACTTCTTCACCGAAGCGTCCTTCGGCCCGACAATCGCGATCACCGAGTCATAGTAGGCCTTGCTGAACGCGATCTGTTTTTCGCGCTCTTCGGTCACGGACATTGAGGAGAAAATCACGTCGATCTTCTTCGCCAGCAGCGACGGAATGATCCCGTCCCACGCCACTTCCTTGATCTCGCACTCGGCTTTCATTTCGCTGCAGAGCTTGTGAATCAGGTCGACTTCAAAGCCTTTCCATTCACCATTGGCCTGTTTTTCGGTGTACGGCGGATAGGGTTCTGCCGCGACCGCGAACCTGATCGGTTGGGCTTGCGCCGCGCTCATGCCGGCCAGCATGACGCAGGCCACGCCAGTCAAGAAGTTTGCCAAACGTCGATTTCCCATGATTTTTCCCCGTCTTTTTATGATGCGTTAGCGAGTCTGATGAGCGTTGACGAACTGCCGGCAACGTTCGCTGCGTGGGTGTACGAACACTTCATCCGGCGAACCGGTTTCTTCGATCAGCCCTTGGTGCAAATAGGCGACTTTGGAAGACACATCGCGGGCGAAAGCCATCTCATGGGTCACCAGGATCATGGTCCGGCCTTCTTCCGCGAGGGAGCGGATCACCCGCAGCACTTCGCCGACCAGTTCCGGGTCGAGTGCCGAGGTGGGTTCATCGAACAGCATGACTTTGGGCCGCATGGCCAATGCGCGGGCGATGGCCACCCGTTGCTGCTGTCCCCCGGAGAGAAACGCCGGGTACTCGTTGCGCTTGGCCGCCAGCCCCACGCGTTCCAGCAAGGCTTCGGCCCGTTCAGTGGCTTCGGCACGGCTTTCGCGCAGGACCTGGGTGGGCGCTTCGATGAGGTTTTCCAGCACCGTGCGATGGGGCCAGAGGTTGAAGTTCTGGAACACCATGCCCAGGCTCGAACGAATCCGCACCAGTTGCTTGGCGTCCGACACCAGCGGCGCGCCGGGGCGATCGAAGTTCAGGTGAATGCTTTCGCCGTCCACCAGGATGCGTCCCTGGTCCGGCACTTCGAGCATGTTGATGCAGCGCAGCAAGGTACTTTTGCCTGAGCCGCTGGCGCCGATCAGGGAGATCACATCGCCTTCGCGGGCGGTCAGCGAGACGCCTTTGAGCACCTCGATATTGCCGAAGCGTTTGTGCAGGCCATCGACTTCGATCATGGTCCGGGCGGCGACCGGCTCAGGCGTTGCGGCGCTGGTGACGTGGGTGGTCACGGGCCGTGGCGCCTCGCCGTTGAGCACCAGGACAAAGTCGCGAATGCGCTGGCAGGCCTGGGCCAGTCGTTCTTCGCCCAGGGTGAACGAGATTCGCACGAAGCCTTGTGCCGGTTCACCGAATGCCGCTGCGTCCAGCACCGAGACATGCGCCTCGCGCAACAGGCGCCAGGCGAATTCCAATGAAGTCAGCCCGGTGCCGCGCACGTCCACTAACACGAACATGCCGGCGTCGGGGTTGAGTACGGAAATGCCCGGGCAATCCGATAGTCCAGCGACCACCAGATCCCGGCGATGGCGATAGATTTCGCGCATGCCGTGGGTGACTTCTTCATGGGACTCCACCGCTTTAAGCGCAGCCTCCATGACGAACCCCGGCAAGCCGTAGAGCATGCTCAGCACCAGGTTTTCCGCATGGGCGACCATCGTTTCATCGGCAATGATCCAACCGGTGCGCCAGCCGGTCATTGCATGGGATTTCGACAGGCTGCCGATCACCACGCAACGCTCGGCCATGCCGGGCAATGACGCCAGGCTCAGGTGTTCGCGTTCGAAAGTCAGGCTTTCATAGACCTCGTCCACCACCACCCACAATTCATGGGCGATCACCAGGTCGGCGATGCCTTGCAGCTCTTCGCGGCTGAGCACCACGCCGGTAGGGTTGTTGGGGTTGGAGAAGAAAATCGCCCGGGTCTTGGGGGTGATGGCTTTAGCGAGGACAGCGGCGTCGAGGCGGAAACCTGCGTCCGCCGAGCATGCCACGCGGACCAATGTTGCGCCGGAGGCCTTGAGGGTCGCCTCGTAGGTGACGTACATCGGGTCCAGGGCAATCACCTCGTCGCCGACATTCAGCAGGCACATCGAGGTGGCGAACAACGCATTCTGCGCCCCGGCGACGATGATGACGTTGGAGGCAGTCACTTCACGGCCGAACAAGCCGCTGTAGCGGGTGGCGATGGCTTCGCGCAAGGCCTGGCGGCCGGCGATTTCGGTGTAGTGGGTGTCGCCTTCGCGCAAAGCGTGGATCGCGGCGTCGGTGATGAAGTCCGGGGTGGGAAAATCCGGGTCGCCGACGCTGAGGATGATCACGTCTTCGCCACGGCGCCGGGCTTCGAACGCTGCATTGTGAATATCCCAGGCGGCGACGCCATCGCCTGAAATCCGCTCAACAAAGGGTGAAAACCGCATGCCAGTGCCTCGTTCGAAGGGAAGAAACGCAAGCCCGCAACCAACCGGGGGTGGTGGAGCCAACATAGCCGACGCTGAACAGTCGTTCAACAGAAAACTCATGGTGGTTCGTGTTCAGCGTAAACAGGTCGTTTTCACGACAGTCGAGCCGTTATTTCAGCAGGATTTTTCCTGGGTTTATCGGCACGCGCAGGCGTGCTTGAGCTCGATCAGGGTTACGCCGGGATGGGCAAAACCACGGCGCAGATCGCGTTCGAGTTCGTCGAGGCTTTGCGGTTCGTGCACCGTGCAGCCGAAGGCTTTGGCCAACAGCGGGAAATCCGGATTGCGCGGTAGTACTCCCACCGGCTCGATGTCCAGGCTGAGCATGTCGTCGCGAATCTGTCCCAGTGCGTCGTTGTTCCAGAGCAGCACCACCAACGGGCTGTCCAGCTCCTCGACGGCGGTGGCCAGTTCCTGCGCGGTGTAGAGAAAACCGCCATCCCCTACCAGCACCAAACCGGGTCGTTGCGGCGCGCCGAACTTCGCACCGATGCCCGCCGGCAAGCCATACCCGAGGGTGCCGTAGCCGGTGGGATGCAACCAACTGCGGATACCCTGGCTGGCGAACGCGTAGTTGCCGGTGTAGGCCAGTTGGGTCATGTCGGTGCTGATGACGGTGTTGGCGGGCATCGCGGCGGCAATGCGGTCCAGGATCTGTTGATGGATCGACTGCAATTCACCGTGGCCGCTGCGGATCGCCGCTTTCAAAGCGGCCACCGTCGTTGCCGCTTCACGCGGATCCCGCGTCTCGTCAGGCAAGCGCTCCAGTAAAGCCCCGAGGGTTTGCCGGGCGTCGCCATGCAGGGCGACGGCGCAAAGGTAGAAATCGTTGAACTTGCGTGGATCGATATCAACCCGGATCACGTCACCGCTCAGCGGCAGGCGCTCGCGCCAGTAATCGGTGTCGGCCATTTCCGTACCGACCGCCAGCACCACGTCCGCTTGCGCGATCAGGTCCCAACCGGGTTGCACGCACAGGCTGGAGCCGGCATTCAGTGGCGCATCTGGCGCCAGCAGACCTTTGCCGGCGACACTGGTGAACAGCGGCGCGGCAAGACGTTCGCTCAAAACCTGCAACTCATCCCCCGCAGCCAAAGCACCGCCGCCCGCAATGATCATCGGACGCTTGGCCTGTTGCAGACGCCGGGCCGCGTCATCCAGCGCGCCAGCCTCCGGCAGACCGCGTCCGGGACGCCGCACCACGTCTGCGCTCCAGTCGCGGCTGATCGCCCCGGCCAGTACGTCCAGCGGCACCGAAATATGCACCGGACGTGGCCGCTCGCTGTCGAACACCGCGAAGGCGCGGGCGATCAACTCAGGCAAATCGTCGGTGCTCAGGGCCACCGCCGAAAACGCGGTGATAGGCGCGGTGATAGCCCGTTGATCCTGAGTTTCATGCAGGCTGCCCCAGCCTTTGCCGAGGCTTGAAGTGTGGTTGACGCTGGAGATCACCAACATCGGAATCGAGTCCGCGTAAGCCTGGCCGATAGCGGTCGCCGCGTTGGTCACGCCGGGGCCGGTAATGATGAAGCACACGCCCGGTTTGCCGCTGACCCGGGCATAGCCGTCAGCCATGAATCCGGCGCCCTGCTCATGCCGGGTCAGCACATGCCGAATGCCGCTGCCGGGCAGTCCGCGGTACAGCTCCAACGTGTGCACACCGGGAATGCCGAACACGGTGTCGACGCCGTAATTGGCCAGCAGACGCACCAATGCCTGGCCGCCGGTGAGGCTCGAAGAAACAGGTTGCGGGGTCGATTGGAAGCTCATGCCAGCCCTCGTTTTATTGTTCTGAAGTGATGAAGGATGCTGTCGATACTAAACACTCGTTCAACAGAGAGGCAAGCTTTTACTGTCTTGCGAATTCACATCACAAATATAATTTAATTCATTGTTTTTAAAAGAATTCATATAGACGAAACGGATTGCCAATCGCCGATTGTTACATCTTCGAACATTCCTGAATGCTCAGGCTGCCAGCGATGCGCCGGCGGTAAACAGATAGCCGGCACCGTGAATGGTGATGATCAATTCCGGTTCGGCCGGGTCGTCATGCAGCTTGCGACGCAGACGCCCCACCAGCACATCAATCGAGCGATCGTTGGGTAGCCATTCGCGGTTGCGCAACTGGTCCATTAACTGGTCGCGGCTCAAGGTGTGGCCGCTGTTGCGCATGAACACGTTGAGCAACTGGAATTCGCCATGGCTGAGCAAGGTTTCGCGACCGTCGCAGCCCTTGAGGCGGCGGCGATCAGTGTCCAGAGTCCAGTCGGCAAAACGCTTGAGGTGCGCAGCAGGTTGCACGAGTAATTGAGCATGCTGCACGCGCCGCAGCAGGTTGCGGGCGCGGGTGAGCAATTCGGGTGAAGGCAAAGGTTGGGTCAGGTAATCATCGGCGCCGCATTCCAGTCCCGCGAGACGTTCTCCGTCATCGCCACCCACCAGAATAATCCCGACCTCCGAGCGCTCGCGCCATTGACGAGTCAGGTCCAGTGAGTTGCTACCCCGCAAACGCGCATCCAGCAACACCAATCCCACCGGGAAACGCTCAAGGCACGTATTGGCCTGATCAGCGCTGTCAGCGCAGTGGACCTCGTACCCTTCCCCGCCCAGAAAAGCCTGTAACGATTCCCGCAGCAAAGGCTCATCACTCACTACCAGCACGCACGGCATCAGCTTCATGACCTGGCTCCTGTTCGTGCCGCGAACGGCCGATTTTTGGAATTTTGCGAAGCGCGAAGACCTGCACTGTAGCGACTGCTGAACAGTTGATCAACAAGCCGATATCAGTGCGCGATGAAACGCCGGAACCCGCCCATTTGCAGGCCATCGACCCACGCTTCACAAATCAGCACGCCCTGGGCCGGGGTAAATGTGCTGGGATTGAGCCCGCATTCCAGCCATAAACCATCCAGCAACGCACTCAAGCCTATGGATGCCAGACCGCTGTCGAAACCGTCCCAGCCCTGCTCCTGCGCCAGCAGACTCAAGGCTTCGCCCATGATGGTCCGGTACTCGCCATAGGAATGATCGTGGGCACGGTTGATCGCATCGGCGGTTTTCACCGCGCCCCAGAACGCCAGCCAGGCTTCGATCAGCTCGGGGTCGAGCATGCGTGAGGAAAACGACGCTTCGAAAAACGCCGACAGATGCCGTCGCGCGCCGTCACCCGAAGCGGCCACCGACTCGCGCAACAGCCGCATCACCTGCCCGGTGATGTGCAGATAGGCATCGGCGACCAGTTCATCCTTGCCGGCGTAGTGATGACTGATCAACCCCACCGACACCCCGGCTTCCGCGCAGATCTTGCGGATCGAGGTGCCGACAAAGCCGTACTTTTTCAGGCACCTCAGCGTGGCGGCCACCAGATTGGCCTTGCGCAAATTGGGGTCCATTCGCAGAAAACGCGCTTCCTCAGCCATGGTGCTCCTGCCCTCTCGACATCAACGGATCGGATACAGCGCCTCGTCAAACTGCGCCAGGCGCGGGAACACCAGCGGCGAATCCTGATGCAGATTCTCCAGGCGCCGCTGGTAATCGAGCAGAAACTGCCCGCGTGCTTCAGCGCTGATATAAGGCACATGCCACGCCACAAATGGCGGCAGCACGTCGAGGCCGACATACGCCAGCGTGCCGCGCAGCAGTGGGCGCAGCATGTCCTCCAGCGGACCGTGAATCGCGTCCTCGCCGAACATGTGCTCGCGCCCGCCGAGGGTCACGGTGACCAGCGCTTTCTTGCCCGCCAGCCCACCCTGATCGTAGAAACGCTTGCCGCCGTAGCACACGCCGGAGACCAGCACCCGGTCGATCCAGCCCTTGAGGATCGCCGGCATTGAGAACCAGTAGATCGGAAAGTTGAGGATCAGCAGGTCGGCCCACAGCAACTTGTCGAGTTCCTGCTGGATGTCCGGGGCCAGGCTTTTGGTCTTCACGCCCAGGCGTTGTTCAAGGGCGTAGACCAGATACTCGGGGTTGTCACGGTCGGAGAAATCCTCGGCGCTGGCGACCGGGTTCCAGTTCATCGCGTACAGGTCGGACACCTCGACCGCATGCCCTTGGGCTTGCAGGGTTTGCACCGCCTGATCGCGCAACGCGTTGGTAAAAGATTGCGGTTCGGGATGGGCGTGGAGAATCAAAACGTTCATTTGAGCAGCCTTATGGCAATCGATGATGCAGTCAGTGTTCAGGCCAGGCGGATCAGTGCATCCACCGCCACCGCGCCTTGGGCATTGACCAATAAAGGGTTCACATCCAGTTCCAGCAAGCGCTCGACGTTTTCGCCGGCGTAATCCGCCACGGCACGAATCGCCCGAACCAACGCCGGCATATCCACCGCCGGCCCGCCGCGAAATCCGGTGAGCAACGGCGCACAGCGCAGGCTCAGCAGCGCGTCGTGGATGGCCTGGTCGGTGGTCGGCAGCAACAGGCTGCGACTGTCCTTGAGCAGCTCGACCAGAATGCCGCCGGCCCCGATCACCAGCGCCAGGCCGAAGCCGGTTTCGCGCTTGATCCCGACGATCAACTCAGCCAAGGGTGGCGACGCCATGCGTTCGAGCAGCACCTGATCGAACACCAGCCCCGGTGCATGTTTTGCGAGATTGCCGCACATGCTTTCCAGCGCTGATTGCAACGCCGCCGGATCTTTCAGGTTGAGAGCAACTCCACCGGCCTCGGTTTTGTGCGGCAGTTCGGCGCTGACCACTTTGAGCACCAACGGATAGCCAAGGTGTTCGGCCTCCTCCAGTGCCTGTTCGGGACGGCACAACCGCGCTTCCGGCAACGGCAGGCCAAACGAACGCAATGCCTGTTTGGATTGCCACTCATCCAATAGCTGTCCTTCAGAAACCAACGCAGCCGAACAGATCGGCGCCAGCACCGATTCACCCTTGGCCAGCAACACCCGGCGGCGTGTCTGGTATTGGGCAATCCGCCCCCACGCCGCCAAACCATCCTCGATCCCTTGCAACGCGGCGACGCCACGGGCATGCAGCCGATCACGGGCACTGGCCGGGAGCAATTCGGGGAACGCCGATGTCACCACACCGGTCTTGCCATGCCGCTCCAGCAACTCGCAAAACAACTCCAGCAGCAAATCGCATTCCTTGCGCTCACCTGTGGATTCGGCCGGGTAATCCAGCACCAGCAATGCCGCATCAGCCGGCGTGCGCAAAACGCTCTCGAGCATGTTTTCCAGCGCCTCGCGATCACCCCAGATCGCCGTGGTGAAATCCAGCGGATTGACCAGGTTGGCATAGCTCGGCAACACCTGCGCCAGATCCGCGCGTTGGCGGTCGTCAAACTTGGGCAAGGTCAGGCCGTTGCGTTCGGCATAGTCGGCGATAAATCCTGCGTCGCCACCGGAACAGGCCAGCGCCGCCAGACTCGGACCCGCCGGCAGACGACCGCAGGCCGCAGCCTTGAGGGTTTCGACAAAACTCACCGGCCCGCTGACCCGGATCACCCCGAGCCGCTCGAACAGGCTGTCGTACAGCGCATCGGACCCGGCCAGCGAACTGGTGTGACTCAACGCCAGTTCGGCGCCGATCTGCGACACGCCGGTTTTCAGGGCGATCACCGGAATGCCTTTCTCCAGCGCCTTGTGCGCGGCGCGGGCAAAACCGGGAACGTTCTTCAGCCCTTCGAGGTGCAGACCGATGGCCGTCACACGCGGCTCGTCGAGCAGCACGTCCATCAACTCCGCCACACCCAACTGCGCCTGATTGCCCACCGAGGCCATGTAGGCCAACGGCAGCGAGCGATCGCTCATGCTCAAGTTGTAGGCAAAGTTGCCGCTCTGGGTCAGCACCGCGACGCCCTTCTCCACCGCTTTGCCGCCATGGGCCACCGGCCACAACGCGGCGCTGTGCAGGTAGTCGAGCAAGCCGTAGCAATTCGGCCCGAGCAGCGCCATGTCGCGGGCGGCTTGCAACAGTTGCACCTGCATCGCCTGGCCTTCCTCGCCGGTTTCCGCGAAACCGGAGGCATAGCAGATCGCTCCGCCGGCGCCCTTGAGCGCCAGTTCGGCGACGCAGCTCAACGTCAGTTCGCGATTGGTCGCGATAAACACCGCATCCGGCCCGCACGGCAAATCCGCAACCGACGCCACGCAAGGAATGCCCTCAAGGTTTTCGTGCTGCGGATTGACCAACCACATCTGGCCCTGGAAACCGCCATCGACGCAGCGTTTGAACGCCCGCGCCATGCTGCGCCCACCGACGAACGCCAAATGCCGCGGCGCCAGCATGCGCTTGAGATTGTCTCTGATTGACATGGGATTCTCCTCGACCGATCAGCGCAGCAGCGGCCGCAGCAGTTCGCGGGAAATGATGTGGCGCTGGATCTCCGACGTGCCTTCCCAGATCCGCTCGATCCGCGCGTTGCGCCAGATGCGCTCCACCGGCCCCTCGTCCATCAGGCCCATGCCGCCGAAAATCTGCACCGCCTCATCGGCAGCACGGCCCAATACTTCGCTGGCGAACAGCTTGGCCATGCCGGCCTCGCCATCGGTCATGGTGCCCTGGTCCATTTTCCAGGCTGCATGCAGCGCCAGCAGTTCGGCGGCGCGGATCTCGGTGGCCATGTCCGCCAACTTGAACGAGATGCCCTGGTAGGTGCCGATGGCGTGGCCGAACTGTTTGCGGTCCGCTGCCCATTGCAGCGCCACATCCAAAGCACGCTGGGCCTGACCGACACAGTTGGCCGCCACCATCACCCGGCCCGCGGTCAACCAGGCGTTGGCAACCTCCCAACCTTTGCCGACTTCACCCAGCACTTTGGAGGCCGGCACGCGGCAATCGTCGAAGAAGATCTCGCTGGTGTGATAACCGCGGTTGCTGACGCATTTCGGACCACGGCGGATGGTCATCCCCGGCGTATCGCGATCCACCAGGAACGACGTCACGGCGTTGCGCTGGCGACCGTTGTGCTCATAGGTGTCGGTGACCGCGAACACAATCGCGAAATCGGCATGCCCGGCGTGGCTGATGAAATGCTTGCTGCCGTTGATCACGAAGTCATCGCCATCGCGCACGGCGCGGGTCTTGATCGCATTGGCGTCGGAGCCGGCGCCCGGTTCGGTCAAGGCAAAACAGTCGACCTTCTCGCCGCGCACGCAGGGCAACAGATAATCCTCGACCTGCGCGCCGGTGCAGGCCATGAGGATTTTCGACGGGCGCGCGACGAACACATGCAGCGCCCACGACACCTTGGACAGTTCACGCTCGACCAGCGCCTGGGACAGGTAATCGAGGCCGCCACCGCCGACCTCTTCCGGCATGTTGAAGGCGTAGAAACCTGCGGCGATCGCCTTGGCGCGGATTTGCGCGGCCAGTTCCGGCGGCACGGCATCGGCGCGGTCGACGGTTTCTTCGTGGGGTAGCAGCTCTTTTTCGACAAACCGCCGCACCGCTTCCACCAGCATGTCCTGCTCTTGAGTCAGTTGGAAATTCATGGCTGTACGTCCCTGCTGTTGGATTAGCGGCCGATAAAGTGAGGGGTGCGTTTTTCCACGGCAGCCTTGAGGGCTTCGGCGCCGTCGAGGCTGCGACCGCAGAGCAAACCAGCGGCCTGTTCGGCTTCAAGCTGTTCGGCGAGGCTGCGCTGGGCGCCGTCGCGGATCAGCACTTTGGTCTGCTTGAAGGCGAAGGTCGGGCCGTTGGCCAGGCGCGTTGCGAGCTCGGCAGCGCTGTCCAGCAACTGCTCATCGGCGCAGATCTCACTGACCAAACCGGTAGCCAACGCGCGGTCGGCACTCCAGATTTCATCGAGGAACAGCAGGCGCTTGGCCTGTTCGGCGCCGATCAGGCGTGGCAAGTGCCAACTCGCGCCCGCATCCGGCGAATAGGCCAGGCTGGTGTAGCCGGCCTTGAACCGCGCGGATTGGGCGGCCAGGCGAAAATCGCAGGTCAGGGTCAAATCCATCCCGGCTCCGACCGCGATGCCGTTGATGGCGGCGATGGTCGGTTTGCTGAAACCGTGCAGGCGGTTCATCAAGGTGTGGGCGGTTTCGGTCCAGCCGTAGGTTTCGAGGATGCCGCGGCTTTCCGCATCGGCCCATTCGGCCACGTCGGCACCCGCGCAAAAGCCTTTGCCGGAACCCGTCAACACCAGCACCCGGACGTCAGGGTTGGCATCGTGCTCGTCGAGCAGGTTGATCAAGGCCTTGAGGGTCGGAATGTCCAACGCGTTGCGCTGTTCCGGGCGATTGAGCGTGACCCAGGCGATGCCGTTTTCTACCCGGCTCAGCAGTGTCGAATGAGAAGTCATGAAAGGCCCTCGTCTTATTGTTTTTGAGTTGCGGGAGTTGAATTGCTGCCGATACTAAACAAGTGTTCAGTAAGGCGGCAATCCCGTGCCAAAAGGCCCTGCAACATGCGTTACAGGACTTAATTCATTGATTAATTTCTGGTTTTTCACGAAACCGAGAGGGAGACGGGTGGAAGTTGTTACATCTTCGAACAACTCCCTACCTAATCCATCGGTAGAGCGCGCCGGTCTTACTTGCCGGTCTTCACGTTGTTCCACACCCGGGTCATGGCCCGCATGCCTTGGGCGTCGTGAGTCTTTTGCGTGAACAGGCGCTGGCGTGTCGCGTCATCCGGGTAGATCGCCGCCGTGGCCAGCACATCCGCATCGACTAACGCGGTCGCCGTCGAGTTGCTGTTGGCGTAGTGAATCAAGTTAGTGACGTCGGCCATGTTCTGCGGCTGCAACAGGAACTCGATGAACTTGTGCGCGTTGGCGGCATGCGTGGAATCTTTCGGGATGTACAGGTCATCGAACCAGATCAGCGAACCTTCCTTGGGCACGAAATACGACAAGTTGGTCTTGAGCCCCGCTTCTTTCGCCCGCGCCTGGGCGGTGGCGGCGTCACCCGACCAAGTCATCGCCAGGCAAGTGTCGCCGTTGGGCAAACTGTTGAGGTAACTCACCGAATCAAACTTCTTGATGTACGGGCGGACCGCCATCAGCACGTCCTGCGCGGCTTTGAGGTCTGCGGCGGAAGCACTTTGCGGGTCGCGGCCAAGGTATTGCAGCACCAGAGGAAGGACTTCGGTGGGAGCGTCGAGCATCGTCACGCCGCAATCGGCGAAGCGTGAAACGACTTTTGGATCGAACAGCATCGCCAGTGAACCGATCGGCGCATCCGGCATGCGTTCCTTGATCATGTCGACGTTGTACGTCACCCCGTTACTGCCCCAGGTGTAAGGCGCCGAATAGATAAGTCCCGGATCGTAAGCCTGCAACTTCTGCACAATCTCCGGGTTCAGGTTGCTCCAGCTCGGCAGCTGTTTCTTGTCCAGCGGCTGGAACACGTTCGCCTTGATCAACGGCGGAACCAGCGAAGCGTTGAGCATCACCAGGTCGTAACCGGAGTGGCCGGTCAGCAGTTTGGCCTGGACCGTTTCGTAACCATCAAAGGTGTCGTAGATGACTTTGATCCCGGTGGCCTTCTGGAAATTCGCCAGAGTGTGTTCACCGATGTAGTCCGACCAGTTGTAGATGCGCAGCGTGTCGTCCGCCTCCGCCGCATGAGTCACCGAGCACACAGGGAAAAGCAACAGACTGGAAAGGATGGCTAGCGCAGTTCGCATTTCTATTCACCTTTTGGTGTTTTTCTTCTGAAGGAAGCGTGCGCCTTTACTATTTAGCCATTGCGGGGGCGGCACCATACTCCAAATGGGTAGGTGCACTTTTTGGGCCGACAGGATGCGTTGCGATGCCGCTCTAAGCTTTCTGCAACCACTCGATAAACAGCGCAAACAACTCCGACTGCGAGTTGATGCCCAGCTTCAAGTACAGGTTTTTACGGTGCATGCGCACGGTCTCGGGGGAGATGCCCATTTCCCGAGCGGCGGATTTGATCGAGTGCCCGCGCAAGACCATGTGCGCACTCTCCCGTTCGCGCTCGGTCAGCACGTCACAGCCGAACTGCGCCATCGCCACCTGGATGCGCTGATTGACTGCCGTCGACGCCGCTGGCGCCAGGATTGAATCGCGCTGCTGGTCAATGTAGCCGCACTGGCGGATGAACAATCGCACCATCGGCTCGACGGCCCGCAGCACATCCAACTGGTCGGCGCTCAAGCTGCTGGCGCCCATGCCCTGGAACAGACTGACGGAAATCTTGCTGTGGTCGTCCAGGTTGACGATGTAATAGCTGTCTTCGGTGCAGCCCAGATTCAGGTAATAGGTCTTGTAGTAGTCGCTGTCGAAAAAGTCGTCCGGGGCGATTTCCGCCAGCGAATAAAAGCCTTGGGCCAGGCCACTGTCCACCGCCAGGCAGAACGGATCGAGCAAATAGCCCACCGAGAAATAGCGATTGAGGATCGCGTCCAGGTGCTGCTCGGGAATGCCGTGCTGATAGAGCAACCTGGGCGGGCAGTCCTTGCGCTCCAGGCTGATCATCACCGACTCGACCGGCGCCAGCGCCGTCAGCGCCACCACCAGATGCCGCAGCGCATCGGGCTCGGTGCCATGCTGGAACGCGCGCTCAAGTTCCACATGCCATTGATGCAGCGCATGCAGTGCCAGGGTGATCGAATGAGGGGGGGCCGATGAGTTCATGCCGGCCAGTCTAGCGATTGCCCCCTCCCCGCGCAAAGGTGTGAAACGCCGGCTCATTGCCCGGCGTAATCACCGCTGCATTGCAGCTCCACGGCAACTTCGAGGATGCATTCGCGCAGCGTCTCGACGATCTCATCGACCTGCGCATGGCTGATCGTCAACGGTGGCGACATCACATTGAGGTGCACGATCGGCCGCACCAGCAAACCTTTGTACTGGGCGCGCAGATGGATTTTCTCGCCGATGTTCAACGCCTCAGGGAACAGCTTTTTCGTGCGTTTGTCTTCGACGAATTCGACGCAAGCCATCAATTTCTTGCAGCGCACATCCCCCACCAGCGGCAAGCCTTCCAGGGTCTTCAGGCGCTGCTCAAAGTACGCGCCCACATCATCCACATGCGCCAGCAGGTTCTCCCGCTCGATGATTTCGATGTTCTTCAGCGCCGCCGTGCAGCACACCGGATGGCCGCTGTAGGTAAAGCCGTGGGTGAAACAGCGTCCCTGGCCCGGCTCGCTGATCACGTCCCAGATGCGTTGGGAAAAGATGCAGGCGCCCAGCGGCAGATAAGCAGAAGTCAGGCCTTTGGCCGTGGTGATGATGTCGGGTTGCACATCGAACACATCGAGCGAGGAAAAGAACTTGCCCAAGCGCCCGAAGGACGTGACCACTTCATCCGCGACAAACAGAATGTCGTACTTCTGGCACACCTCCCACATCCGCCGCAGATACCCTTCTGGTGGAATGATCACGCCGCCCGAGCCCATGATCGGCTCGGCATAGAACGCGGCGACCTTGTCCGCACCGATGCTCAGGATCTTGTCCTCGAACTCGCCGACCAGGAACTCCAGCAGTTGCGCTGCATCCATGCCCTCCGGCGCCCGGTAGGGGTTGGGGCTGGAAACGTGATGGATTTTATCGTGGGCATAATCGAACTCCGGGACCCGGTCCGCGGCCTTGTTGCCGATCGACATCGTCAGGCACGTGGAGCCGTGATAGGCGCCGTGCCGGGCGATTACATGCTTTTTCTCAGGCTTGCC
The DNA here is from genome assembly GCF_044744265.1 of Pseudomonas sp. NPDC087342. NCBI lineage: Bacteria > Pseudomonadati > Pseudomonadota > Gammaproteobacteria > Pseudomonadales > Pseudomonadaceae > Pseudomonas > Pseudomonas sp. NPDC087342. The sequence goes on from NZ_JBIUXZ010000001.1 coordinate 1,432,382, forward strand.
CCGGCAGTTCTGATAGTACTGAATCAGCCGGTAGCTGGTGTCCACCGCCGTCGAGCCGCCGGTGGTCAGGAACACGTGATCGAGATCCCCCGGCGCCAGACTCGCGAGTTTCTCGCACAAGCGGATGGCGACGCTATTCGCCATGTCGGAGAAGGGATTCGAATAGGCCAATTGACGAACCTGGTCGGCGATGGCGTCAGCCATTTCTTCACGACCCAGGCCGATATTGGTGCACCACATGCCGCCCACTGCATCGAGGAATCGGTTGCCGTCGGCGTCGTAGATGTAAGCGCCTTCACCGGCCACAATGTTCAGCGCGCCCTGCTCCGCGTGGTCATCGAACACGTGGTAGCCGTGCATGTAATGCGCCTTGTCCGCACGGGTCAGATTGGCCTGCTCGGCAGGGGTCAAAACGGCTGGTTTTGAAATCGGCATGAACGCATCCCTCTCGAATAGTTGTGATGCCGATCATTCAGCCGATTGCCTGGCGGCGCCATACTCCAAATGGGTAGGTGCTGTTTCCATTGCAGGTAATTCAGTTTTTTGCCAACGGCAAATTGCGCACTTTGGAAAAGTTCAACTATTACAACCAAACTCTTCTACACTGCAAATACGCACAACAGACCAATTGCAACAAACTTACTACTACGGACTGCTCTTTGTAGTAGAGTGACAACATTCAGGCGCCATTTAAGTGACTGAGCGACAAATCCCATCGCCCAACTTAAAAATCGCGACCACCAGACTAAACAAATAATTCACACGCACTGACGAACGGGCACATATTAAAAATAATCCTTTAAAAACAATACTTTAAAAGTGAAATTACAACTAAAAATGATTATCCACGAATTACATAAAACAAGAAAAGACCGACCTCAAACATGAAAGTTTCAATCTTATTTATTTAATAAAAAAGCGCATATAACGCTTTAACAATCCCATCTTCAATGCTAATAATCCGGCCGTTCCGGGTTCCAGGCGCTACACCCCTCTCACATGAAGTGAACATCAGCCATTACGCTGATGCCCTCCCGGCTTTAACTAAAATCCAATAACACCAGCTCGCTCAAGTTAAACAACAACTTGGGTCTGCTCTTGTGCTGCGCACTAAAACTGCGCGAGGAAGGCCTCTCATCGCTCGTCATCATCCAAGGATTAAAATCCTTTCGATCTTCGGTACCCGCCCAGAAGCCATCAAGATGGCGCCTTTGGTCAAAGCCCTTGCTGCAGAACCTGGCATTCATTCGCAGATCTGCATCACGGGCCAACATCAAAGCATGCTTAAGCAGGTGCTGGATCTGTTTGACCTCCAGGCCGATTACACCCTTGATGTGATGACGCCGCACCAGACGCTCAACTCGCTGACGGCGGCGCTCTACGCGGCGATTGATCCGGTGCTGGAACAGACCAGCCCGGACCGTGTGCTGGTGCATGGCGACACCACCTCGGCCATGGTCGCCGCAATGGCCTCGTTCCATCGACGCATCCCGGTCGGCCATGTCGAAGCCGGGCTGCGCACCGGTGATATCTACAGCCCGTGGCCGGAAGAAATGAACCGGCGCTGCATCGACCTCGGTGCGGACATGCTGTTCGCGCCGACCGATGAATCACGGCAGAACCTGCTCGACGAACGCCTGCAGGGTCGCACCTTCGTCACCGGCAACACGGTGATCGACGCGCTGCAGATGACCGCCCGGCGCATCGAGCAGGACGCCGATCTGCGCGCCAGCCTGGACCGCCAATTCTCGTTCCTGCAAGCCGATCGCAAGGTGCTGCTGGTGACCGGGCATCGTCGGGAAAACTTCGGCGAAGGCTTCCTCGATATCTGCAAGGCCCTGAGCCATTTGGCGCAACGCTCGGATATCCAGATCGTCTACCCGGTGCACTTGAACCCGAATGTCGTCGGCCCGGTCACCGAGCAACTGGGCGGTCTGCCCAACGTGCACTTGATCAAGCCGCTGGACTACCTGGCGTTTGTGCGCCTGATGCAACGGGCTCATGTGATCCTCACCGATTCCGGTGGCGTGCAGGAAGAAGCGCCGTCCCTGGGCAAACCGGTGCTGGTGATGCGCGATGTCACCGAACGCCCGGAAGCGGTCGCGGCGGGCACTGTACGCCTGGTCGGTACCGCGCCGGACTCGATCATCGCCGGGGTCAACGCGCTGTTCGATGACGACCTGCTGTGGCGTCGTTGTTCCCAGGCAGCCAACCCGTATGGCGACGGCCAGGCCAGTGCACGCATCGTCGATGCACTCATGGGTCGTCCGGTCGATGAATTCCTCGTGGCGCGACTGCCATTGCCCAAGTTCCTGCATTACCCGTCGACGGTGTCTGTGACCGAGAAAAGACACCCGGCTTTCACCTCTCAATAAACCGAACCGTATTTCCCCTTATCAGCTCGAGATCTACCTGAATGAAGCCTTCCGTTGCCATCCATACGGGTGCGTTCAGCGCCCTTGCCTGTGGCGTGAGCCTGCTCGCGCTCATGCCGACCTTTGCCTTGGCCGCGGACAACCCGCTCACCCAGGCGATCAATCGACTCAATGCCGATACCCGGCAGGAGCGTGAGATCCGCTTGAGCGATCTGGGGATCGACGCACCGATCATCCTCGGTTCCACCGATGCCCGACGCGAACTGTATCTGCCAGTGCCAGCCGGTGTGCCGCTGACCGATGCCACGCTGAATTTCAACGCCAGCTACCTCAATGGCGAAGGCGGTCGCAACACCTTGCTGCTGTCGCTGGACGGTTACCCGGTGCGCGCCGAAGGCCTTAGCGAACCTCAGGGCGACGCCAGCGCCACCCTGGGCGTGGACAAGAAAGCCCGGGACAGCGGCTCGGTGCGCCTGGGCATTGCCTGGTCATCGGTGGTATCGCGTGTGTTGTGTGAAGACCAACGCGCCATCGGCAACGTCTTGCGTATCGAACCGGACACCCGCCTCACCTACAGCTACGACGCCAGCCAGTTGCAGAACGTCGGCGCCGCCTGGACCGCATTGCCTGGCAAGCCCGGGATCATGGTCGCGCCGGGCACCTTGTCGGCTGAAAGCTATGACGCGGCGTGGCGCCTTGGCGTGGCGCTGGAACGCATCGGCAAACACAGCCGCATCCTGCCGTTCCCGGCGCTGCAAGACAGCGTTGACCTGAGCAACCTGCGCATCCCCGCTGAGCTGCTGGCCATTCCTGCGTTCGCCAGCCTGAACGGCAAGGGCCCGCAGGTGCTGGCGAACCCAGCACAAATCGGCGCATTGCTGATGCTCGGCCAGACCCCGAACGTCCAGGCAGACCTGGCGATCAACGACCCGCAACTGGTCAAAGCGGTTAACGAATCCCTGGATGCCTTGCAGAGCCAGATTCAAGGCCTCGATGCCACCGCTGCCGCTGCTTTCACGCAATGGCGCGAACGGCACATCAATGCCGGCCTTGCGGTCAGCGGTACGGACACTGTGCGCCTGAGCCTGCTCGGCACGCGCCCGGTCTTGATGATCGCGCCGCAAGCGACCGGCAAGGCCTTGGCCCTGTTCAGCTCGGCCTGGAACAAACTGGCACGCAGCCGCGACCTGACAGTCAGCGAAGCCCAGTTGCCATTGAGCGCCGACGGCCGCGTGGCTTTGTCGCGCCTTGGCGGCAACCCTGGCGCCATCGACGTGCTGGCGAAATCCGACTGGAGCACTTCGTTCCCGCTGGGCAGCGTGGCCTACGACGGTCGCCTGCCGGTGAAAGCGGTGATCGACGTGTCCGCCGCACCCGGCGCCTCGGACACTGCACCGGTAGCTTCGCTGTTTCTCAACGATTATCTGATTGGCGCACAACAGCTGGTGGCCGACGGCGAGAAGCAACGCATCGAAGCGCGTATCCCGCGTTACGCCGTGGGCGCGACCAACGTGTTGCGCGTGTCGTTCCAGCGCCAGCCGGTCAGTGATCGCTGCCTGGAAACGCCGCAAGCGTTCCCGGTCTCGGTACTGCCGACCAGCCACATCGTGCTGGAGAAAACCGCACTGGATGACGACTTCTCCGGCATGGCCGCGCGCTTTGCCATGGACACGCAAATCCTTGTGCCGCAAGCCTATCTCGAGCACCCGGCGAGCAGCCTCGGCCAAGTGATTTCGGTCGCGGATGCCGCCGGTGTCTCGCCGCTGCGCGCACAACTGAAAGTCAGCAACGACCCGAAAGCCTCGGTCACCCCGGACAAAGCCTTCCTCGCCTTCGAGTTGCCGGTCAAGGACAGCAAGGAATCGGTGCAGGTCGATGAGCAGGGTCGCCTGCGCATCAATCACAAGGATCAGGTGTTGCTCGACGTGCATCCGCTCAACCATCTGGCCTCGCTGCAAGCAGTGGATGCCGGTGGCCAGCACGGTCTGGTCTATCGCACCCTGGGCGCCGATGCGCCACGTTTCGCCAAACCGATTCTGCTGAGCCGTGGCGATGTGGCCATCCTCGGTGACGACGGTGCGCTGACCACCTTCAACACCCAAGACCCAAGTGGCAGCCAGTTGATCGAAAACGAAGAACCCAAGGGCCTCGATGCCTGGCGCACGCCTTCGCTGTTGTGGCTGATTCCGGGCGGCATTCTGTTGGTTCTCATCCTGTTGCTGGCCGGCCGTAACGCCCGTCGCAATCGCCAGTAACGGAACCCTTCGATGACGTCGCTTTATTGGCCCTACTGGCTGGCCCACTACTACAGCTTCCTGGAGATCGCGACCATCGTGGTCGCCGTGCTGATCCTGATCTCCAGCCTGGACGATTTGTTCATTGACCTGTGGTACTGGTCTCGCCGCCTGTTTCGCAAGTTCACCGTGGGCCGCAAATACCGGCCGCTGACCGCCGAGCAATTGATGGCCGGGGACGAACAGCCCCTGGCGATCATGGTCCCGGCCTGGCTGGAATACGACGTCATCGCGCCGATGATCGAGAACATGGTGTCGACCCTGGATTACCAGAACTATGTGGTCTTCGTCGGCACCTACATCAACGACCAGCGCACCATCGATGAAGTGGAACGCATGCGCCGGCGCTACAAGCAGTTGCACCGCGTGGAAGTCCCGCATGCCGGGCCGACCTGCAAGGCCGACTGCCTGAACTGGGTGATCCAGGCGATTTTCCTGCACGAACAAACCCACGGCATGACCTTCGCCGGCGTGGTGTTGCACGACAGCGAAGACGTGCTGCACCCGCTGGAATTGCGCCTGTTCAACTACTTGCTGCCGCGCAAGGACATGATCCAGTTGCCCGTGGTTTCGCTGGAGCGCAACTGGTACGAATGGGTCGCCGGCACCTACATGGACGAGTTCGCCGAATGGCATGGCAAGGACCTGGTGGTGCGCGAAAGCATGACCGATACCGTGCCGTCGGCCGGGGTCGGCACCTGCTTTTCCCATCGTGCGTTGCGCGTGCTGGCCGGGGAAACCCAGAACCAGCCGTTCAACACCGACAGCCTCACCGAGGACTACGACGTCGGTGCGCGTTTGGCCAAGGTCGGCATGAACGCGATCTTTGTGCGCTTCCCGGTGCAGTTTCGGGTGCTGCGCAAATCCTGGTTTCGCAAGCCTTACGAATCGACCTTGCGGATGCCGTTGTGCGTGCGCGAATTCTTTCCCGACACCTTCCGCACCGCGTTCCGCCAGAAAGCCCGCTGGACGCTCGGCATCGGCCTGCAAGGCTGGGAGCAAATGGGCTGGAACGGTTCGCTGGCCAATCGTTATTTGCTGTTTCGTGACCGCAAAGGCGTGGTCACGGCGTTCGTCAGCATCATCGCCTACGTGATTCTGGCGCAGTTGCTGGGCCTGATCATCCTGCGCCACAGCGGCCTGTGGGACGTGAGTTTCCCGACGCCGTTCGAAACCAACGGGTTCATCAAGTACCTGCTGCTGGCCAACGGTGCCGCGCTGGCCTGGCGCATCGCTCACCGCTGTTATTTCACCACCGTGCTCTACGGCTGGCAGCATGGTTTGCTGTCGATCCCGCGCATGGTGGTGGGCAACTTCGTCAACTTCATGGCCGCTTCACGGGCCTGGCGCATGTTCATCGTCGGCAAGGTCATGAACCGCAAACTGGTGTGGGACAAGACCATGCACGACTTCCCGTCCACCGATCTGGTCGCCGCCGCACCGCGCAAGCTCGGCAGCGTGTTGCTGTCCTGGCAGGCGATCAACGAGACCGACCTGCAAAGCGCCCTCGCCGAACAGAAAACCCGGCACATGCCGCTGGGGCGGATTTTGCTCAGCAACGGCTGGCTGGACGATGAAACATTGGCCGAAGCCATCGCGTTCCAGAACGACCTGCCGCGAGTCTTCGACGTGGCCACCAAGGCGCAGGATTCGAATCAGACGCTGGACGATGAATTCGCCCTGCGCTGGCGCGTGGTGCCGCTGGGCCTGAATGCCGACGGCCGCGCGCAAGTCGCGGTGGCCAGCCCGTTGCCGGACGAAGGTCTGCAACAGGTCAGCGATGAACTGGGCAGCGAACCGGTGCAATTGATTGCTCGGGAAAGCGAAATCGTCGCGCAACTGCGCCAACTGAACGTGCGTGATGGCCAATCCGTGCCGGACGCCCGCGCGCCATTGCTGGGTGATCTGTTGATCGAGATGGGCCTGCTGGATCGCGAGGTGTTCAGCCGCGCCATGCTGCGTTATCGCCCTCAGATTCACGGACGCATCGGCGACTATCTGGTCGACAGCGGCGTGCTGCCCCGCGCCACCATTGAACAGGCCGTGGCACGTCAGCACAGCCACTACCCTGCGGAGCTTCCTGCATGAATCGCCCCTTGCTGACCCTTCTGGCCACGGGGCTGGGCCTGCTGCCCGCGCTGGCGCTGGCCGAAACCCTGCCGCTGCCGTTGACCGGCCCGGCCTACGTGACGGCCAACGAGGCGTACAGTGCCTACGAACGCAAAGACTACGACCTGGCCATCGCCAAGGCTCGCGAAGCATTGCGTCAACGCGCCGACATCACTCGCCTGAATACGCTGATTGCCCTGGCGCAGCGCGACAAGGAACTGCGCGACCATCCGAAACGCTACTCGCCATCGCCTCAGGCGCCAGGATTCGGCGCGGCGGCTCAGGCCTTCAAGGCGTATGACCGCGACAACTTTGAAGCCGCCGCTGTGTCGGCGCGCAAAGCCATCGCCCAGGCGCCCAAACGCCTGGATTATCGCTTGCTGCTGATCGACGCCTTGCAGCGTCAGCCTCAGTTGCAAGAGGCGGATCAAGCTACTAATCAGGCGCTCGCCGTGTTCCCCGGCAACGATACGCTGCTGATGCGCCGCGAAGGGATTCGTCGTCAATTGGCCGCACCGTTGGCGGTTCAGGGTTATCGCGCGCTGGAGTCGGGCAATGTGCCGCTGGCCACTGAACAGGCCAGGAAAGCCGTGGCCTGGGCGCCGCAAATCGGCGCCAATCAACAATTGCTGATCAGCGCTTTGCTCGCCGCCAAGGATTACCCTGGCGCCGAGCAAGCCGCATCAGCCGCATTGGCCCAGGATGATCAGGACATCGCGCCGTGGATTCTGCGCAGCTACGCCCTCGATCGCCAGGGCAAAACCCAGGCGGCACAGGCAGACCTGAATCACGCCCTGGCCATCAAGGGCCTGACGCAAGCGCAAACCCGCAACATTCGTTTCTTCGCCGCCGACACCGCGCTGGCCCATGGCGAACCGCAGCAGGCGCTCGATCATCTGCAACCCTTGGTTGCCGATGAAGGCGGCGAAGTGGCCCGCCGGCGCCTTGCTGCCGGAATCGCGTTGCGCCAGAAAAACAAAGGCATGAACACCGCTGCGCGCTTCCCTGCCCCGGCCCTGAACTGTCAGGAAAGCGCCTTCGGTCTGGTCTGCGATATCTGGCCCGGCAACCAGCGCGACGGCGGTACCGATCTGGCAACCCAGGCCTACGCCGCCCTGGCCCGCAAGGACCCGGCAAAAGCGGCGACTCTGGCGCAGCAGGCCGTTGACCGCGCACCGCACAATCCGGCCTATCGCCGATTGCTGGTCAGCGCCCTGACCGACCAGAAACGCCTGCCCGAAGCGATTGCAGCGGCCAGTAGCGGTCTCGCGGCCAATGGCGATGACGCCCAGTTGCTGAGCCAACGCGGTCGCCTGCGCCAGCAAACCGGCGACGATGCCGGTGCTCGCAAGGACTTCACCCAAGCCTTGGCCCTCGGCAGCCTGCCCGCTTACGAGGAGGCGAATCTGTATGCCGCCATCGGCCAGCGCCGAACCGCTCGCGAACGGTTGCAGCAAGCAAAGGACACCGACGAACTGGAGTCGATGACTGACCTGCAAAAGGCTTATCTGTCGGTTCAGGTCGGCAACGATGACGACGCCTACGCCTCGTTCCGCAAGGCCGATGCCGGGAATCAATTGACGCCAGCCGCCACTCAGGATGCGGCTTACAACGCGATGCAGGTCAACGACGACGCGCAAGCTGTCAGCTACTTCAAGCGCGTCATCGATGCGAAAAACAGCGGCGATCTTGACATGTCGCCGCAACAGCTTTTCGACACCCGCCGCGCCGTGGCCGATGTGTCGCGCACCATCGGTTTGACCAGCACCACCAGCTATCGCGGCAACAGTTCGAGCAGTGGCTTGAGCTCAGCCCCGAGCGGCGGCAGCAGCAGCAATGACAGCCTGCAAAACAGCACCGAACTGTCCTGGCGCCCCTTGGGTTATCGCAACGCACGCTTTGTCGAACTCTATGGACGCGTCACCGACACGCTGTGGAGCAAGAACGGCGATTCGGACACCGGTTTCAATGCGCTGCAAGGCGCCGTGGGTGTGCGGGTCAAACCGTTCACTGCGGTGAACGTGATGGCGGCCGTCGAGCGCACCTTCCCGCTGGGTTCGTCGGACGTCGACGGTGACTGGCTGCTGCGTCTGGGCTACGGTTCCAGCATCGGCACCGATTTGCGCGTGGATGCCTCCAGTTGGTGGACCTCGCAGTTGTTCGCCGAAGCCGGGCATTACGTCAACGATTCGCGCAACTACTTCAACAGTGAATGGCAGGTCGGTCGCAGCTACGCCATCGGCGGCGCCGGTTCGCGCTGGGTCAGCTTCCCGCATGTGGTGGCCGCGTTCGATTATGACTCGAAGATGAACAGCGGCACCGATAGCGATGGCCGCTCGGACTCGTCCTCGGGCAAGGCCGGCGGGATCGGGATCGGCAACAACGTTCGCTACTGGTTCCGCGAGGATGCCTACAACGCGCCCCGCTCCTACGTGGATTTTTCCCTGCAATACCGCGTGAAAGTGCTGGGCGATGAGCGTGCCGAAGGCGTGTTCGCGCGCCTGACTTACTCCTATTGAGGATTTGCATGAAGGTTCGAATTGATGGTTGGCAGCATTCTGGCGCAGCGCATCAGCGCATCCAGAAGGCTCTGACGTGAACGTCTTCGGTTATGCCATCAGTCGCGCGACGGCGGCGGCTTTGTTGTTCGCCGTCACCCTCAGCGCCGGGACGGGGATGCTCTACGTGACCCACAACAAGGCCCTGACCCCGGGGATTGTCGGCATCGTCTGGCAGCCGGACAACAAGACGGTCGGGATCAACGGGCACTGGGAAAAACTGGGCGCGCGGGAGCTGCTGGTGCAATGGACCGTCGTCGACGATCAGGCCTTCGTTCCCGGCACGGGCCTGCCTGCCGTCCCGGTGCTGCCGGATTGGAAGCGCATCGCCAAGGCGCCGTGGGCGCAGGACGTGATCCTCGGGCTGGCGGGTTATTTCAGCGAAAACCGCTCGCGTGACAACATCGAGCAACTGGCGGCGGTCTCGGAACGCATCGCCAAATTGCCTACGCCGCTGCACGTCACCGGCTGGTATTTCCCCGCTGAAGTCGACCCGAGCTGGACCCGCGCCAAAGAACTGCCGGCGCTGCTGGCCAAGCTGCCGCGACCGTTGTGGATCAGCGTCTACGACGGTGCCAACATCGGCCCCGCCGCAACGGCCGACTGGCTCAAACAGTGGCTGCCGAATGACATCGGCGTGTTCTTCCAGGACGGCGTCGGCGTGTATGCGCGCACCGCGCCGGTCGCCAGAACTTACGCCGACGCCTTGCGCCAGCGCCTGGGCAAGGACCGCGTGCGAATCATCGCCGAGGCCTTTCGTCCCAATTTCGGCGGAGGATTTCGCTCCGCGACCGCCGCTGAACTGAAAGCGCAATTAGCGGCTTATAACGGTTATCCGCTGTACCTGTTCGACGGACCGCACTACATGACGCCCGGATTGGTGGAGCAAATGGTGTCAGCGCCTGGAGCCACGTCGAACTGACGCATTTAGCCAGGTCAGGTCGAGAGGAGTCCCGCCTCTTGATAGCTCTGAATCAGCTCGTCGAATAACCCGATATCGACGCGAGTCCGGGCAATCAGTTGAGCGCCGGCGACGGCGGTATAAATGGCACGGGCACGCCGCTCGCACAGGTCATCGCTTCCCAGGCCGAGATCAGCAAGTACGGTCGTCAGCCACGCCACGTTGATGTCTGCAAACGCCAGCACTTCACCCTTCACCTCTTCGGGCAGGTCCTGGTATTCGGCCGCCATGAAGCTGGACAGACACAGCCTGTTTCCGTCTTCAAGTGAGCTTCGGAAGATGCTCGGATACACCTGCAGGCAGCGCGCCGGATCGGGATTGGCAGCGCGTATGGCCTCCAGCACCTTGGCGGTCTCTTCCCAGTAGCGTTTGGCGACAGCGGCGCCGAGGTCCGCCTTGCTCGGGAAATGGTAGTAAATGCTGGCGTTCTTGATCCCTACCTCATCGGCAATGCTGCGGAAATTGATCCCACTGTAGCCGTGGATTTGCGCAGCGCCTTTGGCCGCTTCCAATATGGCTTCCCGAGCATTTTCGCTCACGTGTTCACTCCTCGGTTTTGAATCACAGGGTCATAACGGCCCGATTCTACTCGCACAACCGGCTACCTGCCAATTGGTAGGTAGGGGTTGACATGAACAAATCAAGCGCTCAATGTTTACCTACCAACTGACAGGCAGGTGAATCAACCATGACGTTCCAACAGCCACATCCCGACGTGTCCAGCTTCCCGATGATGAAAATCTACGACTGGTTCGATGGTCCCTACCCGGCGCGTGTGCGCATTGCGCTGGCAGAGAAAGGCTTGCTGTCGCGGATCGAATTCGTGCCGGTCAATCTATGGACCGGCGAGCACAAGAAGCCCGCGTTTCTAGCGATCAACTACTCCGGGACACTGCCCGTGCTGGAACTCGACGACGGCACGCTGATTGCCGAGTGCACCGCCATCACCCAGTACCTTGACGTGCTGGATGGCAACCCGCTGCTCACCGGCAGAACCCCCGCTGAAAAAGGCATCATCCACATGATGACCAAGCGTGCGGAAATCGAATTCCTGGATGCGGTCAGCACCTACTTCCATCACGCCACGCCCGGTCTTGGGCCGGACGTCGAGCTTTACCAGAACCGTGAATGGGGTGAGCGGATGCGCGATAAGGCCGTGCGCGGGATGCACTACTTCAACGGCGTCCTGGCAAACCGGCCGTTTGTGGCGGGCAACGAATTTTCGATGGCCGACATCGCGGTACTCGGCGGCATGATTTTCGCCTCGCTGGTGAAACTGCCGGTACCTGATGAGTGTGAAGCACTGCGTGCCTGGCATACCAGGATGCTCGAGCGCTCGAGTGTTCAGGAATGGCGCGCCATGGTGGAACGCGGCCAGGGCATCAAAAACGTTGCCAATAAGGGCTGATCTAAAGTGACAACGGGCACACGGCCGCCACTTTATAGTCATTGCCCGGGGAACTGATCTGCACCGTCCAGCCCTGGGCAAACTCCATCTCGTTATCCACGACAATGGCGCTGATCACCGGGCAAAGCTTTTTGGCTTCTTCTGGAGAAGCGTCTACGGAGATGTAGACCGAGCGATTCTCGGCAGAGAACTCGGAAGCCTGGGTCAGGGCGTCGTTGCCGTCGAGGATTTTGCAGAGCAATGAGGCGTTCTCGGCGGACGTGTCTTCAGCGCTTGAATAAGCACAGGGAGCCGTCAAAACCGTGAGTAAAAGGCACATCCCTGCTGTGTAGGTGTTTCTCACTTCCATGTTCCTTGAGGGGGCGGGAAAGGAATACTAAACCGTTTCCCTTTGGCCAGTCATGAAAAGCCCAGCGCGGTGGCTGGGCTCTTTTCACTGTCTGTTTTGCATCATCTTGTCGGCGAGCATTTTGGCTCTTTCGATCAACAGATTCTGCCGGTCTTCGTGAGTGGCCCGCAAACAGCCCGCAGCCCGCAGCCCGCGCTACGGGTCCTAGCCAGGGATATTCAGGAAAGCATTCCAGCGTTCATAGGCATCGTGATGCCTTTGCGTGGCCGCGTCCCATTCCGGCCCGGAAACACATTTAGCTGTTACCAACGTCATCATTCCCATCGTGGCGGCATCCAGTTCTGTCAGAAGCGCCTGCGATTGGGTCCTGAAGTCTTCAAATGATGTCATTGCCTAACCTCAGTGCGGAGTACACCGCCATCGAGAAACCATTGCCTCTCGAATCATGGAGTCTGGCCAGCGCCAATAATTCAAGCCGTCTGACGGTCGGTGCACCTTGAAAAAACCGCGCGACAAGCCGTTCGTCGCCTGCAAAAACCTGCGCAGGCAAGCGACCAAATCTTGGCTTGGGCTTTGCAAATGCCGGTCTTAGCGGCCCCGGAACGACGTAATTCTGACGCGGCAGCCACCCAATCAATACCTTGGTCAGTCCCCCCGGAGAAGTAACGTGTCAACTCTCAATGAAATCGCAATGAACCACGCGAGAATGGCTAAGGCAAAGGAAGAAGAGTCGACCGGGCTGAGCGAGCGACACCTTCAAATCGTAGGCAGTTTCGAAGTCACCTCCGTTGAGACGCAACAGCACATTCCGGTGCACCTCATCGTTGGCGCAGTGGACAACCACCTCGGCCAGGCCTGCGCCTGACCCCGGTACCGCACATGAAAAGAGGCATCATTCGATGCCTCTTGCTTCACTCCGGCGATGCGGCCTGAACGGCCTTCAGATAGTTGTAGACCGTGGCGCGGGAGATCTCGAAGTACTCGCCGAAATAGTCGACAAAGTTTCGAACATCCAACAAGCCATGGGCCCGGGCTTCAATCAGCGCCAACATGATCTCGGCGCGCCCGAAGTCACTGCGACGCACACACTTTTCTGCCGAAATGGCCTCGACGATTTCATTGAGTTTTTCCCGCCAGTCTGCGCTGAACAACGCTTCCGGCCGGGCTTGCGGCTTCACGCCCGCAGCGAAACCTCTCAGCAGCTTCTGCACTTGCGCCAGCGCCGTCACGTCGAAATTCAGGCACAGCAGCGCGACGATCTCGCCCTTATCGGAACGCGCGGCCATGCTGATTGAGCGCAGCAGGCGGCCATTCGGTCCGACTTTTTCATAGGGACCGATGATATCCAGCCCCTTGTCCAGCTCCGGCAGGTCGGCAATCAACGAAGGGTCGCCGACTTTACGCTTGGAAAAACCGTTGGCGATGTGCGTGATCAGGCCGCTGCGGATGTCATGGACCACCGCTTCCAGATCGGGGAACAGCAACGCGGCGATGCCGTCTGCCGTTGCATTCATGAAGGCGATATCGACCATAGGGGCACTGGAAAACCTTGAAATGGACGGGAATTGTACGGGCTCACCTCAGCCTTGGACAGACCGGCCCAACGGCGCGGACTGGATCAACTCGATGGCCAGGGTCGCGATGGCGATGTCCTGCGCCGCCAGCCCCGTCAGATCGGCGACGGTCACATCGTCATCGCTGATCCGCCCCGCGCTATTTCCGGCCAGCACCTGTCCCAATGAAACCTCAGCCTTGGAAGTGTCCAGCCCTGCGGCAATGGCATGGGCCAACTCGCCGCGCTGGGCACACTGTTGACGGTCATCAGTCATGATCACCCGTGCCAGGCCCAGGATCCGTGGAGCGAGTTCCTGCTTGCCGAAGCTGTCAGCGCCCATGGCGACAATATGAGTACCCGGTTTCACCGCCGACACGGGCACTATCGCCTGGGTCGAAGGCGTGCAGGTAATCACCACATTGCAGTGCTCGAACACCTCTTCCACGGTCGCCGCTGTCCGAGCGCTGAAACCCTGATGACAAAGACTCTGGACCAGTCGACTCGACTTGATCGGGTCGCGCCCCCAGATCACCACCTGATCGGTGCCGAGGATCTCCGACGCCCAGCGCGCCTGATGTTCAGCCTGATGCCCGCTGCCGAGAATCCCCAGGGCCGAGACCTGCGACGGCGCACCGGCCTTCGCCGCAAGAGCCCCCGCCGCCGCAGTGCGCCAACTGGTGAGCCAGCCTTCGTCATTCAACACGGCGATGACCTTGCCGGTCTGGGCGTCGAATACCAGCATCAGGCCGTTGTTGGTTTCCAGTCCCCGGGCCGGGTTCTCATAGAACCCCATCGCAATCTTCACCACAAAAACCGCGCCGCCTCGGAAATAACCGAAGCGGATATGGCAGTCGCCAGGAGGCTGCTGGAACAACAGTTCGCCCGAGGGCGCCGCGACGACCTCACCCAGTGAATGCCGCACAATGGCGTCACGCACCACGTCAAGCATGTCCTTGCGCCGCAACACCGTGCGCATTTCGCTCAGGCTATAGATCGCAAAGGTTGACGAGGTCATGAGTCATTGCCCCCGCAGGTAATCGCGAAACACCTGCAAGCCTTCCTCGATATGCGACCGACCGCATCCGCTACGCAAGCAACTCGTCAGTGCCAGCAAGTCTTTGATGCACATGCTTTGCGCATCGGACGCCGTCATGTGGTCACGCGCGGAAAACTCCCACTTTGAGAAGTAGGTTTCCAGTCGGAAATCCGGAAGTGTGGCCATGCTTGTTCCCTCAGGTCGATGATCGGTTGGCCGATGACAACGACTTGAGACTACCCACGATTAGAATTTATGTCTAATTTATTCTTAACGTCTAAATCAGCCGTCACCTAACGCCAGTTCCGAAGCGATCGTGTCGATCAGCGCCCGGACACGGCGCGGCAGGACACTCACCGGCGGATACACAATCTGCAGCGCGGTTTGACCGGCCGAATAATCAGGCAGCACTTCCACCAGCCTGCCTGCGGCGAGGTCGGCCTGCACATCCCAAATGGACTTGTTGCAGAGGCCATGGCCGTCCAGGCACCACTGCCGGACCAGTCCGCCGTCATTCGCCACTCGGCGGCCCCGGACCACCACGCGATAAGCCT
This sequence comes from Pseudomonas sp. NPDC087342, assembly GCF_044744265.1. Taxonomy (NCBI): domain Bacteria; kingdom Pseudomonadati; phylum Pseudomonadota; class Gammaproteobacteria; order Pseudomonadales; family Pseudomonadaceae; genus Pseudomonas; species Pseudomonas sp. NPDC087342. Next base: position 1,447,581 of record NZ_JBIUXZ010000001.1, read on the forward strand.
CGTCCGCCACCCGGAACGTCCAGACCCGATCAATGTTGCTGCCAAAGCGCATGACGATGCAGTCATGGTCTGCCAGGTCGTCCGGGTGTCGAGGCGTGCCGTTGCGTTCAAGGTATTGCGGTGCCGCGCAGATGACGCGGCGGTTCTCGCCAATCGGTTTGGCGCGCAAGGTGCTGTCGGAGAGGGTTCCGTAACGCACGGCGAAGTCGATCCCCTGGCTGACCAGGTCGACGAATCCATCGGTGAGATTGAGGTCGATGGTCACGGACGGATGCTCCGCCAGAAACCGGTCAAGGATCGGCACAATCCGCGATTGCCCGAGATCGACCGGCGCACTGAGGCGGATCAGCCCGGAGATTTTTTGCGTGCCCAGACGGATGCTGGTCTCCAGCTCATCGGCCTCGGCCAACAGTCGGCGGGCACCGTCAGCCAACAGGCGACCTTCATCGGTCAGGCTGAGCGAACGGGTGGTGCGGGTCAGCAGGCTCGCGCCGTAGTAACTTTCCAGCACTGCCAGGCGCTCGGACACCGACGCTGGCGACAACCCCAACTCGCGGCCGGCGGCAGACAGGCCACCCTTCTCGACGATCATCAAAAACAGCGCAAGGTTATCCAGCGTCATCTTTCGCTATCTCCGAAAAGTAATGTCCAACCCCGGGTCGTTTAAGCGACGGTTTCACCGCGCGGTTCTTGACCTGCGCCATTCCTGACGCCGGCCCGCAGCGCATGACGCAGCTTCAGGGCTGGCCGTTCGACGAAGTAATACGAAATCCCGCTCAGCACGAACGAAAGCAGCAGGACGAGCGAGATCATCGATGCGTCGTACGCCACCGGCCAGAAAGCCCGCAGCACATACATCACCACGAAATGGTTGAGGAACACACCGTAGCTGATGTTCCCCAACAACTCATCCACCCGATGGTACTTCAGCTTGCTCAGCACAAAGACAGCCGGAACGCCCAAGGCAATACCGGCAGTGACCTCCGCGTTGAAGGGCCGCCGGGGAATGAGTCCCGTGACAATCGCCAGGAACATCAGGGCCGCGACGATGGCGGTGCCGGCAACGATCATCCCTGCCCTGGCCCGCATGCGGTACAGGTAGCTGCCGCAAAGGAAGATGAACAGCACGCCGGGCAGTAGTCGGTAACCGTAGACATCGGTGTTGATATAACCCAGCGCTGCGACCATGAATACCGCCACGGACAGCGCATACGCGATGCCCCGGACCTTGTAGACGATCAGGAACGGAATCAGCAGGTAGAAACACATTTCGAGACCCAGCGACCAGGCCGCCGGCAGGATCTCGGGAATGGTAATGCCGAACATATAAAAACCCATCGGCACAATCGGCAGGCTGGTGACGATGTTGTTGACGGTCAGCGCCGCCGCTTGGGGCGTACCGGGCAACAGGAAATGGATCACGGCGCAGGAGCTGACGAAGTAGAGCAGAAACTGCGGATAAAGCCGCAAGACCCGATCAGCGTAAAACCGTTGAAATTGCTCCGGCGCGTTGTAGTTCCTCTCGATCAACGAGGTCATCACAAAGCCGCTGATGAGCAGGAAGGAAACCACCGCAATGACGCCAGGATTGAAACCCGCAAACGCCACGCCCATATGAGAAATCGCCACCAGCATCGCCAGCAGCAGTCGATAAGCCCCCACGCACATCATCCCTGAATGTCTGATTATTTTGCGCGGTAAGGTACGTGGCTTTTCGCTTGTGGAAAAGTGTTTTTCAAGATGTGTTTACTCAACGACGAGCCGCCAGTCCCCACGGCTGGCAACAACCCGTTTCCTCAACTAACGTTTCTACCTCATCGAACAGCTCCCGCTTCATCGCGGGCGCTTAATCAAGGAGAGATAGATGACCCCCGTTCGTATCGCCGAGCAAACCTATCGCACCTGGTCCAGCCCGATCCTGCTGGAACTCAAGGAGCGCGAAGATCAGCTGGACCCGGTGGCCCGCCAGGCATTGCAGAATGTGCTGGTAGAACGCCGGCTGGTGGACACCGGCAACTCCGCCGGCCCGGAACGGCGCAATGCCGGTCCGGTCAAGCGCGACAAGTTCTGGTAACGACCGCTCACCGTCGATTCGCTGCCAGGGAGGTTTCAACGCCTCACGTTGCCGCAGCGAATCCCCGTTGCAGATCCTCGATCAACGCCTCGACATCTTCCAGCCCGATGTGTAAACGCAGCACCGGGTTGAGTGCGCGATCTTCGGTGCTCTCGCGTTCCTTGAGTTCGGCGACGGTGACCAGGCTTTCGTAGCCGCCCCAGGAAGCGCCCAGCCCGAACAGTTGCAGCGCATCGATGAAGCGCTCGAGATAGGCCTCGTCCGCGTCGCGCAGCTCGAATGAGAGCAGGCCATTACTGCCCTTGAAGTCTCGCTGCCACAAGGCGTGGCCTGGGTGATCGGGCAACGCCGGATGGAACACTTGCTTCACTTGAGGCTGAGCCTGTAGCCAGTGGGCGATTTCCAGGGCCTGGCGTTCATGCACGTCGAGGCGTGTGGCCAGGGTGCGGGCGCCGCGCAGCACCAGATAAGCGTCGTCGGGACTGACCGCGTTGCCGAAAGTGTCGCCCATCGCCGCCAAGGGTTGCCACACCTCTTCCCGGGTGCAGACACTGCCCATGACCACATCGCTGTGGCCACACAGGTATTTGGTCAGCGCCATGATCGAGATGTCTGCGCCGAGAGTCAGTGGCCTATACAGGTAGCCCGAGCCCCAGGTGTTGTCCACCGCCAGCAGGATGCCGCGCGGTTTGCACAGGGCGGCGATGGCCGGCAGGTCGCAGAGTTCGTACAGCAACGAACCGGGGACTTCGGTGTAAACCATTTTGGTATTGGATTGCAGCTTCGCAGACAGATCGCTGCCGTCGGGGGCGAAGTAGCTGACTTCAATACCAAACGGCTGCAGAAACTCCCGGGCCAGGCGCCGCACCGGCGAGTACACCGCATCGGTGATCAGCACATGATCGCCGGGCCGCAGATAGGCGAGGAACGTCTGCGCCACCGCTGCCAGGCCGGTGCCGAACAGGCGCGTGCGATAGCCGCCCTCCAATTCGCTGACCAGGTCTTCGAGGGCGAACGCCGTCGGATTGCCGCGTGCGCCGTAGCTCAGGACGCGCTCGTGGTCGCGGCGGGAACGCGCATCGCGCATTTGTGCGAGGTTGTCGAACAGCACCGTGCTCAAGCGTGTGACCGGGACATTGACGGCGCGACCGCCATTGCCCTTTTCAGTGCGCGCGGAATGAACCAGTTGAGTGCGAACCCGAAGCGTTTGCTCACGCAGCGGCTTGAGGCTGGCGATTTCCTCCGTGCTCATCTGCGCCAGCAAACCGATTTCCCAGGCCAGGTACTGGCGCGCCGCGTCCTTGTTGCCGGAGTGACGGTCGTGGGTGAAAAACAGGAAATCGATGCATTGCTCATCGGGCGGTGTGCTGGCGTCCGCTTGCAGCTCAAGACCCGCCACATTCCCGGCGAACCGGGTTTGCTGGCGCTGATGCTCGGGCAATTCCAGCGCCGCAAACGCCGCCAACCGTGGATCATCCGCCAGCAGCACCAATGGCCGTTGCTCCCCGGCGACCTCGGCCGTCAGCAACGAACGGATCGACCAACGCGCCCCGGCGATATGACCTTTGCGATACACCATGCTCGGGCGCAGATCGATCAATGCGACCGCGTCATCCTTCAACGCATCGGCCAGCGCTTGCGTCGTGATGGTTGGCAACGCTTCAGGCGCAATGCTTTCAAGCGCCGGCAGCACAAGAGCACTGCCCACACCGCCCTCAAGCACATACGCCTCATGCCCCAACTGCCGCAGCCAACTGGCGACAATCGGTGCGCGCACGCCATCGCTGTCGATCAGCACCAACCGCGCTTTACGCACGCCGATATAAAGGTCGGTGGATTGAATCAACTGCCCGCCCGGCGTGTGTTGTGCGCCCGGCAGCGTGCCGGCGGCGAATTCCTCGGCGGTGCGCACGTCGCACAGGAACAGGCTGCGCCCACTCTCCTTCGCCCACTGCTCAACCTGCGCGGCCCCGACGGTTTTCACCCCAGCCTTTTCCGCCAATTGCGCAGCGGCCAAGCGTTGACCCGGTAAAGCATCGGATGACACCTCATCGGCGTAACGCCGCGTGCTGCCATGCTCCAGCTGAAAGTCTTCCAGATACCAACCCTGAGTGCCGTTTTCCAAGGCGTAAACCGGATTCTTCACGCCCAGGTTGATCAGTGTCTGCGCGCCGATAATGCTGCGGGTTCGACCGGCGCAATTGACCACGATCGGCGTGCTCTCGTCCGGCACCAGATCATGCACGCGATAGCCCAGCTCGCCATTCGGGCAGCACACCGAACCGGGAATGGTCATCTTGCGGTATTCATCGAACGGCCGACCGTCGAGCACCACCAGCGGCTCGCCCCGCGCCTGCCATTCGGCCAACTGCGTGGCGGTGACATGCGGCGTATGGCTCGCCTCCTCCACCAACTCGCCAAACGCCTTGGACGGCACATGCACACCGGCAAACAACTGGAAACCGGCGGCCTGCCAGCCCTCAGCACCACCCTCCAGAATATGCACGCGGCCATAGCCCAGCGCCTCTAAACGCTGGGCGGCACGCGCCGCAACATCGCCACCGTCCTGGTCGTAAATCACCAGCCGTACCTGAGGATTCGGCGCCAGGCGCCGGGCCTCCAGCTCCAGGCGGCTATAGGGCAAATTCACGCCGAAAAACAGATGGGCTTCGCCATATTGGCCATGCTCACGCACGTCGAACAGGGCAATTTCCTGCCCGTCGAACAGCCACTGTTGCAGTTGCCCTGGGGTTACGGTCTGGCTCATGGAAGTCCCGCTTGAAAATAGAAATTATTGAAGCGCGAGGGAGCGCTCGTTGGCGGCGATGTCGCGGCCCTTGGCATAGGCGCGCTGGATCGCCGGCCGCGCCTTGAGGCGTTCGCGCCAGGCGTGGATTCGCGGGTAGTCCGCCAAATCCTGGCCCTGGCGCAGCGGCTGAATCCACGGGAAGATCGCCATGTCGGCGATGGAGTACTCGCCCGCCACATACGGCACTTCGGACAGGCGCGTTTCCAGTACCCGATACAGTCGCATCGCCTCGGCATTCAGCAGGTCGAGGGCGAACGCAATCGGTTCCGGCGCCTTCTCTTTGAACAGCTGTAACTGGCTCAGGTAAGGCGTGACATGGCCGACTTGCCAGAACAGCCATTCCTGGACCTTTTGCCGCTCGGCCGTCCCGCTTGGCGGCAGAAAACGCCCGGCCTTGTCGGCCAGGTAATTGAGGATCGCACCCGACTCGAACAGGCTCAGCGGTGCGTCCAGCGCCTCGGGTGCATGATCGACAATCGCTGGAATCCGCCCGTTGGCGCTGATGCGCTGGAACGCCGGTTGCTTCTGTTCGCCGGTGCGGATGTTGACCGGCACCACGCGGTATTCCAGCCCGAGCTCTTCGAGCAGGATGCCGATCTTCAAGCCGTTGCCGGTCGGCCAGTAGTACAAATCGATCATGCGTAGGCCTTGATCGATGGCGCCATTTGCGAGGCGTTGTAATTGAGAATCCGCCCGTCGGCTTCGACGCCGTAGCGACCGTTGAGGGATTCCAGCGGCAAGCCATAGAGGTGGAAATGCAGGGTCGCCTGCTCGCCTTCGACGCTAATCCCGTGCAGGTCTTCACCGAGGAACGAGATCGACGTGCCGGGTTGCACGATCACTTCTTTTTCCAGGTGCAGGGTGGTGAAGCCCGGCTCGCGACCTTCATCACTGCGCCCGTAGACGTAGTTGATTTCCTGGCCCTCGACGGCGCTGATGATCGCCCAGGTTTCGTGGTTGTGCGGGATCGTGCTTTTGCCCGGCAACAACGAGTTCAGGTACAGCGTCGGCGTGTCGCCATCGTCGTTGAGGCGGTAGCGGAACGCGGTGCTGCCCTGCCCCGGCACGGGTGCCGGGAACGCGTCGAAGTTGAACAAGTCGCGGCGCTCGGCCAGGGTTTCGAGCAAGGCGACAATTTCCACCAGCGCGGCGCGGTCGACGCCACGTTGATTGATCACACGGATTTTCTTGAGGAAATCCTCGATGACGACGGCACGGTTATCGGTACTCATGAATTAGCTCCTCGGTGTTACACGGACAGGCTGTAGCGGCTCAGGTTGGTCAACAGGTACGGATCATTGGAATTCGCCGGGCGACGGCCCGGATCACCCAAGGCGTGGCGCAGGAATTCCTGGGTGCGCTCGCTGCTCGGGTGTTGGAAGATTTGTGCGGCGCTGCCGTGTTCGACGATCACGCCGTTTTCGGTGAAGTAGACGATGTCGCTGATTTCCTCGGCGAAGCGCATTTCGTGGGTCACCAGCACGCAGGTCATGCCCTCTTCGGTCAGCTCGCGAATCACCGTCAGCACCTCGCCAACGGTTTCCGGGTCGAGGGCCGAGGTCACCTCATCGAACAGAATCAGTTCCGGGCGCATCGCCAGTGCGCGGGCAATCGCCACCCGTTGCTGCTGGCCGCCGGACAACTGGCCCGGATAGGCGTCGGCCTTATGTTCCATGCGCACTTTGGCCAGCAGCGCCCGGGCCTCTTTTTCGGCCTCGGCGCGGCTACGGCCCAACACTTTGCGCGGGGCGATCACCAGGTTTTCCAGCACCGACAAATGCGGGAACAGGTTGTATTGCTGGAACACAAACCCCACGCGTTTGCGCAGTTCGATGCGCTGGGCTTCCTTGGCCAGGGTGTGCACTTCGGTGTTGCCGACGCGGATGCTGCCGCGCTGGGGCTGCAACAGGCCGGTGATGCAGCGCAGGATCGTCGATTTGCCCGAGCCGGACGGGCCGATGATCGACACGGCCTGGCCGCGATGCACATCGAGGTCGATGCCCTTGAGCACCGGGTTGGCGCCAAACGACAGGTGCAGGTCACGCAGGCTGACCAGGGGCTCGGCGACGGTTTCAATAGAAGGCATAACGTCGCTCCAGGCGTTGGGTCAGTCGGGAAATCGGGTAGCAATAGGCAAAGAACAGCACCAGCAAACTCAGGTAAATCACCACGGTGAAACCGGTCATGTTCACGGTGTTGCTGGCGATCTGCGCGGTGTCGATCACGTCATGCACGCCCACCAGCGAGGCCAGTGCGGTGCCCATGGTGATCACCGCATAGAGGTTCATCCACGGCGGCAACATGCGTTTGAAGCATTGCGGCAGGATGATCGAGCGGAAAATCTGCCCACGGGTGAAGGCCAGGGAACGCGCGGCTTCCCATTGGGTGCTGGGGATCGAGGCGATGGCGCCACGGAAGATTTCCGCAACGTTGGCACTCGCCGGCAAGGCCAGGCCGATGGTGACCTTGACCCAGTCCGGAAACGAGACATAAGTGCTGCCGAGTTTGATCTCGAACGGAAACACGTAGGTGGTGAAATAGATCAGCACCAGCCACGGCGCGTTGCGGAAAACCTGCACCCAGATCTGCGCCGGCAAGCGCAACAGGCGCAGCGGCGACACCGCCAACGCACCCACCAACAATCCCAGTACCGAGCCCAGACCAATCGCCACCAGGCTGATCAGAATGTTCTGGCCAAAGCCGACCGCCAATGCCGGCGACCATTGCAGCAAAGCTTTAAATACTGGACTTTGCGGCGCGAAATACAGCAGGAACAGCACCGCGCCAGCCAACAACAGCAATTTGCCGACATGCCGGCGCGGCCAGGCCAGCGGTGCGCTGACGGACGATTCAATGGCCATAGCCGGGCATCCTCAGGCGCGCTTCGAGCAGCCGCCCCACACAATTGACGATAAAACTCAGCAGGCCGAAAAAGCTCAGGATCAGGATCATCAGCTCCAGCACGTTATCGCTCTGGGTCCAGATCATGATCGCCGCGTAGGTGATGTCGCCCACGGCGATTGCCGAGGCCACGGCGGTCATCTTCACCAGGTCGATCAGGTTGTTGATCAGCGACGGCAAGGCAAAACGCAGGGCCAGCGGCAGTTGCACATTCCACAGCAACTGGCGGCTGCTGAAGGCCAGGGAACTGGCAGCCTCCAGGGTCACGGCTGGTACGGCTTCGATCCCGGCGCGCAAGGCTTCAGCGTGGAACGCGCCCTTGTGCAGCGAGATCACGATCACCACCCAGGCAAACGGCGTCAGCGGATTCGCCGCGCCGACGGCTTGGGTCAACAGCATGTTCAAGACCAGGAACGCGCAATACAGCTGCACCAGCGTCGGCGTGTTGCGGGTGACTTCGATGAACACCCGCGCCGGTTTCGCCAGCCACGGCTTGCCCGAGGTCAACATCGCCGCCAACCCGACACCCGCCAGCAAACTGCCAACGATGGTGAACAGGCACAGCAGCGCGGTGGTCAGCGCGCCTTGTTCCAGAGTGCCGCGTTGATAGGCGTCCAGCAGGAAGTTGTAGTTGAGACCAAACCCGGCGGTCCAGTGGACGAACAGCTCCAACAGATGACTCATGCTGTCCCCCGCAATTGCCCGCAAGCATGGGCGATGCGGCGACCGGCTTCGGCAACGCTGTCAGTCGCGGTGGCGATGGACAGGCGAAACCACGGCGACAAGCCATACGCGCTGCCCGCCACGCCAGCGACGCCCTCCTCCAGCAAATACGCGACGACATCGGCGTCGCTGTCGAGACGCACGCCGTTCGGGCGATAACGTCCCAGCAAGCCTTCGCAGCGGACGAACACGAAGAAGCCGCCCTGGGGTTCGAGCACCTCAAGACCGTTTACGGCTTTTAACGCCGTCACCAACAAGTCCCGACGCTGCTGATAGGCCGCGACCTGCGCCGGCAGGAAATCCAGTCCGCCGTCGAAAGCGGCCAGCGCCGCAGCCTGTCCGACCGAGGAAGCCCCCGACGTCGATTGCGATTGCACAACCGCCATCGCGCTGGTCAGCACTTGCGGCCCGGCACCGAAACCGATGCGCCAACCGGTCATGGCGTAAGTCTTGGACACCCCACCCACCAACAGGCAACGCGCCTGCAAATCCGGCGCGACGTTTAGCAAACTCAAAGGTGGCTGCCCGTCAAAGCGAATATGTTCGTAAAGCTCATCCAACAGGATCAGCACTTGCGGATGGCGCCGTAGCACCTCGGCCAATGCCTGCAACTCGGCGGCGCTGTACACCGCGCCGCTTGGGTTGCCTGGACCGTTGAGAATCAGCCATCGCGTGCGTTCGCCGATGTGCTGTTCCAGCTGTTGCGGCGTCAATTTGCAACCCTGGGCCAGTCCGCACTCGATAAACACCGGCTCGCCGCCATTGATGCGCACGCTGTCCGGGAACGACGGCCAGTACGGCGTCGGCACCAGCACTTCATCGCCCTCATCGAGGGTCGCGGCGAAGGCGTTGAAGATGATCTGTTTCGCGCCGTTGGCAATCACGATGGATTCCAGCGGGTACTCCAGCCGGTTTTCGCGTTGGAGCTTGCGTTTTACGGCCAGTCTTAACGCTTTCACTCCCGGCGTCGGCGTGTACTTGGTGGCGCCAGCGGCGATGGCGGCATACGCGGCTTGCTTGATGTGTTCCGGCGTGTCGAAATCCGGCTCGCCGGTGGTCAGGTCGAGGATATCGCGACCGGTCTCGCGCAACGCCGTGGCCTGGGATTTGGCGGCGGCGTTGGCCGACAGCGAAACCCGCTGCACGCGTTTGGACAGGCGAACACTCATGGCTTGGCCACCTCCACGACTTTGCCCGGATTGAGCAGGTTTTTCGGGTCCAGCGCGTGCTTGATGCGCCGCATCAGGTCCAGCTCCACCGGGCTTTTGTAGCGATCCAGCAAGCCGACCTTACGCTGCCCGATGCCGTGTTCGGCACTGATCGAGCCGCCGTGGGCGTGGGCGCTGTCGTGCACCAGTTCGCTGAGCTCCGCGTAATTCGCCATGTGCGCCTCGACCGTCGAACCCAGTGGATGCGCGACGTTGTAGTGCAGGTTGCCGTCACCCAGATGGCCGAAGGTGAAATGCCTCACGCCGGGAAAGTGTTGTTGCAGCAGCGCATCGGTGTGCGCGACAAATGCCACGACCTGGGAGATCGGCACCGAGATATCGTGCTTCATGTTGCGCCCGGCACGCTTCTGCGCCTCGCTCATGTTTTCGCGCAGCAGCCACAAACCTTCGCTCTGAGCCAGGCTTTCGGCAATCAGCGCGTTGGCCAGCAGCTCCTGTTCAAAGGCATCGCCCAGCACCGTTTCAAAGGCTTCGCGGGCATGGCTTTCGCTGTGGTTATCCGAGAGTTCCAGCAGCGCAAACCACGGTTGCACCGCGCCGAGAAACGGTTGCGGACCTTCGGGAAACTGTTCGCGCAACAACGCCAGGCAATCGGCGCTGAGCAATTCGAACGCAGTCAGGCTGGCGCCGAAACCGGCGCGGGCGTGGGACAGGAACGTCACCGCTTGGGCCAGCGAGTCGAAGGCCAACAACGCGGTAGCCTGAGCCTTGGGCAGCGGAAACAGCTTCAGGGTCGCAGCGGTGATAATGCCGAGCGTGCCTTCGCTGCCGATAAACAGGTCGCGCAGGTCGTAGCCGGTATTGTCCTTGCGCAAACCGCGCAGGCCATTCCAGATTTCGCCTTGGGCGGTGACCACTTCCAAGCCGAGGGTCAGCTCGCGGGTATTGCCATAACGCAGCACCGCCGTGCCGCCGGCGTTGGTGCCGAGGTTGCCGCCAATCGTGCAACTACCTTCAGCGCCGAGGCTTAGCGGAAATAGACGCCCGGCGTTGCGCGCCACGTCCTGCACGGTTTGCAGGATGCAGCCGGCCTCGACGGTCAGGGTGTCGTTGTCGGTGTCCACGTTGCGCACGCGGTTCAGGCGATCGAGCAGCAGCAACACGGCGCGGCCACTGGCGTCCGGGGTCGCGCCGCCCATCAAGCCGGTGTTGCCGCCCTGCACCACGATGGGCGTGTCATTCGCCACGCAAGCGCGGACCACCGCTGCGACTTCTTCGGTGTTGGCGGGATGCACGGCGGCAATCACCTGCCCGACGTAGCGCCCCTGTTTGTCCGTCAGGAACGGCGCAGCCTCTTCGCCACTTTGCACATGGCTGGCGCCGAGCAGTTGCTGCAATGTCGCGAACAGCCCTTGGCTCATGGTTGAACCGCCAATGGCGCCGCGTTGCGATACTGCTCATGCAAGTCACGCAAAGCCTGGGATGGCGCCATGCCGGTGCGTTCGCCCAGCGCGATCAACCAGCCGCTGCGGTGCCAGTCGCGGACGATGGCATCCAGTCTGGCTTGGGTATCGTGCTCACCCTTGCGAATCCAGATCACCGAGTTCGACGGGATCAAATCCCCCGGCAGCGGGATTTCATAACCGGCCCATTCGGCATCGCTCAACAACGCATGCATGGTCGGGCTGACATGCACCGCCGCCACGCAACCATTGCCGCGCAGAGACAACAGTGATTCAGATTGACTGCGGAACGCCTTGATCTCGGCGCCGTAGGTTTCCTGCAACGGCTTGATGAAGTTGCTGCCCTGGGACACGCACACCGGTTTGCCCTTCAGGTCGGCCCACTGGGTGATGCCCGCGCCTTTGCGAATCAGTGCGGCGCCGCCGACTTCTTCATAAGGCGTGGGCACGTAATCGAGAATCTCGGCGCGCTCATCGGTGTACTGCATGTTGGCGATCAGGATGTCGACTTTGCCCTGTTGCAGGAACTGCACGCGGTTCGGCGCCAGCACTGAAACAGTGTTGGCCTCGACCCCCAGAGCCTTGCCGATACCCTTGGCCAGTTCGACGTTGTAGCCCAGGTGTTCGCCGCTCTTCGGGTCGATGGTGCCGAACGGCGGGCCACTGAGAATCACCCCGACGCTGATGGCGTGGCGCTGTTGAATCTTGTCCAGGGTGGCGTCGGCCTGGGCGAGGCTGGCGGCCAGTGCGGCGCATCCGGCCAGGCACAGGGTGGTCAGGGATCTGGCGGAAAAAAGTGGCTTCATGCACGGCTACCTTGAGCGTTGATCGGTTGAAAACGAGGAGCCGGACTCAGGCGCCGTTGGCCTGGAACTGTTTCTGCAACTCGACCAGCGCCGGGGATGCCGGAGTGATGTGGTTGCGAGTCTGGGCCTCGATCAACCAGCCGCTGCGGTGCAGTTCCTTGATGATCGGGTCGAGTCTGGCCTGGGTGTCGCTCTCGCCACGGCGGGTCCAGATCACCGACGGCGCCGGGTTGAGTTCCGGCGCGAGCGCGCGATAGCCCTGCCATTCCGCGGTGTCGGCGATCAACGGATTGATCAGCGTGGCGTCGTGCACGGCAGCGACGCAGTTGTTGCCGCGCAGGGCCAGCAAGGATTCCGACGAGCTCTTGAATGCTTTGATCTCGGCGCCCAACTCGGTCAGCGGCTTGACGTAGCTACTGCCCTGGGAGGTGCAGACCGGTTGATTCTTCAGGTCTTCCCAACGGGTGATTTTGCTGTCCTTGAGGACGGCTGCAGTGCCGCCGACGCGGTAGAACGGTGTCGGCACAAAACCGAGAATCTCGCCGCGTTCGGCAGTCCATTCCATGTTGGCGATCAGCAAATCGACCTTGCCCTGCTGCAGGAATTGCACGCGGTTGGCCGGCAGTACCGGCACCAGTTGAACTTCGGCGCCGAGTTGCCGGCCAAGCTCGTTGGCGAGGTCAACGTTCAAGCCGCGAGGTTTCTGGCTGGTGGGATCGATCCCGCCGAATGGGCCGCCGGACAGCAGCACACCGACCACCAACACGTGGCGTTCCTGGATCTTGTCCAGAGTCGCATCGGCTTGCGCCGCATTGATGCCGGACAAGGAGATCAGGGCGCCCAGCATCACAGGCAATAATCGTTTTACGGGTGAGCGCTCGAGCAACATGGAATTCCCCCTCATGGATGATCGGCGTACCCCGACCTGATTGAGTGGGCATCCTGGGTACAGCGCCCAGGTAACGGAAATACAAATATCTAATATCGTTATAACTCGCAGTATTTCCTTTTTGAGCAAAACGCTTATATCGCCGTATTTACTGGGACTCGCCGTCGCCGCGGAAAATACCCATCAACAAACACATAAAAATATGTAATGTTTAGGTTTGCACCCTTGATATAAAAAGCAGCCGCCATGTCGACCCTCGATCTCGAATTACTGCGCACCTTCATTGCCGTGGTCGATCACCACAGCTTCGCCGAAGCCGGCGCGCAACTGGACCGCACGCAATCGTCCGTCACCCAGCATATGCAACGCCTGGAGCAGCAGGTTGGCGTGAGTCTGTTCGAGAAACGCGGGCGGCAAAAACAGCTCACCGAAGCCGGCCAGCAATTGCTGCGGCATGCGCGGCAGATGCTGTCCTTGAATGACGATGCGCTGAATTCCCTGCGCGAAAGCAGCTTGAGCGGCGTGTTGCGCATCGGCTCGCCCCACGACATCGCCGACACCATCCTGCCGCCGATGCTCAGCCACATTGCGCGCTCGGCACCGCGCTTGCGCCTGGAGATCGATGTCGGGCGCAGTCCGTTCCTGATGGATGACCTGCACCGGGGCAAGGTCGACATGGTGATCTCCACCCGCGCCGATCCCAACCTCGAAGGCTTCGCCTTGCGCACCTCGCCGGTGTGGTGGATCTGCTCGGCGCAGTACATCCACAATCCTGGAGAACCGTTGCCGCTGATCCTCGTGGATGAGCCGAGTATTTATCGGCGTTATGCGCTGGAAGCCCTGGAACGCGCAAACATTCCCTGGCGCCAGGCGTACCTGGCGTCGAACCTGATCGGCATCAAAGCCGCGACCCGCGCAGGGTTGGGCGTGACCCCCAGAAGCATGGAAATGCTCGGGCCGGACATGCGGGTGCTGGGGGAAAACGATGGGTTACCGCGGTTACCGGATGTGACGTATCACCTGTGGATCCGGCCAAACACCGTGAACCCGCTGGTGCGCAGGGCCTACGATCTAATCAAAAGCAATCAGGGTCACTAACCAACACCACAAAACAACTGTGGGAGCGAGCTTGCTCGCGATGACGGCTTAACATTCAACAATGATGCTGACTGTCAGACCGCTATCGCGAGCAAGCTCGCTCCCACAGGGGTTTTGCGTCGCTCACAAATACAAGGCTCAACCCCAATCAAATGTGGGAGCGAGCCTGCTCGCGAAAGCGGTGTGTCAGCCAACAAAGATATCGACTGACAGATTGCCTTCGCGAGCAGGCTCGCTCCCACAGGGGTTTTGCGTCGCTCACAAATACAAGGTTCAACCCCAATCAAATGTGGGAGCGAGCTTGCTCGCGATGACGGCTTAACATTCAACAATGATGCTGACTGCCAGACCGCTATCGCGAGCAAGCCCGCTCCCACAGGGGGATTTGCATCTACCGGGCTATCGGCTTAACAACACTTCGGCCCGGCCTTGCTCCCGTAACGTGCTTCCTGACGTTCGCGGAAGAACATCTCGCAGTCCATCACCGGTTTGTCCGGGTGTTTGGTTTGCATATGCTCGACGTAGTTGTCGTAGTCGGGCATGCCGACCATCAGGCGTGCGGCCTGACCGAGGTATTTACCGAGGCGACTCAGGTCATTGAACATCGTGGCAATCCTCGATCACACGTCCGGCACAGCCTGGAATGGCGATTCTTTATCCGTGCGTTCTTTGGTGCCCCAGGCCGAAATACCGACCTTGAGCGCATAGAACAGGATGCTGAACACCACGAACAGGAACAGCGCGGTCAGCGTTGCATTGGTGTACGCGTTGTAGATCACGTGCTGCATCTGGTTGATGTCCTTGGCCGGCGCGAGGATCTGGCCGTTGGCCAAGGCATCGCTGTATTTCTTGGCCAGGGCCAGGAAGCCGATCGCCGGGTTAGCGTCGAACAGCTTGATGAAGCCCGCAGTCGTGGTGCAGATCAGCAACCACGCGGCTGGCAACAAGGTCACCCAGATGTAGCGTTGGCGTTTCATTTTGATCAGCACAACCGTGGCAAGCATCAACGCGATGCCGGCGAGCATCTGGTTGGAGATGCCGAACAGCGGCCACAAGGTGTTGATCCCGCCGAGTGGATCGATCACGCCTTGATAGAGCAAGTAACCCCACATCGCCACACAACCGGCGGTGGCGATCAGGTTGGCGGTCCAGGACTCGGTGCGTTTCAGCGCCGGGACGAAAGAACCGAGCAAATCCTGAAGCATGAAGCGTCCAGCACGGGTGCCAGCGTCCACGGCGGTCAGGATAAACAGCGCTTCAAACAGAATCGCAAAGTGATACCAGAACGCCATGGTGTTTTCACCCGGCAGCACGCTGTGCAGGATCTGCGCGATACCTACGGCCAGGGTCGGTGCACCGCCGGCGCGAGCCAGTACGGTGGTTTCACCGATGTCATGGGCCACGGCTTGCAGCGCTTCTGGAGTAATCGCAAAACCCCAGCTGCTGACGGTTTGCGCCACAGCCACCACGTCACCACCGACCACGGCAGCCGGGCTGTTCATGGCGAAGTACACGCCCGGCTCGATCACCGAGGCAGCAACCATCGCCATGATCGCGACGAAGGATTCCATCAGCATGCCGCCGTAACCGATGTAACGGGCATGGCCTTCGCTGGCGAGCAGTTTCGGCGTGGTGCCGGAAGCGATCAGTGCGTGGAAACCGGAGACCGCGCCACAGGCGATGGTGATGAACAGGAACGGGAACAGGCCGCCCTTCCACACCGGCCCGGTGCCGTCGATGAATTGGGTCAGCGCCGGCATTTTCAGCTCGGGCATGGTCACCAGGATCCCGACGGCCAGCGCCAGGATGGTTCCGATTTTCAGGAAGGTCGACAGGTAATCACGCGGCGCGAGGATCAGCCACACCGGCAAAACCGCCGCGACAAAACCGTAGCCGATCAGCATCCAGGTGATTTGCACACCGGTGAAGCTGAAGACCTTGGCCCAGGCTGGATCAGCCGCAATCTGCCCGCCGACGAAGATCGAACCGAGCAGCAACGCCACGCCGATCACCGAGATTTCGCCAATGCGACCCGGGCGGATATAGCGCATGTAGATGCCCATGAACATCGCGATCGGGATGGTCGCCATCACGGTGAACATGCCCCAAGGGCTATCGGCCAGGGCTTTCACCACGATCAGCGCCAGCACCGCAAGGATGATGATCATGATCAGGAAGCAGCCAAACAGCGCGATGGTGCCGGGGATGCGGCCCATTTCTTCACGGACCATATCGCCCAGGGAACGGCCGTTACGGCGTGTGGACAGGAACAGCACCATGAAGTCCTGCACCGCACCGGCAAACACCACACCGGCGATCAGCCACAGCGTGCCGGGCAGATAGCCCATTTGCGCCGCCAATACCGGCCCGACCAAAGGTCCTGCGCCGGCAATTGCCGCGAAGTGGTGACCGAAAAGGATGTGTTTGTTGGTCGGGACGTAGTCCAGGCCATCGTTGTTGAGAACTGCGGGAGTGGCGCGATTGGGGTCGAGTTGCATCACCCGGGTGGCGATGAACAGGCTGTAGTAGCGGTAGGCAACAAGGTAGATGGCGGTGGCGGCGACGACGATCCAGAGGGCGTTGATCGCTTCGCCGCGGCGCAAGGCCACGACACTCAGCGCAATCGCTCCAATGACAGCCACGACAAACCAGGCGAGGTGTTTAACCAGACGGGTCATTGCGTGTCTCCTGCCGGCAGTCCGATAGGCCGCGGCGATAATTTTTATAATGGTGCCCGTTATGCGAGCGTGCCTAATATCCGCGCATGTCGCCATCAGTGAAATCCGCAGTACTACGTAAGGCCCTTCTACGTAGTACTACGCAGAGCGGATTTATCCATTAGTTCGACGGCGCTTTACGCTGGGGAAGTGAGGATCTTTTTGGCCTATGATGCGCCAACCACGCCACCCACCAACGGCCCTGCCGCACCGTCGCCCGGTCTGGACAGGAGTAGATATGCAGCTCAAACACAAAATCGTTGCCCTGGGCATCCTGCCGCTGATCCTCGCGATTGCAGTGATTTGCGCCCTGGTCATGTTCCAGAATCGCCAGCTCGGCGAGCAGCAGGCGCAGTTGATCGAGGACAGCATCCTCGCCAGCAAACGCGCGGAACTGAAAAACTACGTAGAAATGGCCAAGAGCCTGATCGAGCCGCTGTATGCCGACGGCAAGGGTGACGAAGTCGCGCAGCAGCGGGTGCTCGAAGAGTTGCGCAAACTGAGCTTCGGCATCGACGGTTATTTCTTCGTCTACGACCGTCAGGGCCGCAGCCTGATGCATGCACGGCAATCGGACCTGGTGGGCAAATACCTGTGGAACATGACCGACCCGCACGGTCTGCCGGTGATTCAAGCCCTGCTGAAAAGCGCGGAGTCCGGCGCCGGTTTCCAACGCTACGCCTGGAAAAAACCCTCGACCGGCGCGGTCACCGACAAACTCGCCTACGTAGTGATGCTCGACCGCTGGGGCTGGATGCTCGGCACCGGCATCTACCTCGAAGACGTCGAGCAGGCTACGCAACAAGCCCGGGATGAAGTTGCCAATGGCATCCACGGCACCATGCTGGCGATTGCTGCGGTCGCACTGATTGCGGTGCTGCTGGTGTTCGTCAGCGGCATGACATTGAACGTCAGCGAACATCGCCTGGCCGACAAAAAACTCCAGCGCCTCAACCAGCGCATCGTCAGCTTGCAGGAAGAGGAACGCTCGCGGGTTTCCCGGGAACTGCATGACGGCATCAGCCAATTGCTGGTGTCGATCAAGTTTCAGTTCGAACTGGCCAGCCATCTGATCGAGGCCGGACGCGACAATGGCCTGAGTATTTTGCGCGAAGCCACGGAGCGTCTGGGCAGTGCCATCGGCGAGGTGCGGAGCATTTCCCATGACTTGCGTTCATCGCTGCTCGACACCCTCGGCCTGCCCGCCGCCATCGGCCAATTGGCTGCCGAATTCCAGCAACGCAGCGGCTTGCAGGTGAACTACGAAAGCGACCTGTTCGATTGTGATCTGGTGGACGGCGCCGCCGTGGCCGTGTTCCGCATTGCCCAGGAAGGCCTGACCAACATTGAACGGCACGCCCAGGCCAGCTCGGTGTCGATCACGTTGCAGGGGTCCAAAGAGGCGTTGCGACTGGTGGTCGTGGATAACGGCGTCGGCTTTAACGTCAACCGCGTCGATCGCCTGAACGCCGGGATTGGCTTGCGCAATATCCGTGAACGGGTCGAGCACTTTGGTGGCCGACTCGACCTGCATTCAACGCCGGGCCGAAGTGAACTGAACGTCCTTATCCCGATGAGCATGACGGCTGCGTGACGCCGATCATCCTCACACAACAATAAGAGAGCTGCATTGATGAGCCTGCCCTTCCCGATCCGCGTCGCTTTGGTCGACGATCATTCACTGGTGCGCGACGGCATCCGTGCGTTGCTGACGGTGGTGGATTTCCTGGCCATCGTCGGTGAAGCCGACAGTGGCGCGAGCGCGATTGAAATGGTCCGCGAGACCCAGCCGGACTTGCTGCTGGTGGATATCGGCCTCAAGGACATGAATGGCCTGGAACTGACTAGGCAACTGCGCCGCGAGCACCCGGAGATCAAGATCCTGATCCTGAGCATGTACGACAACAACGAGTACGTGAGCGAGTCGGTGCGCTCGGGGGCCAGCGGCTATGTGCTGAAGAACTCGCCTTCGCGCGAAATCATCGCCGCGATCGAAGCGATTGCCAGCGGCGGCACGTTCTATAGCGCGGAAATCGCCCAGAAACTGGCGGCCGAGCGCCCTGCCGACAACGAGCTCACCCCGCGTGAAAGCGAGGTGCTGTGCAAAATGGTATTGGGCATGAACAACAAGGAAATGGCCCGCGAACTGGATATCAGCGTGCGCACCGTGGAAACCCATCGCCTGAGCATTCGCCGCAAACTCAACATCGACAAACCGGCGGCGCTGCTCAACTACGCGATTGAGCGTGGGTTGATTTCCCGCTGAGAATTGTGCCCCCGCGAAACCCTGTGGCGAGGGGGCTTGCCCCCGTTCGGCTGCGGAGCAGTCGTAAAACCTGACGACGGGGTCTATCTGAGAGATTGCGGGGGGCCGCTTCGCGACCCAACGGGGGCAAGCCCCCTCGCCACAAGCAAGCTCCCTCGCCACAGGGACAGTGTTTCAACTTGAAAGATCTTCAGAGCTTGGCAATCGACACTTCGGTGGACTTCACGAAGGCAATCACTTCGCTGCCGATTTTCAATTCCAGATCGCGCACGGAACGGGTGGTGATCACCGAGGTAACGATGCCGGAGGCAGTTTGCACATCGATTTCCGAGACCACTTCGCCTTCCAGGATTTCTTTGATTACACCTTTGAACTGGTTACGAACGTTGATCGCTTTAATGGTCATGTTGAGGCTTCCTGTCTGATGTGGGGCGAAACCGCACTGAGGTGCAGGCCTTCAAAATGCACTGCTTCGGCAGATTACAAAAGGAATAAATAACGATTTATTTATTCCTGAATAGAATATGCAAAACCCCTAAGCTAAGATCCAAAAATTATTTAAAGAATAATTCTTAGAACCCTATGCTCATGACAGTTCGCCACCTTCTCCATTGCCAACTGTCGAGTTCGCCATGTCAAAACCCCTCAAGAATGCTGTGCTGTCCGGTCTGGTTGTCGCACTGGCCTTGTCCTTCGCACTGCCGGCCCAAGCCCGGGAAACCGTGCGCATCGGTTACCAGAAGTCATCGACCCTGATCACCCTGCTGAAAACCCAGGGCACCCTGGAAAAGACCCTCGCGCAAAACAACATAGACGTGACTTGGCATGAGTTCTCCAGTGGCTTACCGCTGCTGGAAGCGTTGAATGTCGGCAACGTCGATATCAGCGCCGACGTGGCCGATACCGTGCCGATCTTCGCCCAGGCCGCGCAGGCCAAATTGACCTACTTTGCCGAGGAAGCGCCCTCGCCTTCGGCCCAGGCGATTGTGGTGCGCAAGGATTCGCCGTTGCAGCAACTGGCAGATTTGAAAGGCAAGAAAATCGCGGTGACCAAAGCGGCGGGTTCCCACTACTTGCTGATCGCTGCGTTGAACAAGGCTGGCTTGAAGTTTTCCGACATCGAGCCGGCGTACCTGTCCCCGGCTGATGGCCGGGCGGCTTTCGAGAACAACAAGGTCGATGCGTGGGTCACGTGGGAACCGTTCCTGACTGGCGTGCAACGCCAACTGCCGACCCGCACCTTGGCAGACGGCGCCGGGCTGGCCAGCTACAAACGCTATTACCTGACCAGCAATGCCTACGCCAAGGAACACCCGGAAGTCCTGAAACTGGTTTACGAACAACTGCACAAGGCCGGCGACTGGATCAAACACAACCCCCGCGATGCCGCGCAAGTGCTAGGGCCGCTGTGGGGCAACCTGGATGTGGAAACCGTCGAGGCGGCGAATGCCCATCGCAGTTACCAGGTACAACCGGTGAAGGCTGAGCAGTTGGGCGAACAGCAGAAAATCGCCGATGCGTTTTTTGCCGAGGGGTTACTGCCCAAGGCAGTGGACGCCAAAGACGTCAACATCTGGAAGCCCTAGTTGCCAGTTTTTTGTGATTGAGAGCAGACACTGACTCACCACGATCAAATTGTGGGAGCGAGCTTGCTCGCGATGGCGGTGGTTCAGTCAACATCAATGTTGGCTGTAATGGCCTCATCGCGAGCAAGCTCGCTCCCACAGGGGTTTGTGGTGGTACGCAAATACCTGATCCACCCTAGATCAACTGTGGGAGCGAGCTTGCTCGCGATGGCGGTGGTTCAGTCAACATCAATGTTGGCTGTAATGACCCCTTCGCGAGCAAGCCCGCTCCCACAGGGGTTTGTGGTGGTACGCAAATACCTGATCCACCCTAGATCAACTGTGGGAGCGAGCCTGCTCGCGAAGGCGGTATTCCAGGCACAGAGGATGTGTCGGATGTACCGGCCCCTTCGCGCCGCTTCTGGCAACGTTAGCGCTAACCCGGCTTCAACTACCCGCCCCGCCATGGGCTTCTTCAAAGAAATAATCCTTCCAGCTCGCCGCCTTGTTTTTCAACACACCCAACTCCTGCAATTTCTCGGCATAGATAAAGGTGCGCTGTGGCACGACTGTGAAATCGATTTCCGGGTCGGCGACGATTTTCTCAACCAGCGGCAGGGCCAGTTTCGATTGCTCTACGCGAATGTAGGTCTGGGCCGCTGCGGGTTTGTCGGCCTTGATGATTTTCTCGGCTTCAACCAGCGCGTCGTAGAAGGCCTTGTAGGTCTTCGGGTTTTCGTCGTGGAATTTTTCAGTGGTGTACAGCACGTTGAACGTGGCCTGGCCGCCGAGTACGTCGTAGGAACTCAGCACTTTGTGCACGTTGGGATTCTGCAGTTCCTGATACTGGAACGGAGGGCTGGAAAAGTGCGCGTTGATTTCCGAACCGCCCGCAATCAGCGCCGCTGTTGCATCCGGGTGGGCAAGGCTGATCGAGATATCGTCAAACTTCTTGTAATGCTCTGGGCCAAACTGTTTCGCCGTTTCGATCTGCAACGTGCGCGACTGGAAACCCACACCCGCCGCCGGTACGGCGATGCGGTCCTTTTCAGTGAAGTCCTTGAGGCTCTTCACGTTCGGATTGTTGGTCAGCAAGTAATTGGGCATCGAGCCCAGCGATGCGATGCCCTTGACGTTCTGCTTGCCCTTGGTGCGGTCCCAGATCGTGAGCATCGGCGGCACACCGGCCGACACCACGTCCAGCGCACCGGCCAGTAGCGACTCGTTCATCGCCGTAGCACCCGAGATGCTGTTCCAGTCGACCTTGATATCGAGGCCTTGCGCCTTGCCCTGTTTCTCGATGAGTTGCTGATCGCGCACCACATCCAGAATCAGGTAACCGATGCCGAATTGTTGGGCGATGCTGATCTTGCCTTCGGCCTGTACGCCGGGACTCAGCAACAGGCTCGCCGTCGCCAGGGAGGCTGCCAATAGTGTCAACGCTGAACGCTTGAAAGGAGTTGCCATGAATACCTCAAAGTCATTGCAAGAAAGGGAAAGCAAAATTCGCACGGATACGCAGGCGCTCAAAGTGCACTGCCCGTAACAACACTAAAAGGAATATTTAAAGCTTTGGTTATTCAATAAATGAATATACAAGCCTGCCCATCTGCCTCGAAAGATACCTAGGCCAGATTCGTGTGCCCCCACCGCCGATGCAGTCCTCTGGCCAATGCATCAAGGGCAAAGCCCAGCACACCGATCAGCAGCACCTGACGCCTTCGCTGTAGGAGCGAGGCTTGCCCGCGAAGGCAGTGTGTCAGGCAACGTCAATGTTGAATGAACGACCGCTTTCGCGAGCAAGCTTCGCTCCTACAGAGGATCGGTTGTGGACGCAAAATCTGTGTCCGACGGGGATCGGTTGTGGATAACGCGGTGTACCAGGCTACCCCACAGCCCCCAGGTAGTAAGTGTGCAAATCCTCCCGCGCGGCCAGTTCGGCCGCTGAACCTTCGTCCACCACCCGGCCGTTTTCCAGCACAAACGCGTACTGGGCGTAATCCAGTGCGATGTTGATGTTCTGCTCGGCCACCAGCAGGCTCAGGCCTTCTTCACGATTCAGCCGGGCAAGAATATCGAAAATCTCCTCGACCACCTGAGGCGCCAATCCCATGGACGGTTCGTCCAGCAGCAACAGGCGCGGCTCGGACATCAACGCACGCCCGATGGCGACCATTTGCTGCTCGCCGCCGGAGGTGTAGCCCGTGAGGCGTTTGCGCAACAGCCGCAACCTCGGGAAGTAGCCGTAGATGCGTTCCAGCCGCTGACTCAACACTTTGCGTGAAGGCCGCCCAGCAAAGCCGCCGATCAACAGATTCTGCTCGACGCTGAGGTGCGTAAAACAGTGCCGCCCCTCAAGCACCTGGGCCAAACCCGCCAGCACCAAACTGGCAGGGTCGGCCTCGGTGATCTCTTGCCCTTGATAGACAATCCGCCCCGTGGTCACTTCCCCGCGTTCGGCGCGCACCAGGCTGGAAATCGCCTTGAGCGTGGTGCTTTTACCGGCGCCATTGGCCCCGAGCAACGCCACCATCTGCCCTTTGCCGACCTGCAATGAGACGCCGCGCAAGGCGAGAATCGACTGTTCGTAAAAAACTTCGACCTGCTCCACGCTCAGCAGCGGGTCGGCTATCGGGCTCTGGCTCATCGGACTTTATTGCTCCTGGCTGCAATTGCGCGGGGTGATGCCTTTTTCCTTCGCGTATTGCGCGGCGGAGGCTTCGATGATCGGCCGCAACAAGGCGCGGTCGGCCTGGACCCAATCACTGATCAGGTTCCAGCGCTGGCCGTCCCATTGCTGGAAGCGCACCGCACCGCCGCCTTCATGATCGGCGCACGACAGCTTCAGCGGCTGCACCAACCCTTTCGCGCCCAAGGCCTGCAAGCGCGCATCGTCGAGGTTCAGGTGTTCGAAGCCCCAGCGCACCTGCTCACCGGTCAGCGGTTTATTGCCGTATTTTTCCTGGGCCAGGCGCACGGCTTCGACGTTTAGAATGCCGTTCACCACGCCGAGGTTGTAGTACACGGTGCCGAAGCGTTTCGGATCGGCGAGGTTGCCTTTGCCGGCGTCCACCACGCTTTGCTTGATGCCTTGCAGCACCGGGAAATCGGTGCCCGACGGGTGCGTGGTAATCGCGATGAAACCCTTGGCCGCCGCGCCTGCCGGCACCACGTCCTCTTCCGAGTTGCTCCAGATATTGCCGATGATGTGATCCGCTGGGTAACCGACTTTTTGCGCCGACTTCAACGCTACCGGATTCATCACGCCCCAGCCGCGCAGGATCACCCAGTCCGGCTTGAGGCGACGGATGTTCAGCCATTGCGATTGCTGCTCGTTGCCGGGGTGCGGCACTTCCAGCAGGGTCAATTCGAAACCGGCGTTTTTCGCCAGTGTCTCCAGCACGCCGTTGGTTTCCTTGCCATACGGCGAACCGTGGTAGAGCACGGCAATTTTCTTGCCTTTGAGTTTGTCCGCGCCGCCTTCGCGCTCGCCGATGTAATTGATGATCGCCGACACTTCGGAATACGGGTTGAGCTGCAACGGGAACACATACGGGAACACGCTGCCGTCGGTGGAATCCGTGCGCCCGTGGTTGATGGTGATCAGCGGCAGTTTGTCGGCGGTCGAACGATCCAGGGTCGCGTACGCAATACCTACCGACAGCGGGTTGGTGGCGGCGGCCGGTGCACCGTTCAAGCCACCCTTGAGGCGTTCATAGCACTCGACGCCCTTCTCCACCACGTACTCGGTTTCGCATTCGCTCCAGGTCAACTTGACCCCGTTCACCCCACCCTTGGCGTTGATGTATTGCAGGTAGTCGATAAACCCGCCGAAGAAACCGGTGCCGCCAGCGGCATAAGGCCCGACGCGATAGCTCTGCAACGGGAAATACTGTTCGTTGGCAGCCTGGACCCCGGCACTCAGGCCGGCAGTCAGTAAAGCCAGGCCCAGTGCCAGGCGGCGCAGCGTTTTGCGGTGAGTCATGAAAGCAGTTCCTCGTGGGAGATCGATGGTGTTTTTGTCAGGGATGAAAGCAATCAGTACCGCAGCGGCCAGACCCTGGCCCGTTGCCGAAAGCGCTGCCACAGTCGGGCCAGGCCTTCGGGTTCCTTGATCAGAAAGGTGATGATCAGTGCGCCGAACAGCATTTTCTGGATGTTTTCCAACTGGCCGGAATCGATCAGCCCCGCCGGTAATAACCCGCAGACATTGGCCAGCAGAATCGGAAACAGCACGATGAACGCGGCGCCGAGAAAGTTGCCGAGCACACTGCCCAGGCCGCCGATAATGATGATGAACAACACTTGGAATGAACGGCTGAGATCGAAGCCGTGGGGTTCCACCGTGCCCAGGTAAGCGAACGCCCACAGCGACCCGGCTACCCCGAGGTAGAAGCCGCTGATGGCAAACGCCAACAGCTTGGCCTTGAACAGGCGGATGCCGATTACTGCAGCGGCGGTGTCCATGTCGCGCACCGCCATCCAGTTGCGGCCCAACTCGCTGCGCACCAGGTTCTTGCCGAGCCAGAACAGCACGACCACCACCGCCAGGGTCAGCAGGTAACGGCCCCGGGGCGAACTGAAATCCAGTCCGGCGATCAACAGCGGCGGCGAGGTGATGACCCCGGAGGCGTTGTCGTTGGTGAACCAGCTGAAGCGGGTCAGCACCCATTCCACGACAAACTGCGCGGCCAGGGTCGCCACCAGCAGGTAGAAGCCCTTGATCCGCAGGCTCGGCAAGCCGAACAACACCGCCACCAACGCAGCGATCACGCCACCGAGGGCGAAGCTCACCAGCAACGGCAAACCGGGCACGCGCAGTTGCAGGTTGTAGGCAGCAAACGCCCCGACCGCCATGAACGCCGCCGAGCCCAGCGACAGTTGTCCGGCATAGCCCGTCAGCAGATTCAAACCGAGCCCCGCCAGGGACAACACCAGCAGCGGCACCAGAATCGCGCTGAACCAATAATCATTGCCCAGCCAAGGCACGGCGACGAAGGCAAACGCCAACAGCAGCCACAGGCCGAGGCGATCCTGGCGCAAGCGAAACGTGCGCCGCTCTGCCGCATAGGTGCTGTTCAGTTGACCGGCTTCTTGATAAAGCATGCAGGCATTCCTTGAAAAAATGTCAGACCCGCTCGATCGCGCGCTCGCCGAATAACCCGGCAGGCCGCACCAGCAGGAACAGCAACGCGAGGACGTAAGGCACCCAGTTTTCGATGCCGCTGCCGATGATCGGGCCGAGGTAAATCTCAGCGATTTTTTCCGCCGCACCGATGATCAAGCCGCCGACAATCGCGCCACCAATCGAAGAAAAACCGCCGATGATCAACACCGGCAGCGCCTTGAGCACCACCAGCGACAACGAGAACTGCACCCCGAGACGCGCGCCCCACAGCAGCCCCGCCACCAACCCGACGAAACCCGCCACAGCCCAAACCAGCGCCCAGATCCGTGGCAGGCGAATGCCCACGGCCAAGGACGCGAGCGGATCATCGGCGACCGCGCGCAAGGACAAACCGACCCGGGTTTTGTTGAACAGCAGCGACAAGGCAATCACCAAGGTCGCGGCGGTGCCGGCGGCGAACAGATCGAACTGCGAGAGCAGCATCCCGCGAATTTCCAGCGGCTCATCGGGAATGCCCAATTCCAGCCCATGCACCTGCGCGCCCCAGAGAAATTGCGCCAGGCCTTCGATCATGTAAGACAGCCCGAGGGTGGCCATGAACAGGATGATCGGCGGGCGATTGACCAAGGGCCGCAGCACCATTTTTTCGATCAGCAACGCCAGCACCACCATGCTCGCCAGCGTCGCGACAAACGCCCAGAAGAATGGCAAGCCGCGCTCCAGCAGACTGACGAAAGTCAGCGCGGCAAACAGCACCATCGCGCCCTGGGCGAAGTTGAAAACCCCGGAGGCCTTGTAGATCAGCACAAACCCAATCGCCACCAGCGCATACATGACACCGGCCAGCAAACCGCCAATCAGCACTTCGAAGAAAAATTCCATGCTCAGCGAGCCTCCGCGCGGGAACGTCGGGTGCCCAGGTAGGCCGCGATCACTTCTGGATTGGCGCGCACTTGGTCGGGGGTGCCGTCGCCGATTTTGCGGCCGTAATCGAGCACCACTACGTGATCGGAAAGGCCCATGACCACGCTGATGTCATGTTCGATCAGCACGACGGTGGTGCCGAACTCACGGTTGATGTCGCGGATGAATTGGCTCATCTCGCCCTTCTCTTCCGCGTTCATGCCGGCCATGGGCTCGTCGAGCAGCAGCAACTTCGGCTCAGCGGCCAAGGCCCGGGCCAGCTCAACGCGTTTTTGCAAACCGTAAGACAGCTTGCCCACCAGCACGTGGCGCCAAGGATGGATGCGCAGGAACTCGATGATTTTTTCGGCGTGGCGGCGTTGCTCGTCGTCTTCACATGGGGCGCGGCCAATGCGCAACATTTGCTCGATCCAGCTGCTGCGGCGCTTGAGGTTGCGCCCGGTCAGCACGTTGTCGAGCACGCTCATGCCTTTGAACAAGGCGATGTTCTGGAAGGTGCGGGCAATCCCGCCCTCGGCGGCTTGGTGCGGACGCATGCGGCGTCGGGTCTGGCCGGCATAACTGACGCTGCCGCTCTGGGCCTGGTAGACGCCGTTGATCACGTTCAGCAACGAACTTTTGCCGGCGCCATTCGGGCCGATCAGGGCGCAGATTTCCCCGGTCTTCACCGCGAAGCTGATGGAGGTAATGGCCTTGACGCCCTTGAACGACAGGGAGATGTCATCGAGCCGCAATAAGATGGATTCAGTGGTCGCGCGCATGGGGGCTCGTCAGACGGAGTGAGGAATCAGGTGGGCCAGGACTTCGGCGGGTTCACGCGGTGTGGACGGTTCTTGCCAGTGGCCGGGACGAATCCCCAACGCCGCGAAGAACGCCGCGCTGTCCTCGGTCAGGGCCGGCCCCACCAGCAACGGCACGCGCAAACGGCTCATGCCCAACACATCGAGCAAGGGTCGGCGGATCAACCAATGGCCGAGCCAGCGCCGGACCCCGTGCGCATCTGGGACCATCGCCCAGCGATACAGGTGATGACTGAGCGTGCCTGGCAACGGCAAGCGTTCCCGGGCCCAGTGTTCGAGGCGTGCATAGGATTCGTGGGTGCCCAGCACCAAGGTCGGTCCGAGCTCACGGCGGTCGGTGTCGCGAGTGGCCAGGGCTTCGGGAAAGTTCAGGCAGAACCCGGCACTCAGCCAGGGCGCCAGCAGATAACGGGCCTGACCGCTGGCGGCGAACACTCGGGCGGCGAGCGCTTCTTCATCGGCGCTGAGGTTTTCCCGTGCGATCAATTTGCGCGCGCCCTCCAGCAACTGGCCGTGACTTAAACGCTGGGGTTGGCTGTCATCAGCACGATGAAATACGAAGGCTGTTGACGCTGACTCCGTGACGGGGGCCGGGGGCTCGGCGGTGATGCCAACCGTCAATTCGGCATACGCGCTCAACCCGGTATCGGTGGCGGCATTCAGGCCACGTCCGTCGAGGTACAACAGAACCCGAGGCGCGTGATCGGCGCTGCGAACCTGCTGCACGGCGTCGAGGGTTTCGGCCAGTACAAACGCTGGTTTCAGCGTGGCCAACAGATGCCGGTGATCAAGGTCCGGGTCCAACAGCGTGACACTGCCGCCCAGCCATTGCGCTGCCAGTGCCAGCAACAAGGCTTCGGCCCGGGCCTGACTAATGATGAGCAAGTCATCGCCGCAACCGAACCCACGTTGCTGCAAACCCGCAGCGAGACGGCTGACGTCCTGCGCCACTTCACTCCAGCGCCGGACCTGCCAGATACCCAACTGTTTGTAACGCAGGGCAATCGCCGAACCTCGGGTGGCGGCTTGTAGCAACAAGGCCTGGGGCAGTGTCTGGGTCATGGGGCGATCTCTTCGGGGGCTGACTGCAAACAGCCATTGCAGCCTCCGTGCCAGCCAATAAATACTTAACTATCAATCAGTTAGTCCATAACGTCGGTTTAGCTCCATGTATCGCCCGCGCACAGCCTGCCGAATCCCTGTTGCCCCACCAACACTTGCGCCCCGCCACTGCCCCTATAAGAACCAAAACGAATTAATAAATACAAAATCAGTATTTATCGTTATAAAAATATTCGCGTACTGTCAGCTCATCCCGTCATTCATCACACAGTGAAGTGCCCCATGAATCCGACTGCCAACGTCATCGACTTCGCCAGCTACCGCAAACGCAAACAGGCTCAGCAACGGGCGCGGGCCATGTGGGAAATGTACGCACGCAACGCCGGTTTGCAGGCCTTTCAATGGGTGCAAGCGGCCCAGGCTTCCGAGACGCGTCACGCGTGAACGGGCAGCAACCCTCGCGCTTTCTGGCGAGCGCCGACGAGCCTGTCGTGGATTTGAATAACCTGGAATCACAGGAAGAAGACCCGATCTGCGAGCGTGTCGCGCAGAACCTGCAACGCCTGCGCGGCAAGCGACATCTGTCCCTTGATGCCCTCGCCCGCCAATGCGGCGTGAGCCGGGCGATGCTGGCGCAGATCGAATCCGGGCGCAGCGTGCCGTCGATCAAAGTCCTGTGCAAAATCGCCAAGGGTCTGAAAGTGTCGGTGGCCGCGTTTCTTGAGCACCGCGCCTTTGAAGGCGTGGCGGTGTTGTCGGCGAGCCAGAGCAAACGCCTGGTCAGTGCCAGTGGTGCGTTTGTCAGCCGGGCGCTGTTTCCGTTCGACGTGGCACGGCAATCGGAGTTTTACGAGCTGCGCTTGAGCCCGTTGGGTGAGGATGTTTCCGAGGGGCATGGCCCCGGTGTCCAGGAAAACCTGGTGGTATCCCAAGGCGTGCTGGAAATCAGCGTCAACGATGAACGTTACCTGCTCTCCACCGGCGACTCGATCCTGTTCTACGCCGACCAGCCCCACCGCTATCGCAACCCGGCGGACAGTGAGGCCGTCGCGTACCTGGTAGTCACCTACCCCGAACGCCTGGACTGAACTCCATCCCCCTGTGGGAGCGGGCTTGCTCGCGAAGGCGATTTTACTTCCAACACATTCGTCAACTGAACCACCGATTTCGCGAGCAAGCTCAGCTCCTACAGTTTTGGCGTCTGCCAGCTCTCCACTCGTCGCTACTGTCAGATCTGACAGTAGCCAGCCCACTACCCTTTCCCGCTTGATACCTCCATCCCGCTGGCCCCTTCCGGCCAGCCCCGTTTTGCGGTGAAGGAGCGTTCCCATGACCAAAATCCCGGCAGTTGAGTCCGAAGCGTCCAGCGCACCCCTGACCTTGCGCCCGCCGTACTTCCCGTCCAGCACCACCCTGGCCGACCCGCGGCACTACGCCGGCGGGATTCCGATTCGGGCCCTCGAAGGGAATCTGCAGTGCATCATCCCGCCCTGGAACATCATGGGAATTGGCGATCGGGTTGATGTGACTTGGCAGAGCCTCACCTCGCCGGCCGTCAGTAAAACCATCGAGTTTGATCACGAAGTGGATAAACAAGTGGTGCTCTGGATCCCTCGCGGTCAGGTTCTGGAGGGCGACGCGGAGCCGGTGTTTTACCAGGTCACGCGACGCGGCCAGACTTCGGAACGCTCGGACCCGCTGGAGACCTACCTGGTCAAGACCACCCGCCCCGGCGGTTATGACGACAGTCCTGAAGAGGGGCATTCCGGGTTCAAGTACAGCTTCCTCACGGACATCTCCGGCGGCGTCGACGCCGACATGGCGAACCGCGGCGTGCAGATGCGCATCGAGCCCTACGAACACATGACCGCGTACGACCGCATCGTCTGCCGCTGGGGCAGTCAGGAAGTCATGCATTACCCGGTGACCCAGGCGCAAGTCAACGACCCGGTCAACAACCCGATCATCATCACCTTCACCCGCGCCGTGATCGAAGCCGCCGGGGATGGCCCGCGCGTGGTGGTGACCTTTCAGGTCATCGACTGCGTCGACAACCGCCCGGATGAACGCGCGCCGTGGGCGAAATACACCTATGTGCTGGTGGATCTGGGCGGCAATCGACTGGATGCACCGCTGGTGCTGGTGGCGGGTCTGCCGACCGACAGCATCGACCTCGATCAGTTGGGCGATGACGATGTGAATGTGCGGGTCTATACCCCTGTCGCGGACTTCGCAGTGGGCGACACCGTTCGACTGACCTGGACCGGCACACCAGCCCAAGGCACACCGATCATCGTCGGGCCGCTGTTGGAGTTGGTGAACTTTGTGCCCTTTCAGCTCGACTTCACCATCCCCAACGCCGCCGTCAAAGCCATCGCCCAAGGCTACGCCACGGTCTCCTACGTGCGCATCCGCAGCGGTGAGGCGGATCGTCCGTCGAAAAACGCCAGCGTCAGCGTGCGCGGCAACATCAACCGTTTACCCGCACCAAGCGTGGCGCAGGCCCCGGGCGGAACCCTGCCCGCGGATGCACCCTATGCGACGATTTCCGTGGCGTACTTCGAAGGTCGAAAAACCGGCGACCTGATCACGATCCATTGCCAGGGCCAACGTCCGGGCGGCAGCGAAACCTATTACCCGATCCGCATCATCGTCGCCGACAGTGACGGCCGATCAGCCATCACCCGCGACCTGCCCGGCAGTGAAATTGCCCCGTTGGGCGGCGGCACCCTGAGGCTCTACTACGTGGTGGCCAACGATGACCTGACGGTGCGCAGCGAACGCGAATCCCTGCCGCTGAACCTCAACGTCGGCGTGGCCCTGCCCGACTTCAACCGGGCGGAGATCACCGAAGCCGACGGCGATGTGCTGCTACCGGAAAAAACCCCGAACGGCGCCAACGTCATCGCGCCGTTCAACGTGCCGGGGGATACTCTGCCGGGCGACACCGTCGGCCTGCGCTGGACCGGTTCGGTCACTGGTGCGCATCCGCTGTATGAAATCCCCCTGACCACCCAGACCGCCGGCAAACCGGTGCCGTTTCTGGTCAGCGCGGAGCATATTCATCCCAATGTGAATGGCACGGTGGAGGTGGATTACTACCGCAAGCGCGGGACTGAGGCGACACGGTTTTCGCGCAAACGGGTGTTGAGTGTTGGCAATGCGCTGCCGGATTGGGACGCGCCAGCTATCAAGGAAGCGAGCGGCGGCACCCTCGATCCGATGAGGGCGACGCTCACCCTGACCGTGCAGGTTCCCGGCACCTTACAACCCGATGATTTGCTGAGCGTAACCTGGTCAGGTGCGGCAGGTTCCGGTTCCTACACTAGCGAGGCGAAACCGGTACGGGAAATCGGTCAGAACATCGAAATCTCGGTATTGCTCGTCGCCTACAACCTGGGCCGAGACGTGACGGTGAGTTACGCAGTCAGTCGAGGTGGCGTGCCAGCAAAAGCGTCGTTGCCGTTGGTGCTGAATGTGCAGCGTATTCCTGATGAACATCCCGGCTTCCCAACGCCCAGGATCAGTCGCGCCCAAGGCAATGAACTGGATGTCAACCAACTGGTTGGCACCGATACGTTGTTGATTGATCGGTGGCCTTTTCCGGCGGTGGGTCAACGTGTCTATCTGACGTTAAGTTGCCCCGGAGCTGACGGCACGAATGTGCCATTGGTAATCTGGACCGGGCAGGCACACAACTATGAACCGGAGATAATGTTGCCTTTGCAGAACTATTTGAACTGGTTGAAGGGACGCAGGGACGGTGCAACGCTGAGTATTGTATTTAAGGTGAACCTGGACAAAGTGGCGAATGATGCGACGGCGGTGAAGTTTCCGGTGCGCACATATATCGTCAGGGCATCTGACGAGAAAAGAGAGGACTTCGAAAGTATTGCCGATCAAAGAATAGTCGTCCCATTCACACTACCAACACTAACTATAACTCATGCGCAAATGCCAGCTTTTATTGAGACTCACAATTTTGGAAACAGCCCTAATAGAAAGATCCTTCGAATAGACGGATCTAACTCCATGAGCCGCAACTGTGATATTGAGATAACATCGACCTGCAAGAAAATAAGCTTTTGGTACGTCAACAGCGATAGCGGAGGCGAATATACTGACATCCTAGTCTATAACAGCACCGGTAAATTAGTTGGGGCCGATGTTATTAACCGAGCAAACCCTAATCCTGTGTTGTGCACCATAACGGGTGCTGATCTCAAAAAAATAAGGTTCTCCCTGAGTTTCCTGTCGATAAGCATTGATGAGTTCATATTCGAAGGCTGGAATTAACTCTATCAACGAAAAAACGGGACAGCATTATTTAATAGTTGCTTCGTCTGGACTGAAGCGAAGGAGACGGATTTATTTATCAAATACACAAATCCCTCTGTGAGGGCGAGTCTGCTCGCGATAGCGATTTTCCATTCAACATTGATGTTGACTGATACTTCGCCTTCGCGAGCAAGCTCGCTCCCACAAGGGATCGACGATGGGCGCAAATTTTGTGTACGACCGCGATCAACTGTAGGAGCGAGGCTTGCCCGCGAAGGCGGTGTGTCAGGTAACAACAATGTCGACTGAAAGACCGCTTTCGCGAGCAAGCTTCGCTCCTACAATTTTGATTTTTGGTGATTTCAGATATGAAAAAGCCCCCGCGGCCTAATGGCCTGCGGGGGCTTTTTTTGTACTGCCCGGTATCAGCAGGTGCAGCACATCAGCGGCATGCCGTTGCAGCTCATCATCATCGGCATGCTGCAGTCGTTCATCATTTTCATCATCAGGGTGCAGCAGTTTTTCATCATGTCCATGTTCATGCCGGCCATCGGCATGATTTTGCACATCATGCAGTCATCCATCATGGTGCATTCCATGACGCACTTCATCGATGGCATTGGCATGCCCATCATCGGCATTGGCATCATCATGTTCATCATCGGCATGGTCCATGGCCGCCTGGGACATGCACATCATGCTCATGTTGCCGCAATGCATCATCATCGGCATGCCGCAGTTCATCATCATCTGCATCATTTCAGCGCTGTTCTTGAACATCGCCATGTCCATGCCAGCAGCTGGCATCATTTTGCACATCATGCCGTCGTCCATCATGTCGCACGACATGGTCGCCATCATCATCGGCATGCCCATCATCGGCATCATTGGCATGTTGGCGTTCATCGGCATTTGCATCTGCATGGCGTTCATCATGGTGTTGTTCCCCGAAGGATTGAATAGTTGGACGAAGCTGATGGAGTGGATTCTAAGGATTGGTGACCGGGCGACAAGAGGGTGACAAAACAGCAAAAACGGACGCCGGAGCCGACTTAGTGTCGCGCACGGGACACTTGTGACTGCTGTAGAAGCTTATTGATGGTCATGACGGAAAATATGAATACTGCGGCATGTTTTCATCGGTCATGGATATTCGACCGGAAGCTATATAAATAACTGAAAGAAATATTCGTTCTAAACAGCCGCAACTTTTTTCACCCCGCTGCTTATGCCGTTAGTTACCACCAGGCTGATTTTTTAATCTTTTCTAGCTATTAAGCCGCCCCCTTATAATAACCACGCTCTCCAACTCGCTAAATAAGGACGTTCCATGCCTCAACGCCTTTTACTGGCTGCACTGTTCCTGGCGGTCGCCGGGTGTGCCAGCCCACCGCCCGTTTCTGTTCATACCAAGGATCCCGCCAGTTCGACCCTGCAAGGCGACGCCACGCGTCCGGCGCAGGCGCAATGGGTGCGCACCGAGCTGTATTTCTCGGTGGGACCACTGGAAGGCAAGCAAGGTGTGATCAGCCCCGCGCGCTGGCGCGAGTTTCTCGATCAAGAGGTCACGCCACGCTTTCCGGACGGCTTCAGCGTGCTCGACGCCTACGGCCAATGGCGTGACCACGGCGCCAAGGAGCCGGAGCGCCTGGGCACCAAAGTCATCGTGATTCTCCACGAAAACGACGCCCGCCATGACAAGGACATCGAAGCGATTCGCCTCGCGTGGAAGCGGATTACCGGCGACCTGTCGGTGCTGCGGCTGTCGCAACCGGCGCAAGTCTCTTTCTAAGGGCCGGTTAATCGCCACCCAAGTGGATGGCGGTGTTTCTCAGAAACCGTAAGTGGCGCGAGCGTAGTAGTAGGCGCCGTTAGTACCGATCGGCGACAGCACGTCATATGGCAGGTTGCCGCCGTAGTTGATTTCCGACTTGGAGCGCTCCGGGTAGTTGTCGGTCAGGTTGTTGCCGCCCAGGGCGATGTCGAACTTGGGGGTGAATTTGTATTGCACTTCGGCATCCAGTTGCCAGACCGCGCCGTAGGTCTGCTCCGGCTGCGAATCGCCGAAATCGAAGACCCGAGTGGTT
The DNA here is from genome assembly GCF_044744265.1 of Pseudomonas sp. NPDC087342. Classification (NCBI taxonomy): domain Bacteria; kingdom Pseudomonadati; phylum Pseudomonadota; class Gammaproteobacteria; order Pseudomonadales; family Pseudomonadaceae; genus Pseudomonas; species Pseudomonas sp. NPDC087342. Next base: position 1,482,340 of record NZ_JBIUXZ010000001.1, read on the forward strand.
TCGCCCTGACGGGTCAGGCGCCCGAGCAGGCCCCAATGCTGACTGGCCCAATTCGCGGAAATCATGAAACGATCCTTGGGCGCGGCGTCGGTCAAGGTGTTGCGTTCCTCGACGCCAACCAGCGCGTCGTTGCCGATCCCCAGCGCGGTGAGTTGCGACGGCGTGCTCTTGGTCTTGGTGACTTTGGTGTGGTTGTAGGTGTAGGCCGTGGTCAAACCCAGCAAGCCTTCGTACAGCGGTTGGTGGTAGTTGAGCACCAGTTCGGCACCTTCGGTGCGGGTGTCGGCGGCGTTGGTGAAGAAGTTCACGTCGTGCACGCCGGCCACGCCGAAGTTGTCGTTGATGTACTGCTCCAGCGCGTCACTGCCGATGCGTTGGGACAAGGTCACCCGATCCTTGACGTCGATGCGGAACACATCGAGCGAGGCATCGAAGCGCTCACTCAGTTGCGCGGTCAGGCCAAGGCTGAAGTTCTTCGAGGTTTCCGGATCGAGCTTTTCAGCCCCGAGGGCGCGGGCAATCGGGTCGTTGACCGAGAGCACGCGGATATCGGTCAGCGTGCCGCCGTCGCCAAAGTTGCTGGTGGTGTTCTGGAAGCCGATCTGCGCCAGGGACGGCGCGCGGAAGTTGTTGGAGACCGCGCCGCGCAACGCCCATTGATCAGTCAATCGATAACGTCCGCTGAGCTTGCCGGTGAGTTTGCTGCCGGCGTCGTCGTAACGCTCCCAGCGCGTGGCGGCGTCGACGAATAAACGATCGGTGAGGTCGCCGGACAACTCGGCGTAGGTACCGAACACGTTGCGGTCCAGGTCCACCTCTTCACTCGGGCGTAAACCGTTCGCGCCGTCCGCGCCCGTGCCGATGTACGAAGCTTCGTCGCCGGCAAAGGTCAGGTAGTTTTCGTAGCGGTATTCGCCGCCCAGGGCCAGCACGAACGGACGCCCGGCCAGGCGCAACTCGCGGGTGAAGTCGAGGTTGGCGGTGGTCTGGCGCAGCTCGTATTCGCCAGTGTCGAACCGGGTTGGCGAATCGGCACCGAGGGTGACGTTGAGGGTGCGCCGGGTCGCGGAATCGAAGTGGTTGCGGCCGTGGGTGACGCTGCTGTCGAAGTCCCAGTCGTCGCCGATCAGGCCCTTGAAACCGGCGGTGGCGGAGATGTCCTGATTGTCGCCGAGGGATTGCGGCAGGTAACCGTTGGGGTAGAACTGCGGCTGCTCGGAGGGGTAGCGATAGAACTCGGCGCCAGTGGTGTGGCGTTCGTTGTAAGTGCCGAAGGAATAGGCCTTGCCGCCGGCCAGGGGCAACTCGGAGTTAAACCAGGCGTTGACGTCCCGCGCGATGCCGTCGCCCATCACGTAGTTGCGCTGGCCCGGCGTATCGGCGAAGCCGTCGAAACCGGCGCGGTTGGTCGGGTCACGATCCTTGTACTCGGTGCCGCCACGAATGAACCCGCCCTCCTCGCCAAGCCGTGTGCCGATCTTGGCCGTGGTCATGCTGTTCTGGCCGTCGGTGGTGGTCTTGCCGATCGCATCCTGATGGGTGTGGTAGGCGCCATAGGTGGTGGAGACTTCGCCGCCCTCCGGCGCGTCGTCGAGAATGATGTTGATCACCCCGGCAATCGCATCGGAACCGTATTGCGCACCGGCACCGTCGCGCAGCACTTCGATGCGCTTGATTGCACTGATCGGAATCGAGTTGAAGTCCACCGGCGCCGTGCCCCGGCCGATCTTCGACGAATCATTGACCAGCGCTGAAGTGTGGCGGCGCTTGCCGTTGACCAGCACCAACACCTGATCGGGGCTCATGCCGCGTAACTGCGCGGCCCGCACATGGTCAGCGCCGCCGGAGTTGGATTGGCGCGGAAAACTGAACGACGGCAACAACGTCTGCAACGCCTGGCCGAGTTCGCCGTTACTGGCCCCGGCGGACTTGAGATCCTCGGCGGTCAGCACGTCCACCGGCACTGGCGAATCCAGCACCGTGCGGGCGGTGCCACGGGTGCCGGTGACCAGCACGGTTCCCAACCGAGTGTCGTCGTCGGCGCGTGCAGAAGTTTCTTCGGCCTGCACGGGAAGTTGCGTCATTGCTGTGACTACAGCAGCGGCGAGTAATGAACGAGAACGGTGATACATGGAACAGCTCCTTTTATCGCAGCTAATACCCGGCCCTTGCCGACAAAAAGAAGTCGGCAAAAAGTGCACGGCAATGTCTGCTGTAGTTTTAGTAATCAGGAAGGCAGCGAACGCTGTTAAAGCATGCTTTCAAGTGCAATAGCACCCGAGCGGTAGAACCCCAAAGTTAGTACAGGGGCGATGCTAGACGAGGCGTTTAAGTTTGGAAAAGAACCAATACTACTTAGGTTATATCGGCAAAAAATCAACTAAGCCAAACCACTTATTTCAATAAAACACAGCACCCTGTGGGAGCGAGCTTGCTCGCGATAGCGGTTTAACATTCAACATAAATATTGACTGATAGACCGCTATCGCGAGCAAGCTCGCTCCCACAGGGTATGTAAACAGTAGTCAGGGCAATGTTAGTCCGCAGCAGGAATCCACGAAGTCCGCGCCACATTCGCCGTATCACCAAACGCTGGCAGTTTCTGCGCCAGGTCCCGAACGTTCTTCACATCCAGATCCAACAATTGTTGCCGGGTAATCAACGTCGGCGGCACCAGCACTTTATGCCCCGGATTCTCCCCGGCAATCAGCATCGCCAGACTGCGCACACTGATCGCCCCGGCCACTTGCGGATTCACCGCCGCCGTCGCCGCCCACGCACTGTCCGGCTCTTTCATGATCTGAATATCGGCGGTGGAAATATCCGCGCTGTAGATTTTCACTTTCTTGCCAAGCCCCGACTCGTCCACCGCGATTTTCGCGCCTTTGGCGAACTCGTCGAACGGCGCGAAGATCACGCTGATCCCCGGATTGGCGCGCAACACGGCGCTGGCCTGATCCGCGACCGAGTTGGCAATCGGCGGATTGAGCGTACCGAAGCGCGCCTTCTCGATGATCCCCGGATTCGCGGCCTTGACCTGACTCCAGATCTCGTCGCGGCGCTCCATCGGGGTGAAGCCGCTGATGTAGACGTAACCGGCATCGAAGCGCGTGCCGTTGTCCTTGACCGCTTGATCCAGTGCCAGACGCGCCAAAGCGTGGTGATCCTGCTCGACCTGGGTGACTTGTGGGGTGTTCAGGTCGACGTCGAACGCGACGACCTTGATGCCCTTGGCGATGGCCCGGTCAATCGGGCCCTTGAGGGTTTCTGCCAGACCGAGCTGGACGATGATGCCGTCAACCCCGAGGTCAATCGCCTGATCGATCATCTCGCGCTGGCTGGCCGCCTGCTGTCGGGCGTCGAACACGCGCAAGGTCGCGCCCAGGGCTTCGGTCTGTTTCTCGACGCCGCGCAAATAGGCTTCGGTGAAATCCCCGGAGAACAAATAGCCCACTAGGGCAATTTGCACATTGCCCTTGTCGAACGGCGCCGGCGCCCCCGGCAGTGCCTTGGCCTGGGCATTTAGCGCCAGCGCCGAGAACACGGCGGTGGCCAGGCAATGACGAACAAAAACCTTGAGTGATCCGCGCATACAGCTTCCTTGGTCGAACGTTAAAAGCGGCTCAACGCGCCCGATGCGCGAGGCCGAAAGTGAACATCAGGGCCAGTACCAGCACCAGTCCCTTGACGAAATCCTGCGCGTAATACGGCGCGTTGAGCATGGTCAAGCCATTGAGCAACGTGGCCACCAGCAACGCGCCGACCAGGGTGCCGAAGGCATTCGGTTTCTTGGCCCCGAGCACCGCGAAACCGATCAACGCCGCGCCCAGCGCATCGAGCACCAGGCCATTGCCGGAACTGACATCGCCCCGGCCCAAGCGCGCCGCCAGCAACAAGCCACCCAACGATGCGAGCACCGCTGAAAGTACGTAGGCCAGCAACTTGAATCGCTGCACCGGCGCCCCCGCCAGACGTGCAGCCTGCTCGTTGCCACCGATGGCATAGAACAAACGACCGATGCGCGTGCGCTCCAGAAACAGCCACACCACCAGCGCCACCACAGCGGTGATCAACACCGGGATCGGTACCGTGTCCCACAGCCGCCCGCGACCGAGGGCCAGAAACAGCGCACTGAAGGTGCCTTCGGCCTCGTCGCCATTGGGCAGGGTCATGCCCACCGCAATCGAGCGCCCGCCGGTAGGAATCAGCTGCACACCAATCACCAGAAACATGCTGCCGAGGGTCGCGAGAATGTCCGGAACCCGCATCTTCACGATCAGCCAGCCGTTGAGCAGCCCCACCAGCGCGCCACCCGCGAGACTGATCAGCACCGCTGGCACCGCGCCCCAACCGAGCACCACCATCACGTAACTGGCGATCATCAAACTCATCGCCGCCACCGCGCCAATCGACAAATCGAGGCCGCCGACCGCCATGGTCAGGGTCACGCCCAACGCCAGCAACGCGACAATCGACACCGACTGCAAGATGCTGAACAGGTTGCCGACCCGCAGGAATGCCGGTTCGGCGAAGCTGAAAAACACCACGATCAGCGCCAGCACCCAGAGCAATCCATAGCGAATCAGCGCTTGCAGCAGACGCTCCCCTGGTGCGGGGGCGGTCGATAACAACGAACTCGAATCAGGCACTCGCTCTACTCCTTGGCGTGGCTTGAACAGGTGAAAACGTGGCTTCGACGCCAGCCAGCGCCGCCACCAGCGTGGCGCGGCTCAGGCCGGCGCGGGGGTATTCGGCGACCACGGCGTGATCGCGCACCAACAGAATCCGGTCGGCGATTTCCAGGGCTTCGTCGACATCGGCGCAGATCACCAGGGTGGCGCGGCCGGCGGCACTGTCGCGCAGCAATTGGCCGATCTCGCGGCGGGAGCGCACATCGACACCCTGGAACGGCTCATCAAGAATCAACACCCGCCCTTCCCCCAACAGCCAGCGGCCCAACACGACTTTCTGCTGGTTGCCGCCGGACAGTGCACTCATCGGCACGTCGATACCGGCCGTCTTGATCCCGAGTGCCGCGACCTGCGCTTCCACCGCCGCAGCCTCCGCGCGGTTGCGGATAAAACCGCCACGGGTGAAGCGTTCGAGAAATGGCAAAGTCAGGGTGCGGCGCAGGGAGAAATCGGCGATCAACGACTGGCTGGCGCGATCCTCGGCGGCGAAAAACACACCGCTGCGAATCGCTTCCCGTGGTGAGCCCGGCTGCCAGTCAACGCCGTCCAGTTGCAACGTGCCGGCCGCCGCTTCTCGCAGACCAAACAACACTTCGGCGATCTCGGTTTTGCCGGCGCCGAGCAACCCGGTGAGCACCACCACTTCGCCTTCGCACAGGGTCAAATCGAAGGCCTGCTTTTGCGGAGCGATTTTCGCCCCAAGCAAAGACAGGACTTCCCGCCCCGCCGTGCGCGGTTCATAAACATGGGTGTCCAGCGCGTGCCCGAGCATGGCTTCGACCGCTTCGGGCAACTGGCGGGCGCTGAATTCGCCGGCCAGTTGCCCGTCACGCAGGACGATGGCGCGGTCGGCGACCCGCTGCAGATCAGACAATCGATGGGAGATGTACAGAATCGCCACCCCGCGACTGCGCAAGGTGTCGATCAAACCGAACAACCGCTGGGCCTCGACGTCCGAGAGCGCCGCCGTCGGTTCATCAAGAATCAGCAAGCGCGGTTGCAGGGCGAAGGCCCGGGCCAGCACCACCAGTTGCCGTTCGGCTTGGCCGAGACGTTCGATCGGTTGCTCCAATGGCAGCTCCAGCCCAAGGCCGGCAGCGATGCTCGCGGCGCGTTCGAACAGGCGCTTGCGGTTGAGCCAGAAGTCCGCGTCGGGCTGGCATAGTTCATCGAGCAAGAGGTTTTCCGCCACGCTCAAACCGGGGGCAATGCCATCGTTGACCTGCTGATGCACCGCGACAATCCCGACCCGCCGCGCCGACAGTGGCGAGGCGAAATGCCGGGGCTGGCCATCGACCCACAATTCACCGGAATCGGCGGCCTGACTGCCGCCAAGAATCTTCACCAGGGTCGATTTGCCCGCGCCGTTGGCGCCCAGCAGCGCCACCACTTCGGCGGGATAAATCTCCAGGCTGACCCGATCCAGCGCGCGGCTGGCGCCAAAGGTTTTGCTCAGTTCACGCACACGAATCAGTGGCTCGGGCGCCACGGCCAGCGGCCTCATCGACGGTGCGCCAACGAGCGAACCAACCGATCGCCGAGGCTTTGCACGCTCTGCACCAGAATCACCAGCACCACCACCGTGGCGACCATCACTTGGTTGTTGAAACGCTGGTAGCCGTAGCGAATCGCCAAGTCACCGAGTCCACCGCCACCGATGACCCCGGCCATGGAAGAAAAGCCGATCAGCATCACCAACGTCAGCGTGATGCCCGCCAGCAGCGCCGGCAGCGCTTCGGGCAGCAGCACTTTGAAAATCACATGCCAGATATCACCGCCCATGGCGAGGATCGCTTCGATGCGACCCTTGTCGACTTCGTCCAGAGCGTTTTCGACGATGCGCGCGAAGAACGGAAAGGCGCCGATGGTGATTGGCACCACGGCGGCGGTACTGCCCAAAGTCGTGCCGACCACCAGCCGGGTCAGCGGGATCAGGGCAATCAGCATCACCACGAAGGGCAACGAGCGCCCCAGGTTGACCAGGCTGCCCAGACCTTTGTTGAGTCGTGGCATCGGGAACAAACCGCCGCTGCGGCTGATGAACAGCAACACACCGAGCGGCAAGCCGATCAGCAAGGTGAACAAACCCGCCAACAGCACCATGTACAGGGTTTCGCCGGTGGCCGTCAGCACCAGTTGGAAAATCTCGTTCCAGTCGATCACACGGTTCATGAGCGCTCCACCCTGACCCCACGTTGCTTGAGAAACGCCACCACCTGGTTCAATTTCGGCTCATCCGCAGGCTGCCGAAACGCCACGCGCAGACGCCCCACGCGTCGCCCACCGATGGATTCCACGCCGCTGGCCAGCAGGTCCAGCTCCACGCCTTGTTGCTTGAGTTCGTTGAGCACCGGGGTGGCCAACAGGTTGTCGAAAAAACTCAGGTCGAGGGCATCGCTGCCCAACGGTGTGCTGTAGCCCGGCAGCAGTGAGCGACCAAGGCTGGAATCCGGATTGGCCAGTAATTCGGTAATCGGCCCGGCCTCGACCAATCGGCCGTGGGCCAGTGAAGCGGCGTGATCGCAGATCGACTTGACCACGTCCAGCTCATGGGTGATCAGCACGATGGTCAGGCCCAACTGGCGATTGATGTCGCGCAGCAGTTGCAAAATCGAAGCGGTGGTTTCCGGGTCAAGGGCGCTGGTGGCTTCGTCCGACAGCAGATACGCCGGTCGCGCCGCCAAGGCCCGGGCAATGCCGACCCGTTGTTTCTGCCCGCCGGACAGTTGCGAAGGAAACGCCTGGGCCTTGTCGCTCAGGCCCACCAGATCCAACAATTCCTTGACCCGTGCATGACGCTGCGCTTTACCGACGCAGGCGATTTCCAGCGGTACGGCGATGTTGTCGAAGACGTTGCGTGAGTGCAGCAGGTTGAAGCCCTGGAAGATCATGCCGATGCGCTGGCGCTGGCGGCGCAGTTCGATGTCGGACAGCGCCGTCAGGTCCTCGCCGTCCAGCAAAATGCGCCCGGCGCTGGGCCGTTCGAGCAGATTGAGGCAACGCAGCAGCGTCGATTTGCCCGCCCCACTGCGCCCCAGGATCCCGTAGATCGCGCCATCGGGAATGCTCAGGGACACCTGATCCAGCGCCGGTGCCTGCCCTGGCCCGTAGGTTTTGCTCAACTGCTCGACGACGATCATGGCTTGTTGGCCGCGACGCTCACCGGCACCACCGGGATTACCGAACCGGCAAAGTTATCGGTGATGAACTTGGCCACTTCCGGCGACGTCAGGTCCTTGGCCAGTTGCTTGATCCGTGGGTCGTCCTGCAATTTTGGCGTGGTCACCAGGATATTCGCATAAGGGTTGTGCGCGGCCTTCTCCAGCCCCAGCGCATCCTTGGCCGGCGACAGACCGGCCTCCAGCGCGTAGTTGCCGTTGATCACCGCAAGGTCCACGTCATCCAGGGCGCGAGGGATTTGCGGCGATTCGATTTCGAGGATCTTCAGCTGTTTCGGGTTCTCGGCGATGTCCTTTGGCGTTGCCTGATCGGTGGCCGGGTCGTTGAAGCCAGCCTTGAGTTTGATCAGGCCGTTGTCCTGCAACAGGTACAACGCGCGGCTGAGGTTGGTGACGTTATTCGGCACGGCCACGGTGCCTTGTTGCGGGACCTGAGCGAAGGTTTTGTGACGATGGGAATAGATCCCCAGCGGTTCGATATGCACGGTCGCCGCCACCGCGAGTTTTTCGCCGAGGGCCTGTTCCTGGGACTTCAGGTACGGCAAATGCTGGAAGTAATTGGCATCGACATCACCGTGCACCAGCAGCTCATTGGAGTTCACGCCGTTGGGAATCTCGATCACCTTGAGGTTCAGTTTTGGGTCGAGCTTTTGCACGAACGCCAGAATCTGCGCGTGGGGCACCGGGTCCGCCGCGACGCGCAATGGCTCCACGGCCAAGGCACTGAAAGAGGTCACCAGAGCGCCCAGCACGGCCAGGGTCAATCCTGTTTTTTTCAACATGTTCGCAGTCCTTTTTGATTAGGCAGACAGTGCTTTGGGGATCAGTGCATCGGCGTAAAAACGCTGGGCGACATCGGGATGCGAACGCAGGCGGCCCTTGAGGTAGTTCCAGCCCACGTCACGAAACAACGGATTGTCCGGATCACTCGCCGGGCCCCGCGCTTCGCGCAACAACGCGGTGGGCAAGGGATACAACGGCACCACCGCGTCGAGTTGCGCGCCGAGGAAAAACGCAATCGACAAGCGCTCGCTGTCCTTTGGCGGCGACACCACGCGGTGCACCGTGGCACGCAGATAACCGTTGCTGGCCAGCTCCAGCAATTCGCCGATGTTCACCACCAGGGTGTTGTCCCGAGGCAGCGCATCGATCCAGCGGCCCTCTTCGATCTCGACTTGCAAACCGGCCTGCTGGTCTTGCAGCAGGAAGCTCAGGAAACCCGAATCCTTGTGTGCGCCGACGCCTTGGTGGCTGCCGCCAGGCCCCTGCCCCGGATAGCGCATCAGCTTGATGTGCTCGTTGGGCTTGTCGCCGTACAAACGATCGAACGCGTCGTGTGGCAGCGCCAGCGCCTGGGCGAAAGCTTGTAGCAGGCGCAGGGACATGCGGGTCATCGCTTGCTGCCAATCCAGCAGCAACGGCTTGAGCGCCGGCAGTGCGGCCGGCCATTGATTGGGGCCTTGGAGGCGCGCCCAGAACGGACTGTTTTCATCTTGCGGCAACACCTCGCGCTCGGCGCCCAGATCGAACTGTTCACGCAGGTCAGGCTTGCCGCGAGTGATCTCCGAAGCGGCGCGGTTGTAGCCGCGAAAGTGTGGCGAGTTGATCATGCCGACCGCGGTCTTTTCGCTGTCAGGCAAGGCAAAGAATTGGCGAGCGTGACCCTGCACCTGGCTCAGCAAATGGCTGTCGATGCCATGCCCGGTCAGGTAGAAAAAACCCACGTCCCGGGCGGCGTGGCGCAGGTCGTCAAGAAAGCCCTGGCGTTGTGCCGGGGTGCCGTCGAGCAATGACAGGTCGAGGGTCGGCAAGGTGGTGATGTCCAGTGGATGCGGCATGATTCACTCCCATGTGAAACGATGTTTTGTGTGGCGATGCATCCAAGCTAAACGATCTTAAAAACTCGTAATAAATATCTTTTTTGCATTAGCTTAGGTTCGCTTCATCCAGGCTTTTGCTGATTCAGAAGCACAAAAACGCCCCTGCCAGAGACAGGAGCGTTGTTGGGGAACAACCCGGTTTTATTGGGCGGAAGTGCTTCGACTCAGCGCCAATGACTCACTGGAAAACACCTGCGCATCGGTGAATTTTTCTACGTCCACACGGTGCGGAAAGATCTTCTTCTCGACAAATAAATCATCCACCTGCTGCAAGGCCTGGACGTCGCGTGGCTCGACCGGCACCAGCGACTCATCGCCCCAACTGCGCAGCCGCTGCGAAACTTCCAGCGGTACATCGTTGGCCTTGGCGAACACCCGCGCGTACTCGTCGGGGTTTTGCCGGGCCCATTCGAAGGCCTTGGCGAAACGCTGCAAGACGTCGCTGAGGGCTTGGCGTTTGAGCGGGTCAGTCAGCACTTCATCCGAGGCCGTGATAAACGTCAGTCCGGTGTTGATGCCTTCGCCGCTGATCAACACCCGGGCGCCCTGCTGCTCGGCAAACGCCTGGTAGATACCGAACGTGGCCCAGGCTTCGATCTTGCCGGCGTTGAACGCGGACAAAGCGTCGGTGGGCAGGACGAAGCCGACGTTGACGTCCTTCTCATCGACCCCGGCGTTGGCCAGTGCACGAATCAACAGGTATTGGGAAATGCTGCCCCTGGCCGAAGACACCACCACGTTGCGACCTTTCAGATCGGCGACGCTGTAAATCGGCGAATCCTGCGGCACCAGAATGCCGATGCCTCGAGATTGACTGCGGCGGACCGCGACGATGCGCAACGGCGTGCCACCGGTGGCGGCCGCGAGCACCGGCGTATCACCGGCCGGCCCCAGATCGACAGCACCGGCACGCAAGGCTTCGAACAACGGCGCGGCGCCCTGGAAGTTGGCCCACTCGACCTTGTACGGAATGCCCTCCAGCGCATTGGCCGCTTCGACCACCGTGCGCAGGCCCTTGGCTTGATCGCCGAGGATCAGTTTGACGCTGGACAAGTCCGTCTGTTTTTTGGGTTCGACGGTATCACCGCAGCCACCGAGCAACAGCGCGGCACCTGACAGCAACAGCATCGCCGATTTCCATAGAGGTCGATCAAGCATGGGCAAACCGCCGAAGCACCGGTTGACGCTCAGCCACCGCAGCGCTTTCCACTTCGACGCCCAACAGGCTCAGCAAGCGTGCGCGAATGGCCTGGAAACCGTCCTGCCCGGTGTCGCGAGCGCGGGGCAAATCGATGGTCAACTGCTCGGCAATCTTGCCGTTGGCCAGCACGATGACCCGGTCGGCGAGCAGGATCGCTTCGTCCACATCGTGGGTCACCAGCAGCACCGCCGGCGTGTGTTTGCGCCACAGTTCGATGATCAACCGATGCATCTTGATCCGGGTCAGGGCATCGAGGGCGGCGAACGGCTCGTCGAGCAGCAACAGCTTGGGCTCGCGCACCAGGCCACGGGCCAGCGCCACTCGCTGCGCTTCGCCGCCGGAGAGGGTTGCCGGGTAGGCTTCCAGGCGATGGGCCAGCCCGACTTCGGTCAGGGCTTGCACCGCACGCTCCTTGGCATTCGGGATGTGCAGGCCGAGGATCACGTTTTTCCAGGCGCGTTTCCACGGCATCAAGCGTGGCTCCTGGAACACCGCGGCACGGGCCTTGGGCACGCGCAACTGGCCGCTGTCGATGCTGTCGAGCCCGGCCAGACTGCGCAATAACGTGGTCTTGCCGGAACCGCTGGCCCCGAGCAACGCGACGAACTCGCCCGGTGCGATGTCCAGGTCCAGGCCATCGATGACCCGTTGCTGACCGAACTGGCGTACTACGTTGCGCAGTTGCACGGGCGCTGTGGATGGTGCGTCCAGAATATCGACGTTCGACATGTCAGTTCCTCACAAAAGATGGGCGCCACGCCAGGGCGAAACGCTCCAGCGTGCGGATCAGTCCGTCGATCAACAAACCGAGGACGCTGTAAATCAACAGGCAGATAACGATCACGTCGGTGCGCATGAAGTCCCGGGCATCGCTGGCCAGGAAACCGATGCCGGCAGTGGTGTTGATCTGCTCGACGAACACCAAAGCCAGCCAGGAAATCCCCAACGAATACCGCAAGCCGACAAAGAACGAAGGCAAAGAGCCCGGCAGGATTACGTGCCAGATCAACTCGCGACGATTCAGGCCGAGGGTGTTGGCGGCCTCGATCAATTTGGGGTCGATATTGCGGATGCCGGAGAACAGATTGAGGTACACCGGGAAGGTAGTGCCGGTGACGATCAGTGCGATCTTGGTGAACTCGCCGATGCCGAACCAGAGGATGAACAGTGGCACCAGCGCCAGGGACGGAATGGTGCGCAACATTTGCATCGGCGAATCGAGGATCACCTCGCCGCGTTTCGACAGGCCGGTGATCAGCGCCGCGACCACGCCAACGCTGACCCCGATGCTCAAGCCCAACAGCGCACGCTGCAGGGACACCAGCAAATGCTTGCCCAGCTCACCGGAGATGATCATCGCCCACAGCGTGCCGCCGATCTGCGACGGCGCGGCGATGACCCGCTGCGGGATCAGGCCGAACTGCGAGGCCAGCTCCCATAACAACAGCAGCGCAATCGGGCTGAGCAAGCGCAGGAAAACTTCCGGGGTTCGCCAATTGCTCAGCCAGTTGGGGATCAGCCGCGACGCACGTGGGCTATCAATCGCCTTGTTGACGGAAAATGAGCTGCTGGCGCTCGGTGTATCGAAGGTCTTTTCGGTCATCAGGCTTCCTTCCTCATCAAAATCATGGCTTCGGATTCATGCTATTCGCATAAAAAACGCCAGTGAAATTCTTTTTGGGAATAACCTAATATGATTAAAAATCAGATAGCGCATGATCCAGATAAATTATTTGCATAATTAAAGCGTTCAGCCCGCGTCCTTCGCGGCGCGCATGTCCGGCCACGATTAAAATGCGGATTGCTGATATCTTAAATTTATTATGATTCATTAAATTAATAATTAACTTAGAACAAAACGGCATTTCACAGCCTGCCCTCGCAGCGCCTACTTTCGATACCACGGACCGACCCCTTGCCCGGTGGAGGTGAATCACGCCTATCTCTAAAGACAAGGAACTCAGCATGAGCATCGAATTTATCGGCTACATCGGCGGCCACCATTCCTCAGAGATCCACCCGCGCAGTGGCCCGGTGTTGCAACCCGACTATGTGGAAACCGTCGCCCGCGCCCATGACGAGGCCGGGTTCGACCGCGCGCTGGTGGCGTTCCACTCCAACAGCCCGGACAGCACGCTGATTGCTTCCCACGCCGCCAGCGTGACGAAAAACCTCAAGTTCCTGATCGCGCATCGCCCGGGGTTCGCCGCGCCAACCCTGGCCGCGCGACAGTTCAATACTCTCGATGTGTTCAATGGTGGTCGCACGGCCGTGCACATCATTACCGGTGGCGATGACCGCGAACTGCGGGCCGATGGCAGCTACATCGGCAAGGACGAGCGCTACGCCCGCACCGATGAATACCTCGACGTGTTGCGCCAGGAGTGGACCAGCGAAAAGCCCTTCGACTATCAGGGCAAGTACTACCAGGTGGAGGGCGCGCACTCGGCGGTGAAGTCGCCGCAGCAGCCGCACATCCCGCTGTATTTCGGCGGCTCGTCGGCGGCGGCCATTGCGGTGGCGGGCAAGCATGCGGACGTGTACGCGCTGTGGGGCGAAACCTACGAACAGGTGCGTGAAGTGGTTAACCAGGTACGTGCCGAAGCGGCGAAGCATGGGCGCAGCATTCGCTTCAGCCTGTCGTTGCGTCCGATCCTGGCGGACACCGAAGCGCAGGCCTGGGAACGTGCTGAAAGCATTCTGGAACAGGCTACGGCGTTGGCGGAAAAGAATGGCTTCGTGCGGCGCGAACCGCCGAACGAAGGCTCCCGGCGGTTGTTGGCGGCAGCGGCGCAAGGCTCGCGGCTGGATAAGCGGCTGTGGACCGGGATTGCCGGGTTGCTTGGGGCGCAAGGCAATTCGACCTCGCTGGTGGGTACGCCGGAACAGGTTGCCGAAGCTTTGCTCGACTATTACGACCTGGGCATTACCACGTTCCTGATTCGCGGCTTCGATCCGCTTAATGATGCTATCGACTATGGCAAGCGTCTGATCCCCCTGGTTCGTCAGTTGGTGGCCGAGCGGGAGCGGCAGGCGGCGGAGAAAGTGGCTTAAATGGCTTGATTCGGTGTTGGATGTGATGGCCTCTTCGCGAGCAAGCTTTGCTCCTACACAGGATTAGCTGCGTGTGCAGAATTTGTGTCCGGCGCTGATTTATTGTGGGAGCGAGCCTGCTCGCGAAGGCAGTTTCACATTCCATATTGATATTGGCTGATACACCGCTTTCGCGAGCAGGCTCGCTCCCACAGGGGGTCTGCGGTGCATGCAAATTTTTTGTACCACCACAAACCAGTGTGGGAGCGGGCTTGCTCGCGAAAGCGGCCTGACAGGCGGCATTGATTTGACTGAGCTGGCCTCATCGCGAGCAAGCTCGCTCCCACATTTGCCCTGCGTAAAGCCCCCCATCGCAGACAACGCAACTCCCCTGTGGGAGCGAGCTTGCTCGCGATAGCGATTTCACAGTCAACATTGCTGGTGACTGACAAGACACTTTCGCGAGCAGACCGGAGCGTCTCGAAGGCTGATTCACAGCCTTTATCCTGCTACTGTCTTTGCACTTCGCATCAACGACAGTGCTCACACCATGACCAACCCTACGCCTGATCCTCAAGCCGTTTGTGCCCCGATCACCAAAAGCGCGATTTTCATCGTGGCCACCGTGGCACCCGGCAGCGATGCCGCGGAAAAAGTCCGCGGCTGGTGCGGTGACATCGCCGCCCTCACCCGCTCCGTCGGCAAACGCGTGCCGACCGGTTACTTGTCCTGCGTTTGCGGTTTTGGTTCCAGCGCCTGGGACACACTCTTCGGCACCCCGCGTCCGGCCTCGCTGCACCCCTTCCGCGAATTCGGCGACGAAGGACGCCGCGCGGTGGCAACGCCGGGGGACATCCTGCTGCACATTCGTGCGGACCAGATGGACCTGTGTTTCGAACTGGCCACGCAGTTGCTCTCGGCGCTGGGCGATGCGGTTTCGGTGGTCGATGAGGTCCAGGGTTTCCGCTATTTCGACATGCGCAGCATCATCGGTTTTGTCGACGGCACGGAAAATCCGGATGATCGGCACATGGCCAAATTCACCATTATTGGCGATGAAGACCCGGCGTTTGCCGGTGGCAGCTACGTGTTGGTGCAGAAGTATTTGCACAAGATGGACGCGTGGAACGCGTTGTCCGTCGAGGCGCAGGAACGCGTGATCGGGCGGACCAAACTGTCGGATATCGAACTCGATGATGCGGCCAAGCCGAGCAATTCCCACAGCGCCTTGACCACCATCACCCAGGACGGTCAGGAAGTAAAAATCCTGCGTGACAACATGCCGTTCGGCCGGCCTGGCGCGGGCGAGTTCGGCACGTACTTCATCGGCTATGCGCGCTCGCCGGAGCCGATTGAGCTGATGCTGGAGAACATGTTTGTCGGCCGGCCTGCGGGCAACTATGATCGCTTGCTGGACTTCAGCACGGCGGTCACGGGTGGGTTGTTCTTTGTGCCTTCGGCGGATTTGCTGGAAGAGCTGGCGGACCGCGAGCCTTAATCAAGTCATGGCACAAATCCTGTGGGAGCGAGCTTGCTCGCGATAGCGGTGGGACAGTCAACACAGATGTTGAATGTTATGCCCTCATCGCGAGCAAGCTCGCTCCCACAGGGTTTTGATGTGAACCCAGGTTTTGCATCAATCCTTGTAAGCGGTATCAGTCCGCTCCAGCTGCCGAATAAGCGCATTCCAGTGCCGCGCCACGCCCGGCCCAGTTCCACTCTTGAATGCCTCCGCCTGCTGCTCGACCTTGGCCACCACTTCGGCCGGCGGGAACACCAGCTCGGCATTGCCACCGGCCTGTGCCGCGATCTGGATATTGCAGGCACGCTCCAGGCTCTGCAGTTGCTGGAACGCGTGTTCAACGCTGACACCCGCCGTCAGCAAACCGTGGTTGCGCAGGATCAGCACGCTTTTGTCCCCCAGGTCCGCCACCAGCCGCTCACGCTCGTCGAGGTCCAGGGCAATGCCTTCGTAACCGTGATAGGCCACTCGCCCGGAAAAAGCGATGGAATGCTGGGAGATCGGCAACAGCCCGTCGCGCTGGGCCGAGACCGCGATGCCGTCGCGGGTGTGGGTGTGCAGGACGGCTTGCAGGTCGGGACGCGCGCCGTGGATGGCGCTGTGGATCACGTAGCCGGCGTAGTTGATGCCGAGGCCGGTCGGGTCGTCGACGATGGTGCCGTCGAGGTCGACCTTGACCAGGTTGGACGCGCTGATTTCATCGAACAGCAGCCCGAAGGCGTTGATCAGGAAATGCTCTTCAGGCCCCGGCACCCGCGCGGAAAAGTGCGTGTAGATGTGATCGGTCCACTTGAACAACGCCGCCAGCCGATAGGCCGCGGCCAGTTTGACCCGGACTTCCCATTCTTCAGGGGTAACGCGCTGGCGAACATTTTTCGAGACACTGGACAACGGGCTGACGCTGCTCATGGCAAAACTTCCTGGATGGCCTTAAGAATTGCAGCCAGCCTATGGGAAGCAAAAAAATAATAAAAAGCACATTTTAATCTAAGCTAATTATCATTTTTTTTTATGTCTTCAGCCTGCCGTCATGCGGCGCTCTTGATCTTCTGCAGCGAGCCGGCGACCAGTTTGCCAAAGGCATCCACCGGCCCTTGCAGGTTGCCGAGGAAGTGCGGGTAGATCAGCCACAGGTCCATCACCGGTTTGAAATCCTTGAGCGGCACCACCGCCAGTTGATCGAAATGCGCACTGCGTTCCAGCAGGGGACGCGGCACCAGGCCAAGGCCCAGGCCATCGGCGACCAGGCCCAGCTGCAACTCGGTGCCGAAGGTTTCCAGGTTGACCCGCAGCGCCAGACCTTGATCCGATAAGGTCCGCTGCAACCCGGCGCGGAAACCGCAGCCGTCGGGATTGAGAATCCAGCCACTCTGGTAAACGTCGGCCAGTTTGCACGGACGCTTGGGCACCTCGGCCTTGGCGCAGACCACCACCAGTTCCATCTTGCCGATGGACTCGCCGATGATGTTGTCCGGGAAAATCTTGCCCGCCGGGAACAGCGCTGCCGCCGCGTCGAGTTCACCGCGTTCGATCTTGCCAACCAATTGACTGCCCCAACCCGTCGCCACTTGGGCGCGTAATTCCGGGTATTCGACGCGCAGATGCTTGAGGGCATCGAGCAGCACCACGTCGCCGATGGTTTGCGGCACGCCCAGGCGCAGCAGCCCGGTCGGCGGTGCGTCCGTCGCCACGAGTTCACGCAATGCGTCCATCTCCCGAAGGATCAAACGGCACTGTTCATACACCCGGGTTCCGATCAAAGTAGGCTTGAGCGGTTTGGTGTTGCGGTCGAACAATTCCACGCCCAACGCTTGCTCGAAGTTCTGCACCCGCCGGGTAATCGCGGGTTGAGTCAGTTGCAACGACTCGGCGGCATGGCTGATGGACTGGCAACGGATCACTTCGACGAAGGCATCGATATCATCAATTTTCATTTGGGCCGCACATAGAGAACAGTCAATAAGATGTCTGAAAAGCATAGTTCCATTGCTGGCATCTGGATAGCCCGAAGCTTCAGGTGCCCATATCGATAACGATTAACGCTATTCAATCGAGTTCTAAATTCCTTTCAGCTATAACCTAATCATATAAAAATTGCATATTAAGACTAATCATTATGCTTAGATAACCACAACAACCTTCGAAACCAACGATGGAATCGCCATGACCCAGGCCCGACACCCGGAGAGACTCAGAGCATTCATAGGCGCCCTGGCGGAATTGATCGACAGCAACCCGCGCGAGGGTGACCTGTTGCATCGCGGCGGCAAACTGCTCGGCCAACTGGTCAGCCATGACGACTGGCTGCCGGAAGATTTTGCCCGCCCCGACCCGGAGCGCTATCAGCAATACCTGCTGCACGCCGATTCGCGGCAGCGTTTCAGTGTGGTCAGTTTTGTCTGGGGGCCGGGACAACGCACGCCGATCCACGATCATCGGGTCTGGGGCCTGATCGGCATATTGCGCGGTGCGGAATATTCCCAGGGGTTCGCCCGTCACACCGACGGCACTCTGGTGCCCGAGGGCAACCGGATTCTGTTGCAACCCGGTCAGGTCGAAGCCGTGTCGCCGAAGATTGGCGACATCCATCAAGTCAGCAACGCGTTTGAAGATCAGGTCTCGATCAGCATTCATGTCTACGGCGCCAATATCGGTGCCGTGCGCCGCGCGGTGTATCAGCCCGACGGCAGCGAAAAACTGTTTATCTCCGGTTATTCCAACGCCTTTCTCCCCAACATCTGGGATCTGTCCAAAGAGAGCCAAGCCCTATGAGCAACGTACTGACCCGCACCTTCGCCGACATTCGCAAGGCTCTGCTGAAGAAGGAAGAACTGGCCCTCGTGGATGTGCGTGAAGAGGCGCCTTTCGCCGAGGCGCACCCGTTGTTCGCGGCCAATATTCCATTGTCGAAACTTGAGCTGGAGGTGTATTCGCGGATTCCACGGCTCGACACCGCCGTGACGGTCTACGACAACGGCGAAGGGTTGGCACAGATCGCCGCGCAGCGCCTGCAAGGTTTGGGCTATGTGAATGTCGCCCTGCTGGAAGGTGGCCTGGACGGTTGGCGCCGGGCCGGTGGCGAGTTGTTTATCGACGTCAACGTGCCGAGCAAAGCCTTTGGCGAACTGGTAGAGAGCCAGCGTCATACACCGTCTCTGGCGGCGGAAGAGGTCCAAGCGCTGCTCGACAGCGAAGCAGACGTGGTGGTGCTGGATGCCCGGCGCTTCGATGAATACCAGACCATGAGCATTCCCACCGGCATCAGCGTCCCGGGCGCGGAACTGGTGTTGCGTGCCCGCGAACTGGCGCCGGACCCGGCGACGCGGATCATCGTCAACTGCGCCGGGCGTACCCGCAGCATTATCGGCACTCAGTCGCTGATCAATTCAGGCATTCCGAACCCGGTGTCGGCCTTGCGTAACGGCACCATCGGCTGGACCCTCGCCGGTCAACAACTGCAACACGGTCAGTCGCGGCGGTTTGCGCCGACCAGCGAAGAACACCGTCACGTTGCCGCTCAGGATGCCCGTCGCGTTGCCGACAAGGCTTTGGTTGGTCGCGCCAGCCTGGCGGATCTTCAGCGCTGGCAGCAGGAATCGACCCGCAGCACTTACCTGTTCGATGTGCGCACGCCGGAAGAATTCGAAGCGGGTCACCTGCCCGCTGCGCGCTCGACACCCGGCGGGCAACTGGTGCAGGAAACCGATCACTTCGCCAGCGTGCGCGGTGCGCGTCTGGTGTTGGTGGATGACGACGGCGTGCGCGCCAACATGTCGGCGTCCTGGCTCTCGCAATTGGGTTGGGAGGTGCATGTGCTGGACGATGCGCAGCCTGCGCATTTCAGCGAAAAAGGTGCCTGGCAGGCGCCGGTCCCCGCACCGCAGCAAGCCGAGGAAATCAGCCCCGAAACCCTGGCCGAGTGGCTGCCCCATGGCGACGTCGTGGTGCTGGATTTCACCAGCAGCGCCAACTATGTCAAACGCCATATCCCCGGCGCGTGGTGGGCATTGCGCGGGCAGTTGCGGGAAGCGCTGGCCAATGTCCCCAAGGCAGAACGCTACGTCCTGACCTGTGGCAGCAGCCAATTGGCGCGGCTGGCCGTGGCTGATGTCGAAGCCCTGACCGGCAAACCGGTTTTCCTGCTCAAGGGCGGCACGGCCAGCTGGATCGCCGCGCAACTGCCGCTGGAGGAAGGCGAAACGCACCTGGCTTCGCCGCGCATCGACCGCTATCGCCGTCCGTACGAAGGCACCGACAGCCCGCGCGAAGCGATGCAAGCTTATCTGGATTGGGAATATGGCCTGGTCGCGCAACTGGCCCGCGACGCCACCCATGGCTTTTTTGTGATCTAACAACAACCCGTTGTAGCAGCTGCCGAGCAGCGCGAGGCTGCGTTCGGCGGCGAAGCCGTCGCAAACCCTGTGCACGCGGTTTATCTGAAACACTGCGTCGCCCGATTTCACGACGGCTTCGCCGCCGGACGCAGCCTCGCGCTGCTCGACAGCTGCTACAAAAACCCGTCACACACACAAACATCCGACCCCTCTCCAGGCGGAGGCTGAACCCACAACCGAGAGGAGTTTCACCATGCCTTCTGCCTTGCACCGCACTGATTTACAGCCGCAACCAACCTTGCACGTCACTCGCCTGGAACCGACCATCGGTGCCGAAATCTCCGGGATCGACTTGAGCCAGCCACTGACCCCAGCCCTGCGTGATGAGCTGCGCCAGTTGCTGCTGGAACACAAAGTGATCTTCTTCCGCGACCAGGTGATCAGCACCGAACAGCAGATCGCCTTCGCCCGGGAATTCGGTGAGCTGTACGTGCACCCGACCACTCAGCAAAACGACCCGACGCAACCGCAAGCGCACCTGATTCAAGCCCAGGATGAACGCAAGCTTTATGGTCCGAAGATCAGCGGCCGTTGGCACACCGATACCAGTTGGCTGCTGCGCCCGACCCTCGGCGCGATATTGCGCGCCGTGGATTTGCCACCGGTGGGCGGCGATACCTTGTGGGCCGACACCGGCGCGGTGTATCGCGCCTTGCCGGATGACCTGCGCGCAGAAATTGACGACGTGTATGTGGTCCACGACTTCAAAAAGGCCCTGGACAAGGTCGGCTACGACTACCCGATCCTCGCGCATCCGCTGGTGCGCACCCACCCGGAAACCGGCGAGGACGGCCTGTTCATCAACTTCTCGCAGAACCCTTCGGTGATCGGCTGGACGCCGGAAAAGAGCAAGCAACTGATCGATCGGCTGTTGCTGGAATTCAACAAGCCCGAGCATCAGGTGCGCTTCAAGTGGCGTGAAAACTCCGTGGCGTTCTGGGACAACCGCTCGACGCTGCACTACCCGGTCTACAACTACGGCGATTATCCGCGCCGCATGGAACGGGTGCTCATCGCTTATGACGACATTCCCCATCGGGTAAAACGCGCCAACGCGGCCTGACCCAAACCCCAAGAAAAGACCCGGCAACCCAATGCCGATCAACTAGCCACCACACGCCCCGTAGCAGCTGCCGAGCCTGCGAGGCTGCGTTCGGCTGCGCAGCAGTCGTGAAACCAGGCGACGCGGTGTTTCAGGCAGACCGCGTGCTCAGGTTTGGCGACTGCTTCGCAGCCCAACGCAGCCTCGTGCCTCGACAGCTGCTACGAGCCGAACGCAGCCTCGTGCCTCGGCAGCTGCTACGGGAGCCTGTCTGGCTGGCGATTTTTAGCTGATCGGCATTTTTGCCTGTGCGTGCAATCTTTCAGGAATTCGCGTCATGACCTCATCCAGCTCCCGAGTGAAATACGATTACTACGCCGCAGCAGCCTTGAGCCTGCTGACGGCAAGCCTCCAGGTGCATGCCGAAACCAGCGAACCGGACAAGACCCTGAGCACCGTGGTGGTGACCGGCAACCGCGGTAATCAACCGCGCACCATCACCGACAGCCCTTCGCCGATCGATGTGATCAGCGCCGAGCAATTGCAAGCCAGCGGCAAGGTCGGCCTCAAGGAACTGCTCGCACGCCTGCTGCCCTCCTTCAACCTGCCGGCGATCAATGGCGGCGGGACGTCCTGGTCGGTGCGCGGCGTGACCATGCGCGGGCTGTCCGGGGATCAGGTGCTGGTGCTGGTCAACGGCAAACGCCGGCACAACACCGCGCTGATCAACAACCTGGCGCGCATCGGCACGGCGGCGGTGCCGGTCAACCTCGACCTGATTCCGGTCTCGGCCATCGATCATATCGAGGTGCTGCGCGACGGTGCCTCGGCGCAATATGGCTCGGACGCCATCGCTGGGGTGATCAACATCATTCTCAAGGAAAACGACAGCGGCGGCAGTGCCGAAACCTCGTTCGGACGTTACGGCAGTGGCGATGGCGACACGGTGCACCAGACGGTCAACTATGGTCTGGCGCTGCCAAATGACGGCTTCGCCAACCTGGCGCTGGACAGCAAGGAACAGGAACCCTTCGACCGTACCGGCAGTGCCACCGGCAATCTTTATTCATCACCCGGTTTCCCCGACAGCCGCGACCAGACCGTCAATCGCCACGGCTGGAACCCGAGTTACGGGCTGGGCCGGGAGAAGGTCACCAACGCCAGCTATAACCTCGAATTGCCCATTCAGGATGATCTGAAGTTCTACTCGTTCTCCACTGCCAGCTATATGGAAACCACCAAGGTCACCGGCAACTATCGCCCCAACGACATCACGTCCCTGGCCGGCGATCCGAACACGCCCTACCCCGACGGCGTGCACGCGCAACGGCGCAACCGCACCATCGACTTCCAGGTGGCGGGCGGCTTCAAGGGTGAGGTCGGCGGCTGGAACTATGACGCCAGTTCGACCTGGGGCGAGGACGATTCGACCCTCAATGCGAACAACACCCTGAATCCGTCCATGGGGCCGACCAGCCCGACCTCGTTCAACCTGGCGTCGCAGATTTTCGATCAGTGGACCAACAACCTCGACTTCAGTCGCGGTTTCGACATTGGCCTGAAAAATCCGCTGCAAACCTCATTCGGTTTCGAATACCGCTGGGAGGAATACCAGATTGAGCCGGGTGACTTCGCGTCCTACACCCCCGGAGATTATGTGATCCCCAGCGGACCGTTTGCCGGCCGTACGCCGCTGCCGGGCCTGGCCTCCTACAACGGCACCAGCACCGCCGACGCCGGGGAAATCAGTCGCAGCAACGTCGCCAGTTATGTCGATCTGGGGTTGGACGTGACGGATAAATGGTACGTCGGCACGGCGGCGCGTTATGAGCATTACACCCAGGACATCGGCAGCACCTGGAGCGGCAAATTCTCGACCCGCTACAAAATCACCGACGCCTTCGCCCTGCGCGGCACGGTCAACAACGGCTTCCGCGCCCCGTCCCTGGCGCAAACCATTTATGCCTCGTCGACTTTCACTTCCGGCGGCGTGGTGAATGGCGAGCAGGTTTCGGTGCCGGTCAAGGTGTTGCCGGTCGACACTCCGGAGGCTCAGGCCCTGGGCGCGGAAAAGCTCAAGCCGGAAAAATCCCTGAACTACAGCCTCGGCTTCACCTACGACCCCACGGCCAACTACCGGTTGACCACAGACCTGTATCAGATCGGTATTCGCGACCGCATCGTCTCCACCAGCCTATTGGGCGGCCCGGCGGTTTCGCAGATTCTGGTCGCCAACGGCTTGTCGCCGGGCCTGTTCGCCCAGTACTACACCAACGC
Source organism: Pseudomonas sp. NPDC087342 (assembly GCF_044744265.1). Classification (NCBI taxonomy): domain Bacteria; kingdom Pseudomonadati; phylum Pseudomonadota; class Gammaproteobacteria; order Pseudomonadales; family Pseudomonadaceae; genus Pseudomonas; species Pseudomonas sp. NPDC087342. The sequence goes on from NZ_JBIUXZ010000001.1 coordinate 1,505,559, forward strand.
GGTGGACACCCGGACACGCGGCATCGACATCATCAACGAGTACCGCCAGCAACTGGATGAATACGGCCAGGTGCGCTGGAGCGCTGCCTACAACTGGAACCAGACCAAGATCGAAAAACTCCAGGACAACCCGGCCAAACTCACCAGCCTAGGCTCGAACTACCAGTTGTTCGACCGCCGTCTGCAGAAGGACCTGACCGTCGCCACGCCGCAATCGAAACTGATCCTGGCCGCCAACTGGAAAGTCACCGACTACAACCTGAACCTGGCGCTGACCCGCTTCGGCAGCTACACCGAGGGCGACAACAACCCGGTGAACGACCGCAAATTCAGCGCCAAATGGATCACCGACCTGGACGCGGCCTACGACCTGACCAAACACCTGACGGTAGCGTTGGGCGCCAACAACCTGTTCAACGTGTACCCGGACAAAAACGGCATCAAGGACTGGGCCGGCGGCTACAAATACGGACAGTTTTCGCCGTTCGGATTTGGCGGCGCGTATTACTACACGCGGTTGGCGTACAACTTCTGACGCACAGCCCTGTAGGAGCGAGGCTTGCCCGCGAAAGCGGTTTCACATTCAACATTGATAGTGACTGACCCACCGCCTTCGCGAGCAAGCTTCGCTCCTACACAGGCGCTGTTGCGCACACAAATTTCGCACTCGGCAAAGATCCCCTGTAGGAGCGAGGCTTGCCCGCGAAGGCGGTTTCACATTCAACATTGATGGCAGCTGACCCACCGCCTTCGCGAGCAAGCTTCGCTCCTACACAGGCGCTGTTGCGCACACAAATTTCGCACTCGGCAAAGATCCCTTGTAGGAGCGAGGCTTGCCCGCGAAAGCGATTTCACATTCAACATTGATATTGGCTGACCCACCGCCTTCGCGAGCAAGCCCGCTCCCACAGGGGATTTGTGTTTCGGCCCCAACTAAATGCATTTATTTCATATTGAACATCACGATAATCAGCTTACTTAATAATTAGCATATAACCAGAAAGACTTTCCCAAGCGCTTTTTATAGAGATAACGTCAACTCCAGACCGACCCCTTCTCCAGGCGGAGGCAATACGAAGCACAACAACTCGCCTGGAGCATCTCATGTCACTCAAACCACTGTTGTTGAGCCTCTTCTGCACTCTGGGCTTTACCGCCGCCAGTTACGCCGCCGACCTGCAACCGCTGCTGGTGGCCAATCAAAAATCCTCGATCAAAGTGCTGCTGGAAGTCTCCGGCGAATTGAAGGATGTGCCCTACGAAATCCAGTTTTCCGAGTTCCCCGCCGCCGCACCGCTGGGCGAGGCATTGAATGCCGGCGCGGTGGACATCGGCGCCCTCGGCGATGCGCCTTATGTGTTCGCCCTCGGCGCCGGCGCACCGCTGAAAGTCGTCAGCATCATCCATGCCGAGGGTCGCTACACCACGGCCATCCTCGCGCTCAAGGATTCGCCGCTGAACAACGCCAGCGACCTCAAGGGCAAGCGGATCGTCACCACTCGCGGTTCCATCGGCCACTTCCTGGCGATCAAGGCCTTGCGCAGCGTCGGCCTGAGCACCCACAACGTGCAGTTCATCTACCTGTTGCCGAGCGAGTCGCGAATCCTGCTGGACAACGGCAGCGCTGATGCCTGGTCGACCTGGGACCCGTACACCACGATTGCCACCACCCAAAGCCAGGCCAAGGTTCTGGCCAGCGGCGACTCGCTGCTGACCAACCATTTGTACCTCGCCGCCACCAGCCAGGCGATCGCCGGCAAGCGCCAGCAACTCGACGATTTCGTCGCCCGGGTCGATCGCGCCTACCGCTGGACCAACAACCATCCCGAGGAATACGCCGCCGCCCAGGCCAAGGTCACTGGCCTGCCGCTGGCCGTGCATGTCGCCGTGGCCAAGGGCACGCACATGCAGCCCGTCGCCATCGACGACACGGTGATCAAGGGCCTGCAAACCACTGCGGACATCTATCAGGAAGAAGGAATTCTGACCAAACACATCGACGTCTCCCAAGGCTTCGACAAGAGCTTCAACGCCCAGCGTGCCCCCACCACCCAGGCATCGCGCTAATTCAGGAGTAGAACCATGAGCAAACAACGTCAATTGAAACTCGGCGCGATGGTGCATGGCGTCGGCCACGGCTGGGGCGAATGGCGCCACCCGCAGGCGCGGCCAAACGCCAGTGTGAACTTCGATTTCTACAAGCAGCAGACGCAACTGGCCGAAGGCGCGAAGTTCGACTTCGTGTTCATCGCCGACAGCCTGCACATCCACGAAAAATCCAGCCCGCACTACCTCAATCGCTTCGAGCCACTGACCATCCTTTCGGCGTTGGCGGCCACCACAAAACATATCGGCCTGGTGGCGACCGTCACCGTCAGCTACACCGAACCGTTCCAGGTCGCACGCCAGTTCGCCTCCCTGGACCACATCAGCGGCGGTCGCGCCGGCTGGAACGTGGTGACCTCGTGGCTCAGCGGCACCGCCGATAATTTCGGCAAGACTGAGCATCCGCCGCATGCCGTGCGCTACCGCATCGCCAAGGAGCACGTGAATGTGGTCAAGGGTTTGTGGGATTCCTGGGAAGACGACGCCTTCGCCTACGACAAGCAAAGCGGCGAGTTTTTCACCCCCGGCAAACTGCACGCGCTGGAGCACAAGGGTGAATTTTTCTCGGTCAAAGGCCCGCTCAACATTGCGCGTTCTCAGCAAGGTCAGCCGGTGATTTTCCAGGCCGGCACCTCCGAGGCCGGACGCAATTTCGCCGCCGAGAACTCCGATGCGATTTTCGTCAGCCCCGAGTCCTTCGACGAAGCCCGCGCCTACTACAAGGACCTGAAACAACGCGCCAGCGGTTTCGGTCGGGATGCACAGAAACTGTCGATCCTGCCGGGCATCCGCCCGATCGTTGGTCGCGATGAAGCAGAAGTCGAAAGCCGTTACCAGCAAGCGGTGGAACTGGTGGGCATCGAGGATGCGATTGTCGCCCTCGGCCGGCCGTTCAATGACCATGACTTCAGCCAGTATCCATTGGACGCACCGTTCCCCGAATTGGGTGATCTGGGTTCCAACAGCCAGAAAGGTGGGTCCGACCGGATCAAACAATTGGCCAAGGACGAAGGCCTGACCTTGCGCCAGGTCGCCCTGCGCTTCTCACGACCACGTCGAGACTTCGTCGGCACGCCGGAGCAGGTCGCCGATGCTTTGCAGACCTGGTTCGAAGAAGGCGCCGCCGACGGTTTCATCATCAATTCGCTGCTGCCGGATGGCCTGCAATATTTCACCGAACTGGTAGTGCCGGTGCTGCAACAGCGCGGTCTGTTCCGCGATGAATACAGCGGCTCTACTTTGCGTGACAACCTCGGGCTCGACGTGCCCGCCAACCGTCACACCACCCCTCAAGTTCACGAAAAAAGCGAGGCAGTGGCATGAGCGAATCCCTCAATCAACTGCTCGCGAACCTGCATGCCGAACGCGTCGCGACCTGGGAGCCGGCGGCCCTGCAAGTCAATATTGATCAGCGTCAACGGCTGGTGAATGAAGCCAGGCTCGACGATTTCGTCAAGGTCGGCGACACGCTGGAGCCGTTCACTCTGCTGAAGGTCGAAGGTGGCAGCCTGAGTCGCGACGAATTGCTCTTCAACGGTCCGGCGGTGCTGATTTTCTTCCGCTTCGCCGGCTGCCCGGCGTGCAACATCGCCCTGCCCTATTACCAGCGCCGGCTCTATCCGCAACTGCATGCACTGGGGGTGCCGCTGGTGGCGGTCAGCCCGCAAGTGCCGGAGCGCCTGATCGAAATCAAGACCCGCCACACCCTCGACCTGCATGTGGCCAGCGACCCGGATAACCAGCTCGGCCGGCGCCTGGGCATTCTCTACAGCTTCGATGAAGCCTCGCGCAACGCCGCACTGGCCAAGGGCAAGGGCATCGGCGAAACCACCGGCACCGGCACTTGGGAGTTACCGCAGCCGACCGTGGTGGTGATCGCCCGGGACGGCAGCGTGGCCTTCGCCGAGGTCAGCCCGGACTGGCTCGTGCGCACCGAAGCCGACCCGGTATTGCGCGCCGTTGAACAATTGCTGGGGCAAACCGCCTTGCAACTCGCTATCTGACCAGAGCCTGACCATGACGAAAAACATCTCACAGGGGCAGTTCAATCGTCGCCGCTTCCTGACGGCCAGTTCGATTGCCGTCGGCGCGCTGGGGTTGTCCTCGCTCGGCTTGAGCCCGCGTGCATTCGCGCAAAACACCCAGCTCTCGGACGTGACCCTGGGCGTCGCCACCTATCGCGGCCAGGAATCGTATTTCACCGAAGATGCCGGCACCGCCAACCGCCCTTACAAGGTCGATTACGCGGAATTTGCCGGCGGCAACCTGATCGTCGAAGCGCTGGCCTCGGGCAGCCTGGACATCGGTTCCATGAGCGAAATCCCGCCGATTTTCTCGATCCAGAGCCATCGCCAACCGAAGCTGATCGCGGTGATTCAGGGCGACGTGAACAATCAAGTGTTCCTGATCCCCAAGGATTCGAAACTCGAATCCGTCGGCCAGTTGCGCGGTAAACGCGTCGGGTACGTACGCTCCACCACCTCGCACTATTTCCTGATCAAGGCCCTGAAGGAACAGGGCTTGACCATGAAGGACATCACTGCAGTCGCGCTGACGCCGCAAGACGGTTTCAGTGCGTTCCAGAGCGGCCAGCTCGATGCGTGGGTGATTTATGGGGTGTTTATCCAACTGGCGAAATTCCGCAGCGGCGCCCGGGTGTTGAAGACCGCGCAGGGTTATTTGTCCGGCAACTATCTGATGGCCGCCCGCCCCGCCGCCCTCGAAGACCCGCTGCGCAAGCAGGCGATTCAGGACTATGTGCAGCGCACCGCACGCACGCTGGAATGGATCAACAACAACCCCGAGCCGTGGGCGACAAAATCCGCGCAGTTGCTCGGCGTGGACAAAGCGGTGTTCCTCGACATGTACAACAGCCGCAGCCAGCCGTGGAAAGTCCTCGAAGTGGATGACCAGGCGATTGCCTCGCAGCAGGAAGTCGCGGATCTGTTCTTTGATGCCGGGGTGCTGAGTGAACGGCTGGATGTCGGGCCGTTGTGGGATCGGCAGTTCAAGTTGTTGCCGTTATGAGTCCTAAGGCCGAGCGCAAAACCCTGTGGCGAGGGGTTTACCCCCGTTCGGCTGCGAAGCAGTCGCAAAACCTGCTGGCACGGTATGACTGAAAAAATGCTGGGGCCGCTTCGCGACCCAACGGGGGTAAACCCCCTCGCCACAGTTGATCGCGCCGGCATAGATATCGATTCCAAGCCATTTTTGATCGAGTGATTCCATCATGAGTCTTTCTTCTCAACACGCCCCGCCGCTGCGCTCTATCGAAGCGGCCAATTTCGAAGCACTGCTGGAAACCCTCGGCGCGCAACTCGGCGCCACGGCCCACGTCTATGACGAAAGCGGCGCCTTCCCCCATGACAATTTCAAGCTGCTGCACGAGCATGGCCTGGTCGCTTTGACCGTGCCCAAAGCCCTCGGCGGTGGCGGCGCGAGTCTGGTTCAGGCACGCAAGGCAATCAGCGCAATCGCCAAGGGTGAACCCTCGACAGCGTTGATCCTGGTGATGCAATACCTGCAACACACACGCCTTCAGGACAGCAAAACCTGGCCCGAAGCGTTGCGCCTGCAAGTGGCCCGTGACGCGGTCGAGCACGGCGCGCTGATCAATGCCCTGCGGGTCGAGCCCGATCTCGGCACGCCGGCTCGCGGTGGTTTGCCGGCGACCGTCGCCCGACGCACGTCCGCCGGGTGGCGCATCAGCGGGCGCAAGATCTATTCCACCGGCAGCCATGGCCTGACGTGGTTCAGCGTTTGGGCGCGCAGCACCGATGAAGACCCGCTGGTCGGCGCCTGGCTGGTGCACAAGGACACGCCGGGGATCAGCATCATCGACGATTGGGATCACCTCGGCATGCGCGCCACGTGTAGCCATGAAGTCGTGTTCGACAACGTGCTGGTGCCGCTGGATCACGCCGTCAGCGTCAGCCCCTGGAGTGCGCCGCAACCGGAACTGGATGGCGATGGTTTCCTGTGGATGTCGGTGTTGCTGTCGTCGGTCTACGACGGCGTTGCCCAAGCTGCCCGCGACTGGTTGGTCGGTTGGCTCGAACAACGCAAGCCGTCCAACCTCGGTGCGGCACTCTCGACCCTGCCGCGTTTTCAGGAAACCGTCGGCCATATCGACACGCTGCTGTTCGCCAATCGCAGCCTGCTGGATGCCGCCGCCGAGGGCCGCACACCCGCGAGTAACGCCGCGCAGCTGAAATTCCTGGTGACCGGCAACGCCATCCGCGCCGTCGAGCTGGCCATTGAAGCGTCCGGCAACCCCGGTCTGTCGCGGCACAATCCGCTGCAACGGCATTACCGCGATGTGCTGTGCAGTCGCGTCCACACCCCGCAAAACGACGCCGTGCTGCAAGGCGTCGGCAAAGCCGTATTCGCCCAGCGCCAGCCAAAGGACAGCCAATGAGCCAGCTCGTGATCGCCAGCCAACTGGACGCAGATTTCAATGAGGTGATCCGCCAGCGCCTCGCCCTCACGCACCCGGGCGCTGAAGTATTGGACGTGCCGGCCGGAGTGCCTAGCGACCTGCCGGCCGAGGTCAGCATTCTGCTGGCGCGCCCGATCAACGTGCGCGGTTACCTGGCGCCGGACACGCCTCCTCCGGGTTGGCCCTATGGTTTGAAGTGGATTCAGGTGGTGTCGTCCGGTATCGACTTCTACCCGAAATGGCTGTTCAACGGACCGCCAGTCAGCACTTCGCGCGGCAGCGCCGCCGAGAACATCGCCGAGTTCGCCCTGGCCGCGATTTTCGCCGCTGCCAAGCATCTGCCGGACATCTGGGTGCATGACTCACAGTGGAATTTCACCGCGCTGACGCCGCTCAAGGGCACCACGTTGGGGATTCTCGGTTTCGGCGCGATTGGCCGCAGCCTCGCGACCAAGGCCCATGCCTTGGGCATTAATGTGGTCGCGTTGCGGCAGAGTGAGGCGCCGTTCGAGGTGGAAGGCGTCGAGGCCGCGCGGGATATCCATGACTTGTTTGCCCGCGCCGATCACTTGGTGCTGGCTGCGCCGCTGACCGGTGCGACGCGGCATATCGTCAACAGTGCGGTGCTGGCCAGCGCCAAGCCGGGCCTGCACCTGATCAACATTGCCCGGGGTGGTTTGCTCGATCACGGGGCGTTGCTTGAAGCGCTGGACAGCGGCGCGATAGGCCTGGCTTCGCTGGATGTCACCGAGCCCGAGCCGCTACCCGATGGACATCCGCTCTACTCCCACCCGAGGGTTCGCCTGTCGCCGCACACCTCGGCGATTTCCAGCAACAGTCGGCATGAGATTGCGGACAGTTTCCTGGCCAATCTTGAGCGCTTCCTCAATGGCTTGGCGCCGGAGAATCTGGCGAATGTAACGCGCGGGTATTGAGTCCGGCCGATCCACCGCCTTCGCGGGCAAGCCTCGCTCCTACAGGGGAATGCATTCCCTTGTAGGAGCGAGGCTTGCCCGCGAAGGCGTTTTATCATCCGCCACAACAACATCAGCTTTACGCATTTCAACTCAGAACTTAATGCCTATTTTTTATAATTAACTTATAACTAATCGGACTTTTACAGCGCCGTATTATACAAATATTGTTACAACCATCACCGACCCCTGACCAGGTGGAGGCCCACGGAACTGCATGTTTTTCCGGCCGACACCACTCCACGGTCAACCGCCACACCCAAAACCTGAAAACGGCTAAAGCCCCCGCTGCCATGGCTTTCAAACCATGGCCCCGGCAACGCTTTGCCTAAAAAAAACCTGACATCGCCAACGCTGCACTTACACACCTGGGGCTCACCATGCACAACACCTTCACTGCAAACCGTCTGACGCTGGCCGTCTCGCTGGCCCTGTTCGGCTTGTCGGCCCACGCCGATGAAAACACCAAGGATGGTGCCCTCCCCGTTGTCACGGTCACCGCCGAACACCACAGCGAAGACCTGCAAAAAACCCCGCTGGCGATCTCGGCGTTCGATGAGAAAACCCTCGACGACAAGCAGATCAAAAGCATCCGCGACCTCTCCGGGCAAGTGCCGAACCTGACCCTCAGCCGCCAGTCGATCTCATACAGCGCCCAGACCTATGGCATTCGCGGCATCGGCGAAACCGACCCGATCCAGGAATCCGCGGTCGCGGTGTACGCCGATGACCTGTACATCCCACGGGCAATTTCCTCGATGCTCGACTTCAACGACGTCGAGCGCGTCGAAGTGCTGCGCGGCCCCCAGGGCACGCTCTATGGGCGCAACAGCAGCGCCGGTGCGATCCGCGTGATCACCCGCGATCCGACCCAGGAAACCCGTGGTTTCTTCGAGCTCGGCGCCGGTAATTACAACGCGCAGAACGGCCGCTTCCTGATCAGCGGACCGCTGGTGGACAACGCCTTGTTCGGCAGTTTTTCGGCGATCCGCCTGACCCGCGACGGCACGGTCTCCAACCCGACGCGCGGCAAGGATGTGAACAACGTCGACATCCAGTCCTATCGCGGCAAGTTACGCTTCAACCCCATCGATTCGCCGTGGGATGTGCAGTTGACCCTGGCCGGCACCTTCGACCGTGGCGACACCACCAGCTACACACCGTTTGATGCCAACGGCCACTTCGACAAATTCAAGACCTACAGCAGCCTCGACCCGAAGAACCGCCTCGATCAAGGCAGTTCGGTACTGCGCGCGATCTATACGATCAACGATAACTTGAGCTTCAAATCGGTGAGTGCCTATTCGGCGTTCAACCAGCCGGTGGACTATGACAACTCCGGTCAAGCCGCGCTGATCCAGAACAACCTGATCACCTACAAGCAGGACTACGCCACCCAAGAATTCCAGCTCAACGGCGACTACGACAAATTCAGCTTCAGCACCGGCCTGTACCTGTACCGCGAAAAATTCGAAGCCGACCGCGACAACCTTACCTATTCCGTGGCACGCAACCGCGTGATCGGCCAGGGCCAATACAGCACGACCAACACCGAAAGCTACGCGCTGTATGGCCAGGGCAGCTACAAGATCACCCCGCAACTGTCGCTGATCGCCGGGCTGCGCTTTACCCGCGAGCACAAGAATTTCGATTACACCAACTACGCGATCAACACCAACCGGCAGATCACCGGGACCAACTTCACGGCTGATTCGAGCAAATCCTGGCAGTCCACCAGCCCGAAAATCGGCTTCGAATACGCCTGGACTCCGCACCTGAACCAGTACGCCTACGTCGCCAAAGGCTTCAAGGCCGGCGGCTACGACAACCGCGCACCAACCCGCGCTGCCGCCGAACAGGCGTTCTCGCCGGAAGACGTAACCACTTGGGAAACCGGCTTCAAGGGTGACTTCTTCGACCAGCGCCTGCGGGCCAACGTCGCGGTGTTCTACAACGACTACAAGGACCTGCAAACCAATGCCTACGATCCGGCGTTGGGCGTGAGCCTGCGGACCAACGTTGGCCAGGCCCACACCTACGGCGTCGAGCTGGAAACCCTGACCGCCCTGACCCGCGACCTGCAACTGACCGCCAACGTCGGCTACCTGCAAAGCCAGTATGACGACTTCGAAAACGCCAGCGGCCCCGGGGTCGATGCCAACGGCAAGCAACTGGTGTTCTCGCCGCGCTGGAACGCCAGCCTCGGCCTCAATTACACGATCCCGGCCGGACTGCCCGGCACCTGGCTGGCGGGCACCGATGCGCAATTCCAGACCAAGTCCTACGCCAACGCGTTGAACGACGACGTGCAGGAAATCCCCAAGCAGACCTTCTGGAACGCCAACACCCGCTACATCTCCAGCGACGGTCACTGGACCACCACGCTGGCGGTGAAAAACCTGCTCGACCGCGCCTACCCGCAATCGGTCGGCTACGTGCCGTCCAGTGGCGCCCGCTACTACTCGATCAACGACCCACGAACCCTGTTGTTGTCGGTGCGTTACGACCTCTGATCTCCGAAAACATCGACACCTACCAAAGCAAGTACATCAAGGAGCTGAACCATGGCCTTCTCCCGTAGGGAAATGATTACCCGTATCGCCGCTGTCGGCGGTTATGGTGCCGCTGTCGGCGCTCTCGGCGCGCTGGGGCTCACGCCTCAAGCCGTAGCCGCGAGCTTCAAACCGTTGCAACTGGGCAGCAGTGGCAAAGGTAAAAACGTGGTGATCGTCGGTGCCGGCATCTCCGGACTGGTCAGTGCCTATGAACTGCGCAAGGCCGGTTTCAACGTGACGATTCTCGAAGCCCGCGAGCGGGTTGGCGGACGCAACTGGACTTTGCGGCGTGGCACGAAAGTCGATTTCGACGACGGCGTCAGCCAGACCGTCGACTTCGATGAAGGGCAGTTCTTCAACGCCGGCCCGGCACGGATTCCCAGCCATCACCAGACCATTCTCGGCTACTGCCGGGAGTTGGGTGTCGAGCTGCAAGTGCTGGTCAACAGCAGCCGCAACGCGCTGGCCCTGCCGGACCCGAGCAAACCGGCGTTCCAGTTGCGCCAAGCGGTCAATGATACGCGCGGTCAGTTATCAGAATTGCTGGCAAGGACCGTCAGCCGCAAGGCCCTCGACCAGGACTTGAGCGTCGACGACCGCAAGGCACTGTTGAATTTCCTCAAGGTCTACGGCGACCTCAACGCCGATTTCCAATACAAGGGTTCGGTGCGCTCCGGCTACACCCGCGTGCCCGGTGCAGGCGATCAAACCGGTGTGACCCGCGCACCGCTGGAACTGCAAACCTTGCTCAATCCCAAGCTCTGGGGCGCATTGGTGTTCGATGAAATCCCCGAGTTCTCCTCGACCATGTTCCAACCGGTCGGCGGCATGGACCGAATCCCCTATGCGTTCTACGACAAGCTCAAGGACGCGGTGCGCTTCAACGCCGAGGTCAGCGATATCCAAACTTCCGAGAACGGCAGCCGCATCACTTATCGGGATCGCAAGACTGGCAAGACGCAAACCCTGAGCGCCGATTACGCCGTGGTCACTGTGCCGTTGCCGCTGCTGGCGAAACTGCCGAGCAACTTCAGCCCGCCGTTCAAGCAAGCGATTCTCAGCGCGCAAAGTGATCAGGCCAACAAAGTCGCCTGGCAGTCGCCGCGTTTCTGGGAAACCGACTTCAACATCTACGGCGGCCTCTCGTACCTGGATCACGAAGTCAAAGGCCTGTGGTATCCGAGCGATCGGCTGAACAGCGCCCAAGGCATTCTGGTCGCGGCCTACAACACCAGCGAATCAGCCCAGGCCTTCAGCAAAAAATCCCTCGCCGAACAGTTTGCCTCGTCCCGGCAAGCCGTCGAATTGCTGCACCCCGGTCACAGTGCGCAACTGCAAAAACCGGTGGCGATCAACTGGGCCAAGGTGCCGTTCAGCAAAGGCCCGTGGATCGTCAACGACGAAGTCGGCGAGAGCGCCTACCAGATTCTCAACGAACCCCAGGGCCGCACCTACCTGGCCAGCGACGCCCTCGCCCACGGCGGCGTCGGCATCTGGCAGAACAGCGCCGCCGACTCGGCGCGACGCATTGTCGGGCTGATTGGCCGGCATGCGGAGCGCACTCAATCGGGCGTTGCTGCCTGAAGCGCAAACCCCTGTGGGAGCGAGCCTGCTCGCGAAAGCGGTGTATCAGCCGCCATCAATGTTGCCTGACACACCGCCTTCGCGAGCAGGCTCGCTCCCACAGGTCATCGACTCATTTAAAGGAATAACCCATGAAAGCCATTACCTTGCTCACAGGATTGCTCATGACCGCCACCGCCCTCACCAGCCAGGCCGATGAAATCAAACGCATCGCCCTGCCCAATTCGAACTTCCCGATCTCGCTGGCAGTGTCGGTACCGGCGCAAACCGAATTGCTGTTCGTCAGCGGATTGCTCGCCGATCTGCACGACCCGAAAGCCCCCAAGGATTCCTTCGCCGCTTATGGCGATACCGCGACCCAGACCACTTCGATCCTCAACAAACTCAAGGGCGTACTGCAAAGCCAGGGCCTGGACCTCGGCGATGTGGTGCAACTGCGGGTGTTCCTGGTGGGTGATCCGGCCAAGGGCAACAAGCTCGATTTCGCCGGTTTGCAGGAAGGTTATACGCCGTTCTTTGGCAGCACCGCGCAACCGAACAAACCGGCACGCACGGCGATTCAAGTCGTAGCACTGCCGCTGCCCGGTGGCCTGGTGGAAATCGAAGCCGTCGCCGCACGCAAGAAATGACACGGAAAACACCCGAAATCCAGGAGCTTCACCTTTATGCGCAACTGCCAAGTACCTGCTTATCGCCCCTTATTATTGCCGCTGTCCTTTGCTTGCAGCCTGACCTCGTTCAGCCTCGAAGCCGCTGAAACCGGTGCGCCGACCCTCGACACTGTCGTCGTGACCGGCAACCGTGGCGCCGAGCAACGCACCGTCACCACCAGCCCGACACCGATCGATGTGGTGACCGGCGAACAACTGCGTTCCGTCGGCAAACCGAGCCTGCTCGAAGCGCTGAGCAAATTCATTCCCTCGTTCAACCTGCCGGACCGCGCCGGTTGGGACGCCAGCGGCGTGGTGCGCTCGGCGACTCTGCGCGGGTTGACCGCGTCCCATGTGCTGGTACTGGTCAACGGCAAGCGTCGGCACACCAGCGCCACGCTGAATATCAACGGGATCAACAGTGGTGCGGCACCGAGCGATCTGGACTTGATCCCGGTGGCGTCCATCGACCATATCGAGGTGCTGCGCGACGGTGCGGCGGCGCAATATGGTTCGGATGCGATTTCCGGGGTGATCAACATCATCCTCAAGCAGACCACCGGCGGCAGCTCCGACACCACCCTCGGCCAGGGTTATGACGGCAAGCGCGGCACCGGGCAGGAAGCGCTGAATTATGGTTTCCAGGTCGGTGAGGCGGGTGTGCTCAACGTGTCCCTCGACACCCGCTATCAGGAGCGCGACAACAAGGCCGGCAGCAACGGCTACAGCGCCCATTACTACCCGCAGGCCGACGGCTCGCCCGACCCGCGCGAAGCCGACGCCAGCCATCACACCTACAAGGGCTACGGCTTGCCGCGCAGCCAGTTGGCCGATGCCGGCTACAACCTCGACTTGCCGCTGAACGATGCGCTGACCCTGTATTCGTTTTCGACCGTGGCCACCCGCGAGAACAACGACGGCCAGAACTTCCGTCTGCCCAGCGGGCGCAACACCATCACCACCGGCCCCAACGGTTATCCCGATGGCTACAGCCCTTATTGGCTGGTCAACGAAACCGACTTCCAGTCCGCGTTCGGCGCCAAGGGCGACAACTTCGGCGGTTGGGCCTGGGATTTGAGCAGCACCTACGGGCGCAACTACGCCAAGCAACGCACCTACGACAACCAGAACCCGTCGCTGGGGGAAAACACCCCGAACAAGTTTACTTCCGGCATCTACATCGCCGATCAACTGACCAGCAACCTCGACCTGAAAAACAGCTACGAGATCGGCCTGGCCAAACCCGTGGACGTGGCCTTCGGTTTCGAGCATCGACGCGAAAGCTACGAAACCCGCGCCGGCTCCGAAGCTTCGTATATCGATGGCGGCTACGTGTTCCCGGTCGGTCATCCACGGGCCGGGCAACGTCCGGATCCGGGGGCGCAGGTCACCAACGGCATCACCCCTGAAGATGCACAGAAAGTCAGCCGCAACAGCGTCGCCAGCTACATCGATCTCGGCTTCTATCCGGTGGAACAGTGGTACGTCGGCGTCGCCGGGCGTTACGAGCATTACAACGAAGGCGTCGGCGGCACCCGCAGCGGCAAGCTCAGCACCCGCTACGAATTCAACCCGGTGTTCTCGGTGCGCGGCAGCGTCAGCAACGGCTTTCGTGCGCCGTCCCTGGCGAACCAGATTTTCACCGCACGCTCGACCGGGTTCGACACCATCAATGGCGTCTACCAGTCCTATAACTACGTGATCTTGCCGGTGGACTCTGCGGGTGCTCAGGCCTTGGGCGCCGAAGCATTGAAACCCGAACGCTCGACCAACTTCAGCCTCGGTTTCGCCCTGACGCCAAGCGAAGACTTGAGCCTGACCGTCGACGGTTACGTGATCAACCTGCGTGATCGCCTGGTCCTCAGCGAACGCTTCCAGGGCCCCGGCGTGGCCGCCCTGCTCGACGGCATCGGTGTGCCGGCCACGGCGGGCGCGCAGTACTTCACCAACGGCGCCAACACCCGCACGTCCGGGGTCGATGTGGTGGGTAATTATCGGCAGAACCTGAATCGCTACGGCACGGTGAAATGGACGGCGGCGCTGAACTACAACCACACGCAGATCCTCAGCGTGAACGACACGCCGGAGCAACTGACTGCGCTGGGCAACTTTCAACTGATGGGCCGCCAATCCCGGGCGCTGATCACTAAGACCTCGCCGAGCAGCAAGATGATTTTCGCCGCCGATTGGGGCATCAACGACTTCGACGTCAACCTGCGCCTGACCCGCTATGGCACCTACACCGAGGTCAACAGTTCGAGCGATCCAAGCCTGGACCGCGAGTATTCAGCCAAATGGATCACCGACCTCGACGTCGCCTATGCCCTGAGCAAACAACTGACCGTGGCCGTGGGCGCGCAGAACCTGTTCGACAAATACCCGGACCATATCGGCGTGTCCAACTCGTCGTTCGGCGATAACTGGGGCAGCTATTCGCCGTTCGGTTTTACCGGCGGTTACTACTACACCCGGTTGCAATATGCGTTTTGATCGCAGCTTCTTTTGAGGGACAAATCGCAGGCAAAAAAAAATCCCAGGCAGCTGATGGACGCCTGGGACTTAAAAATGCATAAACCGTGGTGGTGAACGCGGGGCAATATTAACCTACTAAAACACTTTGAAACAATATATTTCTGCGCACCGTTCGGTTAATTAAAATCGTAAGCCCTTATATATCAACACTATTTGTGCGGACTTCCACGCCTCAGGCGATCGGAATCAGCGGATCTGCAGCCGCCCACGCCGTTTCACGATTGGCCGCTGGCGGGTAAATCCACACGGTGTTGATCTGGGTTTTAAGCTCTTTGCCTTCCTGCTTCACCAGTTTCACCTGGCGATCCCAACCCTCGGTGTACACCGCTCCCCAGGCGCCCAGGTCCAGGCACGTCACGTACTTGGGCTGGCTGTACGGCGTCGGGTCTACGCCGAGAATCTGCGCGGCCACGTTGTTGCCGGCATGACGACCGAGGACGATGGCGTGTTGGCAAGTCATCAACGCGTGATTGCCGATGTCGTCGGAGGCTGCATAAGCCACGTCTCCGGTCGCGAAGATATCGTCCTGGCCAATGACTTTCAGGTGCTCGTCCACGTGCAGACGGCCAAGGTTATCGCGTTCACCCGGGATCTGTTCGGTCAGCGAGCTGGCGCGCACGCCAGTGGTCCAGATCACGGTGTTGGCTTCGATGCGCTGGCCGTCGGCCAAAGTCACACCGTTTTCGTCGACCGACACCACCGTCGATTTCAGCTGCCACTTCACCCCCAGTTCAGTACTGGCTTCGGCGATGGATTGGCTGATTTCAGCGCCCATGGACGCACCGACTTTTTCGCCGCGATCAACGATGATCACGTTGATGTCGGCGCGATCACCCAGGATCGCTCGCAGGCGGGCGGGCATTTCAGTCGCAGTTTCAATCCCGGTAAAGCCGCCACCAGCCACCACAACGGTGTTGCGGGCGTTGCTTTCTGGCAGGTTGGCGAGGGATTTCAGGTGGTTTTCCAGGCGCACGGCTTGTTCGATCTGATCGACGTCGAAGGCATGTTCGATCACGCCGGGGGTGTTGGACGACGCCAGACGGCTGCCGGTGGCCAGAACGAGTTTGTCGTAGCTGCACACCTGTTTGGCGCCCGACGCATCAATGTAGCCAACCTGTTTTTGCTCGACGTCGATGGTTTCGGCGGCGCCCTGGAGGAACTTCACGCCGACCGCGTCGAACAACTCGCCAATCGGCGCAGCTAGTTGATGCGCATTCGGTTCGTAGAAGCGCGGACGCACGCGCAGCTCGGCCTGTGGGGCCAGGACGGTCACTTCAACGGCGTCGTGATTGTGAATATCGAACAGACGCGTAGCGCTCAAAGCCGTCCACATGCCACCGAAACCTGCACCAATGACCAGAATCTGTTGTTTCATTTTTAACTCCGAGTGGAAAACCAGGTAATGAATTTGTTTAGGGTCAACGACCGCTGCCGACCGAACAACTACGACTCTATTAGTCGCCTTTAAATCAAACAAGTCAACATTACTGATCATTCCAATCGGTTTATCAGATCTGTTTGTGCAACCCTTCTAAACCGGCCATCACTGGCCCGGCGCATCTTAAAAACATGAAGCACCCAGCAACCGCAGCCGATGAAGCGCGTTGCCGCCCTCCCGTTTCGCTGCTAATATTTACGACTATATTAGTCGGAGATCACTATGTCTCTTTACAGCGCAGGCGTTGAGTACGGCATTCATTGCCTGCTTTTTCTGGTGGGCAATGGCGGCGACTCCCGCGAGGCGAGCGTGCGCGACCTCGCGGAGCTGCAAGGCGTGCCGCTGGATTATCTGGCCAAGATCTTCACCAAACTGGCCAAGGCCAAACTGGTGGTGGCCACTGAAGGCGTGCGCGGTGGTTTCAAACTGGCCAGGTTTGCCGATGAAATCACCCTGCTGGATATCGTCAACGCCATCGACGGCCAGAAGCTGATCTTTGATTGCCGCGAGATTCGTGGACGTTGCGCCTTGTTCGAAGGCTCGGCGCCAGCCTGGGCGCTGGACGGTGGCTGCGCAGTGCACGGGGCAATGATGACCGCGCAGAAACGTATGGAAGACGCCCTCGCCCAGACCACCATTCTGGACCTGGCCCGAAAGGTCGGACGCAAGGCCCCGCCGGAGTTTGCCGGGCAGGTGGATGAATGGCTGGTGGATCGACGGGAGAAGAAAGGCATCGGCAGCGAGCAGAACATCACGCTGACCGACATCACCGACTAATTAACTGTGGCGAGCAAGCTCGCTCGCCACAAAAAAAAGCCGAAGCTGGAATCATCCGGCTTCGGCTTTTTGCATATTCAATACCCAGTCTTACAGGCAGTCGCGCACCGCCTGCCGCATCGCCGCCGATTTCGCCCACGGCGGCCCCTGATACAACGACACCCGGCTGCCATCCTTCGACTTCACGATATCCAGGATCTCGTCCGCCGTGATGATGCTCGGCGCGGTCAGGCGATAGCCGTTGGAAATGCCAATCTGAGTGGTCTTGGGAATCTGCTGCTGCCACAACGGCAGCACGCACGCGACGTAGTCTTTGGGCGGCTTGCTGCTGTATTTGCTGACATTGGGCTCGCCGGGAACCAGGGACGCGGGCAATGAGCAACCCGCCAACATAGCCACCGCTACCCCCGCTATCAACATCCGCATGATGCTTCCTTATCCTGAAAAACGGCGAATGTAACGCGTCGTTGCAAAGACATCCAGCGAACGATTGGTAAAAGCGACAGACCGCCACGCGGCCTTACGAACGGAACACCCGGCGCGGCAAACGGGGCTAATCTTTCGTAGCGGGGATTTTGCAGGAGATCATCATGTGGCTTAACGAACTCGAACAGGAACTTCGGCGCGACCTCCAGGGCGTGGAGTCGAATCTGCGGTGGTCGGCGGTAGAACTTTTGCGCCTGGCGGAGCAGTTTCGCCAGGCCGGCAATGAAGTGGATGCGCAAGTAGCCCTACGTCTGCGGGAAGTGCTCCAGGGGGACGAAGAACGGCTGAAGAGCTACGCCGAGGAGGTCAAGGCGCGGCACATCAGCCGAACGAAACCTCAATAACGCCTCTCCCGGCTCACCGGCGGCATGGGCAATGATGGCGGTCGCCCCCCCCATAAAAAAAGCCCCGACACAGGCCGGGGCTACTCGTACGACATTAACTACTGGCTACGCGCCGGCCGACTCGCCCGCGCCTTGTAGGCCGGCAAGGATGCGGCGAATGCGAGTGCCTCTTCACGGCTGCCAAAGGCACCCAGGCGGTCACCTTTGGTGCACACCCGCCATGGGCCGTGGTTCACGCTGAGTACGTCGTAACCGTTCATGTGCATCTTGGTCAGCATCTCAATGCTCATAGTCACCTCCTTTTGGGCAGTGAAAATCAAAGATTGACCGGCCTACCTTACACCCGGCCCCGGCGCGGGTGCCGACCAGACGTCGCGACATCGGGTGGCACTTTCGGCTTGCGCGGCAACTCCAACCCTTGAAACCGCCGAAATACGGGGCCTTGGCCCTAATATTGCAGTTTTATGACTGTTTTATGACAAACGAGCAATCAGGTAACACATGAAAGTACGCGCCACCGTTATTTGCGAGCAAGACCGACACGTCCTCTTGGTGCGCAAGCCAAGGTGTCGCTGGACCTTGCCCGGCGGAAAGGTCGAGCCAGGCGAAACCAAAATGGACGCCGCTGTGCGGGAACTGGCGGAAGAAACCGGGCTTGGGGTCGACGGCATGCTGTACCTGATGGAGCTGGAGGACGGCAGCACCCGCCACCATGTTTATGAAGCGTCGGTGGTGAACCTGCATGAAGCCCGGCCGCTCAACGAGATTATCGATTGCATGTGGCATCCACTGGACGCCGTCCACAACCTGAAAACCAGCGACGCCACGCTGCGAATCGTCAAAGCGTTTCAGCGCCGCTTGTAAGGTGCTCAGCCCAGATCGCCACCGCCCACCGGCATGATCATCCCGGTGATGTACGAGGCCTCGTCGCTGGCCAGAAACAGGATAGCGCTTGCCTGCTCATCCAGCGTGCCGTAACGCTTCATCAAACTGCTGTCGAGGGTCTGGTCGACGATCTGTTGATACCAGACCTGTTCCTGGGCACTTTGCCCGGCGCTGTTGCGCGGAATCGCACGCGGTGGCGCATCGGTTCCGCCGGGCGCCGTGGCATTCACCCGAACCCCGCGCCCGGCGGTCTCGAAGGCCAGGCACGCGGTCAGTGCATTCACTCCGCCCTTTGCCGCGCCGTAAGGCACGCGATTGAGGCTGCGGGTGGCAATGGAGGACACATTGACGATCGCGCCGCTGCCTTGCTCCAGCATGAATGGCAGCGCGGCATGGCAACACCACAGCGTCGGAAACAGCGAGCGCCGGACTTCGGCCTCGATCTGCTGTTCTTCGTAATGCTCGAACGGCTTGGCCCAGATCGTCCCGCCGACGTTGTTGACCAGCACATCCAGGCGCCCAAAGCGCTCGACGGCGGTTTTGATCACGCGACTGCATTCGCTGTACTGCTCAAGATCGGCGGTCAGCGCGAGCACCTGATGGGCCTGGCCCAATTGCTGTTGCACCTCGAATATCAGCTCCGAACGATCGACCAGAATCAACCGCGCGCCCTCCGCCGCCATCCGCTCGGCAACCCGCCGGCCGATGCCTTGGGCGGCGCCGGTGATCAGCACGACTTTTTCCTGAAACCTGTTCATATATCCCTCACTTGCACAAAACGCGATCTGTAGCAGCTGGCGAAGCCTGCGTTCGGCTGCGAAGCAGTCGTAAAACCTGAGCGCGAGGTCTTCCTGGAATACCGCGTCGCCTGATATCACGACTGCTCCGCAGCCGAACGCAGGCTCCGCCAGCTGCTACAAAAATAAGTTGTGGCGAAGATAGTCACGCCGCGCTGGCGGCAAACTTTTCGTAGTAGAAATTGGCCGGCGCGATGCCCTGCTCGCGGATGAACTGGCTGACCGCTTCGACCATCGGCGGCGGGCCGCACAGGTAGACGTCCACGTCGCCATCGTTCAAATGCCGGGGCTCGATGTGCTGGGTCACGTAGCCCTTGAGCGGATGCTGGCTGTCGGGGTTGGCCACGCAGGCGCTGAAGCTGAAATTCGGGATGCGCGCAGCGAAGGCTTCCAGTCGATCCAGCTCCACGAGATCGAAGTCATTGGTCACGCCGTAAATCAGATGCAGCGGTTGCTCACTGCCCTGCTCGGCAATTTTCTCCAGCATCGCGGTGAACGGTGCCAGGCCGGTGCCGCCCGCCAGCAATAACAGCGGTCGGCGGATTTCACGCAGGTAGAAACTGCCCAGCGGTCCGGCCAGGGTCATGCTGTCGCCAGCCTTGGCCATGCCGGTGAGGAAGCTGCTCATCAAGCCGCCGGGCACGTTGCGAATCAGGAAACTGACCTCGCCGTCACGCTGCAACGAGCTGAAGGAATACGCACGGGTCTGCTCGCTGCCGGGCACCCCGAGGTTCACGTATTGCCCCGGCAGGAACGCCAGTTTGCTCAACGCCTCGCCCTTGATCGACAGCGCGATGGTGCTGTCGGACAACTGGCGCAGGTTGCTGATGGTGGCTTCAAAACTGGCCTGGCGAGTGCGGCAGACATCCGACGCAACCGGCACCCGCACCACGCAATCGCTCTGGGCACGCATCTGGCAGGTCAGGACAAAACCCTGCTCGGCTTCATCGGCGCTGAGAGCGTCTTCGATGTACTCGTCGCCCAAGTCATAACGACCGGCCTCGGCGAAACATTTGCAGGTGCCGCAGGCGCCGTCACGGCAGTCCAGCGGGATATTGATTCCCTGGCGGTACGCGGCGTCGGCCACGGTTTCGTCGGGATTGGCGTCGATGAACCGGGTGACGCCGTCTTCGAAATTGAACGCGATGGAATGAGTCATGACGGCCGCCTCACAAGTGGTAAACGTCGATGACCTGGCGAACGTAATCGTTCTTCAGGATCACTTTCTTGGCCTTGATCAGCGGGTTTTCGCCGCGCACATCGAGGGTGTAGAAACTGCTGCCGAAATAGCTGTCGACGGTCTTGTAGCGAAAGCTCAGGGTGTGCCAGTTGAAGCGCACCTTGCACAGGCCATCGGCGTGTTCGAGCAGCTCGATATTGCTGATGTTGTGTGAGGTGCGGGTGTCCGGAATGCTCGCGCTGGAGCGCTCGGTCTTGATGCGGTAGATGCGGTCTTCCAGGCCGGTGCGATTGCCGTACCAGATCAGCGAGATTTCCCGCTGCGGGTCTTCGGTGAGCTCGTCGTTGTCGTCCCACGACGGCATCCAGAACGACGCATCGGCGGCGTACAGTTCCAGCCAGTCGTCCCATTGTTTGTCGTCGAGGTAGCGCGCTTCGCGGTAGAGAAAGTCGCGCACGGCTTCGTAGGTGATGGTCATTGCACGGCCTCCACGTCGATCAGCTCGGGCTGTTCAGCGGCCAGCGCCTTGAGCATCGTCTGTTGCCAGTATTTGTGTTGCAGCACGAACAGGCCTTCGTCTTCAGTGCGCACACCGCTGAGCAACGGGTGCAGGTCGATTTCCCGGGCTGCGTCATCGGCACCTTCGACCCAGTGTTCGGCGCCACGGGACATGTCGTTCCAAGTGGTGACGCTGCCCTGATAGCCGGTCTGGCACGAGCGAAATTCCTCCAGATCGTCCGGGGTGGCCATGCCGCTGACGTTGAAAAAGTCCTCGTACTGGCGAATCCGGCTCGACCGCGCACTGTCGCTTTCACCTTTGGGAGCGATGCAATAAATGGTGATTTCCGTGCGGTTGACCGAGATCGGCCGGGCGATGCGAATCTGTGAGCTGAACTGGTCCATCAGGTACACGTTCGGGTACAGGCACAGGTTGCGCGAGTTCTCGATCATCCAGTCGGCGCGGGCCTGGCCGAAGTCTCGGGCCAACTCGTCGCGACGTTCGAACAATGGACGGTCCTCGGGGTTGGACCAACGGGTCCAGAGCAGCATGTGGCCCTTGTCGAACGAGTAAAAACCGCCGCCCTGCTTGGCCCAGGTGCCGGCGCTCATGGTGCGGATGTCTTCGCCGGCCTCACGCTGTTTGCGCTGGTTCTGGGTGGCCGCGTAGTTCCAGTGTACCGAGCTGACGTGGTAACCGTCGGCGCCGTTTTCGGCGGTGAGTTTCCAGTTGCCTTCGTAGATGTAGCTGGAGGAACCGCGCAGCACTTCAAGGCCATCGGCGGACTGGTCGACGATCATGTCGATGATCTTCGCCGACTCTCCCAAGTGCTCCACCAGCGGCACCACATCGGCCTTGAGGCTGCCGAACAGGAAACCGCGATAGGACTCGAACCGCGCGACCTTGGTCAGGTCGTGGGAGCCCTCGCAGTTGAAACTCGTTGGGTAACCCGCTTCGGCCGGGTCCTTGACCTTGAGCAGCTTGCCGGAGTTGTTGAAGGTCCAGCCGTGAAATGGGCAGGTGTAGGAGCTTTTGTTGCCGGTCTTGTGCCGGCACAGCATGGCGCCGCGATGGCTGCAGGCATTGATGAATGCGTTGAGTTCGCCAGCCTTGTTGCGCGCGATAAAGATCGACTGGCGGCCCATGGTGGTGGTGTAGAAATCGTTGATATTGGGGATCTGGCTTTCATGTGCCAGGTACAGCCAGTTGCCTTCGAAGATGTGTTGCATCTCCAGGTCGAACAGGCGCGGGTCGGTGAACATCTCGCGTTTGCAGCGGTAGATGCCGTGTTCTTTGTCGTCTTCCAGCAGGGAGTGAAGGTATTCGGGTCGCAGGGAAATGGCCGCCGCCTCCATTGTTTTTATTCAGGCAGGGCCATGCTAGGACGGGGGGACGGGGCGGACTATCCGATGGGTGCAGACCTTTATCCGTTTAGTGCAGCAGCAGATGCACACGCACACGCACACGCACAAGTACACTTAAACGTACACGTAGCAGCTGTCGAGCCTGCGAGGCTGCGTTCGAGTGCGAAGCGCTCGCAAAATGGCTCCCCGGCATTGCAGGCAGAGCGCGTTGTTCCTTGGCGAGCGCTTCGCACTCGAACGCAGCCTCGCAGGCTCGACAGCTGCTACAGGTGCTTTGCGATGTTTCAGTGCCGGCGCTTGAGGGTGTCCGACGGCAACTCGCCAAACTGCTTGCGATAGCTGTCGGAAAACCGTCCCAGATGCAGGAAGCCGTAATCCATCGCCACTTCCGTGACGTTGCGCACGTTGCAGGTCGGGTCGCTGAGGCAGGCGTTGATGCGCTCCAGGCGTTTCTGGCGGATGTAGTTTTTCGGCGTGGCCCCGGCGTTACGTTCGAACAGGCCATACAGCGAACGCACACTCATCCGCGCCTGACGCGCCAGTGCTTCGCTGTCGATGTCTTGCTTGAGGTTGCGCGCAATGTAGTCGGCAATCCTCTCGAAGTTGGCCGACGGCGCGCCGAGGCTGACCCGGCTCACATTGGTTTTCATCAGGCTGAGCATCTTGCTGATGATGATCTGCGCGTAATGCTCCTGCACTTTAAGAATCTGCTCGGTGGCCTCGGCCTCCTGGCAAATCATCGCCAGCAGGTTGACGAAGCCCTCCAGTTGATCGAGCTGATAACGGTTCTGCAGAAACCGCACGCCCTGCCCCGGATAACCCCAGCGCTGCTCATCACACACCGACTCCAGCAACCGGGTCGGGACTTTAAGGATGAATTTTTCGCAATCGTCGGAATAGGTCAGGTCCACCGGATCGTCGGGGTTGATCAGCAATAACTCGCCGGGTTCGAAGTAGTGTTCCTGGCCATGCCCGCGCCACAGACAGTGGCCGCGCAGCAAGACTTGCAGGTGATAAATGCTGTGGAGCGCACCCGAGGTGACCCGCACGCTGGCGCCGTAGCTGATGCGGCACAAGTCCAGGCTGGCGAATTTGCGGTGATCGAGACTGGCCAGCGGCTGGCCGGCACGGGGCATCAGCAGGCAATGGTTGCCGACGTGCTGATTGACGTAACCCGACACCGCGTAAGGGTCGGCGTGGTCGAATACTCTGCTGCGCTGACTCAACAGTTGCGCGTGCATCATCGGGTCACTCTCGTTGTTATTGTTGATGTGTGTGTGGGAGCGAGCCTGCTCGCGAAGGCGGAATCAGCTTCAACATCACCGTTGACTGATACTCCGCTTTCGCGAGCAGGCTCGCTCCCACAGGGGACCTGTCAGTCTTCCAGGGCACGCACCCGCTCATGGCGCTGTTGTTCCTCCGGCTGGGCGGACGACTGCAAGGTGAAGTCGAAGTCGATTTCGGCAAATCGACCGCTGACACCGTGGGCCGCCGCACGCTGCGGATCGTCGCTGAAAGTGATGTGTGCAATCAGCTCATCACGGGTGGCATAGGCGAAATCGTCGTGCAGGTATTTGTCGCCGTCGAGGTTGATCTGGGTGGTCAGGTGGCGATGGTCCGGCGCCGAGATAAAGAAGTGGATATGCGCCGGCCGCTGCCCGTGACGACCCAGTTGATCGAGCAATTGCTGGGTCGGACCGTCCGGCGGGCAGCCGTAGCCCGACGGCACGATGCTGCGCAAACGATAACGGCCCTCGGCATCGGTGACGATCCGGCGACGCAGGTTGAATTCGGATTGCGTGGCATCGAAGTACGAATAGGTGCCACCGGTATTAGCGTGCCAGACATCCACCACCGCCCCGGCCAACGGTTCGCCAGCGGTATTCAACACCCGGCCTTGCATGAACAGGGTCACCCCCGGATCGACACCGTCATCCAGCCGCGACTCACCTTCCGACAATGGCGCACCGGCCACATACAGCGGCCCTTCGATGGTCCGCGGCGTGCCGCCAGACTTGCCGGCCTGCTCGTCTTCGGCGTCCATCAACAGGTCGAGGTAATGTTCCAGGCCGAGCCCGGCCACCAACAAACCGGCCTCCTGACGCGCACCCAGCACGTTGAGGTAATTCACGGCTTTCCAGAACTCTTCCGGGGTCACGGCGAGGTCTTCGATGATGTTCACCGAATCCCGCAGGATCCGGTAAACCAGCGACTTGACCCTTGGATCACCGGCCTCGTTGAGCAGACCGCTGGCCTCTTCGAGAAACTTCTGGGCGCTGGCAGTGTGGGAAATCTTGACGTTCATGGTGGTTCCTCATCTTGTAGTTATTAGCGTAGCGAACTGAACGGGCCGGGGTCAGCGGTCATCCTCGCGAATCGAAGACGGATGCCGGCACAGCGCATCGATCTCGATGGCCATGTACGGAAACAGCGGCAACTGCATCAGCAGGTCGTGCAACTCCTGAACGCTATCGACATCGAACACGCTGTAATTGGCGTAGTGCCCGGCGATGCGCCACAGGTGGCGCCATTTGCCCTGCTCTTGCAGGCGCAGGGCCAGGGCTTTCTCGTCGGCCTTGAGCCGGGTGGCGAGTTCGGGGTTGATGTCGAGCGGCAGGTTCACGGTCATTTTTACGTGGAACAACATGATGCTCTCCTCAGGCTTGATAAACGGCAGTGGAAGATTTGTCGCGGCGCAAGAACGCCAGGCGCTCCTCATCCAGGCTCAGGCCCAGGCCCGGCGTGTTCGGTACGTGCAACTCAAAATCGCGATAGATCAGTGGCTCGCTGAGAATGTCTTCGGTCAGCAGCAACGGGCCGAACAGCTCGGTGTCCCAGGCGAGTTTGTTCAGGGTGATAAACGCGTGGGCCGAGGCCAGCGTGCCGATCCCGCCTTCGAGCATGGTGCCGCCGTACAGGCCGATACCGGCTGCTTCGGCAATCGCGGCGGTTCTTAGCACCGCGCGCGGGCCGCCATTCTTGGCGATTTTCAGCGCGAACACTGAGGCAGCACCTTCGCGGGCCAGGTTGAAGGCATCTTCGACGCATTCTATGGACTCGTCGGCCATGATCGGCGCCGGGCTGATCGCGTTCAAACGTGCCATGCCGGCGCGGTTGTTGCGCGAGATCGGTTGTTCGATCAGGTCAATGCCGTTGGTGCCGAGGATCCGGCAGGCGCGCAGTGCCACCGCTTCGTCCCAGGCCTGATTGACATCGACCCGCACACTGGCGCGATCGCCCAGGGCTTTCTTGATCGCGATGACGTGGGCCAGGTCGCGGTTGACTTCGCCAGCACCGATTTTCAGCTTGAAGATCCGGTGGCGGCGCAGGTCGAGCATTTTCTCCGCTTCGGCGATGTCCTGCGCGGTGTCACCGCTGGCCAGGGTCCAGGCCACCGGCAGTGCTTCTCGAACCCGACCGCCCAACAGCTCGCTGACCGGCAGGCCAAGGCGCTTGCCCTGGGCGTCGAGCAACGCGGTTTCGATGCCGGATTTGGCAAACGTATTACCCCGAATGCAGCGCTCCAGACGCAACATCGCCGCGTTGATGTTGCCGCTGTCCTCGCCGATCAGTAGCGGCGCGAAGTGTTTGTCGATGTTGGTCTTGATGCTGTCCGGGCTTTCATTGCCATAAGCCAGGCCACCGATGGTGGTGGATTCACCGATGCCTTCGATGCCGTCGGCGCAGCGCACACGGATGATCACCAGGGTCTGGTTCTGCATGGTGTGCATCGCCAGTTTGTGCGGGCGGATGGTCGGCAGATCGACGATGATCGTCTCGATCGATTGAATGGCTGTTGCACGCATGTCGATACCCGTCAGGTTCTTAAAGTTCTAAATCGGATTCTCATACGGCTTTTCCGTGGCGGCCAATATAGAATTGGTCTGGCTCGATACCTTAAAGGTATCCAACCTGTCAGTGCCCGGAGGCTCCATGGAACTGCGTCACCTGCGTTATTTTCAGGTGTTGGCTCAAACCCTCAACTTCACCCGCGCCGCCGAACTGTTGCACATCGCCCAGCCGCCATTGAGTCGCCAGATCCAGCAACTGGAAGACGAACTCGGAGTGCTGTTGCTGGAACGTGGGCGGCCGCTGAAACTGACCGACGCCGGACGGTTTTTCCATGAGCATTCCAGTGCACTGCTGGAGCAACTGGGCAAGGTCTGCGACAACACGCGGCGGATCGGCCTCGGTGAAAAGACCTGGCTGGGCATCGGTTTTGCGCCGTCGACGCTGTACGGCGTGCTGCCGGAACTGATTCGGCGATTGCGCAACCCCGAGGGTATGGAGTTGGAACTGGGGCTCTCGGAAATGACCACCCTGCAACAGGTGCAAGCGCTCAAGGCCGGGCGCATTGATGTGGGTTTCGGGCGGATCCGTATCGACGACCCGGCGATCATCCAGACCGTGCTCACCGAGGATCGTCTGGTCGCCGCCCTGCCCGCCGGCCACCCGCTGTTGGCAGGACCTATCAGCCTGCGGGAGCTGGCGAAAGAACCCTTCGTGCTCTACCCCGGCAACCCGCGCCCGAGCTATGCCGACCATGTGATCGCCCTGTTCGAATCCTATGGCGTGAGCATCCACGTGGCGCAATGGACCAACGAACTGCAAACCGCGATCGGCCTGGTGGGCGCTGGCATCGGCGTCACGCTGGTGCCGGCCTCGGTGCAACTGCTGCACCGCGACGACATAGGCTTCACCCCGCTGCTGGAAGACAACGCCACCTCACCGATCATCCTCAGCCGACGGGTGGGCGATGTGTCACCGGGATTGAGCCATTGTTTGCAGATGATTGATCAATTGCTGCCACGAAACTGAACCGTGATCCAGCACCCAGGCTGGCGTCAGGCCAGTCGGGTCGGCCGAGTTTGCTCGCAAGCTCCCCGGCCCATTCACCACAAATCCCTGCGTCCATCACCCTTTCTTATCCACCATGACTTCCCCCCAAACCCGGCGCATGTTGTGATTTCAACCGGAGGGATTCGTCATGCTCAATGCACTCAAACAGATCAATTCAACTTCAGCCTTCAACCGCTGGGCTGGTTTTGAAGTGACCCGCGCCGAGAGCGGTGAAGCCGACCTCACTATGGCGTTTCGAGAAGAGGATATGGCGCAATACGCCGGTTTCCTGCACGCAGGGCTGATCGGCGCGCTGCTCGACACCGCCTGCGGGTTTGCTGCCGGGACGGTGGCCGGGAACGTGCTGGCGTCGCACTTCTCGGTCAACTGCCTGGCCCCGGCGGTCGGTGAAGTGTTTATCGCCAAGGGCCGGGTGGTGAAGGCCGGCAAGAAGCAAGTGTTCGCCCGTGCCGAGTTGTTCGCGCAAACCGGTGACCAATTGAAACTGGTGGCGACCGGCGACGCGATTCTGGTGCCGGTCGAAAGTCGCTGAGGGTCTAGGCTGTCTTGAGTCCATTCAAGAACCGCCGGAGGTTGTCATGCAGCTCGAAGGTTCGTGCCATTGCGGCGCGGTGTCGTTCAATCTGACCAGCGCCCACCCCTACCCTTACCAGCGTTGCTATTGCTCGATCTGCCGCAAGACCCAGGGCGGTGGCGGCTATGCGATCAACATCAGTGGCGACGCCAACAGCATGAAAGTGCGCGGGCGCAAACACATTGCGATCTACCATGCGCGGCTCAAGGAAGACGGCGATAAACGCGCGCATAGCAGCACCGCAGAACGGCATTTCTGTTCGGTGTGCGGCAGCGGGTTATGGCTGTTCAGCCCGGAGTGGCCGGAGCTGATCCACCCGTTCGCCTCGGCCATCGACACCCCGCTGCCGGTGCCGCCGGAGCACACGCATTTGATGCTGGGTTCGAAGGCGTCTTGGGTGGAGGTTGAGGTGAAGCCCAAGGATCAGGAGTTCGATGTTTACCCAGAAGAGTCGATTGCCGAGTGGCATGAGCGGTTGGGTTTGAGCCAGTGACACCAACTGAACACACTCCCTGTGGCGAGGGGGCTTGCCCCCGTTCGGCTGCGAAGCAGTCGTAAAACCAGGGGACTCGGTGTATCTGGCAGATTGCGGGGGCCGCTTCGCGCCCCAACGGAGGCAAGCCCCCTCGCCACAGCAAGCTCCCTCGCCACAGGTTTTGTGCTCGGAATCAGATTATTTTCCACCCCGCAGTTCCCCTTTGCGTTTTTCGTTCGGTTAACCCTTCAGAAGCATTCAATTACCGACCGATTGATACAAAGGGACCGCCATGCCGCACCACCTCGCCGCGCGTTTTCGTTTTGCCTTGTGCCCTTTGGCACTGGCCCTTCCGGCCGCCCTGCTGAGCCTTGCCTCCGCCGCCCAAGCCGCTGAAACCGGCACTTCGAAAGGCGATGCATTGCAACTGGACGCCACCAACATTTCCGCTCAGGGTTTGGGCGCGACCACCGAAGACACGCATTCCTACACCACCGGCCAGACGTCTTCGGCCACCGGCCTGCCGTTGTCGCTGCGGGAAACCCCGCAATCGGTCACCGTGATCACCCGTCAGCAAATGGACGATCGCGGTGTGCAGAGCGTCGGCGATGCGTTGCGCAATACCCCCGGCATCTCGACGCAAAAATACGACAGCGACCGCACCGAGTTTTCCGCCCGTGGTTTTGCCATCACCAACTTCCAGTACGACGGCGTGAACCAGCCTTACGACGGTGTGTATGGTGAAAACCCCAACAACAGCGACGACTCCGCCAGCCTCGACCGCATCGAAGTGATCAAGGGCGCGACCGGCCTGATGACCGGCTCGGGCGATCCGTCCGCCACCGTCAACCTGATCCGCAAAAAGCCGACCAAAGAATTCAAAGCCTCGATCAGCGGCACCGTGGGTTCGTGGGATGCCTATCGCAGCGTTGGCGATATTTCCGGTTCGCTGAATGAATCCGGCAGCGTGCGCGGTCGTTTTGTCGGTTCGTACTCGGACAAGAATTCCTATCAGGATCACTACAGCCAGAAGAAAGACCTGTATTACGGGATTCTCGAAGCCGACCTGACGCCCGATACCCTGCTGACCTTCGGCATCGACAAATCCAGTGCGACCCCGCGCGGCAGTTCCTGGACCGGCAACCCGACATACTTCTCCGATGGCGGGCGCACTGACTTCCCGCGTCACTTCAACCCGGCCGCCGACTGGAGCCGCCGCGATTTCGACGAAACCACCTATTTCGCCTCGCTGGAGCAGGCCCTGGCGAATGACTGGAAACTCAAGGTCAGCGTCGATCAGAAAACCACGGTTCACGACACCCAACTGGCCTCGGCCAGCGGCGGCAACCCGGATCGCGCCACCGGCGAAGGCATGTTCCTTTACTGGGGTCGCTGGGAAGGTCATCGGGTGCAGAACACCGCTGACGTGAACGTCTCCGGACCGTTCAGCCTGGGTGGTCGCGAGCACGAACTGGTGGCTGGCGTCATGACGTCCCACTCGCGCCAGACCGGTTCGACCTACGACACCAGCGCCTTCGAACTGGTGCCGGGCAGTATTTATGACTGGAACGGTCATCTGCCGAAACAGGAGTTCCCGAAGAACGGCAAATACGAGCGCACCCAGAGCCAGAACGGCGTGTACCTGGCCACACGCCTGCGCCCGACCGACGACCTCTCGGTGATCCTCGGCAGCCGCTTGAGCACTTTCAAGTACAACGAAGATTACGGCTACAACCCTGGCGCCGGCCTCGACGACACCCACGCCAGTTACAAGGAACACGGCGTGGTCACACCTTACGCAGGGGTGATCTATGACCTGAACGATGTGTACTCGGTTTACGCCAGCTACACCTCGATCTATCAGCCACAAACCTACAAGGACATTAACGGCACGACCCTGGCCCCGATCGAGGGCGACGCCTATGAAACCGGTCTGAAAGCGGCTTATTTCGACGGCAAACTGAATGCCAGCCTGGCCTTGTTCCGCATCGAGCAGGACGGCGTCGCGGAGTCGATCGGCACCAACGCGATCACCAACGAAGGCATCTACAAAGCGGTCGATGGCACCAAGACCCAAGGTATCGAGCTGGAACTGGCCGGTGAACTGGCGGACGGCTGGAACCTGTCGGCCGGCTACACCTACGCCCGCACCCGCGATGCCGACGAACAACGGATCTTTGGCTTCCCGCTGTCCACCAGCAAACCGGAGCACGTGGTGCGCACCTTCACCACCTATCGCCTGCCCGGCGCGCTGGACAAGGTGACCGTCGGTGGCGGCATCAGTTGGCAGAGCGCCTTCTACGGCAAGATCTACAGCCCGACCGTCGGCGACTACACCCAGATCAAACAGGGCGGCTACACCCTCGTGGACCTGATGACTCGTTATCAGTACAACGAGCATCTGAGCTTCACGGCCAATGCCAACAACGTGTTCGACAAGCGTTATTTGACGGGTTTGGGCAACTTCGACACCACGTTCTATGGCGAGCCGCGGAATTTGACGTTGACCACGAAGTGGGATTTCTAAGGTCGGACGGACAGCTTTTGTGTGGCTGATGGACTCTTCGCGGGCAAGCCTCGCTCCTACAGGTCATGTATCGATCATGAATACATCGATAACCTGTAGGAGCGAGGCTTGCCCGCGAAGGCGTCCTCAAGAACGGCACTAATCCAAATGCGCCCAGGTCATGCGAAACGACGCCCCACCCCACGGCGAATCCGCCACTTCCACCTGCCCGCCATGGGATTGCGACACCCGTCGCACCAATGCCAATCCCAGCCCGAAACCACCAGTACGCCGATCCCGACTGGCATCCAGCCGCGAGAACGGTTCGAAGATTTTCTCCCGCCCATCCACCGGCACGCCCGGCCCATCATCATTGACCTGCACTTCGTACTGATCGCCGCTGCGCACCAGCGACACTTCGACCCGCCCGGCCGCATAACGAATGGCATTGCGCAGCAAATTGATCACCGCCCGCGCCATGAAACGCGGCTCGATCCGCACTTCGTCAATCTGACATTCGACAATCAGCAGCTGCACCCCCGCCGCTTCCGCTTCCAGCGCCACGCTGCCGACCACGCTGTCTAGCCAACTGCTGGCCTGGATATTCTCCCGGGTGATCACCGTGGCGCCGCGTTCGAGGCTGGCGTAGGTCAGTAACTCCGAGACCATTTCTTCCAATTCGCCAAGGTCGGCGTACATGTCGGCAATCAGTTCGCGGTTCTGCGCCGGATCGGGTTGTTGCTTGAGCTGATCGAGCTCGAATGACAACCGCGCAATCGGCGTGCGCAACTCATGGGACACCGCGTTGGTCAGCTCGCGTTGATTGGCGATCAGGCCTTCGATGCGCGCGGCCATCAGGTTGAAGTGTTCGGACAAATCGCGAATGTTCGAGCGCTTGGACAGCTGGATCCGCGACGACAAATCGTTATCGCCGAAACGCTCGGCAGCCAGGCGCAGTTTTTCCAGATCCCGCCAGTGCGGTCGCACCCAGAAGAACAGCACGATGCCGATCAGCACCGCCAGCATCAGGTAGGCCGCCGTGATGTAGAACGGCATCAGGCTCGGTTCCGCCGGCAACTTGATGCTCAGCAACTGCGGACCGCCATCAATCGAAGAAATGAACTGCGTGTACTTCTCCCGAATCACCAGCAGGCCTTCGGCCAACAAGGCTTTTTCCTGATCATCGAGGGCAAGATCGTCAGCATTGACCAGCGTCAGACCCAAGCCGTAATGCGGGCGCAACGCATCCAGTTCTTGCTCGCGCCCCGGCCCTTCCAGACCGCGAATCTGCTCCACCAGCGAATACGCCTGCCCGCGCACGGCCTCGCGGTTATACGCCTGCATCTGATTATCGAGCAGTGCGTTAAAGGTGTGTTCGACGGTCTGCAACGCCAACACCAGCCCAACGGCCAGCATCAGGTACAACCCAAGAAATAACCGCAGCATCTAAAGCTCCCACGCGAACGGATTGAACAGGTAACCCTTACCCCAAACGGTCTTGATGCACACCGGCTCCCGAGGATTGTCCCGGAGCTTGGCGCGAAGCTTGCTGATGTAGACGTCGACGCTGCGATTGAGGCCATCGAAAGCGATGCCGCGCATCCGGTTGAGGATGTCATCCCGGGACAGAATCTTGCCGGCGGCACTGGCCAACAACCACAGCAGCTCGAACTCCATGGTGGTCAGCTCGATGCCCTCGCCCGCCAGGCGCACTTCGCGGCAGCTGCGGTCGATGCTCAGATGGCCGAACTCCAGAGCGCTGCACACGGCGGTTTCCGGCACTTGCCGGCGTTGCAAGGCGCGCAGACGGGCCAGCAGCACCGGCGGTTTGATCGGTTTGATCACGTAGTCGTCAGCGCCGGATTCCAGGCCGAGGATGTGGTCGAGGTCGTCTTCCTTGGCGGTGAGGATGACGATGGGCGTGTCGGACACGCTGCGAATCTCGCGGCACACGTGCAAGCCGCTCTGGCCCGGCAACATCAGGTCGAGCACGACGATTTTCGGTTTGAATTCCAGAAACGCGGCCAACGCCAGGTCGCCACGGTGCACCGCCCGAACCTCGTAGCCATGTTGGGACAGGAAATGCGCGATCAGCCCGGCGAGCTTCTCGTCATCTTCCACCAGCAAAACTTTGCCAAAACCCAGGTTATCCATAACGACCGTCTGCCAACCCTTGTTTGAAGTGGGCGGCATTATGGCGGCAATCGATGGCGGGACGGTGACGGCAGGCGGCAAAAACCGGCCACGGGGGCCGGTTTTGGGTGATGTTTCATACTCTTAAGAGTTTTTAACAATATTGAATCAAAACATCACGGGACTGCGGATAACGCTTTTTGTAGGAGCAAGGCTTGCCCGCGAAGGCGATTTCGAGGACGCCTTCGCGGGCAAGCCTCGCTCCTACAGGGGATTAGGCCGCGGTTGGTAGGGATAGGCCGCGGTGGGTAGGGTTAGGTGGCGGTTGGTTGGGTTAGGTGGCGGTTGGTTGGGTTATGCGGCGGTCGGGATACCGCTGTGGAAGCGGAATTCCACGTCCGGCGATTCGATCAATTCCTGCTCGGCGGCACGCGCCCGGTCGATGACCTGGGCGATGTCCTTGGCGTCGCCGTACTGGTAGGCCAGTTTCAGGTAACCCTGGAAATGCCGGGCCTCGCTTTTCAGCAAGCCAAAGTAGAACTTGCCCAGTTCTTCATCCAGATGCGGCACCAGCGCCTCGAAACGCTCGCAGCTACGGGCTTCGATGAAGGCGCCGACCACCAGGGTATCCACCAGTTTCACCGGTTCGTGGCTGCGCACGACTTTGCGCAGGCCCGAGGCGTAACGCCCGGCGGAGAGCTGGCGCAGTTCGATCTTGCGCTTTTTCATCAGGCGCATGACCTGTTCGTGGTGCACCAGTTCTTCCCGGGCCAGGCGCGACATCAGGTTGATTAGATCGACATGCGAGTGATACTTGGCGATCAGGCTCAACGCCGTGCTGGCGGCCTTGAATTCGCAGTTCTTGTGGTCGATCAGCAAGGTTTCCTGATCGGCCAGCGCGGCCTGGACCCAGCCGTCAGGGGTGCGGCAGCCGAGGAACTCGTGAATTTCGGGAAGGATCATGGGGCTCACGGATAAAAGGTTCAAAACGAAGGGCGCCGATTATACGGGCTTGTCGGCAGACCACCAGTCGCCGCCATTGATATGCATCAAGTCCCGTGTTGCCGGGCAGCAACTATAGTTGTCCAACGCAGTGTTTTTCATCTTCAGGAGATCCCGATCATGCAAGCCATACGCAGCATTCTGGTGGTCATCGAACCCGAACACTCGGAAAGCCTGGCGCTCAAGCGGGCCAAGCTGATCGCGGGCGTGACCCAGGCCCATCTGCACTTGCTGGTGTGTGATCGCAAGCATGATCACAGCGCGATGCTGGGCGTTCTCAAGGCTGCGCTGGTGGAGGACGGCTACAGCGTCACCACCGAGCAGGCCTGGAACGAAAGCCTGCACGAAACCATCGTCGATGTGCAGCAAGCCGAGGGCTGCGGGCTGGTGATCAAGCAACATTTCCCCGACAGCCCGCTGAAAAAGGCCCTGCTGACCCCGGCGGACTGGAAGCTGCTGCGTTACTGCCCGACCCCGGTATTGCTGGTGAAAACCTCGAAACCCTGGACCGGCGGAGTCATCCTGGCGGCTATCGACGTCGGCAACACCGACGGCGAACACCGCACGCTGCATGCCTGCATTGTCGATCATGGGTACGACATCGCCAGCCTGGCGAAGGCGCAGTTGCACGTAATCAGTGCGCATCCGTCGCCGATGCTCTCGTCAGCCGACCCGACCTTCCAGCTCAGCGAAACCATCCAGGCGCGCTATCGCGAGCAGTGCAAGGCGTTCCAGGCCGAATTCGACATTGATGATAACCACCTGCATATCGAGGAAGGCCCGGCGGATGTGTTGATTCCGTTCATGGTGCATAAACTGCAGGCGGCGGTGATCGTGATCGGCACGGTGGCGCGGTCCGGGTTGTCCGGGGCGTTGATCGGCAATACGGCAGAAGTGGTGCTGGATGCGGTGGAGAGCGATGTGCTGGTGCTCAAGCCGGATGAGATCATGGATCATCTGGAAGAGGTTGTGACGCGGCATTGAGAGGTGTGGTGTCAGTAAGGACGCCTTCGCGGGCAAGCCTCGCTCCTACAGGGTATGTGTCTCACACAAATTTTGTGATCAACACGATTCTGTAGGAGCGAGGCTTGCCCGCGAAGCTTTTAAGCTTTAGCCACCAAAGGCATCCTTGAGGAAACCCGGTGCGATATATCGCTGGTAATGCGCTTCCGACAGCAGGAAAAACTCCCGATCAATGGCATCGCGCAATTCCGGCAGGTTCCAGTCGCGGAACTCCGGCATCAGCACCATCCCGTAAGCCTCCAGATTATTGATGACCCGCGCGCCACGGGCGATCAACTGATAGGCCCAGCAATATTCCGACTGATGCGGCACAAAGCGGATTTTTCGCTGTTCGAGCTGCAAACGCAGGCGCTGCGGGTCGAAAACTTCCAGTTTGCTGGCCATCACCTGGGACAGCAGTTGCTCCAGACGCAACCACACCGCGCGTTTTTCTTCCTCGTTGTAACCGTTCCAGTTGATCACTTCGTGGTGGAAACGCTTGCAGCCACGGCACACCAGGTCACCGTAAACGGTGGAGCAGAGGCCGACGCAGGGGGTCTTGATGGTCTGATTGGGCATAGGTAGGCAAAACACGGGAAAGCAGAACAGGTCGGCATGTTAGCCCTTTGTCTAACATTGATCACCCCTCAAAGTTCAGGGGCTAACTTACGTTTATATTTTTTTTGCCGTAGAATCAGCCAGCCTTTTAAGGCGCCAATGTCCGTTAGAAGCTGTTTTCAAAGCGTCACGAGCACAGTCGTTCCTTCAGAGCGGTGTTGGCGAAGGGTTTTTCCAGCGGGGAAAAGCTCTACGCCAACCCTCATCAGCTCCCCGTTCTGCAGGCGTAAAACTTTGAAAGCAGCTTCTGTAAGGAATTGTCGGTAATTCTGGCTAAGTGGCCCACAACGCCACGCAGCGCATGAGTACGGCAATTTCGGGATGAGCGTCCCGGACACCCATTTGGGACCACTGATGAGGGTAATAACTGTGCTTGAAGCCTACCGCAAACATATCGAAGAGCGTGCAGCACTGGGTATCGTTCCCCAGCCGCTTAACGCCGAACAAACTGCAGGCCTGGTCGAGCTGCTGAAGAATCCCCCGGCTGGCGAAGAAGCTTTCCTCGTTGACCTGATCACCAATCGCATTCCACCTGGCGTGGACGAAGCAGCCTATGTAAAGGCCGGTTTCCTGTCTGCCCTGGCCAAAGGCGAAGCAACTTCCCCTCTGATCGACAAGAAACGCGCTGTTGAACTGCTCGGCACCATGCAGGGCGGCTACAACATCGTGACCCTGGTTGACCTGCTCGACAGCGCCGAACTGGCTCCAGTCGCTGCCGCTCAACTCAAGCACACCCTGCTGATGTTCGATGCGTTCCACGACGTTGCGGAAAAAGCCCGCAATGGCAACGAACACGCCAAAGGCGTGATCCAGTCCTGGGCTGATGGCGAGTGGTTCCGCAACCGTCCAACCCTGGCCGACAAGATCAGCCTGCGCGTGTTCAAGGTCACCGGCGAAACCAACACCGACGACCTGTCCCCTGCCCCGGACGCCTGGTCCCGCCCGGACATCCCGCTGCACGCCCTCGCCATGCTGAAAATGGCCCGTGAAGGCATCGTGCCTGACGCCCAAGGCGTTACCGGCCCGATGAAGCAGATCGAAGAAATGCGCGGTCAAGGCTTCCCGATCGCCTACGTCGGTGACGTGGTCGGTACTGGTTCGTCGCGTAAATCGGCAACCAACTCGGTACTGTGGTTCTTCGGCGACGACGTTCCTTACGTGCCGAACAAGCGCGCTGGCGGTTTCTGCTTCGGCAGCAAAATCGCTCCAATCTTCTACAACACCATGGAAGATGCCGGCGCACTGCCAATCGAGTTCGACGTCACCAACATGAACATGGGCGACGTGATCGACCTGTACCCGCATGCTGGCAAAGTCTGCAAACACGGCACCGACGAAGTCCTGA
The DNA here is from genome assembly GCF_044744265.1 of Pseudomonas sp. NPDC087342. Classification (NCBI taxonomy): domain Bacteria; kingdom Pseudomonadati; phylum Pseudomonadota; class Gammaproteobacteria; order Pseudomonadales; family Pseudomonadaceae; genus Pseudomonas; species Pseudomonas sp. NPDC087342. Next base: position 1,542,683 of record NZ_JBIUXZ010000001.1, read on the forward strand.
CCACCTTCGAAATGAAGACTCCGGTGCTGTTGGACGAAGTTCGTGCCGGCGGCCGTATCCCGCTGATCATCGGCCGCGGTCTGACCGACAAGGCTCGCGCTGAACTGGGCCTGGGCCCTACCGATCTGTTCAAACTGCCTGAAGCACCTGTCGACACCGGCAAGGGCTACACCCTGGCACAGAAAATGGTCGGCAAGGCGTGCGGTTTGCCAGAAGGCAAAGGCGTTCGTCCTGGCACCTACTGCGAACCGAAGATGACCACCGTCGGTTCCCAGGACACCACCGGTCCTATGACCCGTGACGAACTGAAAGACCTGGCGTGCCTGGGCTTCTCGACCGATCTGGTGATGCAGTCGTTCTGCCACACCGCGGCTTACCCTAAGCCGATCGACGTGACCACCCACCACACACTGCCAGACTTCATCATGACCCGCGGCGGCGTTTCCCTGCGTCCGGGCGACGGCATCATCCACAGCTGGCTGAACCGTATGCTGCTGCCGGACACCGTCGGTACCGGTGGTGACTCCCACACCCGTTTCCCGATGGGCATTTCGTTCCCGGCCGGTTCCGGTCTGGTTGCGTTTGCTGCTGCCACCGGCGTTATGCCGCTGGACATGCCGGAATCGATCCTGGTGCGCTTCAAAGGCAAGATGCAACCGGGCGTTACCCTGCGTGACCTGGTTCACGCCATTCCTTACTTCGCGATCCAGGCTGGCCTGCTGACCGTCGAGAAGAAAGGCAAGAAGAACGCTTTCTCCGGCCGCATCCTGGAAATCGAAGGCCTGGACAACCTGAGCATCGAACAAGCTTTCGAGCTGTCCGACGCTTCGGCTGAACGTTCGGCTGCCGGTTGCACCATCAAGCTGTCGAAAGAGTCGATCACCGAGTACCTGAACTCCAACATCACCCTGCTGCGCTGGATGATCGGCGAAGGCTACGGCGATGCGCGTACTCTGGAACGTCGCGCTCAAGCGATGGAAGCCTGGGTTGCCAACCCTGAGCTGATGGTTGCCGATGCTGACGCCGAATACGCTGAAATCATCGAGATCGACCTGGCCGACATCAAGGAGCCTGTGCTCTGCGCGCCAAACGATCCGGACGACGCCCGTCTGCTGTCCAGCGTTGCTGGCGAGAAGATCGACGAAGTGTTCATCGGTTCGTGCATGACCAACATCGGTCACTTCCGCGCTGCCGGTAAGTTGCTGGATCAGGTCAAGGGTCAGCTGCCAACCCGTCTGTGGCTGTCGCCGCCGACCAAAATGGACGCTCACCAACTGACCGAAGAAGGCTACTACGGCATCTACGGCAAGGCTGGCGCACGCATGGAAATGCCGGGCTGCTCGCTGTGCATGGGTAACCAGGCACGTGTAGAGCCGAATTCGACTGTTGTGTCGACTTCGACCCGTAACTTCCCGAACCGTCTGGGTGACGGCGCGAACGTTTACCTGGCCTCGGCTGAGTTGGCGTCCGTTGCTTCCATCCTGGGTCGCCTGCCGACCGTCGAGGAGTACATGGAATACGCTGGCAAGATCGACAGCATGGCGGCTGATGTCTACCGTTACCTGTCCTTCGACCAGATTGCCGAGTTCCGTGAAGCTGCTGCGAACGCCAACATTCCGGTCGTTCAAGCCTAACGCTGCAACGCAATAAAAAACGCCGCCCATCGTGAGATGGAGCGGCGTTTTTTTATGCCCACAAGATTCACACTAACCCCTGTGGGAGCGAGCTTGCTCGCGATAGCGGTAGCACATTCAAATCAATATTGCCTGACACACCGCCATCGCGAGCAAGCTCGCTCCCACAGGAGGCGGTTATGCGTTTGGTCTGAGGGATTGTTGGACCGCACCGTCAACACTCAACCCACTGAGTATCACCTGTTCCAACTCCTGCGCCGGCAACAACGCCAGCACCGCTTTAGCCTCGTGCTTAAGCCGCGCCAGGATCAACAACTTGTCCTCCGCCCGCACCTGCAAAAAGAACGCTTCCAGCGCTTCGATGCTGGTGCCGTCCAGATCGGGCGACTCTTCCAGGCTCAGTATGATCGTGTGCACCGGCGGTGACGCATGCCGGGCCAGTCTTAGCGCGCCGCCGAGAATCCGTTCCACGTTGGCAAAAAACAGCGCCTCGCTGGGCCGCACAATCAGCACGCCAGGGATCTGCAGGGCGTCGGGATGGCGTTGCACATCGACGTAATCATGTCCGCCGCCCATTTGCCCCAGCACTTGGATATCTGCCGACGACATCTGTTTCAGCATCAGCACCACGCTGATCGCCACCGCCACCAGCAAGCCGTCCAGCACACCCAACACCAGCACTGCCGCCACCGCGCAGATCACCAGCACACGGTCGCGACGCCAGATGAAATAACGGCCCAATGGCTGCAAGCTCAAGCCTCGCGCCAGGGCATGAATGACGATGGCGGCCAGCACCGGTTCAGGCGTCAGGGCGATGTAGGGCAACACCGTCAGGACGATCAGCAACACCACCGCTGCCGCAACCATGCCGGCCAGCCTTGAACCGGCACCCGCCGCCTCGTTCGCCGAGGTCGCGGAGTAACCGGCACCCGCCGGCATGCCATGGAACAGGCCGGACAACAGATTCGCCGCGCCGAGGGCCAGCAGGTCGCGGTTCGAGTAAACCCGGTCGCCATGCTTGAGCGCGAAGGAGCTGATTGAGCCGTAGGATTCGGCGTACAGAATCATCACCATGGCAATCGCCAGCTCCCCGAGGCGCAACCAGTCTGCAAACGGCAACACCGGCAGCCGGGGCACTTCCAGGCGCAGGTCGATCACGCCGATCAGGTCTACCCCGTAAGCCGGCAGGTTTAGCCACTGGCCGGCGGCGATGCCGAGCGCCACCACCAGCAATCCGCCCGGCACCCGCCGAAACCTTGCGCACACCCACAACACCAGCAGCGCTACCGCAGCCACCAGCAAGCCGACGCGGTTCCATTGCGGCCACTGCTCCAGCAATTGCGGGACGAAACGGATCAGGTTGCCGTTGCTCAGGTGCACGTCAACGATGCTCGCAACCTGCTTGAGGATGATGGTCGCCGCCAGACCCAGGGCAAAGCCACGCAGTACCGGTTTGGCGATAAAAGAGGTGACACTGCCGAGCTTGAACAGCCCGGCCAGCAGAAAGAACCCGCCGGTTACCAGCACCAGGCCGATGGCCAGGGTCATGCGCAGGCCGGCATCGCCATTGGCCAACGTGGCGGTGGCGGCTGCGAGAACTGCCGCTGAAGATGAGGTCGCAGAAACGATGGCAAATCGGCTGGTGCCCAACAGTCCGTAGCACAGCAAACCGGCAAACAGCGCAATCACCCCGGCCTGGGGCGGCACGGCGGCGATACTGGAGTAGGCCACCGCCTCCGGCAACAGCAAACCGGCAATCGACAGCCCGGCCAACAGGTCTCGCCAACGGTTGGGATTATCGGCAAGGGACAGCGCACGAGCCATGAAGCGTCTCCAGAGAAAATCGACAGGCCGTCGAAGACGCGTCAATGAAGGCTCTAGGTTAGCCGTTTATCGGGCTCGGCGTGTGCTCTGGGTCATGGCGTGCGTCATAAAAAAACGCCACCCCTTCCGTAGGAGCGAGGCTTGCCCGCGAAGAACGATAATGCGGTTGTTCAGATACACCGCGTTATCGTTCTTCGCGGGCAAGCCTCGCTCCTACAGGGGGATGCGTCAGGCGGTCAGCGAATAGATCAACGCCGAAATCGCCACCAGGCCCACCGCCGTCACGAACACGTTCGACGCCTGGCCGCGATAGCGCGCCATGGCCGGCACTTTGCGGATCGCGTACATCGGCATCAGGAACAGGATCGCCGCGATAACCGGGCCACCGAGGGTTTCGATCATGCCGAGGATGCTCGGGTTCAGGGTCGCGACGATCCAGCACACCACCAGCATGAACGCGGCAGTCATGCGGTCCAGGGCTTTGGGCGAAGGACGCTTGCCGCTCTTCACGATCAGGCCTTTCAAGCCTTCGCTGGCGCCGATGTAGTGGCCCAGGAACGACTTGGAAATCGCCACGAAAGCAATCAACGGCGCAGCGAAGGCGATGGTCGGGTTGCTGAAGTGGTTGGCCAGGTACGACAGGATCGACAGATTCTGCGCCTTGGCTTCGGCCAGTTGCGCCGGGGACAGGGTCAGCACGCAACTGAAGACGAAGAACAGCACCATCACCACCATCAAGGCGTGGGCGCGGGACAGGATCTGCGAGCTGCGCTCTTCAGCGTGTTCGCCATAGCGACGCTTCTGGTCCACCGCAAACGCCGAGATGATCGGCGAATGGTTGAACGAGAACACCATCACCGGAATCGCCAGCCACAACGTGTGCAGCAGCGCCGACGGTTCAGGCAGCGTGGACGCGGTGCTGAGGATGCCGCCGTTCCAGTGTGGAATCAGGAACACCGCCAGAAACAGCAGCGCCACGATGAACGGATAGACCATCAGGCTCATGGCCTTGACGATCACCTGCTCGCCGCAACGCACCACCGCGAGCAGGCCGAGGATCAGCACGAACGACAGAATCGCCCGTGGCGGCGGCATGATGTGCAGTTGGTGTTCGAGGAAGCTGCCGACGGTATTGGTCAGCGCCACGCTGTAGATCAGCAGGATCGGGAAGATCGCGAAGAAGTACAGCAAGGTGATCAGCGCACCGGCCTTGATGCCGAAGTGTTCTTCGACCACTTCGGTGATGTCCGCGCCTTCGCGACCGGACAACACGAAACGGGTCAGGCCACGGTGGGCATAGAACGTCATCGGGAACGCCAATACCGCCAGCACCAGCAGCGGCCAGAAACCGCCCAGGCCCGCGTTGATCGGCAGAAACAAAGTACCGGCCCCGATCGCCGTGCCAAACAGGCCCAGCATCCAGGTGGTGTCCTGGCGATTCCAGCCTTCAATAACTACTGGTTTCGCCGCTACATAGCGTTCGTCGACGCTATTGGCCTGATCATTCATCCGGTGGGATCTCCGCATTCCGGTCAGTTGCTACCCGGTCAGGACGAGTCGGAAAAACCCGACAGGCAGCGCCCTGGCCGAAACAGGGGCGCGATTGTCCGGGATTAATGAACAGAAGCAAAGACTTAGCTGAGGAGCGGTTATGCGGATCAGATGGCAAAAGCGCCGCGAGGCCACAGTGGCAGCGACTTAAGACCTGTGGGAGCGGGCTTGCTCGCGAAAGCGATTTCACCTTAAACATTAATGTTTGCAGGTATTCCGAATTCGCGAGCAGGCTCGCTCCCACACCCTCCTTGCGTCGGGATTTAATAGATGCTCTGAAAAATCTATTTAATAAAAGACAGCCGTCATGTATTTTCAATCTCACCTGCTGACCGGCAGCTTCACTCGCGGAGCCCTCCCATGCCACTCGTTCGCATCGACATCAAAAAACACCAGGACCCGACCTTCGCCAAGCGTGTCGGCCAACTGATCTACGCGGCCATGCACAGCACCATCAACGTTCCCGAGAACGACAACTTCCAGATCCTCGCCGAACACGATGAAAACCACTTCATCTACGACCCGACCTTCATGGGCATCAACCGCACCGACGGCTTGGTGATCATTCAGATCACCCTGATGGAAGGCCGCACCACCGAGCTGAAAAAACTGCTCTACAAGACCATCGCCGAGAGCCTGAATACTGAACTGGACGTACGCCTGGAAGATGTGTTTATCAACCTGGTGGAGGTCAAGCGCGAGAACTGGTCGTTCGGCAATGGCATCGGCCAATTTGCTGGCTAAGCGATCTAACTCGTCACCTCGTCAGGGAGACACGGCGCCGGCAGTTGCCTAAGATGCCGGTCATCGATACGTTTAAGAATGTGAGCTGCCCATGCCCCGAGTCTCCCGCAAACAAGCCGAACTCAACCGCGAAATCATCGTCGAGGCCGCCACGCGGTTGTTTCGCGAGCGCGGCCTGCATGGGATCAGCGTCGTCGACGTGATGGGCGCCGCCGGCCTGACCCATGGCGGGTTCTACGGCCACTTCGAGTCCAAGGAAGCCCTGGCGCAAGAGGCCTGCAGCCGGGCGTTCAGCCAATCGCTGGAACGCTGGAAGCAGAGAATCGACGACAGCAGCGATCCACTCTCGGCCCGCGAAAGCATCATCGCGCCGTACCTGTCAGTGGCCAATCGCGACAATCCGGGGGAAAGCTGCCCAGTGACCGCGTTTGCCGGCGACATGTGCCACGAAACGGCTGAAAGCGGTTTGCACCAGACCTACACCCAGGGCCTGGAAGCCTTACTGCAAATGCTCACGCCACTGATGGGCGCGGATCAGCCCGACGCCAATCGGCAACGAGCGTTGGTGGATTATTCGTTGATGGTCGGCGCCCTGACCCTGGCTCGCGCGACTCGTGGCGATACCCTGTCTGATGAGATTCTTGATGCGACGCGGGCGTTTTTGACGGTCGAAGATGGCGTTGACAAGCCCGACGCCGCGACAGCATGATCGGCCTCATGAATTTTCCTGCGCTGAACCTCACCCGTACCACCACGACCGCTTCCGGCGGGTCGTGGGGTGGCTGGCTGAGATAAACCCAGCGCAGTGAACCCAAGGCCCCGCCAGCAATGGACGGGGCCTTGTTGTTTCTCCCGTCCGTTCGGCACTTCACGGAGAAACACCTATGTCATCGGCACTTTTGATCATCGATATGCAGGTCGGCCTGTTCAATGGCCCGGACCAACCCCACGACGGCGAACGGATACTGGCCAACATCCAGCAGCTTATCCGCCGTGCCCGGGAGCGCGACATACCGATTTTTGCGGTGCGCCACACCGGCCCGCAAGGCTCTCCGATCGAGGTCGGCAGTGCCTTTTGGCAGTTGCTGCCTGCCCTGGAGCTGAATCCCGGCACCGACATCCTGTTCGACAAGCGCAAACCCAATGCCTTTCACGGAACGCCGCTGGCGGAGCAGTTGCGGGCCGGCGGGATCGACGAGTTGCACATCGTCGGCATGAAAACCCAGTACTGCATCGACAGTACCTGCCGGGCGGCGGCCGATCTGGGGTTCAAACCGGTGCTGGTGGCCGATGCCCATACCTGCATGGACACACCCGCCCTGCCGGCCCGGGCAATCATCGAGCACCATAACGCGACCTTGAACGGTGCGTTCGCCAAGGTCTTGAATACCGTAGACGTCATTTTCTAGCGTGCTGAAAGATCGCAAGCTTCGCCAGCTCCTACACTGTGTGAAGCCTGCGATCTTTGGCGATTGCCAAACCGCTCTGGAATCAGCAATCTGAAGCGACTTTCGAGCCCCCCGACATTTCGATGCCCACAGGAGCCCAGCATGACTGCAACCGTCCTGGTATTGGTTGAAACCATCAATGACTATTTACCGATTCTCGAACATCAGGGCTTTCATTTGATTCTGGCGCCTACGCCTGCCGAACGAGCCCAAGCCATTGCTTCCCACGGATCGCGCATCGATGCCGTGCTGACTCGCGGCCCGCTGGGTTTATATGCCGAAGAGATTGCCGAGTTGCCCGCGCTGAAAATCATCTGCGTGATCGGCGCCGGTTATGAACACGTCGACCTGCAAGCAGCCAGCGACCGCGGCATCACCGTGACCAATGGCGCCGGGGTCAATGCCTCGTCGGTGGCCGACCACGCGATGGCGTTGTTGTTGTCGCTGGTGCGTGACATTCTCCGAGCCGATGCCGCCGTGCGCCGTGGCGAGTGGCCGAAGATCATGCGCCCTTCCCTGTCCGGCAAACGCCTGGGCATTCTCGGGCTGGGGGCGGTCGGCATGGCAATCGCCAAGCGTGCGGCCAACGGGTTCGACATGAGCGTGAGCTATCACAACCGCCAGCACCGCAGCGATGTGGCTTACCACTACTGCTCGACGCCGACAGAACTGGCCAAGGCGTCGGACTTCCTGATCATCGCCACGCCTGGCGGCGTGGGCACGCAGCACTTGATCAACCGCCAGGTGCTGGACGCGCTGGGGCCTAACGGTTTTCTGGTGAACATCGCCCGCGCCAGTGTGGTGGTCACGGCGGATCTGATCAGCGCCCTGGAACAACGCAGGATTGGTGGCGCCGCGCTGGATGTGTTCGACCACGAACCCAAAGTGCCCGACGCCCTCAAGGCGTTGACCAACGTAATCCTGACGCCCCATGTCGCCGGCCTATCCCCGGAAGCGACCCAAGGCACCGTGGAACTGGTGGGCAAAAACCTGGTGGCATTCTTTGCCGGCCGGCCGGTGTTGACGCCGATTACATTGCCGATGTCTGTGATTACCCGGACGGTCTGACCCCAGATTTCCAGGCCATACACACAACCCCTGTGGGAGCGAGCTTGCTCGCGAAGAGGCACGTTGACTGACACACCGCTTTCGCGAGCAAGCCCGCTCCCACAGGGGAATGTGGTGGATGCAAACTCCCGACTCACCACCGAAAAAATGTGGGAGCGGGCTTGCTCGCGAAGAGGCCGTGTCAGTCGGCATCATCGTTGACTGACACACCGCCTTCGCGAGCAGGCTCGCTCCCACAGAGGGATGTGGTGGATGCAAATTCCCGACTCACCACAGAGAAAATGTGGGAGCGGGCTTGCTCGCGAAGAGGCCGTGTCAGCCGGCATCATCGTTGACTGACACACCGCCTTCGCGAGCAGGCTCGCTCCCACAGGGGGATGTGGTGGATGCAAATTCCCTATTCACCACAGAAAAAATGTGGGAGCGAGCTTGCTCGCGAAGAGGCCGTATCAGTCGGCATCATCGTTGACTGACACACCGCCTTCGCGAGCAGGCTCGCTCCCACAGTTGTTTTGTGGTGTGCCGAGGTTAGAGGACGCCCAGTAGCGTCCAGAGCCGCCGCGATTCAGCATCCGCTGAGATCAGTTCACCCAACAATTCACTCAACGGCTTGTTGCCCCACTCCACTCCTCGCCGGATCAAGTAAGGCACCGGGCTGTGGGGTTCGGTGCGGGCCAGGTATTCGGCGATCAGCAGCAATTGCCGATACGCCTCTTCACGACTCGCGGGTTCACGAAACACCTGTGGCGCTACCGCGACATCCACAGGAGCCGAAGCCAGCACCGGCGCGGCTTCAACAGGTACCTCGACGGACTGTCGTGGGTGCATGGCGATGAACTCCTCAACCAGCGTCAATAACGCCGTGATGACATCCTGCAAGCCTTTGAAGCCTGGCGCCTGGTCGCCGAGATAGGCATCGCTCCAAACTTCCAGCCGTTGCAAATGCTGCAGGCTCAACAACAGGCTGCCTTGGTTGTGGAGCCAGAAGGACAACGGCGTGGCGCGAATCTGCTCGTTGATTTTCTTCTGTTCGCCCCGAGCGTTTTCCGCCGAGGTTTTCGCGACCTTGCTGTCATTCACCAGCACCTGCTGCACCTGTAGACGCCGCCAGGCGTCCAGGCACAAACCATCGAATTCACCGTTTCGCGGCTCCAGCAGCGGCACCCGGGTCAGCAGCACTTCGGTGTAGCGCCGGGCCAGCCATTCGAGCGGAATCACCCGCCACGACTGATCACCGTCCTCCGCCTGCGGATGCAGGTGCTCGGGATAGCGCTCGCACAACCCGGCGACCAGCGCCAGGCTGCCCGGCAACCCCTCCAGCCCATCCTGATGCAACCACGCCTCGCCAAGCCAGGCACTGAGCATCAAGTCTTTGCTGCGCTCCAGCAGCAGACTGGTGGTCAGTTTCTCTAGCTCGGGCCATTGCGCACGTTTGATCGACGACTGCCAAACCCCGGTCGGCAGGCTCGTATCGTCCTCCCGGCGCAACTCCCGGGCTTGGTCGAATTCACGTTCGTAACGCAAATCCTGACCACAAGGCGCCTCGCTGCTGATCGGTTCCAGCAAGCGGTCAATCAATTCCGGCAGCGGTGTCGAAGGCATATTCAATAGCCCTCCTCCTGAGTCATGGCCGTGGTGGACGCGGTTGCCCGGGTCTGCATAAACGGCGAGCGCGGGGCGCGGGTGGGCAGCGGTTGAATCGACAGCGGCAGCTTCGAGCCCTGGCTCATCAATGACAGGCGTACAAACATCAGGGTTTGCTCGGCCGTGCTGGATTGCGCGGTGACCGGCAGGCGCAGGGTCAGTGGGAAATCCGTGAAGTCCATGTTCGGTTGACGTGTCACCGACTGGTGCGAACGCATCAAGCGCAGCAGCGACCAGGGCCCGCCGTACTCCCAACCGGCCTCAAGGTCGCGCACCACCAGGTTCGGCTGCAACTGATCGTTAGCCGGACGCTGGGAACCATTGCGCGCCCAACGCAGCGTCAGCCGCACCGGTTGCCCAACCATCCAGCGCAAGTTCGGCTGCGCTTCGCCGGGGTAGCTGATCTGCTGATTGCCGGCATTCAGACTCCAGGCGATGACTTGGTCGGCACCGCGTTCTTCCTCGCGATCGGTGCGCCAGCGCACGTCCATTTCCACCCCGAGGATGCCACTCTTGTCCCGCACAAACAGCGGCGTCAGCCAGGTACTCGCCTGCTTCAGACGATTGAGAAAATCCTCGGCGGCCAGCCGTTCCGGGGTCTGGCTCAAGACCAGACCGGCTTGGGCCACCGGCAGGCGCTTGTCGATCAGCTCCAGAAAATGCTCAACCCGCGCCGGATCGGCATCCGCGACCCGCACCCCATTGGCAAACGGAAAGCGCTCGGCCAGGTATTGGTTGAAATAGTTGGCCAGGTCGTTCCACGCCGCCGAGGCTTGCTGCTGTTGCAGCATCTGGCAACGCTGCATGGCGGTTTGCTGCAGTTCCAGAGCACGCATGGCCAACGTGCCACGTCCGCCGGACAAGCTCGCGGTTTGCAGGATCTGGCCGCAGGACGTGGTGTCCATTTCGATGAAGTCACGGCTGACCAATTGCTCGATCTGCGCGGGCGAACTGGCAGGATTCGCATCCTTGTACTTGAGCAGTTCGTCGTTGAGCGCACTGAATTGCGTCACCCGCTCGTAATCCAGTGCCGAGAGATTTTGCTGCTGGGTTTTCAACCATTCCAGCGCCGAAGTACGCCGCTCGGTGATGCCGAGCATGGTGTTGAATTGCTGCTTGAGGCTCAGCTTCAAATCCTGCACATCACTGGCGCCATACAGTTGCAGGCCGAGGTTTTTCGAGCCGTCCCACTGGCTGATTTCAGTGCGCCCGCTGAACAGCGGTTGCGCGGTGATTTCATCGAGGCCGCCGACCACCTGATCCAGCGCACGCCGGTTCAAGGCACTTTGCAAACGCGTCGCGAGGTCGCCACGGCGCAATTCAATAAAGGCTTTCTGCAACGCCACCGCTTGCGGCGCCTGCACGTTGAACACCCCGTAGGCGTGGGATTGGTCATTGTGATCCTTGAGGCTCAGCCACATGGCCTTGGCCACCGCACCTTCGGCGGCGGCCAGCACCGCACCGCGATACGCCGGCGGAATGCGCGGCAGTTCTTCGGCGGAGTAACTCTTGTAACTGGCGAAATAATTCAGCGCGCCATTGAGGTCATCACCATCGACGTTTTGCCCCTGCACATCGGCGCCGTCCTGATCCGCACGCAAGGCAATCGCCACGAAGTCGCGTTTGAACAACGCTTGCACCGCGTTATTCAACTGACTCACATGTTCCTGCAACACCAACTGTCCGCTGCCTTGTTGCACCAACAAATTGCCCCTGGAACCGGCCTGGGCAATCCACTGATCGCGAAAACTCTGCTGCAACTTCGAAGCCTGCTGCTCCAGTTGCTGCTCGACCTGCGGGCCGAGCAAGACGCTCTGGCGCACCTTGTCCATCATCTCGCGGTAACCGGGCACCAGGTCCTGGCCCTTGCCGCGACTCCACGCCGAGTTGGTCAGGCCGATCAGTGCTTGCAGGTCGTCGATCAGCGCGCGCAGGTCTTCAAGTTCGGTCAGGGAATTGCCACCGCCCGCCTCCAGGCGTTCCAGGTGCAACTTGAGATAACCGGCCTGGCGCACGAAGTTGTCGGCGAGGAAATACTGGTCGAGCCAACGCTCCATCAACCCGGAAAAGTTTTCCTCGATCACCGGACGCTCCATGCTCAGGTCCAGCGATTTCAGGTTGCCGTCATCGGCATCCAGCAATACCCGATTGTAAAAAGCCGCGCGACGCAAGGTGCCGACGTTGAGGTTAAGGGACAGCGCGTTGTTGCTCAGCGACACCAGGTCTTCCAGCGGTGCCTTGGGGTTGTTCAGGGCCTGATTGAACCACTGGTTCTGTTGTTCCAGGCGCACCGCGCGTGCCACCAGGTCCTTGGCCTTGACGTAGTTTTGCCATTGCGCCGGGTCCTCACTTTCCACATTGCCCCGGCGTTCGGTATTGCGAATCGTCTTGAGTTGCGCCAGTTCCGTGGTCAACAGTTCGTGCAACGGCTCCAGCAAATGACTCTTGGCGGTGGTGCGCAGTTCGTTTTCCAGTTGCACGTCCAGGGACGAGAACCAGGAGGTCGGAAACACCAACGAAGTGAAGGTCCAGCGCGGCGCCTTTTCCAGCACCCGCCAGAACCCCTGGACGTTGCGCCGGGTCGCGTCCAGTCGATGGGATTCATCGGTGACCGCCACGTAGTTCTTCTGTGCACCTTGCAACAGGCGCGACAGTTCATGGGCATCCTTGACCGAGTCCTGCCAGACCCAGAGCATGCCGGCGATCCAGATCACCCCGACCACCAACGCAATCGCACCGGTCAAACGCTGCCAGCGCTGACGCAGACGCAACAGCCGCGGCACAACTTGGGCCAAGCCTCGCTCGGCGACCACCCGCCGCTGCCACAACTGCCGGGCGAACACACTTTGCTGCAGGCCGCTGTCATCGGCGGAAAACCCGTCGAGGGCATCATCCGACGCCTGGTTGGCGGTGAAATACACCCCGCGAAAACGCGGGGCCTCGCCTTGGGCGTTGCCCTGGAATACCGGTTCCAGCAGGGTTTGCAGATTGCGGCGCAAGGCTTCCAGGCGTTCCGGCAAGCCGTACAAATCGCCACTCAAATGGCCGGACAAGGTGCCGAGTTCGATGATCGATTCCGCCAACGCCCGGTTGACCTGATCCAGCGCCTGATCGCTCCATTGTGATTGCCACATCGTCTCGACGCCGTGGGGCGACGACCAGCCCAGCGCTCGCTCGCGGCTTTCTTCCGGCAGTGCACTGATCAGCTCCTGAAAGCCCGGCAGTTCTTCCATGCCGGTGATCACCACGTACACCGGCAGGCTCAGGCCGAAGCGTTGCAGCAAATCGATAAAGCGCCGACGCGCCGCCAGCCCGAGGTTCGCGGCCTGTTCGACATTGCCCAGGCGACTGACCGGCACGGTCCAGATAATCCCGTCGAGTGGCCGTTTGCTGCGCAGGCGCAGGATCAAGCCGAGCAAGCGCCACCAGCCGCCGCGTTGCAGGTTCATGCCTTCATCGGGCAGGAACAGTGCTTGCGGCACCACCAGCACCGCGCCTTCAGGGTCCGACCACCAACGCCCGAACCAGGCCGGTTTGTCGGTCGGTTGCAGGCGCCACTGGCTGCACAATTGCGTGCCCTGGGTTTCGTTGCCGAGCATCAGCAGCCACGGAATCTGATAACGATCCTGCGCGCCCTGCTCCTGCTCCATATGGCGTACCGCCGCATAAAAACTGCGGATCGCCGCGCCACTCTGGGTGCGCAACCACCACAACGCCACGACGATCAGCGCCAGCAACACCAGCAGCGCGATGACCAGGCCGACAATCTGCAGGGTGCTCATGAGTCTTGCTCCGACACGGCAACGGAATCGGTCATCTGCAACACCGGCTCCAGTTCCTGGCAGATATCGCGCCAGAACAATTGCCCCAGCCCGGTCAATAACAACACCATGGCGACAATCCCCAGGCCGAGGCGAAAGCCATCGGGCAACGACAGGCGCACCGGCAACTGCACCGGCGGCGCCGTCGCAGGCTGCGCGAGCCGGGTGCTGACATCGGCATAATCCGCCTCGTGCTGCCAGGCAAAGGTGAACAGCGCCAGGCGCAACTTCTCATGCTGGACCTGACTGTGTTCGCCACGCAGCCGCCCTTGAAACCCGAGCACCAGACATTGCAAATAAACGTTGGCGAGGTCGCGGGTGGTGGGAATTTGCTGGTCCAGCAGCTCTTTGATCGCCGATGGCAGTCGTTCACCGGCCTGACGGCTGGCATACATCCGCGATTCCAGGGGTTTGTCCTGCCAGGCGGACTGGCCCGGCCACGGGGTGAACAGCAGGGTTTCATCAATCAGCGCGACAAAGGCATAGACCAGCGCCTTGACCTGCTCGGTCGCCGCATCGCCGACCCGGGCGAACGCGGTGCGCCACAAGCGCTGGGAAATTTGCGTGGACAGTTCGACCACAGCCTCGACCAGCACCGTTTCATCGCTGTCCTTGGGCAGCTGATTCCATTCCTCGGACCATTGCAACCAGGCCTGGCGAAAGGCGCTGCTCAGCGGTGCTTCGTGGAGGCCCCGTGTACCCGCCCCGGCATTCCCTTCAGACATACGACGCCCCTTCCTTGATCAAGCGCTTTCACTGGCCTGGGCCACAAACAACACCACTTGCCACGGACTGCTCGCAGGCTTGGACGCCGGCGCGGCAATCAGCAACGGCAACTGCCCGTCGAACCATTGGCCTTCGGCCGTCACCACGAACAACCGCGTATCGTCGCCGACGCTATAGGCGACTTGCTCGTTGCGGCTCATGGCCTGATGCGCCAAACCACTCATGCGCTGGCGGCTAAGCAACGGGATATGCGGCTGCGAGGCAATGATCGCGCCGCTCAGCCATTCGCTCGCGGCCTGCTCGCCAACACCGTTGGGCATGCGCAAACCGATCACAAGGCGTTGGCTCGGTTGATCGTCGGGCAGTTGAATCGAGAAGCTCTGTTCGCTGCGGGCAAACGGCAGGCTGCGATAGCCGGCACGGATCAATTCGAGGGTTTTCTCCAGCCAGTCGAGGACTGTTTCATAGCCGCGTTGCAGCTCCAGAAAATCCAGCGGAGCGAACGGCGGAACACCGGCCAACGGGTCCAGCGCCGACCAGGCACCCGCCAGCCCGAGCAACCCGCCATAAATGGTTTGCGGGTTGGCCTGGCGGCTACTCAGCGAACCTTCGACCTCCGGCAGCCGCGCCCAAAGCGCGGTCAACTGACGACGGATTTCCAGCACATCATCCTGATTGCCGGCCTGCTGCGCCTGGCGCAAACGGCCGCCGAGGAACATGCATTTCTCTCGCGCCCGGGCACACAAACCGGCGACGCGACGGCCGATCACGGACTCCGGCAACAGGATTGGCGTGGGTGGTGTATACGGCAACGGGATAAAACCGCCGCCCTCTTTACGGATCTTCAACAGCGGCAGGCAGATGGAATCAGCCTTGTTCAGTTGCGTGCACAAACGCGGATTCGGCCGCCACACGGTGATCGATTCGGGGTACTCGCCGCTGGTCAAATCCGGCAGCGCATCGCCGACTACCGATTGCAACCGGCCCTTGAGCGGCAGCAACTGCCCGGCGCGCCATAACGGGCTGATCGCGAGGTAAACCGTAACCGTGGCATCGTCGGTGGCATTGATCGCTTCGCCGACGTCGAGCTCCAGGGTCGGCCCGATTCCGGCCTGCAGATTGACCGGCAACCCGTCGGGCATCGTCGCTTGCAGATTGATCAGTCGCACCAGTCCGGCACTGAGGGCGCCAGGGTCGACTTCGATGCGATTCACGCCCCAGAACCACGGGTTACACGCCTGGGCAAAATGCGCGACCAGCGCCTCGGCCCGCAGCCCTTGCAACTGAAAATGCTGGGGCAACAACTGCATGCCCTCGTGCCAGCAAACCGCATCAGGTAACAGGCTCATACGATTCCTTTCGAGGTCATGGTTTCGCCGCGCAACGCGGTGTTCTTGCAAGGTGTTCAGTTCGCGCTGTCGCCCACCAGCGTCATCTCGCGACTGTCGAACTTGAGCCAGGCATTGCTCTGGTCATCCAGCCGCAACCGGTGGGCTCCGGGAGTGTTATAGCTGGCGAAGACCAAAAGTCCAGCCGCCCGCTTGCCCCCCAGCGGGAAGGGTTGTTTGTCGATGAATTGCCCCGGCACCAACTCCAGGCCCCAGACCGTCATCAGCTGTCGGTAGTCGCGCTGGTACTGCTCGCGCTCGGTGAACCACTGGCGGGCGGTGATGCCCGACAGTTGCTTGAGCAGGTCGGGGTCGTTCACGGCGATGAAATCCACTGCAATCGGTGTGTCGTCGTTGGCCCTCGGCGCGACGTCGAGGGTCAGGTTATCGAGGTCCACCCGTGGCCCGAACAGCGAACATCCGGCGAGGGACAAAAACACGGCGCAGGCAAAAAAACGTGCAAACAAAATGAATTTTCCTTTTCTCATGACAGTCCTAAAAAGGTTTTCCCTTGCTTTTTTATAGACCTGTTCTAGCGTCTTGGGTAGTTCGGCCCACACGGCGAACGAGGAAGGTTTGTCAAAGGAACGACAGGTCCATCTGCCACCCTTTCTAACCTACGGTCCAGCAAGGGAAAGCGATGAACGGGCCTCCCGATGCATTGCGCCCGCTCATGCATCGGAGTCACTCAACATGGCAGAAAGTACTCAGCACAAGCTCGACAGGGTTCGCCCGCCCCGGGTGCAAATCACCTACGACGTCGAAATCGGCAACGCCATCGAGAAAAAAGAATTGCCACTGGTGGTGGGCATTCTCGCCGACCTTTCCGGCAAGCCTCTCAACGCACTGCCGAAGCTGACCGAGCGGCGCTTCACCGAGATTGATCGCGACAACTTCAACGAAGTCCTCGCCTCGATCGCTCCCCGCGCCACCTTGCAGGTCACCAACACCCTCACCGGCGACGAGAGCAAGCTCAACATCGAACTCAACTTCAAGCACATCGACGATTTCGATCCGGTGAAAGTGGTCGAGCAAGTCACGCCATTGCGGCGCTTGTTCGAAGCCCGCCAGCGTCTGCGCGACCTGTTGACCAAGCTCGACGGCAACGATGATCTGGACAAGTTGCTGCGCGATGTCATCGCCAACACCGAGGGCCTGCAAGAGATCAAGTCAGCGCGTCCGGACACCGCTGCGCCTGCCGCCGCTGGCGACAGTGAAGCACCGGCCGAACCGCAAGCCTGATCACTCATTCACTTAGGGAGAAGTCGCCATGCCCGCTTCAGCCGCCGCCAAAACCAGTGAAAGCACCACAGAAAGCCTGTCCCTGTTAGACCGGATCATCGCCGAAGGCCGCATGGCCCATGACGACAGCCAGCAGGACTATGCCCGCGACATGCTCGCGGAATTCGCCACCCAGGTACTCGACGAAGGCATGGCCATCGACAAGGACACTGTGGCGATGATCAACGACCGCATCAGCCAGATCGATGAGCTGATCAGCGCGCAACTTAACGAAGTGCTGCACCACCCGGACATGCAGAAACTCGAAGCGTCCTGGCGGGGCTTGCACCTGCTGGTGCAGAACACCGAGACCAGCTCCCGGCTGAAACTGCGCCTGCTCAACGTGACCCAGAAGGAGCTGCAAAACGACCTGGAAAAAGCTGTCGAGTTCGACCAGAGCGCGCTGTTCAAGAAGATCTACGAAGAAGAATACGGCACCTTTGGCGGCCACCCGTTCAGCCTGTTGGTGGGTGACTACACCTTCGGCCGGCACCCGCAGGACATCGGTCTGCTGGAGAAACTCTCGAACGTCGCCGCCGCGGCCCACGCGCCATTCATTGCTGCCGCCAGCCCGCGTCTGTTCGACATGAACAGCTTCACCGAACTGGCCGTGCCACGTGACCTGTCGAAAGTCTTCGAGAGCCAGGAGCTGATCAAATGGCGCTCCTTCCGCGAAAGCGAAGACTCGCGCTACGTGTCGCTGGTGCTGCCGCACTTCCTGCTGCGCCTGCCCTATGGCCCGGAAACCTCGCCGGTGGAAGGCATCAACTACGTGGAAGACGTCAACGGCACCGACCACGGCAAATACCTGTGGGGCAACGCTGCCTGGGCCTTGTCGCAACGCATCACTGAAGCCTTCGCCAAGTACGGCTGGTGCGCGGCGATTCGCGGTGCTGAAGGCGGTGGCGCGGTCGAAGGCTTGCCAGCGCATACCTTCCGTACCAGTTCCGGCGACCTGTCGTTGAAATGCCCTACTGAAGTGGCGATCACCGACCGCCGGGAAAAAGAGCTCAACGACCTCGGCTTCATCGCCCTGTGCCACAAGAAAAACAGCGACGTGGCGGTGTTCTTCGGCGGGCAGACCACCAACAAGTCCAAGCTCTACAACACCAACGAGGCCAATGCCAACGCGCGGATTTCGGCGATGTTGCCGTACGTGCTCGCGGCGTCGCGTTTCGCGCATTACCTGAAGGTGATCATGCGCGACAAGGTCGGCAGTTTCATGACCCGCGACAACGTGCAGACCTACCTCAACAACTGGATCGCCGACTACGTGCTGATCAACGACAACGCGCCGCAAGAGATCAAGGCGCAGTACCCGTTGCGTGAAGCCCGGGTGGACGTGACCGAAGTCGCCGGCAAGCCCGGTGCCTACCGGGCGACGGTGTTCCTGCGGCCACACTTCCAGCTCGAAGAACTGACCGCCTCGATCCGCCTGGTCGCGACCCTGCCGCCACCGGTAGCTGCCTGACCGCTGAGCCTGTGGCATCACTGATAGCTGGGGCAACACTAAAACTTGTGGCGAGGGGGCTTGCCCCCGTTGGGCTGCGCAGCAGCCCCAAAAAATAGGGCCGCTTCGCGCCCCAACGGGGGTAAACCCCCTCGCCACAGGTTCGGTGTTTGGTTTTGCAGGTTCAGTGTTCGGCCTTACAGGTTTGGTGTTCGACTCGACAGCCCATTTGCCTAATTTGAATTTCTTCAGGAGTTTCATGCGATGGATGCAATTATTCTCGACCTCGGCGGCGACATCAAAGGTGACAGCCTGCTCGAGGGCTACGCGGACAAAATCGAAGTCATGTCCTACAGCCACAACGTGGCGATGCAGGTCACCAACGACGTCAGCAACTCGGAACGGACCTCCGGCAAACCGCACATCGGCGAGTTCACCCTGACCAAATTCGTCGACAGTTCCACGCCTTCCCTCAACGAATACTGCTGCGCCGGCAAACCGATCCCGGAGGCCAAGATCACCATCGGCCGTAACGCCGCCGAAGGCAGCGGCAAGCTGATGCCGTTCATCATCTACACCCTGACCAATGTGGTGTTGTCCAACGTCAGCGTCAGCGGCGGCACGGGCGGCAAACCGGTGGAAACCATTTCCCTGAACTTCACCAAGATCAAATGGGAACTCACCGCCCAGAAAGACGATGGCACCAAGGAAGGCACGGCCGCCTCGACCTGGGACATGGCCGCCAACAAGCTCGTCAAGTAAGCGGGCGCGTCGGCCATGGCAGGCACCGGCATTCTTCCTCCGCTGTTCGAACGACTGTCCTCAAGCGACGCCGACACGGTGCAAGTGTTCGATCGCCAGGGCTTGCTCGACTCGGTGCAAACGGAGTTACTGCGCCTGTTCAACACCCGTCGCGGCCAACGCCCGTTGACCTCACCGCCGAGCATTCTCGACTACGGCATCGCTGACTGGACCGCCCTGCAACAGCAGCGCAGCGATGACCGTCGTCAGTTGGCGCGGGAAGTGCGCGAGGCCATTACCCATTTCGAACCGCGCCTGAAACTGGGCGAGGTTCAGGTCAATCCAGTCCCTGGCCATCCGCAGCAACTGAGCATTCGTCTGCTCGGCGAGTTGCGCAGCGGCCAGCAGCTCTGGCCCGTGGCATTTGTCATCGAGAAGGCCGGCGATGGCCTTGAGGTGCGTCATGAGCGACTCGATTGACCCGCAACTGCTCGACTACTACCAACGGGAACTGACCTGGCTGCGACATGCCGGGAGCATTTTCGCCGAACGTTATCCCAAGGTCGCCCGGCGCCTGGAACTGTCCCCCGGCGAATGCCCTGACCCACACGTCGAGCGCCTGCTTGAAGGCTTTGCGCTGCTGGCGGCGCGCCTGCAACGACGGCTCGACGACGACTACGCCGAATTCAGCGATGCGCTGCTGGAGCAACTTTACCCGTTGGCCATGCGCCCGTTGCCGTCCTGCGCGATCGTGCAATTCCAGCCAGACCCGAGCAAAGGCAACCTCGCCGGCGGCTATCCCCTGCCCCGGGACACACCGCTGTTCGTCACCACCAGCAAAGGCGAAAGCATCCACTTTCGTACGAGTGCCGCGGTTCAATTGTGGCCAGTGGAAATCAACGAAGCCCTGCTGCTGGGCAGCGATGAAGCCCAGGCCCTGACCGGTGTTCCCCAGGCCCGCTCGGCGCTGCGCCTGAGCCTGCGTTGCCTCGGTGAAAGCCAATGGTCGGAGCTGAACATCCAGCATTTGCGCATCCATCTGGCCGCCTCCCCGGTGGTCAACGCCTGCCTGTATGACCTGCTCGGCGCACATGCGGTGAACGTGTTGGCCGGGCCGGCGGGCAGCGTGCCGAAAGCGTTGATGGGGCTGCCGCAGATTGTCGGGTTTGCCAGCAATGAAGTCTTGCTGCCGGACGAAGACGGTGTGCATCCGGGCATGCGCCTGCTGGCCGAGTACTTTGCTTTCCCGGACAAATTCAACTTCTTCGACCTGCCCCTGGCCGGCGCCAGCAGCGACAGCCAGACGCTGTTTGTGTACATCGTCTTCGACCGCCCACCCACCAGCCGCATGCACCTTCAGGCCAGCGACATCGCCCTCGGTTGTGCGCCGGTGATCAACCTGTTCCCGCGCACTTCCGAGCCCCTGCGCCCGGACGGCACCCGCAGCGAGTATCGACTGGTGGCCGACAGTCACCGCGAAAACAGCGTCGAGATCCACAGCATCCGCGCGGTGCGCGCCACCACTCGCCAAGGCGTGCAACGGGTGCCGGCCTACTACGGCAGCCAGCACGGCGGCGGCGACAAACAGTGCTACTGGCACGCGCGACGGGTCAGCGGCATGACCCCGAATCGACTCGGCACCGACCTGTTGATGAGCCTGGTGGACACCCGACTCGATCCGCTCTCGGAAAAAGTCGAATACAGCCTTACCGCCGAGCTGCTGTGCACCAATCGACACCTGGCGCAAAGCCTTCCCGCCGGGACGCCGTTGGGTTTTGAGCGGCCGGGTCCGGTGGCCTGGGCGCGTCTGCGCAACCCGCCGAGCCCGCAGAGTCTGCCGCGACTGGACGGCGAATCGCGCTGGCGGCTGGTGTCGCAACTGACCCTCAATCATTTGTCGCTGGTCGAAGGGCCTCAAGCGTTGGACGCGCTCAAGGAAATTCTCCAGTTGCACAACCTGCGCGATGAGGCCAGTGCTTTACGGCAGATCGAAGGCCTGCTGAGCCTGAGTTGCGAGCGGGTCATCGGCCATGTCGGCGAAGACGCCTGGCGCGGTTGGCGCAATGGGCTGGAGGTGCAACTGCAACTCGATGCGCAGCATTTTGTCGGCAGCAGCGCGGTGTTGTTTTCGGCGGTGCTGGCGCAGTTCTTTTCCCTGTATGCCACGGCCAATCGCTTTGTGCGCACGGTGCTGGTCCAGTCAGACAAGGAGGTGAAAACATGGCAACCCCAAGCCGGCATGCCGCTTTCCCTCTGAACCTGAGTGAAAAGCTGCGCCGCGATCCGCAGGCGTTTGAGCTGTTGCAAGCGCTGTTGCTGCTGGAGCGTGAACACCCGCAGGCTGAATCCCTGGGCAGCGGCACCTCGCCCCAGGCAGAAGCCATTCGCCTGCGCGGGCCGTTGACGCCACTGTTCGCCGCCAGCGAAATCGAAAGCCTGACTCAGCAAACCGATGAGCAACCGGTCCTCAGCACACCGGTGTTCGGCCTCGGTGGCCCCGACGGCCCCCTGCCCTACGCCTATCAGGAATGGCTGCAACAACGGGCTCGGGCGAAGGATCACGCACCGGCGGAATTCCTCGACCTGTTCCAGCACCGCTTGTTGAGCCTGTTGTACAAGGTGATGCGCAAACACCGGATCGCCATTGGCTTTACGGTGCCCGGCGCCTCGCCGGTCCAGTCTCAATTGCGCGCACTGACCGGGCTGCTGCCCAAAGCCTTGCAGGAACGCGGGGCCATGCCCGACTCGGCGGTGTTGGCGTGCAGCGCGTTGTTCGCTGACGGGCGCCGCTCCCTCGCCGGTTTCGCCGCCGTAGTGCGCGAACATTTCGAACTGCCGGTGGAACTCAGCGCCTATGAAGGCGCCTGGCGCGAGATCCCGCCCGCCAGCTGCAGCCGCATGATTCCAGGCGGGCGCAATCTGCAACTGGGTCGCACGGCAGTGGCCGGCACTCGGGTCTGGGATGAACACGCAGGTTTCAGAATGACCCTCGGCCCGTTGTCCTCGGCCCAGGCTGCAAAGTTTTTGCCGGACGGCGAATCCCACCCGGCACTGGCCAGCCTCAGCGCTCTGTACTTCGGCCCGGACCTGGATTGCACTTTGGTGTTACTGGTGCGCGGCGCCGGCCCGATGAAACTCGGTCGCGAGGCGCCGCCACTGCTGAGCTGGAACGGTGGTTTGCAACGTCAGACCAGCCTCGCCGTGCAACGCATCGAAACCCGTCTTCGTCAGCTGGAGATCACCTGAACATGGAACTGGCCAGCCTGATCGGACGCCTCAACCCGGACAACCGCCGCGCTCTGGAACGGGCTGCGCAACGCTGTCTGCAACGGGGTCATCATTACGTCGAAATCGAGCACTTGCTACTGGAACTGCTGGACATCGAGGGCGGTGACTTTGCTTATCTGCTGCCGCGTTTCGGCCTGGAACGCGATGCCCTGACCGCCGAAATCAACAAGGCTCTGGAGCTGTTCAAATCCGGCAGCACGCGCACGCCGGCGTTGTCGACCCACACCACCGGGTTGCTGGAAGACGCAGTGGTTCAGGCCAGCGTATTGGGGCTGGACAGCATTCGTTCGGGCTTGCTGCTGTTGGCGTTGATCGACCGCGACGAGCGCCGCAGCTTGTTGCTCAACAGTGCGTCGTCGCTTTTGAAGATTCCTCGCGAAGCGCTGCGTAGCAACTTGCTGGAATGGACCGAAAGCTCTCGCGAACATGTCGGCGGTGTGCGTTCGGTTAGTTCGGGTAACTCGCCGCCCAAACAGGATTCGGTGCTGGACCAATACACCCAGGACCTGACCGCCGATGCGCATGCCGGGCGCATCGATCCCATCGTCGGGCGCGACGGCGAGATTCGTCAGTGCATCGACATCCTGCTGCGTCGCCGGCAGAACAACCCGATCCTCGTCGGAGCGCCGGGTGTGGGCAAGACTGCGGTGGTCGAAGGCCTGGCCCTGCGCATCGCCGCCGGGGATGTGCCGCCGTCGTTGCAGGAAGTCAGCCTGCGAGTGCTCGACCTCGGTTTGTTGCAGGCTGGCGCCGGGGTTAAAGGCGAGTTCGAACAACGGCTCAAAGGTGTGATCGACGCGGTGCGCAGTGCGGAAAAACCAATCATCCTGTTCATCGATGAAGCCCACACCTTGATCGGAGCCGGTGGCGCGGAAGGTGGCAGCGACGCGGCCAACCTGCTGAAGCCGGCCCTGGCCCGTGGCGAGTTGCGCACCCTGGCGGCGACGACCTGGCTGGAGTACAAAAAATACTTCGAGAAAGACCCCGCCCTTGCCCGGCGTTTTCAACTGGTGCAAGTCGAGGAACCGGACGAAATCACCGCCGTGGAAATGCTCCGTGGCGTAGCGGCGAAACTGGAACAGCATCACGGTGTGCAGGTGCTCGATGCGGCGATTCACGAAGCGGTGAAATTGTCCCATCGCTACATTTCCGGTCGGCAGTTACCGGACAAAGCCATCAGCGTGCTCGACACCGCATGCGCCCGGGTTGCCCTCGGTCAGCATGACGTTCCGCCCCCGCTGGAAAGTTTGCGGCATCGACAAAACAGCCTCAAGGATGAAGTCGAACGTCTGCGCCGGGAACAGGCCACCGGGCTCGATCACCGCGAGCGCATCACCCTGCTGGAAAGCGAATCCATCAGCAACGTGCAGGCGATTCGCGAACTGGAAACCCGCTGGAATGAAGAACGGGTCGCCGTGCGTGAACTGCTGGAAACCCGCCGCGAGCTGCTGGCCTTGAGCGAGCGTGCCGACAGCGATAAACCCGACGAAAACATCGACAGCCGCATCGATCACCTGGCCGCCGAACTGGTGCGCCTTGAAGCCGGCCTCGACGCGATTCGCCAGGACGATCCGCTGGTGCCGGAACAGGTCGACACCAAAACCGTCGCAGCCGTGATCGCCGGCTGGACCGGGATCCCGGTCGGCAAAATGCTCGCCGACGAAGCCCACGCCGTGCGCACCCTCGGCCAGCGCATGGGCCAGCGCGTGATGGGCCAAAGCATCGCCCTCGGCACCATCGCCCAACGCTTGCAGGCCTACCGCGCCGGCCTCACCGATCCGCAAAAACCGGTCGGCGTGTTCCTGCTGGTCGGCCCCACGGGCGTGGGCAAAACCGAAACCGCCTACGCCCTGGCCGACGCCCTGTACGGCGGCGAACGCAACCTGATCAGCATCAACCTTTCCGAATACCAGGAAGCCCACACCGTCAGTCAACTCAAAGGCGCCCCGCCTGGTTATGTCGGTTATGGCAGCGGCGGCGTGCTCACCGAAGCCGTGCGGCGCAAACCGTATTCGGTGGTGTTGCTGGATGAGATTGAGAAGGCCCACCCGGACGTATTGGAGGCTTTTTATAACGTCTTCGATAAAGGCGTGATGGAGGACGGCACCGGGTTGGTGGTGGACTTCAAGAACACCGTGATGCTCGCCACCAGCAATGTCGGGGCGGAGTTGTTGCTGGATACGCCCGTCGCGCAACTGGGCACCGATGCGTTTAACGAAGCGTTGCATAAGGTGCTGTTGCAAGCATTCAGACCGGCGTTTTTGGCGCGGATGACGGTGGTGGCGTATCGGCCGCTGGATGAGGCGACGCTGGAAGGGATTGTGTTGGCCAAGCTTGAGAAGTTGCGCGGTCGGTACAAAGCCGCGACCGGCAAGCAGTTTGAGTTTGATGCCGGGATTGTGCAGGCGGTGTTGGCCAAGTGCAGTGCTGCCGGGGCACGGGATGTCGAGAATGTGTTGATGACGCAGGTGACGGGGAAGTTGGCGGAGTGGGTGTTGGAGTGACCACTGCCGAAGACACACTGGAAAAAAGGAGCCTCCGATGCCGTTAGGTCACTGGGGAAAAAATCTAAAAAGAAAAAATTTCAGCGAAATAACTTATCTCGGCATTTATTCCTTGCTGATGTTTTGGTGCATGAAAAATGACAATTACGATTTTGACAGCGTTGAGACCAAAAGGGACTTTGCTGCCCTGAAAGAGACGGAGCGCAAGCTTCTGGAAACCGATTACCTAGCACAAACCATGGGCAATTGCGGCGCACTGGCTAACTATTTCCTGGAATACGGTGAAAAGCTGGCCTCTGTCAAAACCCCGCTCAAGCATATTACCGACACGTTCGAGAGCAACCCGTGCGGTGTCTTCCGGGTTTCCGTCGGCCAGTCACATACCTTTATAGGAATCAAGAGCACCGATCCTTCATGTCCTATAGAGCTGCTTCAAGCCTGGGAAAACGAATACACGATCGATGACTGGTTGAGCCGAAATGACAATGTGTTTGCCGTGCCGGACTTTCTGGAATTACTGGAAAACCTTTCTGACGTGGCTACTTACAAGGCAGCTTCGAACAGGCTGTTTAAAACGAAAAATAAAGGCGGAGTCGCCCAGCAAGTAAAAATCACGTCATTTGCCTTCAAGAAATTTGAAACTGTCGAGGCGTTGAATGGCTTTTTCACACTGGAAACAACACCGCCCGAGCATGTAGCGCTCAAAGGGGGCAAGTATGAATGGGATGCCTGACCGCAGGTGCAGATATAAAAAGTCGACTGACGGCGCATAGGCCCAACCTCAATGACCTGGATGATGAAAGGAAGCAATCATGCCTAACCTGCTTGATGAAGCCGCACAAATTGCCTTGGCGATTCTATACACCTACCATCATGTCGATGTCAGGGTCGAGGCGCCCACCAAAGCGACTGTCCAGGCAGCGGCGGATCAAGCGCGAGCAACTTATCAAGGGCCCGGAAAACCTCCGAATGCCCCAAAAGCACTGGCGACGGCCCAGGCCCACGCTGTCGCAACCATCAATCACGAAATCACAACACTGAAAAGCGAGCGAGGGGATGCTCTGGTGGCTCATGTCTCCGACAACTTGCTACTTTACAAAGGCTCAGAGATTGATCTGGATACGGTGGCCATCACCGCACAGGGCACCACACTCTACATGGCCTGCAACTTCAAAGTTCGCAGAAACAAACCCTCCGACCAACTCAGTTCGATAGGAAACTTCAACTACTTCCGGTTCAACAAAGTTGATCCGGCGGTGTTTAGTGCCATTGCCGGTGACGTCTGGAAAATGCTGGACGAACAACCGAGAGAGCGCATGGGAGAGTCGCGGGCAAGGCACATGAACGCCATCGAGTTCATCAGCACCATAGAGGAGGCTACCGATGCTTATCAATCAGCCGCCCCTCACGCGGAAATGCAGATAATCAGTTATCTATACCGGCAGAACCTGAGCTTTATGGATTTGTACATGGGCGTCTCGAAACAGTGTTGTAAAAAATGCGCCATTATCCTTGACGCCTTGACTGTTAAATACAATGACCAACACGACAATACCGTTAAAAACTGGTTTCACCCTAAAGCGCTCAGTACCACCAGCATTATGACGGCACCTCGCTGGGCCTGATGCCCGGCGCGAAAACCGACATGCACTTTTGCTCAACAAGCCCATAAGAAGGAGCGTTGCATGTACTCAATCATGATCTGGAACGCCCAGCACTTTGATAACCAGAAGGCACAGCTTTCCAGTGCCTACACCGAAAAGAAAAAGTTCCTTGATTATTACATCGCGCAGAAAAAGCCCGACATTATCGCCCTGTTCGAAGTGGGCAAGACCGGAACGGTCAACGAGAGTCTCATCAGCGACTTGATGGACAGTTACTCACCCGTTGCCTTACTGGAGCAGGAGGGTGGAAAAAAGAAACATACAACACTGGGTTCGATGGTGTTGATTCGAAACGCTATCGCATCAGAGTTCGACGATGTGACGGGGCGCTATATCCTTTCACACACAGAACAACGGGCGCCGCTGATCATTCGGCACAAGAAGACCACTTATGGCTTTGCTTTTTATCACGCCAACGCCTCCTTCATGGCGCCCAGCAACATTGTTGATACGGTGGGCTTCATTGAAAGCAATGCCGAAAACTTGGGAATAAAGGGATTACTGTTTTTTGGCGGCGATTTAAATGTAATTGCTTCAGAGGCATCAAACGACATACTCGGCATGACCAAACTGTTGCCAAACGGCGCCGGATTCACGCATGTGAGCGTGCGTAATGTCACGTTGCAAAGAGCAACTAATGAACTTCGAGACCTGCATGAACGAGGGCTGTATAGAAACAATACGCCACAGTCGTACTTGCAAGAATACATGATGGCCCAGGGCATAGAAAAATGTGAGCTGCAGCCGATCTTGTTATTACTTGACTATGCTTATGTGCACCATCCAAACGCCTGGAAAGCTGTGTGCGAAGGCAGTTTGCATGTTAAAAGCGACGGCGACGGCAATGTAGTGGCCGTCGTGCCACTTTGCGCGGGCCAACCAATTCGAAGCGATCATTTCCCTGTGTTGTTCACCCTCAACGCCACACTCGGATGACTGGCCGCTCACTGGGTAAACAGGACAATGAATACCCCATGAGCAACACAATAAGGAAAGCTTAATCAAGGAACGCAGATGAACACACTATCGGCGACTAACCCCTCTCACTTGTGCATCCTCAGTTCAGTGCTCACCGTCATTGGCAAGAATATAGACTCCAAAGGAGAGGAAATTACCGAAATCCAGGCCTACACGAACACCGGCGGCAATATCATCTACGTGGCCGGCAACCCAGGTGAGTCAAAATACGTGCACCTGGCCTGCTGCGTGTTGCTGGATACAATAAAATCCGGCCCTACCAATGTTAAAACCATCATGGAAGCGACACGTCTGCTGCATATTATGTTTTCAAGAGATGCGGACAAAGCCATCTCTAAAATCCCCCGATACAGCGAAGAAAACAAATGGCTGCAATCGGCGCGTAACGGCAACCTCAACGGCGACTGGACGACCCCTCAAGATATAAAGGCAATAAAAGCCCGATTGATGCCAGCGCCCGTAGCTCCGCCTAAAAAGCCCGGAAAAGCAAAAGGCGCGTCCACCACGGATACACCGGATGAAAATACGCTGGTGATCAAGCTCACCGAAGGCCAAATAGCGGGCGTCATGGCAACCCTCGATAAGTTATCCGAAAAAAACTACCCGATTGAACCCATCAAGAAACTGACAACATTAAAGAAAACCATCACCTACGATGAACCCGAATCACTCGTCTGCATCGCCAGCACCACCTCCCATGCAGAGATAACGCTGATGATGGCCGCCATCACAGGCAAGGGCTATGACCTGTCCATAAAGGGCAACCTTGGAGGCAAGAAAAGACCCTGTGTGGCCTGTGAAAGTTGGTTCTCCGAATTCACCGCTGCCACCGGACATGTCTTCGACCCCAGCCTGGCCGATGAGCGAGATTTCAGCACGGTCGATTCGGAGAATCGCTCACAGGGCTCAGCCCATGACAACTGGGAACCCCCGACGTTTGCCGATCCGGGAAACAACGTTGCTTTTAACGCGCTAAAACTTCAATTCGCGACTATTCCTCTAAGGTCAGGGAAACCGATGTTGGGTTTCAAGTAAATCAATGACTGCCAGCGAGTCTGATTAATGTCCCGCGCCACCGACAGCAACACCAGCCTTTCCCTCACCGCCACTTCACTGTCGGCGCTTTACCCTGAATCATTGTCTGGCGAGGAAGCCCTCAACTCACTCGGTTCACAAATCCTTAACGGCCTCAACGACGGCGCCTCCCTCAGCCTGACCACCGCCGTCGCCACCCACGTCACCACCACCCTGCACAACGACGCCCTGCTCCGCCCCTTTGACGCGCTGGTCGCCGAAATCCGCCAACTGCCCGCCGACGCCACCGCCGAGCGCTATCAACTGGTGCTACGCCCATGGCTGTGGTGGTTGACCCTCGCCAGCAACAACCGCGTGTTCCAGAACCTCAGCACTTCGGACATCGTCACCACGATTTTCAAGGCTCACGGCTTTACCGATTTCAAGCTGTCCCTGACCGGCAGCTACACCCCGCGCGAATACTGCGTGCAGTACGGCGAAACCGATTTCGCCTTCGTCTCGCGGTTGCTGGAAGAAGAAGGAGTTTTCTGGTTTTTCACCCACGACGACGGCAAGCACACCTTGGTGCTCGGGGACAGTAACGACGCCTTCCCGCAGATCCCCAACGGGCCGACCGTCACCTATCTCGGCCAGCAGTTGGGCGAGCGCGAGTTGCATGGCATTCGCTCCGGCCAGGTCTGCATGCAAGCGGTCGCCGGGGTGTATCGCGCGACGGATTACGAGTTCACCACGCCGACCACGTCGCTCTACGGCCAGGCCGAAGCCGTCGCCGGGCCGCTGTCTATGTACGAGCATCCGGGCGGCTATAACGCCAAGGCGCGGGGCGACGCGTTGACCAAGCAGCGAGTCGATGGGTTGCGCAGTCAGGAGAAACGTTTTATCGGTGAAAGCGACTGTCGCTGGCTGGTGCCGGGGCATTGGTTCACCCTCGCGGGGCACGATGATGCGAGCCTGAATATCGATTGGGTGGTAACGGCGGTCACCCACGAAGCCAGTCACGAAAACTATCGAAATCGCTTTGAAGCGATCCCCAAAGCCACGCGGTTTCGTCCGGCGCGGACCACGCCAAAACCACGGATGCATACGCAAACCGCGATCGTCGTCGGCAAGTCCGGCGAAGAGATCTGGACCGATGAATACGGCCGGATCAAGTTGCAGTTTCCTTGGGATCGCGACGGCAAGAATGACGAAACCAGTTCCTGCTGGGTGCGGGTCGTGTTGCCCTGGAGCGGCAAGGGTTTCGGCATGCAGTTCATCCCGCGCATCGGCCAGGAAGTGATCGTGACCTTTATCGATGGCGACCCCGATCGGCCGCTGGTGACCGGTTGCGTCTACAACGGCGACAACGCCCTGCCCTACGCGCTGCCGGCGAATCAGACCCAGTCCGGGATCAAGACCCAGTCGTCCAAGGGCGGTGGCGGGTTCAACGAATTGCGTTTCGAGGACAAGAAGGATGCCGAAGAGGTGTTCTTGCAGGCGCAGAAGGATTTCAAGATCAACGTGCTCAACGACACCACCGCCACGGTCGGCCACGACGAAACCCTGACCGTGCAAAACGCGCGCACGCGTACGGTGAAGGACGGTGATGAGACGGTGACGCTGGAGAAAGGCAAACGCAGCGTGACGATCCAGACCGGCAGCGACACGCTCGATGTGAAGGACAGCCGCACGGTGACTGTCGGCGCTGATCAGACCCACAGCACGGGTGGCAACTATGAGCACAAGGTCACCGGCAATTACAGCCTGACGGTGGACGGCAATCTGACGATCAAGGTATCCGGCACGCTGACCCTGCAAAGTGGCGGCAGCTTCAGCATTAAGAGTGGCGCCGATTTGGCGGCGGAGGCCAGCACGTCAGTCACGCAAAAGGCCGGCACATCCTTGAGCAATACCGCCGGCACTTCGCTGACCAATAAGGCCGGCACCACGCTGACCAATGACGCCGGGGTCAGCCTGATGAACAAGGGCGGCGCCGAGCAGACCGTGGACGGCGGCGGCATGCTGACCATCAAGGGCGGGTTGGTGAAGGTCAACTGAGGAGGTTTACGACGATGTCATCCAACAAAGTGGACCTGGACCGTGGTGACAGTCACATGGACGGGCGTCTGGTCGATGAGCGCCTGGAAGGCCCGTTGCATATCAAGGAAGCCGGGCGGCCCCAGGCGGATCTGAATTACAGCCAGGGGGAATTGCAGGGCACCAGCTTGCTGTATCACCCCAACGGCAAGGTCTCGGCGCATTTGCCCTTTGTGCGGGACAAATTGCAAGGCGTCGCCAGTTTCTATGCGCCTGAGGGTTGGTTGCAGCGCAAGGCCAGTTACCGCCGGGGTTTGTTGCATGGTGAGGCGAATAATTACTTCCCGGACGGGCAATTGGCCGAGGCCGAGTTTTATCGCGACGGTGTGCGTGAGGGGCGTTATCAGCGTTTTCATCCCAACGGTAAACCGGCGGTGGATGCGCGGTATTTGAATGGGCAATTGGTGGAGCCGGAGCGGGGTTTTGCCAACGATGGGCGACCGCTGGATGCCGAGGGCAAGCCGATTTCCCGGGTGCGTTGGTGGGTTCGGCGGTGGACGGATCCCGAGCAGGTTTGAATTTTGTGTTGGTAGTGAGGGCCTCTTCGCGGGCAAGCCTCGCTCCTACAGGTTTTGTATTGCCCGCAATCGACACATAACCCTGTAGGAGCGAGGCTTGCCCGCGAAGAGGCCAGCAAAGACAACAAAAATCCTCAGGGAATGAGCATCTGCATCTGCCCCGGCATGGCGATTTTGATCACGCCTGCCCAGTTGCACATCAGGATGCTGTTGGCGTCCAGCGCCGGCATGTTGCCCAGCAGCACGGTTGGCGCGCCGGGGAGCCATGGCGAGGTGGTGGCCGGGATGCAGGGCATCGGGGTCAACACGCCGAGGGCCGCTGCGGTGGCGGCCGCGACCATCGGGTTGGCCATGCTCATGCACACGCCGAAAGGCATGACGTTGACCAACGGAATGTGGTCCATGATGTTGGCGGCCGGCATGCCGCCGGTCAGGGTTCGGTTCACCGGCAACACGTTGAGCACGGCGGGTGCCGCGCCGAAACTGCATTGCAGGGTGGCGGTGGCACAGACTTGCGGACAGCCCATTTCTAAGCTCCTTCCTGGAAACACTGCATCCCCAGAACCATAGACCGCCGCGCCGGTTCTCGCATCAGGAACGCTGATTATCCAGCAACACGCTAACCTATAAGACCGAGCCGCGCTTGTGGCACGCCCGTCTCACCATTAGATTAGCCAATGATGTCTGGCCTCCAAAATAAGCAGAAGGGATAAGCATGGCGCTTACTGACCAGTCCACCCGTATCCGCTCCGGCGAAGAACTCGATGCCAGCCTGATCGATCCGTACCTCAAGGCGCATATTCCGGGCTTGAGTGGCGAACCTGTGATCAGCCAGTTTCCTGGCGGCGCGTCGAACCTGACCTACTTGCTGGAATACCCCGAACAGGAATTCGTCCTGCGACGTCCGCCGTTCGGCCACAAGGCCAAGTCCGCCCACGACATGGGCCGCGAGTTCCGCATTCTCAACCAGCTCAAGGACGGCTTCCCGTACTGCCCCAAGGCCTACGTGCACTGCACCGACGAATCGGTGATCGGCGCCGAGTTCTATGTGATGGAACGGGTCAGCGGCATCATCCTGCGCTCGGAACTGCCGCCGGAACTGGGCCTGGATTCGGCCAAGACCGAAGCGCTGTGCAAAAGCTTTATCGACAAGTTCGTCGAGTTGCACCGGGTCGACTACAAGGCCTGTGGACTGGCCGATCTCGGCAAACCCGAAGGCTACGTTGCACGGCAGATCAAAGGCTGGAGCGAACGCTACGAGAAAGCCCTGACCCCCGACGCGCCACAGTGGGAAGCGGTCAAGGCCTGGCTCAACGACAAGATGCCGGCCGATCACCCAACGTCGAGCATCGTCCACAACGATTACCGCTTCGACAACGTGATCCTCGACCCGAACAACCCGATGGAGATCATCGGCGTGCTCGACTGGGAACTGACCACCCTCGGCGACCCGCTGATGGATTTGGGCAACACCCTCGCCTACTGGATCGAGGCCGGCGACCCGGCACCGGTGCAACTGATGCGCCGCCAGCCAAGCCATGCGCCAGGCATGCTGACCCGCCGCGAATTCGTCGATTACTACGCCGAACGCTCAGGCATCCAGATCGACAATTTCGACTTCTACTACACCTACGGCCTGTTCCGCCTGGCCGGTATCGTGCAGCAGATTTACTACCGTTTCTTCCATGGTCAGACCCAGGACAAACGCTTCGCGCAGTTCATTCACATGAACAAACTGCTGGAGCAGATGAGCTTGCAGGTCATTTCGAAATCCAGTCTCTGATCCAGGCTGTCTAATAAGACTTTTTATAAGAGAATCCCATGTCCAAGACTCAGTTGTTCGACCTCGACGGCAAGATCGCTTTCGTCTCCGGCGCCAGCCGTGGCATCGGAGAAGCCATCGCCAAACTGCTGGCCCAGCAAGGCGCCCATGTGATCGTGTCGAGCCGCAAACTCGACGGCTGCCAACACGTGGCCGACGCGATCATTGCCGCCGGCGGCAAAGCCACTGCCATCGCCTGCCACATCGGTGAGATGGAACAGATCACCCAAGTCTTCGCTGCCATCCGCGAACAGTTCGGGCGCCTGGACATTCTGGTCAACAACGCCGCGACCAACCCGCAATTCTGCAACGTGCTGGACACCGACCTCAGCGCCTTCCAGAAAACCGTCGACGTGAACATCCGCGGCTACTTCTTCATGTCGGTGGAAGCCGGCAAGCTGATGCGCGACAACGGTGGCGGCAGCATCATCAACGTGGCGTCGATCAACGGCATTTCGCCTGGGATCTTCCAGGGCATCTATTCGGTGACCAAGGCGGCGGTGATCAACATGACCAAAGTCTTCGCCAAGGAATGCGCGCAATTCGGCATCCGCTGCAACGCCCTGCTGCCGGGCCTGACCGACACCAAGTTTGCGTCGGCGCTGGTGAAGAACGATGCGATTCTGAAGACCGCACTGCAGCAGATTCCGCTGAAGCGCGTGGCGGATCCGAGTGAGAT
Source organism: Pseudomonas sp. NPDC087342 (assembly GCF_044744265.1). Lineage (NCBI taxonomy): Bacteria > Pseudomonadati > Pseudomonadota > Gammaproteobacteria > Pseudomonadales > Pseudomonadaceae > Pseudomonas > Pseudomonas sp. NPDC087342. The sequence continues at coordinate 1,576,567 of NZ_JBIUXZ010000001.1, forward strand.
GGCGGGCGCAGTGTTGTATCTGGCGAGTGATGCGTCGAGCTATACGACTGGGGTTTCGTTGAATGTGGATGGTGGGTTTTTGTCCTGATTTGATTCGCCGGGTACATGAAGGCAGCCTCAGGGCTGCCTTTTTTGTTGAGTTTGAGGGCCCCTTCGCGAGCAAGCCCGCTCCCACAGGGGATTAGGGCTGGCTGCAAATATCGCATCCGCGCAGATCCAATGTGGGAGCGGGCTTGCTCGCGAAGCAGGCAACTCGGTCTCACAGACCCGCTCAACGCAAAGAAATTTAATTCCAACATTTGCAAATAACGAATATTTATTCCATAAATAGCCTTCCTGAAAACAAAAATCCAAAAGGACCCCGGCTATGCGCGAACTTGGTATCGGACTCATCGGCACAGGTTTCATGGGCCGTGCCCACGCCCTGGCGTTTCGTAACGTCAGTGCGGTCTTCGAGCTGCCCTTGAAGCTCAAACTCGCCGCCCTGGCCGATGCCGATCCACAGCGCGCGCGGCAGTGTGCCGAGGCCTGGGGTTTCGACGGCGCCCACAGCGACTGGCAACTACTGATCGACGACCCGAAGGTCAACCTGATCGCCATCACCACGCCCAATCATCTGCACTACCCCATGGCCATGGCCGCCCTCGCCGCTGGTAAACCGGTGTATTGCGAAAAGCCTTTGGCGGTGAGCCTCGAACAGGCCAACGCCATGCGCCTGGCGGCCAAAGCGGCGGGTGTGGTGACGCGGGTTGGTTACAACTATCAGCACAACCCGATGATTGGTCTGGCGCGGGAACTGATTCAGAACGGCGAGTTGGGCGACCTCATCAGTTTCCAGGGTGAGTTCAGCGAAGATTTCATGGCCGATGCCGCCTCGCCCTGGTCCTGGCGTTGCGACGCCGCGCATGCCGGTGGTGCGCTGGCGGACCTGGGCAGTCATTTGCTGGCGATGGCGCGCTATCTGATGGGCGATGTCGAAGCGGTGTGCGCCGACACCCAGACTGTGCACCGGCAGCGCCCCGCCGCTGCCGGCAGCCGGGAACAACGCAGCATCGCGGTGGACGATCAGGTGCATGCGCTGCTGCGGTTTGCCAATGGCGCCCGGGGCACGTTCAGCAGCAGTTGGCTCAAACACGGCTACAAGAATCACCTGAGTTTCGAGATCAGCGGCACCAAAGGCACCCTCGCCTTCGATCAGGAACGCTTGAATGAATTACGCCTGTTTCGTGCCGGTCAGGATGGCTTCCAGCGTTTGCTGGCGGGGCCGAACTTGCCGGGCTACGCGGCGTTCAGCCCGGCGGCCGGGCATCAGCTCGGCTACAACGAACTCAAGACACTGGAAGTGCACGATCTGGTGATGGCGTTGGCCGGGTTCAGCCAGGGCGGGACAGATTTCGAGCAGGCGTGGGAAGTCGAGCGATTGGCGACCGCGATACGTCTGGCTGCCGACGAGTCGCGCTGGGTCAGGATTGAAGAGGTGTAAGGCCTGTGTGGCGAGGGAGCTTGCTCCCTCGCCACAGGTTATTCAGTGTCCGCTTGATTATTGAGTCACGCAGCGGGTGGTCGTGGTAGTTCGAGTCACCTGCTCGTCCTGGCGAGCGTCGCCCATCACATCGGTATTATTCAGGGTTTCACAGGTACGTTCAGGCGGTGGCGGTGGTGTCACGGGGGGCGGAGGTGGTGGACTGGCACAACCACTGAGTATCAACGCGCAAAATGCGAGCGACAGTGGCGTAAAAACGCGTTTCCCAAGACTGTTCATAGGCAGACCTGCGGTGGGTAATCGACGTATTTCCGCGACACAAAAAAACACCGCGCAGCCGCGGACCGGTCACAGAAAAATAAGTACCACGCATTTCTTATAGCCTAGCTATCGGCCAATGCCAGTAAACACCATGAAACGAGGGGGATGTATCGATCACAAATGGCGAGAACACCATCAATCTACTGTGGGAGCGGGCTTGCTCGCGATGACGGTGTATCAGTCAACAATGATGTTGAATGTGATGGCCTCATCGCGAGCAAGCTCGCTCCCACAGGGGTATGACTTACGAAGTTTCGGGGCGATGCAAGCCATTGCTCTCAAGCTCATACCGCAGCTCTTCGATTAATGCGACCACTGCATCCGGGGTCCTGAGGTTCGCCACACTCAACCCGCTGACCACCAGATCCACCTGGCCAGACGCCGGGTGATAGAGCTTCACGGTCAAGGAGTTGTCGCCCGTGAGCGTGCATTCACAAGCCAGCGGCGAAAAACTGCGCTCCAGTTGAGCACGCAACTGCGCTAGATAAATCATCCGATTCACCCGACCAACACTGCTTGATCGAACACTTTATTGAATTTTTGATAAGCCATCTGGCTGTTCCTCTAGCTGTTTCGAAGGGGACGCGATAGCGCTCCGAAGACGCCTTTCGCACCCTGACAGACTAAGAACTGTCGCCCCCCTTCAGAACATCCATTTGCACCCTCCCCACTAGTGCATTTGCACCTTATCGCTGGCCCTTTGGTCGCCACTCGCTGGAGAACAAACCACGCTCCCGCGCCCAGACAATCGCCTCGCTGCGACTGTGCACATCCAGCTTCGAATACACCGTGGAAACGTGATTGCGCACGGTGTTCGGTGCCAGTTTCAACCGCGCGGCGATTTCCTTGTCGGCCAGGCCTTCGCAGATCAGCCCGAGCACGTCGCGCTCCCTGGCCGTGAGGTCGGTGAACGACACGCTGGGCAACTTCGGCGAGTTGACGCTCTTCACGTTGGCGAGTTTTTCGATCAGGGTGCGACTGAACCAGGAGGCGTCTTTCATCACCTCTTCAATTGCCGACACCAGCTCCAGCTCGGTGCGTTTGCGTTCGGTGATGTCCATAAACACCAGCAGGTAGCAGGGGCTGTCCTGGATATTCACAGTGTCGGCGGACACGGTGCACTCGATCAGTTCGGCGCCCTTCTTGCGCACCTGCACATCAACACGATCCAGGCTGCCGGCCTTCTCCAGCGCGGCGAACAGTCGCGTGCGGGTACTTTTGTCATCAATAAAATCGACCTCGGTCACGGTCTTGCCGAGGACTTCCTCGCTGGGGTAGCCCAGGGTATCGAGGAAGGCTTCGTTGACGTCGATCACCAGCTGATTCTCGGCGCTGCACACCAGCGTCGGCACCGGCGTCAGGCGAAAGGCCTTGGCGAAACGTTCCTCGCTCTGGCGCAGGGCGAGTTCGACCTTGTAACGCGGCTCCATGTCGACGAACGAAAACAGCATGCAGTCTTCTTCGTTGAGCTCCAGAGGCTGCCCAGCCACGATTACCTGCTTAGTGCTGCCATCCGGCAATTTCAGCTCGGCCTGCATCTGCGGAATGGTCGAATGCTGGCGCAGGCGCTCGATCGCCAGGTCTTTCTTTTCCGCGCCTTCCAGGATGTCCAGCTCATAGATCGACACGCCAATCACCTGGTCACGGCTATAACCGGTCATTTCCTGGAAGCCCTGATTGACCTTGATGTAGCGCAAATCGCTGAGACGGCAGATCACCGCCGGGGCCGGGTTGGCGTTGAAGGTTTTCTCGAAACGCTGCTCGGCGCTGGCCCATTCGGTGACGTCGCTCATGATCAGCACCAGGGATTCCGGCTCACCGGCGCCGTTAGCAAGCCCCATGCTGCGTACGCTATGGACCCGCATGCGTTCTTCGTCGTCGGCCGGCATCACTTCCACCAGCACATCACTGAAAATCTCGCCCCGGGCGATCCGGTTGATCGGGTAATTGTCCGCCGGCACCGGGTGATTGTTGCGATAGCGCAAGGCGAAGCGCTGGGCGTACTCCTCGGCATTGGCGCCCAAATCGCCAATCTGGCTGACCCCGTGCATGGCCAGCGCGGCGTCATTGGCCCAGAGAATGGTCTGGTCAAGCTCAAGCAAAATCACCCCATCGGACAAACCGGCGATGATCTGCTGCAACTGCCGACGATTGGTTTCGGTGGTCAGGACGTCCTGGCTCATTGGATCTCCACAAATTGCGGCGGCGCTGTTACGCGCCGCCCTGTGAAGATTACGACCGCGGGGGATTACGATCGTGCAACCGAACCAGCTCAATGCTCGTGGCGGACACGCTCCATGCAGCGTTTGAAGATACAGACTGTGGTCGTTTTGGCTGTCGGGAAATCAACTTAGAATTTCATTGATTTTGGGGGTGTCCGAGCTCTTCACCAAATCAATCAACCAGGTTCTAAAGGCCACGACTTTTTTCGAGTTGGCTAACTCAATCGGGGTCACGAGATAAAAGCCGAGGTCGGACTTTAACCTCAGATCAAACGGTGCAACCAATCGACCGGCCTGCAGATCATCATCAACGTAAGTTGAGCGTCCAATGCAAACGCCCAAACCGTCGATGGCCGCTTGTACCGCCATCATCGCCAGGTCAAATGTCAGTCGCGTGTCTTCGGCGAGTTTTTTTGGTTGTCCGGCGGCACTCAACCAGATATTCCAGTCGTTACTGGTCATCCCGCTGACTTGCAACAGTGTCTGATTGGCCAGGTCAGCCGGACTTTTCAAGGCGTTTGGACCGGTCAACAACTTGGGACTGCACACTGGAAAAACTTCATCGGACATCAGCCAGTCGGCGCGCAACCCCTTCCACTCACCAAAACCGTAACGGATCGCGGCGTCGATTCCACCCTTGCGAAAGTCGACCAGTTCGGTGGAAGCCGTGACACGCACATCAATAGTGGGAAACGCTTCCTGGAATGACGCCAACCGGGGCAACAGCCATTTAGAGGCCAATGAAACCAGAGTGCTGATGGTCAACACGCTGTTGTTGCAGGTGTCCATCAACCTTTCTGTTGAATAGCGTATTTCCTGAAAGGCAGAACGAATGCCGGGCAAGTAAGAGTGCCCCTCACTGGTCAATGCCAAGCCGTCCTTTAGTCTCAAGAACAGTCGGATACCCAGTTCATCTTCGAGTCGTCGAATCTGATGGCTGATCGCAGTTTGAGTGACGTTCAACTCTTCTGCCGCTTTGGTAAAACTCATATGCCGGGCTGCACACTCGAAAGCTCTCAACCCATTGAGGGACGGAATTCTGGTGGCCATACGTCTTGATGATACTCATGAGATTTTGTCATAAGGTAGCAGCCAAGAAGTCCATTGCGAAATGTTTCAGCTATCGCGGATCCTAGCGTCGCCTGGCATCCAACCAAGATGTCCAGAGCAGTGTTCACAGGCGTATTCCACGACTCTGGAACGCGACACGCCCGTTAAGCCACTCCCCCTTTATAAGGAAATAAACATGAAGCTGTACTTCGCCCCCATGACTTGCTCGTTGTCCCCGCACATCGTGCTGCGCGAATTGGGTCTTGCCTTCGAGTTGATCCGTATCAACAACAAGACCAAGCAAACCGCTGACGGGCGCAACTTCCTCGACATCAATCCCAAGGGCTACGTGGCCGCCCTGGTACTGGACAACGGTGACGTGCTGACCGAAGGGCCGGTGATCATCCAGTACCTGGCCGATCTGGTGCCGGGCAACATACTGGCACCGGCCAATGGCAGTTGGGAGCGGGTTCGCCTGCAAGAATGGCTGAACTTCATTTCGTCAGAGATTCACAGCGGTTGCGCTCCACTGTTCAACACCGATTTCCCGGAAGCCACCAAGACTGTTTTCCGGAAAAAGCTGTTCCAGCGCTTTGAATACCTGAGCGAGGCGCTGGCCAAACGTGACTACCTGATGGGCACCTTCGGCCTGGCCGACGGCTATCTGTTCACCGTCCTCAAATGGTTGCCGTTCTTCAAGATCGACATCAAGGACTGGCCGGTATTGGCCTCGTTCATGGACCGGATCGAAGCACGCCCGAGCGTCCAGGCTGCCATTGCTGCAGAAGAGGCAACGCAGCCGATTTAACCGCCACGGCTGATTGAGTGACGCCGTTGTTTTTAAGGCATACGCAAAACCTGTGGGAGCGAGCCTGCTCGCGAAAGCGGTGAATCAGGCAACACAAATGTTGAATGTTCTACCGTCATCGCGAGCAAGCTCGCTCCCACAATGGACCTAGTCTGCCTGTCCTGGCGGGTCAAGATTATCCAGCGCCCGGTTCACTGTCAGCTCGCCCAACATGATGATCTGAGCAATGCCAAGCAGTGTGTTGCGGTGCGGGCCTTCGAGGAATCCCGCCAGATCACTGGCCATGACGTTGGCCGAGGCTAATGATTCACAGGCATGGGCCAGCAACGATTCGGTGTTGATGTCGGGGGAAACGAAGAAGAATGGACTGGGTTTGCGCGGGGGGTTGGGGGTGTCTTTGAACATGGTGAAGCTCCTCCTAAGTGGAGCCATCTTGGCTTGTCGCTAAACAAGTTAAGGTGGCGGCTGAACGCAGGTTAGCGAACCGGTAGAAGGCACCCGGTAGACCCGAAGATCTCCCGCGCACAGCCGCCATAACTCAAATTGCACATAAAAAGAATGCAATCGGGTTTGGTGCTTTTGCGCGCTTTCTAGACGGGTCGCTAAACCCGATCGCTGAACATTCAGCGACCCGGAGATGATAAAGACCCGATACAAGGCGCAAAAGCCGGCGGATTCTGGCTTAGTTGTAGGCAAAGGCACAAGGCGATGTAGCCTCGCTTTCCCCCTCGTAGGAAAAGTCTTTAGCTACAAGATTTTTCGATGATGGCGGCCAGAGCGGTCAGGAAAAATGAACCGAAAGATCAAAAGATCGCAGGCTCCGCCAGCTCCTACAGAAATTGCATACAACACGAAACATCGGATGTACCTGATTCCTGTAGGAGCTGGCGAAGGCTGCGATCTTTTCGGCGCACTGATTTAGTTACGCTCTGATCGAAGCAGCCAATCCCATCGCAACCAATTCTTTGCGCAAGATAGCCCGTTCAAAGACAAGCATCCCGGACTGACAACAGACCTGCAGCAAATCGCTTAACTTCTGCTGACTGATAATAGGTCCCGCCAGAAAATAACTCCTGCGCTCGCTAATACTGATGACATTCAGCAGCCAGTCATCCCCTTGTACCGCCAGCCATTCAGAGATCGTTTGACGATGCAGCTGAATCAATGCCTTGGCATTCCACACCGTCATCTGCGCAAACGCCTGAGGCAGACCTGTTTCCGGTTTCATCCGTTTCATGTCCGCCGCCAACGCTGCGGCAAGATCAGATTCGATCATCGACTGGCATTCGAGGAAATACAGTTCAGGCCAGTCTTCGGGCAGTTTGGCGTACCGCATCAGCGTCTCATACGCCCGGATATCCGCCTCAGTGACCTGTCGCCCGGTGAAGTTCATCGTGTTGTCGAGGATCGCCGTCGCCAGCAGGGCTGCGCTTTGCTCGCTGATTTGCGGCAATAACCCTGCCGCTTCCCAACGCTCAAACACCTGCGTCGCCGCAGCGCCAATCCGCCGAATGTCAGCGGCGCGGCCCAGTTTCTGCGTCCAGTAATGCTCGAAACCTGGATGGTGATCGATCACTTCCACTACCTGATCGAGCACCACCAGCGGATCAAAATGATCATAGTCAGAGACGTCCACCAGCACGAATTCATCGCCGGCCACGGGCAGGTAGTCGTCCAGGGTAACCGGCCAGTCGAGGACGGTTTTCGAGACACTGGCATTGGGCGCCGCGCTACTGACCGCGCGCGCCGCGACGCCTTGAAGATTGAGTAATTCGGCATAGGCAATCGCGCAGGCGTACGCGTCAATATCCAGATAGGCCGAACCTGATGTGACCACTTTCATCACAGTTGTGCCATCGATTGCTGTGGATGATCCGCGCAGGTCAGGCTTAGCGCTTGTGCGAAACCTTCGATAATCCGTTCGTAGGCAAATTGGCAATGCTCTTCGTCAATGGAAATGCGCAACGTGCTACTGGCCATTCGCTCGGGGTATCCCAGTTGAGTGACAGTATGGGAAACACTGTTCTTTTTGTCGGAACACGCCGACCCGGTAGTGATGTAGATCCCCCGGTTGTTCAACGCCCATTGCAACTTTTTGGTATTGACCCCTGGTAGTGCGACGAAGCTGACACACGGTATGCGTGAGGCATGCTGACCGATCACGACGACGTCCCCAAGCAACGCTTGCAGCCGACACTCGAACGCCGCTCGGGCCTGCTGAGCCAAGGCATTACCGAATGAAAACTTGGTCTGTTTCTCCAAAAGTGCCGTTTCTATCGACAGGATACCTGGGTAGTTCTGGGTGCCACCGCGCAGCCCACCTTCCTGACCACCGCCGGCGATCAGAGGCGACAAACCGTAACGGTTCCTCGCGTACAGAAACCCGGCACCAGGCAATGCGCCGAATTTATGTCCGGATGCAACAGCAAAATCGACGCCGCTGGCATGCAGATCTACTGCGATTTTGCCAATCGCCTGGGTCATGTCCGAAAAGAACAATCCACCGTAGGTCTTTACCAGATCGGCGATCGGCTCGATGGGCTGAATCACCCCGGTTTCGTTATGCACCGCCATGACGCAAACCAGTATCGGACGACCCTCATGGGTTTCCAGCAACTGCTTCAATTGTTCGGTATCGAGCAATCCATCTGCGTGATGCCCGATTTCCAAGGCTTGCAGACCCTCCAGGCAGTAGCGCTTGATGTTCTGCAACGTACAGGAATGCTCGATCACAGAGTGGAGTACCAGCGGCTGGTCATGTTTATAGCGTTCGAAAAAATCATGAAATACCTGCGCGCAACCTTCACTGGATCCACTGTTGAATATCAGGCAGTCGGCGTCGACGCTCAAGAGACTGGCAATCGTCCCGCGCGCCCGCTCCACACGCTCCAGCAAATGAACACCGAGGGCGTGATTGGCATTGGGGTTGGCGCATTGTTTTGTCGAAAACAACATTTGAAGCATGTCGCTTACACTCTTTGAAACCGGCGCCGAACCACACACATCTGCATAAATAGCATCCACAGCAATATCCATATCAAACACTTCCAGTTTTCTGTTTTATGTCATTCAGGATGCTGCTCGCACCAAGCGAGCAGTCAGTCTTTGCTAGAAAATTAAACGCGCCATGAGTTGGACCGAACACAACAGAACGAACACGTTGAGTGCCCGTTTGAGGTGTCGTGAATCCAGGCGGTGCGACAGTGCTGCTCCCAGATAGCCCCCCAGCAATATCCCCACCACCAATTCTGCGGTGTAGTCGAGGAAATCCATTTGCGAGCCCACCCTCCCGAGTAATGCACCACTGGCTCCGATGATGCCGATCACTGCGGAGGTCGAAATGGCTTGTTTGATCTGCAGGCCAAAAAGGCTGATCAGGACAGGCAGGTAAATGAACCCGCCACCCTGACCGACCAAGCCACACAACACGCCCAGAATCAAACCTGTCAGCGGTAACGACACGACCTGATGATTGCACAGTAAAGCCACCGGCCTGCGGAACAGGTACGTCACCATCAACGACATAAGTCCCAACAGGCCAAAAACGAACAGGATGAAGTTTTCACTGAAGGCATCGGCATGGATCGAAGCGAAGAAGTTAGCGATGGCCATCGGCACGGCGAAACTTCGGATCACTCGCCAATCGGGCCTAAACCTCACACGGTGCAGCGCGAACGACACCATTGAGGAGAAAAATCCCTGTGCCGAAGAGAGGCCGGTCACAACTTCAATCGGCAGTTTCTGACCGCCGAGCATCGGGTAAACAAGCACCAACAGAGGGGTCACAATGATCCCGCCACCAATACCGAACAAACCCGACATGAAACCGGCCATCACGCCAACTCCGATCATCATCGGATAGACCGTCATGGCGACCATTAGCAGACCTTGATCTTGCCTGTCCCTTCAGTGATTTGCCCAATCACCGACAAGTCGGGGCAGATACTGCGCCAAGCTTGCTGGTTGGCCGCAAAACCGGCTGCACTGACGGTGAACAGCAATCCACCGTTGGTTTGCGGGTCATGCAACAAAAACTTTCTGGCAAGTGAAAGCTCGGCAAGGTACGCAATGTTTTGAGCATACTTTTTGATGTTGGCAAAGATGCCACTGTCAGCGGAAGTGACCGCGACAGCGAGTGCTTCGGCGCCGTCATAAAAGGCCAGGGCATTCATGTCCAGCGAAACGTCCAACTGGCCCAACCCGACCATTTCGCTGATATGGCCGATCAAGCCGAAACCGGTAATGTCGGTCAGGCTGCTGACGTCCTGACATTCGCTCAAAGTACGACCAAAGGCGTTGTCACCTGTAATCCTGGCCAACGTATGGGGGGCCAGATCAGATTGTTCCAGGACTCCAGCCTTCAGTGCATTCGCCAGAATGCCAACGCCCAGTGGTCGCGTCATGACCAGTAAATCGCCAGATTGCGCCGTGTTGTTTTTCTTGAGCCGATGCTTTTCAACTTCACCGATTATCGAAAAACCATATAAAGGCTGGCTGTTCTTGATCGTATGACCGCCCACGATGCTGACGCCAAATTTGTTCATAACCGACTGCGCGCCCAAAATCATCTGTGTTACCTGCTCGACCGAAACAACTTCCGGGTCGAAGGCCATGATCGAATTGGCGATCAGCGGATAACCACCGGACGCAAAAATATCGCTGACGGCATTACTTGCAGCCAATTGGCCAAAAATATAGGGGTCATTGACGATAGGGGAGAAATAATCTGTGGTGAAGAGCAGATAGTTATTGCCGTTGTCATAGACAGCGCAATCATCAGAAGACTCGAAACCCAACACAACTCTGTCATCAGATACCGTATTGGCCGCAGCCGTTTGCGAAAGTATTTTTGTTAAAACGCTGGAAGGAATCTTGCACCCGCATCCACCGCTTTCAGATTTATCCATAATCTGACAAGACATCGACATCACACTTCCTTAGCATCCATTTCCATATTTTCAACAGAGCATCCGCTCTGCCACTCGTGTTACCTGATATTTCAGGCAGGGCAAAATCGCACATCTTTATGACGTAAATGTGACAGCTAAAAGGGATGAGACGATGCCGATATCGCTTAGGAGGAAGCAGGAAGATTTGTGCGTTTCCATAAATTGCCCCGATAACTCGCCCACTCTGTTCTAAAGTTGATGAACACACCCGCCCGACTTCAAGCAGTGTCCGGCCCTGACTTTGTATGGAAACCCAGGCAGGTAAAGGAGACAGTCGATGATTCTGGTCGCTCGCCCGTTGATCAGCCTTCCCTCGCAACGAAGCACCGTGCGGCTTTGGGTCGGTTTGTTCGGCATCGAGAACCCGCAGGTGCCGACGTTTTTTCTGGGGGCGACGCCGGCCTCACAGGCCCCGGCCAACCCCGCGCCCGGGGAAAAGCTTTATCCAATTGACGATGGCGTAACGAATGCGGCGAAAAAACCGCTGAACCACCAGGGCGTGTTCACCTTTGCCCGGTTGGGCGCCGGCATCAATCACTGTTTGCGCATCGTTGCCAACGGTGTCGAATACAGCCTCGCGTTTGTGTCCCAACCTGATGCGGTGCCGGCCAACGGCGCGCCGTTGAATGTGCTGCTGACGTCCTGTTACTACCAGCCCAATGGCGATGACAAGGCGCTGGAGAGCGCTGTCGCGCACCTGCCCTCCGGCTACAAGCCGCACCTGAGCCTGATGGTCGGCGATCAGGTTTACCTGGACGTGCCGGTGATTCCGTCCTGGCGTTTCAGCCTGGAAGGCGTGCAAAAGCTGATCGGCCAGAAGTATTACAAGAACTGGTGCTCCGACACCCTGGGCACTGGCGGCTTGCAATCGGTGCTCCGGACCGCGCCGACCGCTTGCATCCCGGATGATCACGAGTTCTGGAACAACTATCCGCTCGACCAGTTTCAACTGCCGCCGCTGGCCTTTGTCGACAAGCAGGACTGGTCTGACACGGCGATGGATTTGTACGCCGGTTTCCAGTTGGGCGGCCCCGCGAAGACGCCGCAGGAGATTCCCGGTTTCCAGCGCATCGAGGTCGATCCGCTGATCATTTTGCTGCTCGACACCCGGACCCGGCGCGACGACACCTTCAATCGCCTGATGCCCGACGATGCCGCGATGGCCCTGCAAAAATGGGCCGATGACCTGATTCTGGCCAAGCAGAACAACGCACCCAAAGTCGGTGTGTTGTCGGCAGGCCAGCCGCTGTTTACCAAGCCGCCGGGGGACTTCAGCAAAAAATACGTCGATGCCGACCTGGCCAATTATCAGCAATTTGAACTGATCGAGGTGCAGCTTGAGCGACTGGCCAGCCAGGGTATTCCGGTGGCGTTCCTGACCGGCGATGTGCACTGGAGTCGTGTGTGCGCGGCCCGCCACGGTTCGCAACCGACGCCAATGTTGTACGAGGTGATCTGCTCGCCATCGACCATGATTCCCCGTGGCTCCCTTTCAAAAATCACCCTCGACACCCTGCGCGGCAAGGACTGGCCCGGTTACCCCGAAGCGCCGGAAGAAAAGGACCTGACGAACAAGTTTGGCAGTCGCAATAGCTTCGTCGTGTCCCGCACCACCCAGGACAACTATTTCCAGTGCAACGGCAATCAGATTGCCGTGTTGCAGTTCACCCGATCAGGTTTTGGCCTGGACATGAAAGTGACCTTTTTCGGGGTCAGCAACGACAGTCGACTCAAGCAACCCAAGTCCACCGCTAACTACCTCTTACGCTTTTATTGAATCGATCCGACAGGAGATCTGCCATGGCGCACGCGCGCAATTCTTCGGCAAAGGATAAAAACCCGGATTTCGTACCGTTGAAACGCACCAAGCAGGAAGGCAATGACGCCTGGGTGTTGCGGGCGATTCAGAAGCTCGACCTGAACCCGAAAGAGTGGTCGTTCATCGCGCTGTTCGGCGCCATCGACATCCTCGCTTTCCGTCTTCGGGTGGCCCAATCGCACTTGCGCAATGACCTGCTGCCTTCGTATTGGTCCGAGTCAGCATTTATCGACGTGGCACCGCGATCGGCAGCCAAGACCACCGCGATCCACGTGCCGCTGTTCCAGCCGGAACAGGCTGCGTTCGCGACCAAACGCAACGGCGTGGTGGAACAGCCCTTGAGCCATTTTGCCGATGCCTCGCACTGGGAAAACGTCTGCGTGATTGCGCTGCCGGTGCCGCAACAGACCATTCGCGAGTCGATCAATCGCTTCCAGCATTCACGCTCGCCGGTCGATAGCCTGGAGCATATTCTGCGCTGGCTCGCCTACGCCTGGGGCGCCGATCGCACGCCAAACCCGATCCATGAAGGCATCGGCATGCCCGGCGCGACGATGCTCGAAGCGGTCTACAACACCGCGCAATTCGATGTTACGCCAGGGCTGGAATCCCGAGCGGCGTGCCCGGAATACCTGTGGATCATGGCCAAGTATTGGTATCCGTATTACCAGCAACTGGGTACGCAACAGACCCCTCGCGGGTTCTTCCATATCCAGCACACCTACGACATCAAGGAAACCCGCTGAGCCGTCGCCGGTTCACGTCGCGTCGAGGCGTGAACCGGCGACGGGTTTCCACTCACGCCGCGAGTTGACCGCTGGCAATCGCCGCCGACGCCGCCAGCATCGCGCGCAACAACACCGCGCACCCGGCGGCCAGATCATCCGGCGCGGCGTTCTCGATTTCGTTGTGGCTGATCCCGCCTTCGCACGGCACGAAAATCATCCCGGCCGGGCCGAGTTCGGCGACGAAGATTGCGTCGTGCCCTGCCCCGCTGACGATGTCCATGTGCGACATGCCCAGCCCTTGCGCGGCGCCACGGACCGCGTCGACGCAGCCCTTGTCGAAGTACAGCGGCGGGAAGTCGGCGGTGGGGGTCAGTTCGTAGGTCAGGCCGTGTGCTTCGCAGGTGGTTTCGATGACTGCGCGCACTTCGGCGATCATCGAGTCCAGGCGCGCCGGTTCCAGGTGCCGGAAGTCGAGAGTCATGCGCACTTCGCCGGGGATGACGTTGCGTGAGCCGGGGTAGGCTTGCAGACAACCGACGGTGCCGCAGGCGTGGGGTTGATGGCCGAGGGCGGCGCGATTGACCGCACCGACGATGACGGCGGCACCGACCAGGGCGTCCTTGCGCAGGTGCATCGGGGTCGGGCCGGCGTGGGCTTCGACGCCGCGCAACTTCAGGTCGAACCATTTTTGGCCGAGGGCGCCCATCACCACGCCGATAGTTTTGTGTTCGTCTTCAAGGATCGGGCCTTGCTCGATGTGCGCCTCGAAATAGGCGCCGACGGCATGGCCGCTGACCTTGCGAGGACCGGCATAACCGATGGCGTTTAGCGCATCGCCAACGCTGACGCCCTCGGCATCGACTTTGGCCAGGGTTTCTTCGAGGGTGAATTTTTCCGCGAACACGCCGGAGCCCATCATGCACGGTGGGAAACGCGAGCCTTCTTCGTTGGTCCAGACCACCACTTCCAGCGGCGCTTCGGTTTCTACGCCGAGGTCATTGAGGGTGCGCAGCACTTCGACGCCGGCGAGCACACCGAAGCAGCCGTCGAATTTGCCGCCAGTGGGCTGGGTGTCGATGTGGCTGCCGGTCATGACCGGTGGCAGGTCGGGATTACGGCCGGGGCGGCGGGCGAAGATATTGCCGATGCCGTCGACGGTAACGGTGCAACCGGCCTCCTCGCACCAGTTGACGAAAATGTCCCGGGCCTGGCGGTCGAGGTCGGTCAGGGCCAGGCGACAGACCCCGCCCTTGACCGTGGCGCCGAGCTTGGCCAGTTCCATGAGCGACTGCCACAGGCGATCGCGGTTGATGTGCTGATGGGTGGATTGCAGAACGTCTACGGCAGCGTTCATGGGGATCTCCTCAGGCTGTTCTTATGAGTTTCTTCAGGCAAATTTTTGGTGTGTTTGAGGCCGCCTTCGCGGGCAAGCCTCGCTCCTACAAGGGCCTGCGCAAACCTGTAGGAGCAGAGCTTGCTCGCGAAGAGGCCATCCACTACACCGGAGATTTCGCAACGGAGGGGCTCGGGCGCATCGAGCACAACCCGTAATAAATCACCCCGCCCAGCGCCGAGCCGGTAAACCAGCCATAGCTGTAGAACCAGCTGAATGCATCGCTGCCCAGCGACAGCAACGTCAGCACCACCGGCACGCCAAACGCGATAAACCCGTACCAGTTCCACGCCGGGTACACGTCATCGCGGTACAGGCCAGCCAGGTCCAGTTGCTGTTTCTTGATCAGGAAATAGTCCACCACCATGATCCCGGCAATCGGTCCGAGCAGGCTGGAGTAGCCGAGCAACCAGTTGGAATAGACGGTTTCCAGGCTCACGTCAGAGACGATCAAACCGAGTTTTTTCAGCAGTTCATGCCCCATCAGCAGCAAGCCGACCAGTCCGGTGAGCAACACCGCTTTGGTGCGATTAATGTGTTTCGGGGCGATGTTCTGGAAGTCGTTGGTCGGCGAAACGATGTTCGCAGCAGTGTTGGTCGAGAGTGTGGCGATGATGATCAGCGCCATGGCCACGGCAACCCAGACCGGGCTCTGGATATGGCCGATCAGCGTGACCGGATCAGAGACGGTCACGCCCACCAGTTTCACCGACGCGGCGGTCATCACCACGCCGAGGGAGGCGAACAGGAACATGGTCAGCGGCAGGCCGATAATCTGCCCGACAATCTGGTCCTTCTGGCTTTTCGCGTAGCGGCTGAAGTCCGGGATGTTCAGCGACAACGTCGCCCAGAACCCGACCATCGCGGTCAGCCCGGCGGCGAAGTAACTGACCACGCTCGCCCCTTCCGGACGCTTGGCCGGGATCGCCAGCAATTCGGTCATCGACACATTCGGCATAGCCCACACCAACAGCCCGACGCCCACCGCCACCAACAGCGGCGCGGACAGGGTTTCCAGCCATTTGATCGACTCGGCACCACGGATCACCACCCACAGGTTCAACGCCCAGAACACCATGAAGCCGATCACTTCACCGGTGCCGCCGAGGGATTTCCAGCCCTCGAACACTGAACCGAGAAACAGGTGAATCGCCAGTCCGCCGAACATGGTCTGGATGCCGAACCAACCACACGCCACCAGTGCGCGAATCAGGCACGGCACGTTGGAACCGAGGATGCCGAAGGACGAACGCAGCAGCACCGGGAACGGAATGCCGTACTTGGTCCCGGCGAACGCGTTGAGGGTCAGCGGGATCAGCACGATGATGTTGGCAAACAGAATCGCCAGTAGCGCTTCGCCGACCGTCAAGCCGAAGTACGCGGTAAGCACGCCGCCGAGGGTGTAGGTGGGCACGCAGATCGACATGCCGATCCACAGCGCGGTGATGTGCCATTTGTTCCAGGTTCGTTCGTGCACCTTGGTCGGTGCCATGTCGTGGTTGTAACGGGGACTGTCGAGGACGTCGGTGCCGGCTTCGAGCTCAAACAAGCCGTCGCGCTCGGTCACTTGCGATCTGATCTGTTGCATGGCCACTCCACTGTTCTTTGAATTATTTTTGCTCATCAGGGGCTGGTGCCTGGGGCGCGAGCCGACGATGGCCGGAGGAACTGACAACTTTTACGGACCGGCCAAGGTGTCAGCGGCGGCATCAATAAACGTGCCGGGGTCCCCACTGGTGCATCGCGCCGTGCCATAAAAACTTTATAACCAACTGATGTTCATCAGTTTTATTCATTCAACTTTCGAGTCTCCGGTTACTTGCCTCATCACTCAGGCCGAATGTGCAGCAAGTTGTCGGAACAGTCAGGACTCAATCTGGTGCATGGATCTTTTTTTCAAAGTTGCGCATCAACCATAGACCATCCTCAAGCGGCTGATTTCACATAAGAAATCTGGTCTTTTTTTCGATCCTGTCAAGTGCGTCAAAATGGTGATTGGCCTCACCATTTTGGTGATTTTCATTTTTAATCGTTATTTATCAACATGTTATTAACGATATAAGCTTATAAAAAATAATCTTGCTCATTCGATCAACACCAGCTAGCGTCTATTCTTGACAGCGCTGACAGGAATACACCTGTTTGCATCAGCTTCATATAAAACATTTAGAACCGGCATAAGTCGGTCATGCCTGCGAGGAACTCGGAATGTCTCTGTTGATCCGTGGCGCCACCGTTATTACCCACGATGAAAGTTACCGCGCCGATGTGTATTGCGCCGACGGCGTGATCAAAGCCATTGGTGAAAACCTGGATGTTCCCGCCGGTGCCGAAGTGCTCGACGGCAGCGGCCAATACCTGATGCCCGGCGGCATCGACCCCCACACTCATATGCAACTGCCGTTCATGGGCACCGTGGCCAGTGAAGACTTTTTCAGTGGTACGGCGGCCGGTCTGGCCGGTGGCACCACGTCGATCATCGACTTCGTGATTCCCAACCCGCAGCAGTCGTTGATGGAAGCGTTTCATCAGTGGCGTGGCTGGGCCGAGAAGTCGGCGTCGGATTACGGTTTCCATGTCGCGATCACTTGGTGGAGCGAGCAGGTGCGCGAGGAAATGGCCGAGCTGGTCAGCCATCACGGCATCAACAGCTTCAAGCATTTCATGGCCTACAAGAACGCGATCATGGCCGCCGACGACACGCTGGTGGCGAGTTTCGAGCGCTGCCTGGAACTCGGCGCGGTGCCGACCGTGCATGCGGAGAACGGCGAGCTGGTGTATCACCTGCAACGCAAGTTGATGGCCCAGGGCATTACCGGCCCGGAAGCGCATCCGCTGTCGCGCCCCTCGCAAGTGGAAGGCGAAGCCGCGAGCCGGGCGATCCGGATTGCCGAGACCATTGGCACGCCGCTGTACCTGGTCCACGTCTCGACCAAGGAAGCCCTCGACGAAATCACCTATGCCCGCAGCAAGGGTCAACAGGTCTACGGCGAAGTCCTCGCCGGGCATCTGCTGCTGGACGACAGCGTCTACCGACACCCGGACTGGCAGACCGCCGCCGGTTACGTGATGAGCCCGCCCTTCCGCCCGCGCGGCCATCAGGAAGCGCTTTGGCATGGCTTGCAATCCGGCAACCTGCACACCACCGCCACTGACCACTGCTGCTTCTGCGCCGAGCAAAAAGCCGCGGGCAAGGACGACTTCAGCAAAATTCCGAATGGCACCGCCGGCATCGAAGACCGCATGGCCGTGCTTTGGGATGAAGGGGTCAACAGCGGTCGTTTGTCGATGCAGCACTTTGTGGCGCTGACCTCGACCAACACCGCGAAGATCTTCAATCTCTACCCACGCAAAGGCGCGATCCGCGTCGGCGCCGATGCTGATCTGGTGCTGTGGGATCCCGAAGGTACGCGGACCATCTCCGCCAAGACCCACCATCAGCAGGTGGACTTCAACATCTTCGAAGGCAAAACCGTGCGCGGCGTGCCCAGCCACACCATCAGCCAGGGCCGCGTGGTCTGGGCCGATGGCGACTTGCGCGCCGAGCGTGGGGCCGGACGGTATATCGAACGGCCGGCGTATCCGGCGGTGTTTGATTTGCTGAGCAAGCGGGCGGAGTTGAATAGGCCGGTTGCCGTCAAGCGCTGAGATCGAGGCCTTCGGCCTTCGCGGGCAAGCCTCGCTCCTACATTTTGGAATGCATCCCCCTGTAGGAGCGAGGCTTGCCCGCGAAGAGGCCGGCCCAGGCAACACAAAAACCACTGCCCACCAGAGGCAGCACCTCAAAAAAACATGAGGCCTTAAACCGTGATCAAGACCTTGAACCACCTCCCGCATCCCTACGAGAATGCGGCCGCCCTCGCCGGCCATTTCACCGATCTGGCGCCGCCGCTCAACGACCGTCAGGCGCATCTGGAAGCCTCGCGCTGTCTGTACTGCTACGACGCGCCATGCGTGAACGCCTGTCCGAGCGAGATCGATATTCCGTCGTTCATCCGCAATATCCATCAGGAAAACGTCCAGGGCGCCGCGCAGAAAATCCTTTCGGCGAACATCCTCGGCGGCAGTTGCGCGCGGGTGTGTCCGACGGAAATCCTGTGCCAGCAAGCCTGTGTGCGCAATAACGACCACGAGTGCGCGCCGGTGTTGATCGGCCTGCTGCAACGCTACGCCGTGGACAACGCGCACTTCAGCGAACACCCGTTCCAGCGCGCCGCCACCACCGGCAAGCGCATCGCGGTGGTCGGTGCCGGTCCGGCGGGTTTGTCCTGCGCCCATCGCAGTGCGATGCACGGGCATGACGTGGTGATTTTCGAGGCGAGGGAAAAGGCTGGCGGCCTCAATGAATACGGGATAGCCAAGTACAAACTGGTGGACGATTACGCGCAAAAGGAACTGGATTTCCTGTTGCAGATCGGTGGCATCGAAATCCGTCACGGGCAGAAACTCGGTGAGAACCTGACCCTGAGCGAACTGCATCAGCAATTCGACGCGGTGTTCCTCGGCCTCGGACTGGCTGCCAGTAAACAACTGGGTCTGGACCATGAAGATGCACCGGGTCTGCTGGCCGCCACCGACTACATCCGCGAACTGCGTCAGGCCGATGACCTGACACAACTGCCGCTGGCCGACCGTTGCATCGTCCTCGGCGCCGGCAACACCGCGATCGACATGGCGGTGCAAATGGCCCGGCTCGGCGCTCGCGATGTGAACCTGGTCTATCGCCGGGGTGTCGAGGACATGGGCGCCACCGGTCACGAACAGGACATCGCCAAGGCCAATCAGGTGCGCCTGCTGACTTGGGCACAACCGGAACAGGTGCTGCTCGACGATCAAGGCAACGTGCGCGGCATGCAGTTCGCCCGTACAACCATGGTCGAAGGTCGCCTGCAAACCACCGGGCAAACCTTCGAATTGGCCGCCGATGCGATTTTCAAAGCCATCGGCCAGGCCCTCGACAGCAGCGCCCTCGCCGACCCGCTGGCCCGGGAGCTCAAGCGCCAAGGTGATCGAATCCAGGTCGACGACAACCTGCGCACCAGCATCCCCGGCGTGTATGCCGGCGGCGACTGCACCAGCCTCGATCAGGACCTGACCGTGCAAGCGGTGCAGCACGGCAAACGCGCGGCGGAAGCGATCAACGCCCAACTCATGCTCAACGTGGAGGCTGCGTAAATGGCCGATCTCTCGATTGTCTTCGCCGGCATCAAAGCCCCCAATCCGTTCTGGCTGGCCTCCGCGCCACCGACCGACAAAGCCTACAACGTGGTCCGCGCCTTCGAGGCTGGCTGGGGTGGCGTGGTCTGGAAAACCCTGGGTGAAGACCCGGCGGCGGTCAACGTCTCGTCGCGCTACTCGGCGCACTTTGGCGCGAACCGCGAAGTGATGGGCATCAACAACATCGAGCTGATCACCGACCGCTCGCTGGAGATCAATCTGCGGGAAATCACCCAGGTCAAAAAGGACTGGCCAGACCGCGCGTTGATCGTGTCGCTGATGGTGCCGTGTGTCGAAGAGTCGTGGAAATTCATCCTGCCGCTGGTGGAAGCCACTGGCGCCGACGGTATCGAGCTGAACTTCGGCTGCCCCCACGGCATGCCGGAACGCGGCATGGGCGCGGCGGTTGGCCAGGTGCCGGAATACGTCGAACAGGTCACCCGTTGGTGCAAGACCTATTGCTCGCTGCCGGTGATCGTCAAGCTCACGCCGAACATCACTGACATCCGTGTCGCCGCCCGTGCAGCCCACCGAGGCGGCGCGGATGCGGTGTCGCTGATCAACACGATCAACTCGATCACCAGCGTCAATCTGGAACAAATGGTCGCCATCCCCACCGTCGGCCACCAAAGTACCCACGGCGGTTATTGCGGCTCGGCGGTGAAGCCGATTGCGCTGAACATGGTCGCCGAAATCGCCCGCGACCCGCAGACCCAAGGCTTGCCTATCTGCGGGATTGGCGGCATCGGCAGTTGGCGCGATGCGGCGGAATTCATCGCGCTGGGCAGCGGTGCAGTGCAAGTGTGCACGGCGGCGATGCTGCATGGGTTCCGGATTGTCGATGAGATGAAGGACGGTTTATCGCGCTGGATGGACAGTCAGGGCTACGCCAGCATTTCGGAGTTTTCCGGGCGGGCGGTGGGTAATACGACGGATTGGAAGTACCTGGATATCAACTATCAGGTGATCGCGAAGATTGATCAGGAGGCGTGTATTGGCTGTGGGCGTTGCCATATTGCGTGCGAGGACACCTCGCACCAGGCAGTGGCCAGCATCAAGCAAGCGGATGGCACGCATAAATATGAAGTGATTGATGACGAGTGTGTGGGGTGCAATTTGTGCCAGATCACTTGTCCGGTGGAGGATTGCATCGAGATGGTGCCGATGGATACCGGCAAGCCGTTTCTGGATTGGAATCATGATCCGAGGAATCCCTACCACGTCGCCCTCTAAGACCTGCGGCGCCTGAACGGACGCCTTCGCGGGCAAGCCTCGCTCCTACAAGGATCACGCCGAACCTGTAGGAGCGAGGCTTGCCCGCGAAGAGGCCATTAACCGCGCCACAAACCTCAAGGCTCCAACCCAATCCCGCGCAATATCACGCTCGTCACCGTCTGCACCGCCCGCTCGAACTGCATGTCCGACAGCGGCTGATGGTCATTCAAAATATTCACCTGGTGATCAAAGTCCGCGTAATGCTGGGTCGAGGCCCAGATCATGTATAGCAGCGCCGAAGGCTCCACCGGCAGGATGCGTTTGTCCTCCACCCACTGGCGAATTTTCGCTTCTTTCATCTTGGCCCAGTCGTACAGGCTGGCGTCCAGCGCTTCGCCCAGCGTTGGCGCGCCGTGGATGATTTCGTTGGCCCAGACTTTCGAACCGTACGGCCGGCTGCGGGAATGGTTCATCTTGGCGCGGATGTAGCTGCTGAGCACCACCCGCGGGTCGTCGAACATTTCGAAGCACAAGGCGTCCTGCTTCCAGACTTCCAGCAGGTCGAACAACACCGCGCTGTACAACTCGCCCTTGGTGCTGAAGTAGTAATGCAGATTGGAGCGCGGCAGTTGCACTTCGGCGGCGATGTCCGCCATGGCGGTGCTGCCGAAGCCTTTTTCGGCGAAGACCTTTTCGGCCCCGAGCAGGATTTTTTCGACGTTACTGCGACGAATCTCGATCTTGTGATTGCCCATGAGGGCTCCCTGACAACAGCGTTGTCCAAGACTAGCATCCGCTCTGGGTCGCGGCGACAGACCTTTTTCACTTCCCCGGGGAAAACCGATTGGGTAGCATCCGCCGCACTTTTCCCGCCGCAATGGATCACCCCACCGTGAACATTCGACCTCGCGTCGCCGCCGACGATGCCGCCCTCGCCGCCCTGTGGGAACGCTCGGTGCGCGCCACCCACGATTTCCTGAGCGAAGACGACATCCGCTTCTTCTATCCATTGGTGCGCGACGCCTACCTGCCAGCGCTGACGGTGTGGGTCGGCGACAACCCGGATGGCACGCCCGCCGGCTTCATCGCCACCGGCAACAGCAACGTGGAAATGCTGTTTATCGAACCGGCCTATCGCGGTCAGGGCATCGGTCGACAGTTGCTCGACCACGTCAAAGCCCTGCACGAAACCCTGAGCGTCGACGTCAACGAACAAAATCCCCAGGCCCACGGCTTCTATCTGCACTATGGTTTTGAACAGACCGGCCGCTCGCCAACCGATGGCGAAGGCCGGCCGTTCCCTATCATTCACCTGAGATTGCGCGCGGCGTAAACATTCGCCGGCGCGTACCGTTCATGCTTAAGTAACGCCCATTAAACTGCCCAGAAGGAAACTGACCATGTTGCTGAAAAAAGCCCTGACCACCGCCGCCCTGCTCGGCTCGCTGCTCGCCGCTTCGTCGGTGTTTGCCCACGCACATCTGAAAAGCCAGACCCCGGCAGCTGACAGCACCGTGAGCGCACCTGCGGAACTGCGCCTGGTATTTTCCGAAGGCGTTGAAGCGACGTTCACCAAAGTCACGATCAAAAAGGACGGTGTCGATGTGCCGGTGAAAAACCTGGCCACCGAAGGCAGCGACAAGAAAACCCTGGTCGTTACCCCGGCCGTACCGCTGGCCGCCGGCGCCTATAAAGTCGAGTGGCACGCGGTGTCGGTCGATACCCATAAAAGCGAAGGCGCCTACAGCTTCAAGGTTGGCCAGTAATTCATGACCGACGCGCTGGTGCTGTGCCGCTTCCTGCATTTTGTGGTGGTGTTGATGCTGTTCGGGGCCTGGGTGTTCAGGCCCCTGCTGTTGAAGGCTGACGCCGAGCATTTGGATCGGCGCCTGTCGCGCGGGGGGCTTTGGCTGACCGCTGTGGCATTGGTTAGCGGCGTCACTTGGCTGCTGCTGATCACCGCGAGCATGGCCGGGACCTGGGACGCGGCTTTTGATCCGTCGACCCTGGGCCTGGTGCTGCGCAATACGTTTTTCGGCCAGGTCTGGACTTGGCACCTGCTGCTCAATGCCGTGCTGCTGGGATTGCTGCTGACGCCGTTGCGCACCCACGTGCCGCTCAGACTGATCGTGAGTGGCCTGCTGCTCGCGACCCTGGCGCCGGTCGGTCATGGCGCGATGCTCGACGGGCTCAGCGGCCAGTTGCTGATCCTCAATCAGATCATCCACCTGACCTGCGTCGGCGCCTGGCTCGGTGGCTTGATGCTGTTGGTGATGATCCTGCGTCACCCGACCAACCATTCGTTGAGCACGATCCTGCGGCGCTTCAGCGGTGTGGGTTATGGCTTGGTCGCGGGGTTGGTGGTTACCGGTCTGATCAACGTCCGCGTGCTCACCGGCGCATTCTGGCCGACGCCGTTGCTATCCGGGTTTGCCTTGATTCTGTTGATCAAGGTCGTTCTGGTGGCGGCGATGCTGGGGCTGGCGCTGTTCAATCGGTTGCGGATCAAGGACTGTGAACAGCGGGTTGGCATGCTCAAGACCAGCGTGATCTTCGAATGGCTGCTGGGGATGGGCGCGGTGGCGGCGGTTTCGCTGCTGGGCACCATGCCCCCCATGATCGCCAGCTGACCCGTCCCCCTGTAGGAGCGAGGCTTGCCCGCGAAAGCGGTATATCAGCCGACATCTACGGTGCCTGACACACCGCCTTCGCGGGCAAGCCTCGCTCCTACGGATTGTTGTGTGGGTCGGGTACGCCTTCCCCAGCCGTATCAATACTCACCACCACCGACATCCCCGGCCGTAACCGCTCACTCTGCTCCTGCCCCTCATCCACGGTAATCCGCACCGGCACGCGCTGGGCGATTTTGACGAAGTTGCCGGTGGCGTTATCCGCCTGCAACAGGCTGAACTCCGAACCGGTAGCCGGCGAAATCCGCTGCACCCGTCCCTTGAATTTGCGATGGTCGAGGGAGTCGACGGTGAAGCTCACCGGTTGGCCGACCCGCACGTCGTCCATCTGGGTTTCCTTCATGTTGGCGATCACCCACAACTGGTTCGGCACCAGCGCCATCAATTGCGCGCCGGAGTTGACGTAGGCGCCGAGGCGCACGCCGATCTGCCCGAGCTGGCCGTCACGCGGGGCCAGCACGCGGGTGTTGGACAGGTCGATGCGCGCCAGTTGCACCGCCGCTTCCGCGCTGGCCACCGCCGCTTCCAGCGAACCGCGATTGACGATCACCGTTTGCAGGTCTTGCCGGGCGATTTCCAGATTGGCCTGGGCTTGGGCCACGGCGGCGATGGTCTGGGCGTTGGCGGCCAGGGTCACGTCCAGTTCGCGCTTGGACACCGAACCATCGTTGATCAGTTCTTTGTTGCGTCGCAGATCAGCCTCGCTTTTGCGCGACTGAGCCTGGGCGTCGGCGACCGCTGCTTGACGCAACTTGATGGTCGCTTCGGCGCTGTTGCGTTGCTGCACCACGTTGGCCAGCGCGGCTTTCTGCACCGCCAGTTGCGCCAGGGATTGATCGAGGTGTTGCTTGTAGATGCGGTCATCGAGGCGCACCAGCAAGTCGCCGGCCTTCACAAACTGGAAATCCGTGACCGGCACTTCGTACACGTAGCCGCTGAGTTGCGGGCCGATGATCGTCACCTGACCGCGCACCAGGGCGTTTTCCGTGGTTTCCACCGCGCTGCTGAACGGCGGCAGTTGCCAGGCGTACAACACGATCAGCACGCCGACGATGGCAATCGCCGCAAAGCCCAATGACGAGATGACCCGCACCCGCAACGAGCGCGGTTCGGTGTCCGGCGTGGACGGTGGTGCCACGCCTTCGGGGGTGGCGGCGATGGCGTTGGTGGTCGTGGTGGTCGGTTCGGTCATGAAGAAGTGACACCGTTGGGTTGAACGGAGGGAGTGGCAGGCGCTGGGGCGACGGTTTGGGTGGTGCTCATCAGCCACAGGGCGCGAATGGAAATCCAGATCATGGTCAGCACCGCGATCACGGCGATCAGCATGAACACATCGTTATAGGCCAGCACGTTGGCTTCGCGCGTGGCCGCCGTCGCCAGACTGCGAATACCTTGAATATTGCGCAAACTTGGATCGGCGATCAGTGAACCCACTGCGTTGCCGCCGCTCTGCACCCGGGCGGCGACGCGCGGATCCATCATAGTCAGGTGTTCGACGATGTTGCTGGAATGGAATTTCTCGCGAACGATCTGGAACGTGCCCAGTAACGCCGCCCCGATCAAGCCGCCGAGGTTCTGGCAGATCCCGAACAGCACCGAAAAACTCACCAGGTTGCGCGGGTTGGTCAACACCCGGCGCGTGCCGAGGACCATGGTCGGGCCGAGGAAAAACGTGCCGCCGAAGGCCAGCAAGAACTGGCTGAAATACATGTTTTCCGGGCGGGTCAGGTTGTTCGAATAACTGTCGATCACCGATCCCACCGCCATCAGCGCCAGGGACACGATCAGCGGCATAAACAAGTGTTTGGGATCGATGGTCAGGGCGCTGGTGGCCAGACCCGCGATACTGCCGAGCAACATCACCACGTACAGGCTGTGCAACTGCTGACTGCTCATGTTCAGCATCTGCATGAAACCAACCGCGCCGGTGGACTGCTCGGACAACACCATGCGAATCAGGATCACCGCCAGGGCCAGGCGAATCATCACGCCGCTGCCGAGCCAACGGGTCATCAGCATCGGGTTGCTGCGGTTATGTTCGATGGCCAGGCCGGCGAGGATCAGCACGATGGACGCCGCCGCTGCGACGCCGATCCACGGTGCTTCCAGCCACCAGTCGATGCGTCCCAGGGACAGCACGGCGCACAGCAACGCCACACCGCTGGCGAGGATGGCGAAGGTCAGGAAGTCGAGTTTTTCGAAGGTCTTGAAGCGGTCACCCGGCGGCAATTTAAGCAGGAACACACAGCCCAGAGTCAGCAGCGCCATGCCCAATTCGAACAGGTACAAGCCGCGCCATTCGGCGATCTGCATCAGGTCTTCGGAGAATAATCGCGCCAGCGGCAGCGCCAGTTGCGACGTCCCCAGGCCCAGCACCAACGCCTTCATCCGCCATTTCGCCGGGAACGCCTGGATCATGTAATACAGGCCCAGGGAACTCAGCGCCGCACCGACCATGCCGTGGGCCGCACGCACGGCGATGGCCGAACTCAGGTCGTTGACGAACAAGTGGCCGAAGGTCACCAGCGCGTAGAGCACCAGGAACACTTCGGTGAACGCGCGCAAGCCGAACTGCTGGCGAAACTTCACCAGCAGCAGGTTCATCGAGACGTTGGTCATAACGTAGGCGGCCGGCAGCCAAGCCATCTCGGCGGTGGTCGCGCCGAGCGCACCTTGCAGGTAAGGCAGGTTGGCGATGACCAGCGAATTGCCGAGGCCACCGGTCAACGCCACCAGCAAACCCACCAGTGCATAGGCCAGGCGTTTGGGTGTGGAGTGATCGGGCGTCGAGGGAGAACCGGGCAAACTGGGCCGCTCGTGGGGCTGCCAGTCGCGCGGGGCGTAGTGATCCATTCAAGGGCCTTGTTCTGAGAGGCTGTCAGTTTGCCGCAAAACCGTAAGCGAAGCACAAATCCCTGTAGGAGCGAGGCTTGCCCGCGAAGACGGACTGTCAGCCACTGTCGATGTTGAATGTTAGATCGCCTTCGCGGGCAAGCCTCGCTCCTACAGGTTATTTTTTGCAGCCCCACGTCATCGTACAACTTGTGATTGACATTCCCGCAAAGCCTCGCAAATAATCGCCGCTATGTTGTACGACGACGTATAACAAACAATAAAAACAACAAGAAACAAAAGGGAACGTCACTGTGAGCAAACTCGTCCGTCATTCCTCCGTCTGCACCCCTCGCCCGACTTTCGTCCGCCGCCACACCCTGAGCCTGATCGGTTGCAGCAGCCTGGCCCTGGCCTTGCCCATGTGCGGCCACGCCGAGGGTTTTGTCGATGACGCCAGCGCCACGCTGAACCTGCGCAACGCCTACTTCAATCGCAACTACACCAATCCGGCCTACCCCCAAGGCAAGGCGGAAGAGTGGACGCAAAGCTTTATCCTCGACGCCAAGTCCGGCTTCACCCAAGGCACGCTCGGGTTCGGCGTAGACGTGCTGGGGCTGTATTCGAAAAAACTCGATGGCGGCAAAGGCACCGGCGGCACGCAACTGTTGCCGCTGGATCACGACGGTCGCCCGGCGGACAACTTCGGTCGCACCAACGTGGCGTTCAAGGCCAAGGTCTCGAAGACCGAATTGAAGGTCGGTGAATGGATGCCGGTGCTGCCAATCCTGCGCTCGGATGACGGTCGTTCCCTGCCGCAAACCTTCCGTGGCGGCCAGGTCACCTCCAGCGAAATCGATGGCCTGAAGCTCTACGGCGGCCAATTCCGCGCCAACAGCCCACGCAACGATTCGAGCATGGACGACATGTCGATGAACGGCAAAGCGGCGTTCACCTCGGACCGTTTCAACTTCGGCGGCGGTGAATACACCTTCAATGAAAAGCGCACGCTGGTCGGCGTCTGGTACTCGGAACTCAGCGATATTTACCAGCAGGAATATTTCAACCTGAGCCACAGTCAGCCCATCGGCGACTGGACCCTGGGCGCCAACCTCGGGTTCTTCACCGGCAAGGAAGACGGCAGTGCCCTGGCCGGCGATCTGGACAACAAAACCACATTCGCCATGCTCTCGGCCAAATACGGCGGCAGCACCTTCTATGTCGGCCTGCAAAAACTTACTGGCGACAGCGTCTGGATGCGCGTCAACGGCACCAGCGGCGGGACCTTGGCCAACGACAGCTACAACTCCAGCTACGACAATGCCAAGGAAAAATCCTGGCAACTGCGCCACGACTACAACTTCGTCGCCCTCGGCATCCCCGGCCTGACCATGATGAACCGCTACATCAGCGGCGATAACGTGCACACCGGGGCGATTACCGACGGCAAGGAATGGGGCCGCGAGAGCGAACTGGCGTATACCGTTCAGAGTGGTGCGTTGAAGAACCTCAACGTGAAATGGCGCAATGCGAGCATTCGCAAGGACTTCAGCACCAACGAGTTCGATGAGAACCGGATCTTTATCAGCTATCCGATTTCGTTGTTGTAAGACAGGGATCGCTTCAAGACTGAAACCCTATTCGCGCGACAACTCACTTTTTTGTAGCAGCTGGCGAAGCCTGCGTTCGGCTGCGAAGCAGTCGCAAAACCTGCGTACGCGGTTCTTCTGATACACCGCGCCGCCTGGGTTCACGACTGCTTCGCAGCCGAACGCAGGCTTCGCCAGCTGCTACATGGATCGGGGAGCGGAAAGACCCTCCGTCAACTTCCAACGCTGGTGCGTTGACAAGCACCGGAAAGCCTAACGATACTTCGCCCAAGTCATACGACAACTTACAACAACTGCAATGACTCCGCATTCAGGAACCGCCATGACCACGACTTCCCCTGCCCCTTTCAATCGCCTGCTGCTGACCGGCGCCGCCGGTGGCCTCGGCAAAGTGTTGCGCGAAACCCTGCGCCCTTACGCCAACGTGATTCGCCTGTCGGACATTGCCGACATCGCCCCGGCCCTCGATGACCGCGAAGAAGTCGTGACTTGCGACCTCGCCGACAAAAACGCCGTGCATCAACTGGTCGAAGGCGTGGACGCAATCCTGCACTTTGGCGGTGTCTCCACCGAGCACGCGTTCGAAGAAATCCTCGGCGCCAACATCTGCGGCGTGTTCCACATCTATGAAGCCGCACGCCGCCATGGTGTGAAGCGAGTGATTTTCGCCAGCTCCAACCACGTCATCGGCTTCTACAAACAGGACGAAGTGATCGACGCCCGCTCCCCGCGCCGCCCGGACAGCTACTACGGCTTGTCCAAGTCCTACGGCGAAGACATCGCGAGTTTCTACTTCGATCGCTACGGCATCGAAACCGTCAGCATCCGCATCGGCTCCTCGTTCCCGGAACCGCAGAACCGCCGCATGATGAGCACCTGGCTGAGCTTCGGCGACCTGACCCAATTGCTCGAACGCGCGCTGTACGCACCGAATGTCGGCCACACCATCGTCTACGGCGTGTCCGACAACAAAAATGTCTGGTGGGATAACCGCTACGCAGCGGGCCTGGGTTATGTGCCGCAGGACAACTCCGAAGTGTTCCGCGAAAAAATCGAAGCGCAACCGATGCCTGCGGCGGATGATCCGGCGATGGTTTATCAGGGGGGCGCGTTTGTGGCGTCCGGCCCGTTCGGCGATTGAGTCAACGTCCAAAGGAATGAGCTGCCATGCAAGCCGAATTGATTGTCGATGCCCGTAACGCGGTCGGTGAATGCCCGGTCTGGGTCCCCGAGGAAAACGCCCTGTACTGGGTCGATATTCCCGCCGGGGGCTTGCAGCGCTGGAGTGCCGCCACCGGTCACGTGGACGCCTGGACCACCCCGGAGATGCTCGCTTGCATCACTCGTCACCGCGACGGTGGCTGGGTTGCGGGAATGGAAAGCGGGTTCTTTCATCTGCGCCCGCACAACGACGGCAGCCTCGACAGCGAACTGCTCGCCCACGTCGATCACGCCCGTCCTGACATGCGCCTGAACGATGGGCGTTGTGATCGCCAGGGGCGTTTCTGGGCCGGCAGCATGGTGCTGAACATGGGCGCCAACGCCGCCGATGGCACGTTGTATCGCTACAGTCATGGGCAGCAGGGTCCACTTGAACCTCGCCTGACGGGATTCATCGTGCCCAATGGCCTGGGTTTCAGCCCGGATGGCCGGACGATGTACTTGTCCGATTCCCATCCCCTGGCCCAGCAGATCTGGGCTTTCGATTACGACATCGACAGCGGCACGCCAAGTAATCAGCGGTTGTTCGTCGACATGAATCACTTCGAAGGCCGTCCCGACGGCGCCGCTGTGGATGCTGACGGCTGCTACTGGATCTGCGCCAACGACGCCGGGTTGATTCACCGGTTTACTCCGAATGGCCGGCTCGACCGCTCCCTCTCGGTGCCGGTGAAAAAACCGACCATGTGCGCGTTTGGTGGCAGTCGACTGGATACGTTGTTCGTGACCTCGATTCGGCCGGGGGATGATCATGATGAACAGTCTTTGGCGGGTGGGGTGTTTGCCCTGAATCCTGGGGTGAAGGGATTGCCTGAGCCGCTGTTCCAGGATTGATCAACAGCCTGAAAGATCACAGCCTTCGGCAGTTGCTACAGGATTGACGTTCGCCCGGATGTACCCGATCTCTGTGGAGCTGCCGAAGGCTGGGATCTTTTCAACCCTTCACGCAGAACAAAAATCATGAAACTGCTCGAACTCGAAGACACCCTCACCCACCTCACCCTCGCCCCGGAACTCGGGGCAAGCATCGTCAACTGGACGGTTCGCAGCACCGGCCAGCCGCTGTTGCGCCACAACGACGCCCAAGCCCTGAACACCGGTCTGCCCGGCAAACTCGGTTGCTATCCCTTGGCCCCTTGGTCCAACCGGATTTCCGAGGGCGGTTTCGACTGCCCCGAAGGCTGGCTCGCGCTAAAACCCAACAGCCTCACCGATCCCCTGCCGATACACGGCAGCGCCTGGCAACAGGCGTGGCGGATCGTTTCCCGGACCGCCAACGAAGCCGTCCTGCAACTCGACAGCACCAGCCCTTTCGCCTACCGCGCCGAGCAGCGTTTCCACTTGAGTGAAGGACGGTTGAGCATCGATCTGAAGGTCACTCATCTCGGCGAACACGCGGTGTGGCACGGCCTCGGTTTGCACCCTTACTTCCCACGCACCGCACACACCCGATTGCAGGCCAAGGCCCGGCAAGTCTGGTTGTGCGACGCCGCGAAACTGCCGACCCAACTCAGCGCGATCCCAGAAGCCTGGGATTTCCAGCAGCTCAAAGCCTTGCCGGAAACCCTGGTGGATAACGGCTTCTGCGAATGGGACGGCCACTGCCTGATCCAGCAACCGGAGCTGGGTTATGAGCTGGAATGCCAAGCCACTGGCAGCGACTACTACCTGCTCTATTGCCCGGTGGGCCTGGGGTTTTTCTGCATCGAGCCGGTGAGCCACCCGGTCAACGCGCACCACTTGCCCGGTCGGCCAGGCTTGCGTTTGCTGGAACAAGGCCAATCCGCCGAACTGGGTTTCAGCCTGCAATACCGCGCACTCGCCTAACCCAGCAACTGACTCAGCACCGCGCGCAACTTGCCGGGTTTCACCGGTTTGTTCAGCAGTGGCGCATCGAGTCGTTGCAGGGATCGGCGGCATTGGTCGGTACGGTCGGCGGTGATGATCACCGCCGGAATGGCCCGGTCGAAATGCTCGCGCAAGTGCCGCACCACGTCACAGCCCACCACCCCGTGGTCGAGGTGATAGTCCGCCAGAATTAGTTCCGGTGCGCGCCCCTGCAACGCCGCCAGTGCCGAGAACTCATCGGTGGCGATCACCACTTCGCACCCCCACTGCCCGAGCAACGCGCTCATGCTTTCGAGGATGCTGACTTCGTTGTCCAGCACCAGCAAACGGCGGCCCGGCAACGGATTACCGGTGCCCGGTTGCGGCGCAGCGAGGCTGATCGGCAGCGGCACTTCATGGGATATCGGCACGTCGATGCTGAACACCGACCCGCGTCCCGGCCAAGAACGCACCTGAATCCGGTAGCCGAGAATCTTCGCGATACGTTCGACAATCGCCAGGCCGAGGCCCACGCCTTTGCGGTCAGCGGCGCGGCCAACGTCCAGTTGATTGAACTCCAGGAAGATCGAATCCAGCCGATCCGCCGCGATCCCGCGCCCGGTGTCCCAGACTTCCAGACGCAGGTTATCGCCCCGACGACGCGCCCCGAGCAGGATGCAGCCCTCGTCGGTGTAGCGGCAGGCGTTGCTGAGGAAGTTGCGCAAGATTCGCGTCATCAGGCGCAGGTCAGTGCTGATCGCAAAATCGCCCATGTGCACCCGCAGGTTCAACCCCGCCGCCTCGGCCACCGACTGGAATTCCGAGACCAGTGGCGCGAGCAATTCATCGAGGCGGTACAGCGCGACGTCTGGCTTCACCGCCGCCTGATCGAGACGCGAGATATCCAGCAAATCCGTGAGCAAATCCTCGGCGCCCTCGAGCGCCTGATGCGTGCGCTCCACCAGTACCTGCTCGACATCGGGCAACTTGCGCTCGCGCAGGGTTGAGATCAGCAACCGCGCGGCATTGAGCGGTTGCAGCAGGTCGTGGCTGGCGGCGGCGAGGTATTTGTCCTTGCTTCGATTCGCCGCCTCGGCGGCATCCCGGGCATCGCGCAGGGCCTGGGCGATCTGTTTACGCTGGGTGATCTGCTGTTGCAGGTTGCGGTTGGCTTCGAGCAATTCGTCGGTGCGCGCGGTGACCCGCTGTTCCAGCTCGTCGTTGAGTTGTTGCAAGCGTTGCTGGGCGAGTTTGCGTTCGGTGATGTCTGCGACAAAGCCTTCCACCAGCCCTTCCTGATCAGGCTTGAGCAACAGGTTCATCAGCACGTCGAGGCTGCTGCCGTCCTTGCGCCGCAACTGGGTTTCATAGCCGTGCAGGCTGCGCTCGGTCTTGAGGATTTCGCCGATGCGTTCCAGCTCCTTCGCACCGCCGACAAACAGGTTGCTGGCCAGGTCTGCCAGGGAAAACAGC
Source organism: Pseudomonas sp. NPDC087342 (assembly GCF_044744265.1). Classification (NCBI taxonomy): domain Bacteria; kingdom Pseudomonadati; phylum Pseudomonadota; class Gammaproteobacteria; order Pseudomonadales; family Pseudomonadaceae; genus Pseudomonas; species Pseudomonas sp. NPDC087342. Next base: position 1,609,425 of record NZ_JBIUXZ010000001.1, read on the forward strand.
ACCTCCTGCGGATTGTCATAGCCAAGCATCCGCGCCAGTGCCGGGTTGGCGGCGCGCATGCCTTCCAACAGGCTGGCCTGGAAGATCCCGTGCACCGCGTTTTCGAACAGCCATTTATAGCGATTGCGTTCGGCTTCGAGCTCGTCGAGGCGCGCGTTGAGCTCCGGGTAGTGGCTCTTGCGCGCCGAGTGGCTGCCTAATCCCAGCAGTCCGGCGAGCGCCCGTTGCTGCTCGTCAGAGGGCTTCGCCATAGACGACCTCGACATCTCGCTGACTGGACTCGCGCGGGTTGGTCAGGATGCACGGGTCGTGCATCGCGTGCTGCGACAGGAACGGAATGTCCGCCATGCTGACCCCGTGCAGGCCCAGGGTTTCGTGGAAGCCGATCGCGTGTTTCAACGCGATCAGGTGTTCCACCAGGCGCCCGCAAATCTGCCGGTGATTCAGGCCCCGGCAATCGATGCCGAAGGTCTCGGCGATCACCTTGAAGCGATCTGGCGCCGAGTTGTAGTTGAACGCCACCACATGTTCCACCAGCACCGCGTTGCACAGGCCGTGGGGCAAGTCGAGAAAGCCGCCGAGGCTGTGGGACATCGCGTGCACCGCGCCAAGGATCGCGTTGGAGAACGCCAGCCCGGCCTGCATGCTGCCGAGCATGATTTTCTCACGCAGGGCGATGTCCGTCGGGTTGGCGATCATCTGCACCAGGTTGCCATTGATCAGGCGCATTGCTTCCAGTGCATGCGGGTCGGTCAGCGGCCCGTGACCGGTGGAGACGAAAGCTTCGATGGCGTGCACCAACGCGTCGATGCCGGTACAAGCCGCCAGGAACGGGTCCATGCTCAGGGTGGTTTCCGGGTCGATCAGCGACACGTCGGGAACCACGGCTTTGCTGACGATGGAGAACTTCATGCGTTCTTGCTGGTTGGAAATGATCACGAATTGCGAGACGTCCGCCGAGGTGCCGGCAGTGGTCGGGATCAGGATCAGCGGCGGGCTCGGCACGCGGATGGTGTCCACGCCCTCGAATTCCAGAATGTTGCGCCCGTGGGCCACGACGATGCCGATGCCTTTGCCGCAATCCATCGGGCTGCCGCCGCCGATTGCCACGATCACATCGCAGTGATTTTCCTTGTACAACTCGGCGCCGAGCATGACCTCTTCGACCCGAGGGTTGGGCGAGACATCGCTATACAGGAAGTAATCGATGCCCTGGGCTTGCAGGCTGGCCTCGACGTCCGCGACCCATCCGGCGGCAATCACCCCGGGATCGCTGACCACCAGCACCTTGCGGGCGCCGAAGGTCTTGGCGTAATTGCCGACGTTGTGCCGGCAACCGGCACCAAAAATGATTTCAGGCGAAACGAATTTACGCAACTGGCTGAGATTCTGGCTCATTGGAAAGCCTGTTTTTATTGTTTTGGAAGGTAGATCCACACTAAAGCATCCGGCTGCGAATGCAATCAGACCAATGGGTAGCACGATCTTGAATCCACCGCTGGTCTCCTGTGGGAGCGAGCCTGTGTGGCGAGGGGGCAAGCCCCCTCGCCACACAGGCTCGCTCCCACAGGGGTTTTGCGTTTGATGCTTTATCCGCGATAGATCAGCCGCGAAGCCTTTTCATTGCGCAACGTCAGGTGTTCCATGCCCTGCCCCGGCGCATCGGCTTCATCCCGGGCCTTGAGGATCACCCCGTGGTGCGGCGACTTGCTGCACACCGGGTCGGCGTTTTCGGCATCGCCGGTCAGCATGAACGCCTGGCAGCGGCAACCGCCCAAGTCTTTGTGCTTTTCATCGCAGGAACGGCACGGCTCCTTCATCCAGTCGTCACCGCGAAAACGGTTGAACCCGAACGAATCGGTCCAGATGTGTTCGATGCTGTGCTCGCGCACATTGGGAAACTGCACCGGCAGCTGTCGGGCGCTGTGGCACGGCAATGCGGTGCCGTCCGGGGTGATGTCGAGAAACAGGTTGGCCCAGCCGTTCATGCAGGTTTTCGGGCGTTCTTCGTAATAGTCCGGAGTGACGAAAATCAGCTTGCACGGGTGCCCCTGGGCCTCAAGCCGTTCGCGGTACTCGTTTGTAATACGCTCGGCGCGCTGCAACTGATCGCGGGTCGGCAACAGCCCGACGCGGTTGAGCTCGGCCCAGCCGTAGAACTGACACGTGGCCAGCTCGACGAAGTCCGCCTCCAGCTCCAGGCACAAGTCGATGATGCGGTCGATCCGGTCAATGTTGTGCCGGTGGGTGACGAAGTTCAGCACCATCGGGTAGCCCTGGGCTTTCACGGCGCGAGCCATTGCGAGTTTCTGGGCGAAGGCCTTGCGCGAACCGGCGAGCATGTTGTTCACCGCTTCGTCGGCGGCCTGGAAACTGATCTGAATATGGTCGAGCCCGGCGACCTTGAAGTCGCGGACCTTTTGCTCGGTCAGGCCGATGCCGGAGGTGATCAGGTTGGTGTAATAACCCATGTCCCGCGCAGCCTTGATCAGCTCGGCGAGGTCCTGACGCACCAAGGGTTCGCCACCGGAGAATCCCAGTTGCGCGGCGCCCATGTCCCGCGCTTCGCGGAACACGCGAATCCATTCTTCGGTGCTCAGTTCCTCACCTGACTGGGCGAAATCCAGCGGATTGGAACAATACGGGCATTGCAGCGGGCAGCGATAGGTCAGTTCCGCCAGCAGCCACAGCGGCGGCCCCGGTGGCGCATCACTCGATCCAGAATTGCGCACGGGCCACCTCCAGAAACGCCAACACGTCCTCGTCGATGTCCGATACACCGGGGAAGCTCGCGCACAGCAAATTGATAATCGCCGCCACACTGCGTTTGCCATCCACCAGATCGAGGATCTGCCCGGCACTGGCGTTGAGTTTGATCATGCCTTCGGGGTACAGCAGCACGTGGCAATCCTGCCGGGGTTCCCATTGCAGGCGAAAACCCTGGCGCAAGGCCGGTAACTGTTCGCGGCTGATCAGGCTCACAGGGCAATCCCCCGGTGCCAGACGTTTTCGCGGGTGACGCTGTGGTACGGCGGGCGTTCCAGCTCGTAGGCCATGCTCATCGCATCGAGCATGCTCCACAGCACATCGAGTTTGAACTGGAGGATTTCCAGCATCCGTTGCTGACTTTCGAGGGTGACGTAATGCGCCAGGGTGATGCGCAAACCGTGCTCGACATCGCGCCGCGCCTGACTCAGACGCGTGCGGAAATAGTCGTAGCCACTGACGTCGATCCATGGGTAATGAGTCGGCCAGGCGTCGAGGCGGGATTGGTGGATGTGTGGGGCGAACAGTTCGGTCAACGAGCTGCTGGCCGCTTCCTGCCAGCAGGCGCGACGGGCGAAATTGACGTAGGCGTCCACGGCGAAACGCACGCCGGGCAGCACCAGTTCCTGGGAGAGGATTTGTTCGCGGTCGAGCCCCACCGCTTCGCCCAGGCGCAGCCACGCTTCGATCCCGCCTTCGCTGCCGGGCGCGCCGTCGTGGTCGAGAATCCGTTGCACCCATTCCCGGCGCACGTCGCGGTCCGGGCAGTTAGCGAGGATCGCGGCGTCCTTGAGCGGGATGTTGACCTGGTAATAGAAGCGATTGGCGACCCAGCCCTGAATCTGCTCGCGACTGGCGCGGCCGGCGTACATGGCTTGGTGGAACGGGTGATGGATGTGGTAATAGGCGCCTTTGGCGCGCAGGGCGGCTTCGAATTCGCTGGGGGACATTGGGGGGGTGGTCAAAGTGGTTCTCCTGGGCGTTTTGCGGTGTCTGGTCTGGCGCCTTCGCGGGCAAGCCTCGCTCCTACAAGGGATGTGTGTACGCCACGAAATTCGCGTACGACGACGTCACGTCGGTCAACCATGAAATTCGCGTACGACGATGTCCTGTAGGAGCGAGGCTTGCCCGCGAAGAGGCCATCCGCTACAACTCAATACTCATGCCATCAAACGCCACTTCGATCCCCCGCCGCTCCAGCAACGCCCGCTCAGCCGAGTCTTCATCCAGGATCGGATTGGTGTTGTTAATGTGGATCAGCACCTTGCGCTGACGCCCAAAACCTTCCAGCACTTCGAGCATCCCGCCAGGTCCGCTTTGCGGCAGATGCCCCATTTCACTGCCCAGGCTCTGCCCGACTTCACACACGCGCATCTCGTCGTCGCGCCATAACGTACCGTCCAGCAGCAGGCAATCGGCGCGCTGCATCCAGTTCAAGACTTCTGCGTCGACTTGCCCCAGCCCCGGCGCATAGAACACCGAGGCGCCAGTGCGCAGGTCTTCGATAAACAGGCCGATGGTGTCGCCCGGCTGCGGGTTGCCACGGTTGGGCGAGTACGGCGGTGCGTTGCTAACCAGGGGGATCGCGTGAAATTGCAGGTGCGCGCAAGCCGCGATGCTGAACGGCTCACGCGCCAGTCCGATCGGTTGCCACTGCAAGCCGCCGTTCCAGTGTTTGAGCATGTTGAACAACGGAAAACCGCTGCTCAAATCCTCATGCACCCGCTCAGTGCACCATACGTCATGCGGGCAGCCTTCGCGCAGGCTCAACAGGCCGGTGCAATGGTCGATCTGGCTGTCCAGCAGGATCACTCCGGCGATGGCGGTATCGCGCAATCGGCGCGCCGGTTGCAGCGCCGGGAAGCTTTCCAGTTGCGCACGAATGTCCGGTGAAGCATTGCACAGCACCCAGTCCACGCCGTTGTCGCTGACCGCAATCGACGACTGCGTGCGGCGTTGTGTGCGCAGGCTGCCGTTGCGCACGCCGGTGCACTGGCGACAGTTGCAGTTCCATTGCGGGAAACCGCCACCAGCGGCGGAACCGAGAACCCGGATGTGCATGAGCAATGCTCCAGAAGGCAGGCCCGGCCAACGCTGCGGCTGGCCGGGTGATCAATCAACGGTTGGCGAAATACATCGTCACTTCGAAGCCAATACGCAGATCGGTAAACGCGGGTTTAGTCCACATGGGTCAATCCTCTTCTTGTGCCGGGCAATTCCGGTAAAGCCATTAATGCACGCCGCGCCAAGGGCCCGAATGCTACTTTCGAAGGAGGTGGCGGCGTGCGTTGGTAGGGGGTGTTGCGGGGTGTCAGGCACAACCATTCGCGGGCAAGCCTCGCTCCTACAGATTGAGGTGATCTGTAGGAGCGAGGCTTGCCCGCGAAGGCCATCACACGGTCTCGTGTCGGGTTAGAAGAACCCCATCGGGTTGATGTCGTAGCTCACCAGCAGGTTTTTGGTCTGTTGGTAATGGTCGAGCATCATCTTGTGGTTTTCACGGCCAACGCCGGATTTCTTGTAGCCACCGAACGCGGCGTGAGCCGGGTACAGGTGGTAGCAGTTGGTCCACACGCGCCCGGCCTTGATCGCCCGGCCCATGCGGTAGGCGCGGTTGATGTCGCGGGTCCACAGGCCGGCGCCGAGGCCGAACTCGCTGTCGTTGGCAATCGCCAGGGCTTCAGCTTCGTCTTTGAAGGTGGTGATGCCCACCACCGGACCGAAGATTTCTTCCTGGAACACGCGCATTTTGTTGTGGCCCTTGAGCAGGGTCGGCTGGATGTAATAACCCGTCGACAAGTCGCCCTCAAGGCGTTCCGCCGCGCCGCCAGTGAGCAGCTCCGCGCCCTCCTCCTGGGCGATTTTCAGGTACGAGAGGATCTTGTCATATTGCTGCTCGGACGCCTGGGCGCCGACCATGGTTTCAGTGTCCAGCGGGTTGCCGCGCTTGATCTTGACGATCTTCTGCATCACCACTTTCATGAAGTCGTCGTAGATCGACTCCTGTACCAGCGCCCGGGACGGACAGGTGCAGACTTCGCCCTGGTTGAAGAACGCCAGCACCAGGCCTTCGGCGGCTTTTTCGATGAACTGCGGCTCGGCGTTCATGATGTCTTCGAAGAAGATGTTCGGCGACTTGCCGCCCAGTTCCACGGTGCTCGGAATGATGTTCTCGGCGGCGCAATGCATGATATGCGCGCCCACTGGGGTGGAACCGGTGAAAGCGATCTTGGCGATGCGCTTGCTGGTGGCCAACGCTTCACCGGCTTCGCGGCCGAAACCTTGCACGATGTTGAGCACGCCGGCCGGAATTAAATCAGCGATCAGCTCGGCGAAAATCATGATCGACAGCGGCGTTTGCTCAGCAGGTTTGAGCACCACGCAGTTGCCGGCGGCCAGGGCCGGGGCAAGTTTCCACGCGGCCATCAACAGCGGGAAGTTCCACGGGATGATCTGCCCGACCACGCCCAACGGCTCGTGGAAGTGATAGGCGGTGGTCAGCTCGTTGATCTCGGCGGCGCCGCCCTCTTGCGCGCGGATGCAGCCGGCGAAGTAACGGAAATGGTCGGCGGCCAGCGGTACGTCGGCGTTGAGGGTTTCGCGCACGGCTTTGCCGTTGTCCCAGGTTTCGGCGACGGCGAGGATTTCCAGGTTTTGTTCGATACGGTCGGCGATTTTCAGCAGCACCAGGGAGCGATCCTGGGCCGAGGTCTTGCCCCAGGCATCGGCAGCGGCGTGGGCGGCGTCGAGGGCTTTGTCGATGTCGGCGGCGCTGGAGCGCGGGAACTCGGCGATCACTTCACCGTTGACCGGCGAGGTGTTGGTGAAGTACTCGCCATTGACCGGCGGCACGAATTCGCCACCGATGAAATTGCCGTAGCGCGGTTTGAAGCAAACGACGGCGCCGGGTGTGCCAGGTTGTGCGTAGATCATGGTGGGCCTCTGTCTGGGTCGATGCCTGTCGTGCAAACAGGCGATGCACCGATAGTAGAGAGCCCCGCGCGCCAGACGAATGCGCCGTTGGCAGGGGGGATCTCGTTATTTGGTAGTAGGTCTGGCGCAAATCCCCCTGTGACAAATAACCCTGTGGGAGCGAGCTTGCTCGCGAAAGGGCCAGCACATACAACAATGATGTTGAATGTCAGATCGCCTTCGCGAGCAGGCTCGCTCCCACAGGGGGAATTGCAGTGGAGTTGGGTTTTAGTGTTTGGCCACTACCAGGTCTTTCGGCAATTTGAAGGTCCAGAGCATGCCGCCCTGGTTGAAGTCCTTGATGCGCTTGGCCACTTCGCCGCCCCACAGCGGCACCGCGCCGCCCCAGCCGGAGAGCACCGAGACGTACTGTTCGCCGTCCATCTCCCAAGTCACAGGCGAGCCAAGCACGCCGGAGCCGGTCTGGAATTCCCAGACTTTCTCGCCGGTCTTGGCATTGAACGCCTGGAGGAAACCTTCGGGCGTGCCGGTGAACACCAGGTTGCCCTTGGTGGTCAGCACGCCGCCCCACAGCGGCGCATAGTTCTTGTGGCGCCAGACTTCCTTACCAGTGACCGGATCGATGGCGCGCAGCACCCCGATGTAGTCTTCGTTCAACGGTTTGATGGTGAACCCGGCCCCGAGGAACGCCGCGCCTTTCTTGTAGGCGATGCCTTCGTTCCAGATGTCCATGCCCCACTCGTTGGACGGCACGTAGAACAGCTTGGTGTCCTTGTTGTAGGCCATCGGCATCCAGTTTTTCGCGCCGAGGAACGCCGGGGCTACGAATACAGAACTGCCCTTGGCTTCAGAGCCGGGCGCGCCGGGACGGCTGGCTTCGTTGTAGATCGGCCGGCCATCCTTATCCAGGCCGGTGGCCCAGGTGATCTTGTCCACGAACGGGAAGCCACGGATGAACTTGCCGTTGGTGCGGTCCAGCACGTAGAAGAAGCCGTTGCGGTCAGCGGTAGCGGCGGCTTTGATTTCCTTGCCGCCCTCGGTGTAGTTGAACGAGACCAGCTCATTCACGCCGTCATAGTCCCAACCGTCGTGGGGCGTGCTCTGGAAGTGCCATTTGATCGTGCCGTCGTCCGGGTTCAGCGCCAGGCGCGACGAGGAGTAGAGGTTGTCGCCCGGACGCAGGTGCGAGTTCCACGGCGCCGGGTTGCCGGTGCCGAACAGCAGCAGATTGGTTTCCGGGTCGTAGTAACCGCCGAGCCAAGGCGCGGCGCCACCGGTTTTCCACAAATCGCCGGGCCAGGTCTTGCCCGCTTCGCCGCCAGAGATGCCGTTCTCTACAGCTTTGCCGTCCTTGTAGACGTAGCCCATGTGGCCTTCGACCGTTGGCCGGGTCCACAGCAGCTCGCCGTTTTTCGGGTCATAGGCGGAGATCTTGCCGACCACACCGAACTCGCCACCGGCCACGCCAGTAATCAGTTTTCCGTTGATCACCAACGGCGCGGCGCTGATCGAATAGCCTTCCTTGTGATCGGCTACCTGCTTGCTCCACACCACTTTGCCGGTGTCTTTGTTCAGGGCCACGAGCTTGGCGTCGAGGGTGCCGAAGAACACCAGGTCGCCGTACAGCGCCACGCCACGGTTGATCACGTCGCAGCACGGACGGATGTCATCCGGCAGGCGCGCGTCGTATTGCCAGAGTTTCTTGCCGGTGCGCGCGTCCACCGCGAACACCCGCGAGTAGGAACCGGTCATGTACATCACGCCGTCCTTGATCATCGGCTGCGCTTGCTGGCCGCGTTGTTTTTCACCGCCGAAGGAAAACGCCCAGACCGGCCGCAGGTCCTTGACGTTGTCGACGTTGAGGGTGTCCAGCGGGCTGTAGCGCTGACCCTGGACGCCCAGACCGTTGGTGACGATCTGCTCCGGGTTCTTGGGGTCCTGGAGAATGTCCTGGTCAGTGACGGCGGCCAATGCCGAGCCGGACAACAGCATGGCACTGAGCAGCACGCTCAAGACGAAGGGTTGGCGACGTGCGGGTTGGGTCATGACGGCTACCTCTGCGGTTTTTGTTATACCCGGGAAATTTTCCCGGTCTGGTGCAGATTCTTGGGCGCCGCCGCCTCTGCAACAATTGCCCGCAGTGTTGAGATTGCTAGTTCCTTAGTACGGGGTCGGATGATGCCACCCCCTCAGACTCACCTCGACCTGTAGCAGCTGGCGAAGCCTGCGTTCGGCTGCGCAGCAGTCGTGAAATCAGAGTTCGCGGTGCATCAGGCAAACCGTGCAAGTCGGGTTTACGACTGCTGCGCAGCCGAACGCAGGCTTCGCCAGCTGCTACAAGGGTTGCGCCGCTGGGTCATTGGGTCGCGGTGGAATCGACACGGGTCATTTTTGCGCGTTCGTAACGCGGATACAGATGGCTGACACTGCGAATCAGCTCATACCGACTCAGGCTGATCCCGCCAAAACGCTCGGGAATCGGGCTGCGGATCATCTCCGCCATGTCGCTGCCATTCGCGGCGCCGTCGCGCAGCAGCTGATCCAGCCAGGTCAGGTAGTCACGCATTTGCTCGAAGGGTTTGGCATCCGTGGCCACCGGCCCGTGGCCCGGCACGATCAGGATCCAGGGCAAGCCTTGCAGGGTCGCGATGTCCGCCAGCCACACCGCCAGCCCGGGGCTGTTCGGGGTGGTCAGGGCCCGTTGATAAAACACCAGATCCCCGGCAAACAGCACGCCGGTTTGCTGGTCGAGAATAGCCAGATCCGCGCCCGTATGCCCACCCAGGCTTAGCAGGCGCAAATCGTGGTTCCCAAAACTTCGCACGCCCGGTGTCAGCGTCTCGGTGGGCAACACCACTTCGGTGCCGCGCATCCAGTCGCCCACCAGGCGGTACATGTTCTCCGCCATCGCATCGCCCTGCTGATGCAACAACTCGGTGGTGCCGGCCAGCGCGCCGATCGGCACATCGGTGAAGGCCTGATTGCCCAGCGCATGGTCGGGGTGATGGTGGGTCAGCAGCACCTCGATCACCGGTTTGTCGGTGACCGCCGCAATCGCCTTGCGCAGCGCTTCGCCGTAGCGTTTCGACGGCCCGGTGTCGATCACCACCACCCCGCGCTCGGTGACGATGAACCCGGTGTTGACGATATTGCCGCCATTGGTCTTGGCGAAGTTATCGGTGCTGCCTTCCAGCAGCCAGGTGTCGGCGGCGATCAGCCGGGGCGTGAGCGAGTATTCCAGCTCCGCCAGGGCCGGCAGGCTCAAACCGATCAACAACAGCCACATCCAACGCATGACGCGCTCCTTTGGGTCAGGGTATCGCCGCATCGAATTGATTGCCGCTGTTGTCGCGCAACAACAGGCGCGTCTGCCCTGGCCCTTCGATGTCGAAGGTCAGGTTGGGGTTTTCGCTGACGGCGGGAAACAGCTCCAGACGCGCCAGCAGTTGATCGTTCTGATCCCGCAGTTCGGCGTGGTTGATAAAGAATTCCGGGATGCCGCTGACCATGCCGTTGTCCATCGGATGCGCTACCTGCAAGCGCACGCGGCTGAATTCACCACGGGGATAACGCCCGCCGAGCACTTCGCCGATGTGTTCTTCCCAACCCGGCTGGGTGCGCACCACGCTCGGCGCCGTGCAACCGCCGCCCGCCGCATCGATCAGGGTCGAGCCGACGTGCCACACCCCGTCGCGGGTCAGCACCGCTGCGCGCAATGGCGTGGCCTGTTCGATGCGGATGCGGATCGACAGCCACGGCAACACCCGCTCCAGCGGTTGGAAATCGACGATTTTCGGCAGCGGGTTGAGTTCGGCCCAGGCAAGGATTTTTACCACTTCGCCCTTGAACGCCCGGGCGTCGATTTCCAGCGGCACCTGACGCGCATCTTCAGCGAACGGCGGCGCCAGCAGCTTGACCCGCTGATCGAACACGAACGGTGCGTCGCCGAGCATTTGCTTGTGATAGAACGCCCACATCACCGACGGCACCGGGTCTTTACCCGGATCGATCTCCGCTGCATGGGCGGCCATCGGCAGCCAGCAGGCCAGCAGGCAACTCGCTCGCCAGTTCACTATTGGTACATCTCCGGCACTTCGTATTGCAGGCCGTAACCGGCGTAAATCGCTTGCACTTTGCCTTCGCGGATCAACGCTTCGAGCGCCTCTTCCACGGCATACGACAATTGCCGATTGCTTTCATGCACCGCCATGCCGATTTCCCAGCGTTGCTTGCCCATGTTCGGGTAGGCGTTCTCCGCGAGTGCCACTTGCGGGTCGTGGGCTTCATGCACTTGCCAATCGACTTCGCCGCGCATCGCCATCACCGCATCGACTTCACCGGCCTTCATCGCCGCAAAGGCCTGGGGCACGCCGGGATAGTGGTGGGTCTTGGCGGCGAGCATGCCATTGAACACCGAGGTCAGGTAGAACGACGGCACGCTGTCGACTTCGACGCCGATCGGGTGCTGCTCGAACACCGCGACGCTGCCCACCGACTCCAGCCGACGGCGGTCAAACGCGACTTGCCATTGTTCGTTCTGGTACGGGCCGAACATCACCACGTGATCGTTTTCCAGCTCACCGAGTTCGTTGCGCTTTTGTGAGTAATCGCGGTCATACGGCACGCGCATCATCAGGTCAGCCAGTTGCTGATTGTGCAACTGGCTGCTGCGCCAGATGTAATCACGCAGGTCGTCGTCGAGCTTCTCGCCGGCCGGCGCCCAGATCAGTTTGAGCTTCACGCCCAGCGCCGTGGCCAAGGCTTGCGCCAGATCGACATCAACGCCCCGAGCCTGATCGGCATCCTCGAAACTGTAGGGGGCGAAATCCTTGTACACCGCGACTTTCAGCTCTCCGTCGGCGATCATTTGGTCATAGGTACGGACCTGCGCCTGCGCCACCTGGCAGCACAGCAACACAGCACTGATCAACACAGCGAGCAGGCGCATGGATTACTCCTCGACGTGCACGCTGTCCAGGTAAGTACGCACCGCCCACAGGGCTTCCTGACTCAGGTAATCGGCCATCTTCGGCATGTAGACCCGGCCATCGCGCACCGCGCCGTGACGGACCCGTTCGACGAACCATTCATCACCGGCATCGCCGACATCGAGCATGCGCAAGTCGGGAGCGATGCCACCGGACTTGGCTTCCAGGCCATGGCAGGCCGCGCAGTTCTGGTTGTAGGCGGACGAGCCGATTTCCACCGCTTTATCGTGTTGCGGCGAGGTGCGATACGGGTTGACTGACGCCCAGCCATCGGCATCCAGCGGCACACCGGCGTCCTTGATCGGGGTCAGGCCCGGAGTTGCCACCGCTTGCGGCACCACGTTGCCATGGGCCCAGACCGAACCTGCGCTGATAAAACCGGCCAGCAGCCCGGCAACCAGCAAGGCGTTGCGTTTTGTTGTCATTGTTATGCCCTCAGGATTGCACGCAAAACCTCTGTGAAGAGGCTATGGCAACCATCTTAGGAAGCACTTCGCCGCAACCCCATGCTGCTTTGGTGGCCGCCGCCCAGTACCTTGGTAGTAGGGCTTGTGGCGCACACCCAAATCAGGTGCGGTTTGGGAAGTCTTCCCGGCAACAGCGGGACTTTTTCCGTATCCGCCCAGCCGCCCGGCGCACCACCCTGTGCAGGCCAAAACCTCCACTGGGAACTGCAACCATGACAATAAGATCGCTACCCGCCCTTTCCCCCCTGTCTATCGCCGTGCAGGCTTTTCTGCTGGTGGGCAGCCTGTCCCTGAGCGCTGCCGGCCATGCCGCGAGCGAACCGGTCGCCGCCACGCACAACGTCAGTTGGGAAGACATCGCCAACGATCACCTGACCACCAAGGACGTGCTGCAATACGGCATGGGCACCAACGCCCAGCGCTGGAGTCCGCTGGCCCAGGTCAACCACAAGAACGTGTTCAAGCTGACGCCGGCCTGGTCCTACTCGTTCGGCGATGAGAAGCAACGCGGCCAGGAATCCCAGGCCATCGTCAGCGACGGCGTGGTCTACGTCACCGGTTCCTACTCTCGGGTATTTGCCCTCGACGCCAAGACCGGCAAGCGCCTGTGGACCTACAACCATCGTCTGCCGGACAACATTCGCCCGTGCTGCGACGTGGTCAATCGCGGGGCGGCAATCTATGGCGACAAGATCTACTTCGGCACCCTCGATGCGCGGCTGATCGCCCTCGACAAGAACACCGGCAAAGTGGTGTGGAACAAGAAATTCGGTGACCACGCCGCCGGCTACACCATGACCGGCGCGCCGGTGCTGATCAAAGACAAAGTCACCGGCAAGGTGCTGTTGATCCACGGCAGTTCCGGGGACGAATTCGGCGTGGTCGGCCAGTTGTTTGCGCGGGATCCGGACACTGGCGAAGAAGTCTGGATGCGGCCCTTCGTCGAAGGTCATATGGGCCGTTTGAACGGCAAGGACAGCACCACCACCGGCGACGTGAAAGCGCCGTCGTGGCCGAATGACCCGACCACCGAAACCGGCAAGGTCGAAGCGTGGAGCCACGGCGGCGGCGCGCCTTGGCAGAGTGCGAGCTTCGATCCGGAAACCAACACCATCATCGTCGGCGCCGGCAACCCCGGCCCGTGGAACACCTGGGCGCGCACCTCCAAGGACGGCAACCCACACGATTTCGACAGCCTCTACACCTCGGGCCAGGTCGGCGTCGATCCGAGCACCGGCGAGGTGAAATGGTTCTACCAGCACACCCCGAACGACGCCTGGGATTTCTCCGGCAACAACGAGCTGGTGCTGTTCGACTACAAGGACAAGGAAGGCAAAGTGACCAAGGCCACCGGCCACGCCGACCGCAATGGCTTCTTCTACGTGGTGGACCGCAACAACGGCAAATTGCAGAACGCCTTCCCCTTCGTCGACAACATCAGTTGGGCCAGCCACATCGACTTGAAGACCGGCAGACCGGTGGAAAATCCAGGCCAGCGTCCGGCCAAACCGCTGCCGGGGGAAACCAAGGGCAAATCCGTGGAAGTCTCGCCGCCGTTCCTCGGTGGCAAGAACTGGAACCCGATGGCTTACAGCCAGGACACCGGGCTGTTCTACATCCCGGGCAACCAGTGGAAAGAGGAATACTGGACCGAAGAGGTCAACTACAAGAAAGGCTCGGCGTATCTGGGCATGGGTTTCCGCATCAAGCGCATGTACGACGATCACGTCGGCACCTTGCGCGCGATGAACCCGACCACCGGCAAAGTGGTGTGGGAGCACAAGGAACACTTGCCGTTGTGGGCCGGTGTACTGGCGACCAAGGGCAATCTGGTATTCACCGGGACCGGCGATGGTTTCTTCAAGGCGTTCGATGCGAAGACCGGCGAGGAACTGTGGAAATTCCAGACCGGCAGCGGCATCGTCTCGCCGCCGATCACCTGGGAACAGGATGGCGAGCAATACGTCGGCGTGACCGTTGGCTACGGCGGCGCGGTGCCTCTGTGGGGTGGTGATATGGCGGAACTGACCAAACCGGTGGCTCAAGGCGGGTCGTTCTGGGTGTTCAAGATTCCGAGTTGGGATAACAAGACCGCTCAGAAGTAACGCCGCCAACCTTGCCGATACGACTCACGTAGCAGCTGTCGAGCCCCGGCGAGGCTGCGTTAGCGGTGTGTCAGGCACACCGTCGACGCAGCCTCGTTTCACTCGACAGCTGCTACGTGAAGCCGTACCGATACCCACTTAGAGGTTTCGTGATGAGATATCTGCCTTTATTGCTGCTCTTGACCCTTCCCCTCGCTTACGCCGACGACGGCGACGACGGCCCTCTCATCATCAACGGCTGCACCCTCGCCGAGCACAGCCAATGCCCTGGCGCGAATCTCAAGGGCGCGAACCTGAGCAATCAGGACCTGCGCAGCATGAACCTCAGCGGCGCCGACCTGCGCGATGCCGACTTGCGCCACGCCCGCCTCGACCTCGCCAACCTGGAAAAAGCCCAACTGCAAGGCGCCAACCTGACTCGCGCCAGCCTGCAACAAAGCAACCTGCGCCTTGCCGACTTCACCGGCGCGACACTGATGGCGATCCAGGGTTGGGGCCTGTTCGCCCAAGGCGCGCAATTCGAAAACGCCAACCTCAGCGCCGCCTACCTGCAATTCGCCCGACTCTCCGGGGCCAGACTGCACAACGCCAACCTGCGCGCCGCCGACCTGGAAATGACCTGGCTGAGCAAGGCCGACCTCAAGGGCGTCGATCTCAGCGATGCCAATTTGCAGGAAGCCAAGTTTGGTGAGAGCAACCTGGAACAGGCGAACCTCAGCGGCGCGCGGCAGCATTATGCGAATTTTCAGGATGCGAATATGGAGGGGTGCACGGGATGCCCGACCACTTGGGACAAATGAGCCGTGAACTGATCGTTCCCACGCAGAGCGTAGGAACGATCAACATCCCAATCCCCCGGTTGATACATAACCCTGTGGGAGCGAGCCTGCTCGCGAAAGCGGTGTAACAGTCGACGGAAAGGTTGAATGTAGCGACGCCTTCGCGAGCAGGCTCGCTCCCACAGGGGCTTGCGGTGATTGAACTAACCCGCCTTACGCACCACCCCCATATCAATCCCCAAATGCACCAGCTCCGTATGCGACGTCACTTGCAACTTGCTCTTCAACAACGTCAGGTGATTGGAAACCGTCTTGCTGCTGATATTCAGCTGCTCGGCAATCAACCGTGCCGGGGTGCCTTTGGCGAGCATCACGAATATCTCCAGTTCGCGCTGAGTCATGCTTTGCAAACGCGGATCGCTGGCGTCCTGTTGCGGGTGGCACGCCAGTTGAGTGGCCAGCGGCTGCTCGATATAGGCATGCCCGGCGAGGATCCGCCGTACCGCTTCGATCAACACTTCCGGTGCCGAGCTTTTGGTCAGATAGCCCGAAGCCCCCGCCTCCAGCGCCTGACGCACCAGCGGCAATTCATCGTGCATGCTGAAAAACAGCACGCGCAGTTGCGGCAAGCGCTGACATAATCGTCGGGTCGTTTCTAACCCGCTGATCCCCGGCAAACCGAAATCCATGATCACCAGGTTCGGCACCGCTTCCTGAACCCGGATCAGCGCTTCTTCGCCGGTGGCAGCTTCGCGCACTTCCATCGCCGGCAGCAGCGCCCGCAACAAACTGGCGTAGCCCTGACGGACCACCGCATGGTCGTCGACCAGCAGAATATTCATGACGCCTCCAAAGGCATGCTCAAGGCCAGCGCCCAACCGGCGCCGGGGTGGCTGATGATCCGCAGTTCGCCGCCGAGGCTGCGGGCGCGTTCGAACATCGAGTACAGCCCCACGCCCGGCCGTTGCGGCTGGGCGGCACCGCGCCCGTTATCGCGGATCAGCAATCGCAAGCGCCCGCCACGATGCTGCAATCGAACCCGCACCTGACTGGCCTCCGCGTGGCGGGCGATGTTGGTCAAGGCTTCCTGCAGCAGGCGATACAAATGGGTTTTGTTCGGCCCCGACAACGCCGGTAATTGCGCGCTGACCCGCAATTGGCAATCGATGCCCTGGCGGCCCTGCCATTGTTCCACCAGCAAACCGAAGGCGTCGGACAACGGCAGGTGTTGCAGCACCACCGGGTACAAGTCGTGCACCAGCGCGCGGAAACCCTGTTGCAGATGCTCGCAGTTATGCTCCAGCTCGCGCACCGTGCGTTCGACGGTGTCTGGCTGATCCGCCACCAGACGCAACAAACAGGCTTGCGCACGAATCCCGGCCAGGTACTGACCGAGGTCATCGTGCAGGGTCTGCGCCAAATGCGTGCGTTCCTGCTCCTGCACCGCGAGCAAGGTTTGGGTGAGTCGGGTGTTGTCGGCGCGGGCCTGTTCCAGCGCGCCGGTCATGCGATTGAAGTGGGTCGCCAGTTGCCGCGCCTCGGGCACGCCTTGCCCGCGCAGCCGCACGTTGAGCTGGCCAGCGGACACTTGTTGCAAGGCGCGGAGCAGTTCGTCGAGCAGGCCCATGCCCCGGCGCACTGCCCAGCGAATGGTCAACAGACTCACCAGCAACGCCAAACCGCAGAGGAACAGCACTTGTTGCAGCGAATCCCAGACCTCATCGATCTCGTCTCGCGGATCGACGTCAATCATCACTCGCCGGCCATCCTTCAAATCCAGCACCTGGGCGCTGTGACGGGCGTCGGCGAACAGCAGGCGCCCGAGCCAGGCATCCAGGCCATCCTGCACCGGCAGCCGCGCGGCTTCGCCCGGTTCCAGCCAACGCACCCGTACGTGGCGCAAGCTGCGGGTGAGGCGCGGTTGAAGGCTGACCGGGTCACGCTCGGCGGTTTCACTCAAATACTCGACCACCGCTTCGGCGGATTCCAGCTCACGCTCCACATCCGCCAGCGCCTGATGCACCAGCAACGCCATGCACGCCAGGGTCACCAGGGCGAAAAAGCCGCAGACCCACAGGTTGATCCGCCACAGCGCCGACACGCTTAGCGCCCCGGCAATGCGGGCGACATCTGCACCAGCGTCGGTCGCGGGCCGTGCAGTTTGTCGACGCCGATCAGGGTCAGGATCAGCAGCAACGGCAGGAGCAGCGCCTTGAGAATACGCATGGTCGATCTCCTCCTCAGTGATGGCCGTTGAAACCCATGCTAAAACCGCGCCGCCCGGGATGAGCTACTACCTTGGTACTGGCTTAGCGGTACTTTCTGCATATTTCCTCGGCCCCTCGGGCTTCCTATGCTGGCGCTACCTGTAACGGAGTGCCCTATGCGCCAGCTTGCCCCTTACGCCTTGATCTACCTGCTGGCGATTGCCTGCGCCGCCGGGCTGGCGACCCAGAGTCAGGCCGCCGATGCGCCGTTGCAGGTGCAGATCGGCTACCTGGGCTATCGCCCCGATCCGGGGCCGCTGCTGTCGAATGTGATTCCCGAACCCGCCGATGCCGGCCTGCGCGGCGCTGAACTGGCGATCACCGACAGCAACAGCACCGGACGTTTTCTCAACCACAGCTACAGCCTGGTCAGCGCCAGCGCCGAGACCCCGGATGCGCTGATCGAAGCCGCCAAGGCCCAGCACGCTCAGGGCCTGCGCCTGTTTGTGGTGAATGCGCCGGTGGAAACGCTGCGTCGGCTCAGCGCGGTGCTGACCGACAGTTTGCTGTTCAACGCTGGCAGCCCGGATGACAGCCTGCGCACCACCGACTGCTTGCCGAACGTGCTGCACACCTTGCCGAGCCGAGCGATGCTCGCCGATGCGCTGGCGCAATTTCTGGTGGTGCGCAAATGGCAGCGGGCGCTGCTGATCGTCGGGCCGACCCCGGACGATCAAGCCTATGCCGCCGCCCTGCGCCGCGCCGCCAAGCGCTTCGGCCTGAAACTGGTGGCGGAAAAAGCCTGGAGCTTCGACAACGATCAACGCCGCAGCGCCCAGGCCGACATGCCGCTGTTCACCCAGACCGCCGAATACGACGTGGTGCTGGTGGCGGACGAACGCGGCGACTTCGGCGAATACGTGCCGTACCAGACCTGGTATCCGCGTCCGGTAGCCGGGACTCAGGGCTTGACCCCGGTGGGCTGGCACAAAACCGTGGAAACCTACGGCGCCGCGCAGCTACAAAAACGCTTCGAGGCCATGGCCGGGCGCTGGATGAATGACCGGGATTTCGCCGCGTGGATGGCCGTGCGCAGCATCGCCAGTGCCGTGAGCAAACTGCGCCAGGTCGATCCGATGGCGATCCGCGCGCTGGAGATCAGCGATCAATTGCCGCTGGACGGTTTCAAAGGTCGCAAGCTCAGTTTTCGGCCGTGGAACGGTCAGTTGCGCCAACCGATCCCCATCGTGCAACCGCGGGCACTGGTCAGCACCTCGCCCCAGGACGGTTTCCTGCACCCGTTCAACGAAATGGACAGCCTGGGCTACGACAAGCCCGAAGTGACCTGCCGCTTTCCCTGATCCAACTTTCCACAAAATCAACAACAAAAAAGGAATCCGCCATGCGCCGTACCCTGCTCTCATGCGCCCTGCTGCTTGCCGCCGGGCACGCCGTGGCCAGCACTGCCTGGGTCTCCAACGAAAAGGACAACAGCCTGAGCCTGATCGACATGCAGACCCTGCAAGTCACCGACACCCTGCCCGTCGGCCAGCGCCCGCGCGGTCTGTTGCTGTCCCACGACAGCAAGTTGCTGTACATCTGCGCCAGCGACTCGGACCGGGTCCAGGTGATGGACGTGGCCACGCGCAAGATCATCAAGGAATTGCCATCGGGCAAAGACCCCGAGCAATTCGCCCTGCATCCCAATAACCGCTGGCTCTACGTTTCCAACGAAGACGATGCGCTGGTGACGGTGATCGACACCGAAACCTCCAAGGTGCTGAGCCAGATCAACGTCGGCGTCGAGCCGGAAGGCATGGCCGTCAGCCCCGATGGCAAATGGGCGGTGAACACCAGCGAAACCACCAACATGCTGCACTGGATCGACACCAGCACCCAGACCCTGGCCGACAGCACGCAGGTGGATCAGCGGCCGCGCTTCGTCGAGTTTTCACCGGACGGCTCGCAGCTGTGGGCCTCGGCGGAAATCGGCGGCACAGTGACGATTCTCGACGTGGCGACGCGCAAGGTCCTCAAGACCGTGAGCTTCCAGATCAAGGGCGTGCACCCGGACAAGGTGCAACCTGTCGGGATCAAGCTCAGTGCCGACGGCAAGTACGGCTTCGTCGCCCTCGGCCCGGCCAACCATGTGGCGGTGGTCGATGCCAAAACCTTCGAAGTGCTGGATTACCTGCTCGTCGGCCGGCGGGTCTGGCAGATGTCGTTCACCCCGGATCAGAAGCAATTGCTCGCCACCAATGGCGTCAGCGGCGATGTGTCGGTGATAGATGTCGACAGCCTCAAGGTCAGCAAATCGGTCAAGGTCGGGCGCTATCCGTGGGGCGTGGTGGTGACCCCATGAACACCCTGGAAGTCAGCGAGCTGAGTTTCGCTTATGGCGCAAAAGAAGCGCTGCGCCAGGTGAGTTTCAGCCTGGTGCCGGGACGGTTTGCGGCGTTGCTGGGGCCGAACGGTGCGGGGAAATCGACGCTGATTGCCTTGCTGACTAGGCTCTACGACGTACAGCGCGGCGATATACGAGTCGGCGGCTGTTCGTTGCGCGATGCCCCACGCCCGGCGCTCAAACAGTTGGGTGTGGTGTTTCAGCAAAGCACGCTGGACCTGGACCTCAGCGTCGAACAGAACCTGCGTTATCACGCCGCGCTGCACGGCATGTCCCGGCGCCAGACCGGCCTGCGGGTTGACGCCGAACTGTCGCGCCAGGCGTTGACTGAACGCCGTCGTGAGCGGGTGCGTGAACTGAATGGCGGCCACCGTCGCCGGGTGGAAATCGCCCGGGCGTTGCTGCATGAGCCGCGTTTGTTGCTGCTGGACGAGGCCAGCGTCGGCCTCGACCCGGCCAGTCGCCTGGCGCTGAATCAACACATCCGCAGCCTGTGCCGCGAGCAAGGCATCAGCGTGCTCTGGACTACGCACTTGCTGGATGAGGTGCAGGCCAGCGACGACTTGTTGATCCTGCATCAAGGCCGGCTGGTCGCCAGCGGCCAAGCCGACGCGCTGAGCTTGGAACACGGCGGTGACCTCGGTTCTGCCTTTGCTCGACTGACCACCGCAGGAGCCGCCCGATGAACGCGTATTGGCAGTGTTTCAGCGGCATCGTGTTGCGTGAATGGCTGCGTTTTGTGTTGCAGCGCACGCGGTTCCTCAGTGCTTTGGTGCGGCCATTGTTGTGGCTGCTGGTGTTCGCCGCCGGGTTTCGCGCGGCGCTGGGCATTGCGATCATCGAGCCCTACGACACCTACATTCCGTACGAGGTGTACATCATTCCGGGGCTGGCTTGCATGATCCTGCTGTTCAACGGCATGCAGGGCTCGCTGTCGATGGTCTACGACCGGGAGATGGGCAGCATGCGCGTGTTGCTGACCAGCCCCCTGCCCCGGACCTTTCTGCTGTGCAGCAAACTGCTGGCGACCTCGCTGATTTCGCTGCTGCAGGTGTATGCCTTCCTCGCGATTGCCTGGGTCTACGGCGTGCAACCGCCGGCCATGGGTTTGCTGATCGCGTTGCCGGCGTTGCTGCTGGTGGCGTTGATGCTGAGTGCGCTGGGGTTGCTGCTGTCAAATGCGATTCGCCAGTTGGAGAACTTTGCCGGGGTGATGAACTTCGTGATCTTCCCGCTGTTTTTCCTGTCGTCGGCGTTGTATCCGCTGTGGAAAATGCGCGAGTCGAGTGAGTGGTTGTATTGGTTGTGTGCGGTGAATCCGTTTACCCATGCTGTCGAGCTGGTGCGGTTTGCGCTGTATGAACGCTTTAATCCGCTGGCACTGGCGGTGTGTGTGGGCTTGACGCTGGTGTTCGTGCTGCTCGCCGTGCTCACCTTCAACCCGCAACACGCCGCCCTGCGCAAAGCCACCTGACCACACATCCCCCCGTAGGAGCTGTCGAGTGCAACGAGGCTGCGATCTTTTGATCTTTAAAAGCAAAGATCGCAGCCTCGTTGCACTCGACAGCTCCTACAGGGAAATTGTGTTGAGCACAGGCACAAAATTACTACTTTAGTACTGCTTTACCTGTCTATCGTCGCATTCCCTTCGCACCGCGACTGGCATGTAATGGGTTCATAACTATAAGGATTGAACCCCCATGCCGCGTTCCCGACGTCGTCTGCTACGCCCTTGCCTCGCTGCCCTGTCGCTCAGCCTGTTGCTGAGCACCGCGCAGGCCGAAACCCCGCTGTTCTCCGCTGACGGCTACCGCATCGGCCTGTACCGCAGCCCGACGCCGAATCAGCTGCAAGGCGCGACCATTCTCGACACCCCTGCCCTGCAAACCCTGCTCAACCAGACACCGCGCCCGGTGCTGATCGACGTCTACCGTCGCCAGTGGCTGCAAGGACGGTTCATCGAAGACCAGCCCCATGCGAACCTGCCCGGCAGCCATTGGCTGGCCAATACCGGTGACGGTGATCTGACGCCCGACTGGCAGGCTTACTTTGCGCGTAATCTGGACACATTCACCGACGGCGACCACCAGCAACCGCTGGTCTTCTACTGCCGCTCCGATTGCTGGTTGAGCTGGAACGCGGTAAAACGCGCCACCGCCATGGGCTATAAGTCAGTGTATTGGTATCGCGATGGCCTGGATGCCTGGCAAGCGGCGAACCTGCCTGTTGCGCCGGCCCAGCCCGAGCCCTTCCCCTGACCCGAACACTTGCATGTTGTTGCCCCACCCAAAAACACAATAATGAGGTGAAAGGCTATGTACAAAATTCTGATTGCCGATGATCACCCGCTGTTTCGCGAAGCCATTCATAACGTCATCAGCGACGGGTTCCCCGGCAGCGACGTGATGGAAACCGCCGACCTGGACAGCGCCCTGCTGCTGACCCAGGAACACGACGACCTGGACCTGATCCTGCTGGACCTGAACATGCCCGGCATGCACGGCCTCAATGGCCTGATCAACCTGCGCAACGAGGCACCGACGATTCCGGTGGTGATCGTGTCGGCCGAGCAGGACAAGCAGATCGTGTTGCAAGCCATCACCTATGGCGCGGTGGGTTTCATCACCAAATCCTCGCCACGCCTGCAAATGACCGAGGCGATCCAGCAGATTCTCAACGGCAATGTGTACCTGCCGCCGGACATCATCCGCACGCAAAAACCCGGCACCCACCGCCGCATGAACGACAACCCGAGCTTCCCGCCAGAACTGCTCCAGGCCCTGACCCGCAAGCAGTTGCTGGTACTGGAACGCATGACCAAGGGCGAATCGAACAAACAGATCGCCTACACCCTGGAAATCGCCGAAACAACGGTCAAGGCGCATGTGTCGGCGATTTTGCGCAAACTCAATGTGCACAACCGGGTGCAGGCAATCTTGAGTGCCGGGGATATAGATTTCGGGTCTTACTTACGGCGCTGAAACACAACTCCTGAGCGCAGGACACACTCCCTGTAGCAGCTGGCGAAGCCTGCGTTCGGCTGCGCAGCAGTCGTGAATCAGGCAATGGGGTTCATCAGGACGACCGCGCCGTCAGGGTTTACGACTGCTTCGCAGCCGAACGCAGGCTTCGCCAGCTGCTACACAGGTTCTGGGGCAACTTGGGTTAGCGGGCTGGGCCGAGCAAATGACTCATCGCCGTCTTGAGCTTCATCGGCCGCACCGGTTTATGCATCAAGGTGTGCCCCAACTCGCGAATCTGCATCTTGAGTTCATTGCTGTAATTGGCGGTGATCATCATCGCCGGAATGGCTGACCCACGCCGCGCATTGATCCGGGCCACGGCGTCGACGCCGTTCTGGTCGTCGTCCAGGTGATAGTCGGCGATCAGCAAATCGGCCTCTTCGTGATAGTTGTCCACTTGCCGCGCCAAATCCTGCTCCGACAACGCCGTCACCACCAAACAGCCCCAACCTTCCAGCAACGTGCGCATCCCCGCGCAAATCGCCGCGTCGTTGTCCAGCACCCACACCCGCGCACCGCGCAGGCGTTCAAGCATCGGCTCGCTCATCAACAGGCTCGGCAACGCCTTGGGTGCGGTGGCGCTGAGCGGCACTTCGACAGAAAACATCGAGCCCTTGCCCGGCCACGAGCGCACGTGAATCCTGTGCCCGAGGATCCCGGCGATTTTCTCGACAATCGCCAGCCCCAGGCCCAAGCCGCGATCCTGATCCGGACGCTGCACATCGCCACGCTTGAACTCCTGGAAAATCTCCTCCAAGCGGTTTTCGGCAATGCCCATGCCGCTGTCCCAGACTTCAATCGACAAGCGCTGATGATGGCGCCGGCACCCGAGCACCACGCGCCCGCTGTAGGTGTAGCGAATCGCATTGCTCAGCAGATTGCGCAGGATCCGCGCCAGCAACTGAATGTCGCTGCGCACCAACGCCGAACAGGGGATGAAATGCAATTCCAGCCCTTCACTGCGCGCCACTTGGGTGTATTCGGCGGCAAGGTTTTCCAGCAATTCGCTAAGAGCGAACGGCGCGATATCGGCCTTGATCACCCCGGCATCGAGTTTGGAAATGTCGACCAACGTGCCCAGCAGGTTTTCCACGTCTTCCAGGGAATTGCTGACGTTGCGCACCAGAATCGCATTGGCCACCGGCTCCCGGCGTTCGAGCAAAGCGCTGGTAAACAGCCGCGCGGCGTTGAGCGGTTGCAGCAGGTCGTGGCTGACGGCCGCAAGAAACTTGGTCTTCGACAGGTTGGCTCGCTCGGCTTCGAGTTTGGCTTCGCGCAGTCGTGATTCGGCGCGGCGACGCTCGTCGATCTCGCGCAGCAACTGGTCGTTAAGGGTGGTCAGTTCGGTGGTGCGTTCGCGCACCCGCAACTCAAGGTTTTGATAGGCCTGGTGCAGCGCTTCGGCGGTGCGGCGGCGTTCGGTGATGTCGCGGATCAACACAAAAATCCCCACCACTTCCCCGGTGGCCAGGCGATTGGGCACGTAGGAACGCAGCATGTAGCGCTCCTGATTGTTGATGTTGGTTTCGGCGAACTCGAAGGTCACGCTCTCCCCGGCCAAGGCCCGGGCGACGTAGGCTTCCAGGCGCTGGTAATGCTGCTCGCTGTGCACTTCGCGCAGGCTCTGCCCGAGCATCACGCCGCGAGGCCAGCAGTACCATTCTTCGTAGACTTTGTTGGTGAATTCGTAGACCAGATCGGCGTTCAGGTAGGCGATCAGCGCCGGCACGTGGTCAGTGATCAGGCGAATCCAGCGTTCGCTTTCGCTGAGCGCTTCGGCGTGCTGGTAGCGTTCGGTGATGTCGGTGAAGGTGTTGACGAAACCGCCGGTGGGCAGTGGATGGGTGCGGATTTCCAGGACCCGGCCATCGTAGAGGCGCTGCTCGCACTCCTGCACCGGTCGCCCATTGCTGTCGCGACTGGCCGGGGTCAGCAGGTTCAGTTCGCTGTCGGCAATCACTTCGGCAAACGGTCGATGGGCCGCCACTGGCGCGAGGCCGCTGAGTTCAAGAAAACGTCGGTTCCACAATTCCAGGATGCCGTCGGCGTTGACCATCGCCACGCCCTGGGACAGGTTGTCCACGGCCCGTTGCAGCAGGTGGGATTTCTGCGCCACCGCTTGCTCGCGGCGCACGGTTTCGCTGAGTTTGACGTCGGTGATGTCGGTGAACAGGATCACCCGCCCGCCTTCCTGGGTCGGCCGTTCGCTGACTTGCAGCCAGCGGCCATTTTGCAGGCGATACAACAGATTCTGATCGGCATGCCCACGCGGTTCTTCGGTGAACAACCCGGTCGCTGTCATCAGCCGCTTGACCTCAGCCAGGTGCATGCCAGCGATGATCCGCACCCGGCTGTTGCCCCAGAACGCCTTGAAGCGGCTGTTGAACAGCACAATGCGCTGATCTTCATCGAACAGCACGAAGGCATCGGAAATGCTCTCGATGGCATCAATCAAATGTTGATGGGCGGTTTCGGCCCGCAGGCGCGCGTCGCTGAGCAAGTGATTGCCAGCCTTGAGCTCGGCCATGGCCTGGTTCAGCGCGTCGGTGCGTTCGCGGACCTGTTCGGCCAGCACCACCGAATGCTGGAACGCGGCATACGGGTCGTTGCCCCGGGTGATGCCGGATTCGATGCGTTCGATCAGCGCGCCATTGATGCGCTGCAGTTTTTGATTGTCGCGCTGCAGGCTGGCGATCTGCGCCTGGAGCTCAACGGTGTCCAGGGGAACGGCCTCGGGCAATGGCAACCCCGGTGAAGGTCTGGTTGATGTGCATGCCATTGAACTGTTCTCCGTAGGTGTTGAAACCCATCACCCGATGCTCACGCAAAAACGCCCCGATCGGTTCCAGACTGCCGCGATCTTCCAGTTCCAGACGTCGCAGAAAGCAGTCGCAGCCGATGGTCAGCAACAGATCGCCGAGGCGTTGTTCCAGGCCTTCGAACAGCGCTTGCAGGTTCGGCAGCATCGGGCCGGGAGTCATGGCGGTGAGGACGATGCCGTTTTCCACGGCGCAGTAGAAACTCAAGCTCAGGTCCGGGTGCACCTGCTGGATGGCGCGCACGTAGTACTGGTCGTTGATCCGCACGGCCAGCGGGTGCGCGGCGAAGATCCGGTGATCGAGCTCGGCCACCGGCACGCCGATGTGCCGGGCGTACTCCTCGGCGGCGGGTTCGGCGTTGAGTTCGAAGACCCGCCGCGAGGCGCTGTCGGCACCGGTGACCACCAGTTTCTCCGCCCGGGGCAGGATGTGGTGGGTGGTGAACACTTCGAAATCGAGCCAGGTGTTGACCAGCACCACCACCGCCGCGCCGCTGTGGAACTCGCCGCCGAAATACACGTGGGTGTGGGTCAGGTAGTTGTCGTCGCCAGCAGAACCGCCGAAATGCGGGATGTCACCGAGCGCTGCACTTAACGCGGCGAGGACCATTTCCTCACGGCTGGACAGGCCATCGAGCAGGGTCAGGGCGAAGCTGTTGCCCTTGATCGGCGCCAGGGTGTTGCTGCGGCAGCCGCTGACCAGTCGTTCGACCATCTGCTGGGCGTCGATCAGGCTGAAGCGCTCCATTTCGTCGATCAGTTCGATGGCGATGGAAAAGTGCCGATGATCGAAGCCCACCGCCGTCACGCAGTTGCGGCCGTAACCTTGCGGGGTGATTTCCCCGGCGCTGGTGCAACCCACCAGGCGAATCCCGCCGAAGCTCTGCTGCAAGGCCTGGCCCAGCGCCTGCAAGTCGTACTCGGCGGAACAGAAAAACAGCACGAACCCCAAGTGCGGATGCAACAACTGTCGCGCCAACTCCTGCGCCGCCTGCTGCGCGTCGGTGGCCTGGGACATCGCGCTGACCACGCCTTCACTCTGGACCTGCTGCATCGTCGCCTCCCGCAGGTGCGCATGTATGAGGTGCGAGTGTACGAAGCCTGCGGGCCGGGACGTATGCTACTTGGGTAGCGGTCTTGGGCTTCGATGGGATGAGAGGGGTTGCGTAGGTCCCCCAAACACCACACATCCCCCTGTAGGAGCGAGGCTTGCCCGCGAAGAGGCCGTCACATTCAACATCAATGTCGACTGACACACCGCTTTCGCGGGCAAGCCTCGCTCCTACAGGGATCTGTGTGGGGAGCGAATCTCGCCGCGATGCGCGCAGCCAGACTCGCCACCCAAGCCTTACCAGGTCAACACCGCCCCCACCGCAAACGTATCGGTATCCTCGTTCTGCGCACTGGTGTCGTGCCCGTCGATGCTGAACTGGTTGTACTCCGCCACCAGTTTCAGGTTGTCATTCACGTCATGGAACAGCGCAATTCCGCGCGTCTTGTAATCCGCGCCGCTGCCCACCACGCCGTTGCCGTCGTCATCGGTCTTGCCGTAGGACAGCGCCAAGCGGTTCTTGCCGAGTTTGTAGGAGCCCTGCATCAGGTAACCGGTGCTGTCGACATTGCGCAGCGTGGCTTCACCGGCGTTGTTGGTGAAGAACGGATTGATGCCCTTGGCCTGGAAGCCGGAACCGGTCAACGACAACCCGCCCATTTTCGCCTGCACGCCGTAGCCGAGGCCTTTGGAGGTGACGGACTGGACGGTGGAGTCGGTGTTGTCCGAGGTCTGGTAGCTGCCGTTGACCCAGCTGTAAATCTTCGCCCCGGCGACGTCGAACTGGTAGGTGATCTCGCTCTCGGTGCGCGGGTTTTCCTGGTAGGCCTTGCCCAGCGGGCTGCTGTCATTGGTGTCCACCGGGTCCATGATCCCCACCGCTACGCGCAAGCCGTCCATCACCGGCGTTCGGTAGGTGATTTGCGAAGTCGGAAACGGATACGGATAACCGCTGCCGATGTTGCCGAACGACACCCCGCCACCGTCCACTAACCCCAGGCTGTCGCTGACCTGGCCGTAACCGGCGAGCAGTTCATCGAGCAGGATGTTGGATCGGGCGAACAGGCCGAAGTCCTTGCCGATCAACACTTCGCCCCACTCCGGGTTGGCCACGGTACCGTAGAACTGCCGCACATCGATGGCAGTGTCGGTGCCGTTGGTTTCGCTGTCGTTGATGGTCACCCAGAACGACGCGCGGGCGCCGAGCTTGAGGTCATCGATCTGCTTGCCCATGTTGAAGCCCAGGTAGTTGGGCAGGAAACCCATCTTGACCCGCGCCTGGCGACGGTCGAACTGATCGCCGGCGCGGTCGACCTTGCTGTTCACATAGAAGGCGTTGATGTAGCCGTCGGTGGAAAACGTGGTCTGGTCCTTGTCGTACAGCATGATCTCGGCTTCGGCGAATGAGCTCAGGCCAAGGGACGACAGGCCGGCAATAACGGCAGGCAAGAAACGATGCGAGAAGTTCTTATTGTTGTGCATGACGCGCTCCGCAACAGGGGACAAGTTGTCGGAGGCGATTATCGAAAGCTGACCGGCGGCGTCATACGCTGCCTTGGCGGCGGTTTTGAGCTGCTTTGGAGGGGCCGGGGATGCGCGGCAAATTCGGTGTAAGACCGGGCCGTGGCAAGGCCCGGAACTTTGGGTGTACGCCTGCGAGCGCTACTGGCGTGCGGAGGAACCGGTCCTGCCTAGACGCCCGCTCTAAACAGCATGTAAGCGGCGACCACGATGCAGACGCTGGCGAAGCCGACTTGCAGTGCACGGGCCGGAACCCGGGCGCACAACTGGCGGCCAATGATCATGCCGACGATGCTGGCGACGATAAACGCCACGCCAAAACCATCAATTCTGACGCCTGCATGGAACGCACCGATCACGCCGATGGCCGAGATCAAACTGATCACCATCAACGACGTGGCGACGATCCCGCGCATCTGCACATCGGTCAGTTGCTTGAACGCCGGCACGATCAGGAAACCGCCGCCGACGCCGAGCAACCCCGAGACCACGCCGGTCACCGCGCCGAGGGCCGCCAGGGTTGCGGTGCATTTGGCGGTCCAGGAAAAGCGCCCGGTCTGTTGATCGAGCATGCAATTCTTCTGGCCCCAGTTGGCGTGGCCGTGGTCGCTCGGGCCTTCGTCCTGACGCTCCCGGCGCAACATGCGCCAGGCCACCATGACCATCAGCAGGCTGAACAGAATCATCAGGATTTTTTCCGGCAACTGATGGGCGAAGTAGATGCCCAACGGCGAAAAAATCGCGCCAAGCAAGGCAATCAGCAACGCCGCGCGATAGCGCACCAGGCCATGCCGTAAGCCGTCGATGGCGCCAACGGCTGCCGCGCTACCCACCGCAAACAACGCGACCGGCGCCGCTTGGGTCATGCTCCAGCCGAGCCCGAGCACCAATGCCGGCACCGCCAGAATCCCGCCTCCGGCCCCGGTCAAACCGAGGACCAGGCCCATGAGCACACCAAAAAAACTTGCCAGCAACATAGGGTTCTCTCAGTCGACCTTGGACACAGCGGTCAGCCACTCGCGGCCCTTGAGCATGCCGTTCCAGTAGAACCACGGCAGCAGGCTCGCCTTGAGCCACCACGCCGAACGACGCGGCACGGTCGGGTCGAGGGGAAAGGTCGGCAGCAACTTACCGGCATAGCCGAACTCGGCGAGGATCACCTTGCCCTTCTCCACCGTCAGCGGGCAGGAACCGTAGCCGTCGTATTTGAGTGGCAGCGCTTGATGCTTGCGCAGGGCCAGCAGGTTTACCGCAACCACCACGATTTGCTTGCGCACGGCGGCAGCGGTTTTTGCGTTGCTGGTGGAGCAGATATCGCCCAGGCCAAACACCTCGGGATAACGCACGTGTTGCAGCGTGTGCGTGTTGACTTCGCACCAGCCGGCGGCGTCGGCCAAGGCGCTTTGGCGGATGAAATCGGGAGAAACCTGAGGTGGCACGACGTGCAGCAGGTCGAAGGTTTTCTCTTCAACCGTCACCGCGCCGGCAGCATCCTTGACCTCGAACCACGCGGTTTTCGCCGGGCCATCGACCTTGATCAGGTTGGAAGTGAAGGCCAGCCGGGCGTTGTATTTTTCGATGTATTTCATCAGCGGCGGCACGAAGGTCGGCACGCCGAACAGCGCGGCACCCGCGAGGTTGAACTCGACGTCGATGTTGTTCAGCACGCCGCTTTTCAACCAGTGATCGCAGGACAGGTACAAGGCCTTTTGCGGCGCGCCGGCGCATTTGATCGGGATCGGTGGCTGGGTGAAGATCGCCTTGCCGCCGCGCAAACCCTTGACCAGCTCCCAGGTGTAGGCCGCGTGTTGATAGCTGTAGTTGGAGGTCACGCCGTGCTGGCCGAGGGCTTCCTGCAAGCCTTCGATCTTCTCCCAGGCCAGGCGCAGACCGGGGCAGACGATCAGGTTTTGATAGCCGACGGTGCGGCCGTCATTGAGGGTCAGGTACTTGTTGTCGGCGGCGATGTTAGTGACCGACGCCTGCAACCACGTCGCTTGACGCGGCATCACGCTGGCCATCGAGCGTACGGTGTCTTCCACCGCATAAGCGCCACCGCCGACCAGGGTCCAGGCCGGCTGATAAAAGTGTTGGGCGTTGGGTTCGATAACGGTGATGTTCAACGACGGATCGCGCTTGAGCAGGCTGGCGACAAAACCAATCCCTGCCGTGCCGCCGCCTATCACCACGATGTCTGCACTGATGGTTGGGCCCCAGTGTTGATCGTTCATAGGTTGTTCCTTTTTACTGCTGCACGCATTGAGT
The DNA here is from genome assembly GCF_044744265.1 of Pseudomonas sp. NPDC087342. Lineage (NCBI taxonomy): Bacteria > Pseudomonadati > Pseudomonadota > Gammaproteobacteria > Pseudomonadales > Pseudomonadaceae > Pseudomonas > Pseudomonas sp. NPDC087342. The sequence goes on from NZ_JBIUXZ010000001.1 coordinate 1,639,752, forward strand.
CAGGTCAGGCACGCTCTGTGTAGCAGCTGCCGAGGTACGAGGCTGCGTTCGCTCGTAGCAGCTGCCGAGGTACGAGGCTGCGTTCGCTCGTAGCAGCTGCCGAGGAACGAGGCTGCGTTCGGCTGCGAAGCAGTCGTAAAACCTGAGTACGCGGTTTACCTGAAACACCGCGCCGCCTGATTTTACGACTGCTTCGCAGCCGAACGCAGCCTCGTGCCTCGACAGCTGCTACATCGGCCGAACGCAGCCTTCGGCAGCTGCTACAACGGACGTCGTCATGCAAAGCTTTTCAGTACCGCTCCGCAATACAGGCCGGATAGGGTCTTCATCACTTGGATCACTTCGTGGCTGGCCAGGCCGTAGAAAATGTATTTGCCTTCACGACGAGTCGCGACCAGGCCTTCGTCACGCAAAATGCCCAGCTGTTGGGACAGTGTGGGCTGGCGCACGCCGGTCATGGTTTCCAGTTCGCCGACGTTGCGTTCGCCCTGGGTCAATTGGCAAAGGATCAGCAAGCGATCTTCGTTGGCCAAAGCCTTGAGCAGCGCGCAAGCTTTGGAGGCTGAAGCGCGTAACTGGGCGACTTCACATTCGGTCAGACTGGATTGCATTTGCAGGATGCCTTCGACGTCACTTAAGCTGCAGACATTATGTGTAAACATAAAGTGTTGCAACCGGTTACTGTCTTCCTACCCTTTTCACAGGTCCGTGTCCCATGCCCGCGCTGATTGAAGCCTTCCTCGACCCCGCCTCGTCGACCTACAGCTACGTCGTCTACGAGCAGGACGGCGGGCTCTGCGCGATCGTCGACCCGGTGCTCGATTACGACCCGGCCGCCGGGCGCACCACCACCGTCCAGGCCGACCGCGTGATCGCTTTCGTGCGCGCCCATCAGTTGCAAGTGCAATGGCTGCTGGAAACCCACGCCCATGCCGATCACCTGTCCGCCGCGCCGTATCTGCGCCGGGAGCTGGGCGGGAAGATTGCGATTGGTCAGTCGATCAGCAAGGTTCAGGGCGTGTTCAAGACCCTGTTCAATCTGGAGCCGGAATTCTGTGTGGACGGCTCGCAGTTCGATCACCTGTTCGCGCCGAATGAATCGTTCATGATCGGCAACCTCAAGGCCACCGCCCTGCACGTGCCTGGCCATACCCCGGCGGACATGGCGTACTTGATCGACGGCGATGTGATTCTGGTGGGCGACACGCTGTTCATGCCGGATGTCGGCACGGCGCGTTGCGATTTTCCGGGGGGCGATGCCCATCAGATGTTCGCCTCGATCCACAAGCTATTGGCTTTCCCCGCTGGTGTGCGGCTTTACGTTTGCCACGACTATCCGCCAGAGGGACGCGAGCCTCAGTGCCAGACCACAGTGGGTGAGCAGTGCCAGAGCAACATTCACGTGCATGACGGTGTTGATGAAGCGGCGTTTGTGCAGATGCGCACGCAGCGTGATGCCGGGTTGGGCATGCCGAACCTGTTGCTGCCGGCGATTCAGGTGAACGTGCGGGCGGGGAATATGCCGCCAGCGGAAGAAAACGGCGTGACCTACCTGAAAATCCCCCTGAATAAACTCTGACCCGTAGCAGCTGTCGAGCCCCGCGAGGCAGCGTTCGGCGGCGAAGCCGTCGCAAAATCCGCAACCGTGCTCTTTCAGGTAAACCGCGTTGAATGGATAACGACGGCTTCGCCGCCGAACGCTGCCTCGCGGGGCTCGACAGCTGCTACAGGGGGAATGCGTTTAGGTGCCTAGGGTCAACCCATTCGCCGGCAACGGCAGCGCGGTTTTGTAGCGCACTTGCTTCAGCGCAAAGCTCGATCGAATGTTGGCGACGCCGGGGACTTTGGTGAGGAAGTCCATCATAAAGCGCTCCAGCGACTGAATCGTCGGCACCAGCACCCGGATCAGATAATCCGGATCCCCCGCCATCAAGTAGCACTCCATCACTTCCGGGCGATCCGAAATCGCCTCTTCGAAATGCGCCAGCGCCTCTTCCACTTGCTTCTCCAGGCTGACGTGGATGAACACATTCACGTGCAGCCCCAGCAGGTCGGCGTCCAATAGCGTCACTTGCTCGCGAATCAGCCCCAATTCCTCCATCGCCTTGACCCGGTTGAAGCACGGGGTCGGCGACAGGTTCACCGAACGGGCGAGGTCGGCGTTGGTGATGCGGGCATTCTCCTGAAGGCTGTTGAGAATGCCGATATCGGTACGGTCCAGTTTGCGCATGAGACAAAACCACCTGTTATTTTTGTTTATGCAGATTTTTTATCCTCAAATGATCGCCAACGCAACGAAACACAGATAAATATTCTCCTGCGCCGGGCCTATGATGTTTGTAGGACAAGATTTCCATCACCCATGGAATGACCGTCAGCTCACTACAAGAAATTCACAAGATCGAGCGTAGAAGCCATGAACCAAGCGTACGAACCGCTGCGCCTGCACGTTCCCGAACCTTCGGGCCGTCCCGGCTGCAAAACAGACTTTTCCTACCTGCATCTGACCGACGCAGGCCTGGTGCGCAAACCCCCAATCGACGTTGAACCGGCCGACACCGCTGATCTGGCCAAGGGCCTGATTCGCGTGCTCGATGACCAGGGCAACGCGCTTGGCCCATGGGCCGAAGGTGTACCGTCGGAGATCCTGCGTAAAGGCATGCGCGCCATGCTCAAGACGCGGATTTTCGACAACCGCATGGTGGTCGCCCAGCGTCAGAAAAAAATGTCGTTCTACATGCAGAGCCTTGGCGAAGAAGCCATCGGCAGCGCCCAGGCCCTGGCCTTGAACATCGACGACATGTGCTTCCCCACCTACCGTCAGCAAAGCATCCTGATGGCCCGCGAAGTGCCGCTGGTGGACCTGATCTGCCAACTGCTGTCCAACGAGCGCGATCCGCTCAAGGGACGTCAGTTGCCGATCATGTACTCGGTACGCGATCACGGCTTCTTCACTATTTCCGGCAACCTCGCCACCCAATTCGTACAGGGTGTGGGCTGGGGCATGGCGTCGGCGATCAAGGGCGACACCAAAATCGCCTCGGCCTGGATCGGCGACGGCGCTACCGCTGAATCCGACTTCCACACCGCCCTCACCTTCGCTCACGTGTACCGGGCACCGGTGATCCTCAACGTGGTCAACAACCAGTGGGCGATTTCCACCTTCCAGGCGATTGCCGGCGGTGAAGCCACCACGTTTGCCGGTCGTGGCGTCGGTTGCGGGATTGCCTCCCTGCGGGTCGATGGCAACGATTTCGTCGCAGTCTATGCCGCCTCTGCCTGGGCCGCCGAACGCGCGCGCCGCAACCTCGGTCCGACCATGATCGAGTGGGTCACCTACCGCGCCGGCCCGCACTCCACCTCAGATGATCCTTCGAAATACCGTCCCGCCGACGACTGGAGCCACTTCCCGTTGGGCGATCCGATCGCGCGCCTCAAGCAGCACTTGATCAAGATTGGCCAGTGGTCCGAAGAGGAACACACCGCCGTCAGCGCCGAACTGGAAGCCGAAGTGATCGCCGCGCAGAAAGAAGCCGAGCAGTACGGCACCCTCGCCGGTGGCCAGACGCCAAGCGCCGCGACCATGTTCGAAGACGTCTACAAAGAGATGCCGGAGCACTTGAAGCGCCAGCGTCAAGAGTTGGGGATCTGACATGAACGACCACAACACCAGCATTGAATTGGAAACCGCCATGACCACGACCACCATGACCATGATCCAGGCCCTGCGCTCGGCGATGGACGTGATGCTTGAGCGCGACGACAACGTCGTCGTATTCGGTCAGGACGTGGGTTACTTCGGCGGCGTGTTCCGTTGCACCGAAGGCTTGCAGAGCAAGTACGGCACCTCCCGCGTCTTCGATGCGCCGATCTCCGAAAGCGGGATCGTCGGCGTCGCGGTGGGCATGGGCGCCTACGGTCTGCGCCCGGTGGCCGAGATTCAGTTCGCCGACTACGTGTACCCGGCGTCGGACCAGATCATTTCCGAAGCCGCGCGCCTGCGTTATCGCTCGGCCGGCGAGTTCACCGCACCGATGACGTTGCGCATGCCTTGCGGCGGCGGCATCTACGGCGGCCAGACTCACAGCCAAAGTATCGAGGCGATGTTCACCCAGGTCTGCGGCTTGCGTACGGTCATGCCGTCCAACCCGTACGACGCCAAGGGCTTGCTGATCGCCTCCATCGAAAACGATGACCCGGTGATCTTCCTTGAGCCAAAACGCCTGTACAACGGCCCGTTCGACGGCCACCACGACCGCCCGGTAACCCCATGGTCGAAACACCCGGCCGCACAAGTGCCGGACGGCTACTACACCGTGCCGCTGGACGTCGCCGCCATCGCCCGTCCGGGCAAGGAAGTGACCATCCTGACCTACGGCACCACGGTTTATGTGTCGCAAGTCGCTGCTGAAGAAAGCGGTGTCGACGCGGAAGTCATCGACCTGCGCAGCCTGTGGCCGCTGGACCTTGAAACCATCGTCAAATCCGTGAAGAAAACCGGTCGTTGCGTGATCGTTCACGAAGCCACCCGCACCTGCGGTTTCGGCGCCGAACTGGTCGCGCTGGTGCAAGAGCATTGCTTCCACTACCTGGAAGCGCCGATCGAACGCGTCACCGGTTGGGACACCCCCTACCCGCACGCGCAAGAGTGGGCGTATTTCCCAGGGCCGTCCCGAGTGGGCGCGGCGTTGAAACGGGTTATGGAGGTCTGAATGGGCACGCACGTTATTAAAATGCCGGACATTGGTGAAGGCATTGCAGAAGTTGAGTTGTCGGTATGGCACGTCAAGGTCGGCGACATGGTTGTCGAAGATCAGGTGCTGGCCGATGTGATGACCGACAAGGCGATGGTCGACATCCCTTCGCCGGTGCACGGCAAGGTGATTGCGCTGGGCGGCCAGCCGGGCGAAGTCATGGCGGTTGGCAGCATTCTGATCAGCATTGAAGTGGAAGGCGCGGGCAACGTTAAAGAGTCCGCGCAGCCTGTTGCTGCTGTTAAAGAAGCACCGGCTGCAGCGCCTGCTAAAGTTGAAGCCGTTGCTGAAAGCAAGCCTGTAGCAGCGCCCCGCCCTGCGGTTTGTCAGGGTCCGATGGTGGCTCGTGAAGCCGACGAACGTCCGCTGGCCTCGCCGGCCGTGCGCAAACATGCGCTGGACCTCGGCATCCAGTTGCGCCTGGTGCGTGGCACTGGCCCTGCTGGTCGCGTGCTGCATGAAGACCTCGACGCGTATCTGGCTGAAGGTCAGTCGAACGCCTCGGCACCGGTGGCGGCTTACGCCCAGCGCACCGATGAACAGCAAATCCCGGTGATCGGCATGCGCCGCAAGATCGCCCAGCGCATGCAGGACGCCACCCAGCGTGCCGCCCACTTCAGTTATGTCGAAGAAATCGACGTCACCGCCGTGGAAGAACTACGCGCGCATCTGAACGAAAAACATGGCGCGACTCGCGGCAAGCTGACTTTGCTGCCGTTCCTCGTTCGCGCCCTGGTGGTTGCCCTGCGTGACTTCCCGCAGATCAACGCCCGTTACGACGACGAAGCCCAGGTCATCACCCGCCTCGGCGCGGTGCATGTTGGCGTCGCCACCCAGAGCGATATCGGCTTGATGGTGCCGGTGGTACGTCACGCCGAAGCCCGCAGCCTGTGGGACAGCGCGCAGGAAATCTCGCGCTTGGCCACCGCTGCCCGCAATGGCAAGGCCAGCCGCGATGAATTGTCCGGCTCGACCATTACCCTGACCAGCCTCGGCGCGTTGGGCGGCATTGTCAGCACGCCGGTATTGAACCTGCCGGAAGTGGCGATCGTCGGCGTGAACAAAATCGTCGAACGCCCGATGGTGGTCAAAGGCCAGATCGTGATTCGCAAGATGATGAACCTCTCCAGCTCCTTCGATCACCGGGTGGTCGATGGCATGGACGCGGCGCAATTCATCCAGGCCATCCGTGGCCTGCTCGAACAACCCGCCACCCTGTTTGTGGAGTAGGCAATGCAAAACCTGAACACCACGCTGCTGATCATCGGCGGCGGTCCTGGCGGTTATGTGACGGCGATTCGTGCCGGTCAGTTGGGCATTTCGACCATTCTGGTGGAAGGCGAATCGTTGGGCGGCACCTGCCTGAACATCGGCTGCATTCCGTCGAAGGCGCTGATTCACGTCGCCGAACAGTTTCACCAGACACAGCATCACAGTCAGCATTCGGCTTTGGGCATCAGCGTTTCGGCGCCGACCCTCGACATCACCAAAAGCGTCGAGTGGAAGGACGGCATCGTTGATCGCCTGACCACCGGCGTCTCGGCGCTGCTGAAGAAGCACAAGGTCCAGGTCATCCAAGGCTGGGCCAAGGTGATCGACGGCAAGACCGTTGAAGTCGGTGACACGCGGATTCAGTGCGAGCACCTGGTGCTGGCCACCGGTTCGAAAAGCGTGAACCTGCCGATGCTGCCGATTGGCGGGCCGATCATTTCCTCCACCGAGGCGCTGGCGCCGAAGTCCGTGCCTAAACGGCTGATCGTGGTCGGTGGTGGGTACATCGGTCTGGAGCTGGGGATTGCCTATCGCAAACTCGGCGCCGAGGTCAGCGTGGTCGAGGCTCAGGATCGCATCCTGCCGGCCTACGACGCGGAACTGACGCATCCGGTGCACGAAGCGCTGAAGCAACTCGGCGTGAAGCTTTACTTGAAGCACAGCGTGCAAGGTTTTGATTCTGCTAGTAATACACTGCAAGTTCTTGATCCGAATGGCGACACCATTAACCTGGAAACCGATCAGGTACTGGTCGCGGTCGGCCGCAAGCCGAACACCCAGGGCTGGAACCTCGAAGGCCTGAATCTGGCGATGAACGGTTCGGCGATTAAGATCGACAACCGCTGCCAGACCAGCATGCGCAACGTCTACGCGATCGGCGACCTGAGTGGCGAACCGATGCTCGCGCACCGGGCCATGGCTCAGGGCGAGATGGTCGCTGAGCTGATCAGCGGCAAAACCCGCGAATTCAACCCTACCGCCATTGCCGCCGTGTGCTTCACCGACCCGGAACTGGTGGTGGTCGGCAAGACTCCGGACGAGGCCAAGGCTGCGGGCCTGGACTGCATCGTTTCCAGCTTCCCGTTCGCCGCCAATGGCCGGGCGATGACCCTGGAATCGAAAACTGGCTTCGTGCGGGTGGTCGCTCGTCGGGACAATCACCTGATTGTGGGTTGGCAAGCGGTGGGTGTTGGCGTGTCGGAGTTGTCGACCGCATTCGGCCAGAGTCTGGAAATGGGCGCACGGCTGGAAGACATCGCCGGCACCATCCATGCGCATCCGACGCTGGGTGAGGCGGTGCAGGAAGCGGCGTTGCGTGCCTTGGGGCATGCGCTGCACCTCTAACGCATAGAACCTGTAGGAGCGAGGCTTGCCCGCGAACAAGGCACCACGGTGTACCTGATACACCGCGTTATCGTTCTTCGCGGGCAAGCCTCGCTCCTACAGGGAACGATCAGCGAGAGAGATCGAATTCCGGGCTGCGAAACCACCCCGGAATGAAGTATTGTTGTCCCCATCCAAAAAACGTCAGAAGCCTTGAACCGTTTCGGCGGTTGTTAAGTGATAGAGGGTGTCATGGGTAACGAAAGCATCAACTGGGACAAGCTGGGTTTTGACTACATCAAGACCGACAAACGCTATCTGTCGTACTGGCGCAATGGCGAGTGGGACGCAGGCACCCTGACCGAAGATAACGTGCTGCACATCAGCGAAGGCTCGACTGCCCTTCACTATGGCCAGCAATGCTTCGAAGGCATGAAGGCCTATCGTTGCAAGGACGGCTCGATCAACCTGTTCCGCCCGGACCAGAACGCCCTGCGCATGCAGCGCAGCTGTGCACGCCTGCTGATGCCGTTCGTCGAAACCGAGCAGTTCATCGAAGCCTGCAAAGCCGTGGTTCGCGCCAACGAGCGTTTCATCCCGCCTTACGGCACCGGCGGCGCGCTGTACCTGCGTCCGTTCGTGATCGGCGTGGGTGACAACATCGGCGTGCGTACCGCCCCCGAGTTCATCTTCTCGATTTTCTGCATTCCGGTCGGCGCCTACTTCAAGGGCGGCCTGACCCCGCACAACTTCCTGATCTCCAGCTACGACCGCGCAGCCCCACAAGGCACCGGCGCAGCCAAGGTCGGTGGCAACTACGCCGCCAGCCTGATGCCTGGCTCCCAGGCCAAGAAGGCGCACTTTGCCGACTGCATCTACCTGGACCCGATGACCCACACCAAAATCGAAGAAGTCGGCTCGGCCAACTTCTTCGGGATCACTCACGACAACAAGTTCGTCACCCCGAACTCGCCGTCGGTACTGCCGGGCATCACCCGTCTGTCGTTGATCGAGCTGGCTAAATCGCGTCTGGGCCTGGAAGTGGTCGAAGGCGACGTGTTGATCGATAAGCTGTCGGACTTCAAGGAAGCCGGCGCATGCGGTACGGCTGCCGTGATCACCCCGATCGGCGGCATCAGCTACAACGATCACCTGCACGTGTTCCACAGCGAAACCGAAGTCGGCCCGGTCACTCAGAAGCTCTACAAAGAGCTGACCGGTGTACAGACCGGCGACATCGAAGCGCCAGCGGGCTGGATCGTCAAGGTTTGATTTGACGCCAGTTGCGCAAAAGCCCTCCATTGCCTGGCAATGGGGGGCTTTTTCATGCGGCCTGAAGGCAATAGAGATCCCCTGTGGGAGCGAGCCTGCTCGCGAAGACGGCAGCACATCCAATATTGATGTGTCAGAGAGACCGCTTTCGCGAGCAGGCTCGCTCCCACATTAATCTGCTGCACCGTGTCTGTTGTCTCCCAGCGCAATCCGTTTACCACCCCTTCCCTTGATCCCACTGGCCTGCCCATCCTGCTGTTTCCCGGTACGCGCCTGAGTGATCAACCCCGGAATCAACGCCCCTTCCGGCAGGTTTTTCCAGAACCTCGCCGGCAGATGCCCCTGCATCACCTTCGGATTCAGCCGCGCCGGGTTGAAGATGTGGCTGTAGTAGGTCAGCCACATATCACCGTGAGGATCGTCGACGTTCTGCGCCAGCCGTTGCCATTCAATCGGGCATTGGCGTTGGTGAATCAACTGTTGGCCATCGTAATAGACCCCGTCGCGAGGCGTGGCGATCAGCCAACGGTGGCGGCCCATGCGGGCAACGAAATGCTCGCTGGCGCTGTGCAGGATGTCGTGGGCCGGTTCGTGCCACGCGACATACTGCGGGCCTTCGCTGGCTTGAGCTCGCTCGACGAAACGCACGAACGCATGCAGGTGATGGGCTTCGCGCTGCACTTGCTTGATCCGCCGTTGCAGTTCGCTGCCGAGCTTATCGCCGGCCAGCATCGCCGTGCGGTCGCCGTGACTGACCCGCCACAACACCTCATACAGCAAACTCCAGCGTTGATCGCCGTGATAGCGTGCGGCGCTTTCAAGAATACCCAGCAACGCCAGCGGGATTCGTGCCTGAAACGGGCCATTGCCCTCGGGCGGCGCATCATCGCTGGCGAACAGGTCAGTGACACCTTCCGACGCCCAACTGACGAGACTCGGATCAACCTCATGGCTGAGCAGCCAACGCGCCTGCTGACGCCAGGTCTCGAACAGGTCGTCGCAATCCAGATTGATCATCCCCATAACCCCATCTGTTGCGGCTGCGGCCGGTCACGCAGTTGCTGATACAGCAAATGGCTGGTGACTTCGGCCTGCTGCGGGTGGTAATCGCTAGTGATGATGAATGGCTTGGCCTTGGCCAGCACGCAGCGCATGCGTGCCAGGTCTTCATAACGAATACGTCGTTGTTGGCGCAGTTCCACCAGACGCTCGGTAGTGCGCAGGCCAATCCCGGGAATGCGCGCAATCAATGACGCCGCTGCGCGGTTGAGGTCCAGTGGAAACACCTCGCGATTCTCCAATGCCCAGGCCAATTTCGGGTCAATGTCCAGCGCCAGGTGCCCCGGCCCCTTGAACAACTCGCCAGCGGTGAATCCGTAGCTGCGCAGCAGAAAATCAGCCTGATACAAGCGGTGTTCGCGCATCAACGGTGGCGCGGCGAGCGGCACGCTTTTCGGGCTGTTGGGAATCGGGCTGAACGCCGAGTAATAGACCCGACGCAGACGATAGTTGCCATACAACGCCTGGGCGCTATGCAGAATGGTGCTGTCGTCAGTGTCATCGGCGCCGACGATCATCTGCGTGCTCTGCCCGGCCGGAGCGAATTTCGGCGCCCTAGGTTCGTTGAGCACGGTTTGTTCGCCGGTGTAGATGGTTTGCATCGCTTGTTTGATCGAGCCCAATTGCTTTTCCGGGGCCAGGGTTTGCAAGCTGGCGTCGGTGGGCAGTTCAATGTTGACGCTGAGCCGGTCGGCATAGCGCCCCGCTTCCTCGATCAGCGCTGGATCGGCTTCGGGAATGGTCTTGAGGTGGATATAGCCCCGGAACTCGTGGTCTTCGCGCAGCAACTTGGCCACGCGGATCAACTGCTCCATGGTGTAGTCCGCCGAGCGGATGATCCCGGAACTTAAAAACAAGCCGCTGACGCAGTTGCGCCGGTAGAAATCCATGGTCAGCGTGACCACTTCTTCAGGCGTAAACCGCGCCCGGGGCACATCGCTGGAACGGCGGTTGACGCAGTACTGGCAATCGTAGAGACAGAAATTGGTCAGCAGGATTTTCAGCAGCGAAACACAACGCCCGTCCGGCGTGTAGCTGTGGCAAATGCCCATGCCATCGGTAGAGCCCAGGCCACTCTTGCCCTCGGAGCTGCGCTTGGGCGCACCGCTGCTGGCGCAGGACGCGTCGTACTTGGCCGCGTCGGCGAGAATGCTGAGCTTGTCGATGAGTTCCATGGTCAACGCCTGATACTGTTCGGATATACAGTATAGCGTCGACCTTGCGGACACAAGCCATCCACGCACCTCTCATCGGACAGGATGAAATCGACGCCCTGCCCGATTCGTCACTAGACTTGCCCCGTGCACTCGCAATCGACAGGTGTCAGGAAACCATGGGCAAACTCTGGCGAAAGTATCTGGCCTTGCTGGACACCGACTTCACCACGCAGGTGTTCGATAACATCAAGAACCTGCTGGTCTGCGCATTACTGTTTGCGGCGGGCACCAACGCCTTGCACAGCGAGCACCATCCGTACATGGGGCTGCTCACCTCGGATGTGGCGGGCTGGGCGCTGATTGCGGTGTCGGCGCTGTTGATGCTGCTCAGCGTCAGTGACGGTCTGCGGCGCTTGTCCCGGCTGCCGTATCACACGGCGTTCCAGGTGATTTTATTTTTGATCTACCTGGTGCTGGCAGTGCGGGTGGTCGAGTATGTCTGGGATTTCCGGGCGTAGGAAAGATCGGTGGGCAACACCAGCTCAAACCGCGCACCCATCTCCTTGCGCCCCACCGCCGTCAACGCCAATGCCCGACTGTCCAGGTCCTGCGTCACCCATTTACGCTTGATCGCCACCTGTAACAATGCCGCCCCCAACGAACCGCCCAGATGCGGCCGGCGCACACTCCAGTCCAGGCACGGGCAGGAGAAGCGGCGACGCATCGTGCTCAAATCCTTGACCTCGATCCCCAGCCCTTCGAAAAACGCTTCGCCGCTGTCGCTCAGTTGATAAACCTGCTCGTCGGTTTCGAGTACCCACCCTGCCTCGATCATCCGGTCATGCAGCAACACCGCCAGGGTGCCGGCCATGTGGTCGTAGCAGGTGCGGGCGAATTGCAGGCGATCCGGCGTGCGCGGGTTGAAGGTTGGCGCAACGTTCTGGCCGATCACCATCAGGGCTTCCAGGGCTTGGGCCACCCGTTTGTCAGCGAGGCTGTAATAACGATGGCGGCCCTGGACGTGCAGCCGCAACAGCGCCAGTTCCTTGAGTTTGGCCAGGTGCGCGCTGGCCGTGGAGGCACTGACCTCGGCAATCGTCGCCAACTCGGTACTGGTGCGGGCGTGGCCGTCCATCAGCGAGCAGAGGATTTTCGTCCGGGCCGGTTCCGCAATCGCGGCCGCCACCTGAGAGACGCCGATGTCGTGTTGTTCAACGTTCATATTTCGCTCCCGGACGAATCAAGGCCCTTGTGAACTGGAGATAGTAGCAACACTTTCCCCACCACGAACAAGGCTGCGACCCATGGACCCGATCATCGCTGCGACTCATGCCGATCCATATCCTTATTACGCACAACTGCGTGCCGAGGGAGGACTGGTTTTTCATCAAGGACTGAAACTGTGGGTGGCCAGCAGTGCTGCAACCGTGGCGGCGGTGCTGGCGCATCCGGATTGCCACGTGCGTCCGTCGGCTGAGCCGGTGCCCAAGTCAATTGCTGACGGGTTGGCTGGCGAGGTGTTTGCCCGGTTGATGCGCATGAACGAGGGTGAACGGCAGCGTTGCCCTCGGTCGGCGATTGAGCCGGGGCTTGCATTGATTGATGTGAAGGAAGTGCAGGCGTTGGTCAGTGCACGATTGATCACTGCGGATGCAGAGGGTTTGTCCAAGGCGATGTTTCGCGGGCCGGTCGGCGTGGTCGCTGCGCTGTTAGGGTTCCCGCCCGCTCAAGCACGATTTGTCAGCGAGTTGACCGCCGATTTCGTGGCGTGCCTGTCGCCGCTGAGCAATCCCGCTCAACTGGACGTAGCCCATGGAGCGGCTGAACAGCTGCGGGGGTATTTCATCGAATTGCTGGAGGATCCCGATGCGCAGAGTTCGCTGTTGAACGGCATCAAGCAGCGATTTGCGTCGTCGGATAATGAAATGCTGATCGCCAACCTGATCGGACTGTGTTCGCAAACCTATGAAGCCACGGCGGGGTTGATCGGCAACGCATTGGTGGCGTTGATTCGAAACCCGTCATTGCAACGCGATTTATCCTCCACTGATGACCTGATCGCAGAAACCCAGCGCTTCGATCCATCAGTACAAAACACCCGCCGCTTCGTCGCCGCGTCTTGCGAAATCGACGGCGTGCGCCTGGAGCCCGGCGACACCATCCTGGTGCTGCTGGCCTCGGCCAATCGCGATCCGCAGCTCAACGACAACCCCGACTCTTTCATCCTTGACCGTCCGAATCGTCGCAGTTTTACCTTCGGCAGCGGCCGCCATCAATGCCCTGGGCAGACACTGGCCTTGAGCATCGCCAGCGCAACGTTGACGCAGATTCTGACGATAAAACCAAAGCTGGACGGTTTGACCTGGCACTACCGCCCTTCGCTGAATGGTCGGATTCCGCTATTTAGCGAGGTTCAAGACTGATCGTTCATGCGGAGCAAGCCTTCGACAACGCCAGGTAATGTCCAAGGTGTGTCGGCCAGGGCAAGGGCTCCGCTTTTCTTCAATTCATCGACGGATCCATAGCCCCAAAGCGCTCCTATCGGGATCACCGCATTTCTCTGGGCGGCCACCATGTCATCACGTTTATCGCCAATCATGAACACACTGGATGGCGGCTTCGCAAGGGATGCCAGCAGTCTCTGTACCAAGTCAGCCTTGTCATCCAGCTTACCGTCGGGTGAGGTGCCGAAGATCGACTGAAAAGATCCCGACAATCCATTGCAGGCCAGCATTTTTTCAGCAAACTCCTGGCGCTTCGAGGTCGCCACAAAGAGCGAATAACCGTGGTCCGAAAAATAGCTGAGCGTTTTTGTCATACCAGCGTAAGGAAGGCTTTTATAGAGCCCTTGCTCCCGGTAGTGCGAGCGGTACAAGTGGACGCACTCGTCCACGCGATCGTCGGCAAACGGCGCTAGCAATTCTGCGACTATCTGGTTCATCGGGGGCCCAAACAGCCTTTGCGTCTCAGCGCCGGGAGTAAAGTCATGGCCCAGTTGCCGTATGGCGTACGTCAAGCTCTCGACGATTCCGGGGGCCGAGTCGAGGACAGTACCGTCCAGATCGAAAATGATGACGTTGAAATCAGTCACGCTTGGAACCTCCTGTTCGCAAAAGGGGCGCTGCCGAAGGCTGCGATCTTTTGATCTTCCTCCCCAACACAACAAAAAAACCGCCCTCATTTCACCGAGATGGCGGGTTTTGTCGTTTCAAACCACGGGCAATCCATCAATCATCCCGCGTCAGCACTTCCAGCAATTCAATCTCAAAGATCAAATTCGAATTCGGTGGAATCGCGCCCATCGTGCGCTCGGCATACGCCAAATGCGCCGGCACCAGCAGCTTGCGCTTGCCGCCCACCTGCATGCCCATAATCCCCTGGTCCCAGCCTTTAATGACCCGGCCAGTCCCGATCACGCACTGAAAAGGTTTGCCTCGGCTGTAGGAAGAATCGAACTCGGTGCCGTCTTCCAGCCACCACGATATTGCGTCGTGATCAGCGCGCCTTTGACCGCTGCTTTGCCGTCACCCGGTTCTAGGTCGATTACCTGAAGCTCATCATTCATTACATGCACTCGTCTGTTCACTCCCTCGCAAGGGCTTATGGGCGTCGTTTTCCCAGAATTGCGAGCAATTGGCAACCGTTCGGCGCGGTTTGGATCTATTTACGCTCGTCAGGCTGAACTAAGATAAGCAGCATCACCCTCTCGGTTGAACATGTCATGACGGCCATTGCTGAATGAGTTTCCTCTGGATCAGCGCTGCCATTGGCTCAGTGATGCTTACCCTGCTGGTCGCTCTGCTCTGGCGCCAGTATTCCCTGCAACAGCAACTGACCGAATGCCGCGCGCTGATCGCCAGCCTGTCCAAAGGACAAAACATTCATCTGGACGGTGACGCCGAGCGCTTCAAGCGCAGCCAGTATTTCGCGCGTATCGGCACGTGGGATTGGGACGTGGACACCGACAAGCTCTACTGGTCGGAGGCGATCTACGGCATGTTCGGATTCAAGATCGGCGAAGTTACGCCCTCCTACACCTTGTTCTGCTCCTGCGTGCACCCGGACGACCGGGTCAAGGTCCGCGCCGGTGAATTACGTTGCCTGGAAACCGGCGAGAACCATGACGAGGAATACCGCGTGGTCTGGCCCGACGGCACCATCCGCTGGTTGCGCGAAACCGGCAATGTGGTGAAGAACGATCACGACACCACGATCAAAATGATGGGCGTGGTGCGCGACATCACCGAAGAAAAAGCCTCGGCCAGCTACCTGCAACACCTGGCCCACTACGATCCGCTGACCGGCCTGCCCAATCGCATTGTCCTGGAAGAACGCCTGTCAGAAGCGCTTGAGCAGGCGCGGATCAGCGCGACACGGGTGGCGCTGGTGTTTGTCGACCTCAATGGATTCAAGGCCATTAATGACCATTACGGTCATGCGGCGGGCGACCGGGTGTTGGTCACCACAGCGACCCGGCTGAAAAAAATCTTGCGCGCAACCGACACCGTTGCCCGGATCGGCGGCGACGAATTCGTGGTCATCCTGCAAGGCTTGCCCACGGGCATCAACTTGCAGGACGAAGCGCGCAGCATCTGTCAGAACATTTTCATCGAGCTTTCACCGCCGATGACGATTGGCAATGATCAGCGGCACATCGGCACCAGCCTCGGGGTCGCGGTGTTCCCGGATCATGCGCCGAGCATGGATCGGCTGATTCATATCGCGGATCTGGCGATGTATGAGGCGAAACGTAGCGGGAATAATCAGTATCGGTTGGGGGCCATCAACCCGGCGCGTGCTCATAGTGAATAACTCCGAACACGCGCCAAGACGCTAGCCGCGCGACTTACCGCTCTACCGGCGTGACATCCACAATCGTCCCGTTCGTGATCTTCACCATCATGTACTTGTCATTGATCTGCACCCACTGCGCATCAGCCGACGGCGCCTTCAGGCCTTTGGCCTTCCAGTTCTTCACGGCTTTTTCGCTGCGTTGATACATGTCCGGTGCGCGGTCGCCCTTCACCAGGCTGCGGGAATTGTTGACGCCGGGCTGGACGGTTTTCTGGGGTGGCTCTGCGGCCTGGACGATGGGGCTGATAGTGGCGATGCCGGCGACAAGGGCGAGGCTGGCGATAAGGGTTTTTCTGTTCATCGGTGAACCTCCTGGGTTGTCGTGGTACCTGAGTTCCGACTGCGCGGGCGGCGAATCATTCCTTACTGTAGCGATGATTCTGCGACCCACTGTATCGGGGCCGGCGTATCGGCTCGGCGTAAGCTGCGGAAAAGCCATCGGGATTCGCCATGCACATCGCCATTCTGACCTTCGACGGTTTCAACGAACTGGATTCGCTGATCGCCTACGGCATGCTCAGCCGAATATCGCTGCTGGGCGACCAGGACTGGCGAGTGAGCATCGCGTCGCCGACGCCCAAGGTGACGTCGATGAACGGTTTGACCATTGATTCGCACATCAATCTGCAGCAAGCCTGCGAGGCCGATGCTGTGCTGTTTGGCAGCGGCAGGAAGACCCGTGAAGTGGCCGATAACCCGGCGATCATGGAGCAACTTAACTTCGACCCGGCGCGGCAACTGCTGGGAGCGCAATGCTCCGGCACGTTTCTGCTGGCCAAACTGGGCCTGCTCGGTGATGCCCCGGCCTGCACCGATACCACCAGTAAACCCTGGGTGCAGGCGGCCGGCGTCAACGTCATCAACCAGCCCTTCTACGCCAACGGCAACATTGCCACGGCGGGTGGCTGTTTTTCGTCGCAGTATCTGTCGGCGTGGTTTTTGGCACGGCTCAAAGGCACTGAAGCGGCGCGGGAAGTGCTGCACTACTTCGCGCCGGTGGGTGAGAAGGAAGATTATGTGGCTCGGGGGATGGCGCATATCGCGGGGTATATCTGACAGGTGGGTTGTCTGTTTGGACGCCTTCGCGAGCAGGCTCGCTCCCACAGTTGTTCGCGGTTGTTCGCTGATTCTGTGTTCGCTGAAGATCCCTGTGGGAGCGAGCCTGCTCGCGAAGGCGGCAGGCCAGACACCAACAACCTCAGCCCCATTGATCCGCCCCACGCATCAATACATGCCAACTATGCAATTAACATATTGATGCCCCTGCTCCACTATCCGCCCCAATAAGAACCGTGCGCCGCCCCCACGCGGCGCACGTCATAAAAGCGGTGGAGTACACGTCAATGACAGCAGCAATCCCTTCCGGTCGTTCCCGGGCCGGTGCGATTTTCCGGGTCACGTCGGGCAATTTCCTCGAACAGTTCGACTTCTTCCTTTTTGGCTTCTACGCCACGCAGATCGCGGCCGTGTTCTTTCCAGCCAGCAGCGAATTCGCCTCCCTGATGATGACCTTCGCGGTGTTTGGCGCGGGTTTCCTGATGCGCCCGCTCGGCGCCGTGGTGCTGGGTGCCTACATCGATGATGTGGGCCGGCGCAAAGGGCTGATCGTCACACTATCGATCATGGCCAGCGGCACGATTCTGATTGTGCTGGTGCCCGGATACGAAAGCATCGGGCTGTTCGCGCCGGCCATCGTGTTGATAGGCCGCTTGCTGCAAGGCTTCTCTGCGGGCGCGGAAATGGGTGGTGTCTCGGTGTACCTCTCGGAGATCGCCACGCCGGGCAACAAGGGCTTTTTCACCAGTTGGCAGTCGGCCAGCCAGCAAGTGGCGATCATCGTCGCGGCAGCGCTGGGTTATGGGCTGAACCAATGGATGGCGCCGGCCATGATTGCCGACTGGGGCTGGCGGATTCCGTTTTTCGTGGGCTGCATGATCGTGCCGTTCATCTTCTTCCTGCGCCGCAACCTGGAAGAAACCGAAGAGTTCGCCGCACGCAAGCACCGTCCGAGCATGGGCGATGTGTTCCGCACCCTCGCGCAGAATTGGGTGATCGTGTTCGCCGGGATGATGATGGTCGCCCTGACCACCACCGCGTTTTACCTGATCACCGTGTACGCGCCGACCTTCGGCAAAACCGTGCTGCACTTGAGCACGTCCGATGCGTTGCTGGTGACGCTGCTGGTCGGTGTTTCCAACTTCTTCTGGCTGCCGCTGGGCGGAGCCTTGTCCGATCGCATCGGGCGGCGTCCGGTGCTGATCGCCATGGCGCTGCTGACCCTGGCCACGGCCTATCCGGCGCTGACGTATCTGGTGAACGCGCCGAGTTTCATCAACATGCTGCTAGTTCTGCTGTGGTTGTCGTTCATCTATGGCTTGTACAACGGCGCGATGATCGCCGCGCTCACCGAAATCATGCCGGTGGAAGTGCGCGTCGCCGGGTTCTCGCTGGCGTACAGCCTGGCCACCGCAGTGTTTGGTGGTTTCACCCCGGCGATGTCGACAATGTTGATCCAGTACACCGGCGACAAGGCGGCACCCGGTTACTGGATGAGTTTCGCCGCGCTCTGTGCGCTGTGCGCAACGCTGTTTCTCTATCGCCGCGCTTCCGGGCGCCTGCAACCGGCCGTGTCGTGACCGACCTTTGACTGCGAGAACCATTCGATGAAAAAGCTTTTTAACTATGCAGCACTGGTCCTCATTGCGAGTCTGAGCACCGTCGCCCAGGCTGAAGAAATTCGTGTAATGACCTCGGGCGGTTTTACCGCCGCCTACAAAATCCTCGGCCCGGAATTCGCCGCGTCCACCGGCAATACGCTGGATACGGCACTCGGCCCGTCCATGGGCAAGGCGCCGGAAGCGATACCCAATCGCCTGGCGCGTGGTGAACAGGCCGACGTGGTGATCATGGTCGGCTACGCACTGGATGACTTGATCAAACAAGGCAAAGTCGACCCCGCTTCACGGGTGGAGCTGGCGGACTCGCGCATCGGCCTGGTGGTGCGCGAAGGCGCGGCGAAGCCGGACATCAGTTCGGTGGAGGGCCTGAAAAAGACCTTGCTTGATGCGCAATCAGTGGCCTATTCCGACAGCGCCAGCGGTGTGTACATCGAGGAGCAGTTGTTCAAAAAATTGGGCATCGAAGACCAACTCAAGCCGAAGTCGAAGATGATCCCGAAAATACCGGTGGGCTCGGTGGTTGCCACGGGCGATTACCAACTCGGCTTCCAGCAGGTCAGCGAGTTGCTGCCGGTGCCGGGGGTGAGTTTTGTGGCGAAGATCCCCGAGTCGGTGCAGTCGGTGACCCGCTTCGCCGCCGGCATTCCGGTGGGCGCGCAACACCCGGCGCAGGCCAAGGCGTTGCTGGCTTACCTGGCCTCGCCGGCCGTTCAGCCGCAGGTACAAGCCACCGGGCTGGATTCGGTCAGCCGCTGATCGTTGGTGGCTGGACTTTCATTTCCACCACCAGCCGTTCCAGTTCCAACGCTGCCGGGGTCAAGGTTCGACCCCGGCGCTTGATCAGGCCGACACTGCGCATCACTTGCGGATCGGTCAGCGGCACCCGAGTCAAAATCGGGTGATCCTCCGCCGGCATCGCCATCAATGGCACCGCCGCCACACCCAGCCCCGCCTCCACCAGACCGATCATCGTCGTCACATGACGGGTTTCGCAGATGCTCGGTCGCTGCGGCACCACACCGGCCAGCGCTTGATCCAGCAAGAAGCGATTGCCCGAGGTCTTGTCGAGGGAGATGTAGTCCTGCTGGTAAAACTCGTCCCAGGTCACGCTGCTGCGCCCGGCCAACGGGTGATCGCGTCGGCAGGCAACCACGTAGCCTTCCTGCACCAGCGGTTCGAATTCGACTTCTGCTTCAAGGGTGCCCATGAAACTCAGGCCGAAATCCGCCTCGCCATTGACCACGGCACTCAACACGTCGTGGGCGCTGGAATCGAGGACTTTGACCTTGATCCGCGGAAATTGTCGGTGGTAATGCGCGATCACTCGCGGCATGAAGTAATACGCCGCTGACGGCACGCAGGCGACGGTGACATGGCCGAGACGGGTCGAGGCGACTTCGCTGATGCCGAGCAGCGCTACGTCCAGATCGTCCAGCAAACGCTCGACGCTGGGAATGAAACCGCGCCCCGCCTGGGTCAGGCTGACTTTGCGGGTGGTGCGTTCGAAGAGTTTCACGCCGAGGGCATCTTCGAGCTTTTCGATGCGCCGGCTCAGGGCGGGTTGGGAAATACGCACCGTGTCGGCAGCCTTGCGAAAGCTGCCCTGCTCAACCACGGCGCGGAAGGCTTGCAGGTCGTTGAGGTCGAAGTTGATGGCCATGTGGGTGCTCAGGGGCAGATTGATTGATCAGCTTATCCTATTAGTCCTTGGAATTGATGTTGCGAGTGAGGACGCCTTCGCGAGCAGGCTCGCTCCCACAGGAAGTTCTGCTGGGCACAGATTGTGTGTGCGGCACAGATCCCCTGTGGGAGCAGGCTTGCTCGCGAAAGCGGTGTGTCTGGCGAAAAGGATGTTGGATGTGATGGCCCCTTCGCGAGCAAGCCCGCTCCCACAGGGGCCTCTGCCGGGCACAGATGATGTGTACGGCACAGATCCCCTGTGGGAGCGGGCTTGCTCGCGAAGGAGGTGTGTCAGGCAACTTCATTTCATCTGCAAGGCTGACGCACGCGGCCTCAGCCTTTATCCTTGTCACCCCCGCTATACCGAGTCTATGGAGTTTCGCCATGCCCCATGAAGGCAACCTGTTGCAAGCCGCTGTCGTGTTTCTGTTCGCGGCGGTGCTTACCGTGCCTTTGGCCAAACGCCTGCAATTGGGCGCGGTGCTGGGTTATTTGTTTGCCGGGGTGATCATCGGGCCGTCGGTGCTGGGCTTGATCGGCAATCCGCAAAGCGTCAGCCACATCTCCGAGCTAGGGGTGGTGTTGCTGCTGTTTATCATCGGCCTGGAGCTGTCGCCGCGACGTTTGTGGGTGATGCGCAAATCGGTGTTCGGCGTCGGCCTTGCGCAGGTATTGCTGACGGGCTCGGTCATCGGCGTGCTGGCATTGTTTGTGTTCGGCCAGTCGCTGAACAGCGCGATTGTGCTGGGTCTTGGCCTGGCGTTGTCGTCCACCGCGTTTGGTTTGCAGAGCCTCGCCGAACGCAAGGAACTGACCAGCCCCCACGGGCGATTGGCGTTCGCCATTCTGCTGTTCCAGGACATCGCCGCGATCCCATTGATCGCCATGGTGCCGTTGCTGGCCGGCGGTGATCACACCACCAGCGCCGCCGAAGATCTGAACCACGGCTTGCGGGTCCTGGGCAGTATTGCGGTGGTGGTGATCGGCGGACGTTATCTGCTGCGGCCGGTGTTTCGGGTGGTGGCCAAGACCGGTCTGCCGGAAGTTTCCACTGCCACTGCGTTGCTGGTGGTAATCGGTACTGCATGGCTGATGGATCTGGTCGGCGTGTCGATGGCATTGGGGGCGTTTCTCGCCGGATTGCTGTTGGCGGACTCCGAATACCGTCACGAACTGGAAGCGCAGATCGAACCGTTCAAGGGTTTGCTGCTGGGACTGTTCTTTATCAGCGTCGGCATGGGCGCTAACCTGAGTCTGCTGCTGAGCGCACCAATCACGGTGCTCGGGCTGACCCTGCTGCTGATCGCGATCAAGCTGCCGCTGTTGTTTGTCGTCGGACGGCTGGCCGGTGGTTTGGGCAAGGTCAGTGCGATTCGCCTCGGCATCGTGCTCGCGGCGGGCGGTGAGTTTGCGTTTGTGGTGTTCAAGATCGGACGCGATCAGGGCCTGTTCGAGCCGCGTCTCTACGACCTGCTGGTGCTGACGATTACCCTGTCCATGGCGGTAACACCACTGCTGTTGCTGCTGTGCGCGCGGCTGTATTCGCCGAAAGTGCAGCCAGTGGTGGTGCCGGAAAAATTCCGCGACATCGACACCGACGCCCCGCGTGTGGTGATTGCCGGCATGGGCCGGATGGGCCAGATCGTTTCGCGGATTCTGCGCGCGCAGAACATCAAATTCGTGGCGCTGGACACCTCGGTGGAAACCATCGAACTGTCCCGCAGCTTCGGCGGCGTGCCGGTGTTCTACGGCGACCCGATGCGCCCGGAAATCCTCAGTGCAGCCAAGGTTGAGCAGGCGGAATATTTCGTGATCGCCACGGACGACCCGGACACTAATATCAAGACCGCCGAAGTGGTGCACCGCTTGTACCCGCACATCAAAATCATCGCCCGGGCGCGTAACCGCCAGCACGTTCACCGCTTGGTCGACCTCGGCGCCGAGGCGATTCGGGAAACCTACTATTCCAGCCTGGAAATGAGCCGCCGCACACTGGTTGGTCTCGGATTGACCCAGGCCCAGGCGGATGCGCGGATCAAACGCTTCAAGCATCACGATGAACAGGTGCTGGAAGCGCAGCATGCGGTGTATGACGATGCGGCGAAGGTGTTGCAGACCGCGCAGGAAGCGCGGGCGGAACTGGCTAAATTGTTTGAGTCGGATCAGTTGGAGGAGCAGGAGTCGGGTAAGGCTTGAAGGCTTGCGTAATAGGCAAGCCGCCTTCGCGAGCAGGCTCGCTCCCACAGGGACTCTGGTTGAGCACAAATTGTGGATACACCCGAGAATAAATGTGGGAGCGGGCTTGCTCGCGATGGCGGAGTGTCATTCAGCATTGTTGTTAACTGACCCACCGCTATCGCGAGCAAGCTCGCTCCCACAGTTTGTTACGCCATTTTCAGTGCTTTCACCTCAACCGCGCCCTTGACCTCAAACCGGTCCGCGAGGAAAGGCGTGATGTCCAGCGACAGCGGTTCGTGGTTCACCAGTTTATCCAGCAACACCCCGGTAATCGCCGACGTCAGGATGCCGGTGCGGAAGTGCCCGCAGGCATTCAGATACCCCTCCACTCCCTTCATCGGCCCCAGAATCGGCAATTCATCCGGCGACCCCGGACGCAGCCCGGCCCAGGTGCGCTTGAGATTCACGTCAGCCAGCTCCGGAATGCAGCGCACCGCGCCTTGTACCAGCCCGGCGATTTCCGGGTAGGTGGTGGTGACGTCGAAGCCTTTGTCTTCGGTGGTGCTGCCGATAAGGATCTCACCGTTGTCCTTCTGCGCCACGTAGCAATCGCTGGTGGTCAGGCAACCGCGCAGGATCTTCGGCATGCGTTCGGTCAGCAGGATCTGGCCTTTCACCGGGTTCACCGGTATGCGAATCCCGGTGGCCTGCTCGCTCAGGTCCGCCGCCCAGGCACCGGCCGCATTGATCAGCGTGTCGCAATGAAACACCCCGGCCTCGGCGGTTTGCACACCGGTGACCCGCGAGCCATGGTGTAAAACCCCGGTGACGTTGGTGTTGAAATACATGTCCACACCGTTCTGCCGCGCGCCTTCGGTATAGGCATCGGCCAGGCGGAACGGGCTGACCTGGTGATCGCAAAGGAACTCCAGCGCTCCCCTCGCCTCGTGGCTGACGGCTGGCTCGGCTTCGCGCAAGGCGGCCTGATCGAGCCAGCGCACCTGATCCGCCAGATGCGGAATGCAGGCAACGATATGCTCGGCGTAGAGCCGGTCTTCATCGTCGTAGATCACAAACTTCAGTCCGGTCTTCTCGAACTTGAAATCCATCCCGTGGTTGTCTTGCAACTCCTTGTGCAGCGCCGGGTACATCGCGTTGGACTGCAAGGCGAAATCGAAGAACGACTGCGGCAGGATGTGCGGCGTGCTGGAGTCCACCACCACCGCCGAGCCGTGGGCTTCGCGCTTGCGATTGGCCGACATCATGCGAAAGAAAATCACCCCGCAGCCCAACCCCACTGACTCGCCAATAGCCCACAAGCCACCGGCCGAGGCCCGGGTCGCGTTGCCCGGACGCTTGAAGTCGATCAGCGCCACCTTGAGGTTTTTGCGCTTGGACAATTGATAGGCGCAGGACGCCCCGATCACACCGCCGCCGGCGATGACCACGTCATAGAACTTACTCATGGTTGGCAGCCTCCGTGGCGGCGTTGTGGAAGGCAGAAAATGGAATCGGATCGATGGGAAAACGCGGTCGCAGCCAGCCCACATCCTGACGCCCGGTGGCTTCGCGCAACCGATCGCTGCAATAACCGACGCACATCCGGCCCTGACAATCGCCCATGCTGACCCGGGTACGCATTTTCAGGCTGGCCATGTCTTGCACGCCTTGCTCCAGCGCCCGGTCGATGTCGGCGCGGGTTGCGTGTTCGCACCGGCAGATCACCGTGTCAGCGGCAGGCAATGCGGTCTGCCCGGCACCGCGTTCGGTGTAGCGATCGACCGCCGCACGAAAGCGCACAATCGCCTTGAGTTTCGACAGATAGCGGTCACGTCGGACCAGCGCCAGTTCCGTGTCCAGTACGTCCCGTTGCAACAGGATCGATAGCGCCGCGATCCGCCCGGCGAACATTGCCGCTTCGCCACCGCGAATCCCGCCCATGTCACCGGCCAGGTGCACGTGGGGCTCGTGGCTTTGCTGCCAGATATTGGCGCTGGCTCGCAGGTAACCGTCGTCGCTGAAGCCGTGGTTCAGGCCCATCTGCTGGCTGAGTTGAGTGCGCGGGATAAAGCCGTAACCGACCGCCAAGGTCTGGGCGGCAATGGTTTCGGCGCGACTCAGGTCCGGTTCCCAAGTGCGGGAATACGGCGCCACGGTGACGGATTTCAACTCGCCGTCGCCCTGGGCCTCGACCACGCCCCAGCCGTAATGCATCGGGATGCCGTGCAGTTTCAAGAACGTCAACATGCTCAAGCCATCGAGAAACAGCTGCGGTTTGTTCAGCAGCGCCAGGCTTTCCCGGGCGATCTTGCCAAACCCGCAGGCCTCGTAGACCCCGGCGACGGTAACCCCGGACGCGTGCAACTGACACGCCACCAGCGGCAGCAACGGACCGGTGCCGGTAATGACCACCGGGCCCTGAGGCTTGACCACGCCGCTCTTGATTTGCAACTGCAGACCGCCGAGCAGAATGACGCCAGGCAAGGTCCAGCCGGGAAATGGCACGCTGCGTTCATGGCAACCGGCCGCCAGCAGCAGTTGCGGATACTCGAATTCGTGCAAGCGCTCGTCGCCATCCAGCACCACCAGTGCACGAGTGCCCTCGGCACCGACCACGCGATGATTGAGCCGCACATCGATCAGCCCCGACTGTTCCTGGAATTCACCGTGCAAGCGGCTCAGGATTTCCGAATAGCGCGGCCCCAGATAGTCGAGCTGAACGCCATCGCGCAACGGCCCGCGATAAACCACACCGCCAAGCCGCGAGGCTTCTTCCAGCAAGGTGCTGCGCACGCCATGTCGAGCCAGCTCAATGGCCGCGGCCATGCCCGCCGGGCCGCCGCCGACGATCACCGGATGCAGGCTCATAAGGCCTCCTGCTCGGCGATGCGATTGACCTGGGTTTCGACGGTCATGCCGTCACGCGCGATCGTCTGGCAGGCGCGACGCTTGTGCCGGCCGTTGATCTTCACCAGGCAGCACTGGCACACGCCCATGCCGCAATAGGCGCCGCTGATCTGATCGTGATCGTTACGGGCCACCTGGCGCAGGCCAAGGGACTGGATGACCGTGAGGACGGTTTCGCCGATGGCGGCGCTGACCGGTTGGCCGTTGATGTGCAAAGTCATATCCGCCCTGGCCAGCGGCTGGATATCGAAGGTTCTGTCTAAGCGTTGCATTGCAATGTTCTTCCGTGAAAGGTTCAGGTGGGTTCGTCAGCTCCATGCCGTACTACACCTTGCTGGCCAACTGAATACACAACAACGAGGAGGTCTGCATCGGTACTTCGACAGCGCAATGGCTGCGCATGAAAAGTACCTTAGCCGGTACAGCAGAGAGGGCCTGGATCTTTTACGTTAAGCGATATTTCAAAATTAAATATTGATCCACGCCAGTAAAAATGCCCTCCCCTCTAGCCCGGGCCTCAGTTGGAAAAAACGTACTGTCCCTTGATTTTTTTCGGCCCGATAAAGTTCAGGTCCGGGAACAGCAGTGTCTTGAGCCAGGCCACAAAAAACACCATGCCCAGGCCGATCGCAGCGCCGATCAACGTCGATACTGGATCCTCGGAAAAACCCTTGAACACTTGCGAGGCCTGGCTAAGGGAAAGGATCACGTACACGGTGTAAAACTGCGCCCGATACTTGTAGAAACCGTAGGCGAACCACAACGGAATCAACCCGCCAATCAACGTGAAAATCACCATCGCCTTCGGCCCGATCATCGCGCCCAGGGAGAACCCCGTGAGTGCGCCGAGCAAGGCTTGAGCAATCATCAGCCCGAGCAACACCTTGACCTTGCCCTGATGCTGCGCGTTGCGCGCCGGGTCCGGGTGCGAACCGATCCAGTAAGCCAGCACGCGGTCCTTGACCGCCCCGCCGGAAAACGCCTTGAACGTCTCGGTTTTGGAACGCCCGGCGTCGAGCATCGCCGTGATTTGCTGTTTGATTTCCTTCTTGTCCAAGCTGCTTCTCCCTGACACAACACAATTAAATGTGTGAGCGAGCCTGTGTGGCGAGGGGGCTTGCCCCCGTTCGGCTGCAAAGCAGTCGTAAAACCATTGCATGCGGTGTATCTGGTGCACCGCGATGGCAGGTTTTAGGGCCGCTTCGCATCCCAACGGGGGCAAGCCCTCTCACCACACAAGCCCGCTCCCACAGACGATAAATCGCGTTACATATTGCCCCAGAAAGCAAAACGCCGCTTCTACCAGAGGCAGAAGCGGCAGAGGCATGAGCCTCAGAGGGATCAGTGCATGAACAGGGCGATCAAAATGATGATCGGGATTGGCACGCCAAGAAAGAACAGAAGTAGTGAGCGCATGATGATTCTCCCGGGTTAGCGAACTGGTGGCAGAGTGGTGGTGGTTACGTAGGCATCCGATTCCAGATACACCACGGCATCCCGACGACGACCGCCAAAGGTTGCGGCAAGGCTGGCGAAGAACGCACCGGCCAGCAGCGCGACGAACATCCACAACGCGGTCCAGGCAGCGACTTTGGCAGCGGTGTCAGCGGCCTGTTGAGCGGCAAGTTTGGCGTCGGCAATGGCTTTCTGAGTGCGGGCGTAAACCTCATCCACGCGACGTTCGGCATCAGCCTGGGTCAGGTTGGTACGCTGGGCGACCAGTTGTGCGAGGTAGGTCCGGTCTTCAGCAGCCAGTTGGCCGTTGTTGCTCAGGCTGCGCACGAAGATGCGAGTCACGGTGCCACGGGCGGCGTCATCGCTGACGGCGGCCGGACGATCATCGCGGAACAGGCTATCGATGAAGTAACCGTACTGGTCACTGTTGGTGTTACCGGCAGCTGTGCCCGCCGCTTGAGTCACGGCACTTGCAGCGCCACCGGCAACACTCGCCCCGGCCTGCACACCACCGCTGACAATACTGCTGACCGAGCCGACCACCAGGGTCGCGGTTACCAGAGTTGCCACGCACCAGGCCAGGAAGCCATGGGCGGTATCACGGAAATACACTTCATCACCATGCATGTTGGCCCACTTCACCCGCAAGCGACCGGCAATGTAGCCGCCGAGTCCGGATGCCACGATTTGCGTGACCGCCAGCCAGATGATCGTTGAAATGCCCAGGCCCTTGGCGCTGACGCCCTCGTTGGCCCACGGTGAGACAGCTGAAAAGCCCAGGCCGAAGCCGAGCAATACCAGAATCAGCGACAACGCCGCTGCGGCAGCAGCCCCGGCGAAGATCGCGCCCCAGGACACGCCCGAGAGCGTGCTTGACTCTTCTGCGGCAGGATAAAAACCCTCTGAGGATCTATTCATTATTGTTCAGCTCCAGGCATGAAAGATGGTGTTACAACTCTTCGAGAGAGGAATTGCAGGCACCGTGCCAGTCGCCAGATATAAATAAATCTTTATATATCAATAATTTAAAAATCCTAAAAATCCTAGGACCATGCATTTTGCAAGAGCTGCTGAATATCAGCGGGTTTTATGCATTGGGCTCATGCCCTGTTTGGGCCTACTTGCGCTTGTAGCTTTTGTTACCGCTTGGCGTCAGGCAATACACGCCGCCTCGGGGGCCGGTGCAGAACGAACTGGTGCCGCATGCGCAACCATCGTCGCTCTGTAAAAGCGACTGGGGTCGCGCCTGACTTTGGCCGCCATACATTGCCGAACAACTTTTCTTCGAAGCGCTAATGGAGCCGTCGTTACACAAAAACAGCTCGCCGTCGCAGCGATCAATGCCGCCCTTCTTGCCTGAACAGGGGGTATTGCCCGCCCAAGCGGCTGCGCTGATCACGCTCAGCAACAGCACAAACATCGGCATCCAGCCACGACGAATCAACCTGCGCACAGTGCAACTCCTGTCAAAATCATGGCCCGATGATATCAACCTTCCAGGCAAATAAACGGAGCGCACGCAAGGTTCCTCAACCAACATGAAAGTTAATTTAATAAGCCGCGCGCATTTCTTGGCAAAATGCCCTCATTCTGTAACGAACTGAATAGCAGGCCCGCCCTATGACCCGCATCTTGACCATCGAAGACGACGCCGTGACCGCCCGCGAGATCGTGGCCGAACTGAGCAGCCACGGTCTGGACGTGGATTGGGTCGACAATGGCCGCGAAGGTCTGGCGCGCGCGGTCAGCGGCGACTACGACCTGATCACCCTTGACCGCATGCTGCCGGAGCTCGATGGCCTGGCCATCGTCACCACGCTGCGGACCATGGGCGTGGCCACGCCGATCCTGATGATCAGCGCCCTCTCCGATGTCGACGAGCGCGTGCGCGGGCTGCGGGCCGGTGGCGACGATTACCTGACCAAACCCTTCGCCACCGATGAAATGGCGGCGCGGGTGGAAGTGTTGCTGCGCCGGCAAAGCACCGTCAGCGCCCAGGCCACCACGTTGCGGGTAGCGGATCTGGAGCTGAACCTGATCAGCCACGAAGCCAGCCGCGACGGCGAATTGCTGACCCTGCTGCCCACCGAATATAAATTGCTGGAATTCCTGATGCGCAACACCGGGCAAATCCTGTCGCGCATGATGATTTTCGAAGAGGTCTGGGGTTATCACTTCGACCCCGGCACTAACCTGATCGACGTGCACATCGGCCGTCTACGCAAGAAGATCGACCCACCCGGCAACGTCCCGTTGATCCGGACTGTGCGAGGCTCGGGGTATGTCATTGCTGAACCCCTCTAAAGGCTGGCGCTCTTCCAGCAGCCGCTTGCTGGCGCTCTACAGTTCACTGTTCGTGGCCTGGAGCGGGATTCTGATGGGGGTCATGTATTACGAGGTGTCCGGTTACCTGGACAACCTGGCCAAGCACTCGTTGATGCAACGCCAACACCTGTTTTCGCGCTTTCGCGGCGAACAACTGGTGGACGCGCTCGCCGCCAGCATGACTTTCGACATTCGCGGCATCGACGCCTACGGCCTGTTCGATGCCCAGCATCGTTACCTCAGCGGCGCTCTGCGGGAGATCCCGGCGGAGCTGCCACTGGATGGCCGGATTCACATGCTCGGCAACTGCGCCGAGTCCGACGACCCGACCCTGCCCGCCGACAGCTGCGACGCCGTGGCGACTCCGACGCTGGACGGTCGCTGGCTGGTACTGGTGCGCGACAACGGTTCGTTGTTCGCCGTGACCCAGATCATCCTCCACGCGTTGTTCTGGGGCGTGTCGCTGACCATTCTGCCCGGCATTGCTGGATGGCATCTGTTACGCCGCCGTCCGTTGCGGCGCATCCGCGCGATCCAGGCCAGCGCCGAAGCCATCGTCGCCGGCGACTTGACCCATCGCTTGCCCCTGTCCAATCGCCGCGACGAACTGGACATGCTCGCCGCCATCGTCAACGCCATGCTTGAACGCATCGAGCGCTTGATGAACGAAGTCAAAGGCGTGTGCGACAACATCGCCCACGACCTGCGCACCCCGCTGACCCGCCTGCGAGCGCAGCTCTATCGGATCCAGCAACAGGCAGACGAGAGCTCGCCCCTGGTGCAGCAACTGGATTCGGTGCTGGCCGAAGCGGATACATTGATGGCGCGGTTTCGCGGATTGCTGCGGATTTCTGAACTGGAAGATCGTCAGCGGCGTTCCGGTTTTGTGCAGCTCGATCCAGTGCCATTGCTGCGGGAACTGCATGACTTTTATCTGCCGCTGGCGGAGGAAGGCGAACTGACGTTCCAACTACAACTGCCTGAGTCCTTGCCGACACTGAATGGCGACCGGGCTCTGTTGTTCGAAGCGGTTGCGAACCTGTTGAGCAACTCGATCAAATTCACCCCGCCCGGTGGCAAGGTGATCTTGCGCGGGATCAATCAAGGTGGGCATACGCGGATCGAAGTGCTCGACTCAGGGCCGGGTATTCCGCCGTCCGAACGCGAAGCGGTGTTCCAACGCTTTTATCGGGCTGAGGGTGGTAATCAGCAGAGCGGGTTTGGGCTGGGACTGTCGATCGTCGCAGCGATTGTCAGCCTGCACGGCTTCACCCTGGAAGTCGGCACCAGCGACAACGGCGGCGCACGGTTGGGGCTGGATTGCCGGCAGAGTTTGATCCCGCAAACCTGACAGCCACAGCAAAATCCCCTTGTGGGAGCGAGCTTGCTCGCGAAGGCGTTGGGTCAGTCGACATTGATAGTGACTGACACTCCGCTTTCGCGAGCAAGCTCGCTCCCACAGGGGATCTGCCGTGTACGCGAAATTTGTAGAAGTCCCCAATCTAATGTGGGAGCGGGCTTGCTCGCGAAGGCGCAGTGTCAGTCAACATTGATAGTGACTGACACTCCGCATTCGCGAGCAAGCCCGCTCCCACAGGGGTTTTGCGGTGGGGCTCAGGCCGGGTAGTTGGCCCGCAGGGCTTCTAGGCCGCCCTTGTAGATCCCGTCAAACAGCGCTTCGACTTCTTCATCGGTCACGCCTTTGGCGGTGAACCGGCCGGACCAGGTCACGCGAGCGCCCTGCCCTTGTGCTTCAACACGCAACGTTGCCAGGTAATCAGTCGCCGGGAACGGTGCCTGCTCGATCGAGTAGCTGTAACTTTTCCCCGCGTTGTCGAACGCTTCCAAACGCTCAACCACCACGGCGCCATCCGCCGTTTGCAGGCTACGCACGCGGCCGCCTTCGCTCAGTTCGCTTTTCACAATGAACGGCAGCCAGTCCGGCAGCGAGTCGAAGCCGCCGATCAATTGCCAGACTTGGTCGGCCGAAGCCGGGATGTCGATAGTTGCTGATGCAGTTGCCATAAATGAGTGTCTCTCTATGAATTCAGTTCAGATTGCCATGCTGTCGACGACGCCGCCATCCACGCGCAATGCCGCGCCGGTGGTGGCCGAGGACAGTGGCGAGGCGATGTAGGCCACCAGGTTGGCGACTTCTTCGACGTCGGCCACGCGCTGGATGATCGAGCTCGGGCGCGCCTTGCGTACGAAGACGTCGGCTTCTTCCCGGGCGCTGCGGCCGGACTCGGCGGTGGCGTCCTTGAGCATCTGTTCCAGGCCATCGGTAAACGTCGGGCCGGGCAGGATTGCGTTGACCGTCACGCCAGTGCCGGCCAGGCGTTTGGCCAAACCGTGGGACACCGCCAGGTTGGCGCTTTTGGTCACGCCATAGTTGATCATGTCGGCCGGGATCGCCACCCCGGATTCCGAGGACAGGAAGATCACCCGGCCCCAACCATTCTTGACCATCTCGGGCGTGTAATGCCGGGACAAGCGCACGCCGGAGATCACGTTGACTTCATAGAAGCGCGTCCACTCGCTATCCGGTGCATCGAAGAAATCCACGTCATCGAAGATCCCGAGGTTGTTCACCAGGATGTCCGCTCGCGGTTCGGCGGCGAACAACTGCTCGGCGCCTTCAGCGGTGCCGAGGTCGGCGGTCAGGCCACGCAGTTGCGCGCCCGGCACGCTGCCGCGAATGCTCGCCAGCGCTTGCTCAACCTTGGCCGAGTCGCGGCCAATCACCACCACCGTGGCGCCGCACTCGGCCAGCGCCTTGCTGATGCCCAGGCCAATGCCGGCGGTGCTGCCGCTGACGATGGCGAGTTTTCCTTTCAGATCGATTTTCATGCTCAACCTCCAATGATTGGCAGTGGTGCGCGCTCGGAAACCAGTTTCGCGTCACGCAATGCCTGCCAGAACGCCGCAGGGATGACCTCCGACAACGCGGCCACATCTTCAGCGATGCGGTCGGGACGGCTCGAACCCGGAATCACCGCCGCCACTGCCGGGTTGGCCAGGGAGAACTGCAATGCCGCCGCTTTGACGCTGACGCCGTGGGCCGCCGCAATTCGCTTGATGTGCTCGACTTTATTGATGATTGCCGGGCTCGCCTTTTGATATTCGAAGTGCGTACCGCCGGCCAGGATGCCCGAGCTGTAAGGACCACCGACGACGATTTCAACGTTCTGCGCCAGGGCCGACTCCATCAAGCGTTGCAAGGCGCGGTCATGATCGAGCAGCGTGTAGCGACCGGCCAACAGGAAACCGTCCGGCTGGGCTTCGGTGAGGTCCAGGGTCAGCTCGCACGGCTCGACCTTGTTCACGCCCAGGCCCCAGCCTTTGATCACGCCTTCTTCGCGCAAACGGGTCAGCACTTTGAACGCGCCGGTGCGGGCCTGATTGAAGTATTCCAGCCATTGATCGCCGTAGAAGTCCTGGGCGATGTCGTGAATCCAGACGATGTCCAGGCGATCGGTTTGTAGGCGTTTGAGGCTGTCTTCGATCGAACGCAGGGTTGCGTCGGCGCTGTAGTCGTTGACGATTTTGTTCGGGCGACCGTGTTCGAATACGCCGGCCTTCTCGCCGAGATCACGGGCGGCGGTGTCTTCGATTTCATCGAGGATCACCCGCCCGACTTTGCTGCTGAGTACATAGTCGTCGCGGTTGTATTGGGACAACGCGGTGCCGAGGCGGATTTCCGACAGGCCCGAACCGTAGAACGGCGCAGTGTCGAAGTAACGCACGCCGGCATCCCAGGCGGCGTGCACGGTGGCCATCGCCTCTTCTTCCGGGATCGCGCGGAACATGTTGCCCAATGGGGCGGTGCCGAAACCCAGCGCGCCGGGCAGTTTGTCTTTCAAGCTCATGGGTGATTCCTCTTGAGTGTCGAGGTCAGCTTTGGTGACCGTTGAGCCGATCGTAGATTGCCGTGATCGGACCGTCCAAGACATAATGCGCAGCACTTGAGTCCCCAGAGGTCTGACATGATCGACATCCGCCAATTGCGCTACTTCGTCGCCGTCGCCGAGGAAGAACACGTCGGTCGCGCCGCCGAACGCCTGCACATTTCTCAGTCGCCCCTGAGCCGGCAGATCGCCCAGCTCGAAGAACGCCTGGGCCTGACCCTGTTCGAACGCAGCCAGCAACGCATTCGCCTGACCCGCGACGGCCAGACCTTTCTCGCGGAAACCCGTGCCTTGCTGACCCACGCCAATCGCCTGGAATCGTTGGGCAAGCGCCTCGGCCGCGGCGAAGAAGGCGGCTTGTGCATCGGCTATATCGAAAACGCGATGCACGCTGGCGTGTTGCCGAATGCCCTGCGCGTGTTGCGCGTGGACCGGCCGAATGTGCACGTCGCGCTGTACAACTTGAGCTCTGTGGAACAATTGGAAGGCCTTCGCCAGCGTAGTCTGGATATTGCCCTGGTGAGCGAGCCGCCCGTCGCCGACGACCCGGATCTGTTGGGTTTTCAGGTACTGGACGACCCG
Source organism: Pseudomonas sp. NPDC087342 (assembly GCF_044744265.1). NCBI lineage: Bacteria > Pseudomonadati > Pseudomonadota > Gammaproteobacteria > Pseudomonadales > Pseudomonadaceae > Pseudomonas > Pseudomonas sp. NPDC087342. The sequence goes on from NZ_JBIUXZ010000001.1 coordinate 1,673,156, forward strand.
ATGCTGCTGGCTTTGCCTGAGCATCACCCGCTGGCGCATCAGGCCACGTTGGGACCAGCAGACCTGGCTGATCAGGAATGGATCGGCGTGCAACACCGGCAGAATTGCGCGAGCCGCGAAGACTTCGTCAGCGCCTGCATCCGTGCCGGGTTTACGCCGGACATTCGGATGGAGGCGACAGAGCCGTTTACTGCGCTGGGGCTGGTGGCGTCAGGGCTGGGGATTGCGATGATTCAGAAAGGCTTGAGCCGCAATGCACCGCCGGGGGTGGTGTTGCGGGAAGTGCCGTGGATTTCGTTTACCACGCCGTTGTGGGCTGCGTGGCACCGGATCAATTTGCGGCCGTTGGTGGAGACGTTCAGGAAGGTGCTGACTGAGCCCGCACAGCAACCGGTCTACAACAACACCACAAAACCCTGTGGGAGCGAGCTTGCTCGCGATAGCGGACTGTCAGCCAACATCTATGTTGAATGACCCACCGCAATCGCGAGCAAGCTCGCTCCCATAGTTGATTTGTGGTGTTCATCGGATCTCGACCACGACTCGCTCCGCCAACGCCAGGCAACTGGTCAACCCCGGCGACTCAATGCCGAACAGATTCACCAATCCCGGCACACCATGCTCCGCCGGGCCGCTGATGATGAAGTCAGCGGCCGGTTCGGTCGGCCCAGTAATCTTCGGCCGAATGCCGCTGTAGGCCGGTTGCAGGCTGTCATCCGGCAACCCCGGCCAGTAACGGCGGATCGCCTGATAAAAGCCATCCGCCCGGCGCGGATCGACGCGATAGTCGATGTGATCGACCCATTCCACGTCCGGCCCGAACCGAGCCTGGCCGCCCAGATCGAGCGTCATGTGCACCCCGAGCCCAGCGCTTTCCGGTGCCGGATAAACCAAGTGCCGAAACGGCGCCCGGCCGCTAAAGCTGAAGTAACTGCCCTTGCACAAACGCGCTGTTGGAACGTGCTGTGCCGGCAAGCCGCTGATCCGGCTCGCCACCTCAGGCGCGGACAACCCGGCGCAGTTGATCAACTCACGACAGGTCAACGTAATGGGTTGCGCACCACCCATTTGCAGTTCAAATCCCTGCTCAATACAACGCGCCGCCACCAGCGGCGTATGAAACGCAACCGACGCGCCCGAAGCTTCCGCATCCCCTTGCAGCGCCAGCATCAACCCATGGGAATCGACAATGCCGGTGGACGGCGACCAGAGCGCAGCGACGCAGGACAACGCCGGTTCAAGCTCTCGTGCCTGATCGGCATCCAGCCATTGCAAATCATCGACACCATTGCGCAACCCCTGCGCCAGCAGCCGTCGCAACGCCGCTCGCTGATCCTCATCGGTCGCAACAATCAACTTGCCCAGCCGCTGATAATCAACGCCACGCTCATCGCAAAAGGCATACAAGCGCTGCTTGCCCTCGACACACAGCTGCGCCTTGAGGCTCCCGCTCGGGTAATAAATCCCCGCATGAATCACCTCGGAATTGCGCGAGCTGATGCCCACGCCAATCCCCTCGCCGGCCTCGACCACAATCACTTCGCGCCCGCTCAAAGCCAACGCCCGAGCCACCGCCAGACCGACCACGCCGGCCCCGACCACCACGCATTCGATATCGACGCTCACCTGCCCTCCGCTCATTTCACGCCAGACCCCGTTCCCGATAATCGATCAGGCTGGAGAAAATCGCCAGCAGCAGGGCCATGACCACAAAGAAGATCAGCACCAGGAAGTACGACCCGGTGAACTGCACGATCAAGCCGATCAGGATCGGCACGATCACGCCAGCCATGTTGCCGCAGAAGTTCATGGTGCCGGCCAGCACGCCGGTTTTCGAGGTGCCGCCGAGGATCGACGGAATGCACCAGTACATGCCGCACCAGCGAATGAAAAACATCGCCACGCAGAGCAGGCCAATCGCTTTGCTCGCTTCGTTCGCATAGGCCACCGCCAGCATGCACAGCGCCGCCACCAGCGCCGAACCGCTGAACATGCTGCGCATCACCAGGTTGGGCGAGGCGCCGCTGGATTTCCATTTGTCGCCGAGATAACCACCCACCAATTCGCCAACGAAGCCGCACATAAAGATCAAAAACGTCGCGCCGCCCATGCTGGAGATGTTCAAGCCGTGGGTCTGGTGCAGGTAGCTCGGCATCCAGGTCAGCAAGCCGTAAAACACGCTGAGGATGCAGCAGTAACCGGCGAACATCGCCAGCACCGAGCGGTCCTTGAGCAGTTCTTTAAGCGGGATACTGGTGACCGCGCCGGGTTGGCTGGTCTGGCGATTGCCTTCAGTGATGTGCGCCAGTTCCGCAGCGTTGACGCCGGGGTGTTCGCTGGGGTGGTTGCGGATGTATTTCCAGGCCAGCACCCCGGCGAGCATGGTGCCGACCCCGGCGATCACAAACGCGATGCGCCACGAGTCGAACCAGCCGATCAGGCCGGCAATGATGATCGCGCCAAACGCACTGCCCAACGGTGCGCCGCCGTCGACCAACACCGCGCCGCGTCCGCGTTCGTTGGGGGTCAGCCAGGCGCCGTTGAGCTTGGCCCCGGCGGGCATGATCGGCGATTCGGCGATGCCCAAACCCATGCGGGTGATGAGCAGGAGGATCCAGTTGTGCGCCCCGGCGGCCAAGGCCTGGAACGCGCCCCAGGCGACGGTCGCAATGACAATCACACGGCGGGTCTGGAAGCGATCCAGCAGCATGCCGCCGGGAATCTGCATCAACGCGTAAGACCAGAAAAACGCGCTGAGCATCAAGCCTTCCAGCGCAGGCGGGATCTGGAATTCACTGGAAATCAGCGGCAAGGCCACCGACAGCGAGGCGCGGTCGATGTAGTTGATTGCGGTCAGCAGCAACATGATCAGGAAGATGCGCCAGCGCACGCTGGTGGGACGTTCGGCGGCGGACAGGGACAGCGTTTCAGCACTCGGATTGTTCATGAGGGGCGCTCTTTATTGTTGTGGATGCAAGCTGCCCAATGCCCATCAGTCACGACGCAAAACCTGTAGGAGCGAGGCTTGCCCGCGAAGGCGGTGTGTCAATAACGATAATGTTGACTGACACGACGCCTTCGCGGGCAAGCCTCGCTCCTACAGGGGTTTGCGTCATGGCTGACTGGCATTCGGCAAGCAGTCCCACTCTAATCACGCGCCTGACAAGTGAATAATGATGGGATCTGATTGGGGGATTACCAAACGTCATCCCCCGCAAAGATCAGAACGTGCCGGGGTAGCTGCCGCCGTCCAACAACAGGTTTTGCCCGGTGAGGAATCCAGCCTGGGCGCTGCAGATGAACGCGCAATAGGCACCGAACTCGTCAGGCTGGCCGAAGCGTTGGGCCGGCACATGTTTGCGCCGCTGTTCGCTGATGCTTTCGACGCTGGTGCCGTTGGCGTCGGCGGCAGCGCTCAGCGTCTTGTGCAAGCGCTCGGTTTCGAACGGTCCCGGCAGCAGGTTGTTGATCGTCACGTTGTTCCCGGCCAGCTTCGACTGACGCGCGAGCCCAGCGATAAAACCGGTGAGGCCACTGCGGGCGCCGTTGGACAGGCCCAGCACATCAATCGGCGCCTTCACCGCGCCGGAGGTGATGTTGACGATGCGCCCGAACCCACGCTCGGCCATGCCATCGACGCAGGCCTTGATCAGCTCGATGGGCGTGAGCATGTTGGCGTCCAGCGCCTTCAGCCAGTCTTCGCGCTGCCAGTCGCGGAAGTCCCCCGGTGGCGGGCCGCCGGCGTTGTTGATCAGGATGTCCACCTGCGGACACGCCGCCAGCACCTGCTCGCGCACGGCGGGTTCGCTGATATCTCCGGCAACGGTGCGCACTTCGACGCCCAGGTTGCGCAACTCTTTGGCAGCGGACTGCAAGGTTTCTTCGCCGCGCGCATTGATCACCAGGTTGACGCCCTCCTTCGCCAAGGCCCGCGCACAGGCCAGGCCCAAGCCTTTGCTGGCGGCGCAGACGATGGCCCAGCGGCCCGAAATTCCCAAATCCATGACGATGCTCCTGACAGTTGAAAAACCTTACGTTACCACTGCTGCCCGATACCTCAGGGGATGACAAAGGGTGATCACCGGATCAGACCTTTTCATTATCAGCCGCCCGCCCCGCTTATTACTGTCTCCCGACCAATAAAAAACCGGAGACACCCATGAACCCGTTCCAGTTTTATTTCCCCACAACTTTGAAGAGCGGCACCGGCCTGGTGCGTCAGGCCGGTGCATTGCTCAAGCCGCATGTTCGAAAAAAACTGCTGGTGGTCACCGATCAGGGGCTGATCGCGTCCGGGGTGATGGAGAGCTTTTTCGCCTCGCTGGCTGAAAGTGAAATCCGCTACGAAGTGTTCGCCGGCGTCGAACCGAATCCCACCACCGACGTGCTGGAACGCGCCGTGGCCTTCCTGAAAAGCCACGAGTGCGATGCAGTGATCGGCGTCGGTGGCGGCAGCAGTATCGACACCGCCAAGGGTGTGGCGGCCATGGCCACCAACCCCGGCAACATCCTCGACTACGAAGGCTACGACAAACTGCTGCACCCGCCGCTGCCGATTTTCGCGATCCCGACCACCTCCGGCACCGGCAGCGAATGCACCGCCTCCACGGTGTTCACCAACACCAAGACTCTGTTCAAGACCGTGATCATCAGCCCGGCACTGTTTCCAAAACTGGCGATTCTCGACGCCGAACTGACCCTCAAATTGCCGCCGTCGATCACCGCCGCCACCGGCATGGACGCCCTGACCCACGCCATCGAATCCTACGTGTCGAAGCAGGCTAATCCGGTGAGCCAGGCCCTGGCCCTGCAAGCGATCAAGATGATCTGCACGCACCTGCCCAAGGCATTCTTCACCGGTTCCGACCTGCACGCGCGGGAACAGATGCTGCTCGGCTCGTTCCTCGCCGGCGTCGCGTTTGCCCAGTCGAAACTCGGCAACGTGCATGCGATCTCCCACACCTTCGGCGGCGTCTTCAACATCCCCCACGGCATCGCCAACGCGACGCTGCTGCCCTACGTCATCGAATACAACCTGGCGGCCTGCCCGGAGCTGTTCCGCGAGATCGCTATCGCCATGGGCGAAGACGTCGATGGCCTGAGTCCTGTTCAAGCGGGCCGCAAAGTGGTCGAGCACGTCATGGCGCTGAACCAGGCCATTGGCATCCCCGCCAACATCAAGGACCTGGGCGTGGACCTCGACTACATGCCGCAGATGGTCAGCGACTCGATGCGCAGCGGCAACGTACTGGTCAACCCGCGCCTGACCACCGCCGCCGACATCGAACGGATCATCAACAACGCCTACCACGGCACTCATTCCTGAAGAGACCAACCCCATGTTTTACGAAATGCGCACCTACACGATCCAGATCGGAAAAATGCAGACCTACCTCAAGCACTTCGAGGAAAACGGCCTGCCGGTGATCTCCCGCTACGCCAAATTGGTGGGCTGGTGGTACACGGAAATCGGCGAGTTGAACCAGGTAATCCATATCTGGGCCTACGAGAGCCTGGATGAGCGAATCAAGAAGCGCGCGGCGTTGTATCAGGATGCGGATTGGCTGGAAGGGTTTGTGCCGATTGCGTTTCCGATGCTGGAAAAAATGGAATCGAAACTGCTGATCGCGGCGGATTTCTCACCGATCAAATAACCCCCAAACGCCACCGCCCCCTGTAGGAGCGAGGCTTGCCCGCGAAGGCGGCGTGTCAGTCAACATCATCGTTTCTGACACACCGCCTTCGCGGGCAAGCCTCGCTCCTACAAGGGCGGGTATGCCCCAATTCCAAGGACAACCTCATGTGCGACCACAACACCAATAACACCGCCGCCGACCGTTCTCCCGACATCAAAAAACTCCTCGAAGGCCTGCCCACCAATTGGGGCAAATGGGGCCCTGACGATGAAGTCGGTGCCCTGAATTACCTGCAAAGCGCCGAGATCCTGCGCGGCATCACTTCGGTGCGCCAGGGCAAGACCTTCACCCTGCAAGTGCAGATCGGCCATCCCAAAGGCGAACCGCTGTGGCCCGGCCGACGCCCGTCGATGCGGGTCAATGTGCTGGACAAGGGCATTTCCTCGCTGGCAAAACCCACTTCGACGGCCATGTGGAATACGCCGACGATGTGATCTTCATGCACCTGCAAGGCTCGACCCAGTACGACGCCTTGGGTCATGTGTGGCACGACAACAAATTGTGGAACGGCTACGACGCCATGAGCACCATCGGCAGCATGGACAAGGCCAGTATTTTGCCGATTGCCGAGCGCGGAATTGTCGGGCGCGCAGTGCTGATCGACATGGCACGTCATCGCGGCAAAGCGGTGCTGGATAAGGGCGAAACCTTTACCCATCTGGACCTGTTGGCGGCGGCGAAAGCCCAAGGCATCGAGATCGAGAAACGCGACATCCTGATCATCCGCACCGGTTGGATCGGCTCGTTCTATGACCGCGAACCGGAAGAGTTCTACAAGGATTTCGCTGAGCCAGGCCTGACCTTCAGCCGTGAACTGGTGGAATGGTTTCACCAGATGGAAATCCCCAACCTGGTCACCGACACCATGGCCAACGAAGTGGCGGTCGACCCCACCACCGGCGTGCTGATCCCGTTGCACAACGCCTTGATGCGCAACCTCGGCGTGACCTTCACCGAAGTGGCGCTGCTCGATGAGCTGGCCAGTGATTGCGCCGCCGACGGCCAGTGGAAATTCCTCTACACCGCCGCGCCGCTGAAGATTGTCGGCGGCACCGGGGCGCCGGTGAATCCGATCGTGATCAAGTAGTCAGGTCGTTCTGCAGTTCGTTGATCAGCAGGGTCGCCGCCGGAGACAGATCGGCGCCGGCTCTGGTGATCACGCCGAAAGGTTCGTTCAGCGCACGCAACGCCACCGGCAGCTTCACCAGCAGATGGAATTGCTCGCAGTACTCGGCGACTTCCACGGGAATCACCGCCAGCAACGTCGGGTCCTGTTGCACCAACAGAATGGTGGCGAGGATCGACGAGGTTTCCAGCGGATAACGCGGGATCTCCAGCCCCGCTTCGTTGAGTTCACGTTCCAGGGCCTGACGCATCGGCATGTCCTTGGGATAGACGACCCAGCGGTAATCGCTCAACTGCGAGAGTTGCAACGACTCAGCAGCGGCCAGGGGATGGTCTTTGCTGGCGACCACTGCCAAGGGTTCCTCGCTGAGCTCGATGCAGTCATAAGCCTCGGTTCGCTGGCCAACGCTGGTGCGACAAATCGCCAGATCCAGCCGCCCCTGATCCAGCAACCCAAGCAAGGTGGCGCTGGTGTTCTCCACCAGTTCCACCGACAACTCTGGCTGCTTGAGGCGCAACGCAGTCAAGGCCCGGGTCAGCAACGGCACCGCGCCCATGATTACCCCCACCGACAAACGCCCGCCCTGACCTTGCAGGATGCTGAGCATTTCCTCGTGCAAATGCTCGACATCGCTGTGGATCAGCCGGGCGTAGCGAATCATGCAGCGCCCCATTTCATTCGCCACCAGGCCTTTGGGTTGGCGTTCGAACAGCGGCATGCCAATCAGTGATTCAACTTCGTGCAAGGCTTTGGTGGCGCCGGATTGGGAGATCGAAATCTGCTCGGCGGCCTTGTGCAGGGAGCCCCGATCATCCAGGGCGATCAGCAGGCGCAGTTGTTTGAGCCGCAGGCGTGAAGCGATGCTGGCAAGGGTAGGAACCATGTCCGTGTGTTCTCCATTCCAGGAAAAAAACTCAGGCAAAAAACAGCCTTTGTAGCAGCTGGCGAAGCCTGCGCTCGGCCCTGTAGCAGCTGGCGAAGCCTGCGTTCGGCCCTGTAGCAGCTGGCGAAGCCTGCGTTCGGCTGCGAAGCAGTCGTGAAACCTGAGAACGCGGTCCAGCTGAAGCACCGCGTTGACTGATTTCACGACTGCTGCGCAGCCGAACGCAGGCTTCGCCAGCTGCTACAGAGCCGAACGCAGGCTTCGCCAGCTGCTACAAGGGCCGAACTCCGGCTTCGTCAGGTGCTACGGGTGGTGGGTATCAGTGGATCGCTACCGGGTTGATGTTGACCTGGGTCGAGCCCTTGTACAGCGGCTGGCCGAGGACAAACATGAACTCCCACGCCTTGTCTTTGACCAGTGCGCGGCTGTCGATCAGTTCCAGGTTGTAGATGCCGTTCTTGGCCAGCATGTACTGGTTGACCGGGAATTCCTGACCGTCCTTGGCCGGGTAGATTTCCGACGCCCAGGTGTCACCACCGAAGGCGACGATCTGCTTGTCGACCAGCCATTTCGCCGCTGCCATACCGATGCCCGGTTCCACCGCGAGGAACTTCTTGTTGTCCTTGCCCAGCAGTTCCAGCCAACCGGTGTTGAACAACACCACATCGCCTTTCTGGATGGTGACGCCTTGCAGGTCGAGGGCTTTCTGGATGTCGGCGACGGTAAATTCGGTTTTCTCCGGCACGATTGGTGTGCCGTATACGGCGGTCATGTCCAGTACCACGCCACGGGTAACGATCGGCGGGACCTTCTCGATGCCGAGTTTTTTCACGCCTTCGACAGTGACGAAATCCGCCGCACGATTGCCGTTGTAGTAGACGTAGTCGATGCCGATATGGCCGATGCCATTGAGCTGGGTGCCGACGCCAGTCCAGCCCACGACCAGTTCATCGTTGAAGGTGAATTTGTTCGGGCCCATGGTCGTGCCACCCGCCTCGCCCGGCTGTACGTTGGTCAGGTTGAAACTGCGATGACGGAAGGCCGGCAGGGTCTTGTCGATGGGCACGGCCAGTGGGTAGGTCTTGCCGGTCTTGATCAGTTTGGCAGCGTTGAGCACCGAGTCGGCGTTGAGCAGATTGAGCGCACCGATCTCATCGTTGGCGCCGTATTTCGAGGGGTACCACTTTTCGGCATCCGCAGCTTGAGCGGCGCTGAAGGTGAAGATCAAGGTGAAAGGCAGTATCAAACGATTGAGCATTGGGGGCGTCCTTATGGGGTTGCAGTGACCCCAAGGTACGCAGCCCGCCTGTGCGGAAACAGACAGGTATGGGCAATACATTTGTTCTGGAAAGGCACGATTCCCGTAGGAGCGAGGCTTGCCCGCGAAAGCGTCGTGTCAGCCGACATCGATGTGTCTGACACACCGCTTTCGCGAGCAAGCTTCGCTCCTACAGGGAACTGTGCCGGCTATAAATCTTGCGAACAACACTTGAACAAATGTGGGAGCGAGCCTGCTCGCGAAAGCGGAGTGCCAGTCGACATCAACGTGTCTGACACACCCCCTTCGCGAGCAAGCCCGCTCCCACAGTGGTCGGTGTGAAATCGAAATGGCGTTACGTCAGCCGTAAACCATTTCCGGATTACCCGCCTCCAGCGCCGCCGCACGATTAGCCGCCGGCGGATAAATCCACTGGGTGTTGATCATGCGCTTGCGCGCCTTGCCTTCGTCGTGGGTCAGCAGCACTTGGCGGTCCCAGCCTTCGGTGTACACCGCGCCCCACTCGCCCAAATCCAGGCAGGTGGCGTAGAACGGCTGGCGGTATTCCAGGGTCGGCACGCCCACCAGATCGGCGGCGACGTTATGCCCGGCAAAGCGGCCCATGAAGATCGCGTGCTGGCAGGACATCAACGAGTAATGACCTTCGTCATCGGTCAGGGCCATGGCCACATCGCCTGCCGCGAACACGTGATCGGTGCCGACCACACGCAAGTCGCCGGTGACTTCAACGCGGCCCTGGCGATCCAGTCGGGACGAGACTTGTGAGGTCAGGCCGCTGGCGATCATGCCACCCGTCCAGATCACAGTCTTGGCTTCGATACGTTTACCGGCAGCAGTCAGCACGCCGTTTTCATCAATCGCCACCACCCCGCTGCCAACCTGGAACTCAATGCCCATCGACACCAATGCTTCGGTGATCATTGGCCGTGGTTTCGGGCCCAAGTCCGGGCCGATTTCTTCGTTGCGTTCGATCACGATGATCTTGAACTGGGCATCTGTGCCATGCAGGCTGCGCAAGCGTTCCGGCAACTCAGTGGCGACTTCCAGGCCAGTGAAACCACCGCCGACGACCACGATGGTGTTGCGTGCCGGCGAATCCGGCAGATCGCCCAACTCCGTCAAATGAAGATCCAGCTTTACCGCATCGGACAACTGGTCCACGGCGAAAGCGTTTTCCAGCAGGCCCGGTACTGGCGGGCGATTGAGTTTGCTGCCACTGGTCAACACCAGACGATCATAGGGCACGCTGATGCGGCGGCCATCGCTGGTCAGCGCATGCACCACCCGATCGCTGGAGGTGTCGATGCGCTCGACTTCGGCTTCGATGAACTTGACCCCCGCCGCTTCCAGCAATGGCAGCAGCGGCGAACTCATCTCGTGGGGAGCCTGTTCGTGCAGGCGCGGACGAATGACGATTTCCGGCTTGGGGGAAATCAGGGTAATTTCCACATCGTCAGTCTTGTCGTTGAGGTCCAGCACGCGTGCCGCGCCCAAGGCGCTCCAGACACCGGCGAAACCGGCACCGACGATCAATATTTTGCGGGACATGATGGCTACCTTCGTTCTCGTGATGGAGGCAGACAGCGAGCGACTGTCTGCTGGTTCGGGAATCGATGGTAGGGCTGGACGCTGGCCCCCGAAATGACATAAAACCCTGAAATCCTGCCGTTTTTACCCGGCGTTGTGGAAGCTGCCCATGAATGAAATTGCTCAGCCGCGCTCAATCGTGTTCGTCGCCTACCCCGACATGGGCCTGCTGGACCTGACCGGGGCGCAAACCGTGTTCTGGGCCGCGTCCAAAGCCATGGCCGAACGCGGTTTGCCGGGGTACGAGCGCCACACCGCGAGCCTGAGCGGTGGCCTGATCCAGACCGCCGAGGGGCTGGTGGTCGAGACGTTGCCGTTGAGCGATTTCGCCGAGCTGGCCATCGACACCCTGATCGTTCCCGGCGCGCCGAATATCCGCCAAGCGATGCATGATTCTCTGGAACTGGTCACTTGGTTGGCGGCGGCTTCGGCCAAAGCCAAGCGCACCGCGTCGGTGTGCAGCGGCACGTTTCTGCTGGCCCAGGCCGGGTTGCTCGAAGGCCGGCGCGCGGCGACCCATTGGGCAATGTGCGACATGCTCAAGGAAGGCTTTCCGTCGATTGAAGTCGACAGCGATGCGATCTTCGTCCAGCAAGGCAACGTATGGACCTCGGCGGGAGTCAGCGCCGGGATCGACCTGGCACTGGCCTTGGTGGAAGCCGATTGCGGCCGCGAAGTGGCGTTGCAAGTGGCACGCGAACTGGTGGTGTTTCTCAAGCGCCCCGGCGGCCAGGCGCAGTACAGCGAGATGCTCCAGGCGCAAACCCGGGACGGCGCGGTTTTCGACGACTTGCACCTGTGGATCGCGCAGAACCTGAGTCGCGAAAACCTTACGGTGGAGGTGTTGGCCGAACAGGTGCAGATGAGCCCGCGCAACTTTGCCCGGGTCTACAAACTCAAGACCCGTCGCACCCCGGCCAAAGCCGTGGAAGTTCTGCGGCTGGAGGCGGCGCGCCGGCTGTTGGAAGACTCTGAACGCAACATCGACCAAATCGCCCGGCAATGCGGGTTTGGCGATGAAGAACGCATGCGTTTTACCTTTCAACGCAACCTCGGTGTTTCGCCACGGGATTATCGGAACCGGTTTTCCCGTTGATTCATGGTTGTATTTGTAGGAGCGAAGCTTGCTCGCGAAGGCGGCGGCACATCCAGCGATGATGTGACAGATACATTGCCTTCGCGAGCAAGCTTCGCTCCTACACTGTCATTTACCTGAACCAACTCTAACTTCAATAAACAAATATGAAGTTTCCACACTCAATAGCGCATTAATCGAACATTTACGGTTGACTTGCCCCACCCGCCTGAGTAAATTGCGCGGGCCGGTTTCACAGGCCTTTTTTCAACTCACAAAAGAATCCAATGGACACAGTATCTAGTCGCTGTCGGGTAACTGCGAATTCGCAGGATCTGGCACATAACCCAGAACATGACGGGACTCGACTTTGCGGTCGGGTGAGCTGCGCTAGAGCTTGATGCTCCACCGTAACTTGCCTCGCCGGCGTCAGTCCGGTCCAGAGGTATGTTATGAACTTCAAATCCACTGTAATGCCCGGCGTACGCGCCTTTGCCTCGACCATGCGGGTCAAGTCCTGCCGTGAGCGTCTCGCCCCGGCCGTGGCCCGCGCGCCGTTTTCCAGCCATTCCTCCCCTGCCAAGGCGCACCTGCGTGCCAACTGGCGCGTCTGCCCGATGACCGGCCAGCTTCAGCAACGCTGGAGCGTCGACGACAACTCGGAACCACCGAGTCGGCGCATCGCGCGCCTGTTCCAACAGGCGAGCCTGATGCTCAGCCTAGCCCTCGGCGCGCGCACTTTCAATTGAGCTGAAGGCACTTTAAAAGTCCTTCCCCAGCGTTTTCCTTATATAGGAATTCGGCAACTTCTTATTGCCTGTTAAATAGTGAGTTAGTTATGGACGAAGCCAGTAGACGGTTCGCTGCCCACAACTATTCAGTTGCTGGCCAGCGAACGTTAAACCCTGAAACGCAACTATCAGAATCGATCGCTTATTGGCGGCTCGACATACGTGCGCTCGTCTTTCATTAGCTGAGGTGCCTGTGTGTCGTGCCGCAAGCCTGCGGCAGGAGCACAGCAATGACCCTTGTAAACACCGCAAAAAAAGCCACTCGCGGCGCCAGCACCGACAACGCCAAACTGTCGATGCGCGCCGCCCGGGAAGCGCAAAACGGCCTCGCCGTGACGCTGACCAACCTCAATGCCAGCACCGACGGCCTGACCGAACTCGAAGCCCAGGGCCGCCTGGCGCGCAACGGTCACAACGAAGTGGCCCACGACAAGCCGCCTCACGCCCTGATCCAACTGCTCAAAGCCCTGAACAATCCGTTCATCTATGTGTTGCTGACCCTGGCCGGTATCAGTTTTTTCACTGATTACTGGTTGCCGATCAGCAGCGGTGAAGCGGATGACGCCGACCTGACCAAAGTCATCATTATCATGACCATGGTCAGCCTCAGCAGCCTGCTGCGTTTCTGGCAGGAATATCGCTCGGCCAAATCCGCCGAAGCTCTTAAGGCGATGGTGCGCACGACCGCCACCGTACTGCGCCGCGAGCACAACGACGGCACACCACGGCTGCGGGAAGTGCCGATGCGCGACCTGGTGGCCGGCGACATCGTGCAGCTGAGCGCTGGGGACATGATCCCGGCGGACATCCGCCTGATCGAGTCCCGCGACCTGTTTATCAGCCAGGCGGTGCTGACCGGCGAAGCGTTGCCAGTCGAGAAGTACGACACCCTCGGCAATGTCGCGCAGAAGTCCGCCACCAGCGCGGCGCCTGATCAATCGAACTTGCTGGACCTGCCAAACATCTGCTTCATGGGCACCAACGTGGTCAGCGGCACCGCGAAAGCCGTGGTGGTCGCCACCGGGGCGCGGACTTACTTCGGTTCGCTGGCCAAAGCCATTGTCGGCTCACGGGTGCAAACGGCGTTCGACCGCGGGGTGAACAGCGTCAGTTGGTTGCTGATCCGTTTCATGCTGGTGATGGTGCCGATCGTTTTCCTGCTCAACGGCTTCTCTAAAGGTGACTGGGGCGATGCCTTCCTGTTTGCCCTGGCAGTGGCTGTCGGTTTGACCCCGGAAATGCTGCCGATGATTGTCAGCGCCAACCTGGCCAAAGGCGCGATGGCGATGGCCAAGCGCAAAGTGGTGGTCAAGCGCCTCAACGCGATCCAGAACTTCGGCTCGATGGACGTGCTGTGCACCGACAAGACCGGCACCCTGACCCAGGACAAAATCATTCTTGAGCACCACGTCGACAGCCACGGTCGGCGCGATGATTCGATCCTCGAACTGGCGTGGCTAAACAGTCATCACCAAAGCGGTTTGAAAAACCTGATGGATCAGGCAGTGGTGCTATTTGCCAATGCTAACCCAGCATTCCGCGTGCCTTTCGCCTACAGCAAAGTCGATGAATTGCCCTTCGATTTTGTGCGGCGACGCCTGTCGATCATCGTCAAGGACAGCCGCGACGATCACCTGATGGTGTGCAAAGGCGCGGTCGAGGAAATGCTGTCGATCGCCAGCCACATCCATGAGAACGGCCAGGTGGTCGCGCTGGATGCGCAGCGGCGCAAAGACCTGCTGGCGTTGGCCAACGAGTACAACGAGGACGGTTTCCGGGTGCTGTTGGTGGCGACTCGCGAGATCCCGAAAGCCCAGAGCAAAAACCAGTACCACACCGCCGATGAGCGTGATCTGGTGATCCGCGGCTTCCTGACCTTCCTCGATCCGCCGAAGGAAACCGCTGGCCCGGCGATTGCCGCACTGCGGGATATGGGCGTGACGGTCAAGGTGCTGACTGGCGACAACGCCGTGGTCACCTGCAAGATCTGCCGCGAAGTCGGGCTCGATCCAGGCACCCCGCTGCTCGGTCAGGACATCGAGCACATGGACGACACCACCCTCAAGCTGCGGGTCGAAGAACGCACGGTGTTTGCCAAGTTGACGCCGCTGCAGAAATCCCGGGTGCTGAAGGCCCTGCAAGCCAACGGTCACACCGTGGGTTTCCTCGGCGACGGCATCAACGATGCGCCGGCGCTGCGCGATGCCGACGTCGGTATTTCCGTGGACAGCGGCACTGACATTGCCAAGGAGTCGGCGGACATCATCCTCCTGGAAAAGAGCCTGATGGTCCTCGAAGAAGGCGTGCTCAAGGGCCGCGAAACCTTCGGCAATATCATGAAGTACCTGAACATGACCGCCAGTTCCAACTTCGGCAACGTGTTCTCGGTGCTGGTGGCGAGTGCGTTCATTCCGTTCCTGCCGATGCTGTCGATTCATCTGCTGCTGCAAAACCTGATGTACGACATCTCTCAGTTGGCGTTGCCGTGGGACAAGATGGACAAGGAGTTCCTGCGCAAACCGCGCAAGTGGGATGCGAAGAATATCGGGCGCTTCATGCTGTGGATCGGGCCGACCTCGTCGATCTTCGACATCACCACGTTTGCCCTGATGTGGTACGTGTTCGCCGCCAACAGCGTGGAAATGCAGAGCCTGTTCCAGTCCGGCTGGTTCATCGAAGGGCTGCTGTCGCAGACATTGGTTGTGCACATGCTGCGCACCCAGAAGATCCCGTTCTTCCAGAGCACCGCGGCGTTACCGGTGATCCTGGCGACCGGCACGGTGATCTGCCTGGGTATCTACATCCCGTTCTCGCCGCTGGGGACGTTGGTCGGTCTGGTGCCGTTGCCATGGGAATATTTCCCTTGGCTGGTGGGCACCTTGCTCAGCTACTGCGTGGTGGCGCAAACCATGAAAACGATCTACATCCGCCGGTTCAAGCAGTGGTTCTGATCGCCTGAACACCACCATCCCCTGTAGGAGCGAGGCTTGCCCGCGAAGACGGCCTCACATTCAACATTGTTGGCGGCTGACACACCGCCTTCGCGGGCAAGCCTCGCTCCTACAGGGGCAATGCGTTTAACCATACGAATAAAGGAGAGTTCTCATGTCGGGAACGACTCTACTGATCAACCTCGCCGGCGCCATTGCACTGTTGCTGTGGGGCACGCACATGATTTCTTCGGCGCTGTTGCGCGGCTTCGGCACGCCGCTGCGCCAGTGGATGGGCCAGCACCTGAACAACCGCTGGCTGGCCTTGCTCGCGGGCATCGGCATCACCGGCATCCTGCAAAGCAGCACCGCCGTCAGCCTGATGGCCACCTCGTTCACCGCTGCCGGCACCTTGGGCCTGGCCCCGGCGCTGGCGGTGATGCTCGGTGCCAACATCGGTTCGACCCTGGTGGTGCAACTGCTCAGCGCTGACATCTCGATCCTGACGCCGCTGGTGCTGCTGACCGGCCTGATCGTTTTCCGGTCGAGGGATGACTCGCGTTTCGAGAGCATCGGCTGTGCGCTGATCGGCCTGGGGCTGATGTTGATGGCCCTGCACCTGCTCGGCTCGACCCTGGCGGAGGTGGAAGGCACGCCGGTGTTCCAGCTGATCATGCAAAGCCTCGACGGCGATCTGTTGATCGCGTTGCTGGTGGCGCTGATCCTCACCTGGCTGTGCCATTCCAGCGTGGCGGTGGTGCTGCTGATCGTGTCGCTGGCCGCGACCGGAATGCTCTCGGTGACCACCATTGCCGCGTTGGTTCTGGGGGTGAACATCGGCGGCGCGTTGCCGTCGGTGATCAATACCGGCTCCAACGTTGGCCGGCGCCTGCCCCTCGGCAATCTGCTGGTGCGCACGCTTGGCGCGGCAGTGGTATTGCCGTTGGCCGGGTGGTTTGCTGAGTTGAAGCTTGATCCAACAGCGCTGGTGGTTTATCTGCACACCGGTTTCAACCTGCTGCTGGCGCTGGTGTTTATCGGTTTCACCCAGCCGATGGCCAAATTGCTGACTCGCCTGTTGCCGGAAACGCCACGGGATGTCGATCCAGGCATGCCGCGCTACCTCGACGAGGCGGGTCTGGAAGTGGCCAACATCGGCCTGTCGAATGCCGCCCGCGAAGCACTGCGCATCGCCGACATGCTCTCGGCCATGCTGGAGCGCACGCTGCAACTGTTCCACACCTCGGCGCCGGTCTGTGCCGATGAGGTGCGACGCATCGATCAATCCCTCGACGTTCTGAGTGCGGCGATTCGTGCGTATCTGGCGGACATCGGGCAAGAAGGCATCAGCGACAGCGATGCTGATCGTGCCCAGGAAGTCCTGACGTTCGTGATCAATCTGGAACACGCGGCGGACATTCTTTCCAGCAGCCTGACGCAACTGGCCATGCGTCGTTTGCGCCGTGGCGAACATTTCTCGGTGTTCGAGCTGCGCAACATCGCGCCGTTGCACGAAGCGTTGCTGGAAAGCCTGAGCCTGGCGATCACCGTGTTCCTGCGCGAAGACATCGGCACCGCGCATCAACTGGTCCAGCGCAAGGAAATCGTGAGAAGACTGGAAGCCGAAGCCAGCCGCGCGCACTTTCGCAAACTGCAGGAGGACAAAAGCACCTGGGCCGAATCCGGCGATATCTTCCAGCGCGTGCTGCGTGACTACCGTCGGGTACATCACCACATCGCCGCCCTCGCCTACCCGTTGCTGGAACGGGCCGGTGAGTCGCTGGGGGATGATCAGGCCAAGGAAACCTCGCCATGCGCGTCCTGATCTGTGCCGGCCGCCATTACACCGACAGCCGCCAGTGCCGCCGCGTGCTCGACGCCTTCCAGCGCCTGCACCCGGTGCAGGTGCTGATCCATGGTGGCAATCAATACCTGGGCGCCGACATCGAGGAATGGGCCCGCGAACACGGCGCCGACATCGTGCGCTACCCACCCAACTGGCAACGCCACGGCAAACTCGCCGAACGCCTGCGCAACCACTTCATGCTACGCGACAGCCGCCCCGACGTGGTCATCGCCCTGCCCGGCGGCGAAGACACCGAAGAACTCGTCGCCCAGGCCCGGGTTGCGGGCCTACAAACCCTGTCGGTAACAGATCGCGATTGAAGCACCAGAACACAAACCCTGTGGGAGCGAGCCTGCTCGCGATGGCGGTGTGTCAGGCAGCATCAATGTTGAATGTGATGGTCTCTTCGCGAGCAGGCTCGCTCCCACACTGGATTTTCAGTGAACTCAAAATCTGTGATCCACCTCGCCCCCTGTGGGAGCGAGCCTGCTCGCGAAGGCGCTGTGTCAGGCGACATTGATAGTGCTTGATATGGCGCTATCGCGAGCAAGCTCGCTCCCACATTGGATTTTCAGTGAACTCAAAATCTGTGATCAACCTCGCCCCCCTGTGGGAGCGAGCTTGCTCGCGATGGCGGAGTGTCAGGCAACATCAATGGCACGCGCCCTCCCACATTGCGCCTGGCGCAAATCACATTTTCCGCAATTGCACGAATGCGCGATTCCAAACCCAGTCAGTATTCCGACAGCCTCAATTCGGGTTCAACAGCGCCTCGCGTAACAGCCTGGCCGCTGGCGAGTCGGGCACGTTTTTGCGCGAGACCAGTTCATAGGGTTCGCTGCGCGAGGTGATGGGCAGCGGCAGTGTGGTGGTAAAGCCGTAGCCGGAGCAAAACTTCGCCACGTCGGTGGACACCAGCGCGACGAGGGTCGGGTTTTCCTGAAGCAACGACAACGTGGCAAAAGCCGAGGTGGTTTCCAGCAGGTGCACCGGGAAGCGCAAGTCGGCTTCGTGGAACTCGCGCTCCAGCAGCAAGCGCATGGGCATGTTGGCGCGATAGACCACCCAGCGGTAATCCACCAGGTCCTTGAGCGAGAGTTGCCGGGCATAGGCGAATGGATGTTGAGTGCTGGCGATCACCGCCAGGGTTTCTTCGACGAATGTAGAGCTCTCATATAAGTAGGGGGTGGTGCTGATCGTAGTGCGGCAGATCGCGAGGTCCAGGCGACCGGCGTCGAGTTGGCTGAGCAACGCCGCGCTGGTGTCTTCGACGATTTCGATGGACAGTTTCGGGTTGTCGGCAATCACTCGGCTGATCGCGGTGGTCAGCAGCGGCACGGCGCCCATGATGGTGCCGACCGACACGCGCCCGCCCTCGCCGCTCATGATGCCGATGATCTCTTCGCGCAGGTGCGCGAGGTCGGTCTGGATCAATCGCGCGTAGCGAATCACCGAGCGCCCGGCGTCGTTCGGTTCAAGCCCGCGGTTAGTCCGGGTGAACAGTGAAGTGCCGAAAGTGGTTTCAATTTCCTGCAGCGCTTTGCTCGCGCCGGGTTGGGTCAGCGCGACCTGTTTGGCCGCGCCCAGCAAGGAGCCGTGCTCATCCAGCGCAATCAGCAAACGAAGCTGTTTGATGTGCAGGCGGGACATGATCGAGTTCAGTGAGGGCGTCATCAGGGTTAACTAAAAGTTATAGAGGTATCGAAAGTTGTCAGTATCGGGGCTCGCCACGACGGCCCTATAGTCCACCCCACAACCAGGCAATGCAATGGGTTTGACCAGAGAGCGATAGCCCTCCTGCCCCGGACCGATTGCAACAATAACAATCCTGTATAACTTGTGGTGAATCATGTCCCTCATCAATTACGTCACCAAAATCCAGTTCGGCTACGACAGCCTGGCGCATCTGGCCGCCGAAGCCGAGCGCGCCGGCATCACCCGGCCACTGATCGTCACTGACATCGGCGTGCGCAATGCCGGCATCGTCGACAAAGTCATCGCCGCCCTCGGTGGCAGCGCTCCAGCGATTTTCGACGCCACGCCACCCAACCCCAACGAACACGCCGTACGCGAAGCGGTCGCGCAATATCGCCTCGGCGAGTGCAACGGCATCATCGCGGTCGGCGGTGGTTCTTCCATCGATCTGGCTAAAGGCGTAGCGGTCTGCGCGACCCACGACGGCCCGCTGCAAAGCTTTGCGGTGATCGAGGGCGGACTGGATCGCATCACCTCGGCTACCGCGCCGCTGATCGCGATTCCGACCACCGCCGGCACCGGCAGCGAAGTCGGCCGGGGTGCCATCCTGATTCTCGACGATGGTCGCAAAGTGGGCGTCATCTCACCGTATGTCGTGCCTCGCGTGGCGATCTGCGACCCCGAGCTGACCCTCGGTTTGCCAGCGATGCTGACCGCCGCCACCGGCATGGACGCGATCGCGCACTGCATCGAAACGTTCATGGCCCCGGCCTTCAATCCCGCCGCCGATGGCATTGCCCTGGATGGCCTGTGGCGCGCCTGGGAACACATCGAACGCGCCACCACCGAGCCCGGCGACCGCGAAGCGCGGATGAACATGATGAGCGCCTCGATGCAAGGCGCCCTCGCATTCCAGAAAGGCCTGGGCTGCGTGCACAGCCTGTCCCATGCCTTGGGCGGGATCAATCCGAAGCTGCACCACGGCACCTTGAACGCGATCTTTCTGCCAGCCGTCGTCGACTTCAATGCCAACGCCCCGACCGTACGTGACGAACGCAAGCTCGAACGCCTGCGCCACGCCATGGGTCTTGAGGCCGACGCCAATATCGGCGCCGCCATCGAGGACATGACCCGCCGCCTCGGCCTGCCGACCCGCCTGCATGAGATCGGGGTCGACGAGAGCCTGTTCGCCGGCATCGTCGAAGGCGCGTTGCACGATCACAGCCACAAGACCAACCCGCGCGAAGCGTCATCTGCGGACTACCTGTCGATGCTCGAACAATCGCTGTAAGCAGCCGCTATCCAACAACAATAAATCAGGAGGCAACCGCGTCGTCGAACTCACCCCACGAGCCTCGACGCCAGCGGAACAATCATGAAGCCCACCGTCCTTATCGAACGGCAAGCGTCCATTGCCATCGTCACCCTCAGCCACCCAGGGAAAATGAACGCCCTGACCCTGTCCATGTGGCAGGACCTGGGTGATGTCATGACCGAACTGTCCGCCGACACCTCCGTGCGCTGCGTGGTGTTGCGCGGCGCCGGTGAACAGGCGTTTGCCGCCGGCGCCGACGTCAGCGAATTCCCCAGCGTGCGCGCCAACCAGGCCCAGGCCCGTCACTACGCCGAAATCACCTCGGCGGCGATGCGCGCCGTGGTCGAGTGCCCGCACCCGGTGATCGCCATGATCCACGGCGTGTGCGTCGGCGGTGGCCTGGAAATCGCCGCGTTGTGCGACCTGCGCATCTGCGGCACCTCCAGCCGTTTCGGCGCGCCGGTCGGCAAGTTGGGGCTGGTCATGTCCTATGACGAAATGGCCGGGCTCGTCGCCCTGGCCGGGCGCTCGACCACCCTGGAGATTCTGCTGGAAGGTCGCATTCTCGACGCCAACGACGCCTACGTGAAAAACCTCGTGACCCGGGTCGTGCCGGATGCCGAGGTCGAATCCGAGACCCTCGCCAGCGCCAAACGCATCACCCAGGGCGCGCCTCTGGTCGCCCGCTGGCATCGCCAGGCCGCGCGCCAACTGGAAGCAGGCGTGGCACCCACTGCCGAGCAGATCGACGCGAGTTACTCCTGCTACGACACCGAAGATTTCCAGACTGGCCTGAACGCGTTTATCGCGAAAGCCAAACCACAATTCGAGGGCAAATAACATGGGACCGCTGACAGGCATGCGCGTAGTAGAACTGGCTCACATCATGTCCGGGCCGGTGTGCGGAATGATGCTGGCCGACATGGGCGCCGACGTGGTGAAGGTCGAGAAAGTCCCGGACGGTGATGATTCGCGCCGCTTCTCGCCGATCATGCAAAGCGGTGAGTCCGCCTCGTTCATGGTGGTCAACCGCAACAAGCGCGGCATTGGTCTGAACCTGAAAACCGAGGGCGGCCGCGACGTGTTGCGCCGGCTGTTGCTGGACGCCGATGTGGTCACGGAAAACTACCGGGCCGGCACCATGGAGAAATTCGGCCTGGGCTACGAAGCGCTGAAAGTCATCAATCCAGGGCTGATCTACTGCGCGATTTCCGGCTACGGGCGCAGCGGGCCATTCGGCGAAAAAGGTGGTTTCGACCTGATCGCCCAAGGCATGAGCGGCATGATGAGCATGACCGGTGAAGCCGGGCGTGAACCGGTCAAGGCCGGCTCGCCGGTGGCCGACATCAACTCCGGCATCCTCGCCGCCCTCGGCATCTGCGCCGCCTACGCCGCCAAGCAGAAAACCGGCCTCGGGCAAATGGTCGACACCTCGCTGTTCGAGGCCGGCCTGCAACAGATGTACTGGCCAGCAGCGGCGTATTTCGCCGATGGCACCATCCTGCCAAAAATGGGTTCGGCCAACTCCACCAGCGCGCCGTACCAGGTGTTCCGCACCGCCGATGGCTGGATCAACATTGGCGCGGCCAACCAGGCCAACTACGAACGTCTGGTCGAAGCCCTGGCCGTGCCGCAACTCAAGGCTGATCCGCGTTTCGCCAGCAATGCGTTGCGCATGGAGCATCGCCTGGCCCTGGTAGAAATCCTCAACGAAGTGCTGGTCGCGCGCACCACGGATGAATGGATGGTGTTGTTCGACAGCCTCGGCCTGCCTGCCGGGCCGGTCCTGGACATCGCCGCCGCGCTGGCGCATCCACAAACCATCGCTCGCGGCATGGTCGTTGAAACCGAACACCCCACCGAAGGCCGAGTGCGCGGCATGGGCCTGCCGATTCACTTCTCCGACATGGACAACGGCGCCCCGCCGGCCAGCCGTCACGCGCCGCTGCTGGGCGAGCACACCCGCGAAGTGCTGAAGGAAAGCGGGTATGCGGACGATGAAATCGACGAACTGATTAAAAGCAAAGCCGTGGTGGCATTGGCATAACCCATAACCCCTGTGGGAGCGAGCCTGCTCGCGAAGGGGCCGTCAGCCTCGACATCTGTGTTGACTGACCCACCGCTTTCGCGAGCAGGCTCGCTCCCACAAGGAACCGTGCTCGCTTAACGAACTGAACAACTACAAAAACAATAAGGTGAACATCATGAGCCGTATCTTGACCGAGACTGTCAGCCGCCGATCATTCCTGGTATCTGCCGGCGTCACCGTCGGTGGCGCCTTTGCCGCCAACCTGCTGCCGTCCAGCGTCTTCGCCGCGACCAAGCCGATTGTGTTGCGCTACACCAGCAGCCTGCCCGACACCCATCCGCTGAACAAACAGATGAAGGCCGCGTCCGAAGCGATCAAGGCTGAAACCAACGGCGCCGTGGACTTGCAGGTGTACGCCAACGGCGCCATGGGCGGCGACACCGACATGCTGTCCCAGGTGCGCGCCGGGGCCATCGATTTCATTCCGTTGCCAGGCGCGATTCTCTCGACCCTGGTGCCGGCCATGTCGATCGAAAGCATGCCGTTCGCGTTCAAGGACTACGAGAGTGTCTGGGCAGCACTGGACGGCAAGCTCGGCGAGTACGTGCGCGCCAAGACCGAGAAAGTCGGCCTGATCCCGATGGAAAAAGTCTGGAACAACGGCTTCCGCCAGATCACCAGTTCGACCCGGCCGATCAACACCCCGCAAGACCTCGCCGGTTTCAAATTGCGCGTGCTGGTCAGCCCATTATGGACCTCCATGTTCAGCGCCCTCGGCGCCTCGCCGACCGGCATCAGCATCAACGAAACCTACTCTGCGCTGCAGACCAAAGTCGTCGACGGCCAGGAAAACCCGTTGGTGGTGGTCGAATCCGCGCGCTTCTATGAAGTGCAGAAATACTGCTCCATGACCGACCACATCTGGGGCGGTTTCTGGATCGTTGCTTCGGGCAAGACCTTCCCCAAACTGCCCGCCGACGTGCAGGAAATCGTCTCCCGGCAGATCAACGCTGCGGCACTCGTTCAGCGTCAACAAGTCATCGACCTCAACACCAGCCTGGAGCCGTCCCTGACCGCCCACGGCATCACCTTCAACAAAGTCGACCGCGCATTGTTCCGCGCCGACCTGCAATCGAAAGGCTTCTACACCCAATGGAAAGACAAGTACGGCCCGGAAGCCTGGAGCTTGCTCGAGCAGTACGCGGGTCAATTGTCCTAAGCCGGAGACCAGGTCATGAAAAACGACATACCAATGACGGATGTTTCTCCCGCTGAAGGACTCAGCCCACGCCAGACCACTTTCCGTCTCGGCCGCGCCCTCGATACCGGGTTGCGCTGGTTGACCGAAGGCAGCGCGGCGTTGCTGGTGGTGATCGAAGTCACCCTGCTGTTCTGCAATGTGTTCTCGCGCTACGTGCTGAATCAGCCGATTGTGTGGGGCGATGAACTGGCCTCGCTGCTGTTCCTCTGGCTGGCGATGCTCGGTTCGGTGGTGGCGATGCGGCGCGGTGAACACATGCGCCTGACCTCGTTTATCGGGCGCTTGCCTGCGGAAAAACGCGCCTTCGTCGATACTCTGGGCGCGGTGATCGTCATCACCTTTATCGGGCTGCTGTTCACCCCGGCCTGGGAGTACGTCAGCGACGAGTGGATCATCACCACCGCCGCCCTGGAAATCCCCAACGCCTTTCGCGTGTCCGCCATCGCGGTCGGCCTGAGCCTGATGCTGATGACCTGCGTCGCGCGTCTGCTGACCAGCGCGCGGCTGATCGACTTCTCGGTGTCGGTGGCAATGCTCGGCTCCCTCGCGGCGCTGTTGTGGGTCGCGGAAGGCCCGCTGTTGCTGATGGGCAACTGGAACCTGGTCGTGTTCTTCATGATCGGCGTGATGGCGATGATCGTCATCGGCGTGCCGATCATGGTCGCGTTCGGCCTGGCCACGGTGGCGTACCTGTCGACCATGACCAGCACGCCCCTGACCCTGGTGGTCGGGCGTATGGATGAAGGCATGGCGAGCCTGATCCTGCTGGCCATCCCGTTGTTCGTGTTCCTCGGTGCCTTGATCGAAGCCATGGGCATGGCCCGCGCGATGATCCGTTTCCTCTGTTCGTTGATCGGCCATGTGCGCGGCGGTCTGTCGTATGTGCTGATCGGCGCCATTTACCTGATCTCGGGTATTTCCGGCTCCAAAGCCGCCGACATGGCCGCCATCGCGCCGGCGCTGTTTCCGGAAATGAAGAAACGCGGCGAGGATGAAAACGAACTGGTGGCGATGCTCAATGCCTCCGGGGCGATGTCGGAAACCATTCCGCCAAGCCTGGTGCTGATCACGATCGGTTCGGTGACGGGCGTGTCGATTTCCGCGCTGTTCACCGGTGGCTTCATGCCTGCAGTCGTGGGCGCAATCGCCATGGCAGTGGTGATCTGGTGGAAGAACCGCAAAGGCGAAGCCTCTACCGGCAAACGCGCCACAGGCAAGGAAATCGGCCACTCACTGCTGCTGGCATTGCCAGCGCTGGCCCTGCCCTTCGTGATCCGCACCGCAGTGGTCGAAGGGGTCGCCACCGCCACTGAAGTCGCCGCCATCGGCGTGGCCTACACCTTTATCGTCGGTTTGCTCTGCTATCGCTGCTTTGACTGGCGCCGCCTGTATCCGATCCTGGTCAGCACCGCCGCATTGTCCGGCGCGATTCTGATCATCATCGGCAGCGCCACGGCCATGGCCTGGGCCCTGACCCAGTCCGGTTTCTCCCATCAACTGGCGCTGGTGATGTCGACGGTGCCGGGCGGCGCGATGGGCTTCCTGATCATCTCTGCGGTGGCGTTCATCCTGCTCGGCAGTTTCCTCGAAGGCATCCCGGCCATCGTGCTGTTCGGGCCCCTGCTGTTTCCGATTGCCAAGACCATGGGCATCAACGATGTGCATTACGCCATGGTCGCGATCTTCGCCATGGGCCTGGGCCTGTTCGCGCCACCGTTTGGCGTGGGTTTTTACGCTGCGTGCGCCATCGCCAAGGTCGACCCCAGCGGCGCCATGCGTCGGGTCTGGCCGTACCTTGGCGCACTCGTGGTGGCCTTGGGCGTGTTGATCGCCGTGCCATGGATTTCCATCGGTTTCCTGCCTAACGCCTGACTCATTCTTTGATATCCCGAGGTTTCTCATGAATTTCTCCACGCTGGAAGCCGGCACCGCCACCGAACGCAAACTGATCGTCGATCGGGAACGCACCATTTCATTCTTGGGCGAGGACTTGCGCATCTACGCCACACCGCGCCTGGTCGATGACATCGAACAGACCTGCCTCGACTACCTGCTGACGTTCCTGGGTGAAGGCGAAAACACTGTCGGCGCAGCCGTCGATATTCGCCACGTCGGCGCCACGCTGCTGGGCATGGCGGTGAGCATTGTTGCAACCGTCACGCGGATCGAGGGCCGTAGCGTCACCTTCAATGTCGAAGTACGCGACGACGTCGAGTTGGTGGCCACCGCCGCGCATACCCGCGTGCTGGTCAACGTCGCCAAATTGCGCAGCCGGGTCCAGGCCAAGGCCGAAGCCGCTGCCGCCGGTGAAGTCGAAGACGGCGTGCTCAGCCCTTCCCAATTCGCCTCGCGCTAAACCAAGGGACGCCCCCATGATCACGCTGCACGAACGCAATGGCTTGCCGAACCTTGCCGCCGAGGATGCGCTGCCGATTGTCGATGCTCACCATCACTTGTGGGACCTCGGTAACGGTCGTTATCCGTGGTTGCAGGACGAGTATCACGAGGGGTTTTTTCTCGGCGACTATCACAGCCTGTGCCGTGATTTCTTGCCGGAAGACTTCCTCGCCCTGACCAAAAAGCAACGGCTGATCGGCACCGTACACGTCGAGGCCGAGCGGGCGCGAAATGAGCAAGTCGCCGAAACCCTGTGGCTGGAACAGGTCAACGCGCGCTACGGCTTCCCGAATGCCATCGTCGCCCACGCCTGGTTCGATCGCGAAGACAGCGCCGAGATTCTTGCGGCCCAGGCTGCGCGGCCACTGGTGCGGGGGATTCGTTCCAAACCGGTGACCTCGGCGTCGCCGGATGTCTCGATTGCCGGCGCTCGCGGCACCATGCAGGACCCGAAATGGCTGGAAGGTTTTGCACGGCTGGCTGAACACGGTTTGTCCTGGGATTTGCGCGTGCCGCCTTGGCATCTGGCGGAAGCCGCCGAAGTGGCGGCGATGTTTCCGCAGATCCAGATCGCCCTGAACCACACCGGTTTCGCCTGGGATCGCAGCCCCTCGGGCATGGCGCGCTGGCGCGAGGGGCTGGAAGCGTTGGCGATGCAGCCCAACGTGCATATCAAGCTGTCGGAGTTCGGCCTGAAGGATTCACCCTGGAACTATCAGGACAATCGCGTGGTGGTGATCACGGCGCTGGAGATATTCGGCCCCGAGCGCTGCATGTTCGCGAGCAATTTCCCGGTCGCCGGGTTGCGCGCATCCTACGACACGATTGCCGATGGCATGGCAGCGATGCTCGCACCACTGGGGCGTGCCGTGCAGGAAGCGGTGTTCGCCGGCAATGCTCAACGGTTCTATCGCCTGGAGCCACAACATGGATGACTGGCGCGCACGCTTTCTGGCCAGTGGCGACGACGCGGACCTGCCGATCGTCGACGCCCATCAGCATTACTTCGATATCGATGTCCATTACTACCCGTGGCTCAACGACCGCCCCTTGCGACCGTTTCGCTATGGCGATTACTCGTCGATCTGCCGCACCTTTTTGCCCCAGGATTATCGTCGGCTGACCGGCCAGCATCGCATCGTGCAAACGGTAGTGATCGAAGGTGAATGGGACCCCGCAACTCCGGCCGATGAAGTGAGTTTTATCGAGTCTTTGGCGCAAGACGAGCCGACCCTGGCAACCATGGTCGGGCAGGCCTGGCTGGATCGCGAGGATGCACCGAGCCTCTTGCGTGAGTACGGCAAACACCCACTGGTACGCGGCGTGCGCCACAAACCCACGGTCACCACCCGTGAAGACTGGCGCGAAGATTTCGTGGCGCCGGGCTCCATGCGTGATCCCCGTTGGCGCGAAGGTTATGCCCGACTGGCCGAATACGGCCTGCACTTCGAGTTGCAGGCGCCGTGGTGGCATTTGCCTGAAGCGGCGGAGCTAGCCAGGGACTTTCCCGACGTGACCATCGTGGTCAATCACACGGCGCTGCCGGCGGATCGCTCGGCAGAAGGTTTGGCTGGTTGGCGCGACAACCTGGCGCTGCTGGCCCGCGAGCCAAACATCGCCCTGAAGATTTCCGGTATTTGCATCCCCGGCCAGGCATGGCCCATCGAGGCCAACCGCGTGGTGGTGAATGACGCGATTTCGATTGTTGGTGTCAGTCGCTGCGCGTTTGCCAGCAACTACCCGGTCGATGGCGTGGTGAACAGCCTGAGCGAAGTGTTCGACGGTTTCAAAACTATCGTCGGGGATCGCTCCCGCGCTGATCGGCTCGCCCTGTTTCACGATAACGCCCGACGCATTTATCGGCTCACTTGATCCCTATCTGAACAGCCCTTAAGGAGTTCCCATGTTTGAAGTTTCAGGCCACAACTACATCGCCGGCGCTCGCTCGGCACGCGGTTCGAATACCGTGCAAAGCCACGACGCCAATACCGGCGAAGCGCTGCCGTATCGGTTCCATCAGGCGACCGTGGAGGAAGTGAACGCCGCTGCCGAAGCAGCGGCCACGGCGTACCCGATATTCCGCAATCTTTCTGCCGCCCGACGTGGCGAATTCCTCGATGCCATCGCCACCGAACTGGAAGCGCTGGACGATACCTTCATCGCTTTGGTCTGCCGCGAAACCGCCCTGCCCGCCGGGCGCATTCAAGGTGAACGGGCGCGCACCAGCGGCCAGATGCGCCTGTTCGCCACAATGCTGCGCCGGGGCGATTTCTACGGTGCGCGCATCGACCGCACCCTGCCGGACCGCCAACCGCTGCCGCGCCCGGATCTGCGCCAGTACCGCACCGGCCTCGGCCCGGTCGCGGTGTTCGGCGCCAGCAACTTCCCGCTAGCCTTTTCCACGGCTGGCGGTGACACCGCTTCCGCCCTCGCCGCCGGTTGCCCGGTAGTCTTCAAGGCCCACAGCGGGCACATGGCGACTGCCGATTACGTGGCCGATGCGATCACCCGTGCCGCGCGTAAAACCGGTATGCCCGAGGGCGTGTTCAGCCTGCTCTACGGCAGCGTCGGTGAGGCATTGGTCAAGCACCCGGCGATTCAAGCCGTAGGCTTTACCGGCTCGTTGCGCGGTGGTCGGGCCCTGTGTGACATGGCGGCGGCGCGGCCGCAACCGATCCCGGTATTTGCCGAAATGAGCAGCATCAACCCGGTGTTGCTGATGCCCGCAGCGCTCAAGGCTCGGGGTGAAAAAATCGCCAGCGAACTGGCGGCTTCCGTGGTGTTGGGCGCCGGCCAGTTCTGCACCAATCCCGGTTTGGTGCTGGGCATTCGCTCGCCGGAGTTCAGTGCGTTCCTCGAACGTTTTGGCGCGCTGATGGGCGAGCAAAACCCGCAGACGATGCTCAATACTGGCGCGTTGAAAAGCTATTGCCACGGCTTGGACAACCTCCACGCACACGCCGGCATCACCCACCTGGCCGGCGACGCACAACAGGGCAATCAGGCGCGACCGCAGTTGTTCAAGGCTGATGTCAGCTTGTTGATTAACGGTGATGAGTTGCTGCAAGAAGAGGTCTTCGGCCCTACCACCATCGTGGTCGAAGTCGCCGATCACGCCGAGTTGCTCCGGGCGCTTCACGGTTTACGCGGTCAATTGACCGCGACCCTGATTGTCGAGGATTCGGAACTCGACACTCTGGCCGAAGTGCTGGCCCTGCTGGAGCAGAAAGTCGGGCGCGTGCTGTTCAACGGTTATCCGACTGGCGTGGAAGTCAGCGATGCGATGGTGCACGGCGGGCCGTATCCGGCGACGTCGGATGCGCGCGGCACGTCGGTCGGCACGCTGGCGATCGATCGATTCCTGCGGCCGGTGTGCTACCAGAATTGCCCGGACAGTTTGTTGCCCGAGGCATTGAAAAACGCCAACCCGCTGGGCATTGCCCGACTGGTTGACGGGGTCAGCACCCGCGCGGCGCTGTAAGCAATTCAGACCTAGTAACCACTAACAAACCAGAGCAACTCCCGCGCCTGTTGAAAAACAGGCGTCGGACACGCTCGTCCCAAAAACCGCTGTAGCCATAAAAACAACAACAGAGGAACACCGATGAAAGTTCAACTTCACCCGACACTGCGCTTGTCCAGATTGATGTTGGCGCTCACCGCAGCCGTGCTGATCAATGCAAGCGTTTCTCAACTCGCGGTGGCAGAAACCGCACCCACCGCGACGGCAGCGCCCATGCAATGTGCAACTGAAACCACACCGCGCTACACCAAGACTCCCACCGGTTACCTCATGGTGCTGCGCATGGGCGACAACGCCTTCAAGGAGCTGACCAAACTGGCCATCGCCGAGAAGATCCCGAGCGCTTCCATCAGCGGTATCGGCTTCGGCAATGTGAAGTTCGGCTTCTGGAACAAGGATAAAAAAGACTTCGACGCCAAGGTCTTCAGCAACGTCGAGATGGCCAGCATCACCGGCTCCGTGGCCTGGAAGCACGACCAGCCTTCGATCCATATGCACGGTGTCGCCGGCGACGCGACCTTCCAGGCCTATGGCGGCCACATCCTCGATTTCGACGTGACCACCGGTTCGATGGAAATCACCGTGATCGTGCACCAGCGTCGCCTGGAGCGCGGGATTGATCCGTGCATTGGCGCCAACGTCCTGGGTATCTGACGCAAGTTCCAGGCTCCCGCAACTGCGGGAGCCACCCTCCTGAATTCGAATTACAAAAAAATAGGGGCGATTTAGATGAGCAACAAAAGCACGGTTGTAACCCTCGCGTTGGGCGCCATTGCATTGAGCACCCAAGCAAACGCGGACTTCCTGAGCGATAGCAAAGCCACCCTGGGCCTGCGCAATTTCTACTTCAATAATGACAACCGCGACGGCACTGCCACCCCTTCGAAAACCGAAGAGTGGGCGCAGGGTTTCATGCTGGATTACAAGTCCGGCTACACCGATGGCGTGGTGGGTTTTGGGGTTGATGCGCTGGGTTTGATGGGCGTTACGCTGGACAGCGGCAAGGGCCGGCATGTGGGCAGCTCGATGATTCCTTCGGACACCGATAACAGTGCGGTCGATCAGTGGAGCCGGCTGGGATTGACCGGCAAGGTCAAGGTGTCGAAAACCGAACTGCGCCTGGGCACGTTGATGCCGAAGCTGCCGATCCTGGTGTCCAACGACGGGCGCCTGCTGCCGCAGACCTTTGAAGGTGGGCAGATCACTTCGGGGGAGTTCAAGGACCTGATGTTCACCGGTGGTCGAATCGAGCACGCGACAGGCCGGGGTTCAAGCGACCAGACCGGGCTGGCGGCCACTGGCGGTACGCGGGAGAGCAATGCGTTCGACTTTGCCGGCGGCGACTGGAAAGTCACCAAGGACCTGACTGCGCAGTACTACTACGCCAACCTCGACAACTACTACACCCAGCAGTTTTTCGGCCTGATCCACACCTTGGCGATTTCGGAAGGTCAGTCCCTGAAAACTGACTTGCGCTACTTCAAGACCGATTCGTCCGGGGCCAACAGTTCGGGCACGTCGGGCTACAAGATCAGTGGCTACACCGAGGGCGGTGATGGCGAGATCGACAACAAAACCTGGAGCGCGGCGCTGATCTACAGCCTCGGTGGCCATGCGGTTACTGCCGGTTATCAAAGCGTGTCGAGCGGCAGTGGTTTTACTCAGCTGAATCAAGGCTCCTTGCCGGACAAAGGTGCTGCCGGGGTCAGTCTTTATTTGTATACCGATCGCCTGATCCAGACGTTTACCCGCGCGGGTGAGCGCACGTCGTTCGGACAGTATGCGTATGACTTTGCGGCGCTGGGGGTGCCGGGGTTGAAAGCGTCGGTCATGTACCTGAGCGGGGACAACATCAAGACGGTTTCTGGCGACAACCAAAAGGAATGGGAGCGGGATATCAGCCTGGATTACGTCCTGCAATCAGGCGCGCTGAAAGGCGTCGGGTTTGGCTGGCGTAACGGCAAGTCGAACAGCGAAGCGTCCCGCAACCAGGACCAGAACCGGCTGATCGTGAGCTACAGCATCCCACTGCTGTAGGAGCGAAGCTTGCTTGCGAAGGCGTCGGCACATCCAGCATCTTCGCTGACAGTTACACCGCTTTCGCGGGCAAGCCTCGCTCCTACAATTGATATGGGTTGAACCAGATATCTGTGAACAACCCACCCCCCCTGTAGGAGCGAGGCTTGCCCGCGAAGAGGCCATCACATTCAGCCCCCATATCGCCTGACACACCGCCTTCGCGAGCAGGCTCGCTCCCACATTAAATCTCGAGTGGATGCAGGACTTGTGATCAGCCTTAATCCCCTGTGGGAGCGAGCTTGCTCGCGATAGCGTCCGCACATCCAAAATCAATGTAGCTGACCCACCGCCATCGCGAGCAAGCTCGCTCCCACAGGGGGGGGCTTTGGTGGATGCAAAATTTGTGTTCGCCAGTCATTTATGTGGGAGCAGGCTTGCTCAGTTCGGCCTTTTTTCCGCAGCGCCCGATGTACGCGCCCACCCCGCCACCAATTGTGCGGTGATGCTGACCCCGCCGCACACGATGATTACCACGTCATGGGCCTCGGCAATCGCTGGGTGATCGAGGTACGCCACCGCCAGTGACACGCCGCATGCCGGTTCAACCAACTGGCGCAAGTCGCTGGCGTAACGGACTACGCCCATGATTGCCTCATCGTCGCTGAGCACTACGCATTCGTGGGGGAAGTCGCGAATATGCTCCACCGGCCACGCCGCCACTTGGGCCGCGCCGAGGGAGGTGGCCACCGTGCTGATCCGCGCCAGCCGCACCGGGCGCCCGGCTTCGACGGCGGCGGCAAACGACGCCGCGCCTTCGGTCTCGCAGGCGACGATCCGGCAATCCATGCGTTTGTGGCGGATCAATCCAGTGAGGATCCCCGCCAGCAAACCACCGCCGCCGACCGATGTCACCACCACATCGACCTCGGGGCAATCCTGAAGAATTTCATCAATCATCGTGCTGTGGCCTTCCCAGAGAACAGGATGATCGAACGCCGGCACGTATTCAGTGTTCGCGCCCCGCGCCAATTCCTTGGCCCGTTGATTGGCTTCGTCCCAGATTTTGCCGTGGACCAGCACCTCGGCCCCAGTCTTGCTGATCCGCAAGCGGGTGCTTTCAGGGGTGGTGTTGGGCACGACGATGCAGGCTTTCAGACCCAGACGAGCAGCGGCCACAGCGGTAGCAAACCCGGCATTGCCACCGGACGGACACACCACTTTGCGTTTGCCCTGGGCCGCAGCCTGGCTGCACAAAAGCCCCATGCCGCGCAGTTTGAACGAACCGCTGGGTTGCAGGTTTTCCAGCTTGAGCCAGATGCGCCGGGTTGGCGTGGACAGGGTCGGGTGCAGAATCAGCGGTGTTCGGATGTGCAGCATCGAGGGCTCCTGGCGACACCCAGAGCCCGTCGAAATCCTTCAACGAGCCCAGGATGAAAAGGTGAATGGGCCTTATCCAAGCTTAGTTCACCCCTGCCCCTGCCCGACCTTTTCAACGATAACGCGGTGCCGCCGTGGAGTGCCCGAACAGCCCCGACAGCGCCCGGCGTTGAGCCTCGTAAGCGTCCCACTTGTCGCCTTCATGCAGGCTCGGAATCGTCACCACTTCGCCCTGGGCCAGCCCGGCCAGTGCAGCATCGACCATGTCCTGGGCCGACATCACGATCTCTTGCGGCAGGTTTTCCACCGGGTTGCCGGCCTCGCTCCAGAAGTCGGTGGCGGTGGCGCCGGGTAACACGGCCTGGATGCGAACGCCTTTATCGGCCAGTTCATGATGCATCGACTGACTCAAGCCAAGCACAAAGGCCTTGGTCCCGCCGTACACGCCGTTGAGGATTTCCGGGCCGATGGCGACGATCGAGGAAATGTTGATCACGGTCCCCGCGCCACGGGCGACGAAACCCGGCACCACGGCGTAGGCCAAACGCATCAGCGCGGTGACGTTGAGGGTGATCATGTCTTCCATCTCGTCCACCGGGCTGCCGAGCAACGGCATGACCCCGCCGACCCCGGCGTTGTTGACCAGCAAGGTAATACTGGCGTCAGTGCGCAGGATGTTTTCGACCCGTAGCAGGTCGGCCTTGTCTTTCAGGTCGGCGGCGACCACTTCCACGGCGCGCCCGGTTTCGTTGCTCAAGTGGTTGGCCAGGGCGTTTAATTTACTTTGGCTGCGGGCGACCAGGATCAGGTCGTAGCCTTGCCGGGCGAGACGGTCGGCGTAGACCGCGCCGATGCCGGAAGATGCGCCAGTGATCAGGGCGGTGCCTTTGGATGAAAGTGCCATGTCGCGTTTCCTTCACAGTGAGGGCGATAAGCTCGCCGGGTGTGAACAGTTATAAAGCGACTGACACGAGTCTCAAATGACGTTTAAAGTACGTTTTCGGGACATGACCTTTTGAGGACACAAAAATGACTTCCGTGGCGTTTGTGGTGTTCGAGGGTTTCCAGTCCATGGCGCTGGCAGCCATGCCGGTGTTCGAGTACGCCAATTTCAGCGCCGGCGAGACCCTGTATGAAGTCAGCGTATTGTCCGAAGATGGCCGCACATTGCGCGCTTCCGGCGGCTTGAGCGTCGGCACTGAGGCGTTTGATCAACGGGTGTTCGACACGGTGATTGTGGTCGGTGGCGACGCGATTCTTGAGCAGGCGCCCGAGGCGGTGCTGAGTTATGTGCGTGACAGCGTAAAAACCGCGCGGCGCACGGCGTCGATTTGTTCCGGGGCATTCGTGCTGGCTCAGGCCGGGTTGCTTGAGGGACGCCGCGCCACCACCCATTGGGCGTACGCGCGGGAGTTGCAAGCGCGGTTTCCGACGATCAAGGTCGAGGAAGACCGGATCTTCGTGATCGACGGTTCGATCTGGACTTCGGCAGGCATGACTGCCGGTATCGACCTGGCGCTGGCCATGGTCGAAAAGGACCACGGCGCCGAACTGGCCCGGGCCGTGGCGCAGAAACTGGTGATGTACC
This sequence comes from Pseudomonas sp. NPDC087342, assembly GCF_044744265.1. Lineage (NCBI taxonomy): Bacteria > Pseudomonadati > Pseudomonadota > Gammaproteobacteria > Pseudomonadales > Pseudomonadaceae > Pseudomonas > Pseudomonas sp. NPDC087342. Next base: position 1,707,573 of record NZ_JBIUXZ010000001.1, read on the forward strand.
ACCGCCGCGCAGGTGGCCAGTCGCAGCACTCGGCATTGCTGGAACTGGAGCCAAAATCCGACCGTATCCAGACCGTGCTCGGTTATGCCCGGGAAAACCTGGCCTCGGCGTTGTCGGTGGAGCAACTGGCGGACGTCGCGCGGCTCAGTCCAAGGCAGTTCAGCCGGGCGTTCCGCGCCGAAACCGGGCAATCGCCGGCCAAGGCCATCGAGAACCTGCGCCTGGAAGCGGCGCGGCAGCTGCTGGAACGCGGTCGATTGACCCTGGATCAGATTGCCGAGGAAAGCGGTTTCAGTGATCGGCGAAGGATGCGCGAAGCGTTCCTCAGGGCATACGGGCAGCCGCCGCAAGTGATTCGGCGCAACGCCAGATCCGCATGACCCTGCTGCTGGTGATCTGAAGCCCGACACCAAACCTGTGGCGAGGGAGCTTGCTCCCGCTGGGCTGCGCAGCGGCCCTTAAAATCTTGTGAGCGCTACGCACTCAAGCGGGAGCAAGCTCCCTCGCCACAAGAGCCCCTCATCAATCCCCCCGCCCCAGACGCTATCTACACTTGTCTTATGTAGCCTGTGGAGCTAGCCATGAACATCTCGCCCAAACTGGCATTTTTCGCCGTCGTGTCCACCCTCGCCTACCTCGGCCTCGCGGTGTGGGGATTGGGTGGGTTTGCGACGTTCTTTTCCCACGGTTCGCTGGTGGTGGTGGCGTTGGCGACTGTGGTGATGGCGATTGCTTCGCTGTTCACCGAGGTCAACCTGAGTTCCGGCGAACGGGAAGACCGGGCCAATCGCTGGGTGCTGCCGGTGTTCGGGATTATCGGGTTGCTCAGCGGGTATTTGCCGGCGTACACCGACCGCATCGATTTCTGGACCTTCGGTGGCGAGGGCGTGCGTTGGCTGGGTGCGCTGCTGTTCATTGTCGGCGGTGCATTGCGCTTGTGGCCGGTGTTTGTGCTGGGCAAGCGTTTCAGCGGATTGGTGGCGATTCAGCCGGGGCATACGCTGGTCACCGACGGGATTTACCGCACCTTGCGCAATCCCAGTTACCTGGGGCTGATGGTCATTGGCATTGGTTGGGCGTTGGCGTTTCGTTCGGTGGTGGGGTTGATTCTCGCGGCGTTGACGTTGATTCCGTTGATCGCGCGGATTCACTCCGAAGAGGCGCTGCTGCGGGCGCAGTTTGGGCGGGAGTATGAGGATTATTGTGGCAGGACCTGGCGGTTGCTCCCAGGCATCTACTGACACACCTCGATCACTGTGGGAGCGGGCTTGCTCGCGAAAGCGGTGGGTCAGCCTCTATCAATGGTGACTGACACGACGCCTTCGCGAGCAAGCCCGCTCCCACAGGGGAATGGGTTGGTCAGGAAGAATGCACGCGGATTCGGCCATCGGCATCGGTGCGAACTTCGGCTGATGCGTAATCAGCCATCGTGTCATGCGGCGTCTGGATCGGATGATCATGCGTCGACGTAATCACCAGCAAATCAGCCTCCGCCGCTTCAGCCGCCTGAATCCCCACGGTGGCGTCTTCAAAAATCAGGCACTCCGTCACTTCAACGCCTAACCGCTGGGCCGCCAATCGATAACCGGCCGGATCCGGCTTGCCCGCTTTCACGTCCTCGGCCGTGACCATCACCGCAGGCTCGGGAATCCCCGCCGCCGCCATCCTGCGCAACGCCAAGGCCCGCGGTGCTGACGTGACAATCGCCCACTGATCAGCAGGCAACGTCTTCAGAAACGCAGCCGCGCCAACCACCTCGACAATCCCTTCCACGTCCTCGATTTCCGCCTCGGTAATAAACGCGGCCTCAGCCTCGGCATCCAGCCCCGGCAAGCCTTGGCGGTTGATGGTGTCGATGGCGCGCGCGCCGTGAATCGTCGGCAGGAATTTCGCGACATCGATGCCATGGCGCAACGCCCACGCCGTCCAGATTCGCTCGGCGGCGGCGATGGAGTTGAGGACGGTGCCGTCCATGTCGAACAGAAAGGCGCGGTATGACGTGTTGAAAACGGATTTTTGAGCAGGCAAAAGACAGCTTCCTATCGCAAGGGGCCAGGCAGGTGTGTCGAGCAATGTACCACCGACAATCGATCACAATCGACGTAGCAGCTGCCGAAGGCTGCTCCTACAGAGGACGATGTGTCTTCAGAGCCCCCTCCACGCAATCGAGTAATTGCCCCAATGCCCACGGTTTCTTGATGAACGAAACCGAATGCCGCACCCCGGCGCTTTCCGGGGTTTCGAAGCCGGACATGATCATGATCGGTTTTTCCGGCCAGCGATCACCGAACTCATTGGCCAGGTCCGCGCCGTTGCGCTTGCCGGGCATCGTGATGTCCGTCAGTAACAGCATGACCTTACCCGCGTGTTCTTCCAGGTACAGCGTCGCCGCATCCGCGCTGATTTGCGGCTCCACGACAAAACCTTCTTCCTGAAGAATTTCGCAGAGAAACTCCAGAATCAGCGGGTCGTCCTCCACCACCAGTATCAAGCCGCCAGGTAACGACTCGCCCGCCATTGTTATTGGATTCATGACCTGACCACTCCCTGATTGCATAAATGATTTCGCAGCTCAAATCTGCCACCTATCAGGTATGAGCGGCGGACTGAGCGGAAATTCATTTTTGATACAAGCCAAGTTGAAATCAGGCGTCCTGCAGGATCAGATCGGCGCCCTTCTCCGCCACCATCAGCACGGCGGCGTGGGTATTGCCGCTGGTCACGTTGGGAAAAATCGATGCATCGACAATGCGCAATCCGTCAATTCCGTGAACCTTCAACCGTTTGTCGACCACCGACTGCTGGTCATCCGCGCCCATCGCGCAGGAACCGCACAGGTGATAAATCGAACCGCTGTTTTCGCGAAAGTACTGCAACATCTGTTCGTCACTTTCGACCACTGGTCCCGGCAACACCTCGGCGACGGTGATGCCCTTGAGCGCCGGCGCCTGCATGATCTTGCGCATCAGTCGACTGCCCTGGATCACCTCGTCGATGTCCTTCTGCGTGCTCAGGTAGTTGGGATCAATCAGCGCCGCGTCCCGTGGATTTTTCGAGGCGATCTCGATATGCCCGCGACTGGTGGGCCGGCACGGGTTAAAGCACAGCAGGAAGCCTGAATATGGCTCGGGCTTGAGGCTGGCCTTGTTGTTTTTCGGAATCTGGTACGACAGCGGGTTGAAATACAGTTGCAGATTCGGATTGGCCTGGGTGTCATCACCCCGGAAGAAGCCACCGGCCTGGTTGACGCTCATCGCCAGCGCGCCCTTGCGGGTCAGCAGGTATTTGAGCCCGAGCTTAAACTGGCCAAACAGCGAACTGAGCTGATCGTTGAGGGTCGGGATGTTGGCCTTGTAGTAATAGCTGGCGCACAGGTGATCCTGCAGATTCTGCCCCACCGCCGGCAGGTGCTTGACCAGCGGGATTTGATGTTTGGCCAGCAGAGCCTGATCAGCGACGCCGGACAATTGCAGGATCTTCGGCGTGTCCACGGCCCCGGCACAGAGGATCACTTCCTTGCGCGCAGTGAAGGTGCGGACCACGCCGTGCTGGGTCACGGAAATCCCGGTCGCCCGCTCGTTATCAAACAAAACCCGATCCACCAGGGCGTAGTGCTCGACCGTCAGGTTCGGTCGGCTGAGCGCCGGGTGCAGGTGCGCGAAGCTGCTGGAGCAACGCTGGCCATCCTTGGTGTTGACGTCGTAGATGCCCGAGCCTTCGAATTTCGGGCCGTTGAAGTCGTCGCTATGCGGGTAACCGAGTTCGTCGCAGCCCTTGAGGAAAACGTCGCAGATTGGATGGGTCTGGCCCTTCATCGGGGTGATGCTGATCGGGCCGCTGCCGCCGTGGTATTCGCTGTCGCCCAGCGGGTGGTTTTCCAGTTTGCGGAAGTACGGCAGCACGTCCTTGTAGCCCCAGCCGTCGTTGCCGTTGGCCGCCCAGTCGTCGAAGTCATGGGCCTGGCCACGGACGTAGACCATCGCGTTGATCGAGCCGGAACCGCCCTGCACCTTGCCGCGCGGGGCGTAGATTTCGCGGTTGTTGAGTTGCTTTTGCGGCTGGCTGTAGTACATCCAGTTGAAGGTCGGGTTGTAATACATTTTCGCGAAGCCGACCGGGATCTTGAACCACAGCGAGCTGTCCTTGCCGCCCGCTTCCAGCAGCAGCACCGTGTACTTGCCCGAGGCCGTGAGGCGATTGGCGAGGATGCAGCCGGCGGCGCCTGCGCCAGCGATGATGTAGTCGTATGTCATGTAAGTCGTTGTCCAAATAAAACCGTCATGCGCAAAACCTGTGTAGGAGCGAAGCTTGCTCGCGAAGGCGTCGTGTCAGTCATCATTGATAGTGGCTGACCCACCGCTTTCGCGAGCAAGCTTCGCTCCTACAGGGGATGTGCCATTTCCGTCAGCCCCTGGCCGGCGATGTGTCTTTGACGTCAGCCGGGGTCGGCGCCATTTGCAGGTGCAAACGCTCGCCGGTGTACGGCGAATGCCGACGCACCACGTCCATGTTCAGCTCAACCCCAAGACCCGGCTCGGTGGACGGGATGATGTAGCCGTCCTCCCATTGCAGCGGTTTGGTCAGCACTTCGGCGTGGAAACCACCCCAGGTCATGATGCTTTCCTGAATCAGGAAGTTCGGTGTGCAGGTCGCCAACTGGAAACTCGCCGCCGCGCCAATCGGCCCGTTGTAGAGATGCGGCGCGATTTGCGCGTAATAGGCCTCGGCCATGCTCGCAATTTTCTTGGCTTCCAGCAGACCGCCGCAGCGAGCGACGTTCATCTGCAAAATCGACGCGCCGCCGGCCTGCAACAGCTTGAAGAATTCGTACTTGGTGGTCAGCCGTTCGCCGGTAGCAATCGGGATCGACGTCTTGGCCGCGACTTGCGCCATGGCCTCTTCCTGGCCCGGCGGCACCGGTTCTTCGAACCACAGCGGGTCGTATTTCTCCAGGCGCTTGGCCAGGCGAATCGCCGAGGACGGGACCATTTGCCCGTGGGTGCCGAACAGCAGGTCGCACTTGTCGCCCACCGCTTCGCGGATCTTGCGGCAGAAGGTTTCGCAGCGTTCCAGCACTTCCAGCGAGATCTGGTGCCCGGAGTACGCGGTGTACGGCCCGGCCGGGTCGAACTTCACGGCGGTGAAGCCTTTATTCATGTTGGCGATGGCGCATTCGGCGGCCAGGTCCGGGTCGTCGTAGTCGTACTCGCCTTTACTGTTGACCGGGTACAGGTAGGTGTAGGAACGCAGGCGTTCGTTGACCTTGCCGCCGAGCAATTCGTAGACCGGTTTGTTCGCCGCTTTGCCGATGATGTCCCAGCAGGCCATCTCCAGGCCGCTGACCACGCCCATCATGGTCAGGTCCGGACGCTGGGTGAAACCACTCGAATAGGCCTGGCGAAAAAAGCGCTCGATGTGATGCGGGTCGTGGTTGAGCAGGTAGCGTTCGAACACGTCTTCGATGATCGGCAGCATGGCTTTGGGGCCGAAGGTCGCGGCGTAGATCTCGCCCACGCCTTCGATGCCGCAATCGGTCTTGAGCTTGACGAACAGCCAATACATGCCGCCGATGTGCGGTGGCGGTACGGCGACGATATGGGTTTCAAGGGCGACGATTTTCATCTCAGGCACCTGTTTTTTTCGAAGATTGACGATTGATTCGGGCGCGCAAGGTCAGGGCCGCAAGGGTCCCGAGCAGGCCGACGAAGGCGATGTAGCCGAAATACAGTTTGTAACCAAAGGCACCGGGGAAATGCTCGGTGAGGTAGCCGTTGATCAAGGGAATAAAGGCGTCCGGCAGGTAACCGACCACCGAGACAATGCCGATGGCCAGGCCGGTGATGCGCAGCGGAATGTTGCAGGTGTCGAGGATCGCCCAGTACAGACCGCGAATCGCGTAGGTCATCAGGCCGATGAAGATCACCGTGCCGATCAGCAAGCCCATGCTGTTGAGCGCCGGGAACACGATCAGGCCGACCATCGCCAACGTCGCGAGGAACAGCGCCACGATCAGCACCGAGATATTCGAGAACTTGTCACCGAGCCAGCCGCCGCCGATGCCGCCAATCGGGCGCATCCACAGCTTGATGGTGGTGATGGTGCCGGCCATGACCGCAGTCATCCCGCCGCCCTGCAGATAATCCGAGAAACTGTAGGTGGCCCAGAAGATGTGGTAACCGCAGAACACGATGGCGGTGACCAGCCACAGTTCAGGGATTTTCACCAACGTCGCCAGGTCGCTGAGCAGGTTGTACTTGCCCTTCTCCACCGCCCCGGTGTCGTCCATCGACTTCGGGTCCTTGATCAGCACCAGCACACAGCCGATGGCGATACAGGTGAAGGCGTAGAGGTAAACCACGTGCTTGAAACCTTCAGCGGCGGACTCGCCACGGGTTTCGGTGGCGAAGGCAAACAGCCCTAGCGCGACCGTGGCTAGCAACGCTTCCACCAGCCCGCGACCGCCATCGAGGATGCCGAAGAACCGGCCCTGTTCCGTGTGATGGGCGATCATCTTCACGCGCTTGAGTACCGAGGCCCAGAACGTCAGGCCGGTAGTCAGGCCCCAGCAACCGAAGATGATCATCAAACCGGTCATCGACGGCGCGGTGGAGTACCACAGGCCCAAGGCGCCAGTGGCCACCAGCGAGAAAAAGATCAGGAAACGCGGGGCAATCCGGTCCGCCAGCCAACCGCTCGGCAAGTAGCTGAGCAGGAAAATCGTCCCCAGCATCGAGTACAGATAACCCAGCTCGCTGTGGTTGATCTGGAACACTTCGAGCATGGTGGTCTGGTAGACCTGGCGCAGGTACAGGATCGGGTAGATCGCACCGGCGGCCAGTACCAGCAGCATCAATTGGATGTAGCGACTTCCCTTGTCACTGTGGCTTTTTGAACCCGCGTTCGAATCCTGAACAGCGGCAACAGTGGTTGCAGGCTTGGACATCGAGTAGACCTCTGGCGCCCAGTGGTCTGGGCGCTCTGATAATTGTTTTTATATATCTCAGGTGTACTCAGGCCTTTGTGGGAGCGGGCTTGCTCGCGAAAGCGGTGGATCAGGCCATTGATGTATCGACTGACACACCACCTTCGCGAGCAAGCCCGCTCCCACATAAGCGAGAGGGTGCTGCACGTGGATCAATAGTTCATAACGACCAATCGGGTCTGGGTGAACTCAAGCATGCCGTGCTTGCCGTCATCACCGCCCAGGCCGGAACGTTTCCAACCGGCGTGGAAGCCCTGGTACGGGTCGGCCGGGGTGCGATTGACGTACAACTCGCCGGCCTCGATAGCGTTGGCGACTTTCATCGTGGTGCGGTAGTTCTCGGTGTACAGCACCGAGGACAGGCCGAACTGATGATCGTTGGCCATGGCCAGCGCTTCGTCGATGTCGCGGTACTTGAGCACCGGCAGCACCGGGCCGAAGATTTCTTCCTGGATGATTTCCATGTCCTGGCGGCAGTTGCTCAGCAAGGTCGGCGGGTAGAAATGACCGTGGCCTTGCGGGATAAAACCGCCTGTTTCCAGTACAGCACCGTCGGCGATGGCGCGCTCGACCATGGCGTGGATGTTCTGCCGCGAACTGGCGTTGACCAACGGGCCCATCAGGCTGGCGTCGGTGGCGCGGTCGCCGAACTGCACGGCACTGATCTTGGCTTTGAGCAGTGCAAGGAACTGGTCGTAGACGCTTTCCTGCACGTAGACCCGCTCCACTGCCGTGCACAACTGGCCGCAGTGGGTGGTCTTGGACGCGACGATGGCGCTGGCGGCGGCTTCAAGGTCGGCGTCAGCTTCGATGATCGCCGGGGTTTTGCCGCCCAGTTCAAGCGATGGCTTGGCAATGTTGGCCTTGCAGTAATCGAGCACGATGCGCCCGGCGTTGACGCTGCCGGTCAGGGTAATCAGACCGACGGCTTTGTGGCTGCAAACGGCGGCGGCGGTGGCGTGGTCCATGGTCAGGATATTCACCACCCCGGCCGGCAAACCGGATTGCTGCACAGCCTTGGCGATTTCAAACGCCGAGGTCGGGGTGTTGTTGCTCGGGCGCACCACCACGGTATTGCCGGCAATCAACGCCGGGGCGATTTTGCGCAGCAAGGTGTAGACCGGGTAGTTGAACGGAATCAGGCAAGCGACCACGCCGATGGGTTCGCGGTGCAGAAACAGGTTTTCGTTGGGACTGTCGCTGGGAATGATCTCGCCTTCGATCCGCCGCGCCCACTCGGCGTGGTAACGGGTGATCTGCGCGGCGTAGCGGGCTTCGTTGCTGGCGTCGCTGACACTCTTGCCGGATTCGGCAGCCAGGGCTGCACCGATATTCTCGGCGCAGGCGTCCAGGGCGTCGGCGAATGCGCGCAGGTGCTCGGCGCGTTCGATGCTGGTGAGTTTGCCCCAGAGCTTTTGGGCAGCGGCTGCGGCGTCTACGGCAGCGGTGGCTTCAGCACCGGTGGCCGCTGAGACGTGGCCGACCAAGGCTTCGGTCGCCGGGTTGTAGACTGCAATCAGCGCTTCGCTGGCAGGCTCAATGAAGTGACCGTTTACAAAGTTTCGCTCGAGTCGCATGTGCATCGCCCATCGTTGTTTTTATCCAGTTCCCGCAGTCTTGGCATCCGGGGCGGGTTGAACAAACGATTTATTGAGCGGGGTAACATTCAAAAAATGCAGGTTACTCATTTCCTTGTAGGAGCGAGGCTTGCCCGCGAAGGCGTCAGAACATTCAACATCGATGTTGACTGACACGACGTCTTCGCGGGCAAGCCTCGCTCCTACAGGGGGTGTGGATGTCTAGTTGGCGGCGGTGGACGGTTCGAGTTGGCGTTGCGCCAACCAGATTTCTTCCTGCAACCACTGGCTGAACACCTGCAATTGCGGATTCAGGGTCTGCTCCGGCCGGGTCACCAGCCAGTAGGATTGATGCCCTTCCACGTGCACGTTCAGCACCTGGGTCAACTGCCCGCTGGCCAGTTCCGGGGCGACCATGTGCCAGTCGGCGATGGTGATGCCCAAACCGTCAGTCGCCGCGCGGATCGCCAGGTCCAGCAGGTCGAATTCATAACCGCCCTGGGTGTCGACGCCGCTGATTTTCGCCGCATCCAGCCAGTGTTTCCAGGTCAGGTAGCGCTGGTCTTCCCGAGCCAGTACGTGCAGCAACGTCAGGCGATTGAGGTCGATGCCACCCTCGCTCCACTCCCGTGAATACAGTGACGGCGCGCACACCGCGATGTGCCGTTCCTGAATCAGCAGCGAGCTGTCCAGCCCATCCCATTCGCCATCGCCAAAACGGATCGCACAGTCCAGGGTGCTGGTTTCCGCCAGGCTGTCTTGCAGACGGGTGGTAATGCTCAACTCCAGTTCCGGGTGCTTCTCGCGCAGGCGTCCCAGGCGCGGCATCAGCCAGCGGCTGGTGAAGGTCGGCGGCGCGTTGATGTGCAGACGATTGGCGTGGGATTTCTGCTGGATGCTGCGCACCGTCAGCTCGATCTTGTCGAAAGACTGGTGCAACGCCCGCAGCAACACCCGGCCAGCACTGGTCAGTTCGAGGTGATGATGCCGTCGTTCCAGCAGGTTTTCGCCCAGCTGTTCTTCCAACTGACGGACCTGCCGACTGACCGCGCTCTGGGTGACATTGAGCAACTCAGCCGCCCGGGTAAAGCTGCCGGTGCTGCCGGCCACTTCGAAGGCTTTGAGCGCATTGAGCGCGGGCATTTTGCGTTTCATGAAGAGGACTCGCGCAAGGGCTGACGAGTGCCAAGCATCCCACGGCTTGGGGGAAATTTCCTGAGTAACATGCATTTTTGTGTTGTGCGGGGTGATTTGGACAGCATCACCACACCCTGTAGGAGCGAGGCTTGCCCGCGAAGGCGGCTGGCCTGCCAACATCTGGGTTGAATGTGATGACGCTTTCGCGGGCAAGCCTCGCTCCTACAGGGATGGGGGTCGGTTTTGGCCCTGTCATTGTCGCTCACGCATAAATAGCATGAGTATTTCGCCGCACACTCATGACTATTAAGCACTGGCTGTTTTCTTTATATAAACGCTAGTCTGCTTTTAATTAAACACAGCAATACACCGCCGCACTTACATAGGGCGAAACGTTCAACTTCGCCCCATCCTGTTGCAATTAATCCGAGCGGAATATATGTCACCCACTGTTAATTCACCCGCCAGAAGTATTGGCCTATTGGCGCTCATCTTCACGGCCTGTAACGCCACCACCCACGGTTTCAGCATTTTCCTGTATTCGGCGTTATTACCCGAAATCCGCCAGGCGTTCGAACTGAGCTACAGCCAGGCTGCGTTTATCGCGGCGCTATTGCAGCTGTTTTATATGGGCGCGTCGATTGCCAGCGGCATCGCGGCGGCGTGGATCAGCCCGCGCAACATGGTGCGCCTGACGATGGCCTTGAGCCCGGCGCTGCTGGCCCTGGCCGTCGCCACGCCATGGGTGCTGCCGTTTGCGCTGTGCCTGGCACTGGTTTCGGCGTGTGCGGTGTCGAACTGGAACGCGATCGCGGCGCTGGCCAGCGAGGTGATCCCGGCCTCCCATCGCAGCCGCGTTCTGGGGCTGGCGTCTTCCGGGGCGGCGTTTGCAATTTGCCTCAACGGCGTGTTGATCGCTTTGCTGCACGGTATCTCGTTGACGCACTTCTGGCTGATCTGCGCCGCGCTGACGTTGATCGTCACCACACTGACCTTCTGGGCCCTCGCCCCGCTCGCTAAACAGCAAGACCTCAAGCCCGGCAGCCCGCCTTCATTGCGCCGGGTCCTTCGGCAATGGCTGCACCTGTGCCTGGAGCACCCGGTGGCGCTGCATATTCTGCTACTCAGTGCTTTTATCGGCGGGATCAGCGGACCGTTCCTCAACTTCCTCTCAGCTTTCGCCAGCGAACGCCTGGGCGCCACCGCGCAAATCACCGGTTCACTGTGGACGCTGATTGGCATCGGCGGCGTTGTCGGTGGTTTGCTCCTGGGTGCATTGGCGGATCGCTGGGGCGCGTTGCGGGTCATGGCATTGAGCATCGGCGCGTTCGGCCTGGCGATGCTGGCCCTGCTCTGGCAGCCGAGCCTGGGCCTGACCTGGCTGGCGGCCGGTTTGTTCGCGCTGTTCTATTTCCCGGCCTGGGGTTTGATGGCCGCCTACCTCAGCGCACGCTTGAATCCGGTGCAGAGTCTGCAAGTGGTGAGCCTGAGCATGGTCGGTTATGGCCTGGGCAGCGCCACCGCCAATTGGCTGTGCGGCTGGCTGCTGCAAGCCACCGGGCAGTTCGCCCTGGTGCACGGCTGGATCGCCTGCTGGGTGGCGGCCAGCCTGTTATTGCTGGGGTTGATGGCCCGTCGCCAATCCCGCGAGCCCGCGCTCGGCCAGCCACTCTGAACGGCTCAACTCGCGGCTGAAAATCTCCACCAGCGCCTCGACCGCCGGCGCCTGAGACTGAGCGGAACGCCAGAACATCAACTGCGCCGGGTCGATCGGCGGGAAGCCCTGCGCGTCATCCAGTACCTGCCAACCCGGCGGCACCAGGCGTCGCGCCGTAACGCCCACAGACTGGCCCTGCTCGATGGCGATCCCGATGCCCCGCGGGCTCTGGCTGGTGTAAACCACATGCCACGGCCGCCCGGCCTCGGCCAGCGCCCGCACCGCGTTGGCCCGGAAGGCGCAGCCCTCGGCGTACACCGCCAACGGCACCGACTCGCCCTCGCCAGCGCACCACCCTTCAGCCGCCACCCACGCCAGCGGCTCGTCGCACAGGTATTCCCCCGGCTGCAGATTGGCGTGCTGCACACCCAGCACCAGATCCAGTTCGCCGCGCTGCAAACGGCCGACCAGCGCGGTCGACATCTCGCAACAAATGTCCGGCCGCACCTGTGGAAACTGCGCCTGAAAGTCGCGTAGCACCCCGGCCAGGCAGAACTGGGCGTAATCCTCGGGCACGCCGACGTGAATGCACACGTGCTCGTCGGGCTGCTGCACGGCGTTGATCGCATCGGCGTGCAGCTTGAGGATCTGCCGGGCGTAGATCAGAAAGGTTTCGCCGCCGGGGGTCAGGCTCACCGAACGACTGGTGCGTTGCACCAGCGGCGTACCGACGATTTCTTCCAGCCGCTGCAAACTTTGACTGATGGTCGATTGGGTTTTATGCAGGCGTTCGGCGGCCGCGGAAAATCCGTGGCATTCGATAATCGCGACAAAGACTTTAAGTAAGGTCCCATCCAGTTCGCCTGACATAACTATCGCCCCTGCCGATGGATTCGATCACAACTTGTAATTTCCACTTCGCACCTCTTTAAGCAACTATCGATTCAACGCCAAACACTGTTAATTGATAGTTCCAGGAGACTTGCATGAGCCTTCAACTTGCCGACGCCGAAGTGGGCGATATCAGCGACATCATTAATACCGAGTTGTACCCCATACATGATTCGGGCCATGTCCAATTGCAGGCGCTAATCGAACACGCCCGCGCCGAACTGGCCGAGGACGGCTGCTGCCTGCTGAAGAATTTCCTGCGGCCCGAGGCGCTGGAGCAGGCCCGCGCCGAAGGCCAGGCGCTGTCGGGCAAGACGTTTTACTCGGTGCGCAAGGTCAACGCCTACTTCACCGAAGACGACCCCGCCCTGCCCCAGGATGACCCGCGCCGCACATTCATGGAGCGCACCAGCGGCTTCGTGACCCGGGACATGATCGCCCCGGACGCGATCATTCATCGCTTGTACGTCTCGCCGATGGTGAAGCGCTTTATCGGCGCCTGCCTGAACGAACCGGAGATTTTCGAATACGCCGACCCGTTCGCCGGCCTGGTGATCAACGTCATGCCCCACGGCACCGAGCAGCCCTGGCACTTCGACACCAACGAATTCATCGTCAGCATGATGACCCAGAAGCCCGAGGCCGGAGGCTTGTTCGAGTACGCGCCGATGATCCGCACCCGCACCCAGGAAAACCTCGGCGCGGTGGGCAAAGTCGTGCGCGGCGATGACCGCAGCCGCGTGCAGGAACTGGAACTCAACCCCGGCGATTTGCAGATCTTCAAGGGCCGCTTCTCGGTGCACCGGGTGACCCGTGTCGAGGGCGCCACCGAGCGTAATACAGCGATCTTCGCCTACTCGGAAAAGCCCGGGATCATCGGCCGCGCCCAGCGCACCAAGCAGCTTTACGGACGTCTGTCCGAAGCCCACCTGCAAGCCGAACGCAACCTGGTGCGCAGCGACCAGTTGCTCGACTGATTCGCCCAAAAATTCCTAGAAAAAACCAACCGTATTTGCCCTGCGAGGAACACCCCATGAGTCTGTCCGGCCCTAACCGCAACCCCGCCGACTGCGAACCGACCTACGACGAAATCCAGCAAATCCAGCTCGACCGTTTGCAACGGGTGCGCAATGAACTGAAAAAACGCGACTACGCCGCGTGCGTGTTGTTCGACCCGACCCACATGCGCTACGCCACCGGCTCGCGCAACATGCAGGTGTACTCGGCGCGCAACCCGGCGCGGTATGCCTTTATCCCGGCGGAAGGCCCGGTGGTGATCTTTGAGTTCGGCGGTTGCCTGCACCTGGCAGAACAGCTCAACACCGTCGACGAAGTGCGTCCGGCCAAAGCCATTTCCTATTACTTCTGCGACAGCTTCCTCAACAACGTCACCGCCGAATGGGCCGCCGAAATCGATGAGCTGGCGCGCAAGCACGGTGGTGGCAACAAGCGCATCGCCATCGAAAGTGCGACCTCGGCCGCCGCCTTCGAACTGCAAAAACTCGGCTATCAGATCTTCGACGCTCAAGAACCGCTGGAACGCGCGCGCTGCATCAAGGTGCCGAACGAGCTGAAGATGATCCGCGCCAGCCTGCGCGCCACCGAAGCCGGGGTGCGCTTGATGGAAAGCAAACTGGTGCCGGGTATCAGCGAAAACGAACTGTGGTCGCACCTGCACCAGCACGTGATCGCCACCGATGGCGATTACGTGGAAACCCGTCTGCTGTCCTCCGGGCCGCGTACCAATCCATGGTTCCAGGAATGCAGCACCCGGCCGATCGAGGCCGGTGACCTGGTGGCACTGGACACCGACGTGGTCGGGCGCTTCGGCTACTACGCCGACTTCTCGCGGACCTTCCTCTGCGGCGAACAAGCCGCCACCGCCAAGCAACAAGAGCTGTACAAACTGGCCTACGAGCAAGTGCAGACCAACATGGAAATGCTCAAGGCCGGGCGCAGCTTCAAGGAATACGCCGAATTGGCGTGGAAGATCCCGGATAACTACAAGGCCAACCGTTACTTCGCCCTGGCGCATGGCGTTGGCATGACCGGTGAATACCCGTACGTGGTGCACCGCGAAGACATCGATGCGCTGGGCTACGACGGCGTGTTCGAAGCCGGCATGACCATCTGCGTGGAAAGCTACATCGGCCACGATGAAGGCGGCGAAGGGGTCAAGCTCGAAGAGCAGATCTACATCCACGAAAACGGTATCGAATTGCTCTCCGACTACCCGTTCGATCCGCGCCTGATGCCGCGATGATTCCAACGCATGGGTGACCCCACGCGGGTCCCCTGGAAACGCGAACCCCTGTAGCAGCTGCCGAAGGCTGCGTTCGGCTGCGAAGCAGTCGTCATCCAGCCAATGCGGGGCAGCAGGAAGAATGTGGTCGCACCGTTTTGCGACTGCTTCGCAGCCGAACGCAGCCTTCGGCAGCTGCTACAGGAGCGTTCGGCGGCGGCTACAGAAGACGTGCATAGCGGTCGCAAACACGCGCGGTAAACGGCCGCCTCCAATTTTCCGGGCGCAACGCTTTCGAAGCGGCGTCTTCCTTACGGTCAGTAACATGCATTTATCGAACGTTTCACCGTTGAATTTATCGTTTGTCGATCTTTGCCCAGATGACAAAACTGCGGGCATCTCTAATAAAAACAACATGAGAGCAGCCCTATGTCCTACCCCATTTCCGACCTCCTGATTTCGTTGCGCCTTGATCTTCTGCTGGCTTCACGCCTGTCGTGCCTGTGCCTTCGCGGTACCTGCCACTGACAGTTTCGGTTCATCGAAAACCGACCGCGTCTGCCGCTCGCCCCACCCAGCGGCCAGTCGAAAAACGCATTTTTTGCACGTTATCGGAGAGGCATATGAAAGAGTTAATGACACTGGACGGCACCCTGCCGCATCCAGCGGTAAACGACCTGTGCACCCAAGTCAAACGTGGCGAGATCAATCGCCGGCAATTCCTGCGCAGCGCCGCGCTGCTGGGCATCACCGCCGCCAGCGCCAGCACCTTCCTAGGTTCTGCGCTGCTGGGCAATTCTGCTCGTGCTGCCGATGCGGTCACGCCGCGCCAGGGCGGCAGCCTGCGGTTTGCCTGTGCCATCCAGGAAATCCAGGACCCGATGTTGATCACCTGGATCGAAGCCTCGAACCTGCTGCGCAACTCCCTGGAATACCTGACCTGGGTCGACGCCGACAACATCACCCACCCGTACCTGGCCGAAAGCTGGAGCCCGTCCGAAGACCTCAAGACCTGGACCTTCAACCTGCGCCAGGACGTGAAGTGGAGCAACGGCGACACGTTCAATGTCGAGGATGTGCAGCACAACATCCAGCGCTGGATTGCCGCTGACTCCAAGTCGGTCAACCGCACCGCGTTCCAGGACATCAGCGCCTTCGAAAAAGTCAGCGACTTCCAGTTCCGCCTGGTGCTCAAGCGGCCGATGCTGGCGATCCCGGAAATGCTCAACGCCTTCACCTGCGCCATCGTCCATCGCAGCTTCAAGGCCGGTGACGATTGGGCGAAAAACCCGCTGGGCACCGGACCGTTCAAACTGGTGTCGTTCGCGGTCAACAAGCAGGCGACCTTCGCCAAGCGTGCCGATTACTGGCGCAAACCGGCCAACCTCGACGAGTTGCGTTACGTCGACATGGGCACCGACATCTCCACCCATCTCGCTGCACTACAGGCCGGGCAAGTGGACGTGCTGTACCGGGTGACCGTGGCCGAACTCGACCTGGCCAAACGCTTGCCGGGCGCGCAGTTGCTCACCTGTAAGTCGGCGCAAACCATCGTCATGCGCATGGCCTGCGACCAGAAACCGTTCGACGACGTGCGGATTCGCAAAGCCGTTGTGCTGTGCGCCGACAACGCACAGATGCTGAAAATTGCCTATCGCGGCATGGGCACCCTGGGCGAAGACCATCACGTCGCACCGTCGCACCCGGAATACTTTCCGTTGCCCAAACGAGCGCGGGACGTCGCGGGCGCGAAGAAACTTCTCGCCGAGGCCGGCCACCCGAACGGCATCGACATCGACCTGATCGTCGGCAACACCCAGGGCCGTTACGAACAGGACTGCGCGCAGATCCTGCAACAAAACTGCGCCGAAGCCGGCATCCGCATCAACCTGAAAGTGATCCCGGCCACCCAGTATTGGCCAATCTGGGACAAAGCCGCGTTCAGCCTCACCTACTGGGCGCATCGACCACTCGGCGTGATGTCGCTGGAACTGGCGTATCGCAGCGGTGCAGCCTGGAACGAGAGCCACTACAGCGACCCGGCGTTCGACGCTGCACTCGATAAAGCCATGGGCATCATCGACCCGAAACAACGCGCGGCCGCCATGCAGAACGTCGAGCAAATCCTGCAGGACGCCTGCGTCATGGTGCAGCCGTTCTGGGGCGACAAATTCACCGCCGCGAGCAAGAAAGTCCAGGGATTCCAGGTTCACCCGTCGGACTTCTACCCAATGGATGAAGTCTGGTTGAGCGCCTGATTCAAGCGCCCCTCATGCGGCTCGCCCACCTCGGTGGGTTGGGCCGCCATCCCTTGATTAGCCGGAGCGTGCGAGCATGGCTGAATTTCTATTGCGCAAGTTATTGGCGCTGGCGGCAACCCTGTTGTCGGTGTCGGTGATCGTGTTCCTGGCCCTGGAACTGAATATCGAAGACGTTGCGATCAACGTCCTCGGTCCCTACTCCGCCGCCGACCAGCGCGCCGCGTGGCTGGTGGAACACGGTTACAACCAACCCTTCGTCTGGCGCTACCTGGTGTGGCTGAAGGATTTTCTCAGCGGCGACTGGGGCACTTCGGTGCACTTTCGCGAGCCGGTGATCGACCTGTTGCTGCCGAACCTCGGGCAAACGTTGATCCTCGCAGGCCTGGCCCTCGCGGTAATGGTGCCGGTGGCGTTGACCCTCGGCATTCTGGCCGGGATTCGCCAAGGCTCGGCGGTGGATCGGCTAGTGTCTTTCCTGTCGATCGTCACCACTTCGATTCCGGACTTCGCCAGTGCGGTGTTCGTCTCGGCGATCTTCGTCTTCTGGCTCAACTGGCTGCCGGGTGTGAGCAGCATGAGCGACGGCTTCAACGCCGTGGAACTGGCGCTGCCACTGATGGTGCTATGCCTGTTCGGCATCGGCTATCTGGCGCGGATCACCCGGGCCTCGATGGTCGAGGTGATGCAGGCGCCGTACATCCGCACCGCCCGCCTCAAAGGCGCGTCAACCTCACGAATCGTGCTGCGGCATGCCTTGCGCAACGTGTTGATCGCACCGATCACGGTGATCATGTTGTACATCCCGTGGCTGCTGTCGAACGTGATCGTGGTCGAGGTGTTCTTCGCCTACAAAGGCTTCGGTTCGCTGCTCTATACCGCGTCGCTGAACCATGACGTGTACCTGATCGAAGCCTGCGCGATGATCAGCGGCATCGTGGTCGGCGCGACCAAAATCTTCTCGGACCTGGCCTACACCTGGCTCAACCCGCGCATCACCTTGCGCAGTCTTGGCGGAGGTGGCCAATGAACTTCCTCAACTCGTTCAAACATCCCTTGGCGTTGCTCGGTTTGCTGCTGGTCGGCGGCTGGGTGTTGATGGCGATTTTTGCGCCATGGCTGGCGCCCCACGATCCCCTGGAAAGCTTCACCCCGCTGCTGACGCCGATGACCCCGGATGGCAACGGCATGAGCTTTCTGCTGGGCACTGACATGATTGGTCGGGACATTCTCTCGCGGCTGATCTGGGGCACCCGCACCGTATTGTTCTGGTCGATTCTCGCCACGCTTACCGCATTCGCCGTGGGCATCGCCATGGGCCTGTGCGCCGGCTACTTCAATGGCTGGGTCGACGGGTTGTTGTCCTATGTCGCCGACACCGTGCTGTCGTTCCCGGTGCTGGTGTTGTACATCGTGATCATCATCGCCCTCGGCGCTTCGGCGTTGAACATCCTGATCGCGGTGACGTTCACCAGCGCCCCGGCGATCTTCCGGATCATGCGCGCGCTGACCATCGACATCCGTTCCCGGGACTACGTGCTCAGCGCCATCACCCAGGGCGAAGGCTCGTTGCGGATCATGCTGGTGGAAATCCTGCCGAACTGCGGCGGCCCCTTGATCGTCGACTTCTGCCTGCGCATCGGCTACACCGCGATCATGATCGGCGCCCTCGGCTTCCTTGGCCTCGGCCTGCCGCCGCCCACACCCGACTGGGGCGGCATGATCAACGAAGGCCGCAGCATGGCCATCGCTTTCCCGCACCTGGTGATCTTCCCGTGCATTGCCATCTCCACCCTGATGCTGGGCCTGAGCCTGTTGGCGGACGGTCTGGACGAACACGCCCAGAAAGGCGCAAGGAGTTGAGCATGAGTCAACAACAAGTCTTAAAGGTTGAAAACCTGTCCATCGAACTCCCAGCTGGCGCTGATCGCAGCCACGCCGTAAAGGGCATCAGCCTTGATGTGCGCAAAGGTGAAATCCTCTGTGTGATCGGCGAATCCGGCTCCGGCAAATCGGTGCTCTCGGCGGCGATCATGGGTGATTACGCCAAGGGCCTGCGCCACAGCGAAGGGGTGATCGACTTTCTCGGCGACGACATTTGCCGCATGGACGAACACGCGCTGCGCAAGCTGCGTGGCAACCGCATCGCGATGATTTTCCAGGAACCGATGGCGGCGCTGAACCCGGCGATTCGTATCGGCCAGCAAGTCGAAGAAATCTTCGACATTCACGCCCCGAGCATGCCCGCCAACGAGCGTCGCGAACGCATGCTCGCCCTGCTCGACTCCACCCAATTGCCCGACCCGCCACGGATCGCCAACAGCTTCCCGCATCAACTCTCCGGCGGCCAATGCCAACGGGTGGTGATTGCCATGGCGCTGGCGATGAATCCGGATTTGTTGATTGCCGACGAACCGACCACGGCGCTGGACGTGACCACCCAGGCCCAAGTGCTGAAACTGGTGCGCGACCTGCGCGGTCGTGGCCAGCACGGCATTCTGTTCATCACCCACGACTTCGGCGTGGTGGCGGAAATCGCCGACCGCATCGCCGTGATGGAGGGCGGCGTGCTGGTGGAAATCGGCGAGCGCGATCAAGTGCTCAATGCACCAAAACACCCGTACACCCGCAAGTTGATCGCCGCCGTGCCGGCACTGCACCCGGAGCTGCACGCACCGTGCGCCGACGGTGAGTTGGCATTGCGCATCGAGCACCTGACCAAAACCTACAACGTCGGCGGCCGTCTGGTGCCGGCGCTCAAGGATGTCTCGCTGCAACTGCCACGGGGCAAGACGCTGGCGATTGTCGGCGAGTCCGGCTCGGGCAAGAGCACGTTGGTCAAAGCGGCGATCCGGCTGGTGGACAGCGACAGCGGCCACGTCTGGGTCGGTGACACGGATTTCCTCGCGTTGCGCGGCTCGGCCCTGGCGGCCAACCGGCGGCGCATCCAGATGATTTTTCAGGACCCGTACGGTTCGCTCAATCCACGGCATCGGGTCGGCGACATCATCGCCCGCGCCGCGCAACTGCGCGGGCTGTCGGCCAAGGACGCGTGGACCGAGGCCGGTGACTTGCTGGAACAGGTCGGGCTCAAGCGTGACGCCCTCAAGCGCAAGCCACGGCAATTCTCCGGTGGCCAGCGCCAGCGCATCGGCATCGCCCGGGCCCTGGCGATGCGCCCGGAAGTGTTGATCGCCGATGAAAGCGTCTCGGCGCTGGATGTCTCGGTGCAAAAGCAGGTTCTGGAACTGCTCGCCGAACTGCAACAACGCCTGAACCTGAGCATTTTGTTCATCACCCACGACTTGCGGGTGGCGGCGCAGATCAGCGACTACATCGCGGTGATGCGCCAGGGCGAAGTGGTGGAATACGGCACCGCGCAGCAGGTGCTTTTGCGACCGCAAAACACCTACACCCAAACCCTGCTGGCTGCGGCGCCCGGTGCTTCGGCGATACCGGTGGTACCCGTCGCAGAACCGCCACTGAGGCTGATCCGACCTCAAGCCAACTGACCCCATAACCTTTTCCCCAGGTCGCAGCGTTCGCTGCGGCATGGGTTGCTGTTGCCAACGATAACTAAAAAATCAGGAGTATGACTGTGCGCACAACCACCCCGATTGCGGTCCGTTCCATCGTTCTCATTCCGCTGCTCGGTGCCTTCGCGGCGCCGGCCATGGCGGTCCAAGTCACCGACAACCTCGACCTCGGCGGCGCCATTCGCGCACGTTGGGACTACGACCCGGATCGCGACATCCAGAAGTTTGGCCTCGACACGGTGTTCCTCAGCGCCAAGTACAACTCCGACACCTGGATCGGGGAAGCGCAGTACCGTTTTTACGGACGCTCCTATCCTTACCAGTACACCAAGAACTATGGCGACATTCAGTTCGCCAAGTTCGCCTGGGCCGGCTACAAGTTCAACCCCGACCAGCAAGTGCAAGTGGGCCTGAACACCGTGCCGTTCGGCTTGCAGCCTTACTTCGGCAGCACCTTCTACGAAACCCTGGGCAACGTCATCGGCCTGGAAGATGTGCAACAAGTCGGCGCCAAGTACATCCAGCAAAGCGGCGACTGGAATATCCAGGCCGGTTACTACCTGCGCCCGGCGTGGCAAGGCAAAGGCACCAGTAAAGGCGTGACCTATTCCAGCGTGGTGTCCGGGGCCGACAGTTATGTGGGCGACGGTAGCGACAACCAGGAACGCAACACCGTAGTGCTGCGGGTGGCCAAGGCGTTGGACCTGGGGCCGTGGAAATCCGAAGTCGGCATCTCGGGCCTGACCTCAACGTTAGAGAACAAAGACACCGACAACGATGGCCGGCGCAACGCCGTGGCCGTGCACTACCTGGGTAAGAACGGCCCGTGGGGCGTGCAATTGCAAGCGGCACGCCAGCAGATGTCGCCGCGCAATGCGGGCACCGATGAAGTGGTGACCCTCGGCGGTTACGACGGCACTTACAACGTCGCCAGTCGCGGCAATCTGTACGTGGCGGATCTGAGCTACGACGTCAGCGGCAAATACCTGTTCGATCTGGTCAGCGGCGTGAAGCTGTACGCCAACTACAGCGCCTTCGACAAATCCGCCGATGAGTTCAAGACCTCGCAGCGGATGATCCTCGGGACCTCGTTTTCCTTCAGCAAATTGTGGATCGCGACGGAGTGGTTGTATGGCAAGAATGATCCGTATATCGGCGGTAGCAGCTACACCCAGAGTTTGGCTGCGGGTGGGACCGATCACTGGGAGAATCAGTTGTACATGAACATTGGGTATTACTTCTGATCCGGGATTTTTGGCGTTCTTGAGGACGCCTTCGCGGGCAAGCCTCGCTCCTACAGGTTTAGCGCATAACCTGTGGGAGCGAGCCTGCTCGCGAATCGCCCAAACACCACTTGCATCAGCCCCCGCCACAGGAGTCAGATACGCCCTACAAAACCATCACCAAAAACAATAAACCTGCCCCGCATCGGCGTCAGGTATGGAGTCACCCTTTCATGCGTCAACTGCCCTCGCTCAACATGCTGCGAGTCTTTGAAGAAGTCGCCCGGCATCGCAGTTTCAGCCAGGCGGCGTTGGGACTGAACGTCACCCAAGGCGCAGTCAGCCGTCAGATCAAGCAGCTCGAAGATTACCTCGGCGTGGCCCTGTTCATCCGCACGCCACAAGGCCTGTCCCTGACCGAAACCGGCCTCGCTCTATCCCCGCATTTAAGCGACGCCTTCGACCACATCGAACGCGCCCTGCAAGCGGTGCGCGTGCCCAATCTGCGCCAGCGCCTGCGCATCGTCGCGCCACCGACCTGGGCCACGCGCTGGCTGTCGGCGCACCTGCGTGCATTCTGCCAGCGCTACCCCGACATCAGCCTGAGCGTCACCCACCAGACCGGCCACGACAACCTCGCGGAAATCGACTGCCACATCCGCTTCGGCCTCGAAGCCGACAGCCATTGCAGCAGCCAGTTACTGGTGATGGAACGCCACATGGCGGTGGCCAGCCCGGAGTTGTTTATCAATGGTCAACCGCCGGACCTGCGGCAGTTTCCACTGCTGCACATCCTGCACGATGGCAGGCGTTTGAAGGTGTGGGAGAACTGGCTGGCGGCGATGGGCCGGGACGATATCGATGCCGGGCAAGGGCTGGAATTCAGCACCCTCGACCAAGTGATCCACACGGCGCTGGCCGGTGGCGGGTTGGCGGTGATTGATCGGCAGATGATTGAGAAGGAATTGGCTAATGGCAGTTTGTTGCCAATCACCCCGGTGGAAGTGGTCGGGCCGTATGGGTATTGGCTGGATGTGGCGAATGACAAATTGGGCTTGTCGAAGGTGCGGTTGTTTACGGAGTGGTTGGGGTTGGTGAGTAATCCTTGAAGGCCACCCCTCACCCCAGCCCTCTCCCCAGAGGGGAGAGGGAGCCGACCGAGGTGTTCTTGGAGCTACATCGACCTGAAAGTCCTGAGTCGAACTCTGGTTTTGAAAAGCATGAAGATCAGCTCCCTTTCCCCTCTTCCCTTTGGGGAGAGGGTTGGGGTGAGGGGTTGGATCTCAAGAACACCCAATATCCTACTGCCTGTCTATTAAGCCGGGGCTGCGACTTTGACGGCCACCGGCACCCCACTCTCCACCGGGCTCTGAGCCTTGCACGCCTGGCTCAGCGTCAGGGATTTGGTCTCCGGCGCCCAGGCCCAGGAAATCATCGCGCCCAGTGCCAGGATCGCCGCAAGAATCCCCATGGTCGGGCTCAACCCGATCCCCGCCACACTCACCGGCAACAGGAAGGTACTGACCGCTGAACCCAAACGACTCACCGCCGTCGCCAGGCCAATCCCGCTAGCGCGCACTTCGGTCGGGAAGCTCTCGGCCGGGAATACGCCGACCAGGTTGCTCACCGCCGACAGCACCAGCGTGAACAGACCAAACACCAACACCATCAGGAACGCCGCACTGCCCGGCAACACTGCCAGCAGAAACAACGCCACCGCCAGGATGATGAACGAATTGATCAAGAAGCCCCGGCGGGAGAACTTCACCGTGCACCAGATCCCGATCAACGCGCCGAGGATCAGCAGCAGGTTCAGCATCAGTTCCGTACCAAACCCTTCCGCCAGGCCCATCTTCTGCAGAATCGACGGCAAGAAGGTGTAGATCGCGAAGTACGGCATCACGATGCACACGAAGAACAGGCAATTGAACGCCGTGCGCTTGCGGTATTCACGACTGAACAGCACGGCGTAGCCGGAACGGGTTTCGGTGGAGCGGGTTTCGTCGAGTTCGACGTTGTCGCCCAGGTGCTTTTTGACGATGGCCCGGGCTTCGGCGATGCGTCCTTGATTGACCAGCCAGCGTGGCGATTCCGGGGTGCCGATACGCGCGATCAGGATCAATGCCGCCGGGATCGCCGACGAGGCCAGCATCCAGCGCCAGGCGTCATCGCCGAGGTTGAGCATGGCCGTGCCGACGAAGGTCGCGGCGACGTAGCCGAAGGTCCAGATCACGCTGAACGAACCGAGCAGCACGCCGCGATGTTTCTTCGGCGAGAACTCGGCGAGCATCGCGTGGCCGACGCTGAAATCACCGCCCAGGCCAATGCCGATCAGCACCCGGCAGAGGAACAACTGCATGGCAGTTTCGGCGTAGAACTGCATAACCGAGGCTATGGTGATCAGCACAAAACTGACCAGGAAGATTTTCTGCCGGCCGACTTTGTCGGAGATCCAACCGAAGAACAGACTGCCGAGGAACAGGCCGATCAGCGCCGAGGCACCGATCAGGCCCTGCCAGAAAGCATCGAGGTGCATCTGCGGGCTGAGCAGGGTGAAGGCGATGCCGATCAGGCCGAGGATGTAGCCGTCGGTGAAGTGCGCGCCGAAGGTCAGACCGGCGATTTTGAGGTGAAAGCGCCCGATGGGCAGGTCGTCGATTTTTATCGATTGAGCGGACATGTTCGTCTCCAGTTGTTGTTATTGACGGAGAAATGAAACCGTTGGCGCTATCCCTTGTAGGAGCGAGGCTTGCCCGCGAAGACGGTGTGTCAATCGACATCCATGTTGAATATTGAATCGCCTTCGCGGGCAAGCCTCGCTCCTACAGGGATTGATGGTGTCAGAGCCCGCCCATCAACAGGTATTTGATTTCCAGGTAGTCTTCCAGGCCGTATTTGGAACCCTCGCGGCCGAGGCCCGATTCCTTGATGCCGCCGAACGGCGCGACTTCCGTGGAGATGATCCCTTCGTTGATCCCGACCATGCCGGCTTCCAGGCCTTCGGCCATGCGCCAGACGCGGCCGACGTCGCGGCTGTAGAAGTACGCCGACAGCCCGTAAGGCGTGTCGTTGGCCCGCTGCAACACTTCGGCCTCGTCCTTGAAGCGGAAGCACGCGGCCACCGGGCCAAAGGTTTCGTCCTGGGCGATCAGCATGTCGCTGTTGGCTTCGGTGAGGATGGTCGGCTCATAGAAGGTGCCGCCGAGGGCATGCCGACGACCGCCGCACAACAGCTGGGCGCCCTTCTCCAAGGCGTCGCCGACATGCAATTCAACCTTGGCCAATGCCGCCGCGTTGATCAGCGGACCTTGCTCGGTCTCTCCGTCCAGCGCACTGCCGACGCGCATAGCCGCGACCGCTTCGGCGAGTTTGCCGGTAAAGGCTTCGTAGACGCCGTCCTGAATGAAGAAGCGGTTTACGCAAACGCAGGTCTGCCCGGTGTTGCGGAATTTCGAAGCCATGGCGCCTTTGACGGCGGCGTCCAGGTCGGCGTCGTCGAACACAATGAACGGCGCGTTGCCGCCCAGTTCCAGCGAGACTTTTTTCAGCGTGTCCGCCGCCTGACGCATCAGCAATTTACCGGTGCGGGTGGAGCCGGTGAACGACAGTTTGCGCACGATGCCGGAGGCTTGCAGCGCCCCGCCAATCGCCACCGCGTCACCCGAAACGATGTTGAACACGCCGGCCGGAATGCCCGCCTGCTCGGCCAACACCGCCAGGGCGAAGGCTGACAGCGGGGTTTCTTCCGACGGCTTGAGGATCATCGTGCAACCCGCCGCCAGCGCCGGGCCGACCTTGCGGGTGACCATCGCCAGCGGGAAGTTCCACGGGGTGATCGCCGCCGCCACACCGATGGCTTCCTTGACCACGATGATCCGCGCGTCAGCCTTGTGGCTCGGGATCACGTCGCCGTAAGCACGCTTGGCTTCTTCGGCGAACCACTCCAGAAAACTCGCGGCGTAGACCACTTCGCCCATGGCTTCTGCCAACGGTTTGCCCTGCTCGCGGCTGAGCAAGGTGGCCAGGCCCTTCTGACTGCTCAGCATCAGCTCGCTCCAGCGCTTGAGCTTCTGGCTGCGTTCCTTGGCGGTCAGTTTGCGCCAGGCCGGCAAGGCGCGGTTGGCGGCGGCAATCGCGAGGTTGGTTTCTTCAGCGCCAGCCTTTTGCACTTCGGCGATGAGTTCGCCGTTGGCCGGGTTCAACACCGGGTACGTGGGGCCACCGCTGGACCATTGGCCATCGATGAAGTTACCGTTACGGATCAGCGCGCTCATGCCACGGCCTCGGTCAGAGTGAAGCGTTCCAGCGCAGGACGGGCCGAGCGCAGGATGCGTTTGCCGGCGGTGTAATCGTTGATCACGTCGCACGGCGTGTAGTTGCGTTCCAGCTCATGCAGTTCTTCGGCGTCGAGCCTGGTTTCCAAGGCTGCCAGGGCACTGTCGAACTGCGCGGTGGTGTCGGCGCCAACCAGCATGCAATCGACCCCCGGATGGTTGGCGACCCAGGCCTGGGCGATCTGCGCGTTCGACACGCCACGGGCACGGGCCACGCGCTGTACCGAATGGGCGATCTCGAACGAGGCTTCGTCGCTGTACATTTGCTGGGTGAAAAAGTCGGTCTGGTTGCGGGTCGATTGCACGTCGCCGGTCAGCAAGCCACGGGCCAGCGGGCTGAACACTGAAACGCCGAGGCCCTGGTCGCGGCAGAACGGAATCATCTCGCGCTCTTCTTCGCGGTAGGCGCAGTTCAGTTGCAGCTGCATGTTGATCGGCTTGACCCAACCATTGCGCTCGCAGGCCATGAGGATCTTCGCCAGTTGCCCGGTGAGCATGGTCGAGACGCCGATGTAACGGGCCTTGCCGGAGCGCACGATGTCATTCATAGCGCTCATGGTTTCTTCGACCGGGGTGTTCACGTCGAAGTAATGCAGCATGAACACATCGACGTAATCCATGTTCAGACGCTTCAGCGAAGCGTCGATGCTGTCCATGATGTGCTTGCGCGAATGACCGCTGGCATTGATGCCGTTGCGGGTGCCGTAGCCGACCTTGGTGGTGATCACCAGGTCTTCGCGACGGGCCAGGCGCTTGACGATGCGCCCGACGACTTCTTCGCCGACGCCAGCGGAATAGAAGTCCGCCAGGTCGATGAAATTCACCCCGTTATCGAGGGCGTGAGCGACGATTGGCTCGCTTTGCTTTTCATCGAAAATCCACGGCTTCCAGTCCGGGGTGCCCATGTTCATGGTGCCCAGGCACAGGCGGGAGACTTGCAGGCCGGAGTTGCCCAAACGAATGTATTGCATGGCGCGGACCTCAGGCTTTTGGCGTGTAGAAAGGGTTGCTGATGTGGCCGACCACATCCGCCAGTTGCGCGGTTTCCGGCTTGCCGGTCAGGGCGGCACGGATCGCGGTGCGGCAGGCGTTGTAGTTGTTCAGGTACACCGCATCGAGATCATCGCAGGCCGGGTTGACCCAGTTGGCCGTCACAATCGCCCACTCGTCCTCGGCTTCCGGCGGCAAGGTGCCGTCCAGCAGTGCTTCAAGAACAGCCTTTGCAATCCCGGCCTGGGACGCGCCCCAGGTGGCGTTGCCGTGCAGGTCGCTGCTGATCGCGGCCTTGTTGACGTAGAGCGTCATCGGTTTGACCGGGATGTTCGGCTGAGCGATCACCATGAACGGGCAATGCCCTTGGCTTGGCGACGCCAGGCTATTGGCAAACGCCTGCCCCGCCGGACCGTTGCGTGGCCCGATCAGGATGTTGATGTGCGCGGCATTCACGCCTGGGCCTTCGAAGCCTTCACCGATGTACAGGTCGAGTTCTTTCATGGGGAATACTCTTTTTGGATTTTTTGGGGTGATCAGAAGCGCACGCGGATCGTAAAGATCGCGGGGCAAAAGTCGGGGTTCGAAGAGCGCAGCGAGGGGCTGGCGGGGACGCGGCAGTGGGGCTTGGTCATGGTTGCAAACGCTCTTTTTTGTTGTTGATGAGCTGTGTTTGCGATTTTTTAACACTGGGGGTTGGCGGGGCTGTAACCATTAAAAGTCATGGGGGTATGAGTTCAGGTAATGCCCCTGAAATGAACAACCTGTGGGAGCGAGCCTGCTCGCGAAAGCGGTGTGTCAGGCAACGTATTTGTTGACTGAATTGACGCCTTCGCGAGCAAGCCCGCTCCCACAGGGGATTGGGGTTGTGTTGGGTTACTGCGACATGGCGTCTTTTTTCATCGCATCTTTGCTCATGCTGTCCTTGGACATGTTGTCTTTCTTCATCGTGTCCTTGCTCATCGCATCCTTGGACATGCTGTCTTTCTTCATCGTGTCCTTGGCCATGTTGTCCTTTTTCATCGTGTCTTTTTTCATGGTGTCTTTGGACATGGCGTCTTTGGACATCGAGTCCTTGCTCATGCTGTCGTTGCTCATGGTGTCGGCGGCGTAGACGCTGGCGACGCCCATGGCCAGGAACAGGGACAGTGCGGCGGTGGCGAGCTTTTTCATGGTGGTATTCCTTGTAGAGTTGAGTGTGCTTGCGGTGAATTGATGGGTGTTTGTCAGCTACCACCGAACCAGTTGTAGCCCTGGTCTTCCCAGTAGCCGCCGGGGTAGGTGTTGGTGACGAAAATCGCCTGGATGTGTTTCGGGTTCTTGTAGCCGAGCTTGGTCGGCATGCGCAGCTTCATCGGGAAGCCGTATTCGCGGGGCAGTACGGCGCCGTCGTAGGTCAGGGTCAGCAGGGTTTGCGCATGCAGCGCGGTGGCCATGTCGATGCTGGTGTAATAGTCGTCGGCGCATTTGAAGCCGACGTACTTGGCATCGGTATCGGCGCCCACCCGTTTGAGGAAATCGCTGAAGCGCACGCCGCCCCAGCGGCCAATTGCGCTCCAGCCTTCGACGCAGATGTGCCGGGTGATCTGGTCGACCTGGGCCATGGCGCGCAGCTCTTCGAGTTTCCAGTTGCGCTTGTCGGCGACCATGCCGGTGACTTCCAGTCGGTAGCTTTCTTCCTCGACCGTCGGTGCTTCGTCGATGCCGTAAAAGGCATTGAACGGAAACGGTCGGGTGATCATCGACTCGGGATAGGTCGGCGCCATGGCGCTGGGGTTGAACAGCCACCCCTGGACCCGATCGTTGAAGCGGGACATCGAGGACAGCGCGGTTTCGACGCTGTCGTTGTCGGTGATGTTGCAGCCCGACAACATGGCCACGCCGCCGAGGGTCAAGCCGCGCAGCAGGAACGAGCGCCGGGAACGGTCTTCGATTTGCGGCGCCAGCACCTTCCGGGCTTCGCTGAGGATGGACGACTCGTCGAGTCCTTCGATGCGCTTTTTCATACGGACTCCTTGCGACCAACGATCATGTACCACAACGTTTTTGGCACCAGCAGCACCATCACCAGATGCACCGCGATGAACGCCACCAGCAGCGACATCGCAACGAAATGCACCTGCCGCGCCCCTTCGTAACCGCCGAGCAATTCACGCAACAACGGGAACTGCACGGACTTCCACAGCACCAGCCCGGAGATCACCATCAGCGTGATGTCGAGCATGACGAACAGGTAGGCAAACCGCTGGACCTGGTTGTAATGACTGAGGTCGGCGTGCCCCAGCCGCCCTCTCAATGCCGCCCACAGGTCGTGCAGGATTCCCTTCGGCGACACCGGAAAAAACCGTCGAAACAGACGACCGCTGGCGATGTTGATGATCAGGTAGATGAGGCCGTTGACGGCGAGGAACCACATCGCCGCGAAGTGCCATTGCAACGCACCGCCGAGCCAGCCGCCGAGGGTGAGCGCTTTCGGGAAGCTGAAGTCGTACAGCGGCGAAGCGTTATAGATGCGCCAGCCGCTGGCGATCATGACCACGACGGCCAGGGCGTTGAGCCAATGGGTCAGGCGCAGCCAGCGTGGGTGGCTGGCCTTGGGTGAGGCAGTTGGCTGCGACATGTCCGGCTCCCGGTTATTGTTCGTTGGGGCCAAGTATGGGAGCCGGAAGATCGCAAAATCCTCACGTAAAGTTAAATTAAACGTGATAACTATCCGGGCGTTGCCGGGGTGCTTTTGTGGTTAAAATGCCGCCCACTCAATTTGCCGACGTTGCCTGATGAACCCTGACGCCCTTGCCACCCTGAACACACACCTGTTGACCGCACTGGCCACCGCCCCAGCCGAAACCCGCCGCCTGTTTCACGGGCGTGGACGTTGCTGGCCGGGCCTCGAGCAGTTGACGGTGGACTGGTTGCAGGGCGTGGTGCTGGTGTCGCTGTTCAAGGAGCCGGAAGCGCAGCAACTGGAAGCGTTGAAGGTTCTGTTGCTGGGCATTACGCAATCCGCCGAGTGGCGACAGTCCGGCGCGCATACGTTGCTGCTGCAACACCGCTACCTGCTGCAAAGCACCACCGAATGGCTGCTGGGGGATGCGCTCGATGAGATGACCATCACCGAGGGCGGCCTGAAATATCGGGTGGACCTGGGCCGCAAACAGAATGCCGGGCTGTTCCTCGACATGCGTTATGGCCGCGATTGGGTGCGGGCCAATGCCGAGGGCAAGCGGGTGTTGAACCTGTTCGCCTACACCTGCGGCTTTTCCGTGACGGCCATCGAGGGCGGCGCGGCGCATGTGGTCAATCTGGACATGTCCAGTTCGGCACTGAGCCGTGGCCGCGACAATCACCGGCTCAACGGCCACGACTTGAGCAAGGTGACGTTCCTCGGCCATGACTTGTTCAAGTCCTGGGGCAAGGTGATTGGCAAGGGGCCGTATGACCTGGTGATCATCGATCCGCCGTCATTCCAGAAAGGCAGTTTTTTGCTGACCAAGGATTACCAGCGGGTGCTGCGTCGATTGCCGGAATTGTTGACCGAACAGGGTACGGTGCTGGCCTGCATGAACGACCCGGCGTTTGGTTCGGACTTCTTGATTGATGGGGTAACGCGTGAGGCGCCGAGTTTGAGTTTTGTGCAGCGACTGGAGAACCCGCCGGAGTTTCCGGATGCGGATGTTGAGTGCGGGTTGAAGGCGTTGGTGTTTCGGCAGGGGGATTGATGCGTGGCATTCGCGAGCAGGCTCGCTCCCACAGGGGATTGGGGCTGACCACCAATACTGCGTCCACTGGAGAACAAATGTGGGAGCGGGCTTGCTCGCGAAGGCGTCGTGTCAGTCGACATCTATATTGACTGACCCACCGCTTTCGCGAGCAAGCTCGCTCCCACAGGGGTTTAGCGGTGAGTCTGTTATTTCGGTTGCAGCACCAGCGCAAACAACTCGCCATGCCCGCTGACGTTGAGCTTGTGGTAAAGATTACGCCGATGCACCTTCACTGTTTCCGGGGAAATGCTCAGTTGCTGGGCGATGGCTTTGCTGGAGAAGCCCTGGAGAATCAGGCGCGCGGTTTCGACTTCACGCACCGTCAAGCGCGCGTCGAAACGATCGAGCAAGGTCGCCAGATCCCCCGCTACCGCCGTCGGTCCTTCCGGTGGCACGAGTTGCAGGTGTCGGCCTATCGCGGCCAGCACCCAGTCACGTACACAAAGAAGACGGCCATGTTCTTCAGGGCTGAATCGCATCGAGCGTCCAAGCGACAAACCGAGCACAGCGCCGTCCACATTGATCATGAATTGCATCTCGTCACCGCCCACCACCGAGCGGAAGTAACTCTGGTAATACTCGCTCTGCTGAAACTGGTCCGGGGCCACTGAATCGAGGCTGTGCAAGCCGTCGGTGATGCCGGCGCAGACGGCCTGATAGAAAGGATCGAGCAAGTACACGCCAGCGCTGTAGCGAGCCAATTCCTCGTCTTCGGGGGCACTGGCACGGGAGTCGAAATCAATCAGCAGCCGAGGCACTCGCCCGGCGCGCATCACCGCAACCAACGCGTTATCCAGCGGCACCAGCAAACGCAAGGTGTCCACCAGCGCGCGCCAGAACCCGTCCTGGCCGAGGGTGCCGAACACCCGCGCCAAGCCTTGATGCACCGGCAACTCTTTCAACAACCCGTCCACGTCCTACCCCTTTCGAGTAACCCATGATGGGAATGGGTGACCACCCTCCCCCTCGATACGCTGCAAGCTCCTGATTATCACCGGCCTGCAGCAGGCCAGGAGCGCCGCATCATGAGTGGTCACCGCACGTATATCAACCTGGGACTGGGCGCCTGCCTGTCGGCCTCATTGTCGGCATTTGCCGCCGAAGCCCCCACCGTGCACGTCTACAACTGGTTTGACTACATCGGCCCGACCACGCTGAAGGATTTCCAGCGCGACACCGGGATCAAACCCGTCTATGACACCTTCGACAGCGGCGAAGTACTGGAAGCCAAGCTGATGACCGGCCACAGCGGTTATGACGTGGTGGTGGCCAGTAATTTCATTCTGCCGGCGTTGATCAAGGCCGGGGCCTTGCAGAAACTTGACCGTAGCCAACTGACCAATCTGCAACACATTGACCCGGTCTTGCTGGAAAAGCTGCGCGCGAACGACCCGGACAACCAATACGCCGTTCCATACCTATGGGGCACCGACGGCATTGGCTATAACGTTGACAAGGTCCGCGCAGCCCTGGGCGATCAGGCGCCGGTGAACTCCTGGGATCTGCTGTTCAAGGAAGAAAACCTCGCCAAGCTCAGCCAATGTGGCGTAGGGGTTTTGGACGCTCCCGCCGAAATCATCCCGATCGCCCTGCACTATCTCGGCCTGCCGCCCAACAGCAGTAACCCCGCGGACTACAAAAAAGCTGAAGCCCTGCTGCTCAAGTTGCGCCCGTACATCACCTATTTCAATTCGTCGAAGATCCAGACCGACCTGGCCAACGGCGACATCTGCGTCGCCTTGACGTGGTCCGGCACCGTGTTCGGTGCCATGCAAGCCGCCAATGAAGCCGCGAAAGGCGTAAAGATTGAATACAGCATCCCGGTCGAAGGTGCGCCGCTGTGGAGCGATAACCTGGTCATGGTCAAGGACGGCAACAATCCAGAACAGGGACTGGCCTTTATCAACTACCTGCTACGCCCTGATGTGATCGCGCCAGCCACTAACCTGGCGCTCACCGCGAACGCCAACAAAGACGCGACCGCGTTGCTCTCTGACGAGGTGCGCGAGTTCAGCAACATCTATCCCTCGGCCGAGGTGATCGCCAAGGCATTCACCCTGCAACCGCAGCCCCATGAGATCGAACGTGTCCGCACGCGCTCCTGGAGCAACATCAAGAACGGCAACTGAGCCGGCCTGCCCCCCTTCTGTTTAACTTGCCTGAGAGTTCCTGCATGAAACCACGTGCTCGCGATTTGAATATCCCGTTCGGCCAGCTGCAACCTGGCCCGCTGAATGCCATCACCGACGTACCCGGCGTCCGCGTCGGCCACAGTGATGTGCGAGGCCGCACCGCCCAGGGCCGCGACATCCTGACCGGCGTTACCGTGATCGAGCCCCGCCTCGGTTCCACCAGCCAACAGCCGTGTTTTGCCGGGGTCCATGTGCTCAACGGCAACGGCGATGCGACCGGGCTGGAATGGATTCGCGAGGCCGGCCTGTTGACCAGTCCGATCGCCTTCACCAACACCCACAGCCTGGGCGTGGTGCGCGACGCGCTGATTGTGCTGGACCGCGAGCAGCAACCGGACGACGGGCGGCTTTACTGGAACATGCCGGTGGTGTTGGAGACGTTTGACGGTTTGCTCAACGACATCAATGGCTTTCATGTGAAGCCCGAGCACGTATCCGAAGCCTTGCGCACGGCGGTCGGCGGACCGGTGATCGAGGGCAACGTCGGTGGCGGCAGCGGCATGATCTGCCATGAATTCAAGGGCGGGATCGGCACCGCGTCCCGGCGCCTGAGCAGCACCCAGGGTGGCTGGACGGTGGGCGCGATCGTCCAGGCCAACCACGGCATTCGCCACGAATTGCGGGTCGATGGTTACCCCGTCGGGCGCTACATGGAAAAGGCTGACTCGCCGTTCCTCAAAGCGTCATTGCCGCATCCCGGCATGGGCTCGATTGTTGTGTGCCTGGCCACCGACGCGCCGCTGCTGCCGCACCAATGCACCCGCCTCGCGCAACGTGCCAGCCTGGGCCTGGCCCGCACGGGCGGTGGTAATGAAGATCACAGCGGCGACATTTTCATTGCCTTCGCCACCGGCAACGACGTGCCACCCGCTGCGTATGAAAGTAAAAAAGCGCCGACCTGCGACAACCTGCGCATGGTCAACAACGACCACATCAGCGAACTGTTCCTCGCCGCTACCGAAGCGGTGGAAGAAGCGATCATCAATGCGTTGCTGGCGGGTGAAACGGCTGAGGGCAATGGCCATGCGGTGACGGGGCTGGATGCCGCCACGTTGCTGAAAGCCCTGCGCCAGGCGGGTTGGCCAGGGGCAGTGTAGGCGACGCAAATCCACTGTGGGAGCGGGCTTGCTCGCGAAGGCGGTGTTTCAGTCGACATCTAAATTGACTGACCCACCGCTTTCGCGAGCAAGCCCGCTCCCACAGGGGGGGATCGGTGGTGCTCACACGGTTTCAGTCACTTCTGATGATTTGAAGAGTTTTCGGCCCAGATTCCGAGCTGCCTTCAAATGGATCTGCGGCGCCTGGGTTTCCGAGTCCAGCAACAGTTCGGATGTCACCACCCGCGCGCCGCAGTATTCGAAGATGCCATGGTCGATCTGGGTCTTCATCGCCTCGTCGTAACCATGTCGCGTAAACGACCCGGCATCGGCGCCGCCCACACCGACCAGGTGCACTCGCAAGTGACCCAATTTCTGCACGAATGGCGTGTCCAGACTGAAGTCGAATGCCCAGCCATTCGAGAACACGCGGTCAATCCAGCCCTTGAGCAGCGCCGGCATCGACCACCAGTAAACGGGATAGACCAGCACCAACGCATCGGCGCGCTCGATCCGTGCCTGTTCGGCGAGGACGTCGGCGGGCGGCGGCGCTTCGCGATGATGGACCGCCATGTCTGCCGTACCGAACCGTGGATCGAAGCCTTGGGCCGAGAGGTCGGCAATTTCATAGGTGTTGCTGGAATCGACGGAGGTCAGGCCTTCGGCAATTTGTCGGGCGAGGCTGTGGGTGAGTGATTGGGGATTGGGATGAGCTACGACGATCAGTGCGTGCATGCTGAAATTCCTGATTGAGAGCACAGGGCGGACCTTATATACTCTTGGTAAGTTACGATCAGTAAGTTACTTTTGGTACATAGCCATGTCAAGCACCGAAAAAAACGAGCAGGATTCCACACCACAGCCCCGCCGTCGCCTGCCCCGCGAGGACCGCCAACGCCAGTTACTGGATGTCGCCTGGCAGATGGTCCGCGAGGAAGGTACGGATGCGTTGACCCTCGGACGTCTCGCCGAACTGGCGGGCGTGACCAAACCGGTGGTCTATGACCACTTCACCACGCGCTCGGGTTTGCTGGCGGCGTTGTACCAGGATTTCGACGCCCGGCAGACCGCAATCATGGACGCCGCGCTGCTGACCTGCGAACCGACACTCGACAGCACCGCCGGGATCATTGCGTCGTCCTATGTGGCGTGTGTGCTGACCCAGGGCAACGAAATTTCCGGGGTGATCGCAGCGCTGGCTAGCTCGCCGGAGCTGGAGAAGATCAAGCGCGAGTACGAGGCGATTTTCCTCAAAAAATGCCAGGACGTGCTGCAGCCCTTCGCGGGAGCAAACACGATCAAACCCGCGAGTTTACGGGCGATGCTGGGGGCAGCGGAGGCCTTGTCGAATGCGGCGGCGACGGGGGAAATCAGCGCCGGGCAGGCAGAGGAAGAACTGTTTGAAACGATCAAGGCGATGATCGAAAGAACCACACGAAAAATCTGACACAACCACTACCCCCTGTGGGAGCGAGCTTGCTCGCGATGATGGCGGCACATTCAATATTGATATGTCAGCCAGACCGCTATCGCGAGCAAGCTCGCTCCCACAGGGGATCTTCTACATGGGGAAGATTTTCATTGGTCGCAGCTTGCGCCCGTAGAGATCGAGCGCCACGCCGCTTCCGCGAGCATATCCCTGTAGACCATCGGACGCCCCTTCACCCTTCCCGATAACCAGGTCCGGCAGTAGCTGTCCGCCTGGCCGATGATCAGCGACAGCATCAACTCGGCCGGCACACCTTTCAACTCATCGCCCCGGTCCGGCGCTGACAGCCATTCCCAGAGCTGCCGGTTGCGGGTTTTATTACGGGTCGCCAGTTCGTCCTTGAACGGTCCTTTGGTCACGGCAAATCGCGAGTGGTACTGGAATCGCGCCCACTCGGGTTGGTTGTCGACCCAATCCACGTAGCTGTGCACCAGCGCGTAAATCCCTTCTTGCGTGGTGCCGGCGTTGGCCAGATAGCTGTCGCGCAGCTGCGCCTGATCATCCAGCGCAGTGAAAAACAGCGCAGCCACCAAGCCTTCCTTGTTGCCGAAATGGTGGTAGATCGCGCCGACGCTGGTATCGCATTCGGCGCGGATCATCTCGATGGTGGTGGCCTCGATCCCCTGTTCGTTGAACAGCCTGAGGGCCTTTCTGAAGATGTCGCGCTTGAGTTCGGCTCTTCGTCCGGGGTAGCAGCGCTCGAGTAAATCTGCGGTTTCCATGCTGAACACAGGCTCAAAAGATCAACGATAAGGCAGGTGGCTGCCCATGGATAAGTCGCGCTAGGTTGACAGATTTCCTTTCGACAGAATACTGTTCCGTAACAGAACATTATTCTGTTACGGAACATCATTCTGTAAAACGACCATTCAAAGAGGCTTCAACATGAACCAGTTTCTCAGCATGTTCACCAGCGCCGGCCCCGAAGCATTCAGCCAAATGGCCTGCAAAGTGGCGCCCTACTTCAGCACCATCAACCCGCTGATTTCGGAACTGCGCCCAGGCTATTCGAGCGTGCAGGTGCCGTTTTCCCGTGAGATCACCAACCACTTGGGCACCGTGCATGCGATTGCGATGTGCAACGCCGCGGAACTGGCTGCCGGGACGATGACCGACGTTTCGATTCCCACAGGCGCACGCTGGATTCCGAAAGGGATGACGGTCGAATACTTGGCCAAGGCCAAGACCGATGTGACGGCGGTTGCCAATGGAGAAGCGGTTGACTGGCTGACGGGCGGCGACAAGATCGTGCCGGTGGATGTTCACGATGCCGAGGGCAAGAAGGTGTTCACGGCGCGGATCACCATGAATGTGAAGCTTTCATAACGGCTCAGAGGCTTTTAACTGTAGGAGCGAAGCTTGCTCGCGAAGGGGCCGGGACATCCAACATCGATGTCGACCAAAAGACCGCCTTCGCGAGCAAGCTTCGCTCCTACAAGGGATTTGTGCGGGATCGGGGATAGTCAGACCAACCGCAGTCTCGGCGTCATGGCCGGCACCGCCTCATCCCCCAACCGCCCACGCACAAACTCATTCGCCTTGCGCGTCAGTTGATCCAGATGCCGGTCCCGCTGTTTCTCGGCATCAGTCATCGCGCGCTTGCCGTTCTTTTGCAGCAGATACGTATGAATCTGCCGCACTTCCAGCGAGCTGTAGATCGGTGCGGTATCCAGCACTGCCATCAAGCCATCGGTGCCGTAATCGCGGGTGTTCATCAGCACTTGCGTCTCGCGCACGCCCAGCACCTGGAAGCCCATCGCCTCGAAATACGGTACTTTGCCGACGCTGCAAGTCAGTTCGGTGTGAGGGTAGCGACCGACCACTTCACGCAGCATCGTGCGCGCGATGCCCTGGCCTCGATGGCTGGCATCGACGGCCATGTAAACCACGCTGCACGCCTCGGGATCATCCTTGACCGGCAGGTACAACACAAAGCCAATGACCTTTTCCGGATCGTCCACGTCCGTGGCCACGATCAGCTCAACCGCAATCCCCTTCGCCCCGTTCAACGCTTCCAGATAGAGGTGGACTTCATAGCCGATCGCGTACTGGTACACGTTGTACAGCAGGTTGCTCGGCGGCAGGGCCACGGCGCTGATGTCGGTCAGGTTGTCGACCACCAGTTGCAGGATCTGGCTGGTGATGTGCTCGGGGCACGGCGTTTTGAAATGGCTGATCTGGGGCATCGAATGACGGACTCCGGTGATTCGTTCGCGATTGTAACGTGCCGCAGCAGGAACGCCGCACGCTGATTGCGGACCGAATCGTCCAAAGAGAGCGAATCGCTGGCCCGTTTTTCCCATCAGGCAATCCGCCTAAGGTGGCCTCCATCACTTACATCCAGCATTGATGCCAGCAGACACGCTCCCACAGGAGATTGGTGGTGGGGGCATCATCCTCAATCCGCGCGACATCTAAAGTTGTTAATCTCGCTGCCGATTTGCTCTAGCCAAGCCAACTGCGAAGGACCGTCAGATGTACTACCCCCGCGAAGCCGAAAAAGACCACTTGTTCAACCGCGTGATCCTGTTGACCGTCGCCTGCTGCGTAGTCTTGCTTCTGGCCAGCATGGCTCGGGGCGAAGGTATTTTGTATGCAGCCCTGAAGTTGGGCGCCATCGAAACCACCGGCACCGTCACGCAACTGGACGACATCCCGATGAACCGCGACGGCAAAGTCATCCACTACACCTACACCGATGACAAAGGCCGGGCTCACGAAGCGGAGTACGTCGATGAGCGCTACGCCCAAAACGCCCACTATGAAACAGGCGGGCCTATTCCTCTGCTGTACTCACGCTGGTTGCCAGAGAAAAACAGCATCGCCAGCCTGGTAGAGAGTAATCGTCCGGGTTTCTACATCATGACCGGCGGGGTGTTGCTGGCGCTGTTGTTTCTGGGGATTTCGTTCAGGACGCTGGGGCGGATTTATGCGATGAAGGAGGAAGATCGGTTTTATTGACCCTGCGCCAGGCACTCAAATGACCCGCCAAGGATAACCTCATGCCCCCACTGACTTGGGACCCGTTCGACCTGTTCAACGTACTCGGAGTGATTCCCGACGAAGAAGAATCGGGGATTTCGCACCGCTATACCGTCGAACAAGGTCCCGTTCGGTTGCAACTGACCATTTGGCAATTCAATGCGGATGTAGAAGTGAAACTATGGGCCGCTCCATTGCCAGACCCGATCATTCGCTACTCGATGCTCGGGTGTCCGGGCATCAGGGTCGTGGACGATAAACGCGGCCGGTTTATCGAGTTTGCGGCAGCGGATACGTTTACTGGCCGCTACGATGGTTACTCCGTCATCCCGTACGGTTTGAGGCTTTGGATTGAGCCGCAGATTTTCCTGGAACCGTTTGCATTCTCGGCCTGAGCGCCATCCCTTTGATACAACCCGGTTACTGTGGGAGCGAGCCTGCTCGCGAAAGCGGTGGCTCAGTCAGCATCAATGTTGGATGTGCGGGCCTCTTCGCGGGCAAGCCTTGCTCCTACAGGGGATTGGGGTTGGCCGCAAATGTTGCGTCTAGCAGAGATTGAGTGTGGGAGCGGGCTTGCTCGCGAAAGCGGTGTGTCAGTCGACATCGATGTTGGATGTGCGGGCCTCTTCGCGGGCAAGCCTCGCTCCTACAGGGGATTGGGGTTGGCCGCGAGTAATGTGTGCGCCAGTTATTGCTCCGGCGCGACTATGCGAAAGCGGATGTTGATGTCTTTGGATACCACGCCATCCGCCCATTCGCCCTCGCCGATTTTGAAGTCACTCCGGTTAAGCGCGAACTCGCCGACAAACACGCCGATGCCGCTTTCCGCCTTCAACTGGACTTGAACCTCCACAGAGCGGGTGATGGTTTTGAGGGTGAGATCGCCGGTAAACAAATAGCGGTTATCGCCGAGGGCTTTGACGCTGGTGGACTTGAAAACCCCGAGCGGATAAGTGGCCGTGTCGAACCACGCAGGCTTCTGCAATTCAGTGTTGGCATCGCTGCTGCCGGCGTCGATGCTGGCGAGCTGGATGCTCAGCGCGGCGTGGGCAGCCGAGGGGTTTTGCGTGTCGAAATCGAGGTTGCCTTCGAACTGGCTGAACGTGCCGTACACCCGCGAGCCGAACTGGCTGTAGGTAAAGCTGATCTGGCTGGCGGCGGCGTTGACCTGGTTGTACACCACGGCGTGGGCACCGACGGAATAAGCCAGGGCGGCCGCGATTGCGACAAAACGCAGGAATCGAAAGCGCATGGCACTCTCCGGGCAGGATTGCAGCTGTAGGTGGACTAAAGCGCAAAACCGCTGTTTATGCCACCGACATCTTCCTGGCACACAATTCCCTGAAGGAGCGGACCTGCTCGCGAAGGCTAAAAGTCATGTCGCAAACACCTGGCGCCACCCCACAAACCTCTGGCGCTGTAATCGCGAAACCGACAGCCTGGGGCGAAAATGGAATTGCCAGTCAAAGGCTCGCGCCTATATCTTGTGCCTCGCAAGCGACGGTGCAGTACCGCTTTCCCGAATGTGGATCGGCGATGTGCATGTGGCCGGCAAGGAACGTTAATCAACATCCTGCGGGATGTTATGCGACAGCGATGTCGCCCCATGTGCTCAAAGAATCAGGCAGCGTAATGACTTACACAGAACCCATGTTCAGCACTTCCCTCACCAGCGCTCTGGATTCATACGTACGCGAAACAGGCCCGAAGATAAACTTTGGCGGGTCACACACCCCCGACAATAAGGCTCAAGCGCCATTCAAGCTCGCGACTGGCAGTGCTTATGACGTCATAAAACGCATAACGGAATCGGAACTGCTTGTCCTTGAGCTGAAGGTCAAAGAGGCCGACAAGTTCAAGTCACCTAATGACGACCAGTATCATTTCTGCTCGTTACTTCAAAAGCACGGTGTTCCGATCAGGTATTGCTACAACCTGGTGACGGATTACAACGAAACGAACAATCCGACCTACACGCTCCAAAACGCCAACGCCTGTTTTCCGAACGTACTGTTTGAAAAAGAAAACACCATTGCGACAGCAAAACATCAAACACTCCAAAAAGTCGTCGATGACATGCTTGCCGGTAACAGCGGTGGCGGTGGCATTGCGGCTTTCCTGGCGGCCACGGCAATTGCCGATGTCGCCCAACTGAACACCAGAATGCTGTTGCTTGCCTATCATCGCGCCCTTAACGAAGTCCTGATTTATCAACCGCAGCAGTTTACGGATCTCGCCAAACAGCTGGCATCAGGCTTCAAATTGCAAAATCTGGACAAGCAACAGATGAGTGACTCGACTTATGTCAAAAATGCGCTAGCCAGTATCGCTGCCGACATCGATAAAGAGATCAGCCGCCTGTTGACACCGGCTCCGACAGACACCCCCGCGACGCCGGACAAGGAGCCCGAGCAAACAAAAGGCCCAAAACTGAGGTTTTGAACGATGCAGGCGTCGGATCAAATCCGGCGCTCTGATCTACCCCGGTGTTCTCGGACTTACACGTTTGTCTAACGGCTATGAAGGGTGAAAATTGGAACTGTACGACATGGTTCAAACCTGCTTCTCCCAAGGTTTGGATGGCGAAGCAACGGATGAGTTTGTGCAGCGAATCGGTGTCAATGCGCTGAAACGTGGCAAACCCGTATTTTCGATTGAGATGGGCTCGAAGGAAGAGCTGCTCACCATGATGCAATCGGCGGATGATGTTCATGTCTTTATCGAAAACGGCGTATTCCACATCAACGCGATGTACAACTTCACCGATAAATTTCCGGCACCGCGCATTTATTTGATCAAGACACAAAACATGATGACCTTTGCGTCCACGGGCGTGCATTGTCAGGAACATGGCATTCATCTTCTGCCCATTGATGGAAAAGAATTCTCCCGACGCATTCAGCTCAAGGGATACACCCAGCGATTTGATCGCTGGCACAAGCGCTGGAAAGCCAACAGTAAAGTGTTCGACGGTTTGCTGGATGGGCGCCTGGAAAACACTGCCATCGAGCAGGGTATATGGCTTAACTCGGACGGTAATTGCCTGGTCTGTGGCGAAAAAGCGGAACAGATGTCCACCGCGACGCTAATTGGCAACACCGGGCTGATGATTGGAATGCAGTTGTGTAACGAACACGCCACACAAGCGCAAAACCATTCATCACTGATCAATTACCTCGCAGAGAAAATGGGGGTTCCCGCACCACTTCTGGCGGACGCCACTGTCGTGAATCCGCAGCAATCCAACCTTGAGGCGACCTGTGAGTTACTGCAACAGGACCTTGCCTGCACGGTCGAGAAAATCGACCAGCAAACGATTACCGCCATCCGCCCTTCCGGTTTCCGGCTGATTTTGCGTCAGGATGCGTTGCACAATTACGCTTACAACATCAAGGACCCAACCGGCAAACTCGTCTCCCGTATCGACTCGGCTGACCATCATGCGGTGCAGTACGGCCCCGCCCATGTTCATCGAAACTTGAGTAAATCGAAAAAGAACCATGTTGAGTCCAGTTTCACCTACGGCGTTGCAACGGCTGATCTAAAAGCCATCCGCCGGCTGGTCGAAGACGCGGAATCAGTCTGGTTGAATGCGCAGGCCTAATGCTGCATCCGCCCCTTCAAATACCCGATAAACGCCGTCACCTTCGGCGAGGGCAAATGCTCTCGCGCCGTAACCGCATTCAGATCCTGCGGCGGGCCGATCCACTCCGGCAGTACTCTTCGCAACCGCCCTGCTTCAACGTCAATCCGCATGCTCTGGTCCATCCCAAGACTCAGCCCTTCACCGGCTAGCAATGCTTCCTTTAACAGCGCCGGGTCATTGGCGATGATCGTTGGCTCAACCCGATAATTGCGCAACTTGGCGCCCGCCTTGCGCAACGGCCAGACGTAACCGACATCGCGCCGAGCCTGATTCAGCACCAGCGTGGAATGCTGGATCAACTCGTCAGGCGTGGTCGGTTGCCCATGACGCTCAATGTATTCAGGTGCGGCGTAAATGCCCGTGGCATAACTGGCCAGCCGTCGC
Organism: Pseudomonas sp. NPDC087342; assembly: GCF_044744265.1. Classification (NCBI taxonomy): domain Bacteria; kingdom Pseudomonadati; phylum Pseudomonadota; class Gammaproteobacteria; order Pseudomonadales; family Pseudomonadaceae; genus Pseudomonas; species Pseudomonas sp. NPDC087342. The sequence continues at coordinate 1,749,951 of NZ_JBIUXZ010000001.1, forward strand.
GCCACCAGGCTGGAATCAGGTAAAGCACCCAACCGCAACGCTACGTCGATCTCTTCCCCGACCAGATCCAGCGGCACATGCGACGCCAATATCTCAAGCTTGATCTCCGGATACGCCTGGCGAAACCCGGCCACCAACGGCGCGAACCAACTGACCCCGAACGAGTACGGTACCGTCACCCGCAACCAGCCGCGCGGGCCGTCGCGCAACTGATGCACGGCCAATTCAGCGTGCTCAAGGGTCGCGGCGATGTCCTTGCATTGCTCGTAGTAAACCGCGCCGGCCTCGGTCAGGCTCAACTGGCGCGTGGTGCGGCGTAGCAGTTGCACGCCGATGGCCTGCTCCAACTCGCGCACGCGGCGGCTGACGGTGGTCTTGGGAATCTGCAACGCCTGGGCCGCTGCGGTAAAACTGCCCAGGCGCACTACGCGCACGAACACCAGCGTGTCATTCAAGTCCCGGATCATCGCAAACCCTGTCATTGGTGGAATCGCATGATTGTGCCACCAACGGCACATTGCATACCGCTTTAATGGGCTAATCAGCGAACAGCGCTTTACCTATGATCGAGTCTCTCAACTGGAGACCGCTCATGAACCTCAACGAATACGCAGCCTACGATGGCATCGGCCTCGCCCAATTGGTGGCGGCTGGCGAAGTCACCCCGGCAGAACTGGCCGAACTCGCATTGGCCGCCGTAAACCGGGTCAACCCGCAGATCAACGCCGTCATCGAAACCTGGTCACCCAGCGTGACCGAAGGCGAGAGCCCGTTGGCCGGTGTGCCGTTTCTGATCAAGGATTTGGCCATCACTTCGGCGGGCCGGCGCGTGGAGTTGGGCAGTCGTCTGGCGCAAGGATTGGTCGCAGAATCCGACTCGTACCTGATGCAACGCTTCAACGCCGCCGGTCTCGCCACCCTGGGCCGCACCACCACGCCAGAAATGGCCTTCAGCACCGAAACCGAATCCGCCCTGCAAGGCCCGACGTGCAACCCGTGGGACCTTCGTTTATCGGCCGGCGGGTCGAGCGGCGGATCAGGCGCAGCAGTCGCCGCCGGCATCGTGCCGATTGCGCATGCCACCGACGCGGCGGGTTCGATCCGCGTACCGGCGGCTTTCAACGGTCTGGTCGGCCTCAAACCGACCCGCGGCCGCGCCTCCAATGGCCCGGCGCTGGACGAAGTGTTTGCCGGATTCGGCGTGCAACTCGGCCTGTCGCGAACCGTGCGCGACAGCGCGGCATTGATGGACATCGTCCAGGGCGGTGCGCCGGGCGATCCGTATTACACCGCCGCGCCGGCCGAAGGCTTCCTCGCCCAAGTCGGCCGCGACCCTGGACGATTGCGCATCGGCTTGCTCGACACACCCTGGAACGGCGCCCCACTCGACCCCGAAATCGCCGACGCCACCCACGCCGTCGCCCGCGAACTCGAAGCCCTCGGCCACAGCGTCGAGCAAGTCAGCGCCTCGCTCGGCACCTCGTGGGAGTCCTTCGTCGAAGCCAACGCGCACATCTGGTGCGCCACCCTCGTCCGCTGGATCGACGGCCTCGCCGCCGCCACCTCGCGCCCGATCGACCTGACCACCCTCGAACCCGCCACCCTCGCCTGCTACGCCTACGGCCAACAGGCCCGCGCCGTGGAATTCGCCGCCGCGCTGGAAACCCGCAACCTCACCGCCCGCAGCGTGGCCAGTTGGTTCGACGATTTTGACGTGCTGTTGACGCCCACCCTGCCGCGCCTGCCTCAGGCATTGGGCACCTATAGCCATGGCGCGGAAAATATGGACGGCTTGCAATGGACGGCACGGGTGTTTGAACACTCGCCGTTTACCCCGGTATTCAACGTTGCGGGGACACCGGCGATATCGTTGCCGCTGGGAATGTCACGCACGAATGGTCTGCCGATCGGATTGCAGTTTGCAGCGCGATTCGGCGCAGAGGATGTGTTGCTGCGGCTGGCGGCGCAATTGGAAGTGGCCATGCCATGGCATCAGCGCCGCCCCACAGTCTGGGCCGGCAACGCATAAACCCGAAAACACCCCAAATCCCCTGTGGGAGCGGGCTTGCTCGCGAAGGCGTCCCATCAGTCAACATCTTCATCGACTGACACCCCGCCTTCGCGAGCAAGCCCGCTCCCACAATGGACGGTGTATAAACCAGCAATCGATCCCGACAGGCAAATCCCCAAAAAGGCACGGAGCAAATGAACAGCACCCTCGATCACCTCGCCATCGTCGCCCCCAACCTCGAAGCCGGCTGCGCCTTCGTGACCAACGCCCTTGGCGTCGACCTGCAACCCGGCGGCGCCCACCCACGCATGGGCACCCACAACCGTCTGCTGCGCCTCGGTCCCGACATCTACCTGGAAGTGATCGCCATCGACCCGTCCGCCCAACGCCCCGACCGGCCGCGCTGGTTCGCAATGGACGAACTGACGTCTGATACCCCGCCACGCCTGGCAACCTGGGTCGCCCGCACCGACGACATCCAAGCCCTAAGCGAAACCAGCCGCAACATAGTGGGCAACCCCGAACCCATGACCCGAGGCACCTTGGCCTGGCAAATCACCATCCCCACCGACGGCCGCCTGCCCCTGAGCGGATCAGCGCCGACGCTGATTCAATGGTCGCAAACACCCCACCCCGCAAGTGCCATGCTGGATCGAGGCTGTTCGTTGGTAGCACTGGATGTGTTCGATCCCGATCCCGAAAAAGTCCAGGCGATACTCACCGCGATCAACTTTTCCGGGCCGGTTCATCTGCATGCGTTGGAGGCGACTGCGAGGCCTTACTTGGTGGCACATATTCAAACGCCAAGCGGTCTGAAAACGTTGCCTATATCAAACGCGTAAGATCAAAAAATGCGTTCCCCTGTGGGAGCTGTTGAAGGCTGCGATCTTGGCGATAAACGTCGCGCCACATCCCTAAACGAACGCCCCGCCCTACACCAACCGCTCAATCTTCTGATGCTGCCAGACAAACTTGTAGTAAGCCGTCTGCAACGCCAACATCCCCAAATACGCCACCGGAAACGCCATCCACACACCCTGCAATCCGTACTTCGCATCCAACAGATACGCCACCGGCAACTGCACGCCGAGCACGCAAACAATCGAAATCGCCATCGGTATCAACACCGTGCCGCTGGCGCGCATGATCCCGCCGATAATCGCCTGGAAGCCAAACACCAACAGACTCCACAACATGATGTGCAACAGATGCTCAGCCATCGCCCGAGTCGAGTCTTCCGTCAGGAACAACCCCAACAACCAGTGCGACAACAAATAACCCAACAACACCAAACCACCAGTCAAACACACGTTAATCAACAGCCCGGTGCGCAAAATCGGCGTGATCCGCTCCAACCGCCCCGCCCCAATCGCCTGTGCCCCAAGAATCGACGCCGTGATCGCAATCGACAACGCCGGAAACTGCACGTAATTCACAATCTGCGTCACCGCCCCATACGCCGCCGTCGCCTGCGAACCGTGCTGATTCACCAACGCCAGAATCACCAACTCCGACGCCGACAACACCACCATCTGCAACCCGGTCGGCAACCCGATGCGCAGCACCTTGCCCAGAATGTCCAGGTCCAAGCGCATCGCCGCAAACATCTCCCGATCCGGCGCCAACGGATGCCCCTTGCGAATCAACCGCCACGCCAACCACCCCATCGCCGCCAAATTCCCCGCCAACCCCGCGTACGCCGCACTCTGAATCCCCATCGGCGCAAAACCCAGCCAACCTTTTATCAAGGCGGGCGTCAGCGCCAGACCGATGCACGTTGAAACCACCAACGCCACCAACGGCGAAACCGTATCACTCACCCCACGCAGCAATTGCGTAAACAACACGTAGACCAACAGCGACGGCATGATCCACATCATCACGTGCGCGTAGGAAACCGCGTCGTCCAACACATCGGCCGGGGTGCCCAAGCCTTGCAAGGCAGGCCTTGCGAACACACTGCCCAACACCGCCGCGACCAACCCGATCATCGCGCCCAACAGCAAGGTTGTGGCGGCGATGGTTTTCACCAAATGGGTTTCCCGTGCGCCCCAGGCTTGGCCGATGAGCACACCCGCGCCCGCACCGAGGCCGATGACCAGGGCGATGAAGAAGAAGACGATTGGGAACATGCCCGACACCGCTGCTAAAGCTTGGGTGCCTAGCATTTGGCCGATGTAGATACTGTTTATGGTGCCCGACATGGATTGGAGGAAGTTGGAGAGGACCATGGGGGCTAGGAAAAGGAGGTAGGTTTTCCAGAGGGGGGGAGTTTGACTGGGGGTTTGCATGCGTAGGGCTCGGGGTGGCAGGTGATCGAGGTGGGTGGAGTCTACGTCATGGGGTAAAGGGATCGCAGCGTGAAAACAGAGATTGTTTCATTTCATCACTTTGCACCGGTGACCTCCCTAAACAGAAAAAAATCGGAAATACACACGAACGTTAACGTTGCACAAGCTTCTGCGGAGATCGCCATTGACGTCGTCGATTTTCTGAAGTCGAGCAGCAAATTCCTAATTTTAAGCTACTTTTGATAGTGACTCACATACTGGATGGTACAGGGTGGTTGAATTTTGAAAATACGAGGTGCCTCCCTAGGGAGCCTTCCACAACCATAAGGATACTTAAAAGAATCGAAATTATTACAATCAAGCTTAACTAACTGAACCTTAAACTCTGAAAACACGAAAAAAAGGAAACTACTATGTCAAAGGATTGCTTTCTTAGCTTTCACTACAAACCCGATAACTGGCGTGTGTCGCAGGTCAGACAAATAGGGGCTATAGAGGAGCAACCTCTACTAGACGCCAATAAATGGGAAGAGATAAAAAAAGAGGGAGACGACGCCATTAAAAAATGGATAGCAGATAACATGAAGGATAAAAAATGCTTGATTGTTCTTGTCGGTGAAAAAACTGCAGATCGCCGCTGGGTCAAACATGAAATTAAAAAAGCCTGGCAAGATGGTCTTGGCGTACTAGCTATAAATATACATAACCTGAAAGATTCAAACGGAGAACAAGCTAAAAAAGGTTCAGACCCTTTCACCAATCTAACTGTAGATGGAGAAGCGGTCACTGGAACAGTTTACGACCCCCCCTACTCTACAAGCACGTATGTGTACGATCACATTAAAGAAAACATTGAGGACTGGGTCAGCAAAGCGATAGAAGCTCGCTAGATGCAAAAACCCAGGCCCAAGTCAAAGCTTGGGCTCAGCATACACCGAACAGTTTTTAGAATAATGGAGGCAATCTTGCCGCGTAGAACTTTTTTCTCCTATCACTATGTACCTGATGTTTGGCGCGCATGGAACGTCCGCAATAGTTGGGTTGTAAAAGATACAGAGGAAATCAGTAGAGGATTTTTCGATAGTAGTGTTTTTGAGGCTTCGAAAAAAGAAAGCGATGACGCATTAAAAAAATTTTTACGGGAAGGGCTAGAAAACACTTCCGTCACCTGTATTCTTGCTGGCTCTGAAACATGGAGCAGGCGATGGGTAAGATACGAAATAGCACGCAGCGTTATAAAAGGTAACGGGCTGCTTACTGTTCATATACATGGAGTACAGAACGCAGCAAAACAAACCTCTATTAAAGGTGCCGACCCACTAGCTCAGATGGGCCTATATAAAACAGAGCGAGGAATATTTCTTGCCGAATGGAAAAACGGAAAGTGGATAACTTACGCTGATTACACTCTCGCAATTCCGGAAAAAGAATTAAGATTTGACGCACCGAAAACCAACAGCGTAGTTCAGCTATCAAAACATTACATGAGCTACGATTTTACTGGTCAAAATGGCAGAAAGGATATTGGTGGATGGATCGAAACTGCAGCTGGACTCGCCGGGCGTTAATTAAAGTTCGTTTTTTAAAGTGTATAATAGCTAACTAGCGCCAGAAATAGCGCTAAAAATACCGAACATAAAAACACTAAATACTGGAAAAAAATGTCACAATGGGCATATCAAATAATCGCGATGGGTAGCTTGGATTCTCGATTAGACCTATTGAAACGCGCAGTTCATGATCGTGCTAAAGATCTTGGAATTAGTGAAGAAAAGATAATATTTTTAACTTCAGCTACGTTTGATTCATATGATAGGAAGAAACCGGCGCTAGGTATTTACTTTGGAAATAAGGAAAAAATCACCCCTAAGTTTTTAAACCAACTCATTCAAGACTCGATTGTTATCGTCCCCGTAGTAACTTCTATAGGCGCAATAAACATTGAAATGCCGGAGCAATTAAAACACATAAATGTTCTAACACTACCAGAAAATGGATCCAACCTACCTCGCCTTGTATCACTGATTTTCGAAACCTTCCGACTTCTCAGAAAAGAAAGAGGCATTTTCATAAGCTATCGGCGCAAAGGCTCACAACCTCTTGCAAATCGTATTTATGAAAATCTTGACAAGCGAGGTTTCGATGTATTTATAGATGTTAGATCTGTACCTCCTGCGGCAGACTTTCAAGTAGAACTGTGGCATCGAATGTCTGATGTTGACGTCATCGTTTTGATAGATACGCCTGGCTTTCGAGAAGGGCGCTGGACTAAAGCAGAATTAGCGCAAGCAAATTTATTAGGCATTCAGACTCTTCACCTTCTCTGGCCGGGACAAGAAGAGGACAGTTACTATGCATTTAGTAGATATATGAAGCTGGAACATACAGATTTTAGTGGCCTAACACCGGGTAGAGGAGCAAGTATAAAAAAAGTTGCCATGGATCGAATTTGCGATAGAGCAGAAAATTTAAGAGCGGAGGCAATCGCCTTACGACATGCTCATCTTGTCGATAATTTTTGTGATGCAGCACGCGATCTTAAGTTAGAACCTACCGTACAGCCTCAACGCTGGATATCCTTAGAGATTCAAGGCAAAAATCTTGCAGTAGTACCTGCTGTTGGTAGACCCACATCAGATCGCATCAATGCAATCTTCGATTCGATATCCAAGCAAAAGCAATCTAGTGAATCCATTTGGGTAATCTACGACAGCAGAGGATTGCACGATAACTGGGTCAAACATCTCCGTTGGCTTGACTCACACTTACCAATTCGTACAGTCACTATGGCCGATGCACCAGCAGCTTTGAAGGAGTGCCTATCGTGATTGAGATATTTTTATCTGCCAGCGTACCTCTCCCTGACCGAAATCGTAAATTTTACGATACGGCGGATGTATTTTTAATCCGAGAAGCAATTAGGGCATTGATTGAGGTAATTCTACCGATTGGCCGAATAACATTCGGAGGTCACCCAGCAATCACTCCTCTAATCTCTCTCTATGTTGAACATAGCAGACTTGAAAGAGACAGACTTACAATATTCCAAAGCGCTTTCTTCCAAGGCCAAATGCCTGTTGAAAACGATGAATTCTTCGACGTCAAAATTATACCCGCAATAAGAAATAACTTACAGCTCAGTATTTTAGCAATGCGGAAAGCTATGATTACCAGTAAGAAATTTCATGCAGCGGTCTTAATTGGAGGAATGGAGGGTATTAAAGCCGAAGAAACGCTCTTCAGGAAATATAATCCTGGCGCAATTGTACTGCCAGTACCGGCAACTGGCGCTGCAGCCAGAATGGTATTTAACGAAGGCAATTATGCGCCGGAACTAGAGAATGAAATATCTTTTGCTAGCATGTTCAGACGAAAACTATTGCCAGCACCTTAATGAAACCTCGAAAAATTCAGGACGAAGACCATAGCTAACTAATCAATGCCTCATCAGCACAACTAAAATAGTTTGGTCTTTATCCTACTTCTTGACTCATTTATGCTACGAGTATGTCAGAAGTAGCCGAATATTTCTTCTTCTGTAATCTATCTATAGTTCATCCATCGCGCTTCCAGCGACCAGGTTTGGCGACCTGCAGATCGGATCAGTCCTTTTACTAAAATCTGATTCGGAGTTTCATCCTTATGGAAAGATACATGCCTCTAACCGGAATCGACCTGGTCCCGGCTTCCCTACTCATCGACACCCACGCCCCACTCGACGTCCTGCAAGCCATGGCCGATTACCGTATTCGCACGGTCACGCAGGTGTTGGAGAACATAGCCTACCGCGCCGAGATCGGTTGCGACACGGTAGTACTGGCAGACTTCTCCAGGCTGTTAGTCATTCCCTTGCGCGACGGATGCGACTTGATGGATGTGATCGGCCGGCGTTTGCGGGCGCAGGTTAAGGAGTAAATGAAAACGGGCGCTGTGGTGGTGCCCGTTTTTTTGTGTCCGTGATGCCGTAGCATGGCGGGTCTTGCCTCTCCCCTTCTTTTTTCGAGTAACCGATGAACATGGATGAATTTCATCAAGGAAGCTGTCTCTGTGGCGCTGTGCGCTATGAGGTTTCGGGTCAACTGAAAGCCGTCTCCCACTGTCATTGCAACAAATGCCGAAAAGCCCATGGCGCCGCGTTCGCGACGTATGCCAGCGTTCCACGGTCGGACATTTCCATCGCGAGCAGTGTTGATGCGCTCAAGCGTTTTCAATCGTCGGCCGGGGTCACGCGGCAGTTCTGTTCGAACTGTGGGACTTCGTTGTTCTGGTCGGATTCGAATGGTGAGTTTGCGGATTGGATTTCGGTTGCGGTCGGTACGCTTGATACGCCGTTTAACCCGCCCAAGCAGAAACATGTGTGCGTCTCGTCGAAAGCGTCCTGGTTTGAAATCGAAGATCGTTGGCCTCAAGAGGGTTGATGGTTGCTCGTTCGATTGAATCGATAAAAAAGGGTGCCGTGATGGCGCCCTTTTTTTGGGTTTGCGCGTAATGAATTCGGTTGTTTGCAGCGCACCCATCATCGTGATTTCCGCTCGTATTTGCGCCTCAACGATCCCGTCTGATTGCCCGTCCAGACCTGCCTTATGCCCCGCCCTTCATGTTGTAAATGTGAAAAATTTGTTAAATCCCTGTCCGCAAAGGGTTTTTACAAGCGAAGCAATCTGCCAGACTGACGAGAATAATTATCAATACGATTATCATTGCCATGGACGGCCGTCAGGGAGAGTCAGATTCATGCTTGGGCATCAACCGCAAAGCCGCACGCCTTTTTCACCTGGTCTTCTGGCCATCGCCATCTACTTCGCAAGCACTCATGCTGCTATCGGCGCTGAAACCGCGAACCCGCCCGCGACGCTGGAGCTCGATGCAACCAGCATCACCAGTGAGCAGTTGGGCGCGACTACCGAAGGCACCGGTTCCTACACCACCGGGCCGATGCAGACTGCCACCAAGTTGCCGCTGACCATGCGTGAAACCCCGCAAGCCGTGACGGTGATTACCCGCCAGCGCATGGACGATCAGGCCATGACCAGCGTGAATGATGTGGTGAAGAACACGCCCGGCCTGTTCCTCAGTCAGTCCAGCGGGCCGGGTCGTCAGACTTACAGTTCTCGCGGTTTCGACATCGACAACATCATGTACGACGGTCTGCCGAGTTCTTATTCGGGCTACACCATGGGCGTGCAGCCTAACCTGGCGATGTTTGATCGCGTGGAGGTGATTCGCGGTGCCACGGGGCTGGTCACCGGTGCTGGCAATCCATCGGCGGCGATCAATATGGTGCGCAAGCGCCCGACGTTCACGCCGCAGCTCAGTGTCACGGGTGCGGCCGGCAGTTGGGATGATTATCGCGGTGAGTTTGATGCTTCCGGTCCGCTCAATGACAGCGGCACATTGCGCGGAAGGATGGTCGGTTCTTACCGGGATGCCGACAGTTTCCGCGACAAGGAGCAAAGCGATCACGGTCTGTTCTACGGGATTGCGGAAGCGGATCTGAGCGACAGCACGACCGCGTCCCTGGGTTTCTCTCGCCAGGAGGACCAGACCAATTTCTTCTGGGGTGGTTTGCCGCTTGGCACGGACGGTCATCACCTGAACCTGCCCCGCTCCACGTATCCCGGCACGGATTGGGAAAACAAAAAGCTGCGGGTCGACACGGTGTTCGGTGACATCGAGCATCGCTTCGACAATGACTGGAAATTGCACTTCGCCGGCTCGACTTCGACGCTGGACGGCATGTTCTCCGGGACTTACCTGTCGCGCTACGACGGTCCGCTGGAGACCACTGCGTGGCAATCGAAGCAGGACGAAAAGCAGACCGCGTTCGATACCTACGCCAGCGGCCCGGTGGAAGCGTTCGGGCGCACGCATGAGGTGGTGATCGGCACCAGCAAGCGCATTTACGACAACACCAGCAAAAACTACAGCCCCTACGACACCGGGTTGCCGATCGGCGCGCCGAAACCGGACTTCGTGCGTGACGGCAAAACCCACAACATCACCACTCAGGACGCCGTTTACCTGACCACCCGTTTGAGTCTGGCCGACCCGCTCACGCTGATTCTCGGCGGGCGCCTGGACTGGTATGACTACGATGACCGCTCGGGAGACGGCGACTATAAGGTCACGCGCAACCTGACGCGCTACGGCGGCCTGATCTACAAGCTCGACGATCACCATTCCGTGTACGCCAGCTACACCGACATTTTCACGCCGCAAACCTCGCAGGACCTTTCCGGCAAACTGCTTGATCCGATCGTAGGGGAAAACTACGAAATCGGCATCAAGGGCGAATATTTCGATGGCGCGCTCAACGCCAGTCTGGCGGTGTTCCAGACCGACCAGAAAAACCGCTCCACCGAAGCCGCCACTCAACTGGGTTGCCCGGTCCTGACCTGCTACGAAGCCTCTGGCCTGGTGCGCAGCCAAGGGATCGACATGGAACTGCAAGGCGCGCTGACCGAAAACTGGCAGGTCGGCGCCGGCTACACCTACACCCGCGCCCACTACATCAAGGACTCCGACCCGGCCAACAAGAATCAGCGTTTCGAGACCGACACGCCGGAGCATCTGTTCAAGCTTTCGACCGTCTACCGCCTCCAGGGCCCGCTGGAAAAACTCCGGGTGGGTGGCAACGTCTATTGGCAGAGCCGCATGTACAACGATGTTGCTGTGGCCAATGGGACTTATCGGCTTGAACAAGGCAGCTACGCCGTGGCCGACTTGATGGCGGGTTATCAGGTGACCAAGCATCTGGACTTGCAACTGAACGCCAACAACATCTTCGACCGCGTTTACTACGCGGCGATTGGCAGCAGCACTGTGTGGGGTTCCACGGATACCTATGGCGATCCGCGCAGTTATCGGCTGACGGCGAAGTACAGTTTCTGACGATAAATGAGCCGTTGGACTCCGGTGCAGGCGGTGGTTGTTCAACCATCGCCAACGTCGATAGTCACCATCACGTCAATGAAGTTCTCATAAAAAATCCACGGCGTAACATCCGCTCCATACCCAACTAACAACACCCGGAGCACACGATCATGAAACGCCAAATCCTTCTCAGCATCGCTTTCTCGGTTTTCGCAGTTAACGCTTTTGCCGCGCCTTCTCGCACAATGATCGCTGAAGGCGGTTCGGATCGGTTGATTGAAAGCCGCGTGGCTGAGGGTGGTTCGGACCGGTTGATCGAGAATCGTGTTGCTGAAGGTGGTTCGGATCGTCTGCTGGAAAAACGCGTTGCCGAAGGTGGTTCGGATCGTCTGATCGAGAATCGTGTTGCTGAAGGTGGCTCGGATCGTCTGATCGAAAAACGTGTTGCTGAAGGTGGTTCGGATCGTCTGATCCAGAACCGCGTCGCTGAAGGTGGTTCTGATCGCCTGATCGAGAATCGCGTCGCTGAAGGCGGTTCCGACCGTCTGATCCAGAATCGCACCGCATAAGTAAATAGCCTTAAAGCAGTCCCCAACAAAGAGCCCGGCCTGATCAGCCGGGCTTTTTCACATCTGAAACGCCGCTATGCGACAAGCTCGACGTAGCTAGACTCCCCGCCCCCACTCGCGCCCGACAACCAGCCCCATACGAAGGCCAACGTGGTGCGCCCTGCGTCATCAATGCCAACCGTGCCACGAGACCAGCCTGCGAGCATCTCACCATCCGTCGTCAAGCAGTGATAAAGCAGCTCGATGCTATCGGGGCCTGTCACGCGCCCGACTTGATGCCCCATGCGAATACGGCCGCCCTGATAGATGCCCGAAATGGCAGAGTCTTCAACCTGGTAATGAAATACGGTGCCTGCGCCAGATACCCCGTGCGCGTTACCCGCTACCGTAAATCGGCGATTGTTCAAACGCTCGCTGATTTGAGAAAAGCCAGTTTCCATAGATGTCGCGTCCTTGAGTCGAGAGGTCCATTCCAGCGTCGATGATCTTAAGCCATTGTGTCGCAACTCATTAAGGCACTGCTTTGCCTGTCGATGACGCTGCAAATTCAAGACAATAAAAAACCCGGTCTGATAAGCCGGGCTTTTTCGTGCCTTAAACCCAACCCGTAGCAGCTGGCGTAGCCTGCGTTCGGCTGCGAAGCAGTCGTAAAACCTGAGTGTACGGTTTCCCTGAAACACCGCGCTGGCTTACTTCGCGACTGCTTCGCAGCCGAACGCAGGCTTCGCCAGCTGCTACAGGGAACGTGTTTTATTTGGGATTTTCAGAACTGCATCACTGATCTGTCTCAATCGCTGAAGGCTGTTCCGGCCGCCTGATCCAAAATCGCACCGCATAAATGAATGGTTTCATCGCGATACGCGCCTTAAACCCAACCCGTAGCAGCTGGCGTAGCCTGCGTTCGGCTGCGAAGCAGTCGTAAAACCTGAGTGTACGGTTTCCCTGAAGCACCGCGCTGGCTTACTTCGCGACTGCTTCGCAGCCGAACGCAGGCTTGGCCCGCGGCTGCGGGGAGCGGGGTTTTTTTGGGTTTTTGAGAAATTG
>NZ_JBIUXZ010000002.1:0-40733 GCF_044744265.1 Pseudomonas sp. NPDC087342
CCTCGCTCCTACAGGGGTTGGGTGGTGTTCGCGGAAGGTGTGTTCGACACGAATCCACTGTGGGAGCGGGCTTGCTCGCGAAGGCGGTGGGTCAGTCGACAGCAATGCTGAATGTGCCGACGCCTTCGCGGGCAAGCCTCGCTCCTACAGGGGTTGGGTGGTGTTCGCGAAAGGTGTGTTCGACACGAATCCACTGTGGGAACGGGCTTGCTCGCGAAGGCGGTGGGTCAGCCAACATCAATGCTGAATGTGCCGGCCTCTTCGCGGGCAAGCCTCGCTCCTACAGGGTTTCGCATAAGCGCCGTGCTTCGTAGTGCCTGGCCTTCTGGCAGTTGGGTTCTACGCTAAAGAGTCCGGATCACGCCGATCAGGCCTTTTTAACGGAGAGACCTATGCCCCGTCGCTTGCTTGCTGCTTTCTGCCTGCTGCTGTCATTCAACGCGGCTCACGCCGTTGAACGCTGGGAAACACTGCCGGACACCCCCGCTCCAATCACCAGCGCCAAAACCGGTCGCGCCGACGTCAATGGCATCAAGCTCTATTACTCAATCACCGGCCATGGCTCTCCTGTCGTGCTACTGCACGGCGGCCTGGCCAACTCCGATTACTGGGGTAACCAGGTCAAGGCTCTCTCGACGAAGCACACCGTCATCACCCTCGACAGCCGTGGCCATGGGCGTAGCTCGCGAGATGCGCGACCTTACGGTTATGACTTGATGGCGGACGACGTCATCGCGGTGCTCGACAAGCTGAAGATCGAGCGTGCCGACTTCGTGGGCTGGAGTGACGGCGCGATTCTCGGGCTGGATCTGGCGATGCGCTATCCGCAGCGCGTCGGCAAGGTATTCGCCTTCGCCGCCAACACCCAGACCTCGGGGGTTAAGGAAGGCGTCGAGAAAAATCCGACCTTCGCCGCCTACATCGAACGCGCCGGCAAGGAATACGCGAAGCTGTCGCCGACGCCCAAGGAATACGATGCGTTCGTCGAGCAAATCAGCCACATGTGGGCGAGCCAACCGAACTGGACCAGCGAAGACCTGGCGAAAATCAAAAGCCCGGTACTGATCGTTGACGGCGACCATGACGAGGCGATCAAACGCGAACACACCGAATACATGGCCTCGGCCATCCCCGGCGCCGGCCTGCTGATCCTGCCGAATGTCAGCCATTTCGCGTTTATCCAGGACCCGGCGTTTTTCAATGCGTCGGTGCAGAGCTTCCTGGATGAAAAATAATCACTGACAGCACCGAATCCACTTGTAGGAGCGAGGCTCGCCCGCGAAGGCGTTGGCACATCCAACATCAATGCTGAATGTGCTGACGTCTTCGCGGGCAAGCCTCGCTCCTACAGGGGTTGGGTGGTGTTCGCGGCGGGTGTGTTTGGCGCAGATCCACTGTGGGAGCGAGCTTGCTCGCGAAGAGGGAGTGTCAGACGACATCATCATCGACTGACACGACGCCTTCGCGAGCAAGCCCGCTCCCACAGGGAGTTTTTGTGTGAATCCTGAAACAACAAACCCGGCACATGGCCGGGTTTGTTGTTGCTGCGCTCTGCGTTTATTTCACGCTTGAGTTGGCAGTCTGCAGCGCGTGTTGCGCGCTGCGCTTGTTCTTGATGCCGTAGCAGATCCACATGAACGCAACCCACACCGGGATCGCGTACACCGAGATCTGGATCCCCGGAATCAGCAGCATCACGCACAGGATGAACGCCACGAACGCCAGGCAGATGTAGTTCCCGTACGGGTACCACAGGGCCTTGAACAGCGGCGTTTGTTGGGTCTTGTTCATGTGCTGGCGGAACTTGAAGTGCGAGAAGCTGATCATCGCCCAGTTGATCACCAGGGTAGCCACCACCAGCGACATCAACAGTTCCAGCGCGTTTTGCGGGATCAGGTAGTTCAGCAGTACGGCGATCAATGTCACCGCCGCCGACGCCAGGATCGAACGTACCGGCACGCCGCGCTTGTCGATCTTCGCCAGCGCTTTTGGCGCATCGCCCTGTTCGGCCATGCCCAGCAGCATGCGGCTGTTGCAGTAAGTGCCGCTGTTGTACACCGACAACGCTGCGGTCAGGACCACGAAGTTGAGGATGTGCGCAGCGGTGCTGCTGCCGAGCATCGAGAACACTTGCACGAACGGGCTGCCGCTGTAGGAATCGCCGGACGCGTTGAGGGTTGCCAGCAGGCTGTCCCATGGCGTCAGCGACAGCAGGATGACCAGGGCGCCGATGTAGAAAATCAGGATCCGGTAGATCACTTGGTTAATGGCTTTCGGGATCACGGTTTTCGGCTTGTCGGCTTCGGCTGCGGTGAAACCGAGCATTTCCAGGCCACCGAAAGAGAACATGATGATCGCCATCGCCATCACCAGACCGCTGACGCCGTTCGGGAAGAAGCCGCCGTGGGACCACAGGTTGCTCACCGAGGCTTGCGGGCCGCCATTACCGCTGACCAGCAAATAGCTGCCCAGAGCAATCATGCCAACGATCGCCACGACCTTGATGATCGCGAACCAGAACTCGGCCTCACCGAAGACTTTGACGTTAGCCAGGTTGATCAGATTGATCAGTACGAAGAAACCGGCAGCCGAAACCCAGGTCGGGATATCCGGGGCCCAGTAGTGGATGTACTTGCCGACCGCAGTCAGCTCCGACATGCCCACCAGGATGTACAGGATCCAGCAGTTCCAGCCCGACAGGAAACCGGCGAAACCGCCCCAGTACTTGTGTGCAAAGTGGCTGAAGGAACCGGCGACCGGCTCCTCGACGATCATTTCGCCGAGCTGGCGCATGATCATGAATGCAATGAAGCCGCAGATGGCGTAGCCGAGGATCATCGACGGGCCGGCGGATTTGAGGACGCCCGCCGAGCCGAGGAACAGCCCGGTACCGATCGCGCCACCGAGGGCAATCAGTTGAATATGGCGATTTTTCAGGCCGCGTTTCAGCTCGCCTGAATGCGAGTTTTGTCCACTCATGAAAAGGGTCTCACGCAAGGTTTGATGATGTTCAGTAGACGTTGCTGCTCGGTTGCAATTTCAAGCAGCGCCGATCAAACCCCAGCGCAAGCACCAGGAGTTCAGCGTATTAACAACGGTCATGCGTCACCTGTTTGTTTTTATCTGTGACGAAATCGAACCCGACACGCTTGTGGCGCGGCGGAGTGAACAAGACGGGTAGCCTTGAAATTTGCGCAGATGCGCAGGAGGTCACAGTTAAAACGCGGCGCATTGTACACCGCTAACCCCCTGCTGCCAGACACCGCTGAATCAGCGCGTCGGTCGCCGGGATTGCCTGTGTCCGCCTCGGGGGTGCCGGGCGGCTGCAAATAAGAAGTCAGACCTTTGCAGGTCATCGACGCAAGCCAGCAAAAAACCGGCCCACGGGGAGAGATGGAGATGAGTCACGGCGTTCATTGCGCCTCCTTCTTGTTATGCACCTGCACGGCAGGCATGGGGCGCATCTCACCCTTCCTACGTCGCTGAAACAAGCACGCCAGAGCCTTTCGCGATCGTCCGTGAACGGCGATGCGGAAGGTTTTCCTTACAACCTTAAAAATTGGCGTAATCCATGGATGTTGACGGTGGATTTCGTAAATTGCCCGTTACACGCCGTAACGAAAACTTGCCAAATCAGATCTTTCCGCAGGCTGACTGCAAATTGACGTTAGGAAGCTTCCTAAGGAAAAGGTCGAGTCAGTTTTCTGTTTTTTATAAAGAAATTCGCGCTCAAAAAATGGAATAAAAAATTCAAACAAATCTTATTTAATTATTTTTTTGCATTCCAAAACCCTGTGAACTAGGTTTTCAGCGACTTGCCGGACCGCATCAATCGACAAGTTGGCGAGTTATTCACTGATTGAAAAACACGCCGCTGTTCCTATTCAACAGTCGTAAAAGTCATCTGGGAGATTCACTTATGCAACTGGACAAAGACTTGGAAACTGAACTGCAACTGGACGATTGGTTTGAAGCGCCGACCCATGAAGCCGCCGTTGAAATGATGCAAGCCGACGCGGTTGTTCCGTTCGGCACGGCGATGTGGCCTCTGTAAGCCACTCCGGCGGGCACGATCCGGCCGGTTGTGCCTGCCACATTTGCTCGGTTTGTCAGGGAGGACTACATGGATAAGCAACGCGCTATCTCGCATTTCCTTTACTACCTCGAACAACACCCGGCCCTTGTCGGCATCAACCCGGCGAAGGTTCTGCTCGGCCACACCGCCGATTACGAGGCACTGACCGGCGCCATCGCCGAACAGGCCAGTAACAGCTCACCGTTCAGTTTCAGCGCCATGCGCCTGGATCTGGAACCCACGGATTTTCTGGCCCAGGCAATTGCCGACAGCGATCTGTACATTTTCTTCTACGACTCTTCCATCCTGCCCAACCCACGCCCCGAAGGCCCGGAATTCCTCCGCGCACTGCAAGGGGTGATGGCGCAAAACTGGAAGAAGTCGCTGCTGTTCAAGGATTACGGCGATTACTTCTACGACACCTTCAGTGTCACCCCGCAGCGCATTGCCGGGCTGAACAGCCACTTGATCCAGCGCATGTCCCACGCGACAACGCTCAGCTTCAAAGATGAGCATGGCTCGTGGTTTGAAACACCGCTGAGCAGTATCAAGAAGTGGACTGACATCAACGGTGTCGGCAACTTCGATCTGGCCCCCGGCGAGATTGCCACCCACAGCGAGGAAATCAATGGCCGGGTGAAGTTCATGGGGACGTTCCTCAGCACCATCCCGTTTGCCCGCAAGTACGGTGTGCTGGAGTCACCGCTGGAGTTATGGATCGAGAACTCGACCATCAGCAGAATCGCCACGGACGTGCCAGGGCTGGAACATGACTTCAACAAATACCTGGATGCCAATCCGTCGAACCGACGGATCGAAGAGTTGGGCATTGGCACCAACGAAGGCGTGAAGGATCTGTATGCGCGCAACGCCGGGTTCGAGGAGCGCCATTGCGGCTTGCACCTGGGATTGGGCGGCGGGGCCAAGGGCAGCCATCACCTGGACCTGATCTTCTCCGGTGGCGTGTTGGCGCTGGATGATGAGCCGGTGTTTGATGGGCGGTTTGTCTTTTAGGGTTTAACCCGGCCGACGCCTTCGCGGGCAAGCCTCGCTCCTACAGGTATTACGTCGCCCTTGTAGGAGCGAGGCTCGCCCGCGAAGAGGCCCGAACATTCACCCCATCACTGAAGCCAGACCAAAAAAAACGCCAACCCTAAGGTTGGCGTTTTTCACTTGCAGCTTGCAGCTTGAAACTTACCGCTGCTTCACTCAGGCTTGCGACGACCAAAGCCCGGACGCTGGCCCGATCCAGCTGGCGCGCCACGGCGTTTGCCCGATGGCGTGTCCTTGTCGACCAAAACGATGCCTGGGCGTTTCTTCCCGACTGGCTTGGCCGGGCGCTTGGTATCGGCCGGACGATCCGCCACTGGCGTACCGCGACTCGAATCACCACGAGGAGCACCGCGATCGCTACGACCACCGCTTGGCGCACCACGGCCTTCACCGCGCTCGGTGCGACCGTTGGCCGGACGTGGCGTGCGTGGACCGCGCTCGCCATCAGCGCGTGGCGCTGCTGGTTTGCGGGCTGGACGCTCGCCTTCGATTTGCGGTTCACGGGAGTCACGCGGCGTAGCAGCGGTCTGGTTGCCGATGGCTGGACGCAACGAACGCACGCGCTCGGTCTTGCCCATCGGACGCGACGATTTACGCTGCATGCGATCGAGCTTGTCTTTGCTCTTGGCGTTCATCTGCGGCATGGCCACAGGCGTCAGGCCCACTTCAGCACTCAGAATGTCGACTTCGTACTGGCTCATTTCGCGCCAGCGACCCATCGGCAGGTCGGAGTTGAGGAACACCGGACCGAAACGCACGCGCTTCAGACGGCTAACCACCAGGCCTTGGGATTCCCACAAGCGACGAACTTCGCGGTTGCGACCTTCCATCACCACGCAGTGATACCAGTGGTTGAAACCTTCGCCACCTGGGGCTTGCTTGATGTCGGTGAACTTGGCCGGGCCGTCTTCGAGGACGACGCCTGCTTTCAAGCGCTCGATCATCTCGTCATCGACTTCGCCACGCACACGTACCGCGTATTCACGGTCCATCTCGTAGGAAGGGTGCATCAGGCGGTTAGCCAGTTCGCCGTCAGTGGTGAACATCAGCAGACCGGTGGTGTTGATGTCCAGACGACCGATGTTGATCCAGCGACCTTCTTTTGGTTTCGGCATTTTGTCGAAAACGGTTGGACGGCCTTCCGGGTCGAGGCGGGTGCAGATTTCGCCGTCGGGCTTGTTGTACATGATCACGCGGCGTACCGACTCGGCGGCTTCTTCGCGCTTGATCACCTTGCCATCGATGGTGATGGCGTCGTGCATGTCGACGCGCTGCCCGAGGGTGGCGTCTTTGCCATTGACCTTGATGCGGCCGTGGCTGATCCAGGCTTCCACGTCACGGCGCGAGCCGACGCCGATACGGGCGAGGACTTTCTGCAGTTTTTCGCCTGCTGGGCCGATTTCCTGGTCGTCTTTCTGGTCGTTGATACTCATCTGGGCACCTCCCGGTGTGGTCTGTTCAGGCCTGGCCTGAAGCGATGTAAAACTGGTTCTCGGGCGAAGGGATCGCCGGAGGGTCGCGAATCATACGCTCATGCAAGCGTTCGCGCATCAGAGACTAGCTGATGAATGGTGACTTACTTGTGTTTCCGCCGACCGGTGGCACCGAGTTTGATCAGGCGCAACGCCGCTTCGGCGAGCACAGTGCGCTTGTCGGCCTTGTCGAGCTTCTTCCAGGCCTTGATTTCACGCTTGCTGCGGCCGCAGCCGAGGCAGATGTCGTCGGTGAATTTGCAGACGCTGATGCAGGGGTCTTTGGTTGAGCTCATCAATTACTCCTGTGAACGCGCTTCCTGTAGGAGCGAAGCTTGCTCGCGAAAGCGGTGTGTCTGACCCATCGATGCTGGATGGGCCGCCGTCTTCGCGAGCAAGCTTCGCTCCTACAGAGGGACGGAGGTGCACACGTTTTTTGAGAACATCACAAATCCACTGTGGGAGCGGGCTTGCTCGCGAATGCGCAGTGTCAGGCGATATCTGTGTTGAATGATAAGCCACCTTCGCGAGCAAGCCCGCTCCCACAAGGGGATCTGAGTTGACCGTGGGTTTTGGGTCAGTCGTCGAATTCGCGGCGTTCGGCTTCGATTGCTTCGGCCAGGGCGCGGGCTTCGGCTTCTTCGTCGCTCAACTCGGGCTCGGGCTCGGGTTTGTGCAGTTCGAGGGCAGCGACGGCGGCCAGCAGTTTTTCGCGCGCTTCGGCGACACCGAGCACATCGTCTTCCAGCTCTGCTTCCGGTTCTTCTTCGATTGTGGCTTCAGGCTCAGGATGAAGTTCAACTTCAATCTCCGGCGCGGGTTCCGGCTGTTCCAAAACCTCGTCAGTCTCAGTCACCGCCCCGTCGCGCAACAAATCGTCGAAGTCGGTCTTGATCCCCTGCTCCATGTCATCCAGTTCCAGCAACAGCGTGTGGAAACTGGTTTCTTCCTTGGGTTCTTCCGGCTCGGCGCTGGCGTCGGCCAGTTCCTGTAACCCGGCCGGGACCGGCGCGTCGTCGAAGTCGAGCACCGGGTCAGGTTCCATCTCCCGCAGTTCGGCCAGCGGCGGCAGGTCGTCGAGGTTCTTCAGGTTGAAGTGATCGAGAAACACCTTGGTGGTGGCGAACATCGCCGGTTTGCCCGGCACATCGCGGTAGCCGACGATGCGAATCCACTCGCGCTCCAGCAACGTCTTGACGATGTGGCTGTTGACCGCCACACCCCGCACGTCTTCGATCTCGCCCCGGGTGATCGGCTGGCGATAGGCGATCAACGCCATGGTTTCGAGCATGGCGCGGGAATAACGCTGCGGGCGTTCTTCCCACAAACGGCCGACCCACGGCGAAAACTTCTCGCGAATCTGCAAGCGATAGCCGGAGGCGACTTCCTTCAGTTCGAAGGCGCGGCCGTCGCAGGACTTGGCCAGGATCGTCAGGGCTTTCTTGAAGACCGGCGGCTCCGGCCGCTCGCCCTCTTCGAAGAGTTCGAACAGGCGTTCAAGCGATTGCGGTTTTCCCGAGGCCAACAGAAAGGCTTCAAGCAGTGGAGCCAGCTCGCGGGGTTCAGTCAGGTTCATGATTCAACTCGTTATTCGGCTCGGGCCCGCACATGGATCGGCGCGAACGCCTCATTCTGCACCAGCTCGACCAAGGATTCCTTGACCAGTTCGAGGATCGCCATGAAGGTCACCACCACCCCCAGTCGTCCTTCCTCTGCGGTGAACAGCTCGACAAAGGGCACGAAACCGCCGCCCTTGAGCCGTTCCAGCACATCGCTCATGCGCTCGCGGGTGGACAACGCCTCGCGGCTGACCTGGTGACTTTCGAACATGTCGCCACGGCGCAGGACCTCGGCCATGGACATCAGCAATTCTTCCAGACTCACGTCCGGCAACAGCTTGCGCGCCCGGGCCTCCGGGGCGTCGAGCTTAGGCACCACCACATCACGGCCAACCCGGCTCAGGCCATCGATGCCTTCGGCAGCAGCCTTGAAGCGTTCGTATTCCTGCAAGCGGCGAATCAGTTCGGCGCGCGGATCGTCTTCTTCAGCCTCGATGGTTTCCGCGCGTGGCAGCAGCATCCGCGATTTGATCTCGGCCAGCATCGCGGCCATTACCAAATACTCGGCGGCCAGTTCCAGGCGCACCGACTGCATCAACTCGACGTAACCCATGTATTGGCGGGTGATTTCCGCCACCGGGATGTCGAGGATGTTGATGTTCTGTTTGCGGATCAGGTACAGCAGCAGGTCGAGGGGGCCTTCGAAGGCTTCGAGGAACACCTCGAGCGCGTCCGGCGGGATGTACAGGTCCAGCGGCATTTCCATGACCGCCTGGCCATAGACCATGGCGAAGGGCAGCTCTTGCTGGGCTCCGGCCTGACTGTCGACGGGTTCTACTGCAGACATCTACGCCTCGGCCATAAACGGCGTCGGGTCACCGCAACCGACGCGGATCACTTCAGGTTCGCCGTCGGCCAGGTTGATCACCGTGGACGCCTTGATCCCACCGAAACCGCCGTCGATGATCAGGTCCACCTGATGCTCCAGCAACTGGCGCATTTCGTGGGGATCGCTCAGCGGATCGGTGTCACCGGGCATGATCAGGGTCACGCTCATCAGCGGCTCACCCAGCTCGGCCAGCAACGCCAGGGCGATCGGATGGCTCGGCACCCGCAGGCCGATGGTGCGTTTCTTGGCATGCAGCAACAGGCGCGGCACTTCACGCGTGGCGTTGAGGATAAACGTATAAGGCCCAGGTAAATGGGCCTTGAGGATGCGGAAAGTGCCGGTGTCGATCTTGGCGAACAGCCCCAGTTGCGACAGGTCACTGCAGATCAACGCGAAGTTGTGCTTGTCGTCGAGCTGACGCAAGCGGCGTACGCGCTCCACGGCGTTCTTGTCGCCAATCTGGCAACCAATGGCGTAGGACGAGTCTGTGGGATAAATCACCACCCCGCCTTTGCGGATGATCTCGACTGCCTGTTTGATCAGGCGCGCTTGCGGGTTTTCCGGATGAATCTGGAAAAATTGACTCACATTCTCTACCTGTTCAGACGGCGGCAATAATTGGGTCATGTTTGAATCGACACCATAACGGTGGCAGATCCTCCGGAACCGGGCGGTATTCACCGATTTCCGACCAGCCTCCAGGGCCATGAAAATCACTGCCGGCGCTGACCAGCAGACCGAACTCGCGGGCAAGAATGGCCAGACTGCCGACCTGTTCGGCGGGCTGATGGCCATTGACCACTTCGATAGCGTGGCCCCCTGCTTGAATATAGTCGGCAATCAGGCGACGACGCTTGCTGCGAGTGAAATCGTAGTGCCACGGATGCGCCAGGCTGACCCAGGCACCGGCGGCACGCAGGGTGGCGACGGTGTCTTCCAGGGTCGGCCAGTGTTGCTTGACGTCACCCAGCTTGCCGGCGCCCAGCCATTTGCGGAACGCTTCGGCGCGATCCTTGACGAAACCTTCGCGCACCATCCAGTCGGCAAAATGCGGACGGGCCGGCGCGTTACCGCTGTCGCCGAGCGCCTGTTGCATCTCGCGAGCACCGTCCATCGCGCCTGGCATACCTTTGAGCGCCAGTTTGCGGCTTATTTCTTCGGACCGTAGCCAACGGCCATCGTGCAATTTGGCGATTGCCTCGACCAACGGTACGGCATTCACGTCGAAACCGTAGCCGAGTACATGAATGGTCGCGCCGCCCCAGGTGCAGGACAATTCGACGCCGTTGACCAGTTGCATCCCCAACGCCGTAGCGGCGCTGCGGGCCTCATCGAGGCCTTCGAGGGTGTCGTGATCGGTCAAGGCCAGGACTCGCACGCCTTTCTCGAACGCACGCGCAACCAGTACCGCAGGCGCCAGGGCGCCATCGGAGGCCGTGCTATGGCAGTGCAAATCAACATTCACAGGGCTTTGTAACCTCAAATCAGCTGGCGCTATCGCGCGCCAATATGTTTGTTATTATGCCGACACATCCTGCTTCTGGCTGCCACTGTGAAACAATTCATCGACTTCATCCCGCTTCTGCTGTTTTTCATTGTCTTCAAAATCGATCCACGGGTCGTCGACATTGCCGGTCATGAGGTCACTGTAGGCGGTATTTACAGCGCCACCGCCATGCTGATCATCAGCTCGCTGGTGGTGTACGGCACATTGTTCATCAAGCAGCGCAAGCTGGAGAAGAGCCAGTGGCTGACCCTCATCGCCTGCCTGGTCTTCGGTAGCCTGACCCTGGCGTTCCACAGCGAGACCTTCCTGAAATGGAAAGCCCCGGTGGTCAACTGGCTGTTTGCCCTGGCCTTCATTGGCAGCCACTTCATCGGCGACCAACTGCTGATCAAGCGCATCATGGGCCACGCGCTGGCCCTGCCGGATCAAGTCTGGACCCGCCTGAACATCGCCTGGATCGGGTTTTTCCTGTTCTGCGGTGCCGCCAACCTGTTCGTCGCGTTCACCTTCCAGGACTACTGGGTCGACTTCAAAGTCTTCGGCAGTCTGGGCATGACGCTGCTGTTCCTGGTCGCACAGGGCATCTACCTGTCCCGCCACCTGCATGACGCCGATACCACTACGCCAAAAACCGAGGACTGACATGCTTTATGCAATCGTTGCTACAGACGTCGCCAACTCCCTGGAAGCTCGCCTGGCCGCACGCCCGGCGCACCTCGAGCGCCTGCAAGTGCTCAAGGGCGAAGGCCGCATCGTATTGGCCGGCCCTAACCCTGCCGTTGACAGCAATGACCCGGGCGCCGCTGGTTTTACTGGCAGCCTGATCGTTGCCGAATTCGAATCCTTGACCGCCGCGCAGGCCTGGGCTGATGCCGACCCGTATATCGCCGCAGGCGTCTACGCCAACGTTTCCGTGAAGCCGTTCAAGCAAGTCCTGCCGTAAATTTCCCCCACGCGATGAACCTTGTCGGTTCATCGCGCTCTCAATCGCTCATTATTCTCGTTTGCCTGCCGACAACTTGCCCAATAACTCGATTGGAATCAGGAGTCGTGATGCGCAAGGGTCCGTTGTGTCTGATGTTGGTGACGTTGTCGATCGTGGCTCCCGCACACGGTGAAGAGGCTGCCACTGGCAGCAATTCCACGCCGCTGTCCTTGAGCGCCGGCAGCCAGATCGCCGAGTTGCAGCAACGCTTGAAAGTCAGCGAGCAGCAACGAGAAGAACTGAACAAACAACTGCAAAATGCCGATGCCGAGCGCGAAAGCGCCCAATTGGCCCGGTTGCGCCAAGAGAACCAGCGCCTGAAGCTGCAACTCAAGGAAGCCCTGGCCAACGGTCCGCTACCGCGCCTGCTGACAGATCAGCAGCAATGGTTCGTCACCGGAGGCGGAGTAGCGCTATTGGCCCTGCTCTGCGGTATCTTTGCCAGTGGAGCAAGTCGAAAACGTCGGCAATGGCTAAATTGAGTGAGTCATGAGCGAGCTGTTATTAATTGATGATGACCAGGAGCTGTGTGAGCTCCTGAGCAGTTGGTTGAGCCAGGAAGGTTTTGTGGTCCGTGCCTGTCACGACGGCCAGAGTGCCCGCCGTGCGCTGGCCGAAACCTCCCCCGCCGCCGTGGTGCTGGACGTGATGCTGCCAGATGGCAGTGGCCTGGAATTGCTCAAGCAACTGCGCAACGACCATCCGGACTTGCCCGTGCTGATGCTCTCGGCCCGGGGCGAACCTCTGGACCGCATCCTCGGCCTGGAACTCGGCGCCGACGATTACCTGGCCAAGCCCTGCGACCCGCGGGAACTGACAGCCCGACTGCGTGCCGTTTTGCGCCGCAGTCATCCGGCGGCGGTGTCCAGCCAGCTCGAACTCGGCGACCTGTGCTTCAGCCCGGTGCGTGGCGTGGTCAGCATCGATGAACAGGAATTCACCCTCACCGTCTCTGAAAGCCGCCTGCTCGAAGCCCTGATCAAGCAACCCGGCGAGCCCCTGGATAAACAGGAATTGGCGCAGATCGCCCTCGGTCGCAAACTGACCCTGTACGACCGCAGCCTGGACATGCACGTCAGCAACCTGCGCAAGAAGATCGGCCCGCACCCCGATGGCCGCCCGCGCATCGTGGCGCTGCGTAGTCGCGGTTACTACTACAGCCTCTGAACACCACCCCCTGTAGCAGCTGTCGAGCACCGCGAGGCAGCGTTCGGCGGCGAAGCCGTCGCAAAACCAGGCAACGCGGTGTGTCAGTAAAACCTCGCGTGCAGGATTGACGACGGCTTCGCCGCCGAACGCTGCCTCGCGATGCTCGACAGCTGCTACGGAGCGCGCTTCGTCTGCGAAGTGGCAGATTTGTCAGGAACGCCGAAACTCGTCTTTACCCAAGCTTTACGCTCCGCTGACCGCCGCTGACCTTGATCTCCGTAATCTGAACTCATCCGGAACGTACCGGGAACGAGACAAGGAGATTCACCATGCGCAAGACTCTTATCGCTCTGATGTTCGCCGCCGCCCTGCCGACCGTTGCCATGGCCATGCCTGAAGGTGCCGGCCCGATGGGTGGCCCACTGGACGGCCCGCGCCACGGCGGTCAGATGCATGACATGCACGGCAAAGGCCCGTACAGCCAGCTGGACCTGAGCCGTGAACAGCGTGATCAGATCCGCAAAATCATGGGCGAGCAGATGCATGATCGCAAACAACTGGTCGAGAAATACCTGGAGAAACTCTCCCCGGCTGACCAGAAAGCCATGAAAGACGAAATCGCCACCAAGCATCAGAAAGCCCAGGCCGATGTGCGCGCCGTGCTGAAACCGGATCAACAGAAGAAATTCGACGAGATCCAGAAAAAACAAGCCGAGCGCCGCGCCGAGTGGGCCGAGTTCAAGGCCTGGAAAGCGCAACAGCCGCAAAAAGCGCAATAATGCGTTAACCCCGGACCCAACGGCCAACACCGTTGGGTCTTTTGCCATTGTAGGAGCGAGCGGTGCGGCGATCCGACTTGCCCGCGAATGCGATTTAACATTTAACAAATTTGTTGATCATGAAATCGCATTCGCGGGCAAGCCTCGCTCCTACATGGGACTTGTATCTGTTTGAGGATTTTCTGTGCGCTCATTGTTCTGGCGTATTCTGGCCAGCTTCTGGCTGGCCATCGCTCTGGTTGCAGGGCTTTCGATTCTGCTGGGGCACATGCTCAACCAGGATGCGTGGATCCTCAGCCGTCATCCGGGCCTCAACACCCTGGCCGAAGAGTGGACGCAAACCTACGAAGCCCAGGGCGAAGAAGCTGCCCAGGACATCCTCGAACAACGCAAACGCCAATATCACATCGACGTCCAGGTGCTCAACGAGAGCGGCGACCCAGTGGTGCGCGGCACCTTCCCGCGTCGCGCCGCCGCATTTGAAGCGCGGCAGAACGACGATGATCGTCGCTTGCCGTGGCGCCGCCTGACCGCTGAATACACCAGCGACAAAACCGGCAACACCTACCTGCTGATCTACCGCATCCCGCACCCGGAACTGGATTCCTGGCACCGCGAAAGCCTGCTCTGGCCGTTGAGTGCGCTCGGCATTGCGCTGGTGGTACTGACCTTGTTCAGCCTGCTGGTGACGCTCTCGATCACTCGCCCACTCAGCCGTTTGCGCGGCGCGGTGCATGATCTGGGGCAAACCACTTATCAGCAGAACAGCCTGGTGAAACTGGCCAACCGCCGCGATGAGTTCGGCGTGCTCGCCAACGATTTCAACCGCATGGGTGCGCGCCTGCAAAGCCTGATCGGCAGCCAGCGGCAATTGCTGC
The DNA here is from genome assembly GCF_044744265.1 of Pseudomonas sp. NPDC087342. Taxonomy (NCBI): domain Bacteria; kingdom Pseudomonadati; phylum Pseudomonadota; class Gammaproteobacteria; order Pseudomonadales; family Pseudomonadaceae; genus Pseudomonas; species Pseudomonas sp. NPDC087342. The sequence continues at coordinate 14,347 of NZ_JBIUXZ010000002.1, forward strand.
GGGACGTGTCCCATGAATTGCGCTCGCCGCTGGCCCGATTGCGCATTGCCCTGGCCTTGGCCGAGCGGGCCAATCCTGAGGAACGGGAAAAACTCTGGCCGCGCCTGACGCGTGAGTGCGACCGACTGGAAGCGCTGATCAGCGAAATCCTGGTCTTGGCGCGAGTGGATGCGGATAACGCCAGTGCCGAAGACGTCGATCTCAATGCCTTGCTGCACACCCTGCAGAAGGACGCGCAACTGGGCTTCCCGGAACAAACCGTGCGCCTGGAAGCCGAGCCGCAGCTGAATCTCAAAGGCTGGCCGACCATGATCGAGCGCGCCGTGGACAACCTGTTGCGCAATGCCCAGCGCTTCAACCCGGTGGGTCAACCGATTGAAATGCAGGCCTCACGCCAGGGCGAACGGATGGTGGTGAGCGTGCGCGACCATGGGCCGGGGGTCGAGGCTGAACACTTGAACCTGTTGGGCGAACCGTTCTACCGCGCGCCGGGGCAAACAGCGGCCGGGCATGGCCTGGGGCTGGCCATTGCACGCCGAGCCGCAGAACGGCACGGCGGCAGCCTGGTGCTGGCCAATCACCCGGACGGCGGGTTTATCGCCAGCCTGGAATTACCGTTGGTGCCGGGGGCTGTGGTCCAGCCGTAAGCACATTTGATCGTTCCCACGCTCCGCGTGGGAATGCAGCCCGGGACGCTCCGCGTCCCATTGGAACGCAGAGCGTCCCTTGAGGCATTCCCACGCAGAGCGTAGGAACGATCCTTACGCAGCAGGCCAGGCGCTAACGAATTCAGCCAGATCAACCTTCTCCGCAACCCGTGGCTCTTTCTGCGGTGTGCCGAGGTACAGGAACGCAATCACCTCTTCCCCGTCCGCCAACCCCAACCCCTTGGCCACATGCGCCGAGTAGGCCAGTTCACCGGTACGCCACACCGCGCCAATCCCCTGGGCATACGCCGCCAGCAAAATCCCGTGCGCCGCACACCCCGCCGCCAACAGTTGCTCGGACTTCGGGTATTTGACGTGATCCTGCAACCGCGCAATCACCACCACCACCAACGGCGCGCGCAGCGGACCATTGCGGGCCTTGTCCAGCACCGCTTCGGGCGCTTCGCTGTCCTGCAACTTGGCCGCTTCAGCCAGCAACTCGCCCATTTGCTCACGTGCCGCGCCTTCGACGGTCAGGAAGCGCCAAGGCTGCAAATGGCCGTGGTCCGGCGCACGCAATGCAGCGCCAAACAGCACTTCCCGCTGCTCGGCGGTAGGGGCCGGTTCGACCAGTCGGGGAACGGAAACACGGTTGAGCAAAGCGTCGAGAGCCTGCATCGGCCACCTCCTGTAAAAAATGTTTGGCTATTCTAGCTGCAACCCTGCGGGAGTGCCGGTTTACATGGCAGACCTCACAGGTAGAATGGCGCCCTCCCCACTTTCAGCCCGAGCGGACTTCATGGCGTTGCCGACCTTACGGACTATTGGTTTCATCATCGGCATCTTCCTGATCACGCTGGCCATCGCCATGGTCGTGCCCATGGCCACGCTGGTGATTTTCGAGCGCACCGGCGACCTGCCATCGTTCCTCTGGGCCAGCATGATCACCTTCGTCGCCGGCCTGGCGCTGGTCATTCCCGGACGCCCCGAACACGTGCACCTGCGCCCAAGGGACATGTACTTGCTGACCGTCAGCAGTTGGCTGGTGGTGTGCATATTCGCCGCGCTGCCGTTCCTGCTGACCCAGCACATCAGCTACACCGACTCGTTCTTCGAAAGCATGTCCGGCATCACCGCCACCGGGTCGACCGTGCTCACGGGCCTGGACAAAATGTCTCCCGGGATCCTGATGTGGCGCTCGTTGCTGCACTGGATCGGCGGCATCGGCTTTATCGGCATGGCGGTAGCGATTCTGCCGCTACTGCGCATCGGTGGCATGCGGCTGTTCCAGACCGAGTCGTCGGACCGCTCCGAAAAAGTCATGCCCCGCTCGCACATGGTGGCGCGCCTGATCGTGGCGGCCTACGTCGGCATCACCATCATCGGCAGCCTCGCGTTCTGGTGGGCCGGGATGAGCCTGTTCGATGCGATCAACCACGCGATGTCAGCGATTTCCACCGGTGGGTTCTCCACTTCCGACGAGTCCCTGGCCCACTGGAAACAACCGGCGGTGCACTGGGTCGCGGTGGTCATCATGATTCTCGGCAGCCTGCCGTTCACCCTGTATGTGGCGACATTGCGCGGCAACCGCCGGGCGCTGATCAAGGATCAACAGGTCCAGGGTTTGCTCGGCATGTTGCTGGTGACCTGGCTGGTGCTCGGCACCTGGTATTGGTGGACCACCAACCTGCATTGGCTGGAGGCGTTGCGGCATGTGGCGCTGAACGTGACGTCGGTGGTCACGACCACGGGGTTCGCACTCGGGGACTACAGCCTGTGGGGCAACTTCTCGCTGATGCTGTTCTTTTATCTGGGTTTTGTCGGCGGTTGTTCAGGCTCGACGGCGGGCGGGATCAAGATTTTCCGTTTCCAGGTTGCCTACATCCTGCTCAAGGCCAACCTTAACCAGTTGATTCACCCGCGAGCGGTGATCAAGCAGAAGTACAACGGTCACCGACTCGACGAAGAAATCGTGCGTTCGATCCTGACCTTTTCGTTCTTCTTCGCCATCACCATCTGCGTGATCGCGCTGCTGCTGTCGCTGCTGGGCGTAGACTGGATGACCGCACTGACCGGCGCCGCGAGCACCGTGTCCGGCGTCGGCCCGGGCCTGGGCGAGACCATTGGCCCGGCGGGCAACTTCGCCACCCTGCCGGACGCCGCCAAGTGGATTCTCTCGTTCGGCATGCTGCTGGGCCGACTGGAGATTATTACGGTGTTTGTTCTGTGTATTCCGGCGTTCTGGCGTCACTGACCTGCTTCGGCGCATCCATCAAACGCGCCCGGTACTCGCCGGGCGTCGCGTCGAACCAGCGGCGGAAGGCGCGGAAGAAGTTACTCGGGTCGGCAAACCCCAGCAGGTAGGCAATTTCCAGCAGGGTCATGCTGGGCTGCGCCAGGTATTGCTCGGCCAGTTCGCGGCGGGTGTCGTCGAGCAAGGTCTGGAAACTCGTGCCCTCTTCCTGCAAGCGGCGCTGCAAGGTGCGTTGCGACAGGTGCAACGTCTGCGCCACCGTATCGCGCTTGGGTTCGCCTTGGGGCAGCAAACGGCATAGCACTTGCCGGGCCTTGTGGGTCACGCGACTTTCAGAAAACCGCGCCAGGTATTCGCCGGCAAACCGGTCATGCAGCAGCGCCATGGCTTCGTTCGCTGTGGGCAGCGGCGCCTCCATGTCGGCGCGCTCGAAGATCAACGCATCGTAAGGCGCATTGAACACCAGTGGCGCGTGGAAGGCTTGTTTATAGGGTTCGAGGTCGGCGGGCTCATCGCCCTGCACCAACACCTTGCGCGGTTGCAGGGTGCGGCCGGTCAACCAGCCGCATAGCGCCAGGGCGCAGGCCAATGAGGCTTCGGCGCTCTGCCGGGTCGGCGGCAGATGGTCGCCATGCACCGTCAGGATCAGCGCATACCCTTCTTCCAACAGGCGGAAACTCAGGTCAGCGCTTTCGGCAATAATCCGCTGATAGCGCACCAACCGCTGGAAACCTTCGGCCAGGGTCTGGCTGGACATCAGCGCGTAGCCGGCGACATGAAAGGAGGCCGGTCGCACCACTTTGCCCATGTTCAGGCCGATTGCCGGGTTACCGGACAGCTCGACCGCGCGCTGCCAGAGCCGCGTCATGGAATCTTGCGGGAAGCGTGCATCCGGATCATCCAGTGCCGCGTAGTCGAGCCCCAGCTGTTTGAACAGAACCCGGCAATCCAGGCCGTCCATTTCCAGTGCTTTGACAATCCCCATCGCCCAGCTTGCAGAAGTCGTTCGTTCGCTCATGGCGTTTACTTACATGATGAGCCGCATCTCACGGCCAATTACCGAAGGATACTAAAGTGGCGCCTATTGTCACTGGCTGATGCCAATGATCACTCTAGACTCAAATAAGCTACCCGCAGAACAACTTGCCATCAGAACAATAACCACAGAGATCGCAGTCGTGGAAAACACCAAGCGTTTCAATAGCTTCGCTGAGTTCTACCCGCATTACCTCAGCGAACACAGCAACAGTACGTGCCGACGATTGCACTTTATTGGCACCACGCTGGTTATCTTCATTTTGGCGCTGACCATCGGCAAAGGCGCGTGGCTACTGCTGATCGCCCTGCCGCTGGCCGGTTACAGCTTCGCCTGGGTCGGGCATTTCTTCTTCGAGAAGAATCGTCCTGCCACCTTTCAGCACCCGTTCTACAGCCTGCTCGGCGATTTCGTCATGTACCGCGACATGATTCTGGGCCGCGTGCCGTTCTAGGCTTGCCGGGCCAGCAAAGCGTCCCATGCAGACAGTGCGCCAGTGGATCCAAGTTCTACACTCAATCCGTCACTTCGCAAATAAGAAGATCGCCGATGAACGCCAATGCCCGTTTCACCCACATGCAGGACGGCACGCAGGAAGACTGGGCGATCATCGCCGCAGACTTCAGTGCCTACGCCCGACAATTGCCGACACGGATTGTGGCGCACCTGAAGTTGCTGGAGGGTGATTTTGGCGGGTTTCCGGTGGATCGCCTGACCCATTCGCTACAAACCGCCACCCGCGCCTGGCGCGATGGCCGCGACGAAGAATACGTGGTCTGCGCCTTGCTGCATGACATCGGCGACACCCTAGGTTCCTACAACCACCCGGACATCGCCGCAGCGATCCTCAAGCCGTTCGTCAGCGCCGAGAATTTGTGGATGGTGGAGAAACACGGGATTTTCCAGGGTTACTACTTCTTCCATCACCTGGGCATGGATCGGCATCTGCGCGAACAATTCAGCGGGCATCCGCAGTATCAGGCGACGATTGAGTTCTGCGCCAACTACGATGCGGCGGCGTTTGATCCGGCGTATGAGACGCTGCCGCTGAGCTTCTTCGAGCCGATGATGGAACGGTTGTTTGCGCAGCCGAAGAATTCGATCTACAAGGCGGCGATGGAAGAACACGCGCCGGCCTGAAGATCAGTGGTGATAGTGATGGCCTCTTCGCGGGCAAGCCTCGCTCCTACGGTTGGATGCATTTCCCTGTAGGAGCGAGGCTTGCCCGCGAAGGCGCCAGACCTGCTTACGCCGGTTCGGCGATTTTTACTGCTTTCAACTCCGCCTCTCGCGCCTGGGCATCCGCCAGTCGATACAGCTCGATCGTGCCGTCCCAGTGCTCGATCAACGCAGTGCACGATTCCACCCAGTCCCCGCAATTGAGGTAATCCACCCCACCGACTTTACGAATCTCGGCATGGTGAATGTGCCCGCACACCACGCCATGCAGCTCGCGCTTGACGCATTCGTGGGCGATGGCTTCTTCGAAATCGCTGATAAAGCTGACCGCGGTTTTCACCTTGTGCTTGAGGTACGCCGACAGCGACCAGTAACCGTAGCCATACCGGGCGCGCCAGTGATTGAGCCAGCGGTTGAGGGTCAGGGTGAATTCGTAGGCCGAGTCGCCAAGAAAGGCCAACCAGCGGTGATAACGAGTGATGACGTCGAACTGATCGCCGTGGATCACCAGCAAATGCCGGCCATCGGCGGTCACGTGCACTGCCTCGTCCACCAACTGAATGTTGCCCAATATCAGCTTCGAATAACGACGCAGGAATTCATCATGGTTGCCGGTGACGTAGATCACTTCGGTGCCGCGCTTGCTCATGGTCAGCAAGCGACGAATCACGTTGGTGTGAGCCTGCGGCCAATACATGCCGCTGCGCAGTTTCCAGCCATCGATGATGTCGCCCACCAGGTAGATCTTGTCGGTGTGGTAGCCCTTGAGAAACTGCGACAGGTGCTCAGCCTGGCAATCCCGGGTGCCCAAATGCACATCGGATATCCATAAGGTGCGGACACGTTGTTTACGGCTGGGTTTGGCGAGCTCGGCGCTGGTCATGGGCAACCCTCTGGGATGTTTTTACAAGCTTGCGCCGGTCGGGTTAATTGCCCATGACAGTGACGAGTCAATCCTGTGACAGCGCCCGGCCGGTGTAGACTGGCCGCATCTTGCCAGGAGACCTGCGATGAGACCGATCCTCACACTTCGCCAATACAGCCACGACCTGATCGTCCACAGCCACGACCACGCGCAACTGGTGTTCGGCTTGTCGGGCGCGCTGGACTTCGAGGTCGATGGCCAGGGCAGCCAGGTGGTGCAGCAGAGTTTCGTGGTGATCCCGGCCGGCATGCATCACGCCTGTGGCAGTCCCCATGGCAGTCGTTGCCTGGTGCTGGATGTGCCCGACGATCAATGGATTGCCCAGTCGTTGGGGGAACACGCCGACGCCAGCCGCCGCTTGCTCGACAACGCCGGACGCCTGCCGCTGGATGCCGGGCAAAGCCAGTTGGTCAGCTGGCTGGCGGGCAGTCCGGTGAGCGATCCGCTGATTGCCCAGCAAGGCGCGGTGCTGTTATTGGCCAGCCTCAACCACATCAAACCGGACGTCATTGGCGGGCGACGCCTGCCGTATGCGGCGCTGAATGCGCACATCGATCAGCATGCGGCCTATCCGCTGCAAGTGGCCGATCTGGCGCGCATTGCCGACCTGTCCAGCGCGCGCCTGCATGCGCGGTTCGTGGCCGAATGCGGGCAGACACCGATGGATTACATTCGCAGTCGGCGGCTGCACATTGCGGTGAGCTTGTTGCGCGATTCAGCGCTGCCGATTGGCGAGATCGCCAGCCGGGTCGGCTACAGCTCACAAAGTGCATTCGCGGCGGCGGTGTTGCGCGAGTTTGGTGCTTCCCCCGGCAAATTGCGCCGCGAGGCGAATGCCGATTAATGAATGTTTGTGAATACAGGATCTGTGGCGAGGGGGCTTGCCCCCGTTGGGTCGCGAAGCGGCCCCTGCATTCATCCGTCAGACCTCATTTGCCGGATTGACGACTGCTTCGCAGCCGAACGGGGGCAAGCCCCCTCGCCACAAGGTATTGCGCGAGGCTAGCGACAAAAGTCGATAGTTTGCCGACAGACACAGCGAGTCATTACGCGGTTCAATGGTCGGGTTCAATACGTTTTCCAAAGGATTGCAATGACTCCCCGTACCGCCCTTGGCGCCCTGCATATCGGCGCACTTATGTTTGGCCTGACCGGTGTGTTCGGCAAACTCGCGGCCGCCACCCCGGCGGTCATCGTCTTCGGTCGTGCGGCGTTCGCGGTGCTGGCGCTGGCATTTTTTGCGCGGTTCGCCAGCAACACCCGCTGGCAGAAACTCGAAGCCGTGGACTGGCGTCGCCTGCTGCTCAGCGGCTTGCTGCTGGCCGGGCACTGGGTGAGTTTCTTCATTGCGGTAAAAGTCGCGGGAGTGGCGATTGCGACCTTGGGTTTTGCCAGCTTCCCGGCGTTTACCGTGATCCTCGAAGGGCTGATCTTCCGCGAGAAAATCCGCGCCAATGAAATCCTGCTGGTGGTGCTGGTCAGCGTGGGCCTGGTGCTGGTAACGCCGTCCTTCGACCTCGGCACCGGCGCGACCGTTGGCCTGCTCTGGGCAGTGGCTTCCGGTTTGCTGTTCGCCCTGCTGTCCCTGACCAACCGCGCCAGTTCCGCACGCATCCCGGCGGTGCAGGCTGCGTTGTGCCAGAACGTGGTGGTCGCGTTGTGCCTGTTGCCGGTTGCCGCGCCACAGTTGAGCGAAGTGCGCGCCCTCGACTGGTTGTGGATCGGCTTGCTCGGGGTGTTCTGCACCGGCGTTGCCCACAGCCTGTTTGTCGCCAGCCTGGCGGTGATCAAGGCGCGAACTGCCGCCGTGGTGTTTGCCCTGGAACCGGTCTACGGCATCACCATGGCCTGGCTGCTGTTCGATGAAAACCCGACGCTGCGCATGCTGCTCGGCGGTGCGTTGATCATCATCGCGATTGTGGTGTCCAGTCGCTTATCCGGCAGTTCGAGCAAGAAAGCCGTGGCCGCCGAAGCCGCCTCTCACTGAGTGCGATCGTTGTGCCCGAGGTCGCGATCCGGGTCGATCTGATCCCGGACTCGCTGCTTCAGTACCTTGGCCTCCGGGAAACCGCCGTCGGCCTTGCGCTCCCAGATCTGCACCTCGTTACAAAAAATATGAAAGACCCCGCCCGTACCCGGCACCAGGGACACTTTGCCCAAGTCGTCGCCAAAGGTGCTGAGCAGTTCCTGAGCCAGCCAGGCCGCGCGCAACAGCCACTGGCATTGCGTGCAATAGGTGATGACGATTTCCGGTTTTTGCATGGTCATGATCGCTGAAACTCCTGAGCCAGAGGGGCGCCGCTATAATAGCCGCCTTTATCGCTTGCCCCGAGATTCACGATGCGCCGTTTACTGTACTGCCTGTTGCTTTGCCTCTTCCCTCTGATCGTCCAAGCCACTGACGCAGCCCGACCGAAAATCGGCCTGGTGCTGTCCGGCGGCGCGGCCCGTGGCCTGGCGCACATCGGCGTGCTCAAGGCGTTGGAAGAACAAGGCATCAAGATCGATGCGATTGCCGGCACCAGCATGGGCGCAGTGGTCGGCGGGTTGTACGCCTCGGGTTACAAGATCGATGAACTGGAAAAACTCGCCCTCAACATCGACTGGCAACAAGCCCTGTCCGACGCCCCGCCGCGCGAAGACGTGCCGTTCCGGCGCAAGCAGGATGACCGCGACTTCCTGGTCAAACAGAAACTGAGCTTTCGCGACGACGGCAGCCTCGGCCTGCCACTGGGCGTTATTCAAGGCCAGAACCTGGCGCTGCTGCTCGAAAGCCTGCTGGCCCACGCCAGTGACACCCGCGACTTCGACAAACTGCCGATCCCGTTCCGCGCGGTTGCCACCGACATTTCCACCGGCGAAAAAGTCGTGTTCCGCAAAGGCCATTTGCCCCAGGTGATCCGCGCGAGCATGTCGATCCCGGCGGTGTTCGCACCGGTCGAACTCGGCGGTCGGTTGCTGGTGGACGGCGGCATGACCGACAACATCCCGCTCGACGTCGCGCGGGAGATGGGCGTCGACATCGCCATCGTGGTCGACATCGGCACCCCGCTGCGCAACCGCAAACAACTGACCACCGTGGTCGATGTGTTGAACCAGTCGATCACCCTGATGACCCGGCGCAACTCCGAAGAACAACTCGCCGCCCTGCACAAGGACGACGTGCTGATCCAGCCGTCACTGGCGAGTTTCGGTGTGACCGACTTCGGCCGCGCTCAGGACATGATCGACGCCGGTTACCGGGCGACCAAGGCCCTCGACGCGCGCCTGGCACAACTCAAACCGGCACAACCGCTGGACGCCGAACTGTCCGCTGCCCGGGCTCCGAGCCAGCGCACGCCGATCATTACCGGGATCAAGGTGGAAAACGACTCGAAAGTCAGTGACGACGTAATCCGCTACTACATTCGCCAACACGTCGGCGAACCGCTGGACATCGGCCGGCTGCACACCGACATGGGCACCCTGTATGGCCTCGATTACTTCGAGCAAGTGCAATACCGCGTGGTGCACAAGGGCGACGATCACACCTTGGTGATCAGCGCGCGGGGCAAACGCAGCGGCACCGATTACCTGCGGGTCGGCTTGAACCTGTCGGACGATATGCGTGGCGACAGCGCGTTCAACCTCGGCGCCAGTTACCGGGTCAACGGGATCAACCGCCTCGGTGCCGAATGGCTGACCCGGGCGCAGATCGGTGACAAACAGGAACTCTACAGTGAGTTCTATCAACCGCTGGACGTCGGTTCACGCTACTTCATCGCGCCTTACGCAGCCTTTGAAGCGCAGAACGTCGACGCGGTCCTGGACAACGACCCGATCGCCCAATACCGCGTCGAACGTTATGGTTTTGGCCTGAATGTCGGCCGGCAGATTGGCAACAGCGGCGAGATTCGCTTTGGCGTCGGCGAGGCCTGGGGCAAGGCTGACGTGCGCATCGGCGATCAGGATCTGCCAAGTGAAAGCTTCAACGAGGGCTTCTATGAGCTGAAGTACTCGTTCGATTCGTTCGACAACGTCTACTTCCCCCACGAAGGCAAAGACATCGGTCTGGCATTCCGGCAGTTCGAACCGGGCCTGGGTTCGGACAAGCGTTACCGCCAATGGGAGTTCAAACTGGACAAGGCCATGAGCAGCGGCCCGGACACCTTCATTCTGGGCGGGCGTTATGGCCGAACGCTGGATGATGCCAACGTCGTGACTTCAAGTTTCCTGCTCGGCGGCGCGCGGCAGTTGTCGGGGTTTCGCGAGGATGCGATTTCCGGGCAGAACGTCAGCCTGATGCGCGGGGTTTACTACCGCCGCCTGACACCACGTTCGTACCTGCCGCTGGATTTCCCGCTGTACATCGGCGGGTCCCTGGAACGGGGTCGGGCGTGGAACAATGACAATGAGTTCGACAGCGGCTATATCAATGCGGCCAGTGTGTTCATCGGTTTTGATACGCCATTGGGACCATTGAACTTCAGTTATGGCTTCAATGATGCGGATGAACAGGCGGTGTATCTGAATTTGGGGCAGACGTTTTAGCCCCCCAAAACCCTGTAGGAGCGAGGCTTGCCCGCGAAGACGTCATAACATTCAACATTCATGCTGACTGTTATGACGTCTTCGCGGGCAAGCCTCGCTCCTACATTGGATTGTGCATCACAGTTAGCGGATGCCGGCCAACAAAGTCCGCGCTGTCTGCTTGAGCGGCTCATCGCCCTCTTTGAGCAATTCGTTGAGCAACTCGATCGCGCTGTCCAGATCGCCGTCATCAATGCAGGTCTGGGCTTGTTCCAGTTTGCCGGCGCCCGTTGGCACGGGTTCAGGCAGTGGTTCCAGTTCCAGCAACGGGCCAGGTTCGTTGAATGCGTCGAGAAAGTCGTCGTCCAGCGATTGCGCTTCGGGTTCGGCGTCCCACTCCAACTCCGGTTCGCCCAACGCAGACTCATCGGGCATTTCATAAACATCCGGCATCACGTGCAGGTTTGAGGTGAACGCAGGTTCCTCCGGCAGCGGCGGTTTAGCCGTCGGCGAGGGTGAATCGTCGAAAGGGCTGACCAGATCCCAATTGGAATCCATCGACAAGTCGTCAAGGTTCAACTGGAAGTCATCGCCGGATGGCGCTTCGGGGGCCACCGCCGCGACAGTCGCAATGACCGGCACAATCGGCGCAGCCGGTGCGACACTCGCCAGTTTAGGGAATCGGGCCCGGAGATCCGCCAACTGCTGCGGGTCAACCCCGGCGTCAAGCAGGCTGCTTTCCTGGGCGTCATACGCGGATGTGTCGCCCTGCTTGCCCAGCACTTCCAGCAGATGCAACGCCAGGTCGGTACGCTGTGGCTCCTTGGCTAATGCCTCACGCAACAGGCCCGCCGCTTCGGAGAATCGGCCATAGGCCATGTAGATGCCGACCCCTTCCAACACATCGCCGGCCGGTGTCTCTTCGCGATGATCGGGAAGCGGCACGGCGACACGGGCAGCGTGTGGCGGGATCTCACGCTCAGGTTCATCGTGCAGCGGCGCGGTCGATAACGGTTCGGTCAACGCTTGCTGGCGTTGACGACGAACAAACAGCCCGAGCACCACCAACAGCACCAGCGCCAGCACTCCTGCAATCAACAACCAATTGCTGCTCTCAGGTTCTTCAACCACAACCGGCGCAGGTGCCACGGCGGGGACAGGTGCCGCAGCAGGCTTCTGCGCGACCTCGGCCAAGCGGGTTTGCAAGTCGCTGACCTGCTTGCGCTCGTCGGCGATTTGCTCGTCCTGAGTTTTGATCCGGGCATTCAATTCATCGATGGTTTTTTGCAGCTGCTGGTTTTGCAGCACGCTGGCGGCCAGTTGCTCGGCGACCTCGTCGTTTGCCGGCGCCGCCGGTGGAGCAACACTTGCGGCTGGCGCAGGCACCTTGCTCTTGGCAGCCGCTTTCGGCGCCGGAGTCGGTTCGACGCTCGGGAACCCGGAGGTCGGTTCTTTGGCTGAGGGTTCGTCCGTCGCGGGAACAATCCCCGGCGAACCCGGCGGATCGATCAACACCGTGTATTCGCGCAGCAAACGACCGTTGGGCTGATTGAGCTGCACCAGGAAATTCAGAAAGGGTTCATTGACCGGTTTGCTGGAGGTCACCCGGATCAGCGTGCGGTTGCCCCGCAGGATCGGTGAGAATTTCAGGTTATTGAGGAAGAACACCCGTTCGACGCCAGCCCGGCTGAATTCGTCGGCCGTCGCCAGGCTGATCGACAGATCGCCTTCTGCCAAGCCCGCCGCATCTACCAGAGCAATATCGGCGCTGAACGGTTGGTTCAACGCCGAATGCACGGTGATGTCACCCAAGCCCAGGGCCGGAGCCAATGCCGAGTAAGTGACCGCACCACCGACCAGAAGCAGTTGGGTGCAATACCGCAAAACCACGTGCCAACTCTCGAGCATGAGCATCCCTTAGATTAAGCAGAACCAACCTGTACGCGTTCGCACATCCGGTACGAACACGATATTGCCTAGTAGTTCTTTATAGTCTGCCCAACGGGGTATCTCAAAAACACGGCGTAAGGTTTTGCCTCAAGACTTTTCGAGGTTGGCCAGGATGTGACCGTGAACACGCATGCAGACCTTCAGATCGGCCTCATCGACGCCTTCGAACAGCTCGTGGCGCAGCTGAGTCGCAATGGTTTCAATCTGTTCGATCAATGGCCGGGCCGGGGCACAGAGGACGATTTTTTTCGCCCGACGGTCTTCCAGTACTGATTGGCGTTGCACCAGGCCCTGGGTTTCCAGGCTGTCGAGCAGCCGGGCCAGGGTCGGCCCTTCGACGCCGACGCTTTGCGCCAGTTCGCGCTGGGTCGGGGCTTCCTCGAAACGCGCCAGGTGCAGCAGCACCAGCCAACGGGCCTGAGAAAGTCCCAGACCGGCCAGACGGCGATCCAGTTCGGCACGCCAGCCACGAGACATCTGGGCCAATTGCATGCCAAAGCGGTGTTGATCGGTTAACGGCATAGAAAACTCATGATTAGACTGAAATAGAGAAAAACTAATTATTAGTCAGCTAAGCATGACCTTTCGCTGTAGGCAAGGCTTGCTCTGTACTGAATCGTTACATCTATGCGCCCGGTCACTTAAATCTCGAATTCGGATTGCAGCGCCGCCCGCACACAGTACAAAACCCCTTCCGGCACGCGACCGGCAAACAGCGCGGCAATTTCCGCGACCGGCGGCAACTCGCCTTCGCCGTCGAGGAACGCGTCCTGGATTTCGCCCATCAGCTCTTCCGGCAGATCTAGCGCTTGCTCCAGCGACAATTGCTGCTTGCCGATGGCCTCGGCGAGCATGGTGTAGACGTTCTTTTCCGAGCATTGCAGCTGTCCGGCGATCTGCAGCGGCGTCATGCCGGCCCGGGCCAGAGTGATCAGTTCGTGGCGCACATCGGCCACCACTTTCGGTGCCTCGACCTGGCCGCCGAGCACTTCGAGGAAGGCCTCGCCGTAACGTTCCAGCTTGCGTGCGCCGACGCCGCTGACCGTGGCCATTTCCGCCAGTGAGGTCGGTTGACTGCGGAGCATTTCCAGCAACGTCGAGTCGGGGAAGATGACGTACGGTGGCACGCCGTGTTCTTCGGCAAGCTTGCGACGCAGGGCACGCAGGGCTTCCCACTGTTCGCGCTCTTCGCCACGAACCAGTTGGCTCGCCTGGCTCTTGCTGCTTTTGGCAGTGGTTTGCGGCTTGAGGTCGCGGCGCAGCTCCAGGGTCACTTCGCCCTTGAGCAGCGGCCGGCAGGTGTCGCTCAGGCGCAGGCCGCCGTAGCCTTCGAGGTCGATGTCCGCGAGGCCACGGGCAACCAGTTGGCGGAACAGAGAGCGCCATTCGCTCTCGCCCATCGCCTTGCCGACGCCATACACAGACAAATGCTGATGGCCGAAGCTGCGGACCTTTTCGTTGTCCTTGCCCAGCAACACATCCACCAGATGGCCGACGCCGTAGCGCTGGCCGGTGCGGTAGATCGCCGAGAGTGCCTGACGGGCCGGCTCTGTGGCGTCCCAGGTCTGCACGCCATCGACGCAGTTGTCGCAGTGGCCGCACGGCTCGGGCATGTCTTCGTCGAAGTAGGCCAGCAGCGTCTGGCGACGGCAGCGGGTTTCTTCGCAGAGCGAGAGCATCGCATCGAGCTTGTGCTGCTCCAGACGCTTATGGCGCTCGTCGCCTTCAGAGTTCTGCAGCATTTGCTTGAGCATCACCACGTCTTGCAGGCCGTAAGCCATCCACGCATCTGCCGGCAGCCCGTCACGGCCGCCGCGACCGGTTTCCTGGTAATACGCTTCCAGGGATTTCGGCAAGTCGAGGTGCGCGACAAAACGCACGTTGGGCTTGTCGATGCCCATGCCGAACGCCACTGTGGCGACCATGATCAGGCCTTCCTCGTTGAGGAAGCGCTTCTGGTGATGGGCCCGCGTTTCGTTGGGCAGGCCGGCGTGGTATGGCAGCGCCGGGAAGCCCTGTTCGCTGAGGAACACCGCCACTTCGTCGACTTTTTTGCGCGACAGGCAATAGACGATGCCGGCATCGCTGCGCCGCTCGGCGAGGAACGCCAGCAATTGCTTGCGCGGCTGCTCCTTGGGGACGATGCGATAGAAAATGTTGGGACGGTCGAAACTCGACAGGAAACGCTCGGCGTCCTGCAAATGCAGACGATCGACGATTTCTTCGCGGGTGCGCTTGTCGGCGGTGGCGGTCAGGGCAATGCGCGGGACGTTGGGGAACAGTTCCGCCAACTGACCCAGTTGCAGGTATTCGCGGCGAAAGTCGTGGCCCCATTGCGACACGCAGTGCGCTTCGTCGATGGCGAACAAGGCAATTTCAAGGCTTTGCAGGAAGGCCAGCATGCGCGGCTGCACCAGGCGCTCGGGCGCCAGGTAGAGCATTTTCACTTCGCCGCGCTTGATCCGTGCGGCCAGGTCGCGTTGCTGTTCGGCGCTCAGGGTCGAGTTCAATGCAGCGGCGGCCACGCCCAGTTCTTCGAGGGTCGCGACCTGGTCGTCCATCAACGCGATCAGCGGCGACACCACCACCGCCAGGCCTTCGCGCAGCAACGCCGGGACCTGGAAGCACAGAGACTTGCCGCCACCGGTAGGCATCAATACCAAAGCGTCGCCGCCATTGGCCACGCGCTCAATGATTGCACCCTGGCGGCCACGGAAACTGTCGTAGCCGAAGATGTCCTTGAGGACGCGTTGAGCCTGTTCGAGCATAAAAACTCCAAAAATCACCGAAACATCCCTGCAAGGCTGGTTCAGAACCACGCAGGCTGCACTGACAAATAGTAAGTGCGCATTGCATGACGCTTCACATCTCAGCCGCGACGCCGGCAGGGCATCACAAAACGCGGGAGTATACCCGACCCCTCCGCTGCAAAGGGTGCCGCTGAGAAGACACACAATGACAAACACTGCGCGCAACCTGTGGGAGCGAGCTTGCTCGCGATGGCGGCAGTCCATTCAATATTTAAGTGACTGACAGACCGCTTTCGCGAGCAAGCCCGCTCCCACAGGGATTGCGGTGTTTCGCAGGGCCACAATGGGGCAAATATCCCGCGCGGCTGGCCTGGGGGCTCAAGAAGGCCTAGAATTCCCGCATCTGTTTAATTCCCCAAGGTAGCTTTTAATGTCCTTCGCTGAGCAACTAACCCGCCTGCAAGTCTTCCTCGACGCCGATGAACTGCATGACGAGGCGCTGGACTACGTGGCCGCCCACGGCTACCTCACTGCGCTGTCGATCTGTTCCGAAAGCGTTCCCGACCGTGAATGGATCGACGCCCTCTTCGCCGAAGAGCCGCATTACGCCGACGACACCGAGCGTGAAGCGATCGAATCCACCCTGCTGGCCCTCAAGGCTCACATCGCACGCCAACTGGCGTCCGACGAAGAGTTCGAGCTGCCATGCGACCTGGACCTGGGCGAAGAGCCGGATGATTCCGACCTGCGCGGCTGGTGCATCGGTTTCATGGAAGGCGTGTTCCTGCGCGAAGCGGCCTGGTTCGAAACCGCCGAAGACGAAGTCAGCGAAATGCTGCTGCCGATCATGGTCGGTTCGGGTCTGTTCGACGAACAGCCTGAGTTCGAAGACATCGCCAAAGACGCCAACCTGATGGACGACATGATCGTGCAGATCCCGGAAGCCCTGACCGCGCTGTACCTGCTGTGCCAGGCTCCCGACGAAAAACCGGCGATCCTCAAGCCACGTCACCACTAAGGTCTTGCCTATGGACAAACCCATAGGCAACCGCTCCCTGATGTTGCGCTACCTGCTGCTGGCCATCGGCTGGCTCAGCGTAGCGTTGGGGGTGATCGGGATTTTCCTGCCGGTATTGCCCACCACGCCGTTCCTGTTGCTGGCCGCCGCGTGTTTCGCACGCAGTTCGCCGCGCTTCTATCAGTGGCTGGTCGAACATCCGCGGCTTGGGCCGTGGATCCGCGACTATCTGGACGGCAACGGCATCCCGCTCAAGGGCAAGGTCTACGCCATCGGCCTGATGTGGGTGAGCATCCTGTTCTCCTGCTACCTGGTGCCGCTGCCGTGGGCGCGAGGGTTTATGTTGACCAGTGCGGTGCTGGTGACGATCTACATCCTCAAACAGAAAACCCTGCACAAGCCCTGAAAACACACCCTGTAGCAGCTGGCGAAGCCTGCGTTCGGCGGCGAAGCCGTCGCAAATTCTACATGTAAGGTTTTACTGACCTGCCGCGTTGCCTGGTTGTGCGACGGCTTCGCCGCCGAACGCTGCCTCGCGGTGCTCGACAGCTGCTACCCGTGCGCGTACCAACCGACGATCTACCCTGCCTTTCAAAAAACACCACCTAAACTCCAGTCATCTGCACCCGAGCAGCCAGACATGTCCAACAGTCGGCGTCGTCCAGGATGGCCAACGCTCCGACTTCGGTTCGGCGGCTGGCTGCTGGCGGGTTTTCTGCTGGCCGGGCTGGGCAGTGTGTGCGCCGACTGGGATTTCGGGCAGATCCTGCAAACCGCCGAAAAACGCTATGGCCCCCTCGGTCCGGCACAGGGGCGAATCGAGGCCTGGAACCAGATGCTGCAAGGCGAACGCAACCAGCCAGAACGCGAGCAACTGAACGCGGTCAATCGCTTCTTCAATCAGCAATTGAGTTTTCAGGACGACACGCGCATCTGGCAGCAGATCGATTACTGGGCCACGCCAGAAGAATCCCTGATCAAGGGTGCCGGCGACTGCGAGGACTACGCCCTGGCGAAATATTTCAGCCTGCGCCAGCTCGGGGTGCCCAGCGAGAAACTGCGCATCACCTACGTCAAGGCCCTGACCCAGAACCAGGCGCACATGGTCCTGACTTTCTACAGCAGCCCCACGGCCGATCCGCTGGTGCTGGACAACCTGATCGGTGAGATCCGCCCCGCCTCCCAACGCAAAGACCTGCTGCCGGTGTACGCCTTCAACGCCGAAGGTTTGTATTTGCCCGGCGCCAATGGCGGCAAGCGCAGCAGCGACTCGAAAAAATTGTCACGCTGGCAAGACGTGTTGAAAAAGATGCAGGCCGAAGGGTTCGCCGTGGGCGACGGCTAGCCGCCACAGCAAGGAGCGTTTTATGTCACTGCGCAAACAATTGTTTCTCGCCATTTGCCTGTTTCTGCTGGTGGCGTTCAGCGGCAGTTTTTTTGTCAGCCTGGAAAGCTCCCGCGAGCAAATGCTCGGCCAGTTGCGCTCCCACGCCCAGGACGCCGCCACGGCGTTGGGACTGTCGCTGACCACGCAGATCGACGACACGGCGATGATCGAACTGATGGTCAGCTCGATTTTCGACAGCGGTTATTTCAGCAGCATCCGCATCATCAACATCACCGATGAACAGGTGCTGGTGGAGCGTGACGCACCGGCGCGAATCGAAGGCGTACCCGACTGGTTCGTGCGCCTGGTGAACCTGCACGCGCAAGGCGGCGACGCGTTGATCATGCGCGGCTGGGAGCAAGTGGCGCGGGTCGAAGTCTTGAGCAATCCGCAGTTCGCCCTGGCCAAACTTTGGGACAGTACGCTCGGCAGTCTCGTTTGGCTGCTGCTGTGCGGATTGCTCAGTGCGATGTTCGGCGGATGGCTGCTGCGTCGGCAACTGCGCCCGCTGGACAAAATGGTCCGGCAGGCCGAAGCCATCAGCAAACGCGAGTTTCTCAGCCTGCCAAAACTGCCGCGCACTCCGGAACTGAGACGGGTGGTGCTGGCGATGAACCAGATGGTCGAAAAGCTCAAGGCGCTGTTTGCCGAAGAGGCGGCACGCAGCGAAAAACTGCGCGCCGATTCCTATCAGGACAGCCTCACCGGGTTGGCGAATCGGCGCTTGCTGGATGAGCAACTGGCCGACCATTTGCTGGTCAGCGAACAGAGCAGCGACGGCCACTTGCTGATGCTGCGGATCAACGACCTCGCGGGCCTCAACCAGCGTTTGGGCGGCCAACGCACCGATGCCTTGATCGGTGCCGTCGGCGAGTTGCTCAAACGCCTGACACAACTCCCCGAGCGGCGCACCTGGCTGGCGGCGCGCAATCGTGGCGGCGAGTTCAGCCTGCTGACGCCGGGCCTCGACGACAAGGACGCCGCGCGCCTGTGCGCTGAAATCAGCGCTACCCTGGAAAATCTGCGCCTGACCGGTGCCAGCGACAGCATGCCCGTGGCGCATTTGGGTATCGTCGCCTACCAACCGGGTGAGCCGGCGGGCGATGTATTGCTACGCCTCGATCAGGCCTTGACCCAGGCCCAGCAGAATCCCGAGCGACCATGGGTGCACCTCGATCACGCCAACACTGCGCCGAACCAATCCCAGCACGACTGGCGCAACTGGATCGACGACGCCCTCACCCACGGCAAATTGCAGCTGTATTTCCAACCGGTGGTGCAATGCGCCGACACCAGCCAAGTGCTGCACCACAAAGTACTCGCGCGCCTGCTCGACCCGCACGGTGAAGCGATTGCCGCCGGACACTTCCTGCCCTGGATCGAACGCCTCGGCTGGTCGGCCCGCTTCGACCTGGCCATGCTTGACGCCACCCTCGACTACCTCGCCGTCAACCGCTGGCCCCTTGCGCTGAGTTTGTCCGGCACCACCTTGCGCGACCCGCAGTCGTTGCAACAGATCTTGCAAACCCTCGACTCCCTGCCGGAACTGGCGCCGCTGCTGATCCTGGAAATCGACGAACGCCAACTGCCGCCCCCGGACGAATTACAGCGCCTGAGCCACAGTTTGCTCAGCACCGGTTACCGCATCGGCTTGCAGCATTTTGGCGGTAGCTTCAGCCAGATCGGCAACCTCACTCAGTTGGGGTTGGCGTACTTGAAGATTGATGGGAGCTACATTCGGGGGATTGATGAGCACAGTGATAAACGCCTGTTCATCGAGGCGATTTTCCGCGCCACCAACAGCATCGATTTACCGTTGATTGCGGAAATGGTCGAGACGCAGGGGGAATTGGAGGTGATTCGGGAGCTGGGATTGTTCGGGGTGATGGGCCGATTGATCGGGCCGCCCGAGCCGATGTGAATTCGCCGGTAGACCGCGTTATCGTTCTTCGCGGGCAAGCCTTGCTCCTACGGATTCGGGCGTACGTTTCAGCCTTGCCGTTCGTCGCTACTGTCAGATCTGACAGTAGCCAGCCCACCACCCTTTCCCGCTTGATACCTCCATCCCGCTGGCCCCTTCCGGCCACCCCCGTTTTGCGGTGAAGGAGCATTCCCATGACCAAATTCCCGGCAGTTGAGTCCGAAGCGTCCAGCGCACCCCTGGCTTTGCGTCCGCCGTACTTCCCATCCAGCACCACCCTGGCCGACCCGCGGCGCTACACCGGCGGGATTCCGATTCGGGCCCTCGAAGGGAATCTGCAGTGCATCATCCCGCCCTGGACCGTCATGGGGATTGGCGATCAGGTTGATGTGACTTGGCAAAGCCTCACCTCGCCGGCCGTCAGTAAAACCATCGAGTTTGATCACGAAGTGGATAAACAAGTGGTGCTCTGGATCCCTCGCGGTCAGGTTCTGGAGGGCGACGCGGAGCCGGTGTTTTACCGGGTCACGCGACGCGGCCAGACCCCGGAGCCTTCGGTGCCGCTGGAAACCTACCTTGTCAAAACCACCCGCCCCGGCGGTTATGACGACAGCCCTGAAGAGGGGCATTCCGGGTTCAAGTACAGCTTCCTCACGGACACCTCCGGCGGTGTCGACGCCGATATCGCGAACCGCGGCGTGCAGATGCGCATCGAGCCCTACCAGCACATGACCGCGTACGACCGCATCGTCTGCCGCTGGGGCAGTCAGGAAGTCATGCATTACCCGGTGACCCAGGCGCAAGTCAACGACCCGGTCAACAACCCGATCATCATCACCTTCACCCGCGCCGTGATCGAAGCCGCCGGGGATGGCCCGCGCGTGGTGGTGACCTTTCAGGTCATCGACTGCGTCGACAACCGCCCGGATGAACGCGCGCCATGGGCGAAACTCAGTTACGTGCTGGTGGATCTGGGCGGCAATCGGCTGGATGCGCCGCTGGTGCTGGTGGCGGGTCGGCCGACCAACAGCATCGACCTCGATCAGTTGGGCGATGACGATGTGAACGTGCGGGTCTATACCCCTGTCGCGGACTTCGCAGTGGGCGACACCGTCCGGCTGACCTGGACCGGCACCCCTGCCCAAGGCTCACCGATCATCGTCGGACCGCTGGTGAAGTTGGTGGACTTTGTGCCCTTTCAGC
This sequence comes from Pseudomonas sp. NPDC087342, assembly GCF_044744265.1. Lineage (NCBI taxonomy): Bacteria > Pseudomonadati > Pseudomonadota > Gammaproteobacteria > Pseudomonadales > Pseudomonadaceae > Pseudomonas > Pseudomonas sp. NPDC087342. The sequence continues at coordinate 35,126 of NZ_JBIUXZ010000002.1, forward strand.
TCGACTTCACCATCCCCAACGCCGCCGTCAAAGCCATCGCCCAAGGCTACGCCACGGCCTCCTATGTGCGCATCCGCAGCGGCGAGGCGGATCGCCCATCGAAAAACGCCAGCGTCAGCGTGCGCGGCGCCATCGACCGTTTAGCCGCACCGAGCGTGGCGCAAGCCCCCGGCGGTACCCTGCCGGCGGATGCACCTTACGCGACCATTTCCGTGCCGTACTTTGAAGGTCGAAAAACCGGGGACCTGATCACTATCCATTGCCAGGGCCGACGTCCGGGCGGCAGCGAAACCTACTACCCGATCCCCATCATCGTCGCCGACAGCGACGGCCGATCAGCCATCACCCGCGACCTGCCCGGCAGCGAAATCGCCCCGTTGGGCGGCGGCACCCTGAAGCTCTACTACGTGGTGGCCAACGATGACCTGACGGTGCGCAGCGAACGCGAATCCCTGCCGCTGAACCTCAACGTCGGCGTGGCCCTGCCCGACTTCAACCGGGCGGAGATCACCGAAGCCGACGGCGATGTGCTGCTACCGGAAAAAACCCCGAACGGCGCCAACGTCATCGCGCCGTTCAACGTGCCGGGGGATACTCTGCCGGGCGACACCGTCGGCCTGCGCTGGACCGGTTCGGTCACTGGTGCGCATCCGCTGTATGAAATCCCCCTGACCACCCAGACCGCCGGCAAACCGGTGCCGTTTCTGGTCAGCGCGGAGCATATTCATCCCAACGTCAATGGCACGGTGGAAGTGGATTACTACCGCAAGCGCGGGACTGAGGCGACACGGTTTTCTCGCAAGCGGGTGTTGAGTGTTGGCAATGCGTTGCCGGATTGGGCTGCGCCGACTATCAAGGAAGCGCCGAACGGCGTATCTCTCAACCCGGTAGCCGCGAAAGACACCCTGACCGCCATTGTGGATTACGACATGCGGGTCGGGGACAAGATCACCGTCACCTGGACCGGCGCGAGTGGCGTTGGGACTGGAGGTTCACACACCACGGCAGCGTTCAATGTCGAGAACTTGGGCCCCAAAGAAATATCCCTGCCAAATTCGGTGGTGGCATTCAACTTGAACAAACCCGTGGTCGTGACCTATAGCGTCACCCGTGGCAGTGAGCAACCGGTACCGTCACTGCCATTAATCTTAAACGTAGGCACGTTGCCCGCTTCGGAATTGAACTCGCCCATCTTTATACAGGCCGACGAAAACGACGTACTGGACGTAAGTAACCTGGCCGGCAGTAACGCCACTATCCATGGCCTGCTCTGGCCATTGATCGCTGCTGGCCAGCATGTGTGGATGAGCCTGCATGGCAAAAACGCAGACGGCACCGATTACATCAGTGCTCGTTGGTCCGGCGACGGTAGCCAAGTTAACTCCATCTGGATTAATCAGGGGTACTGGCCTCACAACATTGGCAAGAGTCAACTTATGGCACTGGCTGACAACAGTAGGCTAACGATCAAGTTCAAGGTGGCGATGGATAAAAGCAACATCGAGGATAATGCAACTGTATTCCCTGACCGGGTGTATACCGTCCTCACGACTGCACTGATTGACCCGACCATTACCTCGGTGAAGGGCGCCTCAAGTGGTGCCGATATTCCCGATAACGCCTCTACTTTCGAGACATCACTAAAGTTCAGCGGTAAGGCGACAGCTAACAAGAAAATCGAACTGCGCGATAACGGTATTGCAATAAACACGATCGACGTTGACGAGAGCGGGGACTGGGAAGATACGGTGGCAAACCAGACACCAGGCAATCACAGTTACACTGTCAAGGCCGTTGACGGCACGTTACCGGAATCAGACGCCCGAACACTAAGGATTATTCATTACACGGTTGAAGTTATTAGAGGCGTCGCCGGCGTTTCAGGTTTAATTGTCAACAAAGATAGCACCAGACTTTATGCCATTTCCTCTCACGCCATGTACATTTTTGATACAACAACAAATACATTGATAAATACAATCACCCTCTCAGGATCTATTACAAAATTCGCCGTCAGCCCGAACGACAGGAAAGCTTATATTATCAACGTGAACAACGAACCTCTTTATATAGGCATCATTGATATAGCAACGAACACTGAGACCAAAAGAATCCCCGCTCCAGGTTTGCGCAATTTCATCGTCTTTAGCCCAGACGGAACTCGAGCTTATGCTGGCTCGTCGAAGGGAATATATGTAATAGATACGACTAGAGAGGAAATAATTGCGACGATAGCCGATGGATCGGGACCATCATCTCTTGCAATAACGCCTGATGGCATTCGACTGTGCTGTACTTATAGTCTTGATGGCGGCAGTCAAGAGCTAGTTGTAATAAACACATCCAACAACCAAATAACGCGCATTGATTTGCCGAGAGGTAGGTGGTGGCGGGCAGCTGCCACCAACACTCATGGTTACGTCCTCGACATGACAGACGGAAATATAGCCGTGTTTGATTTCTCAAGCTCCACAATAGTGGCGAGTATTCAATACGGAAATGCGGGAAGTATTGCCGCAAGCCCAAATGGATCATTTATCTATATCAGCACCAATTTCGATCGCAACCTCACGACCATTGAAACAGCGACATACAGTATCGCAAACAACATTACCCAGGAGTTGAGGATAGACACCCTAGCCACCGCACCAGACAACTCCCATATCTATGCATCTCACCGGGGAGGGGAAGATGCCATCTCAGTCTTTACACTAAGCTAATTTAATCTACAAAGCTTTACTGTACGAATTTGCCTCACGATGCGGTACTTCATTCAGTACCTATATATAGGCAGAAGGAGTTGTAGGGGGGGAAGACAAGCCCCCCCTCGCCACAGATGACATTGGTCAGGGTCGGAACATACCTACAGACGATGTAGCTATTTCCGGCCTTGTCCAGGTTGACTGCCCTGCCCTCTCTCCCTATCCTCGCGCCTGTCACGACTCATTCGTGATCGGGTTTGACGGCCTGGTAATTCCAAGCGCGCATAGTTCTCCAACTTGCTCGTGCACTCGTGCCCGACGCAAATCTCAATGGTGACTGTGTGCGGGGCACTTTCGAGTGCGCCGGGTACTTGGACCGGTCCGTCAACCTGCGCACAGTTGCCACCCAATTCGTTTGACGGCGATTAAGTGGCAGCTCTTTGACTACCAAGGAGTTACACCAATGGCTGAGCCAACCACAAAATCCACCCCCTTCGCCCCCTGCGACCACGTCGACCATCACCTCTTCGCCGTACAACCCGGCATCCCGCTGCTCGACGCTCTGGAACACGCCTCGGTCTACCTCAGCTGCGCCGAAGCCCTCGCCCATCAAGCCCCAAACGCCACCCGCCCGGAACACATCGCGACGTTGCGCTGGGCCAGCAAGCAAATGCTCGGCACTGCGCGTTCATTGCTCCAGGCCTCCATCGACGGCATGCACGCCGCGCAAGCGGGAGGTGAGGCATGAATCCGCATATGCCGATGACCAACAACGACTGCGACATCCCGGTGTTGCTGGTGGCCACGCAAGCGCCATTGGATGTTTTGCACAGCAATGCCGCCACGCGGTTTCTGGCGGTGACGCAGATGATGGAAAGCCTGGCCAGTCTGGATATCACTCGGGCCAAGGGCGCGGATGTGCAGCAACTGGCCAATGCGGCGGCGATGTTGTTGCGCGATGGCTGTGATGTGATGGATGTGTTGGGGCGGCAGATTCGGGCGCAGGGCTGACAGTTTGATTCGAGGGTGAATGTGCCGGCCTCATCGCGGGCAAGCCCGGCTCTCACAGGGGATTTTCCGTGGCGGAAAAATCTGTGTTCGACCGTGATCCACTGTAGGAGCGAGGCTTGCCCGCAAAGGCGGCGTATCCGGCGACATCAATGTTGAATGACCCACCGCCATCGCGAGCAAGCTCAGCTCCTACAGTTTTTGGCGTCTGCCAGCGCACCATTCGCAGCTCCCATCGTGTCCTGCTCAATCTCTAGCCCGACAGTCATCGTTATATATTCCCCGAGTAAAAAAACGCCCCGCAATCCGCGAGGCGTTTTTTTTTAAACCCTGCAACCCATCACCAAAAATACCTCAACCCAACATTCACCCCCCACGGCTGTTCAATCTGCTCGCCCTTGCCGTAATCCAGATCAACATGCAGCTGCAGCTTTTCGGACAACCCTGCCAACGCCCCTGCCCCGAACTCCGCCCGGGAACCCGACAGGTCGTTGTTGAACCGATTATCGTTGACCTGCACCTCGTTGTTCCTGGCGAACTCATGCACCATCGCCGCACGCACATAGGGCTGCACGACACCGCCCCCGCTCAAGGGAATGCTGCGCCCGGCCGTGGCCCCGAGCTTGCCGAGCAGTGAGCGCGCGCGGTCGCCGTCGGCCTCCATGCCGTTGTCCAGATCATAATGGCGGCCCTGAATGACCACCGCCGACCATTGGGTGAACGGTTCAACGAAGTAGCCGTCGTCCAGTTTGATATGCCGACCGAATTCCGCCGAAGCACCCACGCCCATGGCGTTGTAGTTGCCCTTGGTGCGGCTGCCATCGCTGAGGCTGACTTTCGCTTCGTTCTGGAAGCGGTTGAGCTTGAGCACGCCGTCAAAGTAATAGCCGCTGGCATTGAGCCAAGTGGCGTACGACCCCAGGTAGTAACTGTCGACTGTGCCGGAGGTGCCGCGATTGACGTCCAGATCCGATCGGCTGTAGCCCGCCAGCACGCCGACCAGCCATTGGCTGTCGCCCCACCGTGCATCAGCGCCGAGGGACATCCCCTGTTGCGTTTGCTGATAACCCAGGCCCGCACCGTCGGCGACGTTGACCTTGTTGCCGTAGTTGCGTATCCAGGCGCCGGACTGGCCGTTGTTCAACCGCAGTTCGCCCATGCGGCTGCGCATCGAGGTCAATTCGCTGTTCCAGATAGTCGGGGTGGCATTGAACAAGGCCAGCACCGATTGTGCACCGGGGCTGATGGTTTTGGTGGTGGGGTCGAGGAACCACTCGGTTGCGCCTGCGCCATCGGTGATGCTCGACAGTGCGTACGAGAACGCCCCCACGTCCACCGGGCCATTGAGCAATGAAAAGTGCGCATCGCCCGCCGCCGTGTGCACCAGAGTCAGTTGCTGAGGTGACGTCGCATCGAGGCCCGAAGCGCGAACCGCCAGGTCGAAATCACCGGTGGCCACGCCCGTGACGTTCAGCAGATCACGTTCGCCAGTGACAAAATCGCCCTTCATCGCGAAGGTGCCGTTGCCGGCCAGGGCACCGACGTTCAATTGATAAAACGTGTCGGTACCAGCGGCGCCGAAACTGACCGAGCCACTGTTCATGGCCAAGGCGCCGATCGAGTCGTTGCCGGTCAGGGTCCAGCTGGATTGGCTGTTAATCGTCACGCCGTTGACCCCATCCAGACGTCCGATCAGTTGCGAATGGTTTTGCAGCAACACATTGGCGATGGAGTTGTTTTCGACCAACACATCACCGGTCATGCGACTTTGGTCAAGGTCGAGGTTGACGGTGCTGTTGCCGATGAGTTGCACGTTACCGTTGAGTTGCGACTGATTGCGCAGCAATACGTCGGCGGTGGCGCCACTGTCGGCCAATACGTCACCGGTCATGGTGCTT
>NZ_JBIUXZ010000002.1:40831-204219 GCF_044744265.1 Pseudomonas sp. NPDC087342
TTTGATCCAGGGTGACTTCGCCCGTGGCCCCCGTGAGGTGAACATTGCCTTCAAGCACCGATTGGTCTTGCAGCACGACATTGGCGGATGAGCCGTTATCTGCCAGTACGTCACCGGTCATGGTGCTTTGATCCAGGGTGACTTCGCCCGTGGCCCCCGTGAGGTGAACATTGCCTTCAAGCACCGATTGGTCTTGCAGCACGACATTGGCGGATGAGCCGCTGTCTGCCAATACGTCACCGGTCATGGTGCTTTGATCCAGGGTGACCTCCCCCGTGGCCCCCGTGAGGCGAACATTACCTTCAAGGACCGATTGGTTTTGCAGCACGACATTGGCGGATGAGCCGCTGCCTGCCAGTACGTCACCGGTTAGACGGGCCTGATCCAGGGTGAGGTTTACAGTGCTGTTACCAGCGACTTGAACGTTGCCTTCTAGGGTGCTGCTGGCCACGAACAGATTAGCGGTGGAGGCATCCAGCACATCGAGCAGGATGCCGTTGCCGCTGAGCAGGGTCGAGTTGTTCTGGACCTGAATCGTGGCCTCGATGCCTTGGTCGACAACAATCGCTGAGCCCGCCCGCCCTTCTACACTGGAAGCGTCCAGCACCAGACGACTGATGCCCAGTCGTGCGCTGTCTTCATCCATCCGTACACCGTTCTCACCGCCGCTGATAATCGTATTCTGGCTGGCGCGCAAATCCCCCCCGAAAAACTGGAGGCCGACGCTGTCCGCCAGATTCGCCGTGACCCGAGTATCGATCAGCTCGACGCTGCTCATCCCGCTAAGGGAGATACCCGCGCTGTCACCACTGACAATACTGCCCGTCACACGTCCCGTTGACCCCGTCACACTGGTGCCCTGTCGGTTGAATGTCAGGCCCGACACGCCACCGCTCACGATGATGTCGGTAAGAGTTGCCTGACTGTTGGTAACAGTGATGCCTCGCGCTCTATTGCGTCCGGCATAAGTACCGCCCACCGCTTCAAGGGTAGAACCCGATTCAACGGAGATTTCGAACGTTTGCGCGCTGTTGGCACGCAGCACTCCCCCGTTGCGAACCAGATAATTGTCCGGCGCGGTGGTTCCCGCGATGTTTAACGTTTGTCCTGGCCCCACAATTGTCACTGCCAGACCGGGCGAACTAATGACCAACACCGGAGACAATACCAGCCAGTGCGACCATCGATACTGATTAAAAAATAAAAATAAGCTTCGCATAATTACTGACTCCCAAACCTATCCATTAATGGCTTGACCGTAAAGGTGCGTATGCTAACGAGTTATACCGCCTCGTTATGTAGGAAAAATCCTGAAATGCGACTACAACTCCATAAAATCAATTCGAACAATTACCCCCTCTATACCGACACATAAAACACCGTAACAATCAACCCAAATAAAAAGGGGAAGACACCAGCCCTCCCCTTTTCAATTTTTCTCTTCTGACGTTTAAGTTATCGGGCAGGAGTTCCCGGCGCCGTCACGCACCACGACCTCCACATCATGGGAATCAGAGGGTTCATCTCGTCCGTTAACTTCCACGGTGTATTTAATACTGCCGCTACCGTCTCTGATTCGCTCAAGTATTAGCAGAGGTATATATACAATAAAACCTTCCAAATGCTCATTACCAATCAGTGTTTTTGTAAACTCATAAGGAGTAACAGGCATAGGACTACCAGAACTATCGTACGTATTCCCGGTCCATTCAAACGTCAGCACCATGTCCCTCTGCAACGGCCCCCCTCCGTTCACACTGACAACTGCCGCACGGCCCACATTGGGAATAGTCCTTAACGAAGAACAATTCAAAAACTCTGTACCTTGTATAGTTACCGTGTAATTGATGACGGGAGGAGGCAGATTTACCGGCAAAACGTACACATTAACTTTCTGACGCAAAGACGGATTGGGGTTGGACGGGAACGCCGGATTAGTTATTTCATAATGAACAGGTAACTCACTATTATTTCCTGCGTCCTCAACATCATCCCACGGTATTACAAATTCAATTTCATAATCATCCGGCTCAGAAAGATCATCAAGAAATGTTCCGTCAGGACCGCTGACAGGAATTCCATTCCAGAACAGGGTATAGAGATCCCCAGCATTACGGATTACATCAATCTCTACCTTGGCCGTGGCCGGTTGCCCCGCATCGTCTGGAAGGAGTGTATTGACTGGAGTTGTTGTTACGGCGCCATATACATTCACTGGTTTCAAGTTTGGGTTTCCCACTTCCGGATCCGTCGGATCAGGTGGTGGTGGTGTTCCAGGGCTGCGCAAGTCCACATTAACGGTTATCCCGGTTCCTTCGGGGTACTCAAGGCCGGAGCGCCAGACAGAATAGGTAACCGGCAAACCGTTAATAGGTCCTGGCCCGCCAAAACTCACCTCGGAATAGGGCACCTCAACAAACACCGGATCATTGTTGCCCACTTGTTTCGGCGACTGTTCCCGGGTCCCCCATGTCACAACAATAGTGTCTGTCGCCTGGTGATCGTCATACAAGGGAATGACAACCGTCGTCGTAGGAAATGCGTCTTTCACATCGATGACCGGGTCTGCAACAGGCACCTGCGGCGCCATCAGGTTACTCGGCTCCGCACGGTGTATAGATTTGACTTTCGTTTCGTAGGAGTGAGGCCCTATGTTACCGACACGATCGCGCCAAACGTAATAGATGATTTTGGCGCCCTCTCCTGCAAGAACAAACTCGGGATAAATCAACGTCACAAATATTTCCGGGTCCCGATCTACCGGAACTTTTACTGTATATCGTCCTATGTTTTTTGCGGGATCGCTGTCACCGTAGAAGACCTCCACTACGTCTCCCGTCTTCGTGTCCGTAGGAATGGGAATCTGGATCTTCAATCCATTGTTAGCCTGCACATATTCGGCGGTCACACGCCCATCGACTATGGCAGGTGGAAGTATTGCGGACGGACTTGGCAGCCCCCTATCCGGGGGTTCTTTGTCGATATAAATTGGAATGGGCGGATACCAATCGGTTTGATTTCCCCCATAGATCATCCGATAGCTCAGATTGGATCTTTTTTGTGTAAACGTCTCGGCGGCAGGCAATGTCAAGGAAACAGGTAGTGTTACTGGCGTTACAGTTTCCACAAGGTCCCCGACAAGTGCACCACCCCACAAAAGTTGAAAAGATATAGCCCTTCCGGTTGATGTATCTGGAAGGTCTGTTATCAAAACTTCGTTATCAACATTAGTCAGTTCCAATGGTAGCTTATTCGGTTCATCCCCATCTACATTAGATAGTAAGCCTTGCAGTTCGGGTGGCGAAAAAGCCGTCACCGACCTGGAAGACCGTATGGCCCTCAGTGCGGCACGGCCCGGATCATTATCCACAACTTTCTTATACCGAGTCATCTCGTCAATCTCCTAAGTAACAGAATACGATTTAATATTAAGTATTTTTTCAAACAAACACGCAGCCGCACACGTCAAGCTCACTTCAAACTCAAAAGCACTGCTTATATCTTAAAAACTGTCATCAGCTCCCGCCCCGTCGGCGTCACACCACACTTCATGAGTTGGCGAACATATTTCTCCGCTGGGCATCGTTCTATTGATAATCACATCATTATCAGGTGACGTTCCTATCCCTCCGTTCTTTTTAAACAGCTCATAATAAACAAGCGCAGAACCTCTATTTACCATTGGTGCAATCAACGTCTCGTAGTCGGTGATAACTAAATCAAATCCGTCGTTAACGTCGTCATCATTGAGTGTCCTGGGTATCGCTGCATATGTCCCGTCTATAGGATCACTTCCGTTCTCGCTTCTGCACCCCTGCCAATGCACGATCACCTCATCATCCGTTTCAAAGGCAGGATGGCTGGGGATACGCACGGTCACCCCATTCCATATTCTTGGCACCGAACAGCAATGAAGCACCCGCTGTACTCCAGCATGAGGAAACGTCGGCTCTTTGAGGTCATCGATAGTGACAATGGACACATCGACTTCGGTCCGCTGCGACTCCTGCAGGTTCACGCTATTGCTGGTGGTGTAGTACACCGGCACATGCGGGTTGGACTTGTCTTGATCAATGGCGCTCCACGGTATTTCGAACTCCAGCGGCTTTCCGGCTATATCCCCGAATTGAACTTCGTAGCTGTCCACCGCATCGACAACCCGCCCCCAGTACACTTTGATCTCGTCGTAAGGTTCTGGACCGTCAAAGAGCGTCAGCGTCGCCTTCGCCGGCAAGCCATAATCGATGCCGAGCAAGGTGTTGGGGATATCGGAGTTCTGGCCACGGATCTCCAGTTTCGCCAACCGATCATTGATCAACGCTGGGGCACCTGGGTGATCCGGCCCCGCAACAGTCAGGTTGACCGGTACCGAGATCGACGGTGACGGCGGCCCCAGGCCGGGAAAGCGGATCCGGTAGCTGACCAGTGCGCGCAATGGCCCGTCACCCAGGGCATGCAACGTCGACCACGGGACAGGAATTTTTAACGGGAAACCCGCCGGATCGACCGGGAAGTCAGGCAGTGTGGTGGCGTTCCAATCAACAACGATCGATTGCGCCGAGCTTGGAAAATCGTATGGATCGATTTCCACCCACACATCGTCCCGCGCATGTTGACGGTCAATCAAACCGCGAGGGGACAGTGGCACCCTGGGTGGCAGCAGCGCCCCCGGTAGCGGTGTACGGTCGACAGTAATCGGCGACATTCTCGATCTGGGCCCGATATTCCCCGCCCGATCCCTGAGAAAGTAATACATGAAGCACGGGCCCGGCGGCCAAGCGCGAATCTCATCGGCGTATACCGTGATGGCCAGAAAGTTGTTATCAATGTCTTGCTGGCTGAACTCCTGTTCACGAATCGGCGTTTCGGTGTCAGGGGGAATTGCTTTGTCGGTCCAGTAGTACAAAGCCCGGTCAGTGGCCGTGACATCGCCATAAAAAGGCACTTCGACGATCACTTGCCCGTGTGTGTTCAGGTAGTCTTCGGTGATAGTGCCGTTCAACTCCAGAGGAAATATCACGGCGTCGGGCATGTTGCCGAAGTTGGGTTTTGTCAGGTCGATGGTGATTTTTCTTCGACGTGACTCTTTAGGATTGACCATGCTGGGAGAAACCCTGAGCGACACTTCATACACCCCTCCCTGCAAAAGCCCACGCGGAACCGTGAGGGTTTGCGGTAATGGAACAGTGATCAGGGAGGGGTATAAGCGCTCATTGACCATAACGAAGGTTGAACCGAATGGAGTGAATCCCAGCTCCACGCGATCGATACGGTTAGGCACCGTAGTGAAGTCCCACCCCATGAACTCGACATTCAAATCACGCCCCAATGCCCTGATCGGCAGTAACCCTTCCGGATCACTCGGGTCCAAAACTGCCGGCACCTGCGGCGCGTCCATATCAGCACTGGGCGAGTCTTCAAGTGCCTGTGGATCGATGGGTTTTTTGGGCGTGGACATCTTGAGCCTTCCCTGATGAGGGTTGATACCAGTCGTATGGGCCTTATCGCGACACTGCGCGAAGGTTGAAGAACTGGGTTCATTTAAGGCTCTGAGAAGCGGTGTTGCCTACTGTCAGAAATTACAGGTTTTGCTACCGCTCGTCGGGATTCCCCGTTTGCGTCAGGTTGCTTTGAGGGAAACATAAACACGGCTGTTTAACCGGCATTTCCAGACACAGAAGTCGGCTACACATCCTTGCGTCGCTGCCTACAGCTGCGCCAGAATCCGCCGCTTGTGCGCCATGGGGTCGGACTTTATCGTTGCCGGGTCGCTGAAATCAGCGACCGGACTTGACCGTCCGACTCAATCAAGGCGCACAAGCGTCCGAACCTGGTTCAGGTTGCCTGAACTATCGTGTTGCGGTGGCTGTGCGTGGGACACCTTCGGGTGTGCCGGATCCCTTGATTTCCGGTCGGTCAACCCGCGTACAGCTGCCACCCTGACTCGTTTGACCGCGAACGGTGGCAGCTCCAGCAATCAAGGAGCTTCACATGTTCAAAGCCACGCCCAATCCCCCGCGTAAACCCAGTCCATTCTTCTTCGTCTCTCCCGATATCAAAACCGAATCCCTGTTGGCCCACGCCTGCGAATCACTGGCCTCGGCCAATGTCATGGCCAGTGACCTCTTGAAGGCCCACACAGCAACACACTGCTTGGCATCACGCAGATCATCATGCTGGGTGAGCTGACGGTTAATCGGGCGCTGGATAACCTCGACCCGCAAGGCTAGCGCGTTCCAGTGGTTTACCAGCGACACCGCGTTATCGTTCTTCGCGAGCAGGCTCGCTCCCACAGGGGGGAATGAGATCAACTGTGGGAGCGAGCCTGCTCGCGAAGGTGGTGGGTCAGCCGACATCTCTATCAACTGACATGGCCTCTTCGCGAGCAAGCCCGCTCCCACAGGGAAATGAGATCCACTGTGGGAGCGAGCCTGCTCGCGAAGGCATTCCTGCAGCCACCGCATGACTAAAAGCCAGACCACAAAAAACCCACCACTCCCTTTCGGGAATGGCGGGGTTGGTCGTTTCTGCCCTACTGCATCAAACCGTGTCCACCTTCAACGAGTGGTCATTGAGCATGCCGGTGATGATGGTCGCCGTGTCATGCCCGCCTGCGACCACCCCGCCCGCGCCCGGCGTGACGCCGTAGTGGCTGGCCAGGTTGACGCCGGCCAGGTCGATGGTCTGGGTTGGCGTGGCGCCGGCCATGGCGCTGACGTCGATGCTGGTGACCAGGCTCGCACCGCTGCCGGTAACGGTGAAGTGCAGGTAGTCATCCAGCGAGGCGGTGGTGCCGTTTTCGCCTTGCAGCAGTTGTGACAGGTCGAGTTTGTCGGTGCCTGGAGTGAAGTCGGTGACCACGTCGTGGCCGCTGTTGCCGGCCAGCCACTGGAAGGTGTCGGCACCCGCACCGCCGGTGAGGGTGTTGTTGCCCAGGCCGCCGATCAGCAGGTCGTCGCCGCCACCGCCATTGAGCGTGTCGTTGCCCAGGCCGCCGTTGATCACGTTGTTGTTACTGTCTCCGGTCAAGGTGTCGTTGAAGTTGGAACCCACCAGGTTTTCGATGCCGGTGAGGGTGTCGGTGCCCGCGCCGAGGGTGTTCTGCGCAGTGAGCAGGCCCAGGTTGACAGTGACGCCCGCCGTGGCATGGGCGTAGCTCGCGGTGTCGATGCCGCTGCCGCCGTCGAGCAGGTCGTTGCCCGGTCCGCTGTACAACAAGTCGTTGCCGGCGCCGCCGTGCAGTTCGTTGTTGCCGCTGCCGGCGGTGAGCACGTCGTTGCCGTCGCCCGCGTTGAGGATGTTGTTGCCGGTGCCGGCCACCAACACGTCATCGCCCGAAGTACCGGTGAGGGTGTGGCCGTCCTGGTAGCTGATGGTCACGTTCGCCGTGTCGCTGCCGCCATGGTTGTCGTTGGCGGTGTAGGTGCCGTGGTAATCCGGGGTGAGGTCGTGGGCCCCGGCGTAGTTGACGGTCATGGTCAGCTGATAGTTCTCGGACCCCGTGGTGTTGCTGCCACTGGTGTTGGTGATGTTGGTGACGTGGATCTGGTAGGTGCCATCGGACGTCGCCGTGATGGTCCCGCCGTCGGCGATGCTCACGAACGCACCGCCATTGAGCGAGTACTCCATGGTGACGTGACCGGCCGCCAGGTTGTGGTCCAGGTTGAGGGTCTCACCCTGTTTCAGCTTGACGGTGATGAGGTCTTCATCGTTGGCGTTGGACGTCGTCACCGCGCCCAGGTAGCCGCTGATCACCAGCACGGCGGTCATCGCTGCCGAGTTCGCCGCGAACAAATTACGCACATCCGCCAGCGCCTGGTTGGCGGCGTTGTTGCCGGTGCCAGTGAAGCTGATGGCGCCCGTGCCGGTGAAGTCCGCGCCCTTGGCCACCCAACCGGTGTTGAAGGTGGTCGGGGTTGCCGTCATCGGGTCGCCATTGGCGTCGGTGTCGTTGGCCAGCAGCAGCTCGCCCGGCACCACAATGTTGCTCGACAGCACGTTGGTGATGATGTGGTCATCGACCGCCACCGGTGGCGCGTTCGGGATGACTTTGACGGTCAGCGTCGAGCTGGCCAGGTCGCCGTCGTTGTCGCTGACGGTGAAGCCGATGTTTTCGGTGATCACCACCGCAGTGGTTTTCTGCGAGGTGTAGGTGTACTCGCCGGTGTCCAGGTTCACTACCAGCGTGCCACTGTTGTTGGTGGCGATGCTGATGGTGTTGTTCACCGTGTTGAACGTGCCGTGGTTGGTGCCACTGAACGTCAGCGCGCCCTGATTGCTGTTGCCTCTTGGGTCATAGGTGTACGTGGTGCCATCGACCACCAGGGTTTTGATGAAGCCGCCATCGGCGCCGAACGTACCGCCCTCCAGCAGCGTGCCGGTGACCGGTGCGCCCTGCACGGTGCCCGAGAGCACCGAGTTGAGTTGATTCAGATCGGTCACCACCACCGCGTTGGTGTTGGTGTGGGTGCTGCCGTCATAGGCCAGCGGGTCGAGGTTGGCGTTGCTGACGCCATTGCCCAGGCCGATTGCATAGTTCTTGATGCCATTGGCGTCGAGGAAGTTTTTCAGCGCGGCCTCGTCCGCCGTGCCAATGTCCCCTTCGTTAGGTTTGCCGTCAGAGAAGAAATACCCGACGTTCTGCGCCCCGGTGAGTTTGCCCGACGTATTGAACGCGGTTTGCATGGTCGCCACAGCCGCGTCGTAGTTGGTGCCACCGCCAGCGGTGAGTCCGGCGATGATCGACTTGGCCGTTGCGACATCAACCCACACGGTGGTTTTGTCGGTGGCGCTGCTGCTGAAAGTGACGATCTGCACTTTCACATCGCCCAGGTCGTCGTATTTGTCGAGCAAGGCACTGATCGCCTGCTTCGCCAGCGCCAGCCGCGACAGGCCTGGGACCCCGGAGGCGTCGGCCATACTGCCGGAGACGTCGATTACCAGCAGCAGGTTGGAATCGACTTCCACCGCGGTTACCGAACGGTCCGACGCCACGGCTTTTGGCACGTCATCGACGATGTTCACCACGATAGTGCTGGTGGTGCTATTGCCCAGCGCATCGGTGGCTTTGTAGGTGAAACTTTCGCTCAGGGTATTCGGCCCGTCGTTGGCACCCGGCGAGGTTTTCGGCGCCGAGGTCAGGGTGTAGGTGTAGCTGCCGTCCGGGTTGATCAGGATTTGCCCGTAGGTCCCGGTGGCACTGCCGACCAGGCTGTAGGTAAACGTGCCAGTACCGCCGGTGACCGAACCGACCAGCGTACCGGTGGCGGTTTCGCCCGTGCTGGTCGGGTCGCTGCCGGTGACCGTGCCGGGTGCCAGGTCCAGGCCATCCTTGCTCAGGTCGAGGGCTTTTTCGAAGACCGTCACGTCCTGATCGACCACCGCTTTGAGGGCGCTGTCGGTGACGTTGATGGTGATAGTGGTGGTGCTTTCATCGCCGTCGGAATCACGCACGGTGTAGACGAACGTGTCGGTGGCCCCCGCCACGCCAACCGAGTTCGGGTTGCTGTGGTAGACGGCGTTGCCCGCCGCATCCAGGGTCAAGTAACCGTAGGTGCCGTTGATATTGGTGCCCAGGCCGCCCACCGCCGAAGTGGCCGTGTTGCTGCCAGCGCGCACGCCGATCACTGCACCGCCGGCTGCCGCGCCGTCGGCACCGAGCACGTCGTTGCCGAGCACGCTGATGTTGATGGTCGAGCCTTCAATGGCGGTGCCGGTATCGGGTGCCGCCGTCGGCAAGTCATCGACGATGTTGACGTTGATCTGCCCCGACGCGGTGCTGCCGTCGGTGTCCGTCGCTACCACATTGAAGTTCTCGGTGAGGCTGTTGGCACCGTTGGCGGTCGGATGGGTTTCGTTGTCCACCAGGGTGTAGCTGTAGCTGATCACGCCGGTGCTCGCGTTGTAACCGGTGATGGTCAGCGTACTGCCCAACGGCGTCACGATCGATTGCGGGAAGCCAGCCGCCACGCCGCCCGCGACCACATGAATGCCGCCGACATCGAGGGTTTGCAAACCGTCCAGCGCGGTGACGGTGAAAGTGCCGCTCTGGGTCAGCGCCGGGGTGTTGGGGCTGGTGCCGTCACTGAGGTTTTTCTCGTAGACAGTCAGCTCGCCGCCATTGACGTTGAGGCCGTTGAGCACGACCGGATCGTCGTTGTTGTGGATGTTCAGCACCAGGTTGGCGGTGCTGGTGTCGCCGTCCGAATCGGTGATGGTGTAGGCGAAGGTTTCCGTGCCGTTGCCGCCGCCGTGCAGGTTTTTGAAGTCAGCATCATTGGCGTTGAGGGTGTAGGTGTAGGTGCCGTTGGCATTCAGGACCAGCGTGCCGTACGTCCCGGTGAAGGTGCCGGGGGTCACAGGACCGGCGTTCGGTCCGGTGGCGACAAGGTCCGCGCCCTGAATGTCGTTGGTCAGCACGTTGCCATTGAGCGTCAACGCGGTCTCCGACGCCGCACCGACGTTGCTGTCGTTCACGGCTTTTGGCACGTCATCGACGATCTGCACGACGATGGTGCTGGTGCTGATGTTGCCCAGCGAATCGGTGGCCTGGTAGGTGAAGCTTTCAGTCAGCGAGTTGGCGCCGTCATCGGCATGCGGCGTGGTACTCGCCGGCGAGGTCAGGGTGTAGGTGTAGGTGCCGTTGGGGTTGAGCTGGATCTGGCCATAGTTGCCATTCGCGCTGCCCACCAGGGTGTAAGTGATCGCGCCGATGGCCCCGGTGACCGAGCCGACCAGCGTGCCACTGGCGGTTTCGCCGGTGCTGGTCGGGTCGCTGCCGACCACGGTGCCGGCCGCCAGGTCCTGGCCATCTTTGCTCAGGTCCAAAGCTTTTTCGTAGACGGTGACGTCGGTATCGCTGACCGCTTTGATGCAGCTGTTCGAGACGTCGATGGTGATGGTGGTGGTGCTTTCATCGCCATCGGCATCGCGCACGGTGTAGACGAAGGTATCGGTGGCGCCCGGTGCGTTCACTGCGTTGGGATTGCTGTGATAGACCGCGTTGCCGTTGGCATCCAGCGTCAGGTAACCGTAGGTGCCATTGATGTTTGAGCCCAGGCCACCGATGGCCGAGGTCGAGGTGTCGCTGCCGGCACGGACGCCCACCACGGCACCGGTGACCGCCGGACCGTCGGCCCCGCCGATGTCGTTATCCAGCACGTTGCCCGAGACCGTCCCGCCTTCGGCCACCGACGCGCTGTCCGGATGAGCCGTCGGCAAGTCGTCGACGATGTTGACGTTGATCTGATTGGTTGCCGTGCTGCCATCGGTGTCCGTGGCCACCACGTTGAAGTTTTCAGTGATGCTGTTCGCACCGTTGGCGGTCGGGTGAGTTTCGTTATCCACCAGGGTGTAGCTGTAGCTGACCACGCCGGTCGTCGCGTCATAACCGGTGACGGTCAGCGTACTGCCCAGCGGCGTCACGATCGATTGCGGGAAGCCGGCCGCCACGCCGCCGACCACCACATGAATCCCGCCCACATCAAGGGTCTGCAAACCGTCCAGTGCGGTGACGGTGAAGGTGCCGCTCTGGGTCAGGGCTGGCGTGTTGGGGCTGGTGCCGTCACTGAGGTTTTTCTCGTAGACGGTCAGCTCGCCACCGTTGATGTCGAGGCCGTTGAGGGTCACCGGGTCGTCGTTGTTGTGGATGTTCAGCACCAGATTGGCGGTGCTGGTATCGCCGTCGGCATCGGTGATGGTGTAGGTGAAGGTTTCCGTGCCGTTGCCATTACCGTGCAACGCTTTGAAGTCGGCGTCGCTGGTGTTCAGGGTGTAGGTGTAGGTGCCGTTGGCATTCAGCACCAAGGTGCCGTAAGTGCCGGTGAAAGTGCCGGCGGTGATCGGGCCAGTGGTTGGTCCGGTGGTTACGCGGTCGGCACCTTGCACGTCGTTGGTCAACACGTTGCCATTGAGGGTCAACAGGCTTTCCGAGGCGGTGCCGGCGTTGCTGTCGTCCAGCGCTTTTGGCAGGTCGTCGATGACGTTGACGTCCAGGGTCGCGTTGGCGGTGGTGCCGTTGTCATCGACCACGGTGACGGCGAATTGCTCGGGCAGGTTGTTTGCACCGGCTGCGGTTGGATGCGCTTCGGTGCCGTTCAACGTGTAGCTGTAACTGACCACACCAGTGGTTGCGTCGAACCCGGTGATGGTCAGCGTGTTACCCAAACCAGTCGGAATCGATTGTGGGAAACCAGCGGCCACGCCGCCACTGACGACGGTGATGCCGCCTACTGTGAGGGTTTGCACGCCGTCCAGCGCGGTGATGGTGAAGGTGCCGCTTTGGGTCAACTGAGTGCTGTCCGGGGCGCTGCCGAGGCTGAGGTTTTTCTCGTAGACCGTGAGCTCGCCACCCTCGACGTTCAGGCCATTGATGATGACCGGATCGTCGTTGTTGTGGATTTGCAGGACGAGGGTGGCAGTGCTCGCATCGCCGTCAGAATCGGTGATGGTGTAGGTGAAGTTTTCAGTGCCGTTGCCGCCGCCGTGCAGGGCTTTGAAGTCTGCGTCGGTGGTGTTGAGCGTGTAGGTGTAAGTGCCGTTGGCGTTGAGCACCAGGGTGCCGTAAGTCCCGGCAAAAGTACCGGGCGTCACTGGCCCGGTGGCCACGCGATCCGCGCCTTGCACATCGTTGGTCAGCACATTGCCGTTCAGCGTCAGCAGGGTTTCCGAAGCCGTGTTGGCGTTGCTGTCGTCCACGGCTTTTGGCAGGTCGTCGATCACATTGACGTCCAGCGAACCGTTGGCGGTAGTGCCGTTGTCATCGACCACGGTGACGGCGAATTGCTCAGGCAGATTGTTCGTGCCACCCGCAGTCGGATGCGCGTCGTTGCCGTTCAGTGTGTAGCTGTAACTGACCACCCCCGTGGTCGCGTCGAACCCGGTGATGGTCAGCGTGTTACCCAAACCAGTCGGAATCGATTGTGGGAAACCGGCGGCCACACCGCCGCTGACCACGGTGATACCGCCGACCGTGAGGGTTTGCACGCCATCCAGCGCGGTGATGGTGAAGGTGCCACTTTGGGTCAGCTGAGTGCTGTCCGGGGCGCTGCCGAGGCTGAGGTTTTTCTCGTAGACCGTGAGCTCGCCGCCCTCGACGTTCAGGCCATTGATGATGACCGGATCGTCGTTGTTGTGGATTTCCAGGACGAGGTTGGCGGTGCTGGTGTCGCCGTCGGAATCGGTGATGGTGTAGGTGAAATTCTCGGTGCCATTACCGCCGCCGTGCAGGGCTTTGAAGTCTGCGTCGGTGGTGTTGAGCGTGTAGGTGTAAGTGCCGTTGGCGTTGAGCACCAGGGTGCCGTAAGTCCCGGCAAAAGTACCGGGCGTCACTGGCCCGGTGGCCACGCGATCCGCGCCTTGCACATCGTTGGTCAGCACATTGCCGTTCAGCGTCAGCAGGGTTTCCGAAGCCGTGTTGGCGTTGCTGTCGTCCACGGCTTTTGGCAGGTCGTCGATCACATTGACGTCCAGCGAACCGTTGGCGGTGGTGCCGTTGTCATCGACCACGGTGACGGCGAATTGCTCAGGCAGATTGTTGGCACCGCCCGCAGTCGGATGCGCGTCGTTGCCGTTCAGTGTGTAGCTGTAACTGACCACCCCCGTGGTCGCGTCGAACCCGGTGATGGTCAGGGTGTTGCCCAAACCAGTCTGAATCGATTGTGGGAAACCGGCGGCCACACCGCCGCTGACCACGGTGATACCGCCGACCGTGAGGGTTTGCACGCCATCCAGCGCGGTGATGGTGAAGGTGCCGCTTTGGGTCAGCTGAGTGCTGTCCGGGGCGCTGCCGAGGCTGAGGTTTTTCTCGTAGACCGTGAGCTCGCCACCCTCGACGTTCAGGCCATTGATGTTGACCGGGTCGTCGTTGTTGTGGATTTGCAGGACGAGGGTGGCAGTGCTCGCATCGCCGTCAGAATCGGTGATGGTGTAGGTGAAGTTTTCAGTGCCATTACCGCCGCCGTGCAGGGCTTTGAAGTCTGCATCAGTGGTGTTTAGCGTGTAGGTGTAAGTGCCGTTGGCGTTGAGCACCAGGGTGCCGTAAGTCCCGGCGAAAGTACCCGGAGTCACTGGCCCGGTAGCCACGCGATCGGCGCCTTGCACGTCGTTAGTCAGCACATTGCCGTTCAGTGTCAGCAGGGTTTCCGAAGCGGTGTTGGCGTTGCTGTCGTCCACGGCTTTTGGCACGTCGTCGATGATGTTGACGTCCAGCGAACCGTTGGCCGTGGTGCCGTTGTCATCGACCACGGTCACTGCAAATTGCTCAGGCAGATTGTTCGCGCCGCCAGCGGTTGGGTGCGCGTCATTGCCGTTCAAGGTGTAGCTGTAACTGACCACACCCGTGGTCGCATCGAACCCGGTGATGGTCAGCGTATTGCCCAACCCGGTCGAAATCGATTGTGGGAAACCAGCGGCCACGCCGCCACTGACGACGGTGATGCCGCCGACAGTGAGGGTTTGCACGCCATCCAGCGCGGTGATGGTAAACGTGCCGTTCTGGGTCAACGCCGTGGCATCGGGTGCACTGCCCTGGCTCAGGTTTTTCTCGAAAACGGTGAGCTCACCGCCCTCGACGTTCAGGCCGCCAATCGTCACCGGATCATCGTTGTTATGGATTTGCAGGACGAGGTTGGCGGTGCTTGTGTCGCCGTCGGAATCGGTGATGGTGTAGGTGAAATTCTCGGTGCCGTTGCCGCCACCGTGCAACGCTTTGAAATCCGCATCAGTGGTGTTCAGCGTGTAGGTGTAAGTGCCGTTGGCATTCAACACCAACGTGCCATAAGTACCGGCGAAGGTTCCCGGAGTCACCGGCCCGGTGGCCACGCGATCCGCGCCTTGCACGTCGTTGGTCAGCACATTGCCGTTCAGTGTCAGCAAGGTTTCCGAAGCCGTGTTGGCATTGCTGTCGTCCACCGCTTTTGGCACGTCGTCGACGATGTTGACGTCCAGCGAACCGTTGGCCGTGGTGCCGTTGTCATCGACCACGGTCACTGCAAATTGCTCAGGCAGATTGTTCGCGCCGCCAGCGGTTGGGTGCGCGTCATTGCCGTTCAAGGTGTAGCTGTAACTGACCACACCCGTGGTCGCATCGAACCCGGTGATGGTCAGCGTATTGCCCAACCCGGTGGAAATCGATTGCGGGAAGCCAGCCGCGACGCCGCCGCTGACAACGGTGATCCCGCCGACACTTAACGTCTGCACGCCATCCAGCGCGGTGATGGTGAACGTGCCGTTTTGGGTCAACGCCGTAGCATCCGGCGCACTGCCCTGGCTCAGGTTTTTTTCGAAGACAGTGAGTTCGCCGCCCTCGACATTCAGCCCGCCAATCGTCACCGGATCGTCGTTGTTGTGGATTTGCAGCACCAGGTTGGCGGTGCTGGAATCGCCGTCAGCGTCGGTGAGGGTGTAGGCGAACGTTTCCGTGCCGTTGCCACCGCCGTGCAGCGCTTTGAAATCCGCATCGTTGGTATTGAGCGTGTAGGTGTAGGTGCCGTTGGCGTTGAGCACCAGGGTGCCGTAAGTCCCCACGAAAGTACCGGGAGTGATCGGGCCGCTGGTTGGACCAGTCGGGACGCGATCCGCACCTTGCACATCGTTAGTCAGCACGTTGCCGGTCAACGTCAGCAGCGTTTCAGACGCGATGCCGTTGTTGTCATCCACAGCCTTGGGCACGTCATCGGTGATGTTGATGTCGAGCGAGCCGGTGGCGGTATCGCCATTGGTGTCCCCGGCGACCACGGTGAACTGTTCGCTGAGGTTGTTGGCGCCATCGCCAGCCGAATGGGTTTCGTTGCCGTTGAGGGTGTAGCTGTAACTCACCACGCCAGTGGCCGGGTTGTAGCCGGTAATGGTCAGGGTGTTGCCGAGTTGGGTAGTGATCGATTGCGGGAAGCCCGAAGCCGCCCCGCCACTGATCACGCTGATGCCGCCGATGTTGAGGCTCAGCAAACCGTCGGGCGCGCTCACGGTGAACGTGCCGGTCTGGGTCAGGGCCGCCGGATTGGCCGCCGAGCCGTCGGGCAGATTGGCTTCGTTGAAAGTCAGTTCACCGCCCACGGCATTCAGGCCGCCGAGGGTGACGAGATTGTTCACCGGCGGCACGACCACCGGGGTGTTGTCGTCTTGCTGAACATCGGCGTTATGCCGTTCTTCAGGAAACTCCGGGATGCCGCCAAAACCGGCAGTCGGGAAACCGATGGTCGGATCGACCCGCCCGCCGACTTCTTCCAGCAGCACGAAATTGTGACCGCCGCCCAAGGCACCGCCGGGGGCACCTGTGGAGGTCGGGCCGGCCGCGGTGGCTTCACCGGTTTGGGTCGGGTCAGCGCCGGCCGCGATGGCTTTTTGCAGCTGTTCGACATCGGTCAGTTGCGCCTGGCTCGGCGTCACGGCTTCAGCCGTGTCCACGTGGGGCGCCTGATGCGCGAGCAGTTGCGAAGTCATTTGCAGACTACTGCCACGCCCCAGTGTCAGTTCCTGGCCATTTTGCAGATGCACCGCCACCGCGCCTTCGGCCCCGGTGATCAGCTGATCGCCGGCAAACAACCGGTCGCCCTCGACCAGCGCGCGTCGAGTACCGTCGGCCGCAACCGCGAACACCTGACCAATAACCTTACTGACGATTCCGATGAGCGTAGCCATGTGCATCTCCTCCGCTGCCAACACCTGTCGGCACCTGTTTGCGCGAAGAGCGTGCTCATGGCGAAAAGCGGGCTGCCTGGCGGATCGTCTACCGGAATGCGTGTTTACCGGAGTAAACCGCATCCCTGGCGACGTTCACGCCAAGCATGTCACTCGCGGGCCATGTGTCCGGCTCGGCATAAAACCCTCTGCAATCAATGGCATCGGGCCTCTACTGCGGAACAATCTCCCTGCGAGCGATGCGTAACGGTTCTGAACCAACCGAGTGACAAAAAAATGTCGCTCTAAAACCGTCCCACTTCCCTCCCCTCCAGCACTTCTCCGCCCTATGTCGCTAAGTGGATGGAACTTTCCTCAAACCCTCTGGAGCTCCCTAAGGCTCATGAATCAAGGGCTTTCGCATTGAACAATGTGCTGGATTTTTCAGAGCGCATAAGTTTTTTTTGGCATAAACCTTATGAGAAATAGTTCTTAGGTTTTTCCCAGAATGTTCTTAGCTCTGTTGTTACAAGAGTGAAACGGTTTTACCTACAAATAGCGTCAAGTATTTGACGACAAGTAAGCACCATCAGGAAACAGGGAGAAGTACCCATGCGCCTTTTAACCCCCCTCTGCAGCGCGGTTTTGCTGGCCATGGCCTGCACTTCTCAGGCTCAGGCCATGTCGTTGACCGACGCGATCCAAAGCACCATTGCGACGCACCCCGAACTTGCGTCGCGCGTGGACGCGCGGCTGTCGGCGGATGAGCAAGTGAAAGTTGCCAAAGGGGGCTTCTATCCATCAGTCGATTTGAACGCCGCTTACGGACGCGGCTACAGCGATAACACCAACACCCGGGCCTTCGGCAATCACCACACCGAAATCCTCAATTACACCCAGTCGGAACTGCGCCTGCGGCAGATGCTGTTTGACGGTTTCAACACCGCCAACGAGGTCGAGCGCACCAAAGGCGTGTCCAACTCCCGGGCCTATTACGCCCAGGGCACCGCCCAGGATCTGGCCTTGCGCACCATCGAGGTCTACCTCGAAGTGCTCAAGCGCCGTGAACTGGTGACGCTGGCCACCAACAACCTGCAAGCGCACATGCGGGTCAACGACCAGATCGGCCTGCGCACCCAGCGCGGTGTCGGCAGCAACGCCGACTCCGATCAGTCCACCGCTCGCCGGGCACTGGCGCAGAACAACCTGGACACTGCGGAAGTGGATCTGGCGGACGCCGAGTCGAACTTCTACAGCGTCGTCGGGCGTATCCCCGACGAACTCGAAGCACCGCCGTCGACCCGTGGCGAGTTGCCGACCAGCCTGCCGGAAGCCCAGCAGAGCATGGTCGAAAACAACCCGTACCTGAAATCCGCCCAGGCTGACGTGCAATCGGCCGAGAGCCAGTACGAAGTCGCCAAGTCGCCGTTCTACCCACGCTTCGACGCTGAAGCCGCGGTGGGCGCGAACAACAACGTGCAGGGCGATGAAGGTCACGACAACGAATGGCGTGTCGGCGTGATCATGAACTACAACCTGTTCCGTGGCGGCAGCGACAAGGCGCGCCTGGCTTCCGATGCGCACCAGATCAACCAGGCGATGGACATCCGCAACAACGCCCTGCGCCAGCTCAACGAGAACATTCACCTGGCCTGGAACGCCATGGTCAACGCGAAGAAACAAACCCCGACCGCGCGTGAATACGCGGAAACCACCAAACGCGTGCGGGCGGCCTATCAGGATCAGTTCGGCCTTGGCCAACGGACCCTGCTCGACTTGCTCGACAGTGAAAACGAGCTCTACAACGCCAACCGCCGCTACACCGAAGTGCGCTACACCGAGGAGTACTCGATGTACCGCGTGCTGGCGAACATGGGTCAGTTGCTGAGCAAACAACGGGTGGTGCTGCCCGCCGATGCGATCGCCTCCTCGGAAGTGAAAAACGAAGCACGTTTGCCTGAACTGAAATGAAGTAGCTCGACATGACCAACTGTGGCGAGGGAGCTTGCTCCCGCTGGGTTGCGCAGCAACCCCAAACACCGATTGAGCATGAAGACAGTGTGGGTGCTGCGCACCCAAGCGGGAGCAAGCTCCCTCGCCACAGGCAATCAATATGACAAGCATGGAACCCGGCAACACGGGTGTCGATCCGCGCCTTAGCTTCGATGACCCGCTTCTGGACGGTCTGTTGATCCTCTGCAAACTCCACGGTGCGGCGGTCAGCCGCGCCAGCCTGAGTGCCGGCCTGCCCCTGAACAAGCAACGCATGAGCCTGGACCTGCTGCCCCGCGCAGCGGCCCGGGCGAGTTTGCAGGCGCGTTTGCTGCGTCGGGACCTGGCGGATATTTCTGCCCTCAACCTGCCGGTGTTACTGATCCTCAACGATGGCCGCACTGCTGTGCTGCGGCGCTTTGGCGATGACGGCCAGTTGCTGATTCTGCCCTGCGAAGCCGAGGGCGGTGAACAATGGGTCAGCCGTGAAGAACTGACCACCAATTACAGCGGCCAGGCGTTGTTCGCCCGGCCGCGCCATGAACTCGAAGACTTGCGCTCACCGCTCGTGCCGCGCGTCGAAGCGTGGTTTCGTGACACGCTGAAGCTGTCGAAATGGCTGTACAGCGATGCGATCCTCGCGAGTTTCCTGATCAACCTGCTGGGGCTGATGGTGCCCTTGTTCGTGATGCAGACCTACGACCGGGTGGTGCCGAACCAGGCCACCTCGACCTTGTGGGTGTTGGCCATCGGCTTACTGATCGGCACCGGGTTCGAACTGGTGCTACGGGTGGTCCGCGCGCACCTGCTGGACACCGCCGGCAAGA
This sequence comes from Pseudomonas sp. NPDC087342, assembly GCF_044744265.1. Lineage (NCBI taxonomy): Bacteria > Pseudomonadati > Pseudomonadota > Gammaproteobacteria > Pseudomonadales > Pseudomonadaceae > Pseudomonas > Pseudomonas sp. NPDC087342. The sequence goes on from NZ_JBIUXZ010000002.1 coordinate 60,268, forward strand.
AAACCGACGTGATCCTTTCCGCGACCCTGTTCGAACGCATCACCGGCATGTCGATGAAAGCCCGGCCCGCGACCATCGGCGGTTTCGCCCAAAGCATCCATGACTTCCAGGGCCTGCGCGAGTTTCTCACCGCCGTGACCCTGACCAGCCTGATCGACCTGCCCTTCGCCGTGCTGATGCTGGTGGTGATCGGCCTGCTCGGCGGCTGGCTGGTGGTGATTCCGTTGCTGGCGTTCCCGATCACGATCATTTTCGCGATGGTGATCCAGGTACGTCTGCGCGACACCGTGCAAAAAAGCCTGAGCCTCGGTGCCGAACGCCAAGCGCTGCTGATCGAAACCCTCGGCGGCCTGGAAACCCTCAAGGCCTGCAGCGCCGAAAGCGAGCGCCAGCACAAATGGGAAAGCACCCACGGCGCCCTCACCCGCCTCGACAGCCATGCGCGCAACCTCTCGGCCCTGGCGACTAACGGCACGTTGTTCATCCAGCAATTTTCCGGCATGGCGACCATCGTCGCCGGGGTTTACAGCATCATCGCCGGCAACCTCAGCGTCGGCGCGCTGGTGGCGACTTACATGCTCGGCAGTCGAGTGCTGGCACCGCTGGGGCAGATCGCCGGTTTGATCACCCGCTACCAGCAAGCGCAATTGACCATGCGCAGCACCGATGCGCTGATGTCGCTGCCGCAAGAGCGCGATTCGAAACAACGGCCATTGGAGCGCACGCAACTGCAAGGCGCGATGGACGTCAGCGGCGTGACCTTCCACTACAACGGGCAGAACGCACCCGCGTTGGCCAACATCAGTTTCAGCGTCAAACCCGGCGAACGCATCGGCATCATCGGCCGCAGCGGTTCGGGCAAAAGCACCCTCGCCCGCTTGGTGATGGGTTTCTACGCACCGGAAGAAGGCCAGTTGCTGCTTGATGGCCTGGACCTGCGGCAACTCGACGTCGCCGACCTGCGCCAACAGATCGGTTACGTCGCCCATGACCTACCGCTGCTAGCCGGCAGCCTGCGCGACAACCTGACCCTCGGCGCCCGCTACGTCAGCGATTCGCGAATGCTCGAAGTCGCGGAATTGACCGGTGTCACTGAACTCGCGCGCCAACATCCCCAAGGCTTCGACCGGCCCGTGGGTGAGCGCGGGCAATTGCTCTCCGGCGGTCAGCGTCAGGCGGTTTTGCTGGCCCGGGCGTTGTTGCTCGACCCGCCGATCATGCTGCTAGACGAACCCACCAGCGCCATGGACAACAGCAGCGAAGACGTCCTGCGGCAAAAACTCCACAGCTGGGTCCAGGGCAAAACCTTGCTGCTGGTGACCCACCGCACCTCGATGCTCAGCCTGGTGGATCGGCTGGTGGTGCTGGACAACGGACGGATCGTCGCCGACGGTCCGAAAGAAGCGGTCATCGATGCACTGCGCAAGGGCCGTGTCGGCTCTGCGGCTGTCTAGGAGTTGCCCATGGCTCGTTCATCGTCCGATGTCTCAAAGGATCGCGGCTACTTCGGCAGCTTCAGCAAAAGTGCGGAAAGCGAATACATGCCGGAAACCGCCGGCGCCGCATTGCAGGACTCCCCGCGCCTGTCGCGGATCACCGTGTGGCTGGCCGCGGGGCTGCTGATTTCGGGGCTGGTCTGGGCCAAATTCGCAGTGCTACAGGAAGTGACCATGGGCGAAGGCAAGGCGATTCCGTCGAGCAAGGTCCAGGTGATCCAAAACCTTGAGGGCGGCATCGTCACCGAGATCTTCGTGCGTGAAGGGCAAATGGTGAATAAGGGCGACACCCTGCTGCGCCTGGATGACACGCGGTTTCTGTCGAACAAGGGCGAAAGCGAGGCGGATCGTTATGCGTTGACCGCGCAAGTCGAACGCTTGTCGGCGGAGGCTGAAGGGCGGCCGTTCAAGCTTTCACCCGAAGTGATCGCCAAGGCGCCGCAAGTGGCCGAAGACGAACGCTCGCTGTACGAACAACGGCAACGGCGGCTGGCCAGTGAACAACGCACCCTGAGTGAACAACTTCGGCAAAAAACCCAGGAACTGGCAGAGTTCCGCTCGAAACAGGGGCAATTCAGTTCGAGCCTGGCGTTGCTGAATCAAGAGATGAATATGTCCGCGCCGCTGGTGGGCACCGGAGCGGTGTCGCCAGTGGAAATCCTGCGGCTGAAACGCAGCGCGGTGGAAATTCGCGGCTCGTTGAATGCGACGACCCTGGCGATTCCTCGGGCGGAGTCGGCGATCAATGAGATCAAGAGCAAGATCGACGAATCGGAACAGTCCTTCCGTTCCGACGCGGCCAAAGAGTTGAATGAGAAACGCACCGACCTGTCGAAAATCACCGCGTCGAGCATTGCCATCGACGACCGCGTGACCCGCACCACGGTGGTATCGCCGGTGCACGGGATTATCAAGGTGCTGAAGGTCAACACTATTGGCGGCGTGGTTCAGCCCGGCAGCGACATGGTGGAAATCGTGCCGTTGGAGGACAACCTGCTGATCGAAGCCAAGGTCCGGCCACAGGACGTGGCGTTTCTGCATCCTGGCCAGAAAGCCATGGTCAAGTTCAGTGCCTACGACTACACGATTTATGGTGGGCTGAGCGCCAAGCTGGAATTGATCGGCGCGGACACGATTACCGATGACAAGGGCAACAGCTTTTACCTGATTCAGGTGCGCACCGATAAGAACCACTTGGGCGGGGATGTGAAACCGTTGCTGATTATTCCGGGGATGGTGGCGACGGTGGACATTATTACCGGGGAGAAAAGTGTGCTGGATTACCTGTTGAAACCGGTGCTGAAGGCGCGGACAGAGGCGATGCGCGAGCGCTAGGCATTTTCAAGGCTCGCGGTGATTGATCTGGCGCCTTCGCGGGCAAGCCTCGCTCCTACAGGAGCATGCGAAACCCTGTAGGAGCGAGGCTTGCCCGCGAAGAGGCCCTTAGTGACCCGACTATTTCGGCCCATGGTTACGCTGGAAGGTTTCCTCCCCCATCGCCGCAATCTGCCCCTCGATCAACGCCTCGAACGGTTTCAACAACGGCTCGAACGTGGTCGGCGCTTCGAGGGTCTGCAACGCCTGCACAATCGCCTCCACCGTCGACAACGCTCCCGGCCCCGGAGCCTTGCGCAACCGATAGCGCGACACACCGCCCTCCGCCAACGTCACCCGAGGCAACGCCGCCAGCAGCGGATTGAGGTGCAACATCTTGCGCGCCTTGCGCCAGGTGCCGTCCGGGACCACCAGCAGCAAGGGTTCATCGGTTGAGGTGTAAGCCTGCAACGGCTGCGCCTCTTCAGCGGGAAACAGTAATCGCGCCTGATACCCCGGTCGATTCAACAACACCGGCAAATCCTCGAACACTTCACCGACAATCAACTCGGCATTCTTCAGCCCCAACGCCGCCAGCCGCGCAGTGTTCAGCGCATGGTTCACTTCGCTGGGATGCTGCAACAGCAAGACCCGGGTGCGGCTGTCGAGGCTCGGGATCAGGGGGCACAGGCAATGGGTTTGTGGGCGCAGGCAGCGTGGGCACTGGATTCTAGACATAGTCTTAAGCCTGGTTGAGCTGTGCTTTGAGCAAATCACGGAAGGTCTGGATCAGCGGCTCGCGGCTGCGGCCACGGCGCACGATCATCGAGAACGGTGCCTGATAACCGAATGTCGCCGGCAGCAACACCCGCAAATCGCCCTTGTCGGCCCAGGCCTGGGCGTAGTGCTCCGGCAGGTAGCCGATGTAGGCGCCGGACAGCACCAGGATCAGTTGCGCTTCCATACTTTCCACGGTGGCGGCGCTGTGTTTGAAACCGTGACGCGCCAGTTCCGCCTGGCTCCAATAGCCGCGACCGACCATGCGTTGCTGGGTGATGACTTGTTCGGGAATGCGTCGTTCGGTGAACAGCGGATGCCGGCTGCTGCAATACAGCCAGTGCTGCTCGCGGTACAGCGGCATGTAGACCAACCCACTCATGCGCGTGGAAAACGCACCGATGGCCAGGTCGAGACGGTTGTCCTGTACGCCGAGTTGCAGTTCGTAGGGGCTCATCACCGACAAGTGCAAATGCACGGCCGGGTGTTCCTGGCTGTAGGCGCCGATGGCTTCGGCGAAGGGCAAGGCCTTGTCGCTGACGGTGGAGTCGATGACCCCGAGGTTCAGCGTGCCGCGCAGTTCGCCTTTGAGCGCTGCCGCGTATTGCTCGAAGCCTTCGAGTTCGCCTAATAGCCGCAAGGTTTCCTGATGGAACAACTCGCCCTTGCTGGTCAGGCTGAAACCGCCGCGCCCGCGATGGCAGAGCACCAGGCCCAGCGCGGCTTCGAGCTGGCTCATGTAGGTGCTGATCGCCGACGTCGAGAGGTTGAGTTCTTGCTGGGCGTTGGCGAACCCCTGATGGCGGACCACGCTGACGAAGATGCGCAAAAGTTTCAAGTCGGGTAAAGCGTTGGCCATGGGGCGTACTCCAGCAGAAACCGTCCGTAGCAGCTGTGGAGCACCGCGAGGCTGCGTTCGGCGGCGCAGCCGTCGTTAAATCAAACAACGCGGTGATTCAGGAGAACCTCGCGCTCAGGTTTCACGACGGCTGCGCCGCCGGACGCAGCCTCGCGGTGCTCGACAGCTGCTACGGGGAATGTCAGTTGCGAACAAAACGTCGTCAGTCTATCGCCACACTTTCCATTAGTTTAGAAAAATCTGAACTAAGTATTTGCCCGTAGCGATTCTTCTCGCCCACTACATTTCGCATGATCGGCCCACAGCGGTGCCCGTACCTTCCGTGAACGGCGTGCCGACATAAATAAAACAACGACGATGAGGCCTTACCCGTGGACAAGATTCTTCACCAACCACTGGGCGGCAACGAAATGCCGCGCTTCGGCGGCATCGCCACCATGATGCGACTCCCCCATTTGACTACTGCTGCCGGCCTGGACGCTGCCTTTATTGGCGTGCCGCTGGACATCGGTACTTCCCTGCGCCCCGGCACCCGTTTCGGACCTCGCGAAATCCGCGCTGAATCGGTAATGATCCGCCCGTACAACATGGCCACCGGCGCTGCACCGTTCGATTCGCTGTCGGTTGCCGACATCGGCGACGTGGCGATCAACACCTTCAACCTGCTCGACGCCGTGCGGATCATCGAAGAGTCCTACCACAGCATCCTCGAACACGACGTGATCCCGCTGACCTTGGGCGGCGACCACACCATCACCCTGCCGATCCTGCGTGCCATCCATAAAAAGCACGGCAAGGTCGGCCTGGTGCACATCGACGCTCACGCCGATGTGAACGATCACATGTTCGGCGAGAAAATCGCCCACGGCACCACGTTCCGTCGCGCCGTCGAAGAAGGTCTTCTGGACCCCGACCGCGTAGTGCAAATCGGCCTGCGCGCCCAGGGCTACACCTCCGAAGACTTCAACTGGAGCCGCAAACAAGGCTTCCGTGTGGTTCAAGCCGAAGAGTGCTGGCACAAATCCCTGGCACCGCTGATGGCCGAGGTTCGCGAGAAAGTCGGCGGCGGTCCGGTGTACCTGAGTTTTGACATCGACGGCATCGACCCGGCCTGGGCACCTGGCACCGGCACCCCGGAAATCGGTGGTCTGACGACCATTCAGGCGATTGAAATCGTGCGTGGCTGCCAAGGCCTCGACCTGGTCGGTTGCGATCTGGTAGAAGTCTCGCCCGCTTATGACACCACCGGTAATACCTCGCTGCTGGCCGCCAACCTGCTGTACGAAATGCTCTGCGTACTGCCTGGCGTGGCCCACCGCTGAGGATTGGTCATGAACGAACGCGATCAGGTTTTGAAAGCCGCCGCCGATCTGGTGACTGCTTTCGCCCGTAACGATCGCGAAGCCTACTTCGGCGCCTTCAGCGCCGATGCCAGCTTCGTGTTCTACACCCTCGAACAGCCCCTGCTGTCGCGTGATGCCTACCAGGCATTGTGGGACAACTGGCGCGCCGAGGATGGCTTCGAAGTGCTTTCGTGCGCTTCAAGCAACGCCTTTGTCAGCCTGCAAGGTGACGTGGCGATTTTCATCCATGACGTGGCCACCGAGCTGCGCATGCAAGGGGAGCAACACTTCAGCCAGGAGCGCGAGACGATTGTTTTCAAGAAACAAGCGTCTGGCCAAGAACAACAAGGCCTATGGCTGGCCTGTCATGAACATTTGTCCGCAATGCCGGAAGGGCTGCCATCCCCTTAGCCAAACAGGTGACGCTCACACACGATGAGCGCGCCTTTATGATCGGAGCTGATCATGAATAACAACAACAAAGACAAAGACCAAAGCCTTACGCAAATTGAAACCTACGGGGTCGAACAGATCCCGGACAGCGAACGCACCGCAGGCCCGACGGACTTGTTCCGGATGATCTTCGGCGGCTCCAACACCTTTGCCACCGCCGTGCTCGGCAGTTTCCCGGTGCTGTTCGGCCTCTCGTTCCAGGCCGGTGTCTGGGCGATCGTGCTGGGTGTGTTGCTGGGTTCGCTGATCCTCGCGCCGATGGGCCTGTTCGGCCCGATCAACGGCACCAACAACGCCGTGTCTTCCGGTGCACACTTCGGCGTGCATGGGCGGATCGTCGGTTCGTTCCTGTCGCTGTTGACCGCCATCGCCTTCTTCTCGCTCTCGGTGTGGAGTTCGGGTGATGCGTTGATTGGTGGCGCCAAACGCCTGATCGGCCTGCCGGAAACCGACCTGACCCTGGGCCTGGCCTACGGTTTGTTCGCGATTCTGGTGCTGACCGTGTGCATTTACGGCTTCCGCTTCCTGTTGTGGGTCAACAAGATCGCGGTGTGGAGCGCCAGCCTGCTGTTCTTGCTGGGCATCTTCGCGTTCGCCGGTCCCTTCGATGTGAACTACGCCGGCACCGTCAGCATGGGTCAACCAGGGTTCTGGGCCGCGTTCATCGGTGCTGCTTTGGTGGCGATGAGCAACCCGATTTCCTTCGGTGCGTTCCTCGGTGACTGGTCGCGCTACATCCCGCGCGACACGCCAAAAGGCCGGATCATGGCGGCGGTGGTCATTTCGCAGATCGCGACCTTCATCCCGTTCCTGTTCGGCCTGGCCACCGCGACCATCGTGGCGATCAAGGCACCGGATTACATTGCGGCCAACAACTACGTCGGCGGTCTGCTGGCCGTTTCGCCGAGTTGGTTCTTCCTGCCGGTGTGCCTGATCGCGGTGATCGGCGGCATGTCCACCGGCACCACGTCGCTGTATGGCACCGGGCTGGACATGTCCAGCGTGTTCCCTCGGGTGCTGTCGCGGGTCAAGGCCACTTTGCTGATTGGCGTGATGTCGATTGCCTTCATCTTCATCGGGCGCTTTGCGGCGAACCTGGTGCAGAGCGTGTCGACCTTCGCCGTGCTGATCATCACCTGCACCACCCCATGGATGGTGATCATGATCATCGGCCTGGTGGTGCGTCGCGGCTTCTACTGCCCGGATGACCTTCAAGTGTTCACCCGTGGCGAGAAAGGTGGCCGCTACTGGTTCACCCACGGCTGGAACTGGCGTGGCCTGGGTGCATGGATCCCGAGCGCACTGGTCGGCCTGTGCTTCGTGAACCTGCCGGGGCAGTTCGTTGGTGTGCTGGGTGATCTGGCCGGTGGCATCGACATCAGCCTGCCGGTGACGTTGGGCCTGGCTTCGCTGGTGTACCTGACCTTGCTCAGCCTGTTCCCGGAGCCACGGGAAGTGTTTGGGCCGCAGGATGCGCGTAGCAAGGGCACCAACGCCGTCGCAAAGCCTGAACTCCGTCAGCCCGCCTGACACAGATCCACCTGTGGGAGCGGGCTTGCTCGCGAAGACGGCGGCACATCCAACATCGATGTGACTGAAAAACCGCATTCGCGAGCAAGCCCGCTCCCACAGAGAAGCGCCCCACAGAAACACCTTTGTTTCACCATAAAAAAGACAATCGGAGACACGCCATCATGGCATTGGATTTATTCGTCGTACTCATCTACGCCGCCGCGATGCTGATACTCGGCTATTACGGCATGCGCAAAGCCAAGACCAACGAAGACTTTTTGGTCGCCGGTCGTAACCTCGGCCCGAGCCTGTACATGGGCACCATGGCCGCCACCGTACTGGGCGGCGCGTCCACCGTCGGCACCGTGCGTTTGGGCTACGTGCATGGCATCTCCGGCTTCTGGCTGTGTGCCGCACTCGGTTGCGGGATCGTGGCGCTGAACCTGTTCCTCGCCAAGCCGCTGCTGAAATTGAAGATCTACACCGTTACCCAGGTCCTGGAAAAACGCTACAACCCGATGGCCCGCTCGGCGAGCGCGGTGATCATGCTGGCGTATGCGCTGATGATCGGCGTGACCTCGATCCTGGCGATCGGCACCGTGTTGCAAGTGCTGTTCGGCCTGCCGTTCTGGGTCTCGGTATTGCTCGGCGGTGGCGTGGTGGTGATCTACTCGGCGATCGGCGGCATGTGGTCGCTGACCCTGACCGACATCGTCCAGTTCGTGATCAAGACCGTGGGCCTGATGTTCATCCTGTTGCCGATCTGCATGTATCGCGTCGGCGGCTGGGATGAGTTGGTGCTGAAACTGCCGGCAGCCGCCTTCAGCTTCACCACCATCGGCTGGGACACCATCATCACCTACTTCATGATCTACTTCTTCGGGATCCTGATCGGCCAGGACATCTGGCAGCGAGTGTTCACCGTCAAGTCCGCCAAAGTCGCGCAGTACGCCGGTACGTTCGCCGGTTTCTACTGCATCCTCTACGGACTGGCCTGCGCCCTGATCGGCATGGCCGCTCACGTGCTGATCCCGGACCTGGACAACGTCAACAACGCCTTCGCCGCCATCGTCAAACTGTCCCTGCCGGACGGTATCCGTGGCCTGGTGATCGCTGCGGCACTGGCCGCCATGATGTCCACCGCCAGCGCCGGCCTGCTCGCCGCCGCCACCACACTGACCGAAGACCTGCTGCCGAAACTGCGCGGCGGTAAACAGTCGAGCCTGCGCATCAACCGCCTGTTCACCTTGTTCACCGGCATCGTGGTGCTCGGCATCGCACTGGTCGTGAATGACGTGATCAGCGCCCTGACCCTGGCCTACAACCTGTTGGTGGGCGGCATGCTGATCCCGCTGATGGGCGCGATCTTCTGGAAACGCGCAACCACCGCCGGCGCTATCGCCAGCATGGGCATGGGCTTCGCCACCGCGCTGGTATTCATGTTCAAGGACGGTCTGGATGCCAACACCCCGATCTACTACAGCCTGGGTGTGGGCCTGGTGAGCTTTGTGCTGGTGAGCTTGCTGTCCCGTCGCCCGGCCGTGATGGCGAGTGCCGTCTAAGCTTTCTATAAAGAACTGATGCTTTCTTCGACGGGTGTGGCGTCGGTTGCCACACCCGTTTTTTTTCGTCTGAAGGAATCTGCTTATGAAGATCGTCAGCCGCGACCAGTGGTTCGAGGTCAAACAGCTCAGTGATGGCATTCGCCTGATTCACGAGCCTTACATCCGACCGTTCTACCGCTGCAACCTCTGGCACATCCAGGGTCGCGACAAGGACCTGCTGCTGGACAGTGGCTCGGGGCTGGTGAGCCTGCGCGAGCAACTGCCGTGGATCACTGAGCGGCCGCTGGTGGCGGTGGCCAGTCATTGCCATTTCGACCACATCGCCGGGCATCACGAATTTCCCGAACGGCTGGTGCACCCGGCTGAAGCGCAGATCCTCGCCGAGCCCGATGGCGAAAACACTTTGAGCACGGCGTTTGTCGGCGACGAGATGTTCGAAGCGCACCCCGACTGCCCGTTGTGTTACGCCGAATACCGGGTCAAAGCCGCGCCAGCCACCGGGATGATTGAAGAAGGCGACGTGCTGGACCTGGGTGATCGCGTGCTTCAAGTGCTGCACACGCCGGGGCATTCACCGGGCGGCATCAGCCTGTATGAAGCGGCGACCGAGACCTTGTTCAGCGGCGACATCATCTACGACGGGCCGCTGATCGAAGATGCCTACCACTCCAACCTCGACGACTACGCCCGCAGTTTGCAGCGCTTGCACGCGTTGCCGATCCGCACCGTGCATGGCGGGCATTTCGGCAGTTTCTCCGGGGAACATTTGCGCACGATGATTGACGAGTGGCAGCGCTCCCACGGCTGAAGCCTGCTGTACTCAGCCAGGGACAACAACAATAACGCCCTCGAAGAACGACCATGAAAAGAGCCGCCGTGCGTGCTGCCGTGCACCGTTTCATCAGCCGCCTGCTGGAACGTCAGGATGACTTCGACGACAACGCCAGCCTGGCGCAGTTGGGCCTGGATAAAGAAGATATCGAGGAATTGATCTTCCATCTGGAAGATGAGTTGGGGTTGACGGCGTTTACGGCGGAAGAAGACCGGATGCTCAAGGACGCCAGGACGGCGGAGGATTTGAGTCGGTTTTTAGTGAGGATCGGGCGGCATTGAATTAGCGCGGCCCTTGTACTTGTAGCACCGCGAGGCTGCGTTCGGTTGTAGCAGCTGCCGAGCCTGCGAGGCTGCGATCGGTTGTAGCAGCTGCCGAGCCTGCGAGGCTGCGTTCGGCGACGAAGTCGTCGTGAGATCAGGCGGTGCGGTGTGTCAGGGAAATAATGCATACAGGTTTTACGACTGCTTCGCAGCCGAACGCTGCCTCGCGGTGCTCGACAGCTGCTACAGGCAGCGCTCGGCAGTTGCGACAGGCGTTGCTCGGCAGTTGCGACACGCGTTGCTCGGCAGAACTTACCGGCGGCGCGGCTGGCGTCGGCGCTGTTCGTCGTCAGTGCGAATAGGCACAGGTTGCAGAGGCGGTTCGATCAAACCGAGTGCGACACCCAAGTCGTGCAGCCAGTTTTGGATTTTCTCTTTCATGGTGCCCCCTTCAGGGTAGTGCCGAGTGGCCGGAATTCTGTAGCCACTTCGCACTGATAATAGTCCGAAGTCCTACGCAATGCTCGCCCAAGATCGCAATGATCTGTTACTGAATTGATCAAAATAGCTGACCAATAGTTCAAGCCGTCGCCAACACCTGGCTCGGCACTGTCGGATAGGCCTGTTGTTGCTGCTCAAGCCAGGCATTCAGATTCGCCCCGACCATGCCTTTGCGCCACATCAGCCACGTGGTCGCGCTGGCAAATGGCTCGGCCAACGGGTGCACCGCCACGCTTTCGCGCCCCGGAAGACTAGCGAGCATCGACTCCGACATCAGCGCCACGCCAGAGCCGGCGACCACACAGGCCAACATCCCCGGATAAGACTCGATCTCTATCGCCCGCCCCATCGCCGCATGGTAATGGGCGAACCAGGCTTCCAGGCGCATCCGGTACGAACAGCCCTGGCGAAAGGTGAACACCGAGCGCCCCTGCACATCCATCGCGTTGAGAATCGGCGGGTGATCGGCCTCGCTGATCAGCACCAGCCGTTCGTCGCAAAACGGCACGCCGTCGAGGCCCGCCAGTTCCAGCGGACCGTCCACCAGCGCCGCATCGAGCCGCCCGGTGAGCAAACCTTCGAGCAATTCGCCGCTGGGGCCGGACTGCACTTGCAGGTTCACCGCCGGATAAGTGCGGTGATAACGCGCCAATAGCCCTGGAAGATGGATAGCAGCCGTGCTGTACATGGTGCCGAGCACGAAGTCACCGGCCGGTTGCCCGCCCTGCACCGCCGCACTGGCTTCGTCGTGCAGGGCAAACAGCTTGGCGGTGTAGTCCAACAGGACTTTTCCTGCAGGTGATAACTGCAAGCGCTGACGTTCACGCAGGAAAAGTTCGACGCCCAGTTGCTCTTCCAGTTGTTTAAGCCGGGTCGACAGGTTCGACGGCACCCGGTGCAGGCGTTCGGCCGCACGGGTGATGGAACCTTCCTGTGCGACTGCCTGGAAAATCCGCAATTGGCTGAATTCCACGACCTTCTCCAAATCAGAACAAGTTACTCACTATTATTCATTTTAAAAGAAAGTCAATCAGTCCTAGCCTGACGGTCATTGATCCATTGCAGGAACTCAGACCATGTCCCCTCTGATTCGCTTAACCGCCAGCTTCATCGCCTTGATGATGGCCATGGGCATCGGGCGTTTCGCCCTGACGCCGCAACTGCCGCACTTGCTCAGCGAAGGTCAGATCGACCTGACCGCCGCCGGTCTGATTGCTGCGGCCAACTACCTCGGCTACTTCGTCGGCGCGGTGGACGCGATGTTCGCTCGCCGCCATCACCACGTTCGCCTGCGCTTGCTCGGTGGTTTGTGGCTGTGCGTGCTGCTGACCCTGGCGTCGTTCTGGGCCAACGGCTTTTGGTCCCATCTGCTGCTGCGCTTCGGCACCGGCGTGGCCAGCGCCTGGGTATTGGTGATGATCACCGCGCTGAGCCAACCATTGGCTGCGGCGGCCGGTCGCCCACGGTTGGGCGCCCTTGTATTTGCCGGACCGGGTTTGGGGATTTTTCTGACGGGGTTGTTGGCCTTGGGCTCACACCTGCAGGGGCAAACTTCCGCAACCTTGTGGCTGGTGTATGCCGCCGTCGCGCTGGTGATGCTGCTGGGGATTTTGCCCTTCCTGCCGCAACCGGCCACCGCAGTTGCTGCACCGACTGTTAATACTTCAGGCAACTCGGGCATCGGTCGTTTAGGGCTGATCTACGGTTTATATGGCTTGGGCTACATCATCCCGGCCACGTTCCTCTCGCAGATGGCCAACGCGCAGTTCCACGGGCAATGGATGGCGGATCTGTTCTGGCCGTGCTTCGGCCTCGCGGCAGCGATTGGTGTGGTGTTGGTGAGTTTGCGTCGGCACAACCCCAACGCCACACGGCATTGGCTGATGGCGACGTTGTGGTTGCAAGCCGCCGGGGTCTTCGCCTGCTTGCTGGGCAGCGGCCCGGGCCTGGCGTTGGGCGTCATCCTCTGCGGCACGCCGTTCCTGGCCTGTATGCAATTGGTGATGCAACGCTCCCGGGAGCTGGCGCCCCACGCCACCCAGCGCAACGCCGGATTGCTGACCGCGTGCTTTGCCGTGGGACAACTCGCCGGGCCATTGCTGGCCGCAACCAGCAGCCATTTCAGTGGAGGTCTGCAACCCGCGCTGATCGTCGCCGGCAGCGGCTTGCTGATCGCCGGCGGTTTGCTGCTGGGTCCACTCAGTGCTGGCCGAGAGCTCTGCGCAAACGACGGCGCACCCACTGCTCAGCGCTGACAAAAGTGATGCCGAGCAACACCAGCACCGCGCCGATCACGAAGTTGAGGCTCAGGTCTTCACCCAGCAACACCACGCCAAACGTGACGCCGAACAGAGGCGTCATGAACGAAAACACCGCCAGGTTCGCCGCCAGATAGCGGCGCAGCAGCCAGAACCAGGTCAGGTAACTGAAAAACGACACCACCAGACCCTGGAACAGTACGCTGGCCACCGCCACGGTGGTCAGGCTGACGTGGGTGACCTGGCCACTGAGGACCGCGATCAACAACAGGCCGACAAAACCGACGATCAATTGATAAAACAACGTCAGGGTCACTGGTGCTTCCGACAGGCGTGAGGCGCGCACCACCACCGTGGTCGCGCCCCACGAAGCGCCGGCCAGTACGCCCAACGCATCGCCCATCAACATTCGGTGGTCGAGGTTATCCCAAGACACGCCACCAGCAAACGCGACGGCGATCCCGACAAACGCGAGAAAAATCCCCAGCCATTGCACCGGTCTCAAACGCTCGCTCGGCAACAACCAATGCACGCCCAGCGCGGTGAAGATTGGCGCGGTGTAGAGGAATACCGACATGTGCGCGGCGGTGGTCAGTTGCAAGCCTTCGGAAATGAAGAAGAACTCCAGGCCAAACAACGCGCCGGCCAGTAGTCCACCGCGCCACGTATGACTGACCTGATCCCAACCGCCCTTCCAGCAGATGAGAAGTCCTACAAGCAAAGCAGAAATGCCCGAGCGTCCGGCGGCTTGCATGACTGGCGCGATATCGGGCGCAGCCCATTTGATCATCACCTGCTGCACGCCCCAGATCAGGCACAGCCCGAGCATCACTTGCAGGGCAAACCCATCGGCGCTACGCCGGGTGGCGCTCACCGGAACACCTCGAAAATACAATCCATGGCAGTAACTCGACAGTAAAAAGCAAAGCCCCCGACTCAAGGTCGGGGGCGAAAAATTATGCTGTCGATTATTAACCAGCTGTCCAGAAAATGCCGCCTGCCAGAGACCTTTAAATTCCCGGTTGCGTCATCAGCGTCGTCGGTTGCTGGGCCTGTTCGCGCTTGGCCAGGATGAAGAACAACACGCCGCCGAGGAAGCACCCTGTAAACCAGGCAAAGTTGGCCATCGGTTGCAGCAATGGCGTGAAGGTGATCGCCACGCCCATCAGCGTTGCAGGAATCAACGCCTTGACCGCCGTCCAGTTGACCCCGCCGCTGTAGTAATACTTACCGTCCGGCCCGTCATTGAATAGCGCATCCACATCGATCTGCTGCTTTTTGATCAGGTAGTAATCCACCAGCAGAATCCCGAACAACGGACCGATAAACGCCGCGAGTACATCCAGTGTGTAATGGATCACTTCGGGGTTGTTAAACAGGTTCCACGGCGTGATGAAGATTGACGCCACGGCGGCAATCATGCCTCCGGCACGCCAGCTGATTTTGCTCGGGGCGACGTTGGCGAAGTCGAACGCCGGGGACACGAAGTTGGCGACGATGTTAATGCCGATGGTCGCGGTGACGAAGGCGAATGCACCGAGCAGCACTGCCACGCTGTTATCGATGCGCGCCACGGTGGCGATCGGGTCGTGGAGCATTTCACCGAACACCGGCAAGGTGCCGGAGACAATCACCACCGTGACCAGGGAGAAGGCCAGAAAATTTACCGGCAAGCCCCAGAAATTGCCCCGGCGCACGTCCGCCATGCTGCGGCAGTAGCGACTGAAATCGCCGAAATTCAGGGTCGGTCCGGAAAAGTACGACACCACCAGCGCTGTCGCGACGATCACTTGTCCGAAAGCTTCCCAGCCAGAGAGGGATTTTTCCGCGAGGGTGAAGCTGATATTACTCCAGCCAGCCTGCCAGACGATCCAGCCGGCGAGCACGAACATCACGCCATACACCACGGGACCGGCCCAATCGATGAAACGGCGGATCGACTCCATACCAGTCCAGAACACCAGCGCCTGGACGAACCACAGACTGAGGAATCCGAACCAGCCCAAGTAGGACAAACCGGCGAAATGCGGTTCGGCGTAGACCGCCATCGTCGGAAAAAACCGCAGCACCACGATGATCAGCGCACTGGACGCCAGGTACGTCTGAATCCCATACCAAGCGACTGCGATAAGGCCGCGAATGACCGCAGGAATATTCGCTCCGAATACGCCGAACGCCAATCGGCAGATCACCGGGTACGGCACCGCCGCTTGCTGGCTCGGCTTGGCCACCAGGTTGGCGATCAACTGCACGATGCAGATCCCGCCGAGCAAAGCGATCAACACCTGCCAACTTGCCAGCCCGAGGGCGAACAGGCTGGCGGCGAACACGTAACCGCCGACGCTGTGCACGTCGCTCATCCAGAAAGCGAAGATGTTGTACCAATTCCATTTTTGCGGCAGCGGCCCCAGGTCCTGGTTATACAGGCGGGGGCTATAGCCGTTGGGCATTTGCTCGGTCATCGCGGGCTCCTCGTTAGAACCGGAGCGCCGCACTGCGTACGGGAACCGGCGTTATTTGTATACGAGTTTCTACGCAGAATGCGTGCCATGCGGGTGAAAGGTGTGACATTTCGGGCTTTCAGGCGCGAACAGACCGAAGCGCGAACGTCATCAAGGAAGAGATATTGCCCACGAACAGGGCATCTACGCCTGCAAACAGTGCAGGCTTATCTGTATACAACTGGAATATGGGAATGCTACGCAGTCAATCGCGAGCAAGCTCGCTCCCACAGGGGACTCGCGTGAAATGAAGATCTTCAGCCAAACATAAAACCACTGTGGGAGCGAGCCTGCTCGCGAAAGCATTCGTCCAGCCAGCGAAAATCACGGCTTGGTATTGGCCACTCTGTTCGCCACAAAAAAACCAACCAAACAAGCCACACAAGTCGCAAAAGCCCCCCACGCCATATCCATCAACGCCAACCGCGCCGACCATCCATTCAGCGTCGCCCAGTTGCTCAGGTCATAAGTGCCATAAGCCACCAACCCCAACAACGCGCCCAGGCGTGCGGCCCGTTGCCAGCTCTGCGCCGGCAACACCACAAACACCACACAACCGAAGACATAAAGGAGATAGAACACCGCTGCCGGGGCCAGCAGCGGTTGGTCGAGCATCAGCGAGCCGAGCAGCGCGCGGTAGGTTGGCGCCATCAGCACGCCGAGCCAGAGGCCGTCGAGCACGAGAAACGCCAGCAAGGTGCCGACGTAAGCCAGAAGAGCCTTTTTCATCGCAGTCCAACCCCATGTCATCGATTTACATGGGGCCGGCGCGAGGTCAGCTTAGTTCAATGCGATCCGCATGAATGACGATCTGCCCGTTCTTGTACAACGCGCCGATGGCCTTCTTGAAGTTGCCTTTACTGACGCCGAACATGCTGCTGATCAGGGTCGGATCGCTCTTGTCGCTGATCGGCAGAGTGCCGTTGTTGTCGCGCAACTTGGCGAGGATCTTCGAGTTCAGGCTGGTGGCCGCTTCTTCGCCGACTGGTTGCAGGCTCAGGCTGATCTTGCCGTCGGTGCGGACTTCTTTGATAAAGCCCTTCTCTTCTTTACCGGCGCGCATGAACTTGAAGATTTCGTTCTTGTGGATCAAGCCCCAATGCTTGTTGTTGATGATTGCCTTGAAGCCCATATCGGTCGCTTCGGCCACCAGCAAGTCAACTTCCTGGCCCGGGGTGTAGTTGGCCGGGGTTTTGTCCAGGTAACGGTCCAGGCGCGCGGTCGCGGTGATGCGGCGGGTGTGCTTGTCGAGGTAGACGTGCACCACCACATACTCGCCGGCAGTCATCTGGCGCTTTTCTTCGGAGTACGGCAGCAACAGATCCTTCGGCAGACCCCAATCCAGGAACACGCCGATGCTGTTGACTTCAACGACTTTCAAACTGGCGAATTCACCGACCTGAACTTTCGGCGTTTCGGTAGTTGCGATGAGTTTGTCATCGCTGTCCAGATAAACAAAAACGTTGAGCCAATCTTCATCTTCGCTGGGAATATCTTTAGGGATATAACGATTAGGCAGAAGGATTTCCCCGTCCGCGCCACCGTCCAGATATAAACCGAAGTTAGTGTGTTTAACCACTTGCAAACTGTTGTAACGCCCGACTAAAGCCATTTCCAATACCCTCATTGCGTGGGCGGCATTCTACCCGGTTTTGCGGGCCGCGTTCGCCAGCCAGCCCGGTGGCGCGAGAAATTCCTCTGGAAGCCTTAATTTTCCTGGGCTCGTGGACGGGCCTGAGGCCGCTCGTCTGACGGATCCTGCGCCCTCTTCCAGTCCCAGCCGAGAAGAATGAGCTTTTTGACAGCCTGTCTTCTTATTTAAAACAGCAGCTTAGCCGGGCAATTCGCACAATAACTTGTGAATAATCGAGTGATGCCCTTGGTTATTTCAGGGGGATATTTACCAAGCAATTGTCAAGTATTTCCTGTACGATGCCTGGCCAAGTTAATTTTCTACAGGTTAATGGCCGCCATGCGTGTAAAAGCATCCAATAGCAAAGCAAAGCCAGCTCCAGCCGTTGAAACCAGCGAATCTATCAACAACCAGATTGCTGCTTTCCTCAAGTCCGGTGGCGAGATCCAGCAAATTGCCAAAGGCGTCAGCGGCCAGACATTCGGCCCGTCGAAGCAAATCACGCTCGGCAAAAAGTAACACCCTGCTTTAACTGGTCCGTAAGCGCTTTGAGCTTCGAAGCGCTTGGACTGGAACCTCCGCAATACCCCGCAAAATCCAATCAATATTCCAGAAATCGACGAACGGCCCTCAATGCCGAGCATTCGCCGGTATGCTTGCACACGTCTAGATTAAGCGTTTCAGCAGATTCGGTTACTGCTCCTCGCGGTCATGGAGTGACGCATGCTCAAACCCTCCTATCTATTGCTCGGCACCCTCCTCTTGTCGTGCTCGAGTGCCAACGCGCAAATTTTCCAGCGTGAATTGGGTGACTTCGACCTCAAGCTCGGCACCACCCCCAGCCGCAGCATGGCCCAAGGGCTGGTCAAGCCCGCCAGTACCGGCTCGTTCCACGGTGGTCTCGACCTGAGTCATGACAGCGGCTTCTACGTCGGCCAATGGTCGCCGAGCATGGGTTTGAGTCCAGGCAGTAACCTTGAAGTCGATTCCTACATGGGCTTTAAACAACCCTTCGATAAAACCCTCGGCTACGAAGTCGGCATGATCCATTACAGCTATCCGAAAGTGGACACCCTCGACAGCCAGGAGCTGTTCGGTGGCCTGACCTTTCTCGGCAGCCGTTTTGGCGCCGCCTTCAGCAACGACCCGGATAAACAGAACAGCACCGTGTTCGCCGACCTGGGTGGCAATCAGCCGTTCGGCATCGGTATCAGCATGAAATACACCACCCACCAGCTCAACACCCCGGTGTCCGTCGACGGCGGCGCGATCGGCAGTTTCACCGACTGGTCGCTGCAACTGTCCCGAGCGTTCATGGGCGTCGACCTGGACCTGATCTACAGCGACTCCAACCTCAGCGGCAGCGATTGCTCCGCGTACTCCGGGCACAACAGCCAATGCGACGGGCTGGTCACGCTGAAGGCCGAACGCTCCTTCTATTGATTGGCTTGAACTGCCGGGCTTATCTTGCGTTCACATAGAGACACCTTCAAAGAAGCCAGGCTTCGCAAGGACTCGCCCATGTCGCGCTGGTTTAAACGCATTGCCCTCCTCGTCACCATCACCTTGGCCCTCGGCGCTTGCAGCCGCGTGGGACTGGCTTACCGCAACCTCGACGTAATCATCCCGTGGACGCTCAGCGACTACCTGGACATGAACGGCGAGCAAAAAGGCTGGTTCAACGAACGCCTCAAGGAACACCTGAGCTGGCACTGCACCACCCAACTGCCGGGTTACCTGGACTGGCTGGACCGGTTGCAGGCGATGGTCGAGACCAATCAGGTCACCGATGAAGCGCTCAAGGCCCGCACCCAGGAAGCCAAGCAAGCCATCGCCCAGACCGCCAAGGAAATCACCCCGTCGGCCATTGAGTTGCTGCAAGGACTGAATGACCAGCAAGTGGCGGAGATGAACGACGCCTTCGCCAAGGACCAGCGCAAACGTCAGGAGGATTACCTCAAGCCGTCCCTTGATCAGCAAATCAAGGACCGTGGCGAGCGCATGGACAAACGCCTGAATGACTGGCTCGGCCCGCTCAGCCCCACTCAGCAGCAACGTGTGACGGCGTGGTCGAAGGCCTTGGGCGACCAGAATCAACAGTGGATCGCCAACCGTGTGCATTGGCAGAAGCAATTCAGCGCGGCGGTGGCTCAGCGCCAGAGTGCAGAATTCCCACAGCGGATCGAGATGCTTCTGGTCAATCGCGAGAGTTTATGGACACCGGCTTACCGCCAGGCCTACGCCAACACCGAGGATCAGGCCCGAGGGTTGCTCGTGGATTTGATGGCAGAAAGCACGCCGGAACAGCGGCAGCGGTTGTTGAAGAAGATCGATGGGGTGCGGAAGGATTTCAATGATTTGAAATGTTTGAAGGCTGTGAAGCAAGGCTAAGCCAAACACCAATCCAAATGTGGGAGCGAGCCTGCTCGCGAATGGGCCATTACATTCAACATAGATGTTGAATGTAAGACCGAATTCGCGAGCAGGCTCGCTCCCACATTAGTTTTGCAGTGTTCTTCAGGCGATCTGCGCTTTCGACGCCACCTGATCAAACGTCACTTCATCCAGCGCATCCTGCTGCTCATCCAACACCTGCCGAGGATGATCATTGCCCGGAATGCTGCTGTCGATCAGGCTCAATAAACTCGAGCCACGCGGCGTCAGAATGTAGTTCGAACCGCTGCCGCCCTGCTCTTCCGGCCGGGGCTCGATATAACCGCGTTCCAGCAGCAACTTTTCGTACTCGCCGGCCACCGCTTTCAGGTGATCCAGGTTTTCAGTCTGCTCGCCTTCCGATGCTTTCTCCGCCGCGTACTGCTCGGCATAGGCCCGAGGCGTGTAACTGCCTTCACCGTGCTGCACTTCGTGCAGTAAGCGTTCAATCAAATCCCAGTTATAAGTCGTCATCCTTTCAACCTCCAAGCCAGAGTGTGTGATGGCCTTCATAGGTTGTGACAGGCAGGTTGGGTAGCCGTTCAGCCGGGGTTTTGAACGGCACCGACCGGTGGTATGTCGAATTTCCCACAGACCAAACGACTAGGCTGTGTAAGCCAACTCCCAGCATCGCGCAGGAGAAAACCCATGAACATTCAGAATCATCCCGTCGTCTCGCGAGAAGAATGGCTCGCCGCCCGCAAGCAACACCTGGTCCACGAAAAAGCCTTCACCAAGGAACGTGACAGACTCAGCGCCGAACGCCGCGCCCTGCCTTGGGTGAGGATCGACAAGGATTACCGCTTCCAGGGTCCGAATGGCGAATTGAAACTGGCCGACCTGTTCGGCGACAACAGCCAACTGATCATCTATCACTTCATGTTCGCCAAAGGCTGGGACGCAGGCTGCACCGGCTGCTCGTTTCTGTCCGACCATATCGACGGCGCCAACCTGCACCTGGCTCACCATGACGTGGCGGTGGTGGCGGTTTCCCACGCTCCATTCGCCGAATTCCAGGCCTTCAAGCGGCGCATGGGCTGGAAATTCGACTGGGTGTCGTCAGACGGTTGCGATTTCAACTACGACTTTGGCGTCTCCGCCCGCGCCGAAGACATCGACGCAGGAACGGCGACCTACAACTACGAAAAAAATCCATGGACCGAAGAAGAACTCCCCGGCCTCAGCGTGTTTTATCGCAACCCAGCCGGCGATATCTTCCACACCTATTCCAGCTATGAACGGGGCCTGGACCTGCTGGTCGGCGCCTACAACTACCTCGACCTGACGCCCAAGGGGCGCAATGAAGAGGAGATCATGGAGTGGGTGAAGCACCACGACCAATACGACGACAAGGGGGCGTCCAGTTGCTGTCATGGGGGGTAATTCCGGGGAGTCCGGGGCGCGGCAGCCATTCGCGAGCAGGCTCGCTCCCACATTGGAATGCACTCTCCTGTGGGAGCGGGCTTGCTCGCGAAAGCGGTGTGTCAAACAACATCGATGGTGACTGACACGACGCCTTCGCGAGCAAGCCCGCTCCCACACTAGAATCAGGAATCCGGAGGCATTGGCTTCTTCACGAAATCCACAAACGCCCGCAATGCCGGGGCCATCTGCCGCTGATTCGGGTAATAAAGGTAAAAACCGGGAAAGGCCGGCGTCCACTCTGGCAGCAGATGCACCAGCCGCCCGGAAGTGATGTGCTCGCGAACCTGATGCTCAAACAGGTACGCAATGCCCGCCCCTTCAAGCGCCACTCGGGTGAGCATTTCCGGCTCGGTAACCACCAGCGGACCATTCACCGAAATCGCCAGCCGTTCACCCGCGCGCTCAAACTCCCAGCGATACAGACTGCCGTCCGTGGGCCAGCGATAGGACAGGCATTGATGCTCGCTCAAATCATGCGGCGTGTGCGGCGTACCGAACTGCTCGATATACGCCGGTGACGCCACGACCATCATTTCCAGATGCCCGCTCAACTCCACGGCGATCATGTCCTGATCGAGGCTTTCACCGAGTCGGATCCCGACATCAAAACCACCCGCGACCATGTCCACCAAACGCTCATCAGTCACGATGTCGAGACTCACGCCGGGATAAGTGTTCAGGAACGGACCAATCAAAGGCGCCAGATAATGAATCGCCGCAATCCGTGGCGCATTGATGCGCAGTCGACCACTGGGCGGCGTGCCCGGTGTTTGCGTGACCCCGGCCAGCGCTGCGTCGACCTCGTTGAGCGCCGGTTGCAAGCGCAACAACAACCGCGCGCCGGCATCGCTGGGCGACACGCTGCGAGTGGTGCGGTTGAGCAGACGCACGTCCAGCCGCTCTTCCAGTTGGCGGATGGTCTGGCTCAGCGCGGAGGCCGACATGCCCAAATGAGCCGCCGCCCGCACGAAACTGCCATGCTCGACCACCGCGACAAAGGCCCTCAGCTGGGCGTATTCACTGCCTCGCATTATGTATGGGTTCCTTAATAAGTCGGACCGATACTAACGCATTATCAAAGTAATGCCCCTTCGTGATTTTCAACCCACACACCGCCAGGGGCTCGACAGGCTGAACTTTTGACGCAATCAACCCCTCAACCGGGTAACCCGCCTTAACCGGAACTGAGGCCTGTCCTATGAAAACCCTGATGAAGCTGACCCTCGCTGCCGCTCTAGTCTGTGCCCTGCCTGCGTGGGCGTGTACCCCCGAAGAAGCCACCGCCAAGCGCGAGCAACTGGCCAAGGAAGTGACCAGGCTCACGCAACAGAATCCGCAGAAAGCCAAGGAAATAAACGACGAACTGCAGAAGATGGATCTGGGCACGGCCAGTGCCGATCTGCCGGACAAGTGCCAGTTGATTGATCAGCGGTTGAAGGAACTGGATACGGCGGATAAGAAGGCCGAAGGTTAAGAGCAAAGTCAAAAGATCGCAGCCTTCGGCGACTCCTACAGGCGTGTAAGAGCCGCCGACGGATGTGATTTTTCGCTTTGGAATTTGCATTAGTGCATTTATTTATTTGCATAAACGCATATCCACACCTAAGGTTACCTCGAGCCCGGATCGGAGCGGCCATCAAACATGGCAAACCGCATACGCCGATCGCTCGGCAACACCGCTGTACACCCACTAGCTGGACGCTAGTTTTCATTCATGGAGGATTGAAAAATGTTAACCACTGAAGCAACACGATTCACCGGCGAAACACTGCCAAGGTGCCTGGCAAATCATCTGCTCGACCCGCATCTGGTCGAGGTCGAATCGGCTGCACCACTCAGCGCACTCGCCGCTGGCAGCCTCAATTTCACGATGCAGCAACAAACCCAGACCAACTGGTGCTGGGCGGCGGCCTCCGCCTCGGTCGGCAACTATTACGGCACCGGGTCCTGGACCCAATGCGGCGTGGCCAGCGCTGCGCTGGACCGTAACTGCTGCAATCAGGCGGGGCCGTGCAACGTGTACGGCTATCTGGATACCGCCCTGCGGATCACCCGCAGTTTCAACGGGATGAATCAGGGTTCGCTGCAAATGTCGGCGATTCAGAACCAGATCAACATGGGCCGCCCGGTCTGTCTGCGTTGCGCCTGGTACGGCGGCGGTGCGCACTTCCTGGCGATCTATGGCACCAACGGCAACTACGTGCTGGTCGCGGATTCGATCTACGGCTACTCGACCCGCGCGCTGAACTCGTTCCCCGGTTCTTACAACGGCGGCGGCAACTGGACCAACACTTACTTCACCGTAAAAAACTAGGAGGGCGACATCATGCAACTGACTTATCCAAAGGCGCCTTCCAACGGCGTGCAAACCTTGCGTCCGGCGCTGCAAGCGGCGCTGCAAACCCAAGGCTTCGGCATCAATCGCCAGTTTGCCAATGCTACACCGAGCAAAATCAGTCTCAGCGAAGCCTATCGCGGTTACTCGCTCAGCCTGGAGGATTTGAGCCAGGGCAAAGGCCTGAAAGCCGCCAAGGTTGGCGACTGGCATTACCTGGTGTTTTCCGATGGCGTGACGATTGCCGATGCGCAATTGGCTGATGTGCGCGGGCATGTCGAGTTTTCCTCGCTGAACCACGGGGCCATGGCGGCCGCCACGGTCGGTGCGTTGAAACTGGCGGAACAGTCGCCGCAACTGCAGGGTAAAACCGTTGAACTGCGGTTGCTGTTTGTCTCGGCCATTCACCTAGTCGCGATCTGGCTGCATGCCGACACGGAAGACGTGCTGATTCCGATCGAGCCGACGCCCAAGGAACTGGCGGTCACTCAGCTGTACAGCGAAGCCGCCCTGCTCGCCCTGCTGAAACCGGCGGCGAATCAGGCCAAGCAACGCTTTGATGCGGACACCAGTGGGCTGTTGGGGAGCTGACAAACGCTGGACATAAAAAAACCCGGACATTGTCCGGGTTTTTTATTGGAAGACTACGGCGCTTTATTCAGCAGCCGGCGCTTCCGGCTTGCGGCGCTTGAGCGGCGCCATGCCGTCCTTGCTGACCAGCGACAGGGCGTCGGTCTTCGGGCGGTTGGCGATTTTGCGCTTGGTCGGTGCCTTGGCGCCGGTTTTCTTCTTGTCGCCTTTGGCGTCGACTTTTTTCTTCTTCACGCCAACGGCTTTCCCCGAGGCCTTGACCTTTTTCGGTCCGCCGTAGGTGCCTTTGACTTCCTTGATGGTGCGGCGCTCGAAGCTCTGCTTGAGGTAGCGCTCGACGCTCGACATCAGGTTCCAGTCGCCGTGGCAGATCAGCGAGATGGCCAGGCCATCGTTGCCGGCACGCCCGGTACGACCGATACGGTGAACATATTCGTCGCCGCTGCGCGGCATGTCGAAGTTGATCACCAGATCCAGGCCTTCCACGTCAAGACCGCGAGCGGCAACGTCGGTAGCAACCAGGATTTTCACGCCGCCCTGCTTCAGACGGTCGATCGCCAGTTTACGATCCTTCTGGTCCTTGTCACCGTGCAGCACGAACGCTTTGTATTCCTGCGCCACCAGGCGGCCGTAGATACGGTCGGCCATGGCCCGGGTGTTGGTGAACACGATGGCCTTCTGGTAGGTCTCGTTGGCCAGCAGCCAGTTCACGATCTGTTCTTTGTGCTGATTGTGGTCAGCGGTAATGATCTGCTGACGGGTGGTCGCGTTCAGGTCGCTGACGTTGTTGAGCTGCAAGTGCTCAGGGTTGTTCAGGACTTTGGCGACCATCTCGCGCAGGCCCGAACCACCGGTGGTGGCGGAGAACAGCATGGTCTGCTGGCGGTTGGTGCACTCTTCCACCAGACGCTGCACGTCTTCGGCAAAGCCCATGTCGAGCATGCGGTCGGCTTCGTCGAGCACCAGTACTTCAACTTCTTTCAAGTCGAGGTTGCCGGCGTTCAGTTGCTCGATCATCCGGCCCGGCGTACCGATCAGGATGTCCGGCACCTTGCGCAGCATGGCGGCCTGGACCTTGAAGTCTTCACCGCCGGTGATCAGGCCGGACTTGATGAACGTGAACTGGGCGAAGCGCTCGACTTCCTTGATGGTCTGCTGTGCCAACTCGCGGGTCGGCAGCAGGATCAGGGTCTTGATGCTGACGCGGACTTTGGCCGGGCCGATCAGACGGTTGAGGATCGGCAAAACGAATGCAGCGGTTTTGCCGCTGCCGGTTTGCGCAGTCACCCGCAGGTCACGCCCTTGGAGCGCCAGCGGAATAGCCGCTGCTTGCACTGGCGTTGGCTCGACAAATTTAAGCTCGGCCACGGCTTTGAGCAGGCGTTCGTGCAGGGCGAATTGGGAAAACACGGGTGCTACCTCGAAGAAATACAAAAAAACAGCTGCATAGGGTAACGGTTTCGAGCGCGAAGGCCGAGTTTCTTTATGCAAACGACAGTAAACAGTGGCTTTTTTGTTGCCTGATTTGTCTCCAAACGTCATCCGCAGCGTCTTAAATGCTCTAATCGCCCCGACGCAACCTACAGAAGAATCGTTTTCGCCCATGGATATCAAACAGCTCTGGCTCAATGCCCAAGACCTTTGGGGCGCCCTCGACCAGCATCCGCTCCTGCATTCCAGCCTGGCGCTGATCCTGCTATTAGTCGTGGCGCTGGTCCTCGGACGAGTGGCGCGCTACCTGATCCTGCACGCCACCAAGATGCTCGGCCGCCAACCGGCGCTGCACTGGGTCAACGACCTGCGGCACAACAAGGTCTTCCACCGGCTGGCGCAAATGACGCCGTCGCTGGTGATCCAGTTTGGCCTGTACCTGGTGCCGGAACTGAGCAAGACCAGCCGGATCTTCCTCGGTAACGTGGCCCTGTCGTTCACCATTCTGTTCCTGCTGCTGGCGGCCAGCGCCCTGCTCAGTGCCCTGCTGGACATCTACGCCCGCACCGAACACGCCCGCACGCGCTCGATCAAAGGCTACGTACAGCTGACGAAAATGGTCTTGTACGTGCTCGGCGCGATCATCATCGTCGCCACGTTGATCGACCGTTCGCCGTTGTTGCTGCTCTCGGGTCTGGGCGCGATGTCGGCGGTAATTCTGTTGGTCTACAAGGACACCCTGCTGTCGTTCGTTGCCAGCGTGCAACTGACCAGCAACGACATGCTGCGGGTCGGCGACTGGATCGAAATGCCGCAAGTCGGCGCCGACGGTGATGTGGTCGACATCACCCTGCACACGGTCAAAGTGCAGAATTTCGACAAGACCATTGTGTCGATCCCGACCTGGCGCCTGATGTCCGAATCATTCAAGAACTGGCGCGGCATGCAGCAGTCCGGTGGACGTCGGATCAAGCGCAGCCTGTTTATCGACGCCAGCGGCGTGCGGTTTGTGCGCGATGACGAAGAATCGAAACTGGCCCAGGTGCACCTGCTGACCGACTACATCAGCCGCAAGCAAGCCGAACTCAAAGCCTGGAACGAAGCCCAGGGCAACGTCGCGGCAATGTCGGCCAACCGCCGGCGCATGACCAACATCGGCACCTTCCGCGCCTATGCGTTGGCGTATCTGAAGAGCCACCCGGAGATTCAGCCGAACATGACCTGCATGGTCCGCCAGATGCAGACCACCGCCCAGGGCATACCGCTGGAAATCTACTGCTTCACCCGCACTACCGCTTGGGCGGATTACGAACGGATCCAGGGTGATATTTTTGATTATTTGCTGGCAGTGCTGCCGGAGTTTGGCTTGAGCCTGTATCAGCAGCCGAGTGGCGGGGATCTACGATCCGGGTTGCTGCCAGCAGTGCTCGGCGCGAGCCACATTCCCGAGCCGGAAAAACACGTCATGTAATCCTGTTCGATCCTCAACTGATCACCGCGCCCTTTGGGCCACTGGCAATCAGCGCGGCACCGCACGCGGTTTTCATCCCGTCCAGCGCCACTGCAATGCCACCGACGGTGTAAGTGCTGCTGCCCTCGGCAATCGGAAAAATCCCTTTGCACAGTGGGCAACTGACCTTGTGGCCGACACCGGCAATCGGCTTGCCGTTGAGGTCGGTCTGGAAGAAGGCCTCCAGCACCACGCCGCCGTGGCTGGTGGAGTCGCCTAATCGAATGATGTCTTTCATGATCTGATCATCCCTGTAAAAGCCGAATATCCCCTGAAAACGCTCGCGAGCAAGCGAGCGTCTTTCAGTCTAGGGAATCATATTGGCATGTGCAGCCAACGCATTCACAAACCGACTGACTTCAACCCCTCACGCACGCCCTCATCGGCGCCCTTGCACCAGGCTGCAACACCCTGAGGTGCGGCGCTTTCCACGCTCTCGTACTTTCCGTCCGGCCCCTTGCCCTTACCCTCTCGACCATAGGCTTCGTTCTTATCCCCGTCACGGGTGTCCAGATCGCCAGGCATACCCGCCGCGTACGCCACCATCTTCTTGGCGTTTTCAGTACTGTCCGACTTCAGAAAGCCTTTATCGACACAGTAAGTAATGAGACCGGAAATGTTGCGTGTGGAATCGTAGACATTCTTCAGCACTGCGGGATCAACTTCCTCTGCCTGCGCGAGGTTAAAGGTTGAAAAAGTGCTTGCGAGTACGAAGATCAATGCTGTGTTTTTCATATTCATCCTTAAATTAATAGTGCTCGGTCTACTGGACTTACTTGAACAATTTCAAAATGGCATCCGAATACAGATCAGGTACATCTTTAGCTGACTTCAGTACATTTTGACGCACCGTTTGGCCTTTCGCACTTGGATATTCGGCCACATATTCCGGTGGGAAAGCGAGAGCATCCTTATCAGCACCTGCTGCCATCAAGGCCTTGGTGCAGTCAGGATTGTGGTGGATTGCGCTTTCCAGCAAAGGTGTTCCAACAGGCCATGCCTGCTGCTGTGGCTGAAATGCATCAATCGAAGTGCCGGCCTTGTGCAGCAGGGCAATCCGTTGTGCAGCTTGCGGATCAGGTTGATCGCTCAGCCCATAGGCGCGCTCGCAAACAAAATGCAAAGCAGTTGAACCTACCTTGGTGACACCATAAGGATCGGTGCCAGCGGCAATCAATACCTTGATAACATCAAGATCAGACGCCGACTTCATGAGTGGCGAGAACCCCTGCGGGGTCACCATCTTGGCATCAGCGCCAAACTGTAAAAGTAACTTAATCAGCTCCGGCGCCGATGAGTTCTCTAGCTTCGCCGCCGCAATAAGTGGGGTATTAGTCCCGCCCTGAGCAATCACATTAGCATCGGCACCAGCCTTGAGCAGACTATGCACAATGTGCGTTGTATCTTTGAGCTCTTCTGGATCGCCCATATGCCCCAGCATGGACAACAGTACTGTTTCACCGTTATCACTAATGGGTTGATTGACATCAACCGGAAATTCAAGAAAACGATCGACCAGGTCAGGACTCTTGTAATAAGCGGCATGCCACAAAATCTGAATATCAGGTTTGGCGCCACTCTTGAGTAACCGGTTCACGGCATCAAGATCTTTCTGCTCTTTGGAATAAGCGTATTGAAGCACCGCATTATCCAGTTGCTTGGACACGTCCGCTGACTGAGCTTGCACCAGGCTCGGACCGCAGAGGAGAACCGAAGTGACGATACAGGCAGTGCGGAAACGGTTAAAGACAGGGGTTAATTGCAGCATACAGAAATCTCATATTGGGATCCCTAAACATGTCAAACGTTGTTCGACAACATAAAACCCTATAGTGCTTCACGCTACATCGTTCCTGGACACGTGAACACTTTAGCTTCTCCCTTTGGTTCTTCGCACGAGTATGAGAGAAAAAAAATAAGTTGGTCTACTTTTTTCCATCCGCTCTCCTTTTACTGAAACAATCACCAGCAGAAAATCTAGCGAGTATATCCCCGCCGCTCTAAGTTATTTTTTGCCGCACTCACTACATCTTCATCTGCATCCATTAACAGGCTCTCCAAGACCGTCCTTGGCGCCTTATTATTCGCTGCAATTTCGACCCTTACATCAGCATCCAAATCATTGGAAAGAAGCTCGAAAAGCTTAAGCGATAGCTTTCTTTTTGAGGCAATAAATCGTCTCACATCCGACGAAAAAACGCATAACTCCTCAAGAATCTCAAGAGGAACCGTCTTGTTATGCGCAACCCACTTCCTATAGTCAGGATACTCACTTATAACTTCGCGCCACACAGATATAGGAGCTTCTTCCATTGCAGCTCTATCGTATTCGTCTTTTATTTGACTACTGCGTAACGCAACAAACTCCTCCGCTGTCTCAATCATTTCGCACCTTTACATTTCATGAAACGAAAAGGGGACAGATTTATTTTTCTTATTTCCAGAGCTGATGTTTTTACCGACTGTGTAGAAAATAAATCCGTTCCCTTTCCCATTCAGGGATGACCTTCTCGTCCATTCGGAACTTCAGGTTCGTACCTTTCAAATTCGTCAAATTGGCCTGATAGCCGACCAGAGCACGCTTTCTAAAGGAGTAAACTCCACCCCTTTGATCCCTTTCGCAAGCTCTTTGAATGCGCCTGAGCAAATAAGAGTATTACTTCCTGAAATCAACCCTTTGAACTTAAAAAAATCACGTTTGAAGTCGGGAGGCAATACCAATTTCTTGAACCTAAAAATCAACCCATCCTCATCTATGAAAGTTGAAGCCGGATCAGTTTCCGAGCGTGCATCCAGCTCTTCAAAAAGAACAGCATTATAGCTTTTAGATGAGATAATCTCGCCATTTTTTGAAAGCACTTGAATTGCAACAGCGTCAGCAATACCTACATCCAATTCTTTGCAAAAAGACATAAAATCATTACTAACAATGTAGAATCTCGCCACACTGCGTATATCGAAATCATAGAACTTATCTTTAGAAATAAGCACCATACCTTCTGGATAGGGCGTATGTGTTTTGTAATGGCTCTTCTCCGCATACCACGGAAAAAACCCATACTCGACACCTTTGGTATCTGAGTAAAATTTATCGTAAAGACTTGCCTGCAAGAAGCCAGCCGGGCAACCAGATTCTTCCTTCTGAGAAAGCACGTAATGTTCCATTCCGCTCACAACCGTCGATAATGGTTGATGGCTCAGTCGCCTCAGCCTTTAATATCCCACGTCAAACTTTTATAAGCTGCCTCATGTGCAGAAAAACACATCAGCGTCTATTGGGCAGCTTCTTTATCAATATTTAACATGGCTGATTTTTTCATCCAATTTGCAACCTGGTTTTGTGCCTTTCAAACTCGTCGAATCCCAGACCAGACAACTGTTTCCAAAGGGGTAAATTCAATGCCCTTGAAATCGGTCGCCAAATCCTTGAACGACTGAGAGCAGATCAGGCTATCACTACCTGAAACAAGTCTCTTGTATTTGAAAACATCTAGCTTCCAATCATCAGGGAGAATTAATTTCTTGAATCTGATGGGCCTACCATTTTCTTCTACAAACGTGGAGGCCGGATCGCAATTTGTCCGAACATCCATCTCATCGAACAATACAGCGTTGTAATTTTTTGAAGATATACGCTTGCCCGCCTCGGAAACGACCTCAATTGCAACGCTGTCAACCATTTTCACATTAAGGCTATTACAAGCAGCCAAAAACTCATCACTTACTACATAAAAAAACCGGGAAACACTACGAATATCAAAATCATAGTGCTTATCCTTGGAGATCAAAACCATGCCTTCGGGGAACGGTGTACGTGGCCCGGGCTTCCCTTTTTGCGCATACCATGGAAAAAACCCAAACTCAACGCCCGTTGTATTGGGATAAAACTTATCAAAAAGATCGGCATAGATAATACCTATAGGACAGCCAGAGTCTTCCTTTTGAGAAAGCACAAAATAATTCATGACGTACAACTCCTTATTCATCGAACTCGACGTTGTTTTGTTCCAGGCACAGACAAACTCGCTCTTAGTCTGGATTGGATTGCTGAAATCTGGGAGCGAGCCTGTGCCTTATCGATATCGCCAGAATCATAGTCATCACGAACTTTTTCAACCATATTTTCAACCATTGGCGTATAGACCTTACCATGCGACCCACAATGGTAAAAAACACGCTTGGTTTTCTTGGCCTGATCAGCACTATCAGGCATCAACAGACCGTTTTCCTTTTTATCGCGCTCTCCACCCATCCCGATATCCGAGAAGAAGCTGGCTTGCCGTCCCCACACTTCCTCGGGGATGAGGTGATGCGCCTGCATTTTGTCATGGGCTGTGCCGCCCAATGCCCGATTGAGCGTGCTACTGCACAGTCCATTCGGATCGACCCACTGAGTCGGGCTGATCGCATACTGATAGAAGTTGATACCGCCAGCGTATCCGATTGGATCGCGAGACACGAAGCGACCGACGCCAGGGTCGTAGTACCGATGGCGGTTGTAATGCAGCCCAGTCTCATGATCGTGATACTGGCCTTGGAAGCGGATCGGGTTATTCAACCCTTGTCGCTGGGCCGAGGATGAGCGTTGTTCAATTGCTTGTCCCCACACCTTGTACTGCGCGCGCCATGCCATTTCACCCTGCTGGTCGGTCAGTTCCTGTGGCGTGCCGAGGTGATCGCACTGGTACCAAGCAATTGCACCAAACGGTTGAGGAACAGGCGCGTGATTCCACAGTGGATCCTCGTCCGGTGTGTAAACATCACCGTAAATGGGTTGAGGCAACAAACGAATAGGCTGGTGACTTAGCGCCTGTACCACTGGATTGAATGTACCGGGCTCAAAAACGTAATGAACAGTGCGTCCGGTATCACCATCCAACTGAGCGGGGCTGCTCTCCCACGCAAGATTGTCACCGTCCCAACCGAACATCGTGAAGCCGCAACCATACTCACGTTGTTTGCGTGCATGTTCATTACGATTCCACAGAGATCCGGCCTCTGGACGATGCTTGTAGTGCGCTCGGGAGTTTTTGTGTAGGCGACGACCGAGTGGGTCGTAGGCATAATCCACCGCCAGACGGTCATCTTCGAAATGCACTAGGCGATCAAACAGATCCCATCGCATCTCGCACACACTGCCATTACTCCAACGCTTGATCTGATTTCCGCGCTTGTCGTACTCGTAGTGCGTGCCTGCATACTCACGCAACAAGTTATCGAGAAGTTTGCTGCGCACGGGTTCCTGATCCAGTGGCCTGCGGATATCAAAGGCTTTTTCATCCAGAAGGTTGCCCGCTGGATCGAAAGCAAAGGTTTCGACCCCAAGCCGCGTAACGGCACTGATTAAACGACCTACAGGATCATAGCGATAGGACAGTGGGCCTCGACGACTATCATTGATATCCGTCAGTTGACCGGCTGCATCGTATTTGTAGTCGCGCTTGAGCAGCACGGACTTGTCATCGCCATGTACCAGCATCTGCTCTTGCAGTCGTCCGGCGGGATCCCATTTCTGCGTTTGCAGCAGGCGGTTACCCTGATGACGGGCGACTTCACGATGTAAGTCATCGCGCTCGAAACCGGCCAACTCATGATCGTCCAGACGCAAGCCCAGTAAGTGTCCGCTACCGTAAGTCAGCCAGCTGACACGATGTCCATCGGGGCGAACAGTGGCAACCCGTTGATTGAGTGCATCGTACTCGTGCTGCCATACGGCGACCACCGGGCTTTCCAGGCTCAGATAATGTTGGTGTTCACGCAATATGTTGCCCGCCGGATCATGAAACCACTGCAGGCGGCTGTCGGCATTGCAAGCCATGATCAGTTTGCTATTGCCGTCGTAATTGAAAGTTTCGCTCTGTTGCTGTTCACCCAAAATGGCTCGACGTTCAACCAAACGATTCATTGAGTCAAAACGAACCTCGACGCAATGCTCTCCTCTGTAGATTTTCGCAAGTCGACCGGTTTCGGGTTCATACAAGTACCGGGTTGAGTGCCCGTCAAAAGCTGTTTCTTCCAGCAAGCGACCGACCGGGTCATAGTTGAAGTGGGCGCGCCGCTGGTTCTCGTTTTCCAGTGCAACCAGACGACCGAGCTTGTCCCAGCGATAACGAACGGAATGCTCCAGCGCGTCGACACGTTCGGCAATCAATCCTGCCGCGCTGTACTTCCATGTCGTGCAACGATCTAGACCATCGACATAAGCTAGCAAACGGCCTTCCGCATCGCGCTCGAAACGCTCTTCGGTCTTGTCTGGATGTTTGATCAACATCAGTTGCCCGGCTTTGTACTCGTACTCGGTACTCTGGCCGGCAGCATCTGTAAAGCAAACCATTTGCCCGCGTTCGTTGTACTCCCAAGCACTTGTCTTGCCTGAACAGTCGACGTACTCCACCAGTTGCCCGGAAGTGTTATAGGAAAGTTTCTTTTCATTGCCGTTGGCATCTTTGACTGCAGTTGGCATCCCGACCGGGTTGTAAGCGTATTCAGTCTTGTTACCCAGTGGATCGACGCTCTCAACAAGATTGCCTGAGTCGTCATAGGCTCTTGTCCACTGCCCCCCCTCGGCATCGCTGATCTTGATCAGTTGATCGAGATCGTCGTAGGCAAAGTGCACTACCGTGTCATCTGTACGGATATGCTCAAGAAGGTTGCTTCGTTCGTCATAGCTGTAGCGATCCGAGCGACCATCGGCCCGAACGTGACGGATCACGTTCTTGGCGTCATCACGGAAGAACCAATCGGAGCGATCATCTGCGTGCCGGATGCGGTAGGTATATCCAAGGCTGTCAAAGTAGTGCCAAGTTTCGTGACCGAGCGCGTCAGTGACATACACCAGGCGAATGTTTTCATCCCATTCCAGACGCGTATCGAAACTGCCGTCGTCAGCCCACTCGCGAACAGCCTTGGCGTCGACACCGTAGCCTTGCCATTGCAAATTCATACCTCGGCCAGTGCGGTCGGTGTAACGGGTGATCAGGTGATGTTGATACTGATAACTCCAAGCAGCGCCATTTTCATCTTGTGCCTGTATGAGGTCACTCGCGCTATCGTATCGATAGGCGCAGAGTTGGCGCTGTGGCACACCGTCGCGAATTTCCCAGAGACCGGTCAAACGACCTTTCTCATCAATCATCGTGCCGAGATGAGATTGTACTTTAGTCAGATTCCCCTCATAGGTAATCAGGTCGGAGAGCACTGTTCGATCACCATGACGGTGTTCGTAATGCAGCATGATTCCGGCACCGCTGCGTAACTCGACACCAATGAGCACGAATTGCTGACCACGACGCAGGTAGGTTTCCTTGCGTTCAAAACCTCGGCAGAGCATCAATTTGTCGTCGCTGAGCCGTACTACGGTGAGATTTTCAATGGCGTCGTAATGGAACTGGTCGACCTTGGGCAGCGGGTATTCGTGACTGCGGGCGTCAGCGTCGTGGAAGAGCAAAGCGCCTTCGACCAGATCGAATCGGGTGGTGAACGCCGTGATCCAGCGCGCGCCCAACACCCCCTCATCGTAGGCTTGCAGATCTGAACTGTAGATACGGCTCCATTCGATTGGAAATACCCCGGGCAGACTGAAATCAGTGTGCACGATACTCTCCGAGCCCATTGCAAAGCTGATGCTGTCACACGTACCTGGGCAGGTGCCGTTTTTCTCGGCGTTAGGTTTTTTCTTGGCAGGTACTTCAGTCTTTCTGACCTCAACTCTGCCCTCTCCCAACTGATGTTGGGCTTTACTGGTTGCACCGACTCTGACGTTACCCGCTACGCCCCGCTTATTGCGCAGGTACCAAGCCTCAACAGCTTTGGTCAATACCGCCAGCAAAGCGCCGATTGAGAACGGCATTGCGGGGTTACTGAGTTTTTTCAGTTGAGTCCGCAGTTCAGGACCCATCGCAGTCAGCACCTTAGTCTGATCATGCACCAGCTTCTGGGCTTCTTTAGGCAACAGATACTTTGCCGCGTTATTGACCACACCCTTGCCAGCGGCTTTGTAAACATCACAAACCGCACCAAAGACGTTGTCGATTACCTTGGTGGGGTCATGCCAACCTTTGCCTCTCAGGCTACTGAGCTTCTTCTCCGCGCTACCAAGGCTGACGGCAACATCGAGGTCGCCATCGACAACGGCATTCAAACCGATTGCGATTTCCTTCAGTATCTCTTCACCCTTTTTTCCAGCGGCGTCGAGAATATCCGGCAGCGAAGCTTGAGCCGTTTTCACGAAGTCGTCGATTTCACCCACGATGGTGGCATTGAGGTGACCCGCAATCACATTAATCAAGGCATCGCCCAGTAATGTCTTGCCGGCGACCTTCATTTCCTGCCGCACCAAATAAAGCGTCGGACGCAAGCTCATGCGCGCAGCAGCCATGTTCGCCGGAATGGGGATCACGCCAATCAGGTCGATGCCCAGACTGACCCAGTCGAGCGGATCACGTACCTCGCTCTTAGACAGAACGGCGATGTCGTTCAAGACATCGACCAACGCCATGATGTTGCCCACCACGGGCAACGCCCCAGCGAAATTCTTGATTCGGTCCAGGGTCACATAACCGCCACTGACCTCCTGCAACCAGGCATCGAATTTGGCGGCATCGCGCCCTACATCTGCCACCTGAATCAAGTTGAGCGGTACGACCGTCGCTTGAGGCTCACGTTTTACAACAACAGTTTCAGTGGTCATGACAGCATCTCCCCCGCCAATAGGCCCGGGGTTTTAAAAGAAGTTTTTGATGGAATAACGGCTGGCAAAGTCGGCAACTTGCCGCTCCTGCTCGCCGCGCCGAGCAGGCTCGAGGCGCTCGGCATGGCCGCACTGGCGAGTTTCGGCAACCCGGCCACCCCGCCCTGCACTGCGCCTTTGACTTGCTGTGCGGTTTGCATGGCACCTTGGGCGGTCTGCACGGCGCTCATGCCGGTCTGCGCCAGGGCTTTGCCTTTCTCCAGCACGTCCCAGTTCTTGCTCGGCAAAACTTGGGCGACCATCGCTTGCACCGGGCCTGGGATGTCCTCGGCACTCGGCGGACTGAGCGGCCATTCCGATTTGCCGATGTAACTGCCCTCACTCCAGGTGTCCGCCGGGTCCTTGCCAAACAGCACGCGCGCCGGCCCCGGAGCCGCGCCCGCGACACTGGCGAAGCCCTTGCCGTCGAGCTTGCCCTTGATGCTTTTGCCCAAGGCATCAACCACTTCAAAGTCGCCGCCCTTGATCCCTTGAAGCCCGGCGTACTGGTTGAACAATTCCAGATTGCCCTTGCCCGGTTTCGGCGGTTCGGGAAACACGCCCGCGAGACTTTTCGCCCCGGTGTAGGCGAAGTTCGCCGCGTGCGCGGTGTACGGCCCGGTGGTGGCGTGGGTGATGCCGCCGGCGTTGTAGGTCGTGGCGCTGCCGCCGCCCTGGATCACCAGTTCGGTTTTGGCGGTGATGGTGATGCGGTCGGCGTTGGCGGTGATGTTGAGTTTGGCCAGCAGGTTGATGCTGTCCTTGAGCGCGCGGATGTCGATGTCACCGGAGGCCGCGACCAGCCGCCAACCGAGGTTTTGCACAAACAGGCGCATGCCCTGACTGGCGCTGGCGAGCAAGCGTTTGCCTATCGACAGGCTGGTGTGACCGGTGCTGCTCAACGCCAGGTGTTCGCCGGTGGCGATGTGGCTGGAGCGCGGGGTGCTCAGGGCGATGCCGGCCGGGCTGGCGAGCACCAGATGCGCTTCGGTGAATTCGGGGAATTCGTTGGCGCTCATGTTCGCTGGGCCGCTGCCCAGAATGCCTTGGTGCTGGGCGTGCAGGGCTTTGGCCACGTCGTCCTGATCGCCGGGTTCCTGGGCTTGCAACTCTTTAGCCTGAATCGCAAAACCG
This sequence comes from Pseudomonas sp. NPDC087342, assembly GCF_044744265.1. Classification (NCBI taxonomy): domain Bacteria; kingdom Pseudomonadati; phylum Pseudomonadota; class Gammaproteobacteria; order Pseudomonadales; family Pseudomonadaceae; genus Pseudomonas; species Pseudomonas sp. NPDC087342. The sequence continues at coordinate 97,162 of NZ_JBIUXZ010000002.1, forward strand.
TCCTGCTGTTCGCTGGCCGTGGCCAAACGCTCGGCGGTTTCCGGCAGGTCTTTGTGGTGTTTGGATTCATTCGGCCGCGGCTCGGTGGTGATCAGCAAACCGGCCGCCGCACGCACCGCGCCGTGGCGGTCGGTGCGCAGTTCAAAGCCTTCGCCACGCGGTTGACCGCCGGAGGGACGCGGATGGGTCAGGTAGCCGAGGTTGATCGCACTGGCGCCGTGGTCGCTGCGCAGCGCGATGCTGATCTCACTGGTGGTGTCATCGATGCGCAGTTCGTTGGCGCGGCTGCCTTTGTATTCCTTGCTCTTGACCGTGGCCAGGGTCTTGAAATCGGGCAGTTTGTACGGCGGCAGGTTGGCGCCGTGGTACAGGCACCCGGTGATCAGCGGCTGATCGGGATCGCCTTCCAGGAAGCTGATCAGCACTTCCATGCCGACGCGTGGCAGGTTGATCGAACCGAACGTCTGCGCGGCCCAGTTCGAGGCGACACGCATCCAGCAGCTGGTTTTATCGTCGTGCTGGCCTTCGCGGTCCCAGAAGAACTGCACCTTCACCCGGCCGTACTGGTCGCAGAAAATCTCTTCGCCTTCGGGGCCGGTGACCACCGCGCTCTGGGTGCCGAGGACTTTTGGTTTCGGGTGATCAAGCGGTGGGCGGTACGGCACGTCCCACGGGGTCGCGCTGAAACGGTTGCGATAACCCTGGTGGAAATCGTCCTTGTGATCGGTGAGGTCGCTGCTGATCACCTCTTCCAGCACTTGCGGCTGTTTGCCTTCGTGGAAGATTTCGGTGAGCAGCCACAGGTCGTTCCACGCCGGGTTGGCGTGCGCGGCCAGGGCGAGGAAATGCCCGGTGACCAGCAGCGGTTGATCGCTGCTGCCTTCGGCCAACCGGTAGTCGCTTCGGTGCCTTTCGAGAGCACGATTAGCCAGGTGTTTGCCGCGTTCGCGGTCCACAAATCGGCCGGGGTAATCGTAATCCTCGAGGTCTGGTTTGGCCGCGCTTTTGGCGTCGCTTTCCAGTTCGATTTTCGGTTTGGTGAAGTCGTAATCACGCCGTGTGGTGCGGCTGGTGCGGGTGATCATGCGCAGACCGAAACGCTTGATCACCGGCTGATCGGCGACCAGCCCGGTGTCCTGCTGATAGGTCACCGGCGCGAGTTTCGGGAACACCGTCTGGTCATCGCCGAACACCAGCAGATGGCCGCTGGCACTGTGTTGGAAGTGGTAGTGAATGCCCTCTTCTTCGCACAGGCGCTGAACGAAGTGCAGGTCGGATTCGTCGTACTGCACACAGTAGATGCGCTCGGGGTACACCGCGCTGAGCTGGAACTTGTGTTCGCTGGCGAGAATGCCGTGTTCCTCCAGCACCTGACTGATGATCTGCGGCACGCTCATTTGCTGGAAGATCCGCTGATTGACCCGGTGCGCCAGGTACGCCAGTTGCGGGCGCAGCGAGATTTTATAGCGGGTCAAACGCTTGCCGGCCTCGCCCTGCGCGATGCTGTAGACCAGCCCGTGGATGCCGGAGCCGTTTTGCGTGAGCTGCAAAAACGCCAGTTTGTGCAGCAGGCTTTCGAGGTTCAGAGAAGCCTTTTCGCTGACCAGTTCCAGTTCGAACTCGAACGGCTGGTTGAGCGCTTCCCGGCCAGTAAACGACAGCACCTGGAATGGGCTGTCAGCCCCGTCGATAGTCAGGGCAAAGTGAGTCTGATTGGCCGGTGCGAACATTCCCTGTTCCTCATGCGATGTGGCGGCAGGCGTCAACGCTCGACGACTGCAAAAAATTCTTTAGGGACAACAAACCGCCTCGGCCGCTCGGGCCGAGGCGGTGCAACAGTAGACCTGAATCAGGCGACCGGCAGACGCCAGTCATCGGAACCCGAAGTACCGGATACTTCGTGGGTCCAGGTGATTTTGCGGTAGGTGAACTGCACTTCTTCCAGGTGCGTGAAGTGCGAGTTCGACGGATCCTGGCAGTTGTGCATTTTGTTGTTGATGGCGACGATGATCGCGTCTTCCAGTTTGGTGGTGTAGTAGTGCTCTTGGGTCCCTTGGGCCGAAGTGCGGTACCACTGGATAACGATTTCGCTCAGGCGCTCGCCGGAAGTCAGCGCCGCTTGCAGCAGTGGCGAAGCCTTGTCGTAGACCTTGGTGATCGCAACTGGCTTGTGCACGCGCTGGCCGGTCGGCTGGCCGGACTGTGGGTCACGCGGGATGATCACGTCGTGGCTGAACGCCTGAACCATGACCTGGTCTTCGTGACCTTCTTGATAGGTGTTGCCAACCGAGTCGGCAGTGAAGGCGCCGGCAGTGATCAGACCTTGTTTCTCGCCAGTGACGGACATGTAGGCAGGTGTTGCCATGGGGTGCTCTCCTTGCTTGAAAGACAGGACCGGACGGCGTGATTGCCTGTCCAGCTGTCGAAGGAGATATCAAAAGTTGTGCCAGCCATCATGTGGCTATTACGAAACAAAGGTTTGCGGCGCATACGGGGGCATTTTGTCTATTTTGGCCGTAGGAAACGGCGTCAAAGTGCGCAAGAAGTTGCGCAGTACTGTGCAACTTCTTGCGCACTTGCCTGTAGGCCTTTAACGGCGTGGCTTGCAGCGATTTTTCAGGCTGATTTCGCCAACTAACTGCGCAACTTCTTGCGCACTCGTCTCTACGAAGCCAGCGCAGTCCGGCGTACGCCCAACCGACTGATCCACACCGCCATCAAAATCACCGACCCACCGAGGAACAAGCGCCCCAGTTCTTCATGCTGATTCCAGATCAGCAAATTGATCAGCAACCCCACCGGCACATGCAGATTGTTCATCACCGCCAGCGTGCCGCCATTCACCAGGCATGCGCCTTTGTTCCACCAATACAGCCCCAACGCCGTCGAGACCAGGCCGAGGAATACCAGCACGCCCCATTGCAGCGGCGCTTCAGGCAGGAAGTTCTGTTTGCCGAACAGCAGGAACGCCGGTAATGCGACCGCCAGTGCGCCGAGGTAGAAGTAGCCGAAACGCCGATAGTGCGGAAGATCGCTCGGGTGCCGCGCCACCAGATGTTTATAAAGTACTTGCCCGGCGGCGTAGGTGAAGTTGGCCAGTTGCAGCAACAGGAAGCCCATGAAGAAATCCGGATTGATCCGGTCATAGCGAATCACTGCCGCGCCCGCCACCGCCACCAATGCCGCGACCAACGCCCACGGATTGAAGCGCCGGTTCAGCGCATCCTCGATCAGCGTGACGTGCAGCGGTGTAAGAATGGTGAACAGCAAGACTTCCGGCACCGTCAGCACCCGGAAGCTCAGGTACAGGCAGACGTAAGTCACGCCGAACTGTAACGCGCCGATCAGCAACATGCCGCGCATGAATGCGGGCTCCACCGAACGCCAGCGCGTCAGTGGAATAAACACCAGTCCCGCCAACAGCACCCGCACCAGCACCGCGAAGTAACTGTCGACATGCCCGGCCAGGTATTCGCCGATCAAACTGAAGGAAAACGCCTGGATCAGCGTGACAAAAAGTAGATAGCCCATGCTCGCCTCGTTTTGAATGGCGGCGACGATAGCGGGTTTTGCTGTTTATCGCGAACACTCGGCCTCACACAAAACCTTGTAGGAGCGAAGCTTGCTCGCGAAGGCGGTTGCACATCCAACATCAATGTCGACTGGCATGCCGCTTTCGCGAGCAAGCTTCGCTCCTACAGGTCCGTGTAAATCGCAGGCAAAAAAAAGCCCGATCTCGCTTAAGCGTTCAATCGGGCTACAGCACTCAGGAGCAACAAGTGCAAAGGGAGGTTCGATGCGCATGCAAACTTGAAGGGTTGCGCCAGGTCACTTGAACATCAAGGGATTATCTGGCGATTAAAGCCTCAAGCCACTTGGGAAAGCTTGGCGTTGGCCTGGTTCAGGCCCTTCTCCTGGAAGTCACCGCCCAGGTTCATGCCTTCGGCGTGGATGAAGGTCACGTCGTGGATGCCGATGAAGGCCATCACTTGGCGCAGGTACGGTTCCTGGTGATCCGCCGGGCCACCGGCGTAGATCCCGCCGCGAGCGGTCAGCACGTAAGCACGCTTGCCGCTGAGCAGGCCTTGCGGGCCGGTGTCGGTGTACTTGAAGGTCACGCCGGCACGCAGCACATGGTCGAGCCAGGCCTTGAGGGTGCTCGGGATCGCGAAGTTGTACATCGGTGCGGCCATGACCAGCACATCGGCAGCGAGCAATTCATCGGTCAACTGGTTGGAGCGGTCCAGGGAAGCCTGTTCGATGTCGTTGCGTTGTTCGGCAGGTTTCATCCAGCCGCCCAGCAAGTTGATGTCCAGGTGCGGCACCGGGTTGACGGCGAGGTCACGGACGGTGATCTGGTCGGCCGGGTGTGCAGTTTTCCATTGGCTGATGAAGGTCTGGGTCAACTGACGGGATACCGAGTCTTGCTGACGGGCGCTGCTTTCGATGATCAGAACGCGGGACATGGGATGTAGCCTCCATCTGAGAATGCTGTAAGTCGATGGAGTGGAGATTAAACAGAGTTATATCGATGAAAAAGCGCAAATAACTGCTATAAAGCATCGATAAATTCGTTTATAAGCTGAGCGAACGCTGTATTTGTAGGAGCGAGGCTTGTGTGGCGAGGGGGCTTGCCCCCGTTGGGACGCGAAGCGTTCCTAAAACCAATCACTGCAATCTTTAGTCAGAATCGCGGTGTCTGGTTTGCGACTGCTTCGCAGCCGAACGGGGGCAAGCCCCCTCGCCACACAAGCCTCGCTCCTACAGGGCTTCATTTCATTTAGGCGAGCAGCTCAGGTTAATGCGCATCTTGATAATGGTACGGGTGAATTTGGCCGTGGCGTTTTTGTGTTTGCCGGCGGGCACTTCGATGGTGCGGGTACGCGGGGATTCCGGGCCGTTGTTGAACACCACCTTGCAGACCGCATCCGTGGCGCCGTAGTTGTTCACCTGAATTGACGCGATGTCGTTATCCGTGTCGTAGGCGTTGTAGTCGATGCTCAGGCCATTAAGCTGTTTTTGAACATCGATCGGATAGGCAAACGCAGTCAGCGGCAGCATCGCCAACACTACACAACAGAATTTTCTCATTCGGCAGTCTCCAATATGGACCGCCAGCTTAGGACAAGAGGAGCTCATCATGAAAGCGCCCCGCGTGACCCTTGATCAATGGCGAACGTTGCAGGCCGTGGTCGACCACGGCGGTTTCGCCCAGGCCGCCGAAGCGCTGCATCGCTCGCAATCGTCGGTCAGCTACACCGTGGCCCGTATGCAGGACCAGCTCGGCGTGCCGTTATTGCGCATCGATGGCCGCAAAGCGGTGCTGACCGAGGCCGGCGGCGTGTTGCTGCGCCGCTCGCGGCAACTGGTCAAACAGGCCAGCCAACTGGAAGACCTGGCCCACCACATGGAGCAAGGTTGGGAAGCAGAAGTACGGCTGGTGGTCGATGCCGCTTACCCGAGCGCCCGTCTCGTGCGCGCCTTGACCGCGTTCATGCCGCAAAGCCGTGGCTGCCGGGTGCGGCTGCGCGAAGAAGTGTTGTCGGGCGTCGAAGAGGTTCTGCTTGAAGGCGTGGCCGACCTGGCCATCACCGGTTTCAGCATTCCCGGCTACCTTGGCGCGGAATTGAGCGACGTCGAATTTGTCGCCGTCGCGCACCCCGATCACGCGCTGCACCGCATGAACCGTGAACTGAACTTCCAGGACCTGGAAACCCAGATGCAAGTGGTGATCCGCGACTCCGGCCGCCAGCAACCACGGGACGTCGGCTGGCTCGGTGCCGAACAGCGCTGGACCGTCGGCAGCCTGGCCACCGCCGCGACATTCGTCAGCAGCGGCCTGGGTTTCGCCTGGTTGCCCCGGCACATGATTGAACGGGAATTGAAGGAAGGTACGCTCAAGCTGCTACCGTTGGACCAGGGTGGCAGTCGCAACCCGAGCTTCTATCTGTACTCGAACAAGGACAAACCCTTGGGCCCGGCGACGCAAATCCTCATCGAACTGCTGCGCACCTTCGACACCGCGCCGCTGGATGCGCCCTTCGCCGCCCCAGAACAAGCCTGACACGGAGTAAACGAATGGCCTATTTCGAACATGAAGGTTGCAACCTGCACTATGAGGAATATGGCCACGGCGCTCCCTTGCTGCTGGTCCACGGGCTGGGTTCCAGCACCCTGGACTGGGAAATGCAGATCCCGGCGCTGTCCGCCCGCTATCGGGTGATCGTGCCGGACGTACGCGGTCACGGTCGCTCGGACAAACCTCGCGAGCGCTACAGCATCGCCGGGTTCAGCGCCGACCTGATCGCCTTGATGGAACACCTGAAACTCGGCCCGACCCATTACGTGGGCCTGTCCATGGGCGGCATGATCGGCTTTCAATTGGCCACCGATCAGCCGCAATTGCTCAAGAGCCTGTGCATCGTCAACAGTTCGCCCGAGGTCAAATTGCGCAGCCGCGACGATTACTGGCAGTGGTTCAAGCGCTGGAGCCTGATGCGTGCGCTTAGCCTTGGCGCCATCGGCAAAGCCCTGGGTGCCAAGCTGTTCCCCAAACCGGAGCAGGCGGATTTACGACAAAAAATGGCCGAGCGCTGGGCAAAAAACGACAAACATGCTTATCTCGCCAGCTTCGATGCCATCGTTGGCTGGGGTGTTCAGGAACGACTTTCCAAGGTCACCTGTCCAACCCTCATCATCAGCGCCGACCGTGACTACACACCGGTCGCACTGAAAGAAACCTATGTAAAACTGCTGCCCGATGCGCGGCTGGTGGTGATCGCCGATTCGCGCCACGCCACCCCGCTGGATCAACCCGAACGCTTTAACCAAACCCTGCTCGAGTTTCTCACCGCAGTCGACACCACTACTCAGGATCACTGACCCATGCTGAAAAAAATCGCCCTCGTCGCCGGCTCCGTACTGTTCGCCGCCAACCTGATGGCCGCCACGCCCGCCAAGGCGCCGCATGTGCTGCTGGACACCACCAATGGCCAGATCGAAATCGAACTGGACCCGGTCAAGGCACCAATCAGTACCAAAAACTTTCTGGATTACGTCAACAGCGGCTTTTACAACAACACGATTTTCCACCGTGTGATCCCCGGGTTCATGATCCAGGGCGGTGGCTTCACGCAACAGATGCAGCAGAAAGAAACCAAGGCGCCAATCAAGAACGAATCCAAAAACGGTCTGCATAACGTGCGTGGCACGCTGTCCATGGCCCGCACCTCTGTGCCGGATTCGGCCACCAGCCAGTTCTTCGTCAACGTCAAGGACAACGACTTCCTCGACCAGGGCGACGGTTACGCGGTGTTTGGCAAAGTCGTCAAAGGCATGGACGTGGTTGATGTCATCGTCAACTCGCAGACCACCACCAAAAGCGGCATGAAAGACGTGCCTGCCGATCCTGTGTTCATCAAGTCGGCCAAAGTCATCGACTAAGCTGCACAAGGAATGTTGAGCGGTCGCCGGTGCTTTACGGCACCGCTCATCGTGCTCAAAGGAAAGCCCCTGCGCGGGCGGAGAACCAATGCTTTATCGCCGTTTTGAAAAACTGATCGACATCTTCCGCGACGCACCGACGGCAGCCCCGCCGGATCGGGTTTTCCCCTTCTATACCTATTACTTGAAGCAGGTCTGGCCGAGTTTCGCCGCCCTGCTGATCGTCGGCCTGTGTGCCTCGTTGATCGAAGTCGCGCTGTTCAATTATTTGAGCCGCATCATCGACCTGGCCCAAGGCACGCCGAACCCGAATTTCTTCCAGGATCACGCCCTCGAACTGACCTGGATGGTGGTGGTCACCCTGATCCTGCGCCCGATTTTCTTCGCGCTGCACGATCTGCTGGTGCACCAGACCCTGACCCCGGGCATGACCAGCCTGATCCTGTGGCAGAACCATCGCTACGTGCTCAAGCAGAGCCTGAATTTCTTCCAGAACGACTTCGCCGGGCGCATCGCCCAACGCATCATGCAGACCGGCAACGCCTTGCGTGATTCGGCCGTGCAAGCCGTGGACGCGCTGTGGCATGTGTTGATCTACGCGATCAGCGCGCTGGTGCTGTTTGCCGAAGCCGACTGGCGCCTGATGATCCCGCTGATGACCTGGATCGCAGGTTTTATCGGCGCGCTCTATTACTTCGTGCCACGGGTCAAGGATCGCTCGGTGCAGTCTTCCGATGCGCGCTCCAAACTCATGGGACGGATCGTCGACGGCTACACCAACATCACCACCCTGAAGCTGTTCGCCCACACCAATTTCGAACAGCATTATGCCAAGGAGGCGATCAAGGAGCAGACCGAAAAAGCCCAGATGGCCGGCCGTGTGGTCACCAGCATGGACGTGGCCATCACCAGCATGAACGGCTTGCTGATCGTCACCACCACTGGCCTGGCCCTGTGGCTGTGGACCCAGTCGCTGATCTCGGTGGGCGCGATTGCCTTGGCTACCGGCCTGGTGATCCGCATCGTCAACATGTCCGGCTGGATCATGTGGGTGGTCACCGGCATCTTCGAAAACATCGGCATGGTCCAGGACGGTTTGCGCACCATCGCCCAACCGGTCAGCGTCACCGACCGCGAGCACGCCAAGCCACTGGCGGTGGCCAACGGCGAAGTGCGCTTCGAGCACGTCGATTTCCACTACGGCAAGAAGAGCGGGATCATCGGCGGCCTCAACCTGACCATCAAACCAGGCGAGAAAATCGGCCTGATCGGCCCGTCGGGCGCCGGCAAATCGACCCTGGTCAACCTGCTGCTGCGCCTCTACGACGTGGAAGGCGGACGCATCCTGATCGATGGCCAGAACATTGCCGAAGTCGGCCAGGAAAGCCTGCGCGAGCGCATCGGCATGATCACCCAGGACACCTCGCTGCTGCACCGTTCGATCCGCGACAATCTGCTTTACGGCCGGCCCGACGCCACCGACGCCGAACTCTGGGAAGCCGTGCACAAGGCCCGAGCGGATCAATTTATCCCGTTGCTCTCGGACGCCGAAGGCCGCACCGGTTTTGATGCTCACGTGGGTGAGCGCGGGGTGAAACTCTCCGGCGGCCAGCGTCAGCGGATCGCCATCGCCCGGGTGCTGCTCAAGGACGCGCCGATCCTGATCATGGACGAAGCCACTTCGGCGCTGGACTCGGAAGTCGAGGCGGCGATCCAGGAAAGCCTGGAAACCCTGATGCAAGGTAAAACCGTGATCGCCATCGCCCACCGGCTCTCGACCATCGCCCGCATGGACAGGTTGGTTGTGCTGGAAAACGGCAAGATCGCCGAGACCGGCAGCCACGCCGAACTGCTGGCCCATGGCGGGTTGTATGCAAGGTTGTGGGCGCACCAGACGGGTGGGTTTGTCGGTATCGACTAGGTTGTGGGATCCCTTGTAGCAGCTGGCGAAGCCTGCGTTCGGCTGCGCAGCAGTCGTCATCGGTCTGCCTGAAACACTGCGCTGCCTGATTTACGACTGCTTCGCAGCCGAACGCAGCCTTCGGCAGCTGCTACAAAAACGTCGCTGATTCAACAAAAAACCGCCACAGCCCTTTAACCACGGGCTCTGGCGTTTTTTTATGCCTGCTGGATTTCCGCAGGAACCCTGCTGTACTCAGCCAAGGTTCTGGAGATGAACCTGTCGTAAATCTGCAGGAAGCATCACGCGATACAGTCTCGATAGGTCGCCTATCAAGGACGCTCTCATGTCTCTGTTCAAACGTTCAGTCACTGAGTTGTTAGGTACGTTCTGGCTAGTGTTGGGTGGGTGCGGCAGTGCGGTGTTGGCCGCGTCTTCGCCGTTGGGTATCGGGGTGTTGGGGGTGGCCCTGGCATTTGGTCTTACCGTGCTGACCATGGCGTTCGCCATTGGCCATATTTCTGGATGTCACCTCAACCCTGCCGTGTCGGTGGGATTGTTCGTCGGCGGTCGATTCCCTGCCAAAGAGTTGCCCGCCTACATCATCGCCCAGGTGATCGGCGGGATCATCGCGGCGGCGCTGCTCTACTACATCGCCAGCGGCAAGGAAGGCTTCGATCTGTCGGCAGGGCTGGCCTCCAATGGCTACGCCGAGCACTCCCCCGGCAAATACTCGATGGCCGCAGGCTTTGTCTGTGAGCTGGTGATGACGGCGATGTTCGTGCTGATCATCCTCGGCGCCACCGACAAACGCGCCCCGGCGGGACTCGCACCGATCGCCATCGGCCTGGCCCTGACGCTGATCCACCTGATCTCGATTCCCGTCACCAACACCTCGGTCAACCCGGCCCGCAGCACGGGGCCGGCGCTGATGGTTGGCGGCTGGGCGATCGCACAGTTGTGGATGTTCTGGGTCGCGCCGTTGTTGGGCGCGGTGGTTGGCGGGGTGACTTATCGCTGGCTGGGCAAGGAAGGCACCTGAGCGCTTGGACGAGGATTTGTCATGTCTCTGGGCATGGCAATCCTCGCTTCCTCGACATGTTTCAGTCACTCGGCGCAACTACTAACTACTAAGTGCGCGGCACTTTATCAATCAACTTTCATTCAAAAAACACAACTTGCAAAGCCCTCACACAAGCAGAAGCAAACATCTCTTAGGCCTTATTTAAAGCCATTGTTAATATCCCGCCCCCTTGAACCATTGTTCAATCCATCAGATAAACAACCGGAAAATATTCATGATCAAAAAGATTTTTGCCTTCAGCGTATTGCTGAACATCGGGCTGTTTCAAAGTGCGGCCTTCGCTGATCCCATTGCTACCGCTATTGAGTCTGGCCCGCTGCATCATATGGCCATCGCGCTGCCCATAAAATGCCCGCCCGGATATGACGAGACTTTCTACCAACACATCTGCATCAAATGAAAGAATGTTTATATTCTTGCTACAGCTAAATACCCAACACACCCACGACCTAAAACAACTTCAATAAAGCCAGCAAATCTATAACCTTAAAACACCGCCCCCTATCAATAGAGGGGCGGTTCATTTATATGACGAGCCAAACAATCTCAGAGATGAATTAAAACGCATTTTAATGGCTCAAACCTGCCGATAAGGCAACGCCGTTTTCGCCTCTTCCGCATACGCCAAAACCCCAACTCGCTCCTGCTGCAAGAAGTCTTTGACCGCCGCTTTCAACCCCGGATGACGCAAGTAGTGCCAGGAATGAGTGATCACCGGTTCAAACCCGCGAATCAACTTGTGCTCGCCCTGAGCGCCGGCGTCAAAGCGCTGGAAGCCGTTGGCGATGGCGTAATCCATGCCTTGGTAGAAACACGTCTCGAAATGCAAACGGTCGTACTCCGCCTGGCAGCCCCAGTAGCGACCATAAAAGCTGTCGCCACCCACCAGGCTGAACGCCATGGCCACCGGGCGTGAGCCTTGCTTCGCCAGCACCAAACGAATCGATTCCGGCATGCGCTCGGCCAACAGGCTGAAGAATTCCCGCGTCAGGTACGGCGTTTGTCGACGTACCGCGTAGGTGTTGGCGTAGCAGGCGTAGACGAAATCCCACTGCGCCTGGGTCAGCTGCGCGCCCTCAAGCCATTCGAACTCAATGCCCTGCCCCGCCACTTGCTCGCGCTCCTTGCGCATCTGCTTGCGCTTGCGCGAACTGAGCGCGTCGAGGAAGTCTTGGAAGTCCCGATAGCCGCGGTTTTGCCAGTGATACTGACAACCGATGCGCTGCAACCAGCCAGGTTGTTCGGCCAGCGCAGCGTCGGTGAACGGGTCAGTGAAATTGATGTGCGCGCTGGAAAGCCCTTCGATTTCCAGATAGCCCGGCAGGCTGTTCAGCAACTCAAAACCATCCTCCACGTTGGCCGCCAACAAGCGCGGGCCGCTGACCGGGCTGAACGGCACGGCAGTCAACAGCTTGGGGTAATACTCGATACCGGCACGGGCACAAGCGTCGGCCCAACCGTGATCAAACACGTACTCGCCGTAGGAATGCCATTTGCGGTAGCTGGGCAATGCCGCAATCAAACGATCGCCTTCGATGTGCAGCAAATGCTCGGGCTGCCAGCCGGAATGCGGGCCGACGCTGCCACTGTCTTCCAGAGCGCTGAGGAACGCGTGGCGCAGAAACGGCTGACTTTCGGGTACCAGCGCGTCCCACGTCTGGGGCGCGATTTCGGACAGATTTTCCAGACATTGCAGCGGCATCGGCATTCTCACAGTTCGTTGCGTGACAGCTTCGCGAGTATCGCCTATCGCCGCGCATCCCACACCTTTCATCCGCCGACAGCGCTCTAGAACGATGGTTCATGAAAGATTTGTATCGTCATCGAGACGCCATCACTTTGCCACTGCACTGTCATAAACCATCGCGATACTGGCGCCTGTTTTTAGAGCGCCGGGTTCTTACCCGGTCACTGTTTTCCGTCCGACAACGGTCGGTTGTGTCCTGGATGGCTCAGTCATCCCTTTCATCTTCGGAGATTGATATGCGTCTTGCTTCCACGAAAACTGCGGCGGCCCTGTGTGGCGGCCTGCTGCTGGCCATGAGTGTTCCAGCGAGCGCCGCAGTCGACGCCAAACTGCTCGACATGCTCAAGGCAAATGGCTCGATTTCCCAGGCGCAATACGCCGAACTGCAAGCCGAACTGGCACGGGATCAGAAAGACCAGCAAATCGCCCGCCAGGCTCAGCAAGAGACCAACGAACAGATCGCGGCAACCGCGAAGAAAACCAATGAACTGAGCACCTTCGACCAGAAACTGGCGTGGGCCGCCAAGACCCAGTTCAAGGGTGACGTGCGCTTCCGTGAAGAAACCGTGCACAACGATGGTGTTTCGAACAACAAAGACCAGGATCGCCAGCGCATTCGTGTACGCCTGGGTGCCTACAGCGAAATCAACCCGCAAGTCGACACCGGTATCCGTATCGCCACCGGCAACAACGACGACGCTCGCTCCACCAACCAGAGCCTGGACGGTTACTTCGACAAGAAGTCGATTTGGCTGGATCAGGGCTACGTGGACTACCACCCCGATTTCCTGAAGAACCTGCACGTGGTTGGCGGCAAGATGCCACAACAATGGGTGAGCATGGGCGACATCATCTGGGATAGCGACATCAGCCCTGAAGGTCTGGCACTCACTTATAAATACCCGTTGGGCGGCAGCACCGAGCTGTTCGGCAGCGCCGGTCACTACACCCTCAAGGACAACGTCGACGGCGACGGCGTGCAGTTCAAGCACGACCTGCGTCTGTACGCCGGCCAGTTGGGCGCGCGTTTCGCCATCACCGACAACCTGAAACTGACCCTGGGTGGCAGCGTCTACGGCTACGACAACGACGACGACATCACCGCCGGCGGCACCACCACGCCATCCATCCTGGCCACCAACGGCAACACGCCGAACGAACAATTCAAACTGTACGAAGGTTTTGGCCAGTTGGACGTCGCCGGCCTGCCACTGCCGCTCTCGGTATACGGTCAGTACGTCACCAACAAAGACGCCAGCAACGATCAGGACGCTGCCTGGTTGGCCGGTGTGAAGACCAAGCTTTACGGCTTCGCCGTGGACTACAACTATCGCGACGTACAGCGTAACGCGGTGGTCGGTGCCTTCACCGACTCCGACTTCGCCAACGGTTTCACCGGTTCGCGCGGCAGCAAGTTGAAAGTCAGCTATGAAATCGACAAGAACTTCGCCCTTGGCGCGACGTACTTCCTGGCCAAATCCGACTTCACCAACGCCACCATCCGCGATTCGGACATCAAAACCCTGCAACTGGATGCCGAAGCCAAGTTCTGATACCCCGCAATACGACCCGGGCAAGGAAGCCCGGGCGCTTCTTTACAGCCTCGCGTTGGTCTATCGGTCCCCATCATCCGTCCGATAGACCCACGCGGGGCTGTTTTCATTTCCTCGTAACACACCGCCCATTGTGGCGAGCGAGCTTGCCTGTGGTGAGGGGGCTTGCCCCCGTTGGAGTGCGAAGCGCTCCCCTACATTCTTCCAGTCAGACAGCGTCAGCAGCTTTTGCGACTGCTTCGCAGCCGAGCGGGAGCAAGCTCCCTCGCCACAAGTAATTCCCTGGCCACAAAAAATCCGGCACAAAAAAAGATCGCAGCCTACGGCAGCGCCTACAACGATCGGGTTCAACTTCACTATTGAGTTGAAATCCGATCCTGTAGAGCTGCCGCAGGTTGCGATCTTTTATGCGTTAACTCAGCGCTTGCGCAGAATCACGCTACCAATCGAATACCCGGCGCCAAACGAGCTGAGCACCGCCAGCGAGCCAGCGGCCAGATCATCCTGATTCTTGTGAAACGAAATCACCGAACCCGCGGAGCTGGTGTTGGCGTAGGTGTCGAGGATCACCGGCGCTTCTTCTTCGGTGGCTTCGCGGCCCAGCAGTTTCTTGACGATCAAGTGGTTCATGCTGAGGTTGGCCTGGTGCAGCCAGAAGCGCTTCACGTCGCTGATGTTCAGCTTGTTTTCTTCAAGGTGCGTGGCGATCAGCTCGGCGACCATTGGGCACACGTCGCGGAACACCTTGCGGCCTTCCTGCACGAACAGTTTGTCCTTGGTGCCGATGCCCTCTTCCGCCGCGCGGTTGAGGAAACCGAAGTTGTTGCGGATGTTGTTGGAGAACTTGGTCAGCAGTTTGGTGCTGACGATGTCGAACTGGTACTTGGAGGTCGCCAGGTCGGCACGTTCGATGATCACCGCAGTGGCGGCGTCGCCGAAGATGAAGTGGCTGTCGCGGTCGCGGAAGTTCAGGTGACCGGTGCAGACTTCCGGGTTGACCATCAGGATCGCGCGGGCCTGGCCCAGTTGCACGCTGTTGGCGGCGGCCTGGATGCCGAAGGTCGCCGAGGAGCACGCGACGTTCATGTCGAAACCGAAACCTTGAATGCCCAGGGCTTCCTGGACTTCGATGGCGATGGCCGGGTAGGCGCGTTGCAGGTTGGAACAGGCGACGATCACACCGTCGATGTCCGCTGCGGTCTTGCCGGCACGCTGCAAGGCTTGCTCGGCAGCGCCGATGGCCATCTGGCAGAGCACCGACCATTCGTCGTTGGAGCGCTCCGGCAGGCGTGGCGCCATGCGTTGCGGGTCGAGGATGCCTTCCTTGTCCATGACAAAACGGCTTTTGATGCCGGAGGCTTTTTCGATAAACGCTGCACTGGACTCGGTCAACGCTTCGATCTCGCCGCGCGCGATGGCGTCGGCATTGTCGGCGTTGAATTGCGCGACGTAAGCGTTGAAAGACTGCACCAGCTCTTCGTTGGAGATGCTGTTGGCCGGGGTGTACAGGCCGGTGCCGCTGATGACGACGTTATGCATGGTCGTTTCTCTAATCTGTTCAGGCAGAAAGTGCTGGCACCGACGTACCAACACACAAAGGGTCTTTTCCCATTCCGTGGAGTCCAACCTGGCATCGCTTTATTCCGATCCGCGACGCCTGCGAAGGCTCAAAATCGCGGTGACGGCGTTTATAGGCGCGAAGTTTGCCATAAACGCTGGGGTTTGGCCCTATTTGAGAGATCAAACGCCAGCCAACTGCCCTCCTCTCATCTGTAGGAGCCAGGCTTGCCGGCGAAGGCGTCCTCACTGGCGCCTCCGCCGGCAAGCCTGGCTCCTACAGAAAAGCAGTCCGCCGCTAAGGTTCGACCTGGGTCCACTGTTTGTTCAGGCGCTTATCGGAGATCGGCACCTTGGTCCCCAATTGCTGGGCGAACAGCGAAACCCGGTATTCCTCCAGCCACCAGCGATACAGTTCCAGTTGTGGATCGCGCTTGCCTTCCTGGGCGTGTTTGTTGGCGCGGGTCTGGTATTGCGTCCACAAACCGGACAACTCGCCGGCCCAGACCCGATCGCGCTGCACTTGCGCGCCAATCTTCTCGAAGCGCTGCTCGACCGCTTTCAGATAACGCGGCAGCTCCTTGAGCCACTGCATCGGGGTTTCCCGAACAAACCCCGGATACACCAGGTGACTGAGCTGCTGCTTGATGTCATTCAACGCCACCGCTTGGGCCAGGTCGATCTTGCCTTTGAAACGCTTTTGCAGACCGTGCCAGAGCTTGAGAATCTCCAACGTCAATTTGGCCAGACGCTCGGCGTGCTCGGTCCAGCCGCCGCGCTTGCGCTCCGCCAGTGAGGCCAACCCGGCACCGTCGCGTGGCAACGGGTCTTCGCCTTCGAGAATGCAGCTGTCGAGGCTGGCCAGCAGAATGTCTTCGACTAAGGCATCGATGCGCCCCAGTTCGCGGTACATCAGGCCCAGTTCAGTCAGCCCCGGCAACTTACCGCGCAAGAACTTCGCCGGCTCGGCCAATTGCTGCATCAGCAAACGCTGCAACGCACGGCGATGCTGGAACTCGGCTTCGGCGGGGGTCGAGAAACGCCCTTCCTTGACCGTACCGCTCTCTTCCACCAACGCCGGGTACACAGTCATCGACAGCCCGGCGATCTTCTGCTGGGTTTTTTCGGCCACTGCGGCGAAGACTTTTGGCTCCACCGGTTGCTGGTTTTTCGCGGTTTGCGGCACCGCCAATGCGGCTTGGCTGGCTTCGGCAAAACGCGCGGTCAGCTCGGCCAGATCCCGCCCTTCGCCAAGGAACTTGCCTTGGCCGTCGACGATTTCCAGGTTCATCCGCAAATGACTGTCGACCTGCTGCGAGGCTTCCGCCCAGGCTTCATCGCTGACCCGCGCACCGGTCATGCGCAACAGTTCGCGGCCCAACGCCAAGGGCAATGAGCCCTCGGCGAAGGTCATGCGCTGCAACGCGGCTTTGACGAAGTCCGGCACCGGCACGAAATTCTTGCGCAGGGCTTTGGGCAGGTTGCGCACCAGCGCCACGCATTTGGCTTCGATGACGCCGGGCACCAGCCATTCCAGACGTTCCGGCGGCAGCATCGGCAACAGCGGCGCCGGCACGCGCAGAGTCACGCCGTCACGCGGGTGGTTCGGTTCGAAGTGATAACTCAGGGCCAGTTCCAGATCACCGATGTGCAAGGTATCCGGGTAATGCAGCGCGGTGACTTCACTGGCCTCGCGGGCCAGCACGTCTTCTTCGCGCATGATCAGCAGTTGCGGGTCTTTCTGGCTGTTGACCCGATACCAGCTGTCGAAGGTCGCGGTCTGGTGAATCTCCGCCGGCAGGCGCGCGTCGTAGAAGGCGAACAGGGTTTCTTCGTCGGCCAGGATATCGCGCCGACGAGCCTTGGCTTCCAGTTCGTCGAGCTGTTCAAGCAACTGCGCATTGGCGGTCAGGCATTTGGCCTTGGACTGAATCTCGCCGCGCACCAAACCTTCGCGAATGAAAAACTCGCGGGACACCACTGGATCGATCGGCCCGTAATGCACCGGCCGGCGACCGACAATGATCAGCCCGAACAAGGTGATCTGTTCGAACGCCACGACCTGACCGCGCTTCTTCTCCCAATGGGGTTCGAAGTGGTTTTTCTTGATCAGGTGCCCGGCCAACGGCTCGATCCAGTCGGCGTCGATCTTGGCGACCATCCGCGCATAGAGCTTGGTGGTTTCCACCAGCTCGGCGGTCATCAGCCATTGCGGACGTTTCTTGCCCAAGCCCGACGACGGGTGAATCCAGAAACGCCGCTGACGCGCGCCGAGGTAGTCGCCGTCCTCGGTTTTCTGGCCGATCTGGCTCAGCAGCCCCGAGAGCACGGCTTTGTGCAGTTTCGGGTAGTCCGCCGGTTCTTTATTGAGGCTGAGCTGCATGTCGCGGCAGATCAGGCTCAACTGGCGATGGGAGTCGCGCCACTCGCGCAGGCGCAAGTAGTTGAGGAAATTCTTGCGGCACCAGTTGCGCAACGGACTGGCGGTCAACGCCTGGCGCTGTTCTTCAAAACCGCGCCACAGATTGACCAGCCCGGCGAAGTCCGAGTCCACGTCTTTCCATTGCGCGTGAGCCTGATCCGCCGCTTGCTGGCGTTCTGGCGGACGCTCGCGCGGGTCCTGGATCGACATGGCGCTGGCGACAATCAGCACTTCCTGCAAGCTACCGAGTTTCGCCGCTTCCAGCAGCATGCGGCCCATTCGCGGGTCCACCGGCAAGCGCGCCAGATTGCGGCCCAGCGGCGTCAGTTGGCTGTTGCGGTCGACTGCCGAGAGTTCTTGCAGCAGGTTGAAACCGTCGCTGATGGCTTTGCCATCTGGCGGTTCGATAAACGGGAAATCGGTGATCTCGCCGAGGCGCAGGTGCAGCATCTGCAGGATGACGGCGGCGAGGTTGGTACGCAGGATTTCCGGGTCGGTAAATTCCGGCCGTCCGATGAAATCTTCTTCGCTGAAGAGGCGAATACAAATGCCCGGCTCGACCCGTCCGCATCGACCTTTACGCTGATTGGCGCTGGCCTGGGAAATCGCTTCGATGGGCAGGCGCTGGACCTTGGCGCGATAGCTATAACGACTGATGCGCGCGGTGCCGCTGTCGATCACGTAACGAATGCCCGGCACGGTCAGCGAGGTTTCCGCGACGTTGGTCGCCAGCACCACGCGTCGGCCTGGATGCGACTGGAAAATCCGCTGCTGCTCGGCCGGCGATAACCGCGCGTACAGCGGCAGGATTTCAGTGTGCTTGAGCTGGGCCTTGCGCAGCACGTCGGCGGCGTCACGAATCTCGCGCTCGCCGGGCAGGAACACCAGCACATCGCCGGGACTCTTGCGCTCGCTGCGTTCAAACGCGGCGATTTCGTCGAGGGTGGCGAGAATCGCCTGATCCACGGTCAAGTCGTCCTCGACGCGGTTGCCCTCTTCGTCCTGCTCAAGCGTCAGCGGGCGATACCAGGTTTCCACCGGGAAGGTGCGGCCGGAGACTTCGACAATCGGCGCGTCATCGAAATGCTTGGAGAAACGCTCCAGGTCGATGGTCGCCGAAGTGATGATGACTTTCAGGTCCGGACGACGCGGCAGCAGGGTTTTCAGGTAACCGAGCAGGAAGTCGATGTTGAGGCTGCGTTCGTGGGCTTCGTCGACGATGATCGTGTCGTAGCGTTCGAGGTAGCGGTCGTTCTGGGTTTCCGCCAGCAGGATGCCGTCGGTCATCAGCTTGATCAGGGTGTTGGAATCGCTCTGATCCTCGAACCGCACCTGATAGCCGACCAGCGCGCCCAGCGGCGTTGCCAATTCCTCGGCCACCCGGCTCGCCACACTGCGCGCCGCAATCCGGCGCGGCTGGGTGTGGCCGATCAGGCCATGCTGGCCACGGCCGATTTCCAGGCAGATCTTCGGCAACTGGGTGGTTTTACCCGAACCGGTTTCGCCGGCAATAATCAGCACCTGATGCTTGAGCAGCGCCTCTTTGATTTCGTCGCGCTTGGCGGCAATCGGCAAACTGTCGTCGTAACGAATCACCGGCAGGCTGGCACGCCGCGCCAATACCTGGTCACAAGACGCCTGCATGCGCGTCACCCACTGGGCCAGCTTGGCCTCGTCAGGTTTCTTGCGCAGCTCAAGCAACTGCCGCCGCAGCCGGTGGCGGTCGGCAAGCATGGCGTGATCGAGGTTTTTCAGCAGTTTGTCGATGGAAGGCGATTCGTCAGTCATCAGGTACGCAATAAGTCGTCTAGTGGCGCAGGGTGCGGATTGTCGCAGATTTAGCGGATGAACGAGATCCCTTGTAGCAGCTGTCGAGCCCCAGCGAGGCTGCGTTGGCCCCGACGGGAGCTGCGTTGACCCCGACGGAGCTGCGTTGGCCCCGACGGGGGCTGCGTTGACCCCGACGCAGTCTCGCTGGGGCTCGACAGCTGCTACAAGGGCGTGGGGTTATTCGTTGTCCATGCCTTTGCGCCGATAGGGGAACACGTCGATGACTTTGCCGGCGCGAATGGCTTCTTGCAGGCTCTTCCAGTAATCGGCGTTGTACAACTCGCCATGCAACTGATCGAACAACTTGCGTTGCCCGGAATCGGCAAACAAAAACGGCGGAAACTCCTCGGGAAACACATCCAGCGGCCCGATCGAGTACCACGGCTCGGACGCCATCTCATCCTCCGGCGTGCGCGGTTGCGGGATATGCCGGAAATTCGCCTCAGTCAAAAAGCAAATCTCGTCGTAGTCATAAAACACCACGCGCCCGTGCCGGGTGACGCCGAAGTTCTTCAGCAGCATGTCGCCGGGAAAGATGTTCGCCGCCGCCAGTTGTTTGATCGCCAGGCCGTAATCTTCCAGCGCCTCGCGCACCTGCGCCTCGTTGGCGTGTTCCAGGTACAGGTTCAGCGGGGTCATGCGCCGTTCGGTCCAGCAGTGGCGGATCAGCACCGTGTCGCCTTCGACTGACACCGTGGACGGCGCCACGTCGAGCAGTTCTTCCAGGCATGCCGGTTCGAACTTGCTCAGCGGGAAACGGAAGTCGGCGAATTCCTGGGTATCGGCCATGCGCCCGACGCGGTCGACGCTTTTCACCAAGCGATACTTCTCGATCACCGTGGCGCGGTCGACGTTTTTCGACGGCGAGAAACGGTCTTTGATGATTTTGAATACGGTGTTGAACCCCGGCAGGGTGAACACGCTCATGACCATGCCGCGCACACCGGGCGCCATGATGAACTGGTCGTCGGTGTTGGCCAGGTGGTTGATCAGCGCCCGGTAGAACTCGGACTTGCCGTGTTTATAGAAACCGATCGAGGTGTACAGCTCGGCGATGTGCTTGCCCGGCAGGATGCGCTTGAGGAAGCCGATAAACTCCGCCGGCACCGGCACATCCACCATGAAATACGAGCGTGTGAAGGAGAAGATGATCGAGACGTCCGCTTCATCGGTGATCAGCGCGTCAATCTGGATGCCACGCCCTTCGCGGTGCAGCAACGGAATTACCAGCGGCCATTGTTCGTCTTGGGTGTAAATCCGTCCGACCAGATACGCGCCTTTGTTGCGGTAGAGCACCGAAGAGAACAGTTCGACGGACAGCTCCGGGTCCTTGCAGACCCAGTCCGGCAGGTTCTCGCGCAGTTGCGCTTCGAGGCGGCGCAGGTCGCCGGACAGGTCGGCGTAATCCTCGCTGAAGCGGTAGTCGGCAAAGATGCTCGCCAACATTTCCGACAAATGCCCCTGGGGCTTGTAGGTGCGGGTTTGCGCGGCACGGGCTCGGCGCAGGCTCGGCCGGGTGGTGTGGATGAACATGCAGCCGTCGCTGATCAGGTCGTGGCTGAACAGCCCGCAGAAGATCGAGTTGTACCAGGTCTCGGACAGCTCATCGTCGAAACGCAGGTCGATCAACGTGATGTAGGCGCTCTTGACCAGCGGCCAGCAGGTCACATCCATCAGCGTATCGGTCTCGAAGGCGCCCCGCAGCCGCTCGACCGTTTCGCCGACTTTTTCTTCGTACAGATTGATCCGCGCTGCCGACGCCGATTGCGTCTCCTGCCACTGGGCCTGCTCGAAACGGGCCCGGGCACCGTCGGTGATCTGCCGGAAATGTTCGCGGTAGTCATCAAAGCCATCGAGGATCAATCGGGCGATATCGGCGGCGGGCCATTGCTGCGGCATGGTGAGACCTCTGCGAAAGTGCGGAAGCCTGAGCTTAGCCAGTGAACCGGGTGCAGGAGAAGCGTAATTTTTGCCATTGATGTCGAGAGTCGAGCGAACCTCATGCTGGATTTTTTTCAGGTTATTTAATCGACCGATTGGTCAATAAACACTCCACTCGGTCATACCGACCGCGCTTAATCGATTCCGCTGAACACCCCCAATCCTCTGCGTTACGCACGCAAACAGCCCTGCGAAATACCCTTCTGAATAGGCGTTTTGGCTTCTTCTGCCCTGCAGCGCCCGGAACAGAGCCTTCAAGATTGGTCTTACCAAAATGATGGCACTTTGATATATAGCCCGCCATCACCCGCCTAAAAACAAGATCCTCGGTCCACGAGGGCTACCTCCCAAAACGCCCAAGGAGCACATTCGATGTCTATCAGAAACATGCGTATAGGTTTGCGTGCCGGTCTGAGTTTTGCCGTTTTGGCCAGTCTGCTGGTAGTGGTTGGTCTGTTCGGTCTGGTGCAAATGGCGACCCTACGCCAAAGCGCCACGGTGATTGAAGAGTCGTGGATGCCGAGCATCGAAAGCATTCATGACAGCGCGGCGAACATTGCGACTATTCGCCTGGAATCCCTGCGTTTGATCGCCAACAGCCAACCGGCCGTGCGGGAAAAGAGCAAAGGCATCCTCATCGTCCAGCGTCAGGAGTTGCTCAAGCGCCTGAACGATCACAAGACATTGGTCTCCAGTGACCAGGAACGGGGCATGCTCGCCAGCCTGAACGCGGACGTGACCAAGTACATGGCGATTCTCGACCAGATCCTCGCCCTGATCGACGCCGGCCAGTCGGAGCAGGCCTACGCCCGCCTCAATACGGAACTGGCGCCTCAAGGCAGCGTGCTGGATAAATCCCTGGAAGCCATGATCAGTTTCAACCAGCAAGGTGCCGATGCGGCGTCCGACGACGCCGCGCGGATGTATCAGCGGGCGCAGTGGATTGTCGGCACGATTATCGTGATTGCGCTGATCGCCACCCTGCTGCTGGCGTGGCTGCTGACGCGCAGTATCACCACGCCGATCAATCAGGCCCTGAACGTGGCCCGGCGGATCGCTTCGGGTGACTTGAGCGGTAAAGTGCTGAGCGAGGGCGACGACGAAGCGGCACACCTGCTCGATGCCCTGGCCGACATGCAAAGCAATTTGCGCACGACCATTCGTGGCATCAGTGACTCGGCGCAGCAGCTCGCTTCCGCGGCCGAGGAAATGAGCTCGGTGATGGAAGAAAGCACCCGTGGCCTGCAACAGCAGAATGATCAGATCGAACAAGCCGCGACTGCCGTTACCGAGATGAGCACGGCGGTGGATGAAGTGGCCGCGAATGCGGTGTCCAGCGCCGAAGCGTCCCAGGCGTCGAACGAGGACAGCAAGCACGGGCATGTTCAGGTCAGCGAAACCATTACCTCGATTCAGGGGCTGGTGAGCGAAGTGCTCGGCGCCTCGCAACAGGCGGAAGGCCTGGCCACTCAGGCCCAGGACATCAGCAAGGTGCTGGAAGTGATTCGCGGGATCGCCGGGCAAACCAACCTGCTGGCGCTCAACGCCGCCATCGAAGCGGCCCGGGCCGGTGAGGCCGGGCGCGGGTTCGCCGTGGTGGCCGACGAGGTGCGTTCGCTGGCCCAGCGCACGCAGAATTCCACCGAAGAAATCGAGCTAATGATCAGCAATATCCAGCACGGCACCGGGGCCACGGTCAGCGCGTTGCAAAGCAGCGCCGAGCAAGCCAGCCAGACCTTGCGCCGGGCCAACAGCGCCGGGCATGCGCTGGAAAAAATCACTGCGTCGATCTCGCAGATCAACCAGCGCAACCTGGTGATCGCCAGTGCTGCCGAACAACAGGCATTGGTGGCGCGCGAGGTTGATCAGAACCTGGTGAACATCCGCGACCTCTCGACCCAGACCGCCGCTGGCGCCACCCAGACCTCCGCCGCCAGCCAGGAACTGTCGCGTTTGGCTGTGGACCTGAATGGGCTGGTGACGCGCTTCATTATTTAAATCTGGTGAAGGTGCTGGATGCAGCAAGATTTACTGTGGCGAGGGGGCTTGCCCCCGTTGGGTCGCGCAGCGGCCCTGAAATTTTGTGAGCGCTGCGCACTCAAGCGGGGGCAAGCCCCCTCGCCACAGGCAAGCCCCTCCCCACAAGTAAGCTCCCTCCCCCCAGGCAAGCTCGCGCGCCACAGAAATTTAATGCCCGATTTACGGTTGCGATCCTCAGGGCTCTCGGCAACACTTCCGTCCCCATAAAGGAAGGAGTGCACCGTGAGCCCTGTCGATATTTTCCGTTTACTGTCGCTGGCGGCGATCTGGGGCGCGAGTTTCCTGTTTATGCGCGTGATCGCCCCGGTGATCGGCACCATTCCCACGGCGTTTTTCCGGGTGTCGATTGCCGCTGTCGGCTTGCTGGTGATCCTCGGACTGATGCGCATCAGCTGGGATTTCAAAGGCAAACTCAAGACCGTGATGCTGCTCGGGGTGATCAACTCCGGGATCCCGGCGACCCTGTATTCCGTGGCCGCGCAAGTGCTGCCAGCGGGTTACTCGGCGATCTTCAACGCCACCACGCCGTTGATGGGCGTGCTGATCGGCGGGCTGTTCTTCCATGAAAAACTCACGGCCGCCAAACTCGGCGGGGTATTCCTCGGCCTGTTCGGCGTCGGCGTGCTGACCCGCGCAGGCCCGGTGGCGTTCGACATGCAATTGCTGATGGGCGCCCTCGCCTGCCTGCTCGCGACCACCTGCTACGGCTTCGCCGGATTCCTCGCCCGCCGCTGGCTGGATCATGCCGGTGGCCTCGACAGTCGGCTCTCGGCATTGGGCAGCATGCTCGGCGCGACCTTGTTCCTGTTGCCACTGTTCGGCTACAGCGTGATCAGCAATCCACCCGCAAGCTGGGGCGGCTGGAGCGTCTGGTTGTCGCTGCTGGGTCTGGGCCTGGTGTGCACCGCGTTTGCCTACATCGTTTACTTCCGCCTGCTCAGCTCGATCGGCCCGGTGAAGTCGATGACCGTGACCTTCATGATCCCGCCGTTCGGTGTGCTGTGGGGCGCGTTGCTGCTGGATGAGCCGTTGTCGATGGCGCACATCTATGGCGGGGTGTTGATTGCGGCGGCGCTGTGGCTGGTGTTGAAGCCGGCGGTGGTGAAACCGGTGGAAGTGGCTACGCGCTAGTGCTGCGGTGTGGCGGATGATGCCTTCGCGGGCAAGCCTCGCTCCTACGGGTTGATCATATTCCCCTGTAGGAGCGAGGCTTGCCCGCGAAGGCGATAGAACAGCCGCCGCGGACCTAAAAGCTAGTCCGCTTTACGAAAAACAAACACCAACCCGACGATGATCAGCAGCATCCCCAGCACGCTCAACAGCGCCAGCCGATTACCAAAAATCAGATAATCCATCACCGCCGTCACCGCTGGCACCAGGTAAAACAGACTGGTGACGTTCACCAGATTGCCCCGGGCGATCAGCCGATACAGCAGCAGCGTCGCCAACACCGACACCACCAATCCCATCCACAACACCGGCACGATAAAACCCGCGCTGTGTTCAAAATGAAACGGTTGGAACGGCACGAAGATCCCGCAGACCAGCAGCCCGGCCAGGTACTGCACCGGCAACGTGCCGAGGGGATTGTCGGTGATTTGCTTCTGCATGATCGAACCGAAGGTCATGCTCGCCAGCGCCAGCAGGCCAAACAGCATCCCGGCCAGCGACATCCCGGCCAGGCCGATGCCTTGGTAAACCACCATGATCAACCCGGCCAGCCCCAGCGCCAGGCCGAACAGACGGCTGAGCGAGCGCTGACGTTCCATGATCACCACGGTGAGGATCGGCTGCACGCCCATGATCGTCGCCATCACGCCGGGCGTGACCTTCAGGTCCAGGGCCAGCAGATAGAAAATCTGATAAGCCCCCAGCAACACCACGCCCGTGGCCATCGCATACAACATCGGCCGGCCGCCCTTGGGCAGTTTCAGCTTGAGCAACGGCACCAGCAGCACCAACCCGCACAGGGCGATGACAAAGCGAAACAGCAGAAAGGCAAAGGGTGACGCGTGGGCCAGGCCCCATTTGGAGAAAATCGCCCCGCTGCTCCACAGCAGGACGAACAGGCTCGTGGACGCCGCCGCGAGCGCGGATTTTTTCGAAAGGACAAACATGAAATACCACCTGTCATCAGGCAAAAAAGCCAACTCAGCCAAAGCTGAAGTTCAGTAGTTTTTTTCCGACGGGCATGGGGCTACAGCAGGAAAGCTGATCAGCCCGAAATGCCAACGCCTGGCGGTGATACGACTGCGCACACCGGCGTGCTACTGACAGGAGGGGGGTAATGACTGATCTGCGCAGGCTGCTGAATCCCGCACGGCACGACGCCAGCGTTGACCGCTGAATCGACTACCGCGTTGATGTGGGATGCAGGCATTGGCTGATCTTTTTTTGAGGGCCGTGCTGGGAAGCAGGCGAGCGCCGACTATAACCAGCGCCCGGAGTGGATTGCAATGTGCGCTATGTCACGCCGCGCACGAAACTTTCAAAGTAGACATGTCGCAAATTGTGATTAAATACCAAAATCCATCTGCGCTGGCGAGCAATGCAGCGAATATTCATGTAAGCAAACAAAAATCACATATTGCGACAAGGAAAGCGGCTCATGCTCAACCCGGACCTTCTTGGATTGGACGCACCGGTGGTGTGGGACACACAGCTGGCATTCATTCACCTTAACCAACTCGAACACGCGGATACCAAGCGTACAGCCGAACGTCGCCTGCACGAGCTCGACCTCCTTCCCCCCGAGCTGACCGCACCCGATCTGCGCGATGAGTCCGGCCGCCAGCCGACGCCTTCGGTTCTGGCGTCAGATATTGAAAAGGCGCGTACCAAGCGTAAATTGATACTGTTCGCTCAATTGCTGCGCTCCGCTGACGGCACCGATTTTTTACATGCCAACGATGCCCGTGGCGCTCGGTACTGGCTGCCGCTGAGCACCGACCTGGTAGATGAGCAGCAGCTCACCGCTGCGCTGCAACTCCTGCAAGCACACATCGCCAAACAAATCGTCATCTTCCCGAGCGGCCGCCTGGTTGCGATATGCCGTCACGTCAGCGCACCGGACGATGTCGAGTTGGGATTATTGAGCTACCCGGCTGCGCAGAATGAAAACCTTCGAACCGGGACTGTCGGTTCATTGCGGGTGCGCACACCCCACCTCAAGCGCCTTGAAGCTGAAAGCCTGCAGATCATCCGCGAGGCTGTCGCCGAAGCCGAAAACCCCGCCATGCTCTATTCCATGGGGAAAGACAGCGCGGTGATGCTGCACCTCGCCCGCAAGGCGTTTTTCCCATCGCCACCGCCCTTCCCTCTGCTGCACGTCGATACGCGCTGGAAATTTCAAGAGATGTACAGGTTTCGCGACATCGTGGCTCGGGAAAGCGGCATGGACCTGCTCGTGCACATCAATCCGGACGCCATCAGCAAAGACATCAATCCATTCGATCATGGCTCGGCGTTGCACACCGACATCACCAAGACCGAAGGGCTCAAGCAGGCGCTGGATCAGTACCAGTTCGACGTCGTATTTGGCGGCGCGCGCCGGGATGAAGAAAAATCCCGGGCCAAGGAGCGGATTTTTTCGTTTCGCAATCAAAGCCATCACTGGGACCCGAAACAGCAACGCCCCGAGTTATGGAACCTATACAACGCCCGCAAGCGCCAGGGCGAGAGCATCCGCGTGTTCCCGCTTTCCAACTGGACAGAACTCGATATCTGGCAATACATCTACCAGGAAAACATCCCGGTAGTGCCGCTGTACTTTGCCAAAGAGCGGCCCGTGGTCGTGCGCAACGGCATGACTCTTATGGTTGACGATGAGCGCATGCCCCTGTTGCCCGGCGAAAAGATTGAAGCCAGGCACATCCGTTTTCGCACACTGGGATGCTATCCCCTGACCGGGGCCGTGGAATCGACAGCCACTACCGTGTCCGACATTCTGCTGGAGCTGCTCGGTTCCGGCAGTTCCGAGCGCCAAGGGCGAGCCATCGACAGTGACATTTCAGCCAGCATGGAAAAGAAAAAGAAGGAGGGCTATTTCTGATGGCACCTAAAGCACACACACCCGCCACCGCCATGCCCTCGACCATTGAGGCTTACCTGGAACAACAACAAGGCCAGGACCTGCTGCGTTTTATCACCTGCGGCAGCGTCGACGATGGCAAAAGCACCCTGATCGGACGTTTGCTGTGGGACGCCCGGCAACTCACGGACGATCAACTAGCCACCCTGAAAAACGAATCAAAAAAATACGGCACCCAAGGGGCCGAGATCGACTTCGCCTTGCTGGTCGACGGCTTGTCGGCTGAGCGCGAACAGGGCATTACCATCGACGTGGCTTATCGTTATTTCGCCACGGCCAAACGCAACTTCATCGTTGCGGATACGCCGGGCCATGAGCAATACACGCGTAACATGGTGACCGGTGCTTCAACCGCGGATGCCGCCGTCATCCTGATCGATGCCAGGCAAGGTGTGCTGACACAGACCCGGCGGCACGCTTACCTCGCATCGCTGATGGGCATTCGCCAAGTTGTACTCGCCGTCAACAAAATGGATCTGGTGGGCTTTGACGCTGGCACCTTTCAACACACCGTCGAGGCGTTCCAGACATTTGCCCAAACACTGGGCTTTGAAAAAATCACCCCGATACCTGTCAGCGCACTCAAGGGCGACAACATCGCACAGCGCTCGGCTAATACACCGTGGTATTCGGGCCCGACGCTGATGGGCTGTCTGGAAACAATCGAAGTCAACGCGGCCGACTCCGAGCGCCTGGTATTTCCCGTGCAATGGGTCAATCGACCGGATGCTTCGTTCCGTGGGTTCAGCGGCTATGTCGCAGAAGGGAAAGTCAGTGTTGGCGACGAGGTGCGCGTTACTCTCTCCGGCCAGTGCGCGACGGTGACCGACATCGTCAGCATGGATGGCCCGATGCAGGAAGCGCTGTGCGGCGATGCGGTGACCTTGAAGCTCAGCCAGGAAATCGACGCCTCCCGGGGCGACATCCTTGCTCTGAGCCAACGCCCACTGGAGACCACCGACCAGTTCGAAGCAATACTCGTCTGGATGGATAACGAGGCAGGCCTGCACGGTCGCAACTACGACATCAAACTGGCCACGCAATGGGCATCGGCCTCGATCACCAACATCAAGTATCGCGTCGATATCAACACCCTCGCCCATGAAGCCAGCACCCAGTTGCTGCTCAACGACATCAGCATGTGCACGCTCGCGCTCAGCAAACCGCTGGTTTACGACAGCTACCAACAGTCCAGGACCCTCGGCAGCTTTATCCTCGTCGATCGCATCAGCAACGCGACGGTAGCGGCCGGCATGATCACCCACAGCTTGCGACGTGCACAAAACGTGCACACACAAGTGCTGTCGATCACCCGCCCAAACCGCGAAAAACTTAACGGCCACAAGGGCAAAGTCATCTGGTTTACTGGCCTCTCCGGCTCAGGCAAATCGACACTGGCCAACGCGCTGGAGGTTGAACTGCACGCTAAAGGCTTCCGAACCTACCTGCTCGACGGCGACAACGTCCGCCAGGGACTCAACAAAGACCTGGGCTTTACCGACGCTGACCGCGTGGAAAATATTCGACGCATCGCTGAAGTCGCAAAGCTGATGATGGATGCCGGGCTGATCGTCATGACCGCGTTTATTTCACCGTTTCGCCGGGAACGGAAAATGGCACGCGAGCTGATTGGGGAAGAGAACTTTGTCGAGGTGTTTGTCAGCACGCCGCTGGAGGTGTGCGAGCAGCGGGATGTGAAGGGGCTGTACAAGAAGGCGAGATTAGGACATTTGCCCAATCTGTCAGGTGTCGGTAGCCCTTACGAAGCTCCGGACGCCGCAGAATTCGAAATCAACGCAGGGCAAACTGATCTCAATACTGCGATTGCTCAATTAATGCGGAGCATCCAACAATAATCTGCACCTGACCACTACCCGGTCGTGACCTCGTACCTATCGCAGGGTGGGTATGATAAACTTTTGCAAAATTATAACCAGGCCAGTATCACACATGCCCCCCTTATATATAGCCCATACACCTGAGCTTCTAGCATTACTTTCTTTTATATTTGTATGCGCCATTGCGCCCATGTTTTTCATACAAAAAGCCATTCCAACCCTGGTACCACAACACCATCCCCAGACACGCTGGATGGATGGTTTACGCGGGATTGCAGCCGTATTAGTTTCGTTGAACCATGCGCCTCTTGTTTTAATAAACCTGGCAATAGTACCTAAAGTTTTTTACTTCGACTTGGTTGATAGTTCGATACTAAAGTTCTTTGGCGCAGTGGGCGTACAGATCTTTTTTTGCATAACCGGGCTTCTCTTTGCTGGAAAAATACTTTCCGCCAAACCGATCGACTGGACTGACTTTTACGCAAAACGAGTTCGTCGTATTGTGCCAGCGTTTTTTACCGCCGCCCTCTTGGCTATTTTAATTGCTTCGTGGTTCTCTTGGCCGATTGTCCAAAGAACTGAAGACATCATTCCGTCTCTGCCGTCAATTTTCGGTTTTGGCCTGCTACCCATGCCAACAATCAATGGCTTTAACTTTGGCAGACTCCTGGGTGTCGCCTGGACGCTAGCCATTGAGTGGAAGTTTTATTTCGTATTGCCTATTGTCTATATCGCCGTGCAGAGAAACCGAAAACTAACCTTCGCGGCTATCATTCTGTTCGCAGTTATCGACCTGTTTCTCAATGGTCTGAGCGCTTGGGCTTTCTTTATTCCAGGTGCTCTCTGCTCTCTCATCAGCACACGGAAATTCAGCGACAATATTCGCAGGGTGTCGACGTTGGCCGTGGTGGTGATAGTGACTTTCATGTTCTATCGCGCCGGAGCAAAAGGCGACTATGGCCTGGAGCAATGGCTGACCATCTCAGCTCTCTTTGCAGCCCTCACTGTTTCACGTCCGGGCCTACTCGCAGTACACGCTTTCGTAGCCTTGGGAACGGTGAGCTATAGCTTCTACTTACTGCACGTAATGACTATTTTTGCGATCTTTGCACTCGTCGACCAATATGTAATCGGTGTTGGAGAACTCAGCATGATGCAGTTTGCGCTCCTCTCTGGTGCAGCGCTGGCTTTTGCTTCGATGATTTCGACGGTCTCATATATTTTTGTTGAAAGACGCTTCATGCATAAAGCGGCATCTGCCAAGCCGAACGTCTCGGTGTCCAGCCCCCTGCAGTCGGCTGTTTGATTCAGTTTTAAAATATCGCTGTACCTGAACAGTTGGAATAGCTGACTTATAAAAAAACACCTCGAATCAGTCGAGGTGTTTTTTTTTGCTAACGGGTTAGCCTTTAGCAGAATACAGATTCAGCTTTACCGGGCTGGAGCATACGTATTTCTTTGTACCTTCCTGCTGGATAATCTTCACCGTGTAAGTACCGGAAGGCACGGCGCTGACATCGACTTTCCCGACAAAGCCGGACATTTCCAGTTCAGGTTTGGAAAACGCCTTAGCGACGTCAGGTCTCGACGAACGGCTGAGCGGCGCGGTAGCAACAGCATCACCTTTCGAAGAGACGATTTGAATCGATACGTCTTTTGGTATAGCGCCAGAGGAAACGTTATAAGCCCAACCCCAGGTTTCCAGCGGCGCACTGGTCGGAATTTTTGCCTGAACGACTGGACTGTCGAAAGAGCAATAATCATTTGCAGCAACGTAGGTAAATTTGTCCCCATCGCAACCGGCCAGCAAACCCAGTACAGCCACAACAGGAACATATAGATAACGCATAAAATCTCCTTTACATTTTTCCATTTGCAAAACTGCTTAAGTCCTGAAAAGCCTTTTGAGGACGTTTCTCCAAACAATTGTTTTCTTGCCAATTATCGCGACAATTTTCGGGCGTAGTATATCGATATTGCCCGTTTGCGCTTGAAACCAGCGCCCATCAATTCCGTACTCTTCTTCAAGGACTTGGCGGTGCTTGGCACTGCCAAGCAGCCGACTGAGCTGAAGAATGCCAATCATTCTGTAAGCCTTGCCGAGCGCCTTGCTCGGCACAAAAAACAGCAGCGCCTTTTCAATATCCAAGTGGATGTCGCTTGGTATTTCAGGATATCTCAACCACTGAGCGAATCCATCCTTTAGCTGCTGCTGATTGACGTACTGAAAGAACGTATCGGCGATCAGGTAGTGTTCGTTCATGGTGCGCACAGCATTGGAAACCGTGTGACTGCTGGCACTCGCCCCCGGTAATACCCGGAAGCTTATCAGTTCCCGCTCGGAGACATGAATCGGATACCTTTTCACTAACCTGATCCACATTTCGAAATCCGGCAGCTGCCGAAGGCTGTTGCTATAGGCTCCCAGCTCCTCGTAGCATTTACGCCGGATCAACACTGTCGGATGGCAGAGGCAATTTCCGTTGAAAAAAAAGTGTCGCAGCCATTCTCCCTGGGTACGATTTTCCTGATCGAACACACGGCCGAACGACAGACGCTTCTTATTGATGCCCTCACCGCGGTTGTCCACAAATCGAGCCCGACCAAAACTGGCGGCCACCCCCGGATTCTCGCGCAGAATATTCAATTGGAACGACAGCTTGTCTTCATCGTCCCAGCAGTCATCCGAATTGATAAGCGCGATGAACTCGCCTTGGGCACGCTCAATCAATTCATTAGTGACAATGCATGCACCGCGATTGATACGATGGGGAAAAAAGCTAATTCTGGGATCATTGATCGACTCCACGACAGAGCTGGTAGCGTCGGTTGATCCATCATCCGCGATCAGAAACTCGAAATGAACATCGCTTTGCTTCAATACGCTGGCGATAGCTTGAGCCACATAACTGGCATGGTTGTAAGTTGCCATCACCACGCTGATAACAGGTGGCTTCATGGCCTTCGCATCCGGCGGGCAATCCTGGACAACACCCTCATCATCACCGGTGGCATCAGAGCACGAATGATCATCGTCACTACCGGAGGCAAGCAATCACTGACCCGCGACAGACTTGATAAAGCCAATCGCCCACCGCCTGCCGCGAAGCGCTCCCCTTGCGCCAGAATAATCGACTTGCGCAGAGCAGCTTCCAGCCGGGAAAACTCGGCCTGGAACTGTTGCAGGGTAATGCGATCGTAAGTGGGGATCAGGCTTAATTGCAGCTGGAGCTTTTCAAGCTGCTGGTAGTTCGACCAAGCCCCCGAAGAGTGAACGCGATAGACCGACATCGGCTCCTCGATAAAGCCAATCATGCTGGTTCTGGCCACACAAATATTCACGATCCAGTCATAGGACCGAACATCGAACAACTCTGCCGGTAAACTCTCCAGGGCCGCCCTCCTGTACATACAGGTAGAGAAATTGCCCACGAGGTTATCTGCAATAAGGTCACGAGCGGTCAAGAGTCGGTACCCCGTTCCGATCGTCGTACGTTCGGTGAACATGGCACTTTCTTCATAGAAAACGAGGTAATTTACGGAGCAGAGATCACACTCCCAGTGCTCGCTCAGAAAACTGGCCTGTCGCGACAGCTTCTTCGGGCTTATCCAATAATCATCGCCCTCCAAAACCGCAACATAAGGCCCCGTGCAAGCGGCAAAACCTCGTTGATAGTTCTTGGTGATGCCGTGATTCGTAACACTCGATAGATAACTGAAAACGAAACGTGTATCTCTTCCTTCGTAAGCACGGATCAGTTCCAGTGTGCCGTCTGTCGAAGCATCATCGGCGATGACCAGCTCAATAAGACCGGGATAGTCTTGATTAAAAATCGACTCCAGCGCTCGTGTGATATACGCTTCGTGATTATAAGTAACCAACAAGATCGACATGCCGAAGCCTGGATTGATATCAGACATCACTTCACCATCGGTCTGGCGGGATTACCCACTACGATGGTATTGGGCGCAACGTCCTTGGTAACCACCGCCCCCATTCCTACAACCGCCCCCGCTCCGATCATCAATGGTTTCCCGTACTGACCCTGCTTGATTAACGCGCCAGCGCCTATGTAAGCGTGATCGCCAATGGTTACATTACCATTGCATTTGACCCCGGGTGCAAAGGTTACGTAGTCACCAATCACACAATCATGTGAGATGTTGCATTGGCAATTAGCCTGAAAGAAACGGCCGATCCTGACATTGGAAGTGATGATCGTTTGCTCGGAAATCATGCAAGCGTCACCAATCTCGTTGTTATCCAACAAGATGACGCTATTTGCGATCAACGCGAAAGGCTCGATTTCCTGCGCGAGGCACACCTCTGCAATTCTTTGGCGAACGCTTGAATTACCGATCGCTATATTGAATCGCTTGGTGCCTTCCAGATCAAAAAATGCCTTGAGGCTTATCGCTCGATAGCCATTGATCTCAGTCTCTTGTTCCAGGTTCTCCACCACGAACAACAATTCGCAGTCCAGACCCGCGTTCTTTCCTTCGATCATCTTGCGCAGCATCGGCATGACCTCTCTGCCGTGGCCTCCAGCACCAATCAGACCAAAAAAGGTTTTCATAATACTCTCTGATTAATTATCAGCATTTGGGGTACGAGGGTCGACACAGTACACAGACGGAGCCGCTCACAAGATACTCTTTACCGCCCGCTTTATCCGACCGCGAGACCGGTGGGGCGAATCAAATCCGCCGGATAATTTGCCGCAAGCGGCGGACAACGCGCTTGAGTAAACGGACAAAACGGCAATCTGGCGCCGAA
This sequence comes from Pseudomonas sp. NPDC087342, assembly GCF_044744265.1. Lineage (NCBI taxonomy): Bacteria > Pseudomonadati > Pseudomonadota > Gammaproteobacteria > Pseudomonadales > Pseudomonadaceae > Pseudomonas > Pseudomonas sp. NPDC087342. Next base: position 131,384 of record NZ_JBIUXZ010000002.1, read on the forward strand.
GGTATCTGGCTTGAATGATCCGGAGTCACAGAAGACCCTGAGGTGTTGTGAGCCGCTATCAGATAGTGGCCGAACCCTGTTTGCCCCGTCAGCCTGTAGAAATCGAACACGCTGAATATGTACTCGTCACGGAGCACCCGTTCGAACTCCGGATCAGAAAAATGCTTGATAAATGCCGAGAGGGCCGCGGACCTGCCAGACGCCTGAACAAAGGCGCTGTCGAGCAACAGGAACATCTTTTCACACTTAATACGAGTGGCTGTGGCGGGAACACCCTTGACCCTGAACTCCGAAGCGAATCCTTCAATAAAGGTCTCGTCGGATACATCGTCAAAGTACGATCCAAATATCTCTACCAGTTCAGTCAGGTTTCGAGCCGAGTTTTCTGGCGAAACAGCACTGGTGTTGTTCCCGTCCCGAAGATGCCCGACAAGGTTCTCCTGAATGATATGGATGGGAAACTTTTTCACCAGTCGGATCCACATGTCGAAATCCGGTAGCTGCTTAAGCGCCGGATTATAGAAACCCAGTTCGTCGTAGATTTCTTTGCGCGCCAATATGCTCGGGTGACACAAGCAATTGCCCTTGAAGAAGAAATACTTGAGCCATTCACCCTGGCTGCGGTTAGGCTGCCTGAACACGTCACTCCAGATGGACTCGGCGTCGGAAATTTCCTTGCCGTTCGCATCGACCATGTCGGCCCAGGTGAAGCAGGCGCCCAACTCTGGCCGCGCCTCTAAAACCCCCACCTGTTGGGTTAGCTTTGACGGATACCAGACATCATCCGAATTCAAAAGCGCAATATATTTCCCACGCGCCTGTTGAATAAGAAATACCAGGTTCCCGACGGGCCCCAGGTTTCTCTCTTGCTTAAAAGAACGTATGCGCGGGTCATTGAAGCTGGAAATAACATCCCAACTATTATCCGGCGACTTGTCATCCGAAATAAGCAGCTCAAAGTCAACGAAGTCCTGCGCCAGAACGCTATCTATCGCTTTGCTGATGTACTTGGCGTGGTTGTAGGACGGCACGACAACGCTGACTAACTTCCTCTCAGCCATATTGATCGAGACGCCAAAATCATCGGGAAACATAGTTTGACTTCCAAGTACGGTAGATTTTTTTCAATAGTGTTGGGGAAATTTTCCTCAATACCTTCCATGCAACTGAAGTCTGCTCAACCGGCGTTTCAGCAATAACTTCAGCAATTTCAACCGTTGCAGGCAGCGATGTTTCAGCCTTAAGGGGAAAGGTACCTGTAGCGGATGAGGAAACATCCAGGTTCGCGATGACGTTGAGCAACAACTTAATTCGAGGGTTGATTTGGGCATCGGCGCTGTACAGCTCACGGAGCCGGCGGAGCGTTTGCTCGCCCAACGACTTCAACTCACCAGGGGCTTCATAATAGTGCTCAATCTTGCCGACAATATCCGACAGATCATACTTAAGCAGTACGATATCTTCGCCATCAGTAAAACGCCCATTGGCCGAACCGAATTCGTCAATTACAAAAAGGGCTGTACCCCGCAAGCCGGCCGCTGTGCAACCAAACGTCGGGAAGCCTTCGAACAGCCCTTCGCCGGACTTGCCACAGATGTTCGGAGCCAGGATAAAGTCCATATTATCAAAAAAGTCATCAAATTCTTCGGACTTAATAGAACCATAGAATTTGACGCGATCACTGAATGAGCTGACGTCTAAAGCACTTTGATCAAACGGCCCCACCACGTGAAAATAAATATCATCATGTCGCTGGCGCAGTAGGCTGGCAACGTTAACAAAAACGTCATATCCGGCGTTCATGGCAGAGTACTTATCTGCCATGAAACAAATGTCTAGACGTTTTTTACCAAAGCCCCATCTGCTTTTTTCAGTGACGGGCTCCCCAGAAATTTTCGGCGTCACGGCACCAAAAATCATTTCAATTTTTTCCGACGGACACAACTGCTGACTAGTAATGTAGTTGTAGATCAACGGCTGGGTAACTATAACTTTCTGGAAGCAAGGCGAATTAAAAATACGCTTCAGCTTTGCATCGCACTCTGGATTATTCAGAACAAACCCAGCTCCCGGGTAGAGCGTAAATACAAACGGCACTCCAAACGCCTCGGCTTGCGAAAGCAAAGCATATGCGTTGGAAAGAAAATTGGCGTACAGCAATTTTCCCAGGCCTAGGGGAAACTGATCATTGCAGACTGTTAAACGATTACCCAGCGCAGGATAATTACGTTGATAAGCCCGTACTGAGTTCTTTGTCGAAGCGTTTTCTAGAGTATGTAACGCTGCGCTGCTAGTTAGAACCAGGGACCGCTTGAATTCGCCCAAGTACGAGGTGAACTCCAGATGATTGGCGTCGCTCGAAGGAAACACATCATCCACAACTATCAAATCGAACTTTTCAAAGCTATCGGAATGAACAGCATTCAGCCAAGAATACAGTCTCCAGCGATACTTCTGAAAACCTTCATCGTAGCTAAAGTCAACGAATGCATTATAAAGATCAATAAGCCCGAGCAGTGCAGTGGCTTTATCCAGCCCCTTGCGAGCGCTCCACTCGCCGCCTTCATGCTGACGATAAACCGAAAGTGGTTTATTTAAATGCGCGACGCTGCCGAATTGTGCGCAATAGATATTAAAGAACCAATCCACCGTGTAGATGCTGAATATTTCCTGGGGAATGACGTCAAGCAACGCGCCACGGTAGAAACAAGCGGTAAAGTTACCAATAACATTATCTTCAGCTAGCTGGTTACCTTCGATGGTCTCAGTGACCAGGCTGGCATGCTTTACCAGCTCACGTGATGAGCCCTCAGCATCACAGAGCTCGATAGAGTTGAAGGACATGGAGGATTGCGGGTGGCCAGCAAGAAAATCAATGTGCTCCTGAATGCGGAAGTCCGAACTCCAGAAATCATCCCCTTCGCAGAAGGTCAGGTAATCACTTCCCTTCGCCAGACGCAATGCTGTCGCCAAGTTAGCGACGACCCCTGCGTTTGTCTGGTTCGCATGGAACTCGACTTCGATACGATCGCTTTGACAACCTTCAATGACTGACCTTACAACCTGTGCAGTGCCATCGGGTGAAGTATCATCAATGATGATGATTCGCATCCGGAACTGCCCTTGCTGACGCAACACTGATTGCAAACAATCAGTAATATACGTTTCGTGCTTATACGTGAGGACAACAATTGTAACCAACGGAAGCTCGATATTCGCTGCACGAAAATCCTGGCACTTTTTGTTGAAAAACAATTTCCTGCGGAATAGGTCAATCTGGTAGCAGGTACTACGAATGGATCGCTCGCCATGGGTTCGGGCAAATACCGACAATGTCGAAGTATTGAGTACCGGTTCAAACTCCCCTCCCGGAAACAACTCCGGAACGAGCGCCGCACCACGGGTTTCAATACAAATCAATCCCTTGCGTGAAAGCAGGCCATAGAGCTTCGTAATAGACGACGTACTGTCGCCAAGGGCGGCCTCGTCCAAGAAAAGGAGGTCTATTTTGCTGTCATGAAGAGTGTACTGTTCCAATAGAAACGATGCCGAAGCACTCGCTTCCGAACCCTTCAGTATAAGAGGTTGTTTTAGACCAAACTCACGCATAAGAAAGCTGAGAATAGCAAGATTCTCTTTTTCTTCGAAACCCCCACTTTCAAAGAGTTCTATGTTCCCTACACGACCACTCAAAGCCCCGCTTTCCACAACCGACTCCCTACTCATTGAAGACCACCCCAAACTTCCCTATTAAAAAACCTATCCAACCGTCAGTTCTTGCCTGATAAAGCGACAAATCATATCCACCTCTTCCATTGAGAGCGTGTGATAGAGAGGCAGGCAAAGAATGCGCCGGGAAACATCCTCGGCAATAGGTGCACTTTGGCCTTCTACATACGGAAGGTTAGTCAGTGATGGATAGAAATAACGACGCGGGAATATATTATGTAGATTGAGCTTGTCCACAAGGTTCAGCAAAACAGTTTCGCTCTCTAGAATGACCGGAAAATAAGCATAGTTATATTCGGTTTTCGGCAAAATCTGCTGAAACTTGATTGGCAACGCTTCGAAGTTGATCAGATAACGCTCTGACAGTTTTCGGCGGACTGACAAAATGTCAGGAACGTGCTTTAGATTGCACAACCCCATTGCTGCATGAAACTCGGAGTTTTTTCCATTAATCCCTACGTCACCAAAATCGGTAGCCGAGGAATGACCGAAGTTTCTCATCATCGCCACGCGCTTCGAAAGCTCAGCGTCCTGGCACACCACGGCTCCTCCTTCGACGGTGTGAAAAAGCTTGGTCGCATGAAAGCTGCAGGTCGAGGCATCGCCGTAAGACAGTAGGGACTTGCCCTTGTACTCTGTGCCGAAGGCGTGCGCTGCATCGTAGATGACTTTCAGATTATGCTTCTGGGCAATCACACTGATAGCTTCCACGTCGCACGGATTACCAAATACGTGAGTCGCGAGAATAGCCGTCGTTTTCTCGGTGATTGCCTTTTCGATTTTGGCTGGGTCTATATTCAGCGAGTCCGGGCAGATATCTACCATCACTGGCTTACAGCGCTCCCAGACGATGCTTGAAGTCGTGGCAACATAGCTAAACGGTGTGGTGATAATCTCACCTTCCAGATCAAGCGCTCGAATGGCGATTTGAATGGCGATCGTTCCATTGGTCAGGAACAACAGATTATCGACCTCGAGGTGCTCTTTGAGTTTTATTTCCAACTCATTTAAAAGAGGACCGTTATTTGTTAACCACTCTCGCGACCAGATGCCTTCCAGATAGTTCTGAAAATCGGAGTACGGCGGCATAAATGGTTTAGTGACTGTAATATTCATAATTACTCAAACTACAATTTATAAAATCTCATTTACCGAGATATTCTTTTAGGATCCCATACCAAGAGCGCTTGTATTCATCAAGGTGCTCTTCCAACCGTTCAATCAATGCCTTCTGATCTGCAACATCCTGGTCAAGTTGGGAGTTTTTACTCGCGCTCTTAATATTTTCCGCCGAAAGAATTTCGATTTTTTCCGCTTGGGTGTTGACCTCTGACTTCAAGGCATCGATGGTCGTTGTTAACTGACTGATCAAAACTCCGCGCGCTGTCCAATCCTTCTCTAAAACTTCGGTTTGTTGCGTTTGTATCGCGAGTGCTTGCTCAAGCGTGCGTATATGCTCGGCTCGAGACTCACTCTCGAGGTTCAACGTATCGATGGTGTGACCGAGTTGCTCGAGTAATTCCCCTCGCGCTTGCCAGTCTTTTCCAACCATACCTGCCTGCTCGGCTTGTTCGGCAAGTGCTTTCTCAAGCGTATGAATATGCTCGACCCGCAACTCACCTTCCTGTGTCAATGCACCGATAGTTTTGCCGAACTGGTCGAGTAATTCCCCTCGCGCTTGCCAGTCTTTCCCAACCATGCCTGCCTGCTCGGCTTGTTCGGCCATTGCTTGCTCAAGCGTATGTATATGCTCTGCCCGCGTTTCGCTTTCATGTGTCAGCGCAACGATGGTCTCGCCGAGTTGATCGAGCAGATCCCCTCGTGCTTTCCATTCTTTTCCGACAACATCGGCTTGCTCGATTTGTTCGGCAAGTGCTTTCTCAAGCGTATGTATATGCTCGACCCGCAACTCACCTTCCTGTGTCAATGCACCGATAGTTTTGCCGAATTGATCGAGTAATTCCCCTCGCGCTTGCCACTCTTTCTCCACAGCACCGGTTTGCTCGGCCTGTCTGGCAAGTACTTGCTCAACCGCTTGTATTTGCTCGGCACGCTTATCGCTCTCTTGCGTCACCGCCTTGATCGTATTGCCAAGTTGATCAAGCAGATTCCCTCGTGCCGTCCAATCCGCCTTTAAATCCTCTGTTTGCTGCGTCTGGATGGCGAGAGCCTGCTCAAGCGCGTGTATGTGCCCGGCTCGCATCTCGCTCTCGTGCCTAAGGGTTTCAATGACACTGGTGAGTTGAATAATTAACTGACCTCGCGCTTCCCACTCACTCTCGACGTCCCCTGCTTGCCCGTTCGTGCTCACAAGTGCTTGCTCAAGCGTGTGTATATGCTCGGCACGCATCTCGCTTTCTTGCACTAACTTTGCAATCGTTCTGCCAAGTTCGTCGATCAACTCTCCACGGGCCAGCCATTCTTCCTGGACAGCATCCACATGCTCGATTTCTTTAGCCAGAGCCTGTTCAAGCGTAAGGATCTGCTCAACATAGGCAAGATTGTCCAGTTCCAGCGCATTGAAGTTATAGCCCGGCAGGTATTTAGGCGTTTGCGCTTCATCCGATACCGACTCACGAACCTCGTAGCCATAGTGGGACAACCAACAGGCAATTTCATCGGGCAAGACGTCATCGAAGCGGTTGTCAGCCCTGCGCCAGGCCTCAACGTTTTCCGAAAAAACTGCCTTATCCTTGCGCTCACGCCAAGCGGAATAAGCCTTTGAAGAAACCAGACTCATATCGAACTTACAGAACTTGTCATAATCGATGAATGTCTTTGGATCAAGCATCACCGGGTCGAAATCAATACCGAGAAAACCGCATACTCTTCTTAATTCGAACTCTGTATTAGCCACCAGATTTTCGTATCTGACTTCAAGGTAAGAATCCGAATCAAGAAAATACCCTGCATCAACGGCAATTTTCTTAATTTCGCGCTGCCATCTCGCCAAGTTCAAGCGCGCAGATCTGTGCCACCATGTTGTCCTGGCAAAAGACAAGGCGACATCGCGTCCGTCACGCACGACGTGAATAAACTTAGCCTGTGGGAACAACTGCGTAACAAGATCAAGGCGCTGCCCATACCACGGAGTTTGTTCAATTAACCAACTCTTTCCATGCTTCATGGCGATGGCGGAGTACAGTGACTGCACGAACTCACCCAACGATCTCTTTGGTGTATCGGGCCGACGGCAGAATTCGTAATAATCAAAGAAGGCGTCGAGGTTATGGGGGCAACCTCGCTCAATAACCGAAGCCAAGCGATCCCCGGTCAGCGCCTGCTGATCAGAAAGAAAAAACTCTTCGAATAACCTATTACCGTTTCCGGAGTATTCAAACAACAGCTGAATTTCCGGTGGCACGCATAATTCGGCATGGCTATTCAGCATCTGCCCAAGCCAGGTGGTACCACAACGTCCGGTACCAATGATGAATGCATTATTCATAGGGACATCCAGGAAGCATTCCAGGGATATTCTTTGCCGATGAGTGCAAAAAGTTTTTTATTAGGTTCACGATAGAGATCGTACAGCTTCAAAAATACATCGGCATGCGCGTCTAGCACCACGCCGTCATAATCTCCCTTATTGCTTGTTTTCTCAATTTGAGTACTATCAAACGAAGATTCAACGCCAAGAAATTCGCAGACTCGCGCTATGTTAACTATCGCATTCCGGGCGAAATCATCTTGTTCCAGAAACAAGAAATCCTGAAGATTAAAAAATTCCAGGTAACGCATGATCTGCTCATAATAAAAGCCGCGCCGAACAAAGCTAGGTTCTTCGACAACATCACTTTCCCGACGCCGAAGCAGGTCATCATTGACACATTGCTCGAAGGTTGGATAATTCGCAGAAAACAATAGCTCCCGCAGCCTTTCCTTCGCCCCTACATTCATATCTTTTATAAAGGTTTCGTAGATATTCTGCGCAACAAGCTGATTACTATTAAAAACCCTGAACATATTCCACGCAGAGAAACACCGCTTTACCGGATCTCTGAGCATGACAATAAACTTCATCGACCCAAAACTTTTAAATATCCGCCCGGGCGCTTCACACGAATAGATATAAGAAGGCGTCGCTTCAAATCTAAGTGATGTTTTGTCTGCACCAAAGAATCCAGAATAATGAGCCATGCCTTTCTGGTAATTATGATCATTATCAAAAAAATGAAGCTCTTTGTGCGACGAACCCGAAAAACCATCCAAATTATTCAGTACGTCGAACAACGTTGTCGTCGCTGACTTTTGAACGCCCAGGATCAAAAATTCAGGGCGATTCTGTGTTGATAAATAATTCAGATCAGGCACGTCATGCATCTCACACCTCGAACTCATGTAGCTTCAACTCGGAAAAAACATGAACTTTCGACCAAACTCTAGACTTACTCCAACGCCCCACCCTGAACACCAGAGCATCACTTACCAAATCCACAAATTCAGCAGATTCATTCTCAATGATCGCAGATGAAATATTAATCCGCAGGGAATACACGCCTTCCTGCAGAGGCAACCTAAGCGAGTATTCAGCCAGGTACTTAGCCCCGACTCTCGTTGAAAGATACGGTTGATCGACATGTGGGAAGCCGCAACCAACGATATTGTTCTTTTTATCATCAAACACGCTAAAGTTAACTGAAACTTTTTTCTCAGCGTACGCCTCAAAATACACTTTAACTTTAACATCCTGATCAAAGTCAACGAACGTTATGTCCTCTCCGTGAGCATTCAGCAGCTCCACAGCGACAACCTTTACTTCACCGCTTCCATAACGAAACTGCGCAACCCTGTTTTCAAACTCGTCTGATCGCTTAAAACCAAGTTCCTCAGGGCGGTTTGATGGTGCTACGGGAGCGACAGGGGCAGCTGGCTTTTCGTCAAAAGCAGCAGACACCCGGGCAAACTTTCTATGTTCGTCGTTCATTTCCTCGCGCATTGTACGGATATAGCGCTCCGCCACGCTGGCTGCCGGACCTACCTCAACTACTTGGCCGCGTTCAAGGTATACGCCGCGTGAGCACAAACTTTTGACCGAGCCAACATCATGACTGACGAATAATATGGTTGCGCCATTGTCCTGAATGCGCGTAAGCGCTGTCATGCACTTGGCTTGAAAGTTCATATCTCCGACAGCGAGCGCCTCATCAACAATCATGATTTCCGGCCGGGACATAATATTCGACGCAAATGCCAAGCGAACAAACATGCCACTCGAGTAAGTTTTAACAGGCTGCTCCATAAAGTCGCCAATATCGGCGAACGAAGCAATTTCTTCGAAGCGCGAATCGACTTGATCTCGAGTCAACCCCAAAATCGCCCCGTTCATGTAGACGTTTTCGCGCCCGGTAAACTCCGGGTTAAAACCCGCACCCAACTCAAGTAGCGCTGCAATTCGGCCGTGTGTCTCTATGTTGCCACTGCTGGGATTGAGCGTGCCGCAAATCATCTGCAGCAAAGTCGATTTGCCACTTCCATTACGGCCAATGATCCCGACGGTCTCGCCTTTCTTGATTTCAAAGGAAACGTCGCGCAGCGCCCAAAACTCTTTGAAATATTGGCGCCGGCCGCGCATCAACATCTGTTTCAGCCGGTCGTGCGGCTTATCGTAGATTTGATAACACTTATTTAAGTTTTCGACTTTGATAGCAAGATCAGAGGACATCTGCAAACCCCTTACGTGTCTTTTGAAACCATGCAAAGCCAAGCCACGCAAACAACGTCGAGCCTAGAAGATAACCAGACAAGACTTCCATGTCGGGTAACCGCCCCCAGTACAAAATGTCTCTGACACCTTCAACAACAGGCGTCAGAGGATTAAATAAAAGCAGATGACTGTATTCCGGAGGCAATGAGCTTGCCGGATAGAAAATGGGCGACAAGAACATTAAAACGGTTGTCAGAATTCCGATGAACTGGCTGACATCTCGTAAATAGACACCCAATGAGGCCAATCCCCATGACAACCCCAAAATTAGAAACACCAAAGGCAATACAACGATCGGCAGTAAAAGCGCGGTCACGTGGGGAAGGCCAAACAGGCACAGGTAAGCCGCAAACCAGACAGCCAGGCTTACCAGCGCATGGAACATTGCAGAGCCGAGACTTACCCACGGAAGTATTTCCAGTGGAAATACAACTTTTTTAACGTAGTTGGCGTTTGCTAATATCAAGCCCGGCGAACGATTTACACACTCTGCAAACAAGTTGAACACCATCAAGCCGGCAAACAGCACCAGTGCAAACTCGGTTTTGGAGTCGCTTCCGCCACTCCAACGCGCCTTGAAAACCACGCTAAAGACAAAAGTGTAGACAGCCAGCATAAGAACCGGGGTAAAGAAAGACCAAAAAATACCAAGTATCGAACCTTTATAGCGTCCGATAACTTCGCGCTTGATCATTGCCTTAATCAGGCTGCGATTAATCCAAAGACTGCTAATCAGCTCTTTAGGGGAAATAGAGTGAACCTGCATCAGGCAGAAACCTTTGGCTCAAACAGCGCGATGTTGGACATGGCTAATGGTGTCGTTTTCATCAGAAAATCGTCTCGTGAAGGATATGTTTGAGAGAGTGGCCGTGATCATTTTTGGAGAGTGGTACTGCAAGTCTCTCCAATCGGTCGGCGGCTATCCATGTGCGACTGACACAACCACGACGAGAGTCAGTAGGAGGCAGGCAGGCAGGCGGGATTGACCAGACGCACAAAAACGACATAAGCAACAGGGATAGAGAAGGATGATGATCGCAATACAGTGCTACAGACGAGCCCGCAGACTACGCTGTCATGCATGGGCGGAATAGTACTACAAAGAAGGAGGAAAGTTCCTACACCGCAAAAAAAAAGACCGTCTAAATACGGTCTTTTTTTCACATTTTGTTGGAGGAAGGCGCAATCAGCCGAACAACCAATACCCCAACAACGTCAACACAACCACCGCCAACACCGGCCGCAGCACGCGATACGCCTTGGGATGCCGACGCTTCCACCGTTTCACCACGCCGCTGAACTTGTCGCTGGAATTCTTGCTCCAGGCGTAGGCCTGGTTGATGCCGCCAACGCGCTCATCGTCGAGGTTTTGCGGGGCGGTGGCGCGACCGAGCAGACCACTGACCCAGCGGTTGATGCGGGTCATGATGCGGTTGCTCAGCGGTCGTTCGATGTCGCAGAACAGGATGACCCGGGTTTTCTCGGTTTCATTCTTGACCCAGTGCACGTAGGTCTCGTCGAACATCACGTCTTCGCCGTCACGCCAGGCGTAGACCTGACCGTCGACAAAAATGCGGCAATCGTCGGAGTTGGGTGTCGATAGCCCGAGGTGATAACGCAGGGAACCGGCGAACGGGTCGCGGTGCGGGTTGAGATGGCTGCCGCCCGGCAACAAGGCAAACATGGCGCCTTTGACGTTGGGGATGCTGCTGACCAGCGCCACGGTTTTCGGGCACAAGGCTTCAGCCGATGGCAAGGGTTTGTCGTACCACTTGAGGTAGAAACGCTTCCAGCCCTTCTTGAAGAACGAGCCAAAACCGGCGTCGTTGTTCTTTTCGGCGGCGCGAATATAGCCTTCGTCGAACAGGTGCATGGCTTCGTCGCGGATGACTTCCCAGTTGTCCCGAAGCACGTCCAGTTCCGGGAACTTGCTGCGGTCCAGGTACGGTTTGGACGGAACGCCGGAGAACAGGTACATCAACGCGTTATAGGGCGCGAACAGCGCTGAATGGTTGACGAACTGCCGCAGGACCGGCAGGCGTGCCTTGCCGCGCAAATGCACATAGAGCGTACTGCCGAGGAATAACAGCAACACCGACGCTTTCGCGGCCAGGGAAAAGGTCATCAACGACTCCTTGAGAATAAGCAACTTTGCACCGCGCCATTTACCCGACGTGGCAGCCGGCCATGATAACCACTACCGGCCCGGGGAAAAACCCACATAACTGAAGATTCAGTGTTAAGGATTGCGCAACAAAGCACTTATTAACATAAGGTTCCTGAACGAATGCTGACCCGCGTCAGCCTTCATCTCTGTGGCGAGGGGGCTTGCCCCCGTTCGGCTGCGAAGCAGTCGCAAAATCGGTAAACGCAATTTATCTGATATACCGAAGTGCCTGATTGGGGCCGCTCCGCGACCCAACGGGGGCAAGCCCCTCGCCACAATGGTCATCTGGTTACTGCTGGGTTTCTGCCTCCGTAAACAGATCACTGAACAACATGCTCGACAGATAACGCTCGCCAGAGTCAGGCAGAATCACAACTATAGTCTTGCCCTGCATTTCCGGGGTTTCGGCCAGGCGCACCGCCACTGCCATCGCCGCACCGCACGAGATACCGCACAAGATCCCTTCTTCCTGCATCAGGCGCAGGGCCATGGCCTTGGATTCGTCATCGGTCACCAACTCAACCCGGTCGACGATCGACAAATCGAGGTTTTTCGGCACAAAACCGGCACCGATGCCCTGGATCTTGTGCGGGCTCGGCTTGATCTCTTCACCGGCCAGCTTCTGGGTAATCACCGGCGACGACACCGGTTCCACGGCTACCGAGAGAATCGGTTTGCCCTGGGTATTCTTGATATACCGCGAAACTCCAGTAATGGTTCCACCCGTTCCGACGCCTGCTACCAACACATCAACCGCGCCGTCGGTGTCGTTCCAGATTTCCGGGCCGGTGGTTTTTTCGTGGATGGCCGGGTTGGCCGGGTTGTCGAACTGCGCCGGCATGAAGTATTTGGCCGGGTCGCTGGCGAGAATTTCCGCAGCCTTTTCGATAGCACCCTTCATGCCCTTGGCCGGCTCGGTCAGTACGAGTTCAGCCCCCAGGGCCTTGAGCACCTTGCGCCGTTCGATACTCATGGACGCCGGCATGGTCAGCATCAGCTTGTAACCTCGGGCGGCGGCGACAAACGCCAGGCCGATGCCGGTGTTGCCCGAAGTCGGCTCCACAATGGTCATGCCAGGCTTGAGTTTGCCGGTGCTTTCGGCGTCCCAGATCATGTTCGCGCCGATCCGGCATTTGACCGAATAACCGGGGTTGCGCCCCTCGATCTTGGCCAGGATGGTCACGCCGCGCGGCGCGATACGGTTGATCTGTACCAGTGGCGTATTGCCGATGGAATGGGCGTTGTCAGCAAAAATACGACTCATGGCTGGGTCCTTATGCAGCGTTGAATAAGCGCTCCAAGGTATGCCTGTTGCCGATGGTCGTCCAGTCAGGTCGAACGTCCGGTAACGCCCGTAGTCAATGGCTGTACACCGCCAAGGAATTGCCATCATGAAGCGTCGATACAGTTGGCCCCTATGGACCGTTGCCGGCCTCGTTGTATTGCTGGTTGCCCTGGACATTGCCCTGCCCTACCTGGTGCGCAATTATCTCAACGACAAGCTGGCCGACATGGGCGATTACCGTGGCCAGGTCACCGACGTGGACCTCGCCCTGTGGCGCGGAGCCTACAAAATCAACGGGCTGAAGATCGTCAAGGTCGACGGCAAAGTCCCCGTCCCCTTCGTTACCGCGCCGCTGATCGACCTTTCGGTCAGTTGGCATTCGCTCTGGTACGACCATGCTGTGGTGGCCGAGGTGCAGTTCATCCAGCCCGAAGTGAACTTCGTCGATGGCGGTGCCAACAAGCAGAACTCCCAGACCGGTCGCGGCACCGACTGGCGCGCTCAATTGAGCAAACTGCTGCCGATCACCCTGAACGAAGTGCGGATCGACGACGGCAAAATCAGCTTTCGAAACTTCAGCTCCAGCCCACCGGTAAACATGAACGCCACCCAGGTCAACGCCACCCTCTATAACCTGACTAACGTAGTCGACACCGAAGGCAAGCGCGACGCCCGCTTCGAGGGCAAGGCCCTGCTACTGGGCCACGCCCCGCTGGAATCCACCGCGACCTTCGATCCCTTGAGCAACTTCGAAGACTTCGAATTCCGCCTGCGGGCCAAGGACATCGAACTCAAACGCATGAACGACTTCGCCTCGGCCTACGGAAAATTCGACTTCAATGCCGGTCACGGCGATGTGGTGATCGAAGCCGAAGCCAACAAAGGCCAACTCAAGGGCTACATCAAACCACTGCTGCGCGACGTCGAAGTGTTCAATTGGCAGCAGGACGTCGAGAACAAGAACAAAGGCATCTTGCGCTCGGTCTGGGAAGCCATCGTCGGCAGCACCGAAACCGTATTGAAAAACCAGCGCAAGAACCAGTTCGCCACCAAAGTCGAACTCAGCGGCAACGTACACCAGCAAGATATCAGCGCGTTCCAGGCGTTTTTGCAGATTTTGCGCAATGGTTTCGTCCAGGCGTTCAATGCGCGGTATGAACAGCCGAAGCCGGATGCGGGTTAAGGTTTACGCGTGACGGTATAGCGGCCCGTTTCCTCCGCCGCCATCGTTGAAGGTTGTCGTTGCAAGGAATCCCAGCCCAGGCAGGCCAGGGCCAATGACTTTGGCACCGCTTCGCGTCCGCTGCTGTAGCGACTGATACTTCGAGCACTGACACCCAGCGCTTCGGCTGCTTGATTCAAAGGCAACCCCGTGCGGGCACGCCAGTCGATGAAAATGCGGGTGTTTTCGTCAGCCGAGTTCTGCGCGAGGGCGTCCAGATACAAAGAATCCGCGCCAATCTGAATATCCGGCTGAACCCATTCCACCGTCCAGCCATCATCGCCAAGCGCTGCACCCTCAAATACGCGAACCTCAAGCAACGGTTGCAACCCTGGATAGGCATGTAAATCGCGGCTCAAATTCAGCGTCAACTGTTGCCCATCGATAAAGGTCAACGCCAAGCGGTACTCCGGCAAAGCCTTTACAGCCTTCAACCGTGGTCGCTTCATGGGTAACATCGTTTCTGGCCTTCCGATAATCGTCATGCCACAAAGCCTATCGCCAAATCGGCGATACCTGAATGCTGGCCTTGCGCCGAGACTGAGTCAAGATGTGACGCCCCATTCAGAGACTGAATAACCCGTCTGCGTTCACAGTCGACCGGGCAGCGCGTTATAGTCGGGCATCACATTTATTCCGTCCCGCCCTGCCCGTTCAGGTCGGCGCTACCGTTCGAGGATTAGCAGATGAAGTTCGAAGGCACCCAGGCCTACGTCGCCACCGATGACCTGAAGCTGGCGGTCAACGCCGCCATCACCCTGGAGCGTCCGCTGCTGGTCAAGGGCGAGCCGGGCACTGGCAAGACGATGCTGGCCGAGCAACTGGCCGAGTCCTTTGGCGCCAAGTTGATTACTTGGCACATCAAGTCCACGACCAAGGCGCATCAAGGCCTGTACGAGTACGACGCGGTCAGCCGTCTGCGCGACTCGCAGCTGGGCACGGAGAAGGTCCACGACGTTCGCAATTACCTGAAAAAGGGCAAGCTGTGGGAAGCCTTCGAGTCCGACGAGCGGGTGATCCTGCTGATCGACGAAATCGACAAGGCTGACATCGAGTTCCCGAACGACTTGCTGCAAGAACTCGACAAGATGGAGTTCTACGTTTACGAGATCGACGAGACCATCAAGGCGAAGAAACGCCCGATCATCATCATTACCTCCAACAATGAGAAAGAGCTGCCGGACGCTTTCCTGCGCCGCTGCTTCTTCCACTACATCGCCTTCCCGGATCGCGTGACGATGCAGCGGATCGTCGATGTGCACTACCCGGACATCAAGAAAGACCTGGTCAGCGAAGCGCTGGACGTGTTCTTCGACGTGCGCAAAGTGCCGGGCCTGAAGAAGAAGCCTTCGACCTCCGAACTGGTGGATTGGCTGAAACTGCTGATGGCCGACAATATCGGCGAAGCGGTGCTGCGCGAACGCGATCCGACCAAGGCTATCCCGCCGCTGGCCGGGGCCCTGGTGAAGAACGAACAGGACGTGCAACTGCTTGAGCGTCTGGCGTTCATGAGCCGTCGCGGCTCCCGCTAAGTCTCGCTTTTTTAACAAAAGCGGAGGCGATCGCCATGCTGCTCAACCTGTTCAATGAAATGCGCGCAGCCAAGGTGCCGGTCTCGGTGCGCGAGCTGCTGGACCTGATCAACGCGCTGAAACAGCGCGTGGTCTTCGCCGACATGGACGAGTTTTATTACTTGGCCCGGGCGATCCTGGTGAAGGACGAAAAGCATTTCGACAAGTTCGACCGGGCCTTCGGTGCCTACTTCAACGGCCTGGAAAAACTCGACGACCATCTTCAGGCGTTGATTCCCGAAGACTGGCTGCGCAAGGAATTCGAGCGTTCCCTGAGCGATGAAGAGCGGGCGCAGATACAGTCCCTCGGCGGCCTCGACAAGCTGATCGAAGAGTTCAAGAAACGCCTCGAAGAACAGAAAGAACGCCACGCCGGCGGCAACAAGTGGATCGGCACCGGTGGCACCAGCCCATTTGGCTCCGGCGGCTTCAACCCGGAAGGCATCCGGGTCGGCGATGCCGGCAAGCGCCAGGGCAAAGCGGTCAAGGTCTGGGACCAGCGCGAGTACAAGAACCTCGACGATTCGGTGGAACTCGGCACGCGCAACATCAAGGTCGCCCTGCGCCGTCTGCGTAAGTTTGCTCGCCAGGGTGCGGCGGAAGAGTTGGATATCGATGGCACCATCGACCACACCGCCCGCGATGCCGGCTTGCTGAACATCCAGATGCGGCCGGAACGACGCAACACCGTCAAGTTGCTGCTGCTGTTCGACATCGGCGGCTCGATGGACGCCCACGTGAAGATCTGCGAAGAACTGTTCTCGGCCTGCAAGACCGAGTTCAAGCATTTGGAGTATTTCTACTTCCACAACTTCGTGTACGAGTCGGTGTGGAAGAACAACATGCGCCGCACCTCCGAGCGTTTTTCGACCCAGGATCTGCTGCACAAGTACGGCGCTGACTACAAAGTGATCTTCATCGGCGACGCGGCCATGGCGCCCTATGAAATTACCCAGGCTGGCGGCAGCGTCGAGCACTGGAACGAAGAGCCGGGCTACCTGTGGATGCAGCGTTTCATGGAGAAGTACAAGAAGCTCATCTGGATTAACCCGTATCCGAAAGATACCTGGGGCTATACCTCGTCAACCAACATCGTGCGGGATTTGATTGAAGACCGGATGTATCCGCTGACGTTGCGGGGGTTGGAGGAAGGGATGCGGTTTTTGTCCAAGTAGAGCGAGGACCTTGTGGCGAGGGGGCTTGCCCCCGTTCGGCTGCGCAGCAGTCGCAAAACCAGTGCATGCGGTATTTCTGAAATACCGCGGCTGCAGATTTTGGGGCTGCTGCGCAACCCAACGGGGGCAAGCCCCCTCGCCACATTAAAACCGCTGCAGATAGGCGACCTGCTCCCGATGCGCCACATCCTGCACCACCGGCCGCAACCTGACCTTCGCCCCTGGCAAACATTGCGCCAGCCGTGCCAGCGCCAACGGCGTCAACGCGCCCAATCGCGGATAGCCGCCAATGGTCTGCCGATCATTGAGCAACACAATCGGCTGCCCGTCCGGCGGCACCTGCACCGCGCCGAGCGGGATGCCTTCGGAGATCATCGGTTTGCCCTGATATTCCAGCGCCGTGCCCAGCAGGCGAATGCCCATGCGGTCGGCACGACTGTCCAGCACCCATACGCTGTTGAACGCATCGAACAGGCTTTGCCCGCTGAATGCGCCGATCTGCGCACCGAGCACCAGGTCCAGCGGCGTATCGAGCTTGAAGTCCGGGACATGCTCCTGCGGTAACTCCCGCAACAGGATTAACCCACTGCCGGAATAGCTCAACTGCGCATCCTTGGCCAACGGCCGACCCATGCCATCGAGCCCGCCGAGTTCCTCGCGGACCACCGTCGCACTGCTGCCCAACACTTTCGGCGCATCAAACCCGCCCGGTGCGGCGAGATAGGCCCGCGCGCCCAGTAACGGCTGAGTGAACTGCAAGCGCTGACCTTTTTGCAGCCGGAAGCTGCGCCACGGCGCCAATGCCTCGCCATTCACTTGCGCGCCCAGGTCCGCCCCGGCCAGCGCCAGCACGCAATCCTCCTCGGCCACCACGCTGAATCCGCCAAGGGTGATTTCGATCACCGGCGCATCCAGCCCATTGCCCAGCAACCAATTGGCCCACGACATCGAGCGCCAATCCAGCCCGCCACCCTGGGTCACGCCCAGATGCCGCACGCCGAATCGTCCCGCATCCTGCAACAGGCATAGCGGCGTACTCGCTTCAATTCTCAGTCGGCTCATGCCTGGGACTCCAGTGGCGTGTCGTCGCCGCCCAGGTTGATGAACTCGGCATGGCTGACGGCTTCGAAGCGCACCGTGTCACCGGGTTGCATCAGGCTGTAGCCGTCGCGTTCGCGGTCGAACAGTTTGGCCGGGGTGCGGCCGATCAAGTTCCAGCCGCCGGGGGACACCACCGGGTAAGCGGCGGTTTGCCGCTCGGCAATGCCCACACTCCCCGCCGCCACTTTCTTGCGCGGCGTGTTCAAACGCGGCGCGGCGAGGATTTCTTCTACCAGGCCCATAAAGGCAAATCCCGGCGCGAAGCCCAACGCGAACACCTGATACTCGCGCTCGCTGTGACGACGAATCAACTCGTCCACCGCCAAGCCGCTGCGTTGCGACAACAGGCTCAATTCCGGGCCGACGCTCAAGTCGTACCAGACCGGCAACACATGGCATTTGCCCGTGGTGCTGGCGTTAGGCGACAGATCGATCAACGCTTCAGCAATCAATTCGCGAGCCTGGGCCGGACTCAACGCGGTCAGGTCGTAATGCACCATCAACGTCGTGTAAGACGGCACCAGATCGATCAAATGCCCGGCAAACGCGGCGCGCAGACTTTCGCTAGCGGCGAGCATCCACGGCATGTTGGCTTCGGCGATTTCATCGAACAGGCGCACCATCAGGCAGTCCAGCGCCACCACTTCTACCCTTGGTTTCATGACGCGCTCTGCTGATTCAAGGCTTGGCGAATACGCTGCACAGCGGCCACCGAACTGGCGTTGTCGCCATGCACGCACAGGGTGTTGGCCTGCAAATGCAAGGCGCTGCCGTCATTGGCCGTGAGGTGATCGCCACGGGCAATGATCAGCGCCTGCTCGATGATTTTTTCCGGATCGTGATGCACCGCGCCCGGTAATTGCCGCGAAACCAGCATCCCGGCGCTGTCGTAAGCGCGGTCGGCGAAGGCTTCGAACCACAGGGTCACGCCATATTCATCGCCCAATTGCTGCGCGGCGCTGTTGTCGCGGGTGGCCATCAGCATCAGCGGTAGCGTGCGGTCGTAAGCCGCCACAGCCTGGATCACCGCACGCAATTGCGCCGGGTTGGCCATCATGTCGTTGTACATCGCGCCGTGGGGTTTGACGTAGCTGACTTTGCCGCCCTGGGCCCGGCAGATGCCGTCGAGGGCGCCGATCTGGTAATGCAGGATGTCTTGCAGTTCCTGGGCGGTGTACGCCATGGAACGCCGGCCGAAGCCGACCAGATCCTGATAAGCCGGGTGCGCGCCGATCTGGACGCCGTGGCTCAAGGCCAGGCTGACGGTCTTGCGCATGATGCTCGGGTCGCCGGCGTGGAAGCCGCAGGCGATGTTGGCGCAATCAATGAAGGGCATGACCTCGGCGTCCAGACCCATGGTCCAGTTGCCGAAGCTCTCGCCGATGTCGCAGTTCAATAGCAGGCGGCTCACGGTGAACACTCCTGTAGGCATATTCTTTTTTTACTGCCAGATAGATACGCAGCAGATTATCAGTTACTCGGCGTCCAGTTGCTTGCCACGGGTTTCCGGCAGGCTCAAGGCTGCGAGGATCACTACCCCGTAGGACACCGCCGCAAACGCCCCGATGCCGACGCTCAGCGGTACTTTCTGGCTGAGCAAACCGATCAACAGGGGAAACAACGCGGCCAGCGCCCGACCAATGTTGTAGCAAAAACCCTGGCCCGAACCGCGAATCCGCGTTGGGAATAATTCAGTCAGAAATGCGCCCATGCCACTGAAAATTCCCGAGGCAAAGAAGCCCAGCGGGAAGCCCAGCCACAGCATCACCGCGTTACTGACCGGCAATTGGGTGTAGAGCAAAACGATGGTGAACGAGCCGACGGCGAACAGGATGAAGTTCTTCTTGCGGCCGAGGATGTCGGTCAAATAGGCGCTGATGACGTAGCCGATGTAGGAGCCGACGATCACCATCGCCAGATAACCGCTGGTGTTGAGGACGCTCAAGCCGCGCTCGTTTTTCAGGAAGGTTGGCAGCCACGAGGTAATTGCGTAGTAACCGCCGAGTGCGCCGGTGGTCAGCACCGAAGCGCGGATGGTGGTGAATAGGATGCCGGGGGCGAAGATCTCGTAGAACTTCGCCGGGTTGCTCGGTTCTTGCTTGGCCTTGGCTTCGCGATAGATTTCCGGGTCCTTGACCAGGCGGCGGACGAAAATCACGAAAATCGCCGGGACGATGCCGAGGATGAATAGCGCACGCCAGGCGTCTTCCGGCGGCAACACCGAGAACAGCAGCGCATACAGAATCGCCGTCAGGCCCCAACCCAGCGCCCAGCCCGATTGCACCATGCCCACCGCTTTGCCGCGGTCCTTGGCGCGAATCACTTCGCCCATCAGCACCGCGCCGGCGGTCCATTCGCCGCCGAAACCGAAGCCCATCAAGGTGCGGCTGATCAACAGTTGTTCGTAGTTTTGCGCGAAGCCGCAGAGGAAGGTGAAGAAGGCGAACCACAGCACGGTCAGTTGCAAGGTGCGCACGCGACCGATGCGGTCGGAGAGAATCCCCGCCACCCAGCCGCCGATGGCCGAGGCGATCAAGGTGCTGGTGTGAATCAGGCCCGCTTCACCGGTGGTAATGCCCCACATGGCAATCAGGGTCGGCACCACGAAGCTGAGCATCTGGGTGTCCATGCCGTCCAGGCCATAGCCGATCTTGCAGCTCCAGAAGGTGCGGCGTTCCTGCTTGTTGATGTTGCGATACCAGTCGAAAGGTCCCGGGCGAGTCGTAGCCTTGGGGATGTCGAGGGTGTCGGGCGCACTCATGGCAAGTCTCCGTACATATTTTATTGGTATTGTTCTGAGCCCCGACGACGCCTATCGTGGGAACCGGATGGCCTGATTTTTGGGCGCCCGGCCCTGCGGCGTCCAACTAATAAAAACCCGCCCTAGACATAAGAATTCTTTATCCCCGAGCAAATCCCATGAATTTGAAGTTCCTCGAGACCTTTGTCTGGGTCGCCCGACTCAAGAGTTTTCGCCTGACTGCGGACAAGCTCTTCACCACCCAGGCGTCGATTTCCAGCCGCATCGCGGTGCTCGAAAGCGAGCTCGGGGTGAAGCTGTTCCTGCGCGATTCACGCGGTGTGAGCCTGACGCCGGAAGGCCTGAAAGTGCTCGAGTACGCCGAGCAGATGATGGACACCATGCAGGCGCTCAAGCAGTCAATCGAGACCCGCTCGAGCAAGGTCGGGCGGGTGCGCATCGGGGTGATGGACACGGTGATTCACACCTGGCTGAGCCCGTTGGTGGCGCAGATGATGGATCATTATCCGCTGGTGGAAATCGAGCTGGTGGCCGATACGTCGCTTAACCTCTGCGATCAGCTGCAAAAAGGCTTTCTCGACCTGATCCTGCAAACCGACCTGCTGCGCCAGGAATCCGTGCGCAGCCTGGAACTGGCCAGCCACCCGATGGGCTGGATCGTCGCCAGCAATTCCATCTACAACCGCGAGTATTCAGGTGTGGCCGACCTGGCCCGCGAGCGGATCATCACCTATTCGAAAAACTCCCATCCGCATCAGGATGTTTTGGCGTTGATGCAGGCAAACGGCGTGATGACGCCACGGCTGAACTGCGTGAACTCGGTGTCGGCGATTACCCGGCTGCTGCGGGACGGTTTTGGCATTGGCGCATTGCCGCCGGTTTTGGTGGCCGAGGAACTGGCGCGGGGAGAATTGACCTTGCTGGCGATCGACCAACGGCCACCGAATTTGCAGGTGGTGGTGTCGTGGCGGGTCGGCGTGGAATGGGTCGAGGAGATTGTGACGTTGTGTCAGCAGGTGCTGGAGGGGTATGCGCGGAAGGTGGGTGAAAGCTACATCGTCCTGGCCTGATACACCGCCACCCCTTGTAGGAGCGAGGCTTGCCCGCGAAGGCGGTGTGTCAGTCAATTCAATGTTGCATGACACGCCGCCTTCGCGGGCAAGCCTCGCTCCTACAGGGGGCCGCGCGCGTGGGAGGGATCACTTACAACCCGCGCACATCCCGATCTTCGATCGGCCGGCTCTGGCGCAGGCGTTTGCCGCCCAGCACCACCCAGTCGATCAACCGGAACAGGCATTCAATCCCGAACGACAGCAGCAACGCGCCGCTCATGCCCCAGATCATCGCTTCCGGAGTCAGCAAAATCTGATAGCTGTAGCCGTTCCAGGTTTCCTTGCGAATGTCCGGATCAGCGGCCAAGGCCACTTGCAGGAAGCGGATGTACCACGGGCCTTGCATCGCCTGGAACTGTTTATCGAGGGCAATCTGGCGGGTCAGCAGGTTGCTCAGGCTGTCGGCATCGCTGCGAAAGATCGGGTCTTCACTCGCCCGGTAATGCGCGACCAAGGCCTGCATATCGCCCTTGAAGAATTGATTGGCGGTGCCCTGGAAACCACTCAAACCGGTCTGCGCCTCAATCAGATGCGCTTCGACCCGCTTGGCGTAATCGCTGATGAAGCCCGGCACCTGGACACCGATCAACAGGCCCGCCGCAAACAACACCAGCCGTAGATAACTGAGCAACATGGGGGTAAGTCCTTATTCGGTCTTGCCCTGGCTGACGCATTCACCGCGTCGCCAGAGGCTCCATTGGCCCGGTTCGTAGCGGGTCCAGGTTTCGTTTTCGGTCAAAGGCTCGGTGGCGATCACCGTGACCACATCGTTGGGCGTGGTTTCGGCCTGGAAGTCGACGATTACATCGACGTCCTTAAGGCGCGCCGGGCCGAACGGTGCGCGGCGGGTGATCTGCGCCAGTTTGGTCGAGCAATAGCAGAACAGCCAGTCGCCGTCGCTGAGCAGGCAGTTGAACACGCCTTTGCTGCGGTATTCGGCGCAGGCAGCCACCAGGTCCGGCAGCAGTTCTTCGATTTCCACCGGTTCCGGGAACGCCGCACGCACGCGGTTGAGCAAGTCGCAGAACGCCGCTTCGCTGTCGGTATCGCCGACCGGGCGGTAAAAACTCTTGATCGGTTCGAAGTCCGCGAGCTGGCCGTTATGGGCGAAACACCAGTTACGGCCCCACAACTCGCGCACGAACGGGTGGGTGTTGGACAGGCAGACTTTGCCGACGTTGGCCTGGCGGATATGCCCGATCACCACTTCGCTCTTGATCGGGTAACGCTGCACCAGATTCGCGACTTCGGACTCGCAACTCGCCGCCGGGTCCTGGAACAGGCGCAGGCCACGGCCCTCATAGAAGGCGATGCCCCAGCCGTCACGGTGCGGCCCGGTACGCCCGCCGCGCTGCATCAGCCCGGTGAAGCTGAACACGATATCGGTCGGGACATTGGCGCTCATGCCCAATAACTCACACATGCTCGGACTCTCGCTGAAAGGCAGGGGCAAAGTTACAAACGCGGTTCGATTCGCGAACGCTGGGGGTTGTTCGGGATCGGTGGACGGCCATAGCGATCATCGCCGGCCACGCCGAACGGTTGCTCGTCTTCATAGTCGTCAGGCTTGATCGCGGCCTTGGCGGCGGCAGCCTGTTCCTTGCGGGCGTTGGTGGCGCGCTCGATGGGAAAGCGGATCAGCACGAAAATCAGGTACAGGCCAAAGGCAATCATGCCGTACATGAGCAGGTCGGAAATCGCCCGCCAGGCGTTGTTGCCCACTTTGAACGCGAGGTCCAGGGCAGTGATGGCGATGGCCGGGGCGACTTTTTCCTTCACCTGGTCGATGATGGTCGGGCTGAACAGCAACACCGCCATGAGCAGCCGCAGCGGCTCACGCAGGTAGCGCCACATCCAGCGGGTCAGGCGCATCCACACCAACAGGCAGCCTAAAGCGGCAAAGGCGTAGAGGCCCCAAGCGATCAGATAGTCGTTCTCGGTCATGGTGTCCATGGCAAGGCAGGCAAAGAGGCGCTTATAGTAACGACTTTTCGCCTGTCCGGCTTGTCCCAATACCAGTCGGTCAAGACACCAACCCTGTGGGAGCGAGCTTGCTCGCGATGAGGCCAGTACACTCAACATCACTGTTGTCAGGCAATCCGCCATCGCGAGCAAGCTCGCTCCCACAGGGATTTGCACAGGCATCAAGATTTGCCGGCAGCCCGCGAAACCCTTTTTCCGTATATCGTCCGAGAGCCCTTCATGCCCTTATCCGCTAACGTCACCAGCGCCCCGATTGCCCGCAAGGCCGATGGGGTCGACCCGTATGCCTGGCTCCAGGAGCGCGACACCGACGCGGTGCTCGACTACCTGAAGGCTGAAAACAGCTACCAAGAGGCGCAGACCGCCGATCAGGCCGCGTTGCGCGAAACCCTGTTCGAAGAGATCAAGGGCCGGATTCTCGAAACCGACCTGTCCCTGCCCTCCCCATGGGGCCCGTACCTGTATTACACGCGCACCACGGCGGGTGACGAATACGCCCGCCACTACCGCTGCCCGCGCCCGGCGGACGACAGCCTGGTCATCGACGAAAGTCAGGAACAACTGCTGCTGGACCCGAACGAACTGGCCAATGGCGGATTTTTCTCCCTCGGTGCCTTCAGCATCAGCCCGGACCACCAGCGCCTGGCCTACAGCCTCGACACCACGGGCGACGAGATTTACACGCTGTTCGTGAAGGAATTGTCCAACGGCCGTGTCAGCGAACTGGAATTCCAGGACTGCGACGGCAGCATGACCTGGGCCAACGACAGCGTGACGCTGTTCTTCGGCGAACTCGACGACACCCATCGCCCACACAAGCTGATGCGCTATCGCCTCGACGGCACGGCGGCCGAAGAAGTGTTCCATGAGCCGGACGGCCGCTTCTTCCTGCATTGCTATCGTTCCAGTTCCGAACAGCAATTGCTGCTGTCCCTGGGCAGCAAGACCACCAGTGAAGTCTGGGTGCTCGATGCTTTCCAGCCGCACCTGGCCTTTACCTGCCTGGCGCCACGGGTCGAGGACCACGAATACGACGTCGACCACGGCGCCCTCAATGGCGAATGGACCTGGTTCATCCGCACTAACCGCGACGGCATCAACTTCGCTCTGTACACCGCTCTCGATACCGGCGTGGCGCCGACCGAGGCCGACTGGCAGAACCTGATCCCGCACAGCGACACGGTGATGATCGAAGGCTTGAGCCTGAACGTCGAAGCCGTGACCCTGAGTCTGCGCGAAGGTGGCTTGCCGATCATCGAGGTTCGCCCACAAGGCCTGGCGCCTTATCGCGTGCAATTGCCGGACGCGGCCTACAGCCTGCATGTGCAAAACAGCCTGGAATTCGTCAGCGACAGGATTCGCCTGCGCTACGAGGCGTTGAATCGTCCGGCGCAGGTTCGGCAATTGGAACTGGCCACGGGCGAGCAGAAAGTCCTCAAGGAAACCCCGGTGCTTGGCCCGTTCGATGCCGATGCCTACGTTAGTCAACGCCTGTGGGCCACGGCGCCGGACGGTACGCAGGTACCGATCAGCCTTGTGGTCAAACGCGAAGCCCTCGGTAGACCAACACCGCTGTACCTCTACGGCTACGGCGCTTATGGCGAAAGCCTCGACCCGTGGTTCTCCCACGCGCGCCTGAGTTTGCTGGATCGCGGCGTGGCGTTTGCCATCGCCCACGTGCGCGGCGGCGGTGAACTGGGGGAAGCCTGGTACCGCGCCGGCAAGCAGGAACACAAGCACAACACCTTCAGCGACTTCATCGCCTGCGCCGAGCATTTGATCGCCAACGGCTTCACCAGCCCACAGCAATTGGCGATCAGCGGCGGCAGCGCCGGGGGTTTGCTGATCGGCGCGGTGCTCAATCAGCGTCCGGAGCTGTTCGCGGCGGCGATTGCCGAGGTGCCGTTTGTCGACGTGCTCAACACCATGCTCGACCCGGACCTGCCACTGACCGTCACCGAATACGACGAATGGGGCAATCCTGAAGAGCCGGACGTCTATGATCGGATCAAGGCCTACGCCCCGTACGAAAACGTGACTGCCCAGGCGTATCCGGCGACTCTGGTGATCGCCGGTTACAACGACAGTCGCGTGCAGTACTGGGAAGCGGCCAAGTGGGTGGCGAAATTGCGCGCGACCAAAACCGACGACAACCTCCTGCTGCTCAAGACCGAACTGGGCGCCGGGCATGGCGGGATGAGCGGGCGTTACCAGGGATTACGTGACGTAGCCCTCGAATACGCATTTGTTTTCCAGGTTTTGCGCATTGCGTGAGGAACTTGGCTTGGCGTACCGGTCTTAATCTCGTACGCCGACCTACCCTTGTAGGAGCGAGGCTTGCCCGCGAAGAGGCCATAAGATCCAACATCAATGTTGGCTGATACATTGCCTTCGCGGGCAAGCCTCGCTTCTACAGGGGGATGAGCATCAATCAGCAAAAAACAAAAAAGACCGTGACGACATGTCAGAACCGACCTTACTGAACAACGAAATCCGCGACTGGCTGATGGACTGCGGCCTGTTCGATCAACTGCTGCCGGTCGACTTTGCCGCCGCTTCCGGTTATTTCAGCATTAGCACCATCGCCCAGGGCGAAGAGATTTTCCACGAGGGCGATGCCGGCAGCTTCATGTGCATCATCCACACCGGCCAGGTGTCGGTGCAGAAGACCAACAGCGACGGGCAAACGGTGGTCATGGCCACCCTGCGCAGCGGTCGGGCGTTCGGCGAGATGGCCGTGCTCGATGGCGAGCGGCGCTCGGCCAGTTGCGTGGCGGCGAGTAATTGCCAGCTGCTCAACCTGGGCAAGGACTCGCTGGAAAAGATGCTCAACGACGCACCGAAGATCGCCGCCAAAATCATCCGCGCCCTCGCCGTCTCCCTGTCCAAACGCCTGCGCATGGCCGACGGGCAGCTACTGTCGCAACAGGTTTAACCGCCCGGCGATTTGATTTTCGTGCTGTTCGGCTCAAGTCCCGGCAACGGCTGGTCCTTGGTCGGCGGGCTGGGCATTTCGATCGGCACAAGGGGCGGGCCGCCACTGCCAACCCCGGTCCGAGGCACGCTGGTGGGGGTGATCTGCGGGTACGGCGTGGGCGTCGCGGTGCCGGGTGAACCGGACATCGGCGCCGGACTGGTGGGTATGGTTTGCTGCTCCTGGGCCTGCACTGCAGTTATCGAGAGCGCGGCCAAGGCAATGACCGTTAGAATGGTGCGCTTCATCAATGGCTCCGTTGGCCTTGTTGTCTGCTTGCAGGCTACTCCCAACCGCGTCCGTTTGCCTTATGCCAATTTTTTCCAAGAGCCCGCCATGAAACGTTTCGTTCTGCTCGACACCGCCCCCATCCCTGAAAACGGCGGTGCCCTGTGCCTGTTCGAATACGGTGAGGATTTCGTCATCAAGATCCAGGGTGGCGACGGCGGGCAATTGATGAACACCCGCATGCACGGCTCCGAAGACGCCCTGGCCGAGATCCCGTGCCGCAAGGTCGCCGGCCGGCCGAACTCGCGCGTGTTGATCGGCGGTTTGGGCATGGGCTTCACCCTCGCCTCCGCCCTCAAGCACTTGGGCAAGACCGCCGAAGTGGTGGTCGCCGAACTGGTGCCGGGCGTGGTCGAGTGGAATCGCGGGCCGCTGGGCGAAAAGTCCGGTAACCCATTGCTCGACCCGCGCACCGTGATCCGCATGGAGGACGTGGCCAAAGTGCTGCAAGCCGAGCCCCAGGGTTTCGACGCGATCATGCTCGATGTCGACAACGGCCCCGAAGGCCTGACCCAGCGCGCCAACAGCTGGCTCTACTCGTCCGGCGGCCTCAGCGCCTGCGCCAAGGCCCTGCGGCCCAAAGGCGTGCTGGCGGTGTGGTCGGCCAGCGCTGACAAGCAGTTTTCCGACAAGTTGAAGAAGGCCGGTTTCAAGGCCGAAGAAGTCCAGGTCTTTGCCCACGGCAACAAAGGCACGCGCCATACGATCTGGATTGCCGAGAAGCTCAAGGGCTGAGCTAAACTCTGTTCATAACCGTCATTAGTCTTCTACAAAGGTGAACCCATGAGTTCGTCCACCCCGACCAATACCTCGAAGCTGGATCGCATCCTCGCCGACAACCAGCGCGACAAGGAAATGGGTTACCGCGACAAAGCCCTGAAGATGTACCCGCACGTGTGCGGCCGCTGCGCCCGTGAGTTCTCCGGCAAGCGCCTGAGCGAACTGACCGTGCACCACCGCGACCACAACCACGACAACAACCCGCAAGACGGCTCGAACTGGGAACTGTTGTGCCTGTATTGCCACGACAACGAACACTCGCGTTATACGGATCAGCAGTACTTCGACGAAGGCTCGCTCAGCAGCCCGAAAATCGCCAAGGCCACCCACAACCCGTTCGCGGCGCTGGCCGGGCTGATGAAAAAAGAAGACTGACCCGAGGCAATACACTCCCCCTGTGGGAGCGAGCTGTGGCGAGGGGGCTTGCCCCCGTTCGGCTGCGCAGCAGTCGTAAACCAGACACCGCGGATCTGACAAAAGACTGCGGTGTTTGGTTTTAGGGCCGCTACGCAGCCCAACGGGGTGATGCGGCATTCCGACAAGCCCCCTCGCCACAGTTCGCTCCCACAGGGGGATTTGTGTTTCCAGCGGCAATTGCTTGCCGCTTCCGGCAAGCTTGCCGCATTACAAACATGTCAAAACCGCTACAAACCCTCCATCCAACAGCCCTTCCCCCCGCTGGCACTGTTCTTGCGATGTATCAGCATCAATACACGCCAGGCAATGAATGCGATGAACGTCACTTCAACCTTCAACAGCCCCGCCATGGTGGCTTATCAGGCTGCGGCGCAGGCCAAGGCTAAAACCAGCGCCACCGGGCAGGCTGCCAAAGACGCCAAGAACGATGACGCGGTCAGCCTCTCGAAAAAATCCACCGACTACAGCGGTTCGATCGGCAACAACGCGCCGTACTTTCCGGTGCGTGCGGGTATGAACGCCGACGCGCTGGTGCTGGGCGTCACGCAACCCGGTGCGGTGTCGAGTTCCAAGGACAAGTCCTTCGCGGAAGTAGCCGTGGATGCGCGCAAGCGCATGGACGACAAGTACGCGCAGATGAAGGCCGGCGAAAAGCCGTACAGCGGCAGCGTCGAAGACAAGAATGCGTTGATGGGCGATCTGGATCGTCGTTCGCTGAACGCTGTAGCCACCAATGAAGGCGGCAAGTTTTCCAGCGAAGAGCAGGAAGCGGCCAAGGCGCTGATGCAGCAACAGGCGCGGCTGGCCTCGGGTCATTACAGCGGCCCGGAAGATCAAAAGAAAAACTGGAAAGACCCGTTTGCCAACGACCCGATCGGTCGCGCCAAGGCTGCGCTGAACTTCCTCGACAACATGAGCCCCGAGGAAAAGACCAAACCCGAATGGTTGTCCCAGCACCAGACCTTGCAGGACGCACTCGCCCAGTACGACAAGGGCGATGTGGCCGCCGGCGGCAAGAAGAAAGACGGGCACTTCAACAATCTGGCGGAAATCCTCGCGGGTGTAGACACCAGTGGCTCGGGGAGCAAAGACCCGGAGGGCAACAAGATCACCAACGCGGCCAGCGCGATGATGGACAAGCTGAAAGCGATGCTGCCTGCAACCAAGTAATCCCCAACCAGACACATATCCCTTGTGGGAGCGAGCTTGCTCGCGATAGCGGTGGGCCAGTCGATATTGATGTTGGATGAGCTGCCGCCATCGCGAGCAAGCTCGCTCCCACAGGGAACTGAGGCAGGCTTTAAAAAGTGTTGGCGGTATAGCGCATTTCCTTTGTATCGCACATGAAACTTTCCTCAGCAAACCGCTAACCGTTTATTGGCAAAATCGTGACATCCGGATCTCTGAACAGGTAACCGACATGTCCCGAATCTTGACCATCGAAGACGATGCCGTGACCGCCAAGGAAATCGTCACCGAGCTGCAAAGCCACGGCTTTGAAGTGGACTGGGTGAGCAATGGCCGCGAAGGCCTGGTGAGCGCGGTCAGTGGCAATTACGACCTGATCACCCTCGATCGCATGCTCCCCGAGCTGGATGGCCTGGCGATTGTCACCACGTTGCGCGCGATTGGCGTGGCCACACCGATCCTGATGATCAGCGCCCTCTCCGACGTCGATGAACGTGTGCGCGGCTTGCGGGCCGGTGGCGATGACTACTTGGCCAAGCCATTCGCCACCGACGAGATGGCGGCACGGGTCGAGGTGTTGCTGCGACGCAAAAGCCCGGCCAAAACCTTCGAAACCACCCTGCGTATTGCTGACCTGGAACTCGACTTGATCAGCCACGAGGCCAACCGCGCGAATCAGCCGCTGAGCCTGTTGCCCACCGAATACAAATTGCTGGAATTCATGATGCGCAATCCAGGGCAGATTCTGTCGCGGATGATGATTTTCGAAGAGGTCTGGGGTTATCACTTTGATCCGGGCACTAACCTGATCGACGTGCACATTGGCCGGTTGCGCAAGAAGATCGACCCGCCGGGTTTGCCGCCGTTGATACGGACGATGCGCGGGTCGGGGTATGTGATCGCTGACCCGCTGTAGACAAACCACAACCCCTGTAGCAGCTGGCGAAGCCTGCGTTCGGCTGCGAAGCAGTCGTAAAATCAGACGGCGCGGTGTGTCAGTTAAACCGCGTTATCCGTATTTGCGACTGCTTCGCAGCCGAACGCAGGCTTCGCCAGCTGCTACAAAGGTTTCGTCGCCTACAATGCTATCCGGGCATGCACTGGAAATCGTCAGTCTGCGCCACCTGCTTACCGTGCGAATCCTCAAGCCGCGCGCTCACAGCCTGGCCCAGGCTGGACTCCACCAACTGATAATGCTCGCCCGCCTTGAACTGCGTGTAATGGACCTTGCCTTGGCAGTCTTCCTGATTCGAATCACCACTCGGGATTTCGAACAGCGTCACCGCCAAGTCATGCGCACCGGGCGTCACTTCAAAGAAACGTCCGTCATCAATGCGCCGGCCATCCACCCGTTCGGCCAGCATGTCATTCGGCGATTCTTCCTGAAGCCCGATCCAGGCCAACCCTGGATCGGGTTTGGGCATAGGGCCGGCGCAGGCGGACAGCAGACAAACCACGCTCAGACCAGGAATCAATAGCAGCTGTTTAAGTGTCATTGGAATGTGTTCCTTCATGCACCGCCGCCCCCTGTGGGAGCGAGCTTGCTCGCGATAGCGGCGGGTCAGTCAATATTGATGTTGAAGGCAATGGCCTCATCGCGAGCAAGCTCGCTCCCACAGGTTTTGCACACCGCTCAAGAGCACCGAAAGCCCCGGCTCTGCGCCACCTGATTACCGTGGGAATCCATCAGGCTGACACCCGCCTTCAATCCCTCGCTCGACGCATTGACCTGGTAGTGCTCGCCAGCCTTGAACTCGCTGTAGCTCAGATGCCCGGTGCAACTGAGGTCCAGCGAATTACCGTCCGCGCCGCTGATCAACGTCATGTCCAGGCGATGAGCCCCCGGTTTGACCTCGAAATAGCGCCCGTCATTCACCTGCTGCCCGTCGATCCGCTGCGCCAGCAAATCGGCACTTCCCGGTTGCTCCAGACCAATAAAGGCTTCGCTCGGATCAGCCTTGGGCATCGGTCCCGCGCACGCCGACAACAGACACACCAGGCCCAGGCCCGGCAGCATTAACAGGGGTTTGAATGTCATGGAAAAACACCTCGCAAAATGGACGCCGATACCGCCGCCAGGTGTGGCGGTGGGCACTCGGCTTGAGGTGAAGAGTGGCGGGCTAGAGCGCTGCGGACAAATGAATCCCCATGAAAGGATTTTCAGCAAATGCTTAAAAATTTCTTCATCCCCGTGAAGGCAAATCTTTAAGTAACAACCGCAAGACTGCCCGGCAATTGCACTTCAAGACCTCGGAGGTTTACGGCATGCTCGGGCTGGTAAAGACTGCACTGCTCAAGCCCTACACGTTTATCGTGCTGGCAATTTTCATCTGCATCATCGGGCCCATGGCGGCCCTGCGCACACCCACCGATGTGTTTCCCGACATCGGCATTCCAGTGATTGCAGTGGTCTGGCAATACAACGGCCTGGCGCCGCAGGACATGGCCGGGCGGGTGATTTACACCTACGAGCGCTCCCTGAGCACCACGGTCAACGACATCGAACACATCGAGTCGCAATCGCTGCCGGGCATGGGCATCGTGAAGATTTTCTTCCAGCCCGGCGTGGATATCCGCACCGCCAACGCCCAGGTCACGGCGGTGTCGCAGACCGTGCTCAAACAAATGCCACCAGGCATCACGCCGCCGCTGATCCTCAACTACAGCGCCTCGACCGTGCCGATTTTGCAGATGGCGTTCTCCAGCCCGACGCTGTCGGAAGCGAAGATCCGCGACCTGGTGCAGAACAACATCCGCCTGCCACTGACCTCGGTGCCGGGTCTGGCGATCCCGACGCCGATGGGCGGCAAACAACGGCAAATCACCCTCGACCTCGACCCGCAGGCGCTGGCCGCCAAAGGCCTCTCGGCACAGGACGTCGGCAATGCGCTGGCGGCGCAGAACCAGATCATCCCGGTGGGCACCGCCAAGCTCGGGCCCAACGAATACACGGTACTGCTGAACAACAGCCCGAAAGCCATCGACGAGCTCAACGACTTGCCGATCAAAACCGTCGACGGCGCGCTGATCACCATTGGCCAAGTGGCCCATGTGCGCGACGGCTCGCCGCCGCAGACCAATATCGTGCGGGTCGACGGTCGCCGCGCGGTGCTGATGCCGGCGCTGAAGAACGGCAATATTTCCACGTTGTCGATCATCGACGGCATTCGCCAGATGCTGCCGCGTATCAACGAAACCGTGCCGCCGTCGCTCAAGACTTCATTGCTGGGCGACGCCTCGGTGTTCGTCAAACAGTCGGTAGGCAGTGTGGCCAAGGAAGGCATCATCGCCGCGCTGCTGACCAGCGCGATGATCCTGCTGTTTCTCGGCAGTTGGCGTTCTACGCTGATCATCGCCGCGTCGATTCCGCTCGCGGTGCTGTCGGCCATCGCCCTGCTCGCCGCCAGCGGCCAGACCCTCAACGTGATGACCCTCGGTGGCCTTGCGTTGGCGGTGGGGATTCTGGTGGACGACGCCACGGTGACCATCGAGAACATCAACTGGCACCTGGAACAGGGCAAAGCGGTGAAGACCGCGATTCTCGACGGCGCGAAACAGATCGTCGGCCCGGCCTTCGTTTCGCTGCTGTGCATCTGCATCGTGTTCGTGCCGATGTTCCTGTTGCAGGGCATCGCCGGTTACCTGTTCCGGCCGATGGCGCTGGCAGTGATTTTTGCCATGGCCAGCTCGTTCATTCTGTCGCGCACGTTGGTGCCGACCCTGGCGATGTTTTTGCTCAAACCGCACAGGCCGGAACAAGGTCCGGGGCATCACCCGGAAGATGAATTCATCAACCATCACGAGGGCGAGCAGCACCGCAAAACCCATCATCCATTGCTGCAACGGGTGCTGAATTTCCAGCAGGGTTTCGAGCGGCATTTCTCCAACCTGCGGGACACCTATTTCGGTTTGCTGGAGCTGGCGCTGGAATATCGCAAGCGTTTCCTGCTCGGGTTCCTGGCGTGTGTGCTGGCCTCTTTTGCGCTGCTGCCGAGCCTGGGCGAGGACTTCTTCCCCGCCACCGACGCCGGCGCACTGTCGCTGCATGTGCGCTTGCCGCTGGGCACGCGGATTGAAGAAAGTGCGGCGGCGTTCGACCGCATCGAAGCGCGGATTCGCGAGATCATCCCGGCGGAGCAACTGGACACCATCGTCGACAACATCGGCATCCCGCTGAGCGGCATCGACATGGCCTACAGCAACAGCGGCACCATCGGCCCACAGGACGGTGATATTCAGGTCAGCCTCAAGGCCGAGCACAGCCCCACCGCCGATTACGTGAAGCGTCTGCGTGAAGCCTTGCCCGAGAGTTTTCCCGGTAGCCACTTTGCGTTCCTGCCGGCGGACATCAGCAGTCAGATTCTCAACTTCGGCGCTCCGGCACCGCTGGACGTGAAAATCTCTGGCCCCAACGACGCGGCCAACCGCGCCTACGCGGTGGAACTGGAGCGGCGCCTGCAACATGTGGCTGGGGTCGCTGACCTGCGTATCCAGCAGTCCACCGGTTATCCGTCGTTGCAGGTCAACGTTGATCGACTGCGCGCCAACGGCCTGGGCATCACCGAGCGCGATGTGACCAACAGCATGGTCGCGTCGCTCGCTGGCAGTTCGCAAACCGCGCCGACCTTCTGGCTCAACCCGGCCAACGGCGTGTCCTATGGCGTGGTCGCTGCCACCCCGCAATACCGCCTCGACAGCCTGCCTTCGCTGGAAGCCTTGCCGGTGACCGGCAGTGACGGGCAATCGCAGATCCTCGGCGGTTTGGCGAGCATTTCCCGGGTGCAGAGCCCGGCGGTGGTCAGCCACTACAACATCATGCCGACCCTGGATTTGTACGCCAACGTGCAGGGCCGCGACCTCGGCGGCGTGGCCAAGGACATCCAGAAAGTGCTGGATGACACGGCCTCGATGCGACCCAAAGGCGCGGTGATCAGCCTGCACGGGCAGATCGATGCGCTGCACGAAGCCTTCAGCGGTTTGAGCTTCGGCCTGCTCGGCGCGGTGGTGCTGATCTACTTGCTGATCGTGGTCAACTTCCAGTCCTGGGTCGATCCGTTCGTGATCATCACCGCCCTGCCCGCCGCACTCGCCGGGATTGTCTGGATGCTTTTTCTCAGCGGCACCTCGCTGTCGGTGCCGGCCCTGACCGGGGCGATCCTGTGCATGGGCGTGGCCACGGCCAACTCGATTCTGGTGGTGAGTTTCTGCCGTGAACGCCTGGCCGAACACGGCGATGCGCTCAAGGCTGCGCTCGAAGGCGGCTACACGCGGTTTCGGCCGGTGTGCATGACCGCCCTGGCGATGATCATCGGCATGCTGCCGCTGGCCCTGTCCGAAGAACAGAACGCGCCGTTGGGCCGCGCTGTGATCGGCGGCCTGATCCTCGCCACCACCGCCACTTTGCTGTTCGTCCCGGTGGTGTTCAGCCTGGTTCACGGACGCCAATCATCTCGTACTGTTGTTGGAGAAAGCTCTCATGTCGCCTGATCAAAAACCGTCGCGCAAACGCCTGATGTGGGTGGGGGTCGGCGGCCTGACCCTGGCCGCGTTGCTGGTGGCCAACGGTCTGGCCGCCCGCACCCGCCACGAGAAAGCCGTGGCGGCCTGGACCGAAACCGCCGCCATGCCGCTGGTCAGCGTGTTCCAGCCGCAACAGAACGTGCATGGCGACAGCCTGCGTTTGCCGGCGCATCTGGAGGCTTGGAGCAAAGCGCCGATTCATGCGCGGGTCAGCGGTTATTTGAAGGACTGGAAAACCGACATCGGCAGCCAGGTGAAGGCCGGGCAGATTCTGGCCGAGATCGACAGCCCGGACCTCGATCAACAAGTCGCGCAAACCCATGCGCGGCTGATCCAGGAACAGGCCAACGCGCGCCTGGCCGAGACCACGGCGAGCCGCTGGCAAAACCTGTTGGCGACGCATTCGGTGTCGCGTCAGGAAGCCGATGAAAAACGCTCCAACGCTGCCGCCGCCAAGGCCAACGCGGATGCGGCCGCCGCCGACTACGCGCGACTCTCGGCGCTGGAGGACTACAAGACCATTCGCGCGCCGTTCGCCGGGACCATCACGGCGCGCAATACCGATATCGGTCAGTTGATCAAGGCTGATAACGACAGCGATCCGGAGCTGTTCGACATCGCCGACACCCACCAACTGCGCCTGTACGTGCCGGTGCCGCAGAACTACGCCAGCGTGATCCGCCCCGGCATGCAGGCCGAGCTGATCGTGCCGGAACATCCCGGCGAGCATTTCAGTGCGCGATTGATTGGTGACTCCACGGCAGTTGACCGGCGCTCCGGCACCTTGCTCGCGCAGTTTGTTGCGGATAACCCGGACGGCGCGTTGTTGCCCGGCGACTATGCCGAGGCAACCTTGCAGATTCCAGCGGACACCCATGGCGTGAGCATTCCGGCGAGTTCGCTGATCTTCCGCGCTCAGGGCACGCAAGTGGCGGTGCTCGACCCGGATAATCACGTGCATTTACGTGACATTCATATCGGCCTGGATCTGGGTGAACGGCTGGTAATCGATCAAGGTTTGAAGCCTGCGGACCGGGTCGTCGATAACCCGCCGGATGCCCTGCGTGAAGGCGATACCGTGCAACTGGCCGACGCTGGAGGTGTGCATGCGCCCAAGGCTTGAGCTGCTGATCATGGCGCTGGCGTTGCAAGGGTGTTCAATGGCGCCGGCGTACAAAGCGCCGGTTATCGACTTGCCGACGCAGTATCGCGAGCAGACCAGCGATGGGCCGTGGCACCTGGCCAAGGCTCAGGAGTCGAACCCGGACTGGTGGCAGATTTATCAGGACTCGCGCCTGAACGACCTGCAACAGCAACTGCTCAAGGCCAACCCGGACCTGGCGGCAGCCCTCGCGCACTTTGATGCGGCGCAAGCGTATGCCGGGCAGTTGCATGCCGGGTTGTTCCCACAAATCACCGCCAGCGCCCAACCGCTGCGCCAGCGTCAGTCGGACGGCAAACCGTTGCGCGGCAGCAACCAGCCGTCGGTGTACAACAGCGACACTGCCGGGTTTGCGCTGAGTTTCGACCTCGATTTGTGGGGGCGAATTCGCAATCAAGTCGCGGCGGGCGATGCCCAGGCTCAGGCTTCGGCGGACGACTTGGCCGCCGCTCGATTGAGCCTGCAACAGCAACTCGCGACGCTGTATATCGAGCTGAATGGACTGGATGCGCAGAACAAAATCCTCACCAGTTCCCTCGACGATTACACCCAGGCGCTGCAACTGACCCGCGACCGTTATGAAGGCGCCATCGCTTCGGAACTGGACCTGACCCGCGCGCAAAGCCAATTGGCCGAAGCCCGGGCGCAACTCGACGATGTGCGCGCGCAACGGGATCTGGCCGAACATGCGATGGGGGAACTGGTGGGTGAGCCGGCGAGTGTTTTCCGGCTCCAGGCCAGCGATCAGCCATTGGCGTTGCCCTCGGTCCCCGACGCACTGCCGAGCACGCTGCTACAACGTCGCCCGGACATCGCCGCCGCCGAACGTCGGGTGTTCGCCGCCAACGCCAACATCGGCGTGGCTCGCGCCGCGTGGTATCCGGATTTCAGCCTGACCGGCCTGCTTGGTGGGCAAACCGCCGGCAGCGGCAATCTGTTGGCCGCCGGCAATCGCTATTGGGCGCTGGGGCCGCTGGTCAACCTGCCGATTTTTGATGGCGGCCGACTCGACGCCAACGAACGCCAGGCCAAGGCCGAATTCGAAGAAGCCGCCGCACATTACCGCAGCCAGGTGCTGCGGGCGGTGCGGGAGGTTGAGGACAACCTCGGGCAACTGCGTGATCTGCAACGGGAGGCGGAGGATGAGCAGGCGGCGGTCGATGCGGCGCAACGGACGCAGACGCTGGCGATGAACAGCTATGAGGCCGGGGCGGTGAATTATCTGGATGTGGTGACGGCGCAGACCTCGGCGCTACAGGCGCAGCGGCGGTTGCAGAGTTTGCAGACGCGGCAGTTGCAGGCGAGTGTCGGGTTGGTGGTGGCGTTGGGTGGGGGTTGGAGCAGCGACATCTGAATAACAACCTTCCCTGTAGCAGCTGGCGAAGCCTGCGTTCGGCTGCGCAGCAGTCGTAAACCCGGATAACGCGGTTTAACTGGAATAACGCGCCGTCTGATTTTGCGACTGCTTCGCAGCCGAACGCAGGCTTCGCCAGCTGCTACAGGGGGAGCGTCGCCCAGACACCGCCAATCCCGAATCTGCCCGCTCCCGGCCAATCCCCGTATAATCGCCCTCTTTTTCCCGAAGGCACCCCGCTCGTGGCAGACAAACGGTACAGCTGCATTGGTTTGTATAACCCCAAATCACCGGAGAACGTCGGTTCGGTGATGCGCGCCGCTGGCTGTTATGGCGTGGCGTCGGTGTTCTACACCGGCAAGCGCTATGATCGCGCCGCCGACTTCGTCACCGACACCAAGCGTGTGCACTACGACATCCCGCTGATCGGCATCGACGACCTGAAAAAGATCCTGCCGCTGGGCTGTGTGCCGGTGGCCGTGGAACTGGTGGAAGGCGCCCGTTCGCTGCCGGAATACACCCACCCGGATCGCGCCCTTTATATCTTCGGCCCGGAAGACGGCTCGCTGGATAAAGAGATCCGCGACTGGTGCGAAGACGTGGTCTACATCCCGACCACCGGTTGCATGAACCTGGCCGCCACGGTCAACGTCGTGCTCTACGACCGCATGGCCAAAGGGCTGAACACCCGCTCCGGTCCGAAATTCCGCTGAATCGCCGCACATCCGATGGAACAAGCGGCCCGCTTCGGCAGTCAGCTTTACTATCCTTCCCTGCCTGGAGATAGATCATGAGCGAACTCAAACGCGTAGAACGCATCGAATCCACCCCGTTCCAGACTCGTCACGAACAGAACGTCGAGGGCTGGGAACGCATTGGTTCCCTGGCCGGCGGCGTGGTGATGATGGGCAAAGGCCTGCGTCGCGGTGGCGTGTTCGGTTTGATTCAAGTGGCAATCGGCGGCGTGGCCTTAGCCCGTGGCATTACCGGGCACAGCTCGGTGAAAAGCCTGCTGGAGAAAAGCCGTCAGGACATGAACAACGTGCGAGCGAAGATTCAGCGGGCGGGTGATGAGTTGAACCAGTTGAAGGCGGCTGCGGAAGCGGCGACCAAGACAGCGACCGTTACCGGGAATGATTCGTTGAAGTCGCCGAAAACCGGGGTTTGATCCGGGATTTGTAGCGGGTCTAAGGGCCTCTTCGCGGGCAAGCCTCGCTCCTACAGAATATGTGTCGTTCGCCGATTATGGGAACGACACACACCCTGTAGGAGCGAGGCTTGCCCGCGAAGGCGATCTCACTGAAGCAACTCGGTATCGAGGACTTTGGAGGGCTCGCCAATCACGCTTTCGGCGAGCTGGACAAACTCCTTGGTATCCACGCTTTCCAGATGCATCGCCCCACGCTGCACATCATCCAGCGACCGCTTGTTGCGGGTCTTGATGCGAATTTCCTGATCCAGTTCCTGTAGCAACAACACTGCCCTGGCAATTTGCGCCGGGTTGACCTGCGAGCCGCGCAGGGTCGTCACTTTCTGGCTGTCCTTGGCCAGTTTCTTCTGCAAACTTTCATAGCGCTCATCGCTCATGCCGCCGGCACGTCGCACCAGTTCGATGGCGTAATACTCGGCCAGGCCTTCGCTGATCCATTCGCTGTGTTGTTTGTCGTTGACCCGGCCGAACACCTGGGCCAGTTCGCGCACCAGCACACTGGTGCCGCTTTCGCTGACCAGCGGCAAACGGCTGTTGAGGTAGATCGATTCCCGCGCCGCCAGGCTGCCGCGCCACATCGGGTCGTTGGCGCCGACAATCAGCAGTTTGCTTGGATGGCGTGGGAATACGGCCTGGGCTTGCGGCCAGACAAAGGTCAGCAGCGTCAACACGTCCATGCGATGCATGCCCTGCCCCACTGGCGAGGCGACGGTGACTTCGGTTTCGCCCAAGCGTGTGCGACGGCTGCCGAGGTGGCCGGCAAGCATCCAGCCAGTGGGCCGGTCGAACAGGCGCGAGACGTTGTTGATGCGGAACGTGTTCTTGCCGATACGCGGCCAGGCGGTCTCGACGCTTTTCCAGCCGCTGGGCAATTCGAATTCCAGGCGCGATACCAGTTCGATGCCGTCCTGCTGATCGAGTTTGGCCGCCGGCACCAGGTCGTCGCCGCGCATCAGCGCCCAGTTTGGCGTCATGCGCGTGTCGAAACTGCCGCTCTTGCGCCCGTGGCTGATGCGTACGCGGTAAGTCAGGCTGGCCTTATCGGCGGCCGGGCGCCAGACGCCCCGGGCGGTTTTGCCCGGCGTGAGCTGCCATTGGCCGTCGGCCTTGAAATCGCTGTAGTGGCTGCCGTCGCCCAGGTCAAAGTCGAGGCTGCGCACCGCCGAACCTTGGGCCAGGGTCAGCCGCACTTCCGCCTGATCGCTTTGCGGCAACAGGCGCACGTGGTAATCCAGATCGACCTTCTTCGCCGCCCACACCGACGAACTCAGGGCCAACGCCCCGACGGCCAATGCCAGCCGCAATCCCCCAGCCATACACACTCCTTGTGGCAATAATCACTGCCTATTTATTGGGTGAGTGCTTCGCACTCAAGCGGGAGCAAGCTCCCTCGCCACAGCAAGCTCCCTCGCCACAAAAGCGGTGGACCTTTAGCCCGCCCGGAAAATCAGGTGATCTTCCCAATCGTCTTCCGGCACGCTGCCTTCGGCGAGCATGCGCCCGGACTGGGAAATGCGTTCGTGGTGCACCGCATCGCGATCACCGCACACCAGGTGATGCCACAGCGGCAGGTCCTTGCCCTCGCTGACCAGCCGATAACCGCAGGTCGGCGGCAGCCACTGGAACTCTTCGGCCTTGCCCGGGGTGAGCTGGATGCAGTCCGGGACGAAGTCGCGACGGTTCGGGTAATCGGTGCACTGACAGGTGTTCAGGTCCAGCAGTTTGCAGGCGATGCGCGTGTAGTAGACGCTGTTGTCTTCTTCATCTTCGAGCTTTTGCAAGCAGCACAGGCCACAGCCGTCGCACAGCGATTCCCATTCCTGCGGATCGAGTTGATCGAGGGTTTTGCGTTTCCAGAACGGTTCGACTGTGGCGGCCATGGCTCAAGCATCAACATCAGGTGGTGAAAAGGCCGCCAGTCTAGTGCCCAAGGCCTTGCGGGCCAAGCGCTGGCGACTGCCGGTAAGAACTTCACTTGTCAGTTTTGGCGCCACGAAGTAGCTTTGCCAGTCGCAACGAGCCAAACCTGAAGGCCATTAACGCGCAACCGCGTTGCATTCCGGTGAACTGCCACGGCTCGAAAAACCTCATCGCTCAGCTCAACTGTGGCCGCTGGTTTTTATTTCGACTCCCTGACCCAAACGTAGTAAGGAACCTCTGCATGAGTGCCAATCCACGCGTTGCCGAATATGCCATCCACCCACAGTTCACTGATCGCTGGTCGCCACGGGCCTTCACCGGCGAAGCCATTCCGGAAGAAACCCTGCTGAGCTTCTTCGAAGCCGCGCGCTGGGCGCCGTCCGCCTACAACTCGCAGCCTTGGCGCTTTCTCTACGCGCGCCGCGACACGCCGAACTGGGAGCGTTTCCTGGGTCTGCTGAATGAGTTCAACCGCGGCTGGGCGCAACACGCCTCGGCGCTGGTGATCGTGATCTCGAAAACCACCTTCACCGCGCCCGGCGCCACCGAAGAAACCCCGGCGCTGTGGCACACCTTCGACACCGGCTCGGCCTGGGGCCACCTGGCGCTGCAAGCCAGCATCAGCGGCTGGCACACCCACGGCATGGCCGGCTTCGACCAGGAACTGACCCGCAAAGAGCTGAACATTCCCGAAGGTTATGCGCTGCACGCGGCGGTTGCCGTGGGCAAACTGGGCGACAAGGCAACCCTGGCGGAATACCTGCAAGCCCGCGAAGAACCAAGCCCGCGCCGTCCGCTGAGCGAACTGGCGGCTGAAGGCGACTTCACCCTCTAAACCACGCCGCAAAACCCACTGTGGGAGCGGGCTTGCTCGCGAATAGGTCCTCACATTCAACATCTCTGTTGACTGCCAGACCGCGATCGCGAGCAAGCTCGCTCCCACAGTTGATCTTGGCGTTCACGAATTCTGAGTTTCACAGTGGATACCAATGTGGGAGCGGGCTTGCTCGCGAAGGGGTCGGCACATTCAACATCATCGTTGACTGGCAGACCGCTTTCGCGAGCAGGCTCGCTCCCACATTTTGGTTTTCGGTGTAC
Source organism: Pseudomonas sp. NPDC087342 (assembly GCF_044744265.1). Lineage (NCBI taxonomy): Bacteria > Pseudomonadati > Pseudomonadota > Gammaproteobacteria > Pseudomonadales > Pseudomonadaceae > Pseudomonas > Pseudomonas sp. NPDC087342. The sequence goes on from NZ_JBIUXZ010000002.1 coordinate 173,108, forward strand.
TCAGTAACCGCGGTTGAAATCCACTTCGCCGCGCAACGCTTCGCCCGATTGGTACGCCCGCAGGTTTTCGACGAACAGGTCCACCATCATCGTTGGCGATGTGGGTGCCGAGCTGTGGCCGGTCAGGAGCAAGCCCCAGGCAGTCCAGAATGGATGCCGTTGCGGCAGCGGTTCCTGGCGGCAGACGTCGATCACTGCGCCTGCCAGGTGCCCTTCTTTCAAGGCTTCCACCAGGTCCGCATCGACCACTGCCACGCCGCGTCCGACGTTGATGAATACGCCGGTCGGCTTGAATTGCTTGAACAGCGCCGCGTCATACAGATCATGGGTGTTAGGCGTGTTCGGCAGCAGGTTGATCACGTAATCCACTTGACCGACCAGTCGCGGCAGGTCGGCCAGCGCGGCCACTTCAACAAACGGTGCCTGCTCGCGGGCTTCGCTGGCGATGCCGTACAACTCGACGCCAAACGGCACGAGGAAATTCGCTACGGTCTGGCCGATGTCGCCAGTGCCGACGATCAGCACTTTACGTCCCGCCAGGCTTTGGCCCTGACGACTGTCCCATTTGCGCTCGACCTGGCTGACCAACCGCGCCAACACCTCGCGTTCGTGGCCGAGCATGTAGGTCAAAACGTATTCAGCCATGACCTGGCCGAAAATCCCCACCGCCCGGGTCAGGCGATAGTGGCGTGGCAAGCCGTCGGCCAGCAGCGGCGTGATGCCGGCCCAGGTCGATTGCAGCCATTGTGGCTGGTGGCCTTGACGCAGCAGGTTGGCCAACAAGTCGGGCTGGCCGAGCCAGATCGGGCAATCGGCGGCCTGGCGCGCCAGTTCGGCGGAGTCGCCGCTGGTCAGTACTTCCAGCTCGGGCGCTGCCTGACGCAGCAGTTGGGCGTACACAGGGTGGTCGTGTTCAGCAATCAGAACGCGCATGGCTCAAACCTTTCAAAACAGTGCAGACGACCGCGGACGGAGTATCGCTCCATCCCCACGGCCATCATAAAAATCATTCCAGTCTTTCACACAGGTTCTGAACAGAACCTGTCTGCCGATCACATCGGGTCGTTGCGACGCAGCAATTCTTCGGGCAAGTGTTCGATGTACTCGTCCTCGGCCGGCGGCATTTGCAAGTGATAACCCTGTTTTTCAAGGTTCGCCAGAACCACGGTGATGTCCTCGCGCGACAGTTTGCGCTCGGGGCTCAGCACCAGGTCAAAGGCGTGATGCGGCTTGCCGAACGCCGCCATCAGCGATTCCGGGACGCGCTCCAGTGCATCGCTTTTGAGCACATAGAGGTACATCTCGTTTTTCTTCAGGCTGCGGTAAATGGAGCAAATACGTTTCAAGGCTGTTCTCCGGCGGTGGCCAGGCTGTCGAGCAGCGCCTGGCCCATCAATTCGCGGCGCCAGCCACGCAGCGAATCAGGCAATTGGTAAGGACCGTTGGGGTAACCGCTCTTGAGCAGCGCTTCCAGGGTTTTCTTGCGCAGCATCAGTTCTGGCGCGATGTTCAGGCGTTCGGCTTCGGCCTGGCCGATGGCCCGCAGTTGCTTGACCAGCACCGCGGCGTCCACGGGCAATGGCTCCGGGACAGCGGGCGGCCATTGATCCGGCGACACATTGGCCGAGCGCTTGATCAGGTCCAGCAGGAATTCGCCGTCCTGGCGCACGGTACGCGGGTGCATGTCTTCGATTTTCGCCAACGCACCGAGGTTGTCCGGTTGCGTGCGGGCCAGCGGCCACAAGGAATGCTCACGCACGATGCGGTTGCGCGGCAGATCCCGGGCGCGGGCTTCGTGCTCGCGCCAGGCGCAGAGCTCACGCAATACCGCGAGTTGGGCACGGGACAACTTCCAGGCGAGTTTGGCTTCGCGGTAGACCTCGTACGGATCGACCTCGCGGCGCAGGTTGGCCACCAGTTCGGCGCCGTCCTCCAGCACCCAGTTGTATTTGTCTTCGGACAGTTTTGGTTGCAGGCGTACGTACACTTCCGCCAGGTGCAAGGCATCTTCGGCGGCGTAGCTGATCTGGGTATCGGACAGCGGACGTTGCAGCCAGTCGGAACGGGTTTCGCCCTTGGGCAGGTCGATGCCGAGCACTTCCTGGACCAGTCGCGAGTAACCCATGGAGAAACCCAGGTTCAGGTAAGCGGCGGCCAGTTGCGTGTCGAACAGCGGCGCCGGCAAGCTGCCGGTCAGGCGCAACAGGACTTCGAGGTCTTCGCTGCACGCGTGGACGACTTTGACCACGGCCGGGTTTTCCAGCAACGCGGCCAATGGGTGCCAGTTGTCGATGGTCAGCGGATCAATCAGGTAAGCGCGTACGCCATCGCCGATCTGCAGCAGGCCTGCGATCGGGTAAAAGGTGTCGACCCGCATGAATTCGGTGTCGAGGGCAACGAACGGCAGCTGCTGCCACTCGGCGCAAAACTGACCGAGGCTATCGTTGTCGCGAATCCAGTGAATATCGATGGCCACACGGCTCTCCCTTGAAGAATGGCGCGCAGTATATATCGCCCCCGGCGATTTCCGCGCATCCACTGAACAAGAGCTTTAGCGAAAAGACCTGCTTAAAGGCAAGAAATGTCTGACGAAGGGAGGTTAACCGGTCTTACGCAACACGTAGACCCGCATCCGCGCGCAACCGGGAAAGAAGTCCTGATGACTGAGCAGGCTGAAACCCGCCTGTCTGAACTCGGCTTCCAGCAACAGCTTGCCCGGCAGCGGCTGGGGCTCGAAGCCCTCGGCGGCGGATGGGCGGCGCCCGAAGCGGCTTTGCAGGCGCACCGCGACAATCACCGTGTCACGGCTGACGCGGTGGAATTCCCCGAGCATGGCCAACCGGTGGTCGGGGCTGGCGATATGTTGAAACAATTGCATGCAAATCATGCAATCCACTGAGTTCGCCGACAAATCGAGAGTGAACGCCGAGCTCTGAAAGGTCTTGATCCGCTTGAGCAACTGCTGCGGGTGATGGGTGCGGGCGTGATCGAGCATGTCCTGGGACGGATCCGACGCGAGAATCACCCGGTTGCCATGCTCCGCCAGCACCGGCCAGAAACGCCCGGCGCCACAGGCCACATCCAGCAGCAACCCCGGTTCGCCGGCGACCTTGAGCGCATTGCGCACCAGTTGCTCGGCGCGCCAGAACGCCAGGCGTCCGGCCAGGCCACGGGGTTGCGGCTGCAGGCAGACGCGGGCGTGTTCCTGATCGTAGCGCCGGGCGAACTCAAGTTCGATGGCGGATGGGGGCAGCGAAGACATGTGCATGGGCTCTTGTTGGAAGATCTACCGCGCGCAGGTTAGCGGCCGGTCCGTGAAAAATAAGTCGAAGCCCTCATTTTTTTGCCAGTACGCCATCGATGATCGGCGCGCGGCAGCCGGCGAACATGTCGAGATCCGGGTTGTAGACCTTGCTGTCGACCTCCAGCAGACCAAGCATCGAATGGAACAGGTTGTCCTGGCTCAAGGGTTGGTCGCGGCTCATTTGCAGGCAATGGGTGTCCACCGCGAACGACTTTTGATAGCTGTCGGAGAACCACGCCAGCATGGCCACATGTTTCTGCTGTTCCGGCGCCATCATGTAAGGCGTGCCGTGCAGGAACAGGTTGTACTCGCCCAGGGATTCCCCGTGGTCGGACAGGTAGAGCATCGCGGTATCGACTTTGTCCTGGTTGCTGCGCAGCAGATCAATCAGGGTCGACAGCACGTGGTCGGTGTACACCAGCGTGTTGTCGTAACCATTGACGATACTGTCGCGGCTGCAATTGTTCAGCGCATTACTTTCGCAAACCGGGGTGAAGTGTTCGTACTCTTTGGGGTAACGCTTGAAGTATTCCGGGCCATGGCTGCCCATCTGGTGCAGGACCAGCACAGTGTCTTTATCCAGGGTGTCGATAAAGTGCTGCAAACCTTGCAGGAGAATTTCATCGCGGCATTCGCTGCTCGAGCACAACAGCGGATCCTTCAAGTTGCTGACGTCGTCGATGGTGACCCGATCGCAGGTGCCCTTGCAGCCTGACTGGTTATCGCGCCAGATCACGTCCAGGCCGGCACGCTTGAGCACATCCAGCAGGCCTTCTTCGTTCTTCGCCTTGCTCGCGTTGTAATCCTTGCGCCCCATGTTGGAGAACATGCACGGCACCGACACCGCCGTTTCCGTGCCACAGGAGTGCACGTCAGTGAAGGCGATCAGCCCGGCTTCCTTACTGAGTTTGGGCGTGGTGTCGCGCTCATAACCGAGGACCCCGAAGTTCTCGGCCCGGGCACTTTCGCCGACCACCAATACCGTCAGGGATTTGCGCCCGTGGGTCTGCCAGCTCAGGTCTTTGCGGGCGTCTTCGCCGATCTTGACGAAGGGCTGTTGCGCCGAGGCGACTTGCTCGCGCAGATAACCGATCGAGGCGCCGATGTAGTTGCTCGGCACCACCATCAAATGCAATTCATGGTGATTGCGAAACAACGACGACAGGCCCTGGTAATTCACCAGTGCCACACCACCGATGACGGCCACGGAGGCAACACTCACCAATACTTTACTTAATAGGTCACGGTGCCAGGCGCGATAACTGATCGGTGTTTTCCACAATAACCACGTTGGCAAAACACCCAAAACAACAATATAAGCCAACAACTTTATCGAGAGTAAGTCGCGAACTTCCGTGGCATTGGTTTCGGCAAAGTTACGGAACATACCGGCGTCGATCAGCACGCCATATTGGCTCATGAAGTAAGCCACGCCGGCGCTGACCATGAAGATCAACGTCAGCAGCGGCTTGAGCAGGGGCCGGAACGCCAGCAGGGTCAGGACAATGTTGAAGGCGCCGAGCACCATCACGCCAAACGCCACGCGCATGGCAATGCCCTGGGCGTTGGTGGCGGTGATGTCGAACAGGTGCTGCCAGAGCACCAGATTGAATCCGGCCAATAAAAAAGCGCTGGCAATCAGTGTCACCCACTCGGGGCGCACGGCTTTTAATTTCAACATGCGGATGGACTGTTCCTGAAAAGAAGTGCCGCCGGCAAATGTGAAAATTTCATTTTCCGCGACAGCACAAACTTTAAGCAGCCAACCATCAATTTTTCGTGAAAAAGAAGCCAACGATTAGTTGGCTCCGGATAGTAACGTGAAACTTTTAATGTATTTGAGAAACTGTCAGGCCTGGTTCAGGTACCAGCGCCAATCCTGCTCCCCGACCTCGCCCATGAACTGCCGATATTCGGCACGCTTCACCGCCAGGTACACACCGAGGAACTCACCGCCGAACGCTTCCCGCGCCCACCCCGAACCTTCCAGCGCGCGCAACGTGGTCAGCCAGTCGGTGGGCAGCAGCTCGGCGGCCTGCGCGTAACCGTTACCTTCTACCGGCGCACCGGGGTCGAGTTGCTCGCGAATGCCACGGTGAATGCCGGCCAGGATCGCCGCCGCTGCCAGATAAGGATTGGCGTCGGCCCCGCAGATGCGGTGCTCGATGTGCCGGGAGAACGCCGGCCCGCCGGGAACCCGCAGGCTCACGGTGCGGTTGTCCACGCCCCAGGTGGCGGCCAGCGGCGCATAGCTGTTGGTCTGGAAACGGCGATAGGAGTTGGCGTTCGGGCAGAACAACAGCAGCGAATCGAGCAAGGTGCTGAGCATACCGCCCACCGCGTGCCGGAGCAGCGGCGTGCCGTCCGGCGCTTCGCTGGCGAACAGGTTGTTGCCGTCCTTGTCCGCCAGGCTGACGTGCATGTGCATCCCGGTGCCGGCCAGATCATCGAAAGGCTTGGCCATAAAGCACGCCGCCATCCCGTGCTTGTGCGCCACGCCTTTGACCAGCCGTTTGTAGCGCACCGCTTCGTCCATCGCCTGCAAAGCATCGGTGCGGTGTTCGAGGGTGATTTCCACTTGGCCCGGCGCGTATTCGGAAATCGCCGTGCGCGCCGGAATGCCCTGGAGTTTGCAGGCGCTGTAGAGGTCGGCGAGGAACGGTTCGATCTGCTCCAGTTCACGCAGACCGTAGACCTGCGTGGCCCGTGGCCGTCCGCCATCGACGTCCCGGGCAGGTTGTGGCCGACCGTGACTGTCGCGCTGTTGATCCAGCAGGTAGAACTCCAGCTCCGCTGCCATCACCGGGTAATAGCCGTCGGCCTGCAAGCCTTCCATGACCTTCGCCAGCAGGTGACGCGGATCGGCAATGGTCGCCGGCAGGCCTTCCTTGGGGTGCATGCTGACTTGCACCGCCGCCGTGGGAATCAAGCGCCACGGCATGCGCTGCAAACTGCCGCTGACGGGATAGGCGCGGCAATCGATATCGCCGACGTCCCACACCAGGCCGGAATTTTCCACGTCGTCACCATTGATCGTCAGGCCGAGAATAGTGCTCGGCAAGGGCCGGCCGCTTTCATACACCGCCAGCAGTTCATCGCGATGCAGCAACTTGCCCCGGGGCACGCCGTTGTTGTCGAGGATGAACAACTCGAACATCTCGATATCCGGGTTCTGTTCCAGAAAGGTCAGGGCTTCTTGCTTGGTTGCGAAGGAGGTCGTGGCACAACTCATGGGAATTCTCGTTTTTCCGTGTCAGGCAAACGCGCAGGCGCCGCCGGTTTGATCCCGACGCATGGCGCGGGACCTGTAGGAACAATCAACGGGAAACGCAGGAATCCGGCGGGCGCGCGTGACGGCAATGCCACAGCGCCCAGAAGGCCAGTTCAGAAGGAAGTGCAGAGAGGGTTGGCGCGGTGGCAGGCAGGAATCGACGACCGAGGCTGGATACTTGGTGGTGGAGTGCGACTGGCCAACCGTCCATAGAAGAAACCGCAGAAAACAGATGAGCAGCAGCGTCACATGGGTGGATGGGGGGGTAAATCGGGAATTGAAGAACTTTGGATGCAGACTGACTAAACATTCACCCGGCCAGCTGCAAGGTGACTTGTAGCAGCTGGCGAAGCCTGCGTTCGGCTGCGAAGCAGTCGTGAAATCAGGCGACGCGGTGTTTCATGAAGACCGTGTGCTCAGGTGGGACGACTGCTTCGCAGCCGAACGCAGCCTCGTACCTCGGCAGCTGCTACAGGTCGCGTTCCGGATTAAAGCCCCGGTTCATGGCAGTTTATTTAATTTCTAGATACCGCCCCAGACTTTCTGATTTGCCGCTGCCCGGCCCCTCGCGCCTAATCAAGACCTTGTTCTTGAAGGCTTGCTTATGGAAAACGTTCGCGCAACTACCCGCCCTGCCCTCTGGTTGATCGCCAGTATTGTTCTCGTCGCATTGAACCTGCGACCGTCCATGGCCGCCGTCGGCCCCTTGCTGTCGGCGATTCGCGGGGATATCCCGCTGAGTTTCAGTACCGCTTCGCTACTGACCATGCTGCCCGTCATGGCCATGGGTCTGGCGATGTTCTTGGGCATGCGCGTCGCGCAGCGCTTCGGTGAACACCGCACCATCGACCTGTCGCTGGTGATCATCGGCGTGGCCACGGTCTCGCGGCTGTACCTGGACAGCACCCTTGAACTGATCCTCAGCGCGGTACTCGCCGGGGTCGGGATCGCCCTCATTCAAGCGGTGATGCCGGCGCTGATCAAGTCGCGCTTCAGCGACAACGTCTCGCTGTTCATGGGTTTGTATGTCACCTCGATCATGGGCGGCGCGGCTATCGCCGCTTCGTTCTCGCCGTTCGTGCTGGCGCAGACCGGCAGTTGGCGCATGGGCCTGGCGATCTGGGCGCTGCTCGCGTTGCTGGCCCTGGGTTTCTGGTTCGCTCAACGCTCGGCCATCCCGCAACTACCCGCCGCGCCGCAAGGTCGCCAGGAGTCGTTTGTCGGTAACTCGCGGGCCTGGTTGCTGGCGATTTTCTTTGGTTTGGGCACCGCCTCCTACACCTGCGTACTCGCCTGGCTTGCGCCGTATTACGTGGAAAAAGGCTGGAGCGAACAGAACGCCGGTTTGCTGCTCGGGTTTCTGACCGCCATGGAAGTGATCTCAGGTCTGGTGACCCCGGCGATAGCCAATCGCAGCCAGGACAAACGCCTGGTGCTGGCGGTGCTGCTGGCGTTGATCATGGCCGGTTTCTGCGGCCTGATCCTCAGCCCGGAACGCTTCAGTTTGTTGTGGCCGTGCCTGTTGGGCTTGGGCATTGGCGGTCTGTTCCCGATGAGCCTGATCGTATCCCTCGATCACCTGGATAACCCGCGTCGTGCCGGCGGGTTGACCGCTTTCGTGCAGGGCATCGGATACCTGATCGCCGGGCTCTCGCCGCTGATTGCCGGGATGATCCGCGACCAGTTGGGCAGCTTCGAATGGGCCTGGTGGTCACTCACCGCAGTGATGGCGGTGATGATCGTGATGGTGCTGCGCTTCAACCCGAAACGTTACGCGCAACACATCCAATAAGCTTCGACGGTCCTTTCAAGGCCTGCCTCCTGGCTGATCAGCCATTTCCTTGAAAGGACCTCTGCAAGTAATTGCAGTCATGTATTTAAAAACTCGCCCGTGCCCGCAGGCCGGCCTACCTATCATTGGCGTCTTGCACTTAAACGCTGGGGAGCACTCATGAAACAAGTCGGTTTTGCAGCAGCTCATTGGGGCATGTTGATCTGGGCGATGCTGATCGCCGCGTCGTTTTTTGCGGCGGCGGAGGTCAGCCAGGCGATCGATCCGATCCTGCTGACCGGCCTGCGCCTGTTGTTTTCAGCCTTGATGTTCCTGCCGCTGCTGCTGTTGAAAAACCACTCACCGATCTCGGTCAAAGGCTTGCTTGCGCATGCGGTGCTCGGGCTGTTGCTGGCGACGTATTTCGGTTCACTGTTCGAAGCGCTGCGCTACACCACGGCGGTCAACACCGCGACGCTGTACACGCTGGTGCCGCTGATGACGCTGTTCTTTGAAGTGTTCCTGCTGCCGAGCCCAAGCCTGAAGACTCGCCTGTTGCCGATGCTGATCGCGGCGGTCGGCGCGGTGTTGCTGATCCTCAAGGGGTCGGCGCCAGGGGAATTGCCGGCGCTGTATCCGGTCGTGGTGTTCGGCATTGGTTGCCTGGCGATGGCGCTGTACTCGCCCCTGAGCCAGCGCTTCAAGGCCAAGACCTTGAAGGGTCGTGACCCGGTGGCAATGACCTTCTGGAACATGCTGTTTGGTTCGTTGTTCCTGCTGGTGTTCTGCCTGTTCAGCGGCGGCTGGCGCAGCGGTGCGCGATTGGCGGTCAGCGATATGTTGTGGCTGGTGTACCTGGCGCTGTTTGGCACCCTGGCGACGTTCTGGTTGCTGCACCGGGCGATCGGGGTGATTTCGCCGTCGACAGTGATTTCGTATGTTTATCTGAATACGTTGTTTGTCACGCTGTTCCATTGGTTCTGGCTGCGGCAGCAACCGGCGTTGATCGAAGTGTGCGGGGCGGTGTTGGTGGGGATCGGGATGTTGGCGCTGGTGATCAGCAGCCGAAATGTGAAAGCCGTTACGGCTTGAAAAATGTGGGAGCGAGCCTGCTCGCGAAAGCGTCGTATCAGTCGACATCATCGTCGGATGACACACCGCTTTCGCGAGCAAGCCCGCTCCCACATTTGGTCTTCGGTGAACTCGATATTTGATTCAACTCCGATCCCCTGTGGGAGCGGGCTTGCTCGCGATGGCGTCTTATCAGTCGACATCGTCGTCGGCTGACACACTGCCTTCGCGAGCAAGCCCGCTCCCACATTGAGATCACTGTGTGACTGGGTTCACCGGGCTCCAGCGGGTCATTTCTCGTTCGAGGAAGTTGGCCACGGCCAGCAGCCGTTCTTCTTGCCAGTGCGGGCCGATGATTTGGATGCCGATCGGCATGCCGCTGACTGGGTCGTGTCCGGCGCGGATGACCACCGCTGGCGAGCCGGACAGGCTAAACGGGAACACGAAGGCGTAGCGATCACGGTCCAGCAGCGACTCGCCATGGGCGAACGCCACGTCCGGGAACACCGGGCAGATGAACAGATCGTGCTGATTGAAGAACTTCGCCAGTTGATAGCGAAACGTGTCGATCATGATCCAGTCGCGCTTCATCTCATCGACGCTCAACTCGACCTCTTCGCTCAAGCGAATCAGTTCCGAGGTGGCCGGCGTGTAGGTCTGTTTGTTCATCGACGCAAACAGTTTTTTCCAGCTACGTCCGGCATCCGCACCGGTGATGAACACCCGCCACAACACATCGCTGGCGTCATCAAGCATCGGTGGCGTGGTCGAAGTAACGTCCGCGACCACACTGCCCAGGCACGCTTCGACCTGTTGCAGCACCTGCTTCACCGCCGGGCTGACTTCGGTCCGCGCCGACTCCCAGGACAACGCGACACGCAGTTCAGACAAGGGTTTGCTGTCATTGAACGGCACGTCGACAGTGTCCGGATCATGACCGTCAGCGCCGCTGATGAGTTGCCCGAGCAGTGCCAGGTCGTCGACGTAACGCCCCATCACGCCAAACGCCGAGGTCAGGTGGAACAGCCCCGAACGGTCGTTGGGAAACTGCCCGGTCAATGGCACTCGCCCCTGGGTCAACTTGAGGCCGCAGATACCGTTGAAGTGCGCCGGAATCCGAACACTGCCGCACGCATCCGAGGCCAGCCCGGCCGGCGAACAACCGGCCGCGATGGCCGCCGCTTCACCACCGCTGCTACCACCGGCGGAACGTTGCGGGTCACAGGGGTTGAGCGTGCGGCCATACAAAAGATTGTCGGTTTCGAACGCCATGCACAGCTCCGGCACGTTGGTGATGCCGAGGATAATCGCGCCGGCCTCGCGCAACCGGGCCACCACCGTGGCGTCCTCTTGGCTGGCTGCGCCAAGCAACTCCTCCAGCCCACGGGACATGCGGAAACCGCGCACATGGCAGACGTCCTTGATGGTCATCGGGATGCCGTGCAACGGGCCACGAATATTGCCAATGCGCGCCATCTCATCGGCCTCCCGGGCCTGCCGACGCAATTCGTCGGCGGACTCCAGCTGGATCAGCGCATTGATCTGCGGGTTACGCTCGGCAATCCGCTGCAGATAGAACTCCAGCAGGCTGACGCTGGTCAGCACGCCGCGTCGCAGCAGGCCGGCCATTTCGCGCAGGGTCAGGGTGTCCGGATTGAAAATGCTCATCAGCGCTCCGCTTTGCTGCGTAGCAGCTTGTTGGGGATGTGGTACATGTTGCGGACCACCAGGGAAAACGCCTTGACCGCGAGTTTCGGCCGGCGGGCGATGGCTTCCAGGGCTTCTTCAGTCATGGTCAGGACATGCCGCAGGGCTTCGGGGGTGATGTTCAGCGGCGGGTAAAAACGCAGCACCGGGTGCTCGGCTTTTTCATTCATCGAATGCCCGGCGTGCACGCCACGCTTGCCCAACTCCATGCTCATCAGCGCTTCGTAGACCGAGCCGCGCAAGCGCAGGCCAGTCATCAGGCCGACACCAGGCACGTCTTCAACAATCTGCGGGTAGCGCTGGGCCAGCCGTTGCAGACCATGACGCAGCAAACCGCCATTGATCCGCGACGCCTCAACCAGGTTGTGCTTGTAGATAAAGTCGATCGCGGCCAGCGCCGAGGCGCAACCGACCGGATGCCCACCGTTGGTACGCTGGTCCGGCTCGATCTCGCGCAACGGGTATTGCGTGCTCAAGCGCTGGCTGTACATCGCGCAGGCGAATGAGGTGTAGCCGCCGGTCAGGCCTTTGGAGAGGATCATGATGTCCGGCACGATGTCGTCGTACTGCACGGCGAACCATTTGCCGCAGCGGCCGAAACCAGTCTGGATTTCATCGGCGATCAGCAACGTATCGGTGGCATCGCACAGGGCGCGAATGTTCGCCATGTAGCCCACCGGCGGCACCTGCAAATGCGCGCCGCCGAGAATCGGTTCGACGTACACCGCACACACGCCCTCGCCCACCGCTTTCTGCAACGCGGCGAAATCGCCGTACGGTACGTAGGTCACTTCCGACGCGGCGGTGCCGTAACTGCGATGGTGCTGTTGCTGGCCGAGGATGCTCATCGCCGCCAGCGTCTTGCCGTGGTAGGAATCGCTCATGACCACGATCCCGCGCCGGTGCTTCTGCACCTTGAGCACATAACGCATGCTCTGTTCGATGGCTTCGGCGCCGGAGACCATGTACTGCACATCGCCCCACTCACCCGGCACCAGATCGCGCAAACGTTCGGTCAGTTGTTCTTGCACCGGGTGCACGCGACCTTCGGGGATCCAGGCCATCTGGTGCAATTGGGTCTGCACGGCTTCACGCACCGACGGGTTGCGATGACCGACGATAAACACGCCGTAGCTGCAAGCGCAGTCGATAAAGCGCTTGCCGGTATGGTCAGTGACATAGATGCCATCGGTTTCCTGCTCGACGCTGGTCTTGCCCATGCGATACAGCTTGGTCGCCGAAGCACTCCAATGCCGCTGGCAATCATCCAGCAGTTGTTCATGCGGCATGGTTAAGGACATGGCTGAAAGTCTCCTTGATGAGGGTGGCGGCACGCTGGATATATTCGGCACGCGCGGTGACCGGGCAACGCAGAATCAATTCCCGGCCACGGGGCGGGCTGACATAGACGCCACGCTGATAAAGCTCTTCGCATAAACGGCCCGGATTGACGTCGCTGGCCAGCGGCAGGCTGACCCAACCGCCACACGCCACGGCACCGAAGGCGAAGAGCGCTTGCGCGAGGATCTGGCCATTGTTGAAAGACTGTTTGGCCGAGTCGTGAGCCAACACATAATCGAGTGCCGCCATGGCGGCGACGCACGCCATCGGGTTGCCGGCGGTGGTGCTGCCATGTTTGGCCGGGCTGCTGCGACCATAAACCTGATAGGCCATCTGTTCGCTGCAGGTATACGTGCCGATCGGAATCGCGCTGCCGCCCAGTGCGCCGCCCAACACCACGATGTCGGGTGTGTTGTGGTAGCGCTGGAACCCAAACAGCGTGCCCAGGCTGCCCAGGCAACTTTGCACATCGACCGCAATGACTGGCGCCGAGACCTTGGCTGCCGAGTCATGGAGCTGATCGAGCAGCGTCTGGTCGATCAGGCGCAGGCGACCGTCCGCATCAATCACAGTGCTGGTGTGGCACACGGCAAAGCAATCGTTCCAGTTCACCTTGGCCAAGTCGCGAGCATCACTGACCGCCACCAAATCGAAGCCGAGGAAACGCTGGATCTCCAGATATTCCTGCGGCGCGCCGAGGCAACGTCCGTAACTCAGCGAGCCGTAATCGCCGCCCTGAACAAACACGATAGTGTTGCCCTTGGGCTTGAGACCCTTGCACAGTTTCAAGGCCCCTTCGAACGCTTCATCGCCGGAGCTGCAAATATAGGAACTGACCAGCGGTGCCGGCAGCAGCTCGGCCAAACGCCGGCAGAACGCGATCAACGGCTCGGACATCAACACGCGATTGGACAGGCCCATGCGGTCGGCCTGCTGACTGACCGCGGCAATCACCGACGGCACCTGAAAGCCGAAGCCGCCGGACAGGTCGACGATCTGGCGCCCATCGCCATCGGTGTATGTCTCGTACTGACCCGAAATGATCTGTTTGTTATTGGTTTTCATAAGGAGGTCTCAGCGGTAGCTCAAGGCGTTGAAAATCCGACGACGCTCGTCAACGATGGCTTCGCGGCCATGCATCACCCGACGGTTGTCGATCATCACCATGTCGTGGTCACGCCAGCCGACCGGGTAGGTGTATTGCGCAGATACCGTGGCGATTTCTGCCAGGAACTCAGCGGGAATCGGCTGCCCGGATACGGTGTCGATCACCGGCACTTCGTAGTTGAAGGACGGCCCGAGGATGCTGTTGGCGAAGGCCGGGCGCTGGCTGAATTCGGAGACCAGGATCGCCGACGTGCTGAAGGCGTAGTGGATCGAATCGTCGTCAGGATTGAAGGTGATCACGGTCTGCGGATCATTGCCGACGATCTGCATCAAGTCGTTGATGCTGACCGCCGCCGGGTCCGACAGCGTCGATGAATAGTGACAAACCAGACGCCGCCATTTGTCGCCGGCCACGGTGCGGCTGTAGCGAATCGGGTTTTGTTCGAAGAAGGTGCGGCAGGCAGGCGACAGCTTCGCCAGGACTTTTTCGCCGTCGCACAGGGTGGTTTGCGAACCTTTGCGCGGCGCTTCCTGACAATAGAACCAGGTGATGTCCGGCCAGAACGGCGAGTTGCCGTTCTCGCAATGCAGGCCGATTTCCTGACGGCCCGCGTCCACCAACTGCGCCGCGCCACCGACCATGATCCGCGCCGGATCGAGGCTCAGGCGCGAACTGTTTTGCCGCACATAGCTGCTGAAATCCTCAGGGTTGTGGATGCAGTTGCGCAGCAACACGACACCGTAGTGCCCGAGCAATTCGTACAGCTCGGACTTGCCGAGGCTGGCGAAATGGTGGGCCTCAATAATCGAGATGTCGGAACTTTCACAGCGATAGGCAGGCGTGTTCATCAGCAGCATTCCCTTGCAGGTCGGCAAAAACAGTGGCTATATCGGCGCGTTTCGGGCGGCCGGTGACGGTATAGAGTTGTTCCAGCAGTGGATCGTCCTTGGTCAGCAACCAGAGACGGCTCGGACGCTCGATGTCGGAAAAGCGCCGGGTTGACCAGGAAGCCAACTCGTCGCGATCCGGCGCCGATTCGACACAGAGCAGCGCCACCAGGCCATGGGTTTCATCGAAGAACACGGCGGCATCGCGCACGCCGGGAAACTCGCGGTATTCCAGCTCGACTTGCTCCGGGCTGACGTTGCGGCCATTGGGCAGGCAGATCACATTTTTCTTGCGACCGCGGACGTAGAGGTAGCCGTCGGCATCCAGTTCGCCCAGATCGCCGGTGTCCATCCAGCCGTCGTCCGACATCGAACAGGCGCTCGGGTCCTTGCCCGAGTAACCGCTGAACAGCGAACTGCTCTTGACCTCGATGGTCTGGTCGGCGCCGATGCGCACCTGCACATGCGGCAAGGGTTTGCCGACGCTGCCCAGACGCTGGTGCTGCGCGGTGTTCATGCTGACCACCGAGGCGTTTTCCGAGAGTCCATAACCCTGGAACACTGGGATGCCGTCCTCGGCGAGGGCGTTGAGGATGTCGATGCTGACCGCCGCGCCGCCGCAAGTGATATGCACGCCCGAATGCAGATATCGAGACAAGTGATCGCTTTGCGCATCGCCTTGGGCGAGTTGCTCGTAGAAGCGATTGAGCATCACTGGCGGGACTGTCAGGGCCGTCGGTTCGACTCGCAGAATCCACGCGATCAAACGTTGCGGCGAAGTGCCCGGTTCGCCGAGCAATGGTTCGCCTTCTGGCAGGAAGTGCACGGTGCCGCCAGCCAGCAGCGGCAGGTACGCGGCGGTGACTTGTTCCAGCAACAGGCTCAACGGCACCAGCGACAGGTAACGGCGATGGGCATCCACCGGCATTCCTTGACGCAGGGAATTCAACACCGCGCCGACTGCCGCCGTGCTCAGGCGCACGCCCTTAGGCCGGCTGGTCGTGCCCGAGGTGTGAATGATTTTGCAGATCCAGTCGCTGACGCCATCCGGCTCCCGCAACAATGGCTGCTCAATGGCCGGCTCGCTAATCCGTCGCAGGCGGCTCTCGGGAAAATCCAACATCCAGCGTTCGGCCAGGGTGCGTTCGCCGGCGGCATCCACCAGAAAACCGTCGCAGCGCTCGGCCAAATGTTCGGCCTGCGCTTGGCTGAACGCCAGCGGCAGAGGCAGCGCGGTAATCCCGGCAAACAGGCACGCCAGATCGGCCACCAGCCAGTCGCTGCTGTTACGCGTCGCAATCCCCAGCACGACGTGGTCGCCATGGGCCGGGGTGTCGAAACGCCGTTGCAATTCAGCCGCCAGGTTCAGCGCCCGGGATTCCAGTTCGCCATAAGTCATGACCGTGGCGTGTTCCAGCCCGGACGCGGCACAATCGACGGCACAGACTTTCTCGCGATTGGCCTGTAGCGCCTGGCGCAGGTCCGCAATAAAGCGGCCACTCATGATTGCGCCCTCTCGGGCAAATCCGTCGGCAACTGGGTAAACAATGTACCGAGGGTCATGGCGGCGAATCGCGAACGTTTCGGGTCTACCCGGATAAAACCGGTGACCGGCATTTTCGAGTAATAGGAGCCCCAGTTCTTCCCGCCATCATTGGCCAGGCGCTCTGGATCAGCTGTCAGCAGCGGTTCGAAATCGATCTGGCAGCTTTCCATCATTTCCCGGACCCGGGGTGTGACGGTGCACAGTAGATAGTGACCGCCCATGCACCAGGCCAACAACGGGATCATGTTGACCATGATCATTCCGGCCGTCAGGTGATGAGAAATCAAACTACCAATTTCAACGATAGTCGACCGATCGATCGGCTTTTCAAAGCGTTCGGAGAGTATCGTTTCTATCGGTTGCGACAGATATTGCTCAGAGAAGAGTGTGCGGTGATCGGCAAACGTTATACCGGCACAAGAAAGAATGCGTTCCTCATTATCCAGAGTTACCGCAAAATACTGCGGGCTGGGCTCTACTGTCGCCTTATAAGAACTGCGAAATTTTTCCTTCACAACTTCAGTGGCTTGCACCCATAACGGTGTCTGACTTTCCGTGACACGTACCAACACTTCGACCTCCCTGTCCCTGTTCAGGACGCTCCTTAAAGTGAGCGAGAATATATTGAGGAAATCTCCGACAGACTATTTAAAAAACCAATTGCTTCCGCTAATATATAAATAAATAACCTTGTCACAAAAACAAAAGATAGTGACGCGCATGGATTTTCACCGAGACGGATTTTATGCTTAATAGTAATTTGCTCAGAAAACTCGATATGCAGGATCTGATGGTGTTCGTTGCCGTATACGAACAAAGCAGCGTCACCGAGGTCTCCGAAACCCTTTGCGTCAGCCAGTCCACCGTCAGTTACTGCTTGAAAAAGCTGCGCACGAGCTTCGACGATGAGCTGTTCATCAACACCCGTAATGGCATGTGGCCTACTAACAAGGCCACTACCATGTATGGCCATGTGTTGAAAATCCTGAAAAGCATAAACATATGCCATTCCGGCTTACACGCATTCGACCCCACGCAAAAAGAGATTACGTTTAATATCTGCGCACCGGAATATTTTGAACTTCTGATACTTCCAAACTTGTTGAAGCGATTCATCGGCAGTAGTTTTCCGGTCATTGTAAACATCCAGAAGTTTCACAGAGACATTCCAATCGAAGAACTTATCGACGGTCGTTTCGACCTGGTTATTTGTTTCGGCCCCAACTTCCATCGCAGCTCTAAAAATTTGAAGTCACAAGTTTTGCTGGAAGACGATCTTGTCTGTGTCGTTGATAAAAACTCTGCCCCGGCGGAGGGTGAATTCAGCCTGGACAGCTTTGTCGCACGCCAGCACATCTTCCCGACCCCGTGGACTTCAGACACCAACATGGTGGATGGCTGGCTCAGCAAATGGGCTTACAGCCGCCAGATAGTGGCGCGAGCCAACAGTTACGTCGCGGCACTGAACATGATTCCCGGAACCGATTTCGTGCTGACGTTGCCTCGGCGTATCCAGATGCTGATCAGTAACGAAGATAAATTCGCACATTGCCAACCGCCCACCGGTTTACCCAACTTTACGCTGGACATGTTGTGGAACGAAAAGCCGGGGCAGGACAGCGCGAATAACTGGTTTCGCGAACAAATTGTCAGCGTCTGCGCACAAGACGGCCTGCTGTAATAAGAACTATTAACCTACCACTTCAGATTGAATGACCCACCGAAGCCAAATTCGGCGCATCAGCTCAGCACTTGGCGGGTGGGTCATCATCGCGGCAGTCTAGCGCTGATCGCTTTCTGCCAGCAGGTCGTGTTACCTACACGATGTGTCCCACATCTGACACCGAAGTCTCCTACAGGCCATTCTCCTGGCACCATCGTTCCGTTACGATCGTTCGCACACGTTTGCGCACCGTCAGCGCAAGGAGCACAGCGAGACAGAACGGATGCTAAACAGTAACTTGCTTAGAAAGCTCGATATGCAGGACCTCATGGTGTTTACCGCCGTGTATGAGCAAAGCAGCGTCACCGGTGTGTCGGAGGCACTCTTCGTCAGTCAGTCCACCGTGAGTTACTGCCTGAAAAAACTGCGCACCAGTTTTGAAGACGAGTTGTTTATCAACACCCGCACCGGAATGCGCCCCACCTACAAAGCCAGCACCATGTACAACCATGTGCTGAAGATTCTTGAAAGCATTAACCTCTGTCACGCCAGCGGCCAGGCGTTCGACCCGACTTCACAGCCCGTCACCTTCAATATTTGCGCACCGGAATACTTCGAGCACTTGATTCTGCCGCGCCTGTTAAAGCGCTTCGATTTCGCCGATTTGCCGGTAGCGGTCAACCTGCACAAATTCGAAACCGATATCCCGGCCGATGAATTGCGCGATGGCAGCCTCGACCTGCTGATCTGTTTTGGCCCGAATGCTCATCCGGGTCAAACCGACTTCAGGTCACGGATGTTGCTGGAGGACGACCTGGTCTGCGTCTTCGACAAACGCGCCACGCCATTGGAACCACGCTTGAGTCTGCAAGCCTTTACTGAACGCCAGCACGTGTTCTCGACACCGTGGTCAGCCGCCACCGACAAGGTCGATGGCTGGCTGGCGCGGCAGGCGCAAAAGCGCGAGATCGTCAAACGCTCGAACAGCTACAGTGCGGCGCTGAAGATGATCACCGGCACTGATTTCATCCTGACCCTGCCCCGGCGTATCCAGCGGCTGCTGGCGAACGAAGCGGTGTTCAATCATTGCGAAGCGCCTAACGGCCTGCCGGGTTTTACCCTCGACATGCAATGGAGCCAAGCCGTGGATCAGGACAGCGCCAACACCTGGCTGCGTGAGCAAGTGCTAGAGGTCTGTGCCGAGCAGCAAGCCGCCTGAAACTCAGAAGCCGATGGCGGTCTTGGTGTAGGACTCACGATCGATGTCGAGGATTTCCACGCACAACTGGACTTCAACATCCGTCGGCCATTCACACAAATCCTGCACCACGGCCAACAGGCTGTCGGACAGCTGTTTCTTGATTTGCGGCGAGCGACCGCTCAGCAACGCCAACTTCACATGCACGAACGCCCGCTCGCCCAAGCCAGTGCCGACCTTGAAGGTTTCGACCTTCAGGGCACGGCTCTTGATATCGTGCTCCGCCGCAAACTGACCGGAACCCACCAACGTATTGTTGAGCCGGATCAACGCGACATCAGCGTTCAACCCGGGCAGGTTGGCGGTGTATTCCATGTGCAGGTGAGGCATGACGATGCTCCTGAGGATTGGCAGAAAGGGTCTACATATATCACAGAGCCGCCCGGCTTCCGGCGGACTTTTAGTGCTGCAACGCACCCAGTCAGAGTGAACCGGCGCTGTGCATGTCGGCCAGACCGCGTTCACTCATGAACGCTTCGAGACGCGAACGCAGCCAGCGTTCGGCCGGGTCGGTGTCGACGTGGCTGAGCCAGACCATGGACAAGTCCAGGGTCGGCGTCTTGAACGGGAACGGTTCCTGGAATAAATGGCCGGACGCCGCCATGGCGCTGGCGGTGTAGTCCGGCAGGCTGGCGATCAGGTCAGTCCCTGCCAGCAAGGCTGGCAATGAGCTGTATTGCGGCACGGAAAGGACGACATGGCGCTTGCGGCCAATCTCCGCCAGCCACTCATCGGCGTAGCCACTGACGTTGGCGGTGTGGGAAACCAGCACGTGAGGCCGTGAGCAATATTCATCGAGGGTCAACGGCGTGTCGGACGCATCGGCACGCAAAAGGCTGGGCTGGATATGCCGTAGCAATTTGCGCTTGGCGTTGGCCGGCAATCCGCGGGTCTGGCTGATGCCGACAGTAATATCGCCGGAGGCCAACAGGTCGGGAATCCGCCAGTAATCGACATGCTGGACGACAAACACCACCTTCGGTGCTTCCTGGCGCAAGGCCCGCAGTAACGGGGGCAACAGGCCGAATTCGACATCATCCGAGAGCCCGATCCGAAAGGTCATAGTGCTGCTGGCTGGGTCAAAATCGTGTGTCAGGCTCAAAGCCACCGACAGCGAGTCCAGCGCGGGCGACAGGTGCTGGATGATTTCTTCGGCCCGGGCCGTCGGCTCCATGCGATGGCCGACGCGAATGAACAGCGGGTCATTGAACATCGTGCGCAAACGGTTGAGCGCGGCACTGATGGTCGGCTGGCCGAGAAACAGCTTCTCCGCCACCCGCGTCACGTTACGTTCGAGCATCAATGTCTCGAACACCACCATCAGGTTGATGTCGGCCTTGCGTAGTTCATTACGATTCATCCACTGCACCCCGTCCCCAAGACTTGCGCCAGTTTAGAAAGGCCGGGGGGTGACGTCTATCGGCATGATCGCCGCCATACGCAGGATCACTGCACCGTCAGCGACTTCATGCCCAGGTCCATGACACGCTGATCCTCTCCAAGCCCCAACTGTTTCGGGCTGATCGCATCGGGCAACTGCACTTGAATCCGCATCAGCCTGTCGCCGGCGATAGCTTCGCGGATAGCCGGGGTTATCGGGATTTCGATGCGATTGCCTTGAACCGTTGTCAGACGCGTCGTCAACGCCTGTACGCCGTTGATACTGAAGACCATCGTCTGACCGGCATGCATCGGCAGGACGAAGGCCAGCGCATCGATGACGATGGAGCTTGCCTGTGGCGGAACCCGAAGCTGGATCTCAGCCTGCGCGCCGTCAGACCAGGTGCCCCAGGCTTCCGGAGTTCCCCAGCCCTGAACCAAGTGAAGGGTCGTGTGGTTAAACAGTTGCTGCTGCCCGACCTTGATCAGTGGCATTGACTGCATCGCGCGTCCTTCGTCCTCGACCGCGAGGCATCGCGCGCATTGCTTCCAGCCCGGCGCCAGCACCACCATGCCATCGATGCGGGTGAGCAGATCCGTGGCACTGTTCACGGTTTTCACCGCCTCAAGCCTGGCCTTTTCATCGAGGATATACAGCGAGTCCGGGTCGTATTGCCCCGTTTGCAGCATGCGCGTGGCTTTTTCCCCAGCCTGTTCCAACGCCGTCGTGCTCATTCGGCCCAGATAAGCTGCGTCGGTTTTCATTCCATGGGTCGCGGCAAAGTCGGCCAGTGGCTGCCAGGTGTCCGGCTGATTCTTGGGCGACAACGAACGAATGTTGGCGTAGTGCAATGCCGCACTTTTCCAGAACGGGTCTTGCAGGGGCGTCGCCCATTCGCTGGCCGGCTCCATCATTCTGCCCTGCCGCAGCCCTGCCCAACCGTTGCGGGTATCGACAACCTGGACACACAGCGCCACTGCCAGCAGGCACACCGCCGTGCGTGGCCGGTTGCCGCGCACCACGAGATAAATGATGGCAAACACAATGACGTAGAACACCGGCCAGAACATCCGGCCCGACGCCCGGAAGATATTCGCCAGTTTGACGAACGCCTTGGGCAACGGGTAGTGAGCATTGAGCAGGCCGAGACCGATGTCGTTGGACAGCGCAAACAGCAGCAGGCCAAGCAGCGCCAACATCAGGACCGGCAGGCTGCGCACCGCCCTGCCGAAGCCAGTATTACGGCGCAGCAGCGCGACGGCGGCGAAGATCGCCGCCAACAGCGTCCCCGCGCCTAGGAAGTTGAAACCCTCATAGTCGCCGGGACCTTCCGGCAAGTCCGGCACGATCGAGGACCAGCCACTGGCGTCGATCAGCGACAACACATTCATGCGGTACAAGCCAAAGCCACCCGCCACAGCGCCTTTGCCGATACTGAAATAGCCCGCCTGCCAGCAACACAGGCTTACCAGCAAAAACAGAACCAGCAGTTCGATTAGTGCGGTACGCCGGGTCAACTGACCGTTGCGGGTTCTACCCGCCAGATCCGCAATCCAGATCAATGCCACCATCGCGAGCAAATAAGCGTGTACCAGCGCCGTCGACGCCAATAGCGCGCCCCAGGCCAATCGCCGCTTCTGCACGCCAGGGTGCAGCGCCAGGTAAAGTGCCGCCAGAACCAGAAAATGCCCGGCGAGAGATAAATGCCCGCCCATGCGCAAAAACATCGGCGGCGAAAACAGGAACAGGCCAGCCCCCAGCAACTTCAGCGCGACATTGGGCGTCACCAGCCCCACCAGCTTCCAGGCAAACCAGGCTTGCAGGACGAAACACGCCATCAACCAGATACCGAAGTATTGGAATGTCTCGGGCAGCCATGCGCTGAAGGGTTTGAACAGCAGGGCCAGCAGCGGATTCGAGTCAGAAAAGATGATCGCGCTACCCAGCTCCAATCCATAGGACGGGTTAAGTCCGAGCGGAAAAGTCCAAGGCGAGTGTCGGAAAAATACCCAGCCCAGGTAATGAGTCGCCGGATCGCCACTTTCCAGCCAGACGATGTTTTGCGGGTCCAGAGCGCGCGGCCCGATCACGATGAAAAACGCCACCACGCCCATCAATAAGGGCAGTAATTCCAGCGCCCAATGCTTGCCAGAATTCTTCATCGATACGTCCAGAAATTGTGCAATACAAAGGTGAAGGCCGGAATGGTCAATGCCACCGCGCCGATCCCCATCAAGTAATTGAGCCCGGCAATCTGTGCCGCCCAGGCCACGAACATCGCCAGCAGGAAACCTGCGCCGGACACCATCATGAAGCGCATCAACGTGCGGCCATGCAGTCGGGCGGAAAAGCTCCAGGTCGTGTTAATCAAGTAAGACACTACCGTCGCCACGGCGAATGCGACGCCATTGGCCAGAGGCGGCATGGGCATCACGAAGTTGATGAACAGAACAGCAACGACCGCGTGAAGCGCCGTGACAAACAATCCCGTCACAGCAAACCTCAATGCTCTTTTGATCAGTGCGGATTTTTCGGCTGAAGTCACGGCTTCTGCGCCAGCACGAACACCGTCAGGCCGGCCAGGCGATTCGCCCCCATGAACGGCAGCTCAATGCTGCACAAGGTCTTCAGGATCGAATTCACCACGGGATGATGCTGCTTGAGCTGCGAACGCGGCGGCGACGGTTGTGTGCCTTTGGGCAACAGCCGCAGCGTCGCCGCAATCGGGAACACCGCGCCGAAGTAGTAGGCGCCCTGCTTCACCGTCAAACCGGCGTCACGGGCTACTGTTTCAAACTGCGCCAGGGTGTAACGGCGTTTGTGTTCCAGGAAGTCATCGTGACCGCTCCAGAGAAACTGGAACGCCGGCACCGTCATCAAAAAGCGGCTACCGGAAGGGACTTTATCGACGTAGGCCTTGAGCAATCCGACGTCATCATCCACATGCTCCAGCACGTCCATCAACAGCACCAGATCGGCGTCCACCGAATCGATGCCACGTCGATAATGCACCGGTTTTCCAGAGGTGCTGGCGTCCGAGTCGACGTCATAACTGATGTCGACACACCAGGCTTCGTTCGCGGCGGTGTGGGTCAGCAGGTGATGGGTAAAAAACCCGGAACCGGCACCGACGTCGAGAATCTTTTTGATCGGCGTATCGCCCAGTAGACGCTTGGTCGCCGCGGCTTTCGATGAGTAATACCAGTGCTGGTCAATGCTTGAACCGAGGATGTCGGTTTCCTTGAGATCCATGGTTCAGTCCTTGGGGTTATAGACACGCCGCACCAGATAAACCGGCCGGCGTTTGGATTCGATGTAGGTGCGGCCCAGGTATTCGCCGAGCACCCCGATGCCGATCAGTTGCAGGCCACCCAGAAACGTCACCGCGACCATCAGCGAGGCGTAACCCGGTACGTCGACCCCGGTAATCAACGTGCGCAAAATAATGAAAATGGCAAACGAGAAAGACACCAAGGACACGAACAGCCCCAAATACGTCCAGACCTTGAGCGGGTCGGTACTGAAACTGGTGATGCCTTCCAGCGCGAAATTCCACAGGCGCCAACCATTGAATTTGGTCTCACCCGCCACCCGTTCCGGGCGCTCGTAATCGACGCGCGTGGTGCGAAATCCGACCCAGGCAAACAGGCCTTTCATGAATCGCCGGGACTCGGGCAGCGACTCCAGCGCCTCGACTACACAGCGATCCATCAACCGGAAATCACCGACATCCTTGGGAAGCGGCTGATCCGAGATTCTGTTGTGCAGGCGGTAGAACCAATTGGCCGAGGTTTTCTTGGCCCAGGAGTCGGACTTGCGACTCACACGATGACCCAGCACCACTTCATAGCCTTGTCGCCACAGGGCAATCATCTGCAGGATGACTTCCGGCGGATCCTGCAAATCGGCGTCAATCGGCACTACCACCTGGCCGGTGGTGGCCTGCAAGCCAGCGGTCAATGCCGCTTCCTTGCCGAAGTTGCGGCTCAGGTCGATGACCCGGATACGCGAATCAGACTTCTGGCGCTCCAGAAGCAAATCCAGCGTTGCGTCGGTGCTGCCGTCATTGACGAACACCATCTCCAGCCCCACCAGCGCCTCATCCTTGAAGACGTCAGTAATCCGCGCGATGAACAAATCAATGGTCGCCGCTTCATTGAATACCGGGATGACGAGTGAAAGCTCCACATGCCCGGCCAGTTGCGTTCCTTGCTGATGAGTCAATTGATTGCTCTTTTTTATAGTGTTTTTTCAACAATCTTCGGTCGCCGAGATATTTCCGGCGCCATGAGCTGCCCCGTATTAAGCAGGAGCAAGAGAGGTGATGCAAGGGCGAAACTGCGGCGGTTTTGGCCATTCTTCCGAGGCTCGGTCAACTGTAGGAAAAGCCCTCAAATCATTGGAAACAAATGCCCGATGGCCAAAAAAACCAGCTCCGCTAGGCTTGCTGACATGCGGCACACAGGTTGTCGAAATTAACCAATCGCATGGAGCGAGCTGAATGTATTTTGAGATTTACAGGCAATCGAAAGGCACCCCGAGTACCGGAAAAGGGCAATGGCGCTGGCGGCTACGGGCGGGGAATCATGAGACGGTCGCGAGCGGGGAATCGTATGTGAACAAGTCGGATTGTTTGCATGTGATTGAGTTGATCAAAAGCGTAGATGGCGGTACCCCCGTTAAGGAAATCTAGACACCGGGTCTCTCTCCCGCAAAAAAAACAAGCCTCATAACGTTTTTAGCTATGAGGCTTATCCCGAAATCGGACAAGGTATTTTTTGCAAGAAGAAAGCCTATGTCGCAGAGTCCAACTTGGATGCCAACACTCTGACAACAAGAGTACCGTTTTGATCAGGCCCCAACACTTCAATGTAGGATGACGGCATAATTTGCCCAGGGGTATAAGGCACAGACCGCACGAAAGCAAGTGTGACGATTGAAGAGTTCGACCCGATACCTACTGTAGCACTGGCAAAGCAAACATCCGCTGTGCATTTTTTCACCTGAAACGGCAGATCTAACAAGTACACGCCATCTCTAATGCGAGACTTCCCGATAGCACTCTCTTCAAATCTAGGTTGGTAGTTGCTCATCTCAAAAAGTTTGAAGTATGCCTCAGCAAACGATCCCATTTGCTGTTTACCTGCCTCAATCGCTACCCTTCGTTCATACGTATTGAGCCGTTGCTGCTCAGCAATACGGACAGCATCACTTTTACTGGCATCTATCCGCTGGGCCACCGCATAGTGTGTGTCTCGCAGCTCAAGGTAGGCAGGTCCCGTGCGTTCGAGAAAATCAACTTTTCGCAATGCGACATCAGTGTCTCCAGACAATTCGCCAACACTCCATGGGTGAACGCTGGCGAAGGTTTCGATTCGGGCTATGTCATCACGAAATAGCTGCTTACTCTCTGAAACGGATCCGAGGTTGTAGACCTGGCATCCTGACAGACAAAACATTGCGACGACGATTAAAATCCCTGTCTTCATGTTTGTGCTCCAAATATTGAGCGCGAAGATTACCCGTCAGTCCTTTCATTCGCCACATGATCATTGCCTTTACACACACCGGCCCGTGTGGAAAGAAGGAGCAAAAAAGCTCCGATGACCACTTCTTGCACCACTTCCCTCCAAGGCCTAGCTCAGCCAGATCGGTCAGGCAGTCAACGGGATTTCTAAGCCACGGACTGGAGGTGTTTATATGATCTCGACGCTGCCATCAGAGCGTATCCTGAGGGAAAGAGTCCAGAGAGAAATCAGGAACAATGCCTCAGATTTTGCGCTCCAGCTTTGAATGTATGCATTGAGACACGCTTACGGTGGCCAAGATAGTGGCACTATAGTAGCATTCCGTGATCTGCGTCTTTCAAGGAAGTAGTGACGAAGGTTACTGCTTGCGAAGCGAAAAAGGAGATGGAAAATGAGCTTCTGGAGTAAAGCTGGCGAACTAGCGTTGAAGGCCGGAAAACTTGCAGTGCAAGAGACAAAAGCCGCGGGAGAGCGCTCTCGGGAGTACAAGGAAGCAATGCCTGGGCTGAGCGACGATGAGCTGATTCGTATTTTGAAAAATGAAAGATCATCGTCTCCAATGAAAGCAGGAGCAGCGAATAATGAGCTCAAAAATCGAGGCTATGACGCAGACTCGATCAAAATGTTAATTATTGGAAAAGTTTAATAATTTTCTATATCCAAACAAGTTTGAATGAGGAATGGACATGTCATGTAGTGTTTGTGGAGCAGGGAACCACAATAAAATAAATTGCCCAAATGTCAATCGCTGCTCCGTATGCAACAAGCCTGGTCACAATGCACAGACCTGCCCGGAAGCTCGACGTTGCAGTATTTGTAACGGACGGAATCATGACGCCAGAAACTGTCCTGTTAAAAAATAGTGTCATTGAGCCCGTTTGAAACGGGCTCCATTGACCTCGCATCAACGTACTCTATTCTTATATAAAATTTAGAAAAACTGATTAGAGCCTTGAGCAAGGGGATGGGGAGCGGTCTATTTTCATACTTAGAACGTATGCCCGAGGCTGTAATTTTTTGATGATTTCAACATATCGACAAGCTTCTGCCGAAACTCGTAATTCCACCTGCAACTAAAGACCGCGCAAAGTCCTGCATTTCTCTAGAAACTCCCCTTCCTGTCAATCCCTGCTCTCTCATTCGCCATCCAGCTTTTAGTTTTCCCGTCGCCAATGTGGCAATCGGATTTAATGACCTGCAGTGATAATTCTCTAATCTCTGGAGCTTTACTCATACAAGGCTACACGGCTTTAAACAGTAATACCGACGACCTCTACCCCAGTCGTCAAAACCTCGCGACCCTTGCATGCAGTACTCCACACAACCGGCTATCGAATCCGTGGCGCCACCCGAATTCTGGAAAAATATCGCGATGCGCGGCGACATCACCACCCACCCGGTGATTCTCAGCCACCTCGCGCTGCTCTGCTGCACTCCTCTACGCAATGGCTGCTATTTACTCAGTGTAACTTCACACCGTATGGATGCGGAGCCCTCGCCCGCAAGCGGATACTTTCAAGCCTAAATCCAGAAATTAAAAAGCCTCGTAACGTCGCGTTACGAGGCTTTTTAATGACTGCACAATTGGCTTCTGCCCAGGCGCATCCACACTACCTCCAACGATTCTCAAGCCACGTACCGATGACAATGCCCCAGCCCCCCAGCCTTGATCCAGACGCTTGCCATGCTGTATACCTAAAAAGACCTATCGTCACACCGAAGGAAATAACACCGCCTTATGCATGGAATCACACGTATCGATCGCCTTGTCGGCCCACTCTCCGCAGCCCTGATTGCGCACTGTGGGCCTAACGTCAAACGCTGCGCTGGTGCAGCCACAGGGCTTGTTTCCCGTCTCGTTGCACTCCTCGCTCTACACCGCTTGCGACCTCGTTTGTCGGACTGGTGCGCCCATCGGCGCCATTGCTCAGTCCCTCCGCCCTCTAGTTTCTGATCGTTAGCCATTGAACCGGCACATCTATCTCCCGTTTTTTCGCGGGGCTCGTGCTCGGCTGGCTTTTCTATCTGACCTCATCACGTCCTGAGCGAGACAGCGCCCGGTCGGCCTTTGCGCCTTGAACCGTAACCGTACCCGTCAGCTCCAGGCCAGCGCATTTTTTGCCGGCGCAGCGCCCCTATTCAGGCGGCTTTGCGTTGAGCTTCTCCACGGTACAAGGAGTATCAATCGATGATTTATTTCCAGGGAAAAAGAATTCTCAGCGCCATCTTCGACATGGATGGCACCATGTTTGACACCGAACGCCTGCGCTTCAAAACCCTCAAGCAGGCGTCCAGCGAGATTTTTGGCAAGCCGTTGAGCGAGGAAACCCTGATCGGCTCGCTCGGCCTAAGCGCCAAGAAGGCCGAGGCGCTGGCCAAGGCCCACAACGGTGACGATTTCCCCTACGCCGAGATCCGCCAGCGCGCCGATGAGCTTGAGCTGGCGTATGTGCGCAATGAAGGCGTGCCGATCAAGCCTGGTTTGCTGGAAGTGCTGGAGCGCTTGCGCAAGTACGGCCTGACCATGGCGGTCGCGACCTCAAGCCGTCGAGCTATTGCCGAGGAGTACTTGATCAATGCCAACGTGCTCAAGTATTTCGACATCACCGTGTGTGGCGACGAAGTCACCCAGGGCAAGCCCCATCCCGAGATTTTCCTGCGGGCCGCCAGCGCGCTCAATTGCGAGCCGGGCCACTGTTTCATGGTCGAGGATTCGGAGAACGGCCTGCTCTCGGCGATCCGTGCCGAGGGGCAGCCGATCCTGATCGAGGACATCAAGCCACCCGCGCCCGAGGTCAAGGCCGGCGCACTCAAGGCTTACGGCAACATGCAGGAATTTCTCGGCGACCTGACCGAATGCATGCCCGACCTCGGCACACCCGAGCTGACCGAAACCTTCCCCCAGGCACTCAACCAGTTTCGGGTAGGCATCCACGGCTTCGGTGCGATGGGTGGCGGCTACCTGACGCAGATTTTCTCCCACTGGGACGGCTACACGCGGCCCTGTGAAATCATCGGCGCCACCCGCTCGCGCATGTTGCGCGAAACGGTCGAGGCCTTCGGCCGATTCAGCGTGCGCTACAGCGCGACGTCCTTCGACCAGACCATCGAAAACCTGCGGATGATCGACATGGACGATGCCGAAGCGGTGATCGATATGTACGACGTCGCGGAAATCGTCGGCCTGAGCCTGCCCGAACCGGCCATCCGCAAACAGGCTGATGTGATCGCCAAGGGCTTGATCCGCCGCTTCGAACGCCGCAAGCGTGAGCTGACCATCCTGATCGTGCTGAACAAGGTCGGTGGCGCCGCCTTCGTGCGTCGCCATGTCGAAACGCAGTTGCTGCTCCTGGTGTCACCCGAGACCTGCCAGCAGATCCTCGACAATACTCACTTTGCCGAAACGGTCGTCAGTCGCATAGTCTCTAAGATTTCCAACGAGGCACTGCTTCGGCAATTGCGGATCAAATCGAAGATTTTCCAGAACAGCCTGAGCGATGAGCCGACCACTCACTCAACATCGACGGCCGTCAAAGCGCCTGAATACGAACGACTGATCGGCCGCTTCCGCCCCTTTGCCCAGTCCAGCAACGCCCTCAGCCAGATGCACCTGATCCTGTTCAACAGCGAACCGGACATGCCGCTCTACGTCGAGCGCGGTAGCAATTTGCTGGAACGACTGCGCCAAGTGAAAACCGTGGAGGACATCACCCAGACCCAGGTCATCAAGAATCTGCTGTGGAATGGCCCACACGCGATCATTGCCTGGTACGCCAGCCTGCTGGGTTATTCGTGGCTGGGACAAGGCATGGGCGACCCGCGCGTCAGCGCCCTGGCCGAACGTCTGATCCGCCAGGAAGTCGGCCCAGCCCTGATCGCCGAAAACCCGCACATGAGCGAAGCCGTCGCCGGCTTCGCCAAAACCTTTCTTGAACGCTGCAACACATCCTTCAAAGACCCTTGCGCCCGGGTCGGCCGCGACCCGCTACGCAAACTGCAACGCAACGAACGCATCCTG
Source organism: Pseudomonas sp. NPDC087342 (assembly GCF_044744265.1). NCBI lineage: Bacteria > Pseudomonadati > Pseudomonadota > Gammaproteobacteria > Pseudomonadales > Pseudomonadaceae > Pseudomonas > Pseudomonas sp. NPDC087342. The sequence continues at coordinate 202,962 of NZ_JBIUXZ010000002.1, forward strand.
CGCAGTATCGACCTGGCCCGAAAACACGGCATCGATTCCACCGGTCTGGAGTTCGGTACGGCGTTAGCCCTGCACTACGCCCTGCGTTCGACGGACGCCAAGGATCAGGAAAGTCAGTTGATGCGCACGCTCTATGAAGAGAACGGGAGTGTCGAGGCGATGCTGACGTATACCGGGAGCTATAACGGCAAGCCGTATCCGGGACTGGACCCGGTCAGGGATGCCGGGTTGGTTGAGGGGATTGGTGGGCATTTTGAACGGCTGGTGAAGCCGGATGCCGGGCATTGGGGGTGGCCAGCCCAGGAGAAACTCGCAACGGTTTAGCCGTAGCGATGTGATTCGTCCTGATATTGGTGAAAATCAATTTCAGGACGGATCACCAGAAACGAAAAAGCCCCGTAGCTTATTCAGCTACGGGGCTTTTTCTATGTAATGGCGGAGAGATAGGGATTCGAACCCTAGGTACCGGTGAAGGTACAACGGATTTCGAATCCGTCCCATTCGGCCACTCTGGCATCTCTCCAACGGCGCGCATCATAACAACACTTTTGCCGGAAGCGAACCCCTTTAAGCAAATTTTTTCCGTGCTATCAGATGCTTGCGTCGGTTAAAGCGGTACGCCCAGACGATTGGCGACTTCTTCGTAGGCTTCGATGACGTCACCGAGGCCCTGGCGGAAGCGATCCTTGTCCATTTTCTTGCCGGTGGCCTTGTCCCACAGGCGGCAGCCGTCCGGGCTGAATTCGTCGCCCAGGACGATGGAGCCGTCCGAGAACACGCCGAATTCGAGTTTGAAGTCGACCAGCAGCAGGCCGGCGTCGTCGAACAATTTGCTCAGGACTTCGTTGACCTTGAGCGACAGTTCTTTCATGCGAACCAGTTGCTCGGCGGTGCCCCAGCCGAATGCCACCACGTGGGATTCGTTGATGAACGGGTCGCCCTTGGCGTCGTCCTTCAGGAACAGTTCGAAGGTGTAAGGGTTGAGCTTCATGCCTTCTTCGACGCCCAGGCGCTTGACCAGGCTGCCGGCAGCGTAGTTACGCACGACGCACTCGACCGGGATCATGTCGAGTTTTTTCACCAGGCATTCGTTATCGCCCAGCAGTTTGTCGAATTGGGTCGGCACGCCGGCGGCTTCGAGTTTCTGCATGATGAAGGCGTTGAACTTGTTGTTCACCATGCCTTTGCGGTCGAGCTGCTCGATGCGCTTGCCGTCGAACGCCGAGGTGTCGTTGCGAAACAGCAGGATCAAGAGGTC
>NZ_JBIUXZ010000002.1:204229-444780 GCF_044744265.1 Pseudomonas sp. NPDC087342
AGGGTGTCGACAAAACATTGCCGGGCCAGCTGCGGCAGGTTGTTCTTGCTGCTCAGATGGGCCAGGACCAGGTGTTGCAGGCCTTGCCAGCCCAACTCAGACACCAGGAATGCCGCCTGGTGGTTGTTCAAATGTCCCAGTTCACCGCCCACCCGCTGCTTCAGGAAGTAGGGGTAGTGACCGCGAGCCAGCATGTCACGGCAATGGTTGGACTCGATCATCAACGCATCGAGGTCCCGATAGCCGTCCAGCACCTTGTTGCAATACGAGCCCAGGTCGGTCAACAGGCCGAAGCGCCGCTCACCGTCATTGAAAACGTACTGGGTCGGTTCCTGTGCATCGTGGGCCACGGCAATGACTTCGATGTTCAGGGCGCCGACTTGCAATTGCTCGCCGCCGGCCAGGAAGCCCGCGGGTTCGATCGGTTTGCGCATCCCGCGCAGGGTCCCGCGACTGAGGTAGACAGGCAGATTGTAGCGCCGAGACAGCAAACCCACGCCATGCACGTGGTCGGCATGTTCGTGGGTCACGAGTATCGCGCTCAGCTGCGCCGGGTTTACCCCAAGGCGCAACAGGCGTTTTTCGGTTTCCCGCAGGGAGAAACCACAATCCACCAGCACATACGTATCAGCGCTGGCTATCAGCGTGCCGTTCCCTTGGCTACCGCTGCCGAGAACGGCAAAACGCATGTGATATCAGCCCAGGTTGTCCTGAATCACGCTCAACACTTTGCGGGCCACTTCGGCTGGCGCAACGGTGTTGATGTTTTTCTCGACGGTGACCTGGACGTTCTCGCCAACCTTGCTCAGGCGAACCTGATAACGCTCGGCACGGGCTTCAACTTCTTCCTTGGACGGCGCACTGCCGAACAGGCTGCTGAAGAAACCAGGCTTCTCGTCTTTCTTCTCGGCTTTTTCAGCCAGGTTGATGTAGTACAGGCCCAGGCTGCGGTTGATGTCTTCAACGCGCCATTCGCCTTGTTCCAGTGCACGACCGACGCTCGACCAGGCGCGATCCAGATCAGGACCGACGTTCAGGACCGGGTTGCCGCTGCCGTCTTCGCTCAGGCTGACGCGATTTGGCGTATCGAAATCACGCGAAGCCAGCATGGAGACCGAACCGCCCTTCTCTGCCGTGCGGCTCATGCTCGCGAGCAGGTCGTCCACCAGTGCCGCGTCCAGGCCAGTGTTGACCGAACGGTTGGTGAAATCGACGTCGGCGGTGCTGCCCGAAGGACGCTGGGCGCTGACCACGTAGACTTCACTGGTATTGCGCTGCACGCCTGGCTCGATGCGGACCCGCACGCGGGTTTCGCTGTCGGCGCTGATGCCGGCCGCGCTCAGGCGCTTGGCCATGGCTGCGGACAGTTCGTCGGAATGCTGCCAGGTCGTGGTGAATTCGCCGGTTTGCGGGCGTTGCTCATCCAGACGGAAACCGTTGTCCTGGAAGAACTGTACCGCCACTGGCCAGACTTCGGCCGGTGGGTGCTGGCCCATGACCCAGCTCGAATCACCGCTTTTTTGCAGGGTGTAGTCGCTGGCGTCAGCAATCGCCGACAGCGGCTGCGGACGCGGCACGATGTATTCGCCCTTCGCGGTGTCATCGGCCACGTTACGCGGGATCGGCAACAGCGGATCCAGACGTTTGGCGGTGCTGACGTTCGGTGGCAGTTGCATCGGTGCAGTCTGTTGCGCTTCCAGGTAATCGCTACCACGGTCACGGAAGTAACCTTCCGGGCCCCAGACCCATCCGCAGCCACTGGTGCTGGAGATAATCAAGGCAAGTGCGGAAAGTCCGGCCATTCGCTTCATGCGTTGTACTTCCTCAATTAAACCAGGACGCCGGACTGGCGCATGGCCTGCCGCAGCGGTTCGTGACAGGCAGCGCTGAGCCAGGTGAGCGGCAGACGGATACCGTCCGGCATCAAGCCCATTTCATGCAGTGCCCATTTCACGGGAATAGGGTTGGATTCGATGAACAGTGTCTTGTTCAGCGGCATCAGTTTTTCGTGGAGGGCACGAGCGGTCACGGCGTCGCCTTTGAGGGCGGCGTTGCACAGGTCGGCCATGTCACGCGGGGCAACGTTGGCGGTCACCGAGATGTTGCCTTTGCCGCCCAGCAGGATCAGCTCGACTGCGGTGGCGTCGTCACCGGAGATCACCAGGAAGTCTTTGCTGACACCGTCGATGATCGCCTTGGCACGGCCCAGGTCGCCGGTTGCTTCTTTGATGCCGATGATGTTTTTTACGGTCGACAGACGGATAACGGTGTCGGCCAGCATGTCGCACGCGGTGCGGCCAGGCACGTTATAAAGGATCTGCGGGATATCGACGGCTTCGGCGATGGCCTTGAAGTGCTGGTACAAGCCTTCCTGGGTCGGCTTGTTGTAATAAGGCGTGACCAGCAGGCAGGCGTCGGCGCCGGCGCTCTTGGCGTTGGTGGTCAGCTCGATGGCTTCGCGCGTCGAGTTCGCACCGGTACCGGCGATAACCGGGATGCGCCCTGCAACCTGCTTGACCACGTAACGGATCACTTCGATGTGCTCGTTCACGTCTAGCGTGGCCGATTCACCTGTCGTGCCGACCGCCACGATGGCGTGGGTGCCGTTTTGCAGGTGAAAGTCCACCAGTTTGCTCAGGCTGTCCCAGTCGAGACGACCTTGTGCATCCATGGGTGTGACCAGTGCCACCATACTGCCCGCAATCATGCAACCGCTCCTGCCGGAAAAAGAGAGCCGTAATGGTACTGGCGCCAAGATGCTTGTACAAGCGAAGTACTGCGCTGCTGCCATTCCCCTTGGCGCTGCTTTTCGCTACCCTTCAGACTTTGATCGGTACTGATAAGCTCGTACGCCGGGTTCCAGCCTCCATTTTCGGCATCACAAGCCCCGATCCAGCGTTGCCACCCCTCGCTCCCGCCACTCTGGAGCACGTTGCAACCTTCGGCTCGGGTTTTTTGAATTCGTCTGCGCAGGGTCGCCCCCGGTAAAAAAAGCCCGTAGAAGTATCGACCGCTCATCGCTTTAGGAATGCTGCATGTCCACCCCCACAGTTCGCGAACAATTCCTTGTCATCAGTGCCCTCGGCGCCAACCCCATGGAGCTGACTAACGTCCTGTGCCGCGCCAGCCATGAAAACCGCTGCGCCGTGGTCACCTCTCGCCTGACCCGTCATGGCGAGTGCAGTGCCCTGATCCTCGAGATCTCCGGTAGCTGGGACGCCCTGGCTCGTCTGGAAGGCAGCCTGCCGATCCTCGCCAAGAAGCACGCCTTCACGGTCAATGTGGTGCGTAGCGCGGCCCTGGAGAATCGTCCCCAGGCCCTGCCGTACGTCGCCTATGTCAGCTCGGCCTATCGCTCAGACATCATCAACGAGCTGTGCCAGTTCTTCATGGACCACAACGTCGAGCTGGAAAACCTGACCTGCGACACGTATCAGGCACCTCAGACCGGCGGCACCATGCTCAACGCCACGTTCACCGTGACGCTGCCGGCCGGCGTGCAAATCAGCTGGCTGCGCGATCAGTTCCTGGATTTCGCCGACGCGCTGAACCTGGACGCCCTGATCGAACCGTGGCGCCCACAAAACCCAATGTAAGGAAGCTTTCATGGCCGTTGCTATCGACCAACCGGTTACCGACTTCGAAGCACCCGCCACCAGCGGGCAGACCGTCAGCCTCGCGAGCCTCAAGGGCAAGCAGGTGGTGATTTACTTCTATCCGAAGGACAGCACGCCGGGCTGCACGACCCAGGGCCAGGGCTTTCGCGATCAATTGGAGGCTTTCAAAGCTGCCAACACCGAAGTCTTCGGCGTGTCCCGCGACAGCCTGAAATCCCACGAGAACTTCAAAGCCAAGCAGGCCTTCACCTTCGAGCTGATCAGCGACAAGGAAGAAGCGCTCTGCCAGCTGTTCGACGTGATCAAGCTGAAAAAGCTCTACGGCAAGGAATACATGGGCGTTGATCGCAGCACCTTCCTGATCGACAAGGACGGTGTGTTGCGTCAGGAATGGCGCGGCGTGAAGGTGCCGGGTCATGTGGATGCGGTTTTAGCTGCGGCTCAGGCGCTGAACAAGGGCTGATTCCTACGGCGTCTGTTCTGACGCAATCGCGAGCAAGCTCGCTCCCACAGGTTTTTCGCAAACCTTGTGGGACCGAGCTTGCTCGGGATGAGGCCTTCAGCCTCACCGAATAATCAGGATCAACAGTTAAAGCAACGGCGCCACCACCGGCTCCTTGCGCGGCCACGCATCGAGCACTGCCTTGAACAGCGTCGCCAGGGGAATCGCAAAGAACACTCCCCAAAAGCCCCACAACCCGCCAAACAACAACACCGCGCAGATGATCGCCACCGGGTGCAGGTTGACCGCCTCCGAGAACAGCAGCGGCACCAGCACGTTGCCATCCAGGGTCTGGATGATCCCGTAGACCGCCATCAGGTAGATGAACTGATCACTCCAGCCCCACTGGAACAACGCGATCAACATCACCGGCACGGTCACCACCACGGCGCCGACGTAAGGCACCACCACCGACACGCCCACCAGTAACGCCAGCAGTGCCGCGTAGTTGAGCCCCAGCACGACGAAACCGATGTACGTCACCCCACCGCAGATGAAAATCTCGATGACCTTGCCGCGAATGTAGTTGGCGATCTGCCGGTTCATTTCATGCGCGACACGAGTAATCAGCGCCCGCTCACGTGGCAAGTAGCCGCGAACCCACTGCCCGATCATTTCCCGGTCTTTCAGGAAGAAGAACACCAGGATCGGCACCAACACCAGGTAGATCATGATGTTGACCAGCAGCGGCAGGCTCGACAACGAAAAGGTCAGCGCCCACTGACCGAACTTGCCGATCTCGCCCCGGGCCACTTCGATGGCCTGCAGCACCTGCTCGTCGGACACCAGATGCGGGTAGCGCTCAGGCAGCAACAACAGCAGCGACTGCCACTTGGCGAGCATGCCGGGCAACTCGTTGAACAAGGTGATCAGTTGATGCCAGAGCAACGGCACCACGACCACGATGAACACCAGCAACACCCCCATGAACAACGCGAACACCAGCCCCACGGCCACGCCACCGGGCACACGCAAGCGTTCGAGGGTGACGACCAGCCCCTGCATCAGATACGCCAGCACCATCCCCGCCAGAACCGGCGCGAGCATGCCGCCCAAGGTGAGCACGGCGGTAAACCCCAGAAACAGCAGCACCGCCAACACCACGGCTTCTTCATCGGAGAAATAGCGCTGAATCCAGTCGCGTAACACTTTGAACATCAATAATCCTTAGTAACGAACGCAGCAGGTTTCAGGCTTTTTTCAACCAATAGCGGTAAACGCCTGACTCGTCTTCTTCAAGCAGCAGCGTATGACCGGCCAATCGGGCAAAGGTGCGGAAGTCGCGCTGGGAGCCCGCGTCCGTGGCGATTACCTTGAGTACCGCGCCGCTGGCCATTCGATTGAGCTCCAGCTTGGCCTTGAGCAATGGCAACGGACAATTCAAGCCACTGGCGTCCAGTTCAACGTCATGGGCTACAGCATCGGTCATTGCATCACTCCGGATCAGGTGGTTGAGCGGCCTAGAATATCTGGTCCCAAGCCCACTGTCCGGCTACAGTAAGGTCTTTGTCGACTAAGGCTTTGTGCATGACTTTTTTGCGCCCTACCCTGCTGACGCTCGCTTGCCTGCTCGCCTCACCAGGCTTCGCCGACGACCTGCCGTCACTCGGTGATGCCAGTTCTGCCATTGTCTCGCCACAACAGGAACACCAGTTGGGCCGCGCATGGCTGGCGATGTTGCGTAGCCAGGTCCAGCAGTTGAGCGACCCGCAGCTCAAGGATTACGTCGAATCCAGCGTCTACAAGCTGGTGGAGACCAGCCAGGTCAGTGACCGACGCCTGGAATTCATCCTGATCAACAGCCCGGAGCTGAACGCCTTTGCCGCGCCGGGCGGGATCGTCGGGGTCAACGGCGGCTTGTTCCTCAATGCGCAGACCGAGGGCGAATACGCGTCGGTACTCGCCCACGAATTGGCTCACTTGTCGCAACGCCACTTCGCCCGCGGCGTTGAAGCCTCGCAACGCATGCAGGTGCCGATGATGGCCGCCCTGCTCGCCGGGATCGTGATTGCCGCTGCTGGCGCCGGTGATGCCGGGATCGCCACCATTGCCGGTACACAGGCGGCAGCGATCCAGGAACAACGGCGCTTCTCGCGCCAGAATGAGCAGGAAGCCGACCGGATCGGCATCATCAATCTGGAAAAGGCCGGTTACGATCCGCGCTCGATGCCGAATATGTTCGAACGCCTGATGCGCCAGTACCGCTACGACGCCAAGCCGCCGGAGTTCCTGCTGACTCACCCGGTAACCGAATCGCGTATCGCCGATACCCGCAACCGTGCCGAACAAGCCAAACAGGGTGGCATCGAAGACAGCATGCGTTATCAGCTGATTCGCGCACGGGTGCAGCTGATTTATGAAGAAACCCCAGGCCTGGGCGCCAAACGCTTCCGCGCCCAACTCGATGAAAACCCGAAAAACGATGTCGCCCGATATGGCCTGGCCATTGCCCAGATCAAGGGTGGCCAGCTGAATGAAGCGCGGGAGAATCTCAAGCTTCTGTTGGCCACGGCACCCAACGAAATCATCTACAACCTGGCCCAGGTTGATCTGGACATAACCAACAATCGGCTGCCGGACGCCCAGACTCGGGTCGACCGATTGCTAACCCAGTTTCCGGGTAACTATCCGCTGAACCAGGTAAGGGTTGATCTGCTGCTGAAACAGAACCGCACTGCCGATGCGGAAAAAGCCCTGGAGAATCTGCTCAAGTCCCGCCCTGACGATCCGGACGTCTGGTACATGGTGGCGGAAACTCGCGGGCTGTCGGGCAACATCATCGGCCTGCATCAGGCGCGCGCCGAATACTTCGCGCTGGTCGGCGACTACCGCCAGGCCATACAGCAGTTGGACTTTGCCAAGCGCAAGGCCGGCGGCAACTTCCCCTTGTCATCGCGGATCGATGCACGGCAACGGGAGCTGATGGAGCAGGAACGAATGATCAAGGACATGATGGGCTGATGCTTGTTTCATAAAATCCGGACACAAAAAAACCGCCTCTTTCGAGGCGGTTTTTTATTCAGCCAACAACCGGTTTATTCAGCCAGTTTGAAGGTGATGAAGCTGGCACGACCTTGACGCAGAACCCGCATCGACACCGAGCGGTTCTTAGGCAATGCCTTGGCGATGTCGGAGAACTCCTTGGAGGAGCCAATCGCCTGGTTGTTCAGATGAGTAATGACGTCGCCAGGCTGCAAGCCAATCAGCGAAGCAGGACCGTCCTGAACATCCTTGATCACCACACCACCCTTGAGGTCGTAGGTTTTCTTCTGTTCATCAGTCAGCTCGGTCACGGAAACACCCAAGCGGTTGCTGCTGCCCTCGACACCGGATTTCGGCGCGCCGTCCAACTCCTTGCCTTCTTCCGGGATCGCACCGACGGTCAGCTCGACATTCTTGCGCTTGCCCTCGCGGATCACTTCAAGATTGGCCTTGGAGCCTGCCTTGAGCGCGCCAACCAGATGCGGCAGATCAGCAGACATGACGATCGGTTGACCGTTCATGGTCAGGATCACGTCGCCCACTTGCAGGCCACCCTTGGCCGCCGGGCCATCGTCCTGGATCTGAGCCACCAGCGCACCGGCCGGTTTTTCCAGGCCGAACGATTCAGCCAGGTCCTTGTTCACTTCCTGAATCACCACGCCCAGCCAGCCACGACTGACCTTGCCGCCGCTTTTCAACTGATTGGAGACGTCCATGGCCACGTCAATCGGGATCGCGAACGACACGCCCATGAAGCCGCCGGAACGGGTGTAGATCTGCGAGTTGATCCCGACCACTTCACCGTTCAGGTTGAACAGCGGACCACCGGAGTTGCCCGGATTGATCGGCACGTCGGTCTGAATGAACGGGACATAGTTCTCATTCGGCAGGCTGCGCCCAATGGCGCTGACGATGCCTTGGGTCACGGTGTGGTCAAAGCCGAACGGCGAACCGATGGCGACAACCCATTGACCGGCCTTCAGGTCCTGGGATTTGCCGAGTTTCAAAACCGGCAGGTCCTTGCCTTCGATTTTCAGCAGCGCCACGTCGGAACGCGGGTCAGTGCCGACCAGCTTGGCTTTCAACTCACTACGGTCGGCCAGGCGGACAAGAATTTCGTCGGCGTCGGCGATGACGTGGTTGTTGGTCAGGATGTAGCCATCCGGCGAGATGATAAAACCCGAGCCCAGGGATGTGGCTTCGCGTTGACGATCACCACGTGGCGAACGCTGTTGCGGCATGCCGCGCTCGAAGAACTCGCGCAGTGCTGGCGGCAAGCCTTCAAGATCCGGCATCTGGCCTGACACTTTGCGATCCGGCAGTTTTTGCGTGGTGCTGATGTTCACCACCGCAGGCGAAGCCTGTTCGACCAATTGCGTAAAGTCAGGCAATTCGGCCGCTTGGGCAGGGACCGCCTGACCGAGCACTAGCACGGTGGCAAAAATGGAAAGATAAGACTTCAAGCGTGGTATCGACATACGGCTCCCGTTACGACGAGCATGGTTAAGCGATATGGAGCAAGGAACACCGGGAACGATACGCCGGTATTTTTGTTCCGGGAACAAAAAACAAGGCCAGAGCCGAGAGGCTCTGACCTATAGAAAAATTCAGGGGTATTTGCAAATGAAAATGCTCACCAAACATTTCGACATCTCAACGGCGGGATAGGCATTACTGACCTCTCGCACAATCAAATCGCCGATCCGTGAGCATCGTAATTCAGCTCACTGTTTGGCCGTAGCAGCATTGTTGCGCATGGACAGCGCAATCCGTTCGGCGGTACCGATGGGAATTTCACCGACTACGGTGACCATCATCTCGCCTTGGGGTGTGGTCAAGCGTCGGGAAACGGCAACGGTCGGCCCCAACTGGGTACGCGTATCGGTGACCGTAGCGCCATTCAGCGGCTCTAGGAACACAGAGAAGCGAGCCAGGCCGTCGTCGTACATCAGACTGCTGACTTGGGTTTTGGTCTCGGGGTCTTTGCGCGAGGAGCTGCTACTGAGTTCGAAACCTGGCGGCAGCCAGTCCGAATGCCAGACCTCGGCGGTTTTCACAGCCGTAGCCTTGTCAGTGTCGAGAGTGAGCGCCTTGCAATCAGGACCTGCCAGCAAATCTCTGTCCGACGGAACATCGACGGTATCTAGTTGTGTGAACTGGAAGCGCTCGAGCAACTGCCCTTTGTCATTGAGCAGCAATGACTTCAGGGGCAAGCCCGTTTCTTTGTCCAGGTGTAATTCAAAACCGTAACGATGCTGATCGCGCGGCGTCAGTGAAACAATCACTGCCGCACGCCCAGCCACACGCGACTTGCCGATAACGGCAAGGTCGTACCAATTCTTGAGCTTTTGTGGATCGAGTGCACGAGCGGCAGAGTTGGGAGAGTCCCCCAGCCCTGCGATCAGGGTGCCGCTGACGCATTGAGTATGTCCATCAATGCGCACGACTTCCTGTGCCGAGCCGTCGAGCTGGAGTAAACGCTCGCGGACCTTGCCATCCTGGACGCGGTGCCAGATGTTATGGGTAGAAAAACTACCGTTACGCTCGTAAACAAAAGTGCCGTGAAAGCTTTGCTGTTGCTCGGCCTGGCCCAGACGTGTCAACCAGTCCTGGGCTTCGTCGGCATGGGCTGGAACAATGAACCAGCCACCGAGCAGAAGCGAAAGTAAAGGTATGGCGCGCATGATCCTCCTTAGCGGTTTTCCAGGCTTGCTGCACGAGCGTAAGGCAGAGCGCTTTCAGTGCCTTTCAGTGCAGCCTGTTGAGCATGTTGGCGCAAGTAGCTTGGCAGACGCTGATCGTGCCAGCCCGGCTGACCTTGCAAAACGCCGTTGGCCATAGGACCAGTGGCTTCCGAACTCTCACTATAGCCTGCTAATACAGCTGGACCCTTGACCTGTGGAACGGCCAGAGTGGACTGCGTGGATTGCTGAGCCAATTCGACCCCGGCAATTTCGTCCTGGTTGTAAAGACGAACACCCGCCAGTACAGCCACGGTTACCGAAGCAGCGACGGCCAAACGACCCAGGCTGCGCCATGGACCACGAGATGCCTTGGCCGGGACGGCTTCATCTTCCAGCGCAGCAGAGACTGCCGCAGCGATGTCCAGACGTGGAAGCAACAGATCCTTATGCATGACTGCCCGAGCGATCTGGTAACGAGCCCAGGTTTCGCGGGTTTCAACATCGTCAAAGGCATTCAGTACCCGACGCAATTCCAGCTCGTCCGCTTCGTTATCCATCACTGCGGACAGCGATTCCTGCAGGGCTTCACGACTCATGGCGTTCCTCTCTTGGCTGTCGCCGCTGTCTCAGTTTTCCTGCAACAACGGCTGCAGGGCTTTATCGATGGCTTCCCGAGCCCGGAAAATCCGGGAGCGCACGGTACCCACCGGGCATTGCATGACGGCTGCAATGTCCTCGTAACTCAGACCATCGAATTCACGTAAAGTTAAGGCCGTACGCAAATCTTCTGGAAGTTGCTGGATGGTTCGATGGACGGTGCCTTCGATCTCATCCCGCAGTAATGCGCGTTCTGGCGACTCGAGATCCTTGAGGCCATGATCGCCGTCGTAGAACTCTGCGTCTTCGGAACTGACATCACTATCCGGCGGCCGACGGCCGCGTGAAACCAGATAGTTTTTCGCCGTGTTAATGGCGATGCGGTAAAGCCACGTGTAAAACGCGCTGTCTCCGCGGAAATTACCAAGTGCACGGTACGCCTTGATAAAGGCTTCCTGTGCGACATCCTGGGCTTCATGGGTGTCGTGCACGAAACGCACGATCAACCCGAGAATTTTGTGCTGATATTTCAGCACTAGCAGATCGAAAGCTCGCTTGTCGCCGCGTTGAACGCGCTCAACCAGCTGCTGATCCTCTTCCTGGGTTAGCATGAACACTCCTCGATAAGCTCGAAGGAGGCTTGCATAACTAAACGACCAGACTTGCAAACATAGACTCGGGCTTTTCGCAAAAGTTCTCCCCCTCCAAGCAAGTTTCCTGCGGGCTCTGATTTGGCACGCACGAAAAGCGCAGCTCGGGTTAACCCGGCTGCGCGAATAATCTTGTCATCGGATTCGCCGGCAAGGACCAAACCGCAGATCCCGCTCCGAAGCCGACACTGTCCCCTTGATTCGGGCAACCAGCTATTGATCTTGGGCCTTTGGCAAAAGTTCCAAATATTTATAGCCGGGTGCAACCGACATTGTGCAACCGTGGAGCGAAAAAGACTGTTAAATCCACGATACAGTCGTCTTGTCGCCGAACCGGCGAAAAAAACATCCGACGAAGCGCGCGGTCTTTTCCGTCACAGTAGTTTCACAATGCCATGTAGGCCCGGCTATTGTGCCGATCCCCCCCTCTATATACTAGTGGGCTGTGTGGCTGCCTGACTCGCCGATCCAGGTGTCTTGCGCCAACCCCGACCCGGGTCGCTTTGAGCGGAATCCTGAAATGAGCCAACAGTTTCAACATGATGTCCTGGTGATTGGCAGCGGCGCTGCCGGCTTGAGCCTTGCGCTGACCCTACCCGGTCACCTGCGCATCGCCGTACTGAGCAAAGGCGACCTCGCCAATGGCTCGACGTTCTGGGCCCAGGGCGGTGTCGCCGCCGTGCTGGATGACACCGATACCGTTGAGTCCCACGTCGATGACACCCTCAATGCCGGCGGCGGGTTGTGCCATGAAGACGCCGTGCGCTTCACCGTCGAGCACAGCAAAGAAGCCATCCAGTGGTTGATCGACCAAGGCGTCCCGTTTACCCGCGATGAACAGTCCGGCACTGAAGACGGTGGTTTCGAATTCCACCTCACCCGCGAAGGTGGCCACAGCCATCGGCGCATCATCCACGCCGCCGATGCCACCGGCGCGGCGATCTTCAGAACCTTGCTCGATCAGGCCAAGAAGCGCCCGAATATCGAACTGCTGGAACAGCGGGTCGCAGTCGATCTGATCACCGAAAAGCGCCTGGGCCTGGAAGGCGATCGCTGCCTCGGCGCCTATGTGCTCAATCGCGCCAGCGGCGAAGTCGACACCTACGGCGCACGCTTTGTGATTCTCGCGTCCGGCGGTGCCGCCAAGGTCTACCTCTATACCAGCAACCCCGATGGCGCCTGCGGTGATGGCATCGCCATGGCCTGGCGTTCGGGTTGCCGGGTGGCGAACCTGGAGTTCAACCAGTTCCACCCCACTTGCCTGTATCACCCGCAGGCCAAGAGTTTCCTGATCACCGAAGCCCTGCGCGGCGAAGGTGCGCACTTGAAGCTGCCGAACGGCGAACGCTTCATGCAGCGCTTCGACCCACGGGCCGAACTGGCGCCACGGGACATCGTCGCCCGGGCCATCGACCACGAGATGAAGCGACTGGGTATCGACTGCGTCTACCTGGACATCAGCCACAAGCCCGAAGCGTTCATCAAGACCCATTTCCCGACGGTGTACGAACGCTGCCTCGAGTTTTCCATCGACATCACCAAGCAACCGATCCCGGTGGTGCCGGCGGCGCACTACACCTGCGGCGGCGTGATGGTCGACCAGCAGGGCCGCACCGATGTGCCGGGGCTGTACGCCATTGGCGAAACCAGCTTCACCGGCCTGCACGGCGCGAACCGCATGGCCAGCAACTCGCTGCTGGAATGCTTCGTCTATGCGCGCTCGGCAGCGGCGGACATTCTCCAGCAGTTGCCGCAGGTATCGATCCCCATCGCCCTGCCCGTCTGGGATGCGAGCCAGGTCACCGACTCTGACGAAGACGTGATCATTGCGCACAACTGGGATGAACTGCGGCGTTTCATGTGGGACTACGTCGGCATCGTGCGCACCAACAAGCGCCTGCAACGGGCCCAGCATCGGGTGCGCCTGCTGCTGGACGAAATCGATGAGTTCTACAGCAACTATAAAGTCAGCCGGGACTTGATCGAATTGCGCAACCTGGCCCAGGTGGCCGAGCTGATGATCCAGTCAGCGATGGAACGCAAGGAAAGTCGCGGCCTGCATTACACCCTCGACTACCCGAACCTGTTGCCAGAAGCCCTGGACACTATTCTAGTGCCGCCCACCTACGTCGACTGAACGTCAAACGGACCCGCAGGCGTCGGTGCAGATCCGCCGTCTGCGAATCCCGAGGCACGCAAATCGTGCTGACCCGCCGCTCGCCCCGCCGACGAAAGCGCAACACCACGACCAAAGGTAGCGCCAGGCTGTCCGGCCGTAACTGCACCGGTTGCCAACCCTGGGCCTGACTCCACAATTGCCAACCATCGGCATCGCGGCGCAGGCCGCGAATTGCCTGAGGATGTGTCAGCAGAATCTGGCGCGGCAATGCCCAAAAACCGTGGGCCACGCACAGCAACATGCCGAGCGCGTAAGCCCAGGCCGGTATGGAAAGAAGAAACAACGAGCCCAGCGTGAACAGCTGGGCCAAACCGTAAGCCGCCAGCAACTGCCGCGAGGCATGCCAGCGGCATTCGAACGTGTTACTTGGGCTGGACACGATCCAGGATCATGCGAACCATGCGCTGAAGCTCCGGATCTTCGGATTCGGCGCGCTCCATGAACCAGCCGAACATGTCCTGATCTTCGCATTCGAGCAGCTTGCGGTAGCAGTCGCGGTCGACATCATTGAGGTGCGGATAGACCTCTTTCACGAACGGCACCAGCAACACGTCAAGCTCAAGCATGCCGCGGCGGCTGTGCCAGTAGAGGCGATTCAGTTCAACATCTTCGACCATGGAGCGCTCCTCAAATAGGCGGCAAGTATACAGCCCAAAGCCGGAGCGAACAGTCGGCTTTGGTCGGGCCTCCTGTCCTTTTGTGAACTACCCATTTCATGGGCGCCCCCTTATGATGTCCTCCAGACTCTTTACCCTGCGATGACCCATGGCCGATTCTGCTTTTTTCTGCACCCTGTCACACGAAGGCGTTCTCGCGGTTCGCGGCGCGGATGCCGGCAAATTCCTGCAGGGCCAACTGACCTGCAACCTCAACTACCTGAGCGACACCCAGGCCAGCCTCGGCGCCCGCTGCACCCAGAAGGGCCGGATGCAGTCGAGTTTCCGCATTCTGCTGCAAGGCGACGGCGTGCTCCTGGCCATGGCCAGCGAACTGCTGGAGCCGCAACTGGCGGACCTGAAAAAGTACGCGGTGTTTTCCAAATCCAAACTGACCGATGAAAGCGCCGCCTGGGTTCGCTTCGGCCTCGAGCATGGCGATGCGGCACTGCGCAGCCTCGGCCTTGAGTTGCCGGCAGACACCGACAGCGTTGCACGCAATGACGACTTGATCGCCATTCGCGTCTCGCCTGAGCGCGCCGAACTGTGGGTCGCTGCCGACCAGGCCGACGTTATCAAGGCCAAGCTCTCCGCCGCTCTGGCAGAAGGCGAGCTGAATCAATGGCTGCTGGGCCAGATCCGCGCAGGCATCGGCCAGGTCATGCCGAGCACCCGTGAGCTGTTCATTCCGCAGATGCTCAACCTGCAAGCCGTTGGCGGCGTGAGTTTCAAGAAGGGCTGCTACACCGGCCAGGAAATCGTCGCGCGGATGCAATACCTGGGCAAACTCAAGCGTCGCTTGTATCGCCTGAAGCTGGACGGCAGTGAATTGCCGGAGCCCGGCACCCAGCTGTTTGCCCCGAGCCACAACAGTTCGATTGGCGAAGTGGTGATTGCCGCTCGCGGCGAGCAAAACATTGAACTCCTGGCCGTGCTGCAAGCCGAAGCAGCAGAGACAGGCGACATCCACTTGGCGGCGCTCGAAGGCCCTGCCTTGCACTTGCTCGACCTGCCCTACGCACTGGATCGCGATAAAGAAATCCAGCGCTGAGCGCAGTATTTTTATGCAAGACCCTAGAGAACAGAAATGAGTGAGCTGGCGGATAAGGTCCAACAGGATTTGGTTGAGGCCATCGATAACGATGACCTGGTTCTGCCAACATTGCCGGAAGTGGCCCTGCAGATTCGCAAGGCCGCTGAAGATCCGGAAATCAGCGTTAGCACCCTGAGTAAAGTGATCGGTCGCGATACCGCGTTGTCGGCGCGCCTGATCAAAGTGGTCAACAGCCCGTTGCTGCGGGCGACTCAGGAAGTCACCGACCTGCACACCGCCATCACCCGACTGGGGGTGAACTACAGCAGCAACCTGGCCATTGGTCTGGTGATGGAACAGATTTTCCACGCCCGCTCCGAGGTGGTGGAACAGAAAATGCGCGACGTGTGGCGCAAAAGCCTCGAAATCGCCGGGATCAGCTACTCGCTGTGCCGCAGCTACACCCAACTCAAACCTGATCAGGCGGCGCTGGGCGGGCTGGTGCATCAGATTGGTGTGTTGCCGATCCTGACCTACGCCGAAGATCACTACGAACTGCTCTCGGACCCGGTCAGCCTCAATCATGTGATCGACCGCATTCATCCGCTGCTTGGCGACAAACTGCTCAGCGTCTGGGAGTTTCCAGAAATGCTGGTGAAATTGCCGGGGCAGTACCTCGACTTCAAGCGTGATTCCGCACGGGTCGATTATGTTGACGTGGTGCAGGTCGCCTGCCTGTATTGCCACAAAGACACTGACCATCCGCTAGCCCGAATCGATGCGTTCAATGTGCCGGCGTTCAATAAGCTGGGGATTGATCCTGAGAACGAAGCAATGTGCAGGGACCTGGAAGAGTCGCGGTCGATGTTTTATTAAGAGCTTCGCGGGCAAGCCTCGCTCCTACAGGTTCTGTGCGATCCCTGTAGGAGCGAGGCTTGCCCGCGAAGAGGCCCGCAAAAACACCCTCACTCCCCCGCAATAAAACTCACCCGAACCTTCAACCCCGCCCGCTCCCCGTCATGCAAACTGATTTGCGCCAAATGCGCGCGGCAGATCTCGCCAACAATCGCCAAGCCTAACCCTGATCCCGCGACCTGCTGGTTGCGTCGATAAAAGCGCTCGAACACCCGATCGCGCTCTTCCAGGGGGATCCCCGGCCCATCGTCCTCGACCTCCAGCACCGCTGGCGCCGTCACGCGCAGGATCACATTGCCCCCCGGCGGCGTGTGCGCCAGAGCGTTGTCCACCAGATTGCTCAGCAACTCGTTCAACAACGTCGGCTCGCCGCGCAGCCACACCGGTTCCTCTGCCTCCAGCGCCAGCGCCACGCCTCGTGCGTGAGCCAACGGCGCCATGGCCATGCCCAATTCCCGGGCCAACTGGCTCAAGTCCAGCAACTGCGCGCCGCCCTCGGCAATCGCTCGCGCGCCGTTTTCGACCCGGGCCAGCGACAGCAACTGATTGGCCAAGTGCGTCAGGCGATCGGTGCCCTGAGCGGCAGTTTCCAAGGTGCTGCGCCAGGTTTGCGGCTCGCTGGAGCGCAAGCCCAATTCGAGCCGCGCCTTGAGCGCCGCCAGTGGCGTGCGTAATTCATGGGCCGCATCGGCAATGAACTGCGCCTGACGCTCGAACTGCCCGCGCAAACGCTCGGTAAAGTGATTGAGCGCCCGCACCAGCGGCCACAATTCATGCTGCACTTCCACCAGCGGCAAAGGACGCAAGTCGTCCGATTGCCGCTCCTCCACCGCCGTGCGCAGACGCTCCAGCGGACGCAGCGCCGCACTCACTGCGAACCAGACCAACAGCAGCGCGCCAATCGCCAACATGCCCAGTCGCAGCAACGTATCCGCCGCCAGACTGCGGGCCATGCTGACCCGCGCCTCATCGGTTTCCGCGACACGGATTTCCGCCATGCCATTCATGTTCGGTTCGCTCACCGGTTTGAGCAGGCTCACCACGCGCACGTTCTGCCCGCGATAAACGGCGTTGTAGAAACGCGCCAGCGCCGGATAGTCATCGGTGCGCGGCGTCCCTGGCGGCGGTGGCGGAAGATTTTCGTAACCGGAGATCAGGTTCTGGTGAATGTCGTTGACCAGATAAAAAATGCGCCCGGCGCTGTCGTAGGCAAAGGTGTCGAGCGCCACGTAAGGCACATCGGCGCTGAGAGTGCCGTCGCGCTGGGAAACCCCGGCGGCAATGGTCCGCGCCGAGGCCAGCAAGGTGCGGTCGTAAGCGGTGTCGGCGGCTTCGCGACCGTTCCAGTACGCGCTCAAACCGCTGGCCAACATCAACACCACCAGCAACGACGCCAGGTTCCACAGCAACCGCCAACGCAGGCTGCTGGGCTTATGCATCGCGGCTTTCCAGCAAATAACCAAGACCGCGGAAGGTCACGATCGCCACCGGTTGGCCGTCGAGTTTCTTACGCAAGCGGTGGACGTAGATTTCGATGGCGTCGGGGCTGGCTTCTTCGTCCAGGCCAAACACCTGGGAAGCCAGTTGCTCCTTGCTCATCACCCGACCGGGACGCGCAATCAGTGCTTCAAGCACCGCTTGCTCGCGAGAAGTCAGCGTCAGTAATTCTTCGCCGAGGGTGAAGCGCCGGGTGTCCAGGTCGTAGGCCAGCACGCCGCAACGTTGCTGACGCTCGCCACCCAACACACTGCGCCGCAGCAAGGCTTTGACCCGGGCTTCAAGTTCGGTCAGTTCAAACGGTTTGGCCAGGTAATCGTCGGCGCCCAGATTCAGGCCGTGGACCCGGTCCTTGACGTCGCTGCGGGCGGTCAGCATCAACACCGGCAGGTTCTTGCCCCGGGCCCGCAAGCGCGCCAGCACTTCGAAACCATCCATGCGCGGCAGGCCGACATCGAGGATCGCCATGGCGTATTCCTCGCTGCTCAAGGCCAAGTCGGCCGCCACGCCGTCGTGCAAGACATCCACGGTCAACCCGGTGCTCTTGAGCGCCTGGGCGACACTTTCGGCGAGCTGCAGATGGTCTTCGACGAGCAGGACACGCATGGATATTCACCTCATTCAGGGATGGTCGACGCCATTCTTTGGCGCGGAGTTTACATCCGCATCCGCCGCTGTGAAGCCCGAAAACCGTGAAAGCCAGCTGAAAGGTTAGCGAAAGGTTCGACCGTTAGAGTCGGCCACGGATGGTTTCGACTGCAGGCCATCGAATCGTGCTTTGAAATGTAGCTCCCGAAAAACGCCTTGATGCGTTTTCGCCAATAAGAACAATAACGAGGTACTGCACCATGCTGTCCATACAGCTCCAGGTTTGCCCGCTCCACCCCTTTTCCCGATCCCTATCGTTTACGCTTGCCCGCGCGCTGACCGGCTGCGCGACGCGAAACTGCCGCTTCTGAAACATCCCCAAAAACAATAACTCCCGTGGAGACACTTATGAATCGATCACTGCGCCGTTTCGCCCTTGCCGCCAGTTGCATGCTGTTCGCCGGACAACTCATGGCCGAGCCCAAGCGCCCGGAATGCATCGCCCCGGCCTCCCCCGGCGGCGGTTTCGACCTGACCTGCAAACTGGCGCAAAGCGCGCTGGTTAACGAAAAGCTGCTGACCAAACCGATGCGCGTGACCTACATGCCCGGCGGTGTCGGCGCAGTGGCGTACAACGCGGTAGTCGCCCAGCGCCCGGCCGATGCCGGCACGTTGGTGGCGTGGTCCAGCGGTTCGCTGTTGAACCTGGCCCAAGGCAAGTTCGGGCGTTTCGATGAGACCAACGTGCGCTGGTTGGCAGCGGTCGGTACCAGCTACGGCGCGATCGCGGTGAAAAGCGATTCGCCCTACAAGACCCTCGACGATCTCGTTCAAGCATTGAAGAAAGATCCGAGCAAAGTGGTGATCGGTTCCGGCGGCACCGTCGGCAGCCAGGACTGGATGCAAACCGCGCTGATCGCCAAGGCCGCCGGGATCAACCCGCGTGACCTGCGCTACGTCGCCCTCGAAGGCGGCGGTGAAATCGCCACCGCCCTGCTCGGCGGTCACATCCAGGTCGGCAGCACGGATATTTCCGACTCCATGCCGCACATCCAGAGCGGCGACATGCGCCTGTTGGCAGTGTTCTCCGAGAAACGCCTCGACGAACCGGAAATGAAGGACATCCCGACCGCGAAAGAGCAAGGCTACGACATCGTCTGGCCAGTGGTTCGCGGCTTCTACCTCGGGCCAAAAGTCAGCGACGAAGACTACGCCTGGTGGAAAGACGCCTTCGACAAACTGCTGGCTTCCGACGAGTTCGCCAAGCTGCGCGATCAGCGTGAACTGTTCCCGTTCGCCATGACCGGCCCGGAGCTGGACACCTACGTGAAGAAGCAAGTCGCGGATTACAAAGTGCTGGCCAAAGAGTTCGGCCTGATCCAGTGATCGTCTCTGTCTAGCGGCTGCGGCCTCGCTTGCGCGGGGTCGCGGCACAGGAGTTCCTCATGCTCTTACAACGCATTTTTGCTTCGGTGCTGCTGGCGATCTGTGTCGGCCTGGCGCTGATGGCATGGCCGTATCAAGCGGCTTTTTCCTACGAACCCGTGGGGCCTCGGGCCTTTCCGCTTTTGATGCTCGGGCTGATGGGCCTGGGGTTGCTGTACATGCTGTTTCGCCCGACGCCCATCGTGCACAGCGATGACGACCCGAAACTCGACCGCGAAACCCTGAACAAAATCGGCATCTGCATCGTCTTGCTGCTGATCTTCGCCGGGCTGTTCGAACCGTTGGGCTTCATTCTCAGCAGCATCCTGATCGGCATCCCGATGGCGCGCCTGTACGGCGGTCGCTGGGTGCCCAGCATCGTCGTCACCACGCTGATGAGCATTGGTCTCTACCTGCTGTTCGACAAGTTGATGGACGTGCCGCTGCCCCTGGGCCTGCTCGACGTTCTGGAGAACTGATATGGATACTTTTGGTTATTTGGGCCAGGGTTTCGGCGTCGCGCTGAGCCCATACAACCTGGTGACCGCGCTCTGCGGCACGCTGATCGGCACCGTCGTCGGCCTGCTGCCGGGCCTGGGCCCGATCAACGGCGTGGCGCTGTTGATCCCGATTGCCTTCGCCCTCGGTCTGCCGCCGGAATCGGCGCTGATCCTGCTGGCGGCGGTGTACCTGGGTTGCGAATACGGCGGGCGGATCAGCTCGATCCTGCTGAACATTCCGGGCGAAGCTTCCACTGTAATGACCACCCTCGACGGTTACCCGATGGCCCGCAAAGGCCTGGCCGGTGTGGCGTTGTCGCTGTCGGCGTGGAGTTCGTTCATCGGCGCGTTCATCGCCACTTGCGGCATGGTGCTGTTCGCCCCGTTGCTGGCGAAATGGGCGATTGCCTTCGGCCCCGCGGAATATTTCGTACTGATGGTGTTCGCGATTGTCTGCCTCGGCGGCATGGCCGGTGATCGTCCGCTGAAGACCTTTATCGCGGCGCTGATCGGCCTGTTTCTGTCGAGCGTCGGGATCGATGCCAACAGCGGCGTGTACCGCTTCACCGGGGACAACATCCATTTGACCGACGGTATTCAGTTCGTCGTGTTGGTGCTGGGCCTGTTCTCCATCAGCGAAATCCTCCTGCTGCTGGAAAAAACCCATCGCGGCCAGGAAGCGGTGAAAGCCACCGGGCGCATGATGTTCAACTTCAAGGAAGCGTCTTCGGTGTTCGTGGTGAACATCCGTTGCGGCCTGTTGGGCTTCATCATGGGCGTGTTGCCCGGTGCCGGCGCAACCCTCGCCAGCGCCGTGGCCTACATGACCGAGAAACGCATCGCCGGTGCCAAAGGCACGTTCGGTCAGGGCGACATGCGCGGCCTCGCGGCGCCGGAAACTGCGATCGGCGCGTCGGCCTGTGGCGCATTGGTGCCGATGCTGACCCTCGGCGTTCCGGGTTCGGGCACCACGGCGGTGATGATCGGCGCGCTGTCGCTGTACAACATCACGCCGGGCCCGCTGCTGTTCCAACAGCAACCCGACATTGTCTGGGGCCTGATCGCTTCGTTGTTCGTCGCCAACATCATGCTGGTGATCCTCAACATCCCGATGATCCGCATCTTCACCCGCATCCTCGCCGTGCCGAACTGGGCACTGGTGCCGGTGATCGCGATCATTACCGGGATCGGCGTCTATGCGGTGCACGCGACTACGTTCGACCTGTTCCTGATGGTCGGCATCGGTATCTTCGGCTACATCCTGCGCAAACTGGACTTCCCGTTGTCGCCGGTATTGCTCGGGTTCATCCTCGGCGGCTTGATGGAGCAGAACCTGCGGCGCGCCCTGTCGATTTCCAACGGGGCACTGGAAATCCTCTGGTCGAGCCCGATCACGTTTGGTGTCTGGGTGCTGACTGCGCTTATGCTGCTGATGCCGATCCTGCGGATCTGGCGTAAACGTTCGGTTGCGAGGCGCGCCATTGCCGATGTCTGATCGTCCCTTCAAAACCTGGTGGGGAACACCGCTGGTCGGCCTGCTCGGCGGTTACCTCGCCAGCCAGGTCGGCTGGCCGCTGCCGTGGATGGTCGGCTCGTTGTTGGCGATCATCCTGGTGCGCTGCCTGACGCCCTGGCAATTGGCGGAAATCCCTGGCGGGCGCAAATGCGGCCAATGGATCGTCGGCATCGGCATCGGCCTGCACTTCACCCCGGTGGTGATGGAGCAGGTATTGAGCCACTTCGGTTTGATCTTCTTCGGTGCGTTGGTTACCAGTCTGTCCAGTGTGGTCGGGGTCTGGTTGATGCGGCGCACCGGGGAGGACCGCGCCACCGCGTTCTTCTCGAGCATGCCGGGCGGTTCCGGCGAGATGGTCAACCTCGGCGCACGTAATGGCGCGGTGCTTAGCCGGGTCGCGGCGGGGCAAAGTTTGCGGGTGCTGGTGGTGGTGCTGTGTGTGCCGGCAGCGTTCAAGTATTTACTGGGGGACGGCACGCCGATCTCGCATGCCACGGCGGTTGATTGGCGTTGGCTGGCGATTCTATTCCCAGCGGGCGCCCTGCTCGCTTGGGGCTGGCAGCGGTTGCGCCAGCCCAATCCGTGGCTGTTCGGGCCGTTGCTGGTGAGCGCGGCGGTCAGTATCAATTGGGATTTGCACATCGGTTTGCCTAATGGCGGCAGCCAGATCGGTCAATGGCTGATTGGCAGCGGTTTGGGTTGTCACTTCAATCGGCAGTTCTTCCGGCGCGCACCGTCCTTTATGGGGCGGACATTGATTGGCACGGTGCTGACCATGTTGATCGCCACGGCGGCGGCGCTGGGGTTGAGTGCGCTGACGCATCTGGATTTGCGTTCGCTGACGTTGGGCATGATGCCCGGCGGGATTGCGGAGATGAGTTTGACGGCGGAGACCCTGCAATTGTCGGTGCCGCTGGTGACGGCGATGCAGGTAATGCGGCTGTTGTTTGTGTTGTTTCTGGCGGAGCCGTTGTTCAAGTATTGGAATCGGCAGCCGGAGTCAGTCTGATAGACCGAAGTGTCTTTTTCGCGGGCAAGCCTCGCTCCTACAGGAGCTCTACTGTCCTTGTAGGAGCGAGGCTTGCCCGCGAAGCTTTTAGACCGGCGGCAACCGCCACTCGATCGGCGCCTCGCCATTCTGTTCCAGAAACTTGTTGGTCCGACTGAAGTGCCCGCAACCGAGGAAGCCGCGATAGGCGGACAACGGCGACGGATGCACCGAGGTCAGCACCAGATGCTTGGTCGCATCGATCAGCTTCTGCTTGCTCTGGGCATGCGCGCCCCACAGCATGAACACCAGATGCGGCTGATGCGCGCTGACCACCTCGATGATCCGATCAGTAAAGAACTGCCAGCCCTTGTCCTTGTGCGCATTAGCATTCGCGCGCTCGACGGTCATGGTGGTGTTGATCATCAGCACGCCCTGATCAGCCCAGCTTTGCAGGTAGCCATGGCTCGGGATGTCGATGTTCAGGTCGCGTTTCAACTCTTTATAGATGTTCACCAGCGACGGCGGCGCCGGCACGCCCGGTTGCACCGAGAAGCACAAGCCATGCGCCTGGCCCGGGCCGTGATACGGGTCCTGGCCGAGAATCACGACTTTGACCTTGTCCAGCGGCGTCGAGTTGAGCGCGTTGAAAATCATTGGGCCTGGCGGATAGATTTCCTTGCCGGCCGCGCGCTCCTGTTGCAGGAATGAACGCAACTCTGCCATGTAGGGCTGGTCGAATTCGTCACGCAGCGCTTCCTTCCAGCTCGGTTCGAGTTTGATACGGTCGTCAGCAGTCATGGTCATACCCGGCAAAAACAATGGGGCGAACCCTAGGAAAGCTGGGCAGGCTTGTCAATTGATCTGACACAGAACCGGCACTTTCCTGCAATGCGATCATACTGAACGCTCAAATTCCCAATCGAGGTCACGATGAATCTGCACTTCGAAGAACTCACCGGCACCGACGGCGCCCGCATCGGCATCGCCAGCCTGGATGCCGAAAAGTCGTTGAATGCCCTCTCCTTGCCGATGATCAACGCCCTGCGCGACCAGATGGACGCCTGGGCCAAGGATCCGCAAATCGTCTGCGTTTTGCTGCGCGGCAACGGCGCCAAGGCCTTCTGCGCCGGTGGCGAAGTACGCAGCCTGGTCGAAGCCTGTCGCCAACATCCCGGAGAAGTGCCGCCCCTGGCCGCGCAGTTCTTCGCGGCGGAATACCGTTTGGACTTCAAGTTGCACACCTACCCCAAACCGCTGATCTGCTGGGGCCACGGTTACGTCCTCGGCGGCGGCATGGGCCTGCTGCAAGGCGCGAGCATCCGGATTGTCACGCCGAGCAGCCGTCTGGCGATGCCCGAGATCAGCATCGGTTTGTACCCGGACGTCGGCGCCAGTTGGTTCCTGTCGCGGCTGCCCGGCAAGCTCGGGTTGTTCCTCGGCCTGACTGGCGCGCATATGAATGCCCGGGATGCGATCGATCTGGATCTGGCGGACCGCTTTCTGCTCGAAGGACAACAGGAAGAACTGATCGAAGGCCTGCTGCAACTGAACTGGCAGGAACAGACCTCGATGCAGCTCAACAGTCTGCTCAAGGCCTTGCAGCAAGAAGCCGTCGCACAGATGCCCGAAGCGCAATGGCTGCCGCGCCGCCAACAGATCGACGAATTGCTGGATGTCAGCGACGTGCGTTGCGCCTGGAAAGCCATCAGCCATTTGCGCGACTCCACTGATCCGCTGCTCAGCCGGGCCGCGAAAACCATGACAGAGGGTTCGCCGGTGACCGCTCATCTGGTCTGGGAGCAAATCGCCCGGGCCCGGCATCTGTCATTGGCGGAGGTCTTTCAGATGGAATACACCCTGAGCCTTAACTGCTGCCGTCACCCGGAATTCAGCGAAGGCGTGCGGGCGCGGTTGATCGACAAGGATCAGAAGCCGCACTGGCACTGGCCGGACATTAATAATGTGCCGGACGCGGTAGTGGAGGCGCATTTTCATAAGGTGTGGGAAGGTCGGCATCCCTTGGCGGATTTATCGGATTACTAAAATCCGGGCACAAAAAAAGCGGCGCTTAATGCGCCGCTTTTTTGTTGCTGGCTGTTGGAAATATCAGCGGTGACCACCCCGGCCTCCGCGACCATCGCGACCATCGCCACGTCCACCCCGATGATCACGTCCATCGTGACCACGGGAGTTGTCCCAGTTGCCCCGATTGCGGCCATCCCAACCGCCTCGGTCATGTCCCTGCCAGCCACGGTTGTGGGACTGGTAGTAGCGCGGTTGCGCCTGGTAATAACGCGGAGCCGGCTGATAGTAACGCGGTGCTGGTTGGTAATAGCGTGGAGCCGAGTAGTAGCTGCCACCGCCCGAGTAGTAAGCCGGCGCGGGGGACGAGTAGACCTCAGAACTGTAGTAGCTGCCTCCATCTCCGTAGGAATAGGGAACGCATGCACCAAGGGAAAAACTCAACACGACCAGCAGAAGAATTCGGCGATACATGGCGGCCTCCTGGACCGCGAGTAGCCACACCAGCGACGCTGGCAGGCGACAGCTAATTGTTTGCGACTGTCGAAAGATCAGACATCGATTTCGGAATCTGGTGCGCTCTTGAAACACATTGATACAAGTCGCCGATGAAAGGTTTTTCATCTTCGCCATAAAAAAACGGCGCTTCCTTATCAGTGGGAGCGCCGTCGTGATCAGTGGCGACCGTAACGGCCACCACCGTGGTAATAACCCGGTCCGCGACCGCCGTAATAGCCGTGGCCACCGTAGTAATAGTAGCGATAGCGCCCGTAATACCGGGGGTAGGAATAACCGTAGTAATAAGGCGAGTAGTAATAACCGGGGTAGTAATACGGCGTTGCGTAAATATCGGCGGTGCCAGCGTAGTAGTAGCAACCCGACAGACCCAAGCCCAGCACCCCGCCCAGCAATAATCGACGAAGCCATTTTTGATAAACCATGGCGGCCTCCTGAAAGACCCGCGACAGCAGTCGGCACTGGCCGACTCACACCTGGTTTGACTGTGAAACCTTGATCAAGTGCGCGATGGCAAAAACCTTCGGATCAGCGGCCCATTGCGGTGCGCCGGCGCACCATGACAAGGCAATCACGCGCCCTCTTCCATCGGCCAATCGGCGTCATCCCCCGGCCCAGACGCCTCGTAGCGACTTGGCACGGCTCTCGCTTTAGTAAAGGCGTGCAGGAGTCATCACAGGTTCGCGGCACCACAATTTGCAATGGCTGACTAGGGTTCCGGCTCGCTTAGGCGAGTGGCTGGTCCGAGAGTTGGCGACCTCCAGTTGAGGTTACACGGCGGGACAAAAGCCCGGGAGACAAGCCACCGTTCGCGGTGCCGCGTTGACTCCTGCCCGCCCTTGATCAACTGGAGAACCATCCCATGACCCGACTTCGTTTACCCGCCCTGCTCGCCGCCGCATTCGCCGCCCTCGTCAGCGTTTCGTCCCACGCCGCCCAGAAAGATCACTTCAGCGTGTGCTGGACCATCTACGCCGGCTGGATGCCCTGGGAATATGCTGGTAGCCAAGGCATCGTCGACAAATGGGCGAAGAAGTACGGCATCAAGATCGATGTGGTGCAGCTCAACGACTACGTCGAATCCATCAACCAATACACCGCCGGCCAGTTCGACGGCTGCACCATGACCAACATGGATGCGCTGACCATTCCGGCGGCCGGTGGCGTCGACAGCACCGCGCTGATCGTCAGCGATTTCTCCAATGGCAACGACGGCATCGTGCTTAAAGGCGAAGGCAAGAAAGTCGCCGACCTCAAGGGCATGGACGTCAATCTCGTCGAACTCTCGGTTTCCCACTACCTGCTGGCACGCGCGCTCGATTCGGTCGATCTCACCGAGAAAGACCTGAAAGTCGTCAACACCTCCGACGCCGACATCTCGGCCGCTTTCAACACCGATCAGGTCAACGCCGTTACCACCTGGAACCCGATGCTCTCGGACATCAAGGCCAAGCCCGGCGTGACTGAAGTCTTCAACTCCAGCCAGGTGCCCGGCGAAATCATGGACATGATGGTGGTCAACAGCGCCACCCTCAAAGACAACCCGGCCCTCGGCAAAGCGCTGACCGGTGCCTGGTTCGAAGTGGTCGAGTTGATGAACGCCAAGAACGCCGCGAGCAAAGCCGCCCTCGAACACATGGCCAAAGCCTCCGGCACCGACCTGGCCGGGTTCCAGTCGCAACTCGACACCACCAAGCTATTTGCTACTGCGCAGGAGGCGCTGGCGTTTTCCACCAGCAAGCAATTGCCGGAAACCATGCGCAAGGTCGCCGAGTTTTCCTTCCAGCACGGTTTGCTCGGTGAAGGCGCCAAGGACACCAGCGCCGTCGGCATGGCGTTCGCCAATGGCGTGACAAGCGGCGACAAAGGCAACCTCAAGCTGCGCTTCGATCCGAGTTACGTGCAGATGGCCGCCGACGCCAAGCTGTAAACAGGAGGACCTGGCCATGCGCCTGATCAATCGCCACCCGGATCGCCCGAGTCGCTTGCTGTTGGTGATCCTGCCGTTCGCCCTGGTGCTGCTCGCCTACTTCCTGGGCTCGGCCGAGCGGCTGACGGAAAACCCTAACGACAAGTTGCTGCCCAGCGCCGTGCAAATGACCGACGCGGTAAAACGCCTGGCGTTCGTCGCCGACAGCCGCACCGGTGACTACCTGCTCTGGCAAGACAGCGCCTCCAGCCTGCGTCGGCTGGCCATCGGTCTCGGCATCAGCGCGCTGGCCGGGCTGTGCCTGGGCATGGCGGCCGGCACCTTGCCGCTGTTTGGCGCGCCGTTGTCACCGCTGCTGACGGTGTTGTCGATGGTGCCGCCGCTGGCGATCCTGCCGATTCTGTTCATCGTCTTCGGTTTGGGCGAGTTGTCGAAAGTGATGCTGATCGTGATCGGCATCACCCCGGCGCTGGCCCGTGACCTGGAACAGCGCGCCCGGGAAATTCCCGTCGAGTTGCTGATCAAGGCCCAGACCCTCGGCGCCTCGACCTGGACCTTGATGCTGCGGGTGGTGCTGCCGCAATTGCTGCCACGGCTGTTGATCTCGTTGCGGCTGATGCTCGGTTCGGCGTGGCTGTTCCTGATCGCCGCCGAAGCCATCGCGTCCACCGACGGCCTCGGCTACCGGATTTTCCTGGTGCGTCGTTACCTGGCGATGGATGTGATCCTGCCCTACGTGGTGTGGATCACCCTGCTCGCCTGGCTGATGGATTGGGGGCTCAAGCGCCTGACTCAACGTGCGTTTCCTTGGTACGAAGGAGCCCGCGCATGAGCTTCATCACGGTGAAAAATGTCTGGCAGCAGTACGCCGATCAAGTGGTGCTCGAAGGCTTGAATCTGAACGTCAATGAAGGTGAGTTTTGTACCTTGGTCGGCGCTTCCGGTTGCGGCAAATCGACCTTCCTGCGTTTGCTACTGGGTCAGGAAAAAGCCAGTCGCGGCGAGATCCTGCTCGACGGCCAGGCCCTGGCCGGCGAACCGGACTCAAGCCGTGGCGTGGTGTTCCAGCGCTACTCGGTGTTCCCGCATTTAACCGTGCTGGACAACGTCGCCCTCGGCCTCGAATTGCCGCGTTCGCCACTGCTCGGACGCCTGTTCGGCAGCGCGAAAAAAGACGCCCGCGAACAAGCCTCGGTGCTGCTGCACAAAGTCGGCCTCGGCCACTCGCTGGACAAGTACCCGGCGCAGCTCTCTGGCGGCATGCAACAACGATTGGCCATCGCTCAGGCGCTGATCATGAAGCCGCGCGTGTTGCTGCTCGACGAACCGTTCGGCGCCCTCGATCCGGGCATCCGCAAAGACATGCACGTCCTGCTGCTGGAGCTGTGGCGCGAGACGCAACTGACGGTGTTCATGGTCACCCATGACCTGTCCGAAGGTTTCAGCCTCGGCACACGCTTGCTGGTGTTCGACAAGGTCCGCGTCGACCCGCACGCCCCCGGCGCCTATGGCGCACGCATCACCTACGACATCCCGTTGAACAGCGACCGCCGCGCCACTCGCGCCGCCGTCGATGCCTTGCCGGCTGAGCTGGCAGGCACGCTTCGCACCGCTTAAGAGGACTTTGCACATGACTGATTCGACCCAACTGTTCCCGCCCTTCGCCGAAGAAATGCTCCCCGGCGGCGGCCATCGCTCCTTCGTATTGAAACGCGGCCAACTGCTGCGCCTGACCGACCTGCGCGGCGGCGCCAACGTCAGCCTGACGCTGCTCAACGCCAACGAAAAAACCGAACGCCTGAACCTGCCCGACAGCCTCAAATGCCAACACACCGCCAAGCTCACCGCCGGCCATTGTTTGTACTCGGACATGGGCCGCGTATTGGCCGCGATCACCGCCGACACCTGCGGCTGGAGCGATAGCCTCGGCGGTGTGCTGTGCGCTGAAGAAGTCGCGGAAAAATACGGCGCCGGCCGCTATCAGGAACTGCGCAACGGCTTCTTCCGCAACGGCACCGACAACCTGTTGGTGGAGCTCGGCAAGTGGGGTCTGGGACTTTCGGATTTGCTGATGACCCTCAATTTGTTCAGCCGCGTGAATGTCGATGAGGCCGGGCGCTTTCACTTCGTCGAGGGCAACTCCAAGGCGGGCGACTACATCGAGTTGTACGCGCCAATGGACACGCTGGTGGTGCTCACCGCGCTGCAACATCCGATGGACCCGTCGCCGGAGTACGCACCGAAACCGCTGAAGCTGAGCTGGATGAACGCCGACGCCAGCGTCGCCGAACACTGCCGCACATCACGCCCGGAAAACGAGCGCGGCTTTATCAACACCGACCGTTTGTTCGCCTGAGGATCGCTGCCATGTCACTTGCCATCGCTACTGCCACCCAGCAGCCAGAAACCGCGATCTACCGCGCCACCATCCCCGCCGGCGAACCCTGGCTGATGGAGGTCAAGGCCGGCCAGACCCTGCGCATCCTCGACCTGGAAGGCAACCAAGCCGTCGATACCTTGTTCTACAGCGTCGCCAACCCGAAGGAACGCTACGACGTGCAACGCACGTTGCGTCGGCAGAACAGCGTCTACCTGAGCACCGGCAGCGTGCTGTATTCCAACCTCGGCAAACCGATGCTGACCATCGTCGCTGACACTTGCGGGCGCCACGACACCCTCGGCGGTGCCTGCGCGCAAGAGAGCAACACCGTGCGTTATGCGCTGGAAAAACGCTACATGCACAGCTGCCGCGACAACTACTTGCGGGCCTGTGTGCATGACGGGCGATTGGGAAAAGGAGACATCGGGCCGAACATCAATTTCTTCATGAATGTGCCGGTTACGGCTGATGGTGGACTGACCTTTGAAGACGGGATTTCGGCACCAGGGAAATACGTGGATCTGCGGGCGGAGATGGACGTGATTGTGCTGATTTCCAACTGCCCGCAGCTGAACAACCCGTGCAATGCCTACAACCCTACGCCTGCGGAGTTGCTGGTATGGAACTGAAATTAGTGCAGTTGCGGCGGTGGTTGTTTGCCCTGTGCCAGGCGCGTTCGGGGCAGTGCCTCAAAAAGTAAGAACACCACAAATACCAATGTGGGAGCGAGCCTGCTCGCGAAAGCGGTGCATCAGACAACATCAATGGTGGATGTGCTGACGCTTTCGCGAGCAGGCTCGCTCCCACAGGGGTTCGATGGTGTTTTTAAGAGAAGTGATTTTGCCGTCGGGGACGACCCCGGCGCCTTTCGAAAAACTGCGGGACGGCCCGCATCCCAGGTCGAGGCTGATGCGTTATCGCCTCCGGGGGTTTTGCCATGTTCGAAAAAGTCCTGATTGCCAACCGTGGCGCGATTGCCTGCCGCATCTTGCGCACCTTGGGTGAATTGCAGGTCAAGGGTGTCGCCGTCTATTCCGAAGCCGATGCCGCGAGCCTGCACATTTTGCAGGCTGATGAAGCCCACAGCCTCGGTGAAGGTGCCGCCGTCGGCACCTATCTGGCGGTGGATAAAATCCTCGCCATCGCCCAAGCCTCCGGCGCCACGGCGATCCATCCCGGCTACGGTTTTCTCTCGGAAAACGCTGCATTTGCCGAAGCCTGTGAAGCGGCCAACATTGCCTTTATCGGCCCGACGCCAGAGCAACTGCGGGTGTTCGGCCTCAAGCACACCGCCCGCGCCCTGGCCAAGCAACACGGCGTGCCGATGCTCGAAGGCACCGAGCTGCTCGACAGCCTCGACGCGGCGCTGATTGCCGGTGAACAAGTCGGCTACCCGGTGATGCTGAAAAGCACCGCGGGTGGTGGCGGTATCGGCATGCGCGTGTGCCGCAGCGCCGCCGAGTTGAGCGAATCCTTTGAAGCGGTCAAACGCCTGGGCCAGAACAATTTCAGCGACGCCGGGGTGTTCATCGAGAAGTACATCCAGCGCGCGCGGCATCTGGAAGTGCAGGTGTTCGGCGACGGTCGCGGCGAGGTGATTGCCCTCGGCGTGCGCGACTGCTCGGTGCAGCGGCGCAACCAGAAAGTCCTCGAAGAAACCCCGGCGCCGAACCTGCCCGAGGGCATGGCGGAGGAGCTGTGCCTGGCAGCGATCAAACTCGCCAAAGCGGTGAATTACCGTAGCGCGGGCACGGTGGAGTTTGTCTTCGACAGCGCAGACCAGCGCTTCTATTTCCTGGAAGTGAACACGCGATTGCAGGTTGAGCACGGCGTCACGGAACAGGTGTGGGGCGTGGATCTGGTGCGCTGGATGGTCGAACTGGCAGCCGGTGATTTGCCGCCGCTGCATGAATTGAGCAGAGGTTTGAAAGCGCAGGGTCATGCGATTCAGGCGCGGTTGTATGCGGAAGATCCGGGCCGGGATTTCCAGCCGAGTCCGGGCCTGCTGACGGCGGTGAACTTCCCCACTGCCGATGGCAAAAAACTGCGCATCGATACGTGGGTCGAAGCCGGTTGCGAGATCCCGCCGTACTTCGATCCGATGATTGCCAAGGTCATCAGCTGGGCGCCGACCCGCGATGAAGCGGCTGCCGATCTGCATCAAGCCTTGGGCGACAGCCTGCTCTACGGGGTGGAAACCAACCGCGATTATCTGCGGCAGATTTTGCTCGATGCGCCCTTCGCCAGCGGTCAGCCATGGACGCGTTGCCTGGAAGGTCTGGTGTATCAGGCGAACACCTTTGAAGTGCTCAGCGCAGGTACGCAAACCAGCGTTCAGGATTATCCGGGGCGCCTCGGTTACTGGGCGGTCGGCGTGCCGCCGTCGGGGCCGATGGACAGTCGGGCGTTGCGTTTGGGGAACCGTTTGCTGGGTAATGACGAAGGTTTGGCCGCGCTGGAAGTCACCATGAGCGGGCCGTTGTTGCGCTTTAATTGCGAGGCGGTTGTGGCGGTGACCGGTGCGGTGATTCCGCTGACGTTGAATGGCGAAGCTGTGCCGATGAACACCGCATTGCTGATTCCCGCAGGTTCTACGCTAAGCCTCGGCACCATAGCAGGCGCTGGCGCCCGCAGTTATCTGTGCCTGCGCGGCGGGCTGCAAGTGCCGGATTATCTGGGCAGCAAAAGCACCTTCACCCTTGGCCAGTTTGGCGGGCATGGCGGGCGAGCGCTGCGGGCCGGGGATGTGTTGCACGTGCCGGGCTTGAGTGATCGCAGCGTCGGGGCGCAATTGGCTGAACTCGCCGAGTTGCCTGCTGTGCGGCAGATTCGGGTGATCTATGGCCCGCATGGCGCGCCGGAATACTTCACCGAAAACTACATCGGCACTTTCTTTGCGACGCAGTGGGAAGTGCATTTCAACTCCAGCCGTACCGGCGTGCGATTGATCGGGCCGAAGCCGGAATGGGTGCGGGCCGATGGTGGTGAAGCGGGGCTGCATCCGTCGAATATTCATGACAATCCGTATGCGATTGGGGCGGTGGATTTCACTGGGGATATGCCGGTGATCTTGGGGCCGGATGGTCCGAGCCTGGGTGGGTTTGTGTGCCCGGTGACGGTGATCGAGGCGGATCTTTGGCAGTTGGGACAGCTTAAGGCTGGGGATAAAATTAAGTTCCTTCCGGTTGATTTGACGACTGCCCGCAACCTCGCCCTGAAATGGGATAACCCCTGTGGGAGCGAGCCTGCTCGCGAAGGGGACAGATCAGACACCGCATCAACTTCTTCGCGAGCAGGCTCGCTCCCACAGGGGGTTGAGTCGCCTGTGGCTTTGGATATTGGGCAGGACGATACGCGGTTGGTCGCGAGGCTGTCGGGGGACACGCATCTACTGCTTGAGATCGGTGCCCCCGAGCTCGATCTGGTCCTGCGCTTCCGTGCCCACGCCTTGATGCAGGCCCTGGAAAGCAAACACCTGCACGGCGTGATCGACCTCACGCCCGGTATCCGCTCCCTGCAAGTCCACTACCAACCCGAACAACTGCCACTCGCCGATTTGCTCGGCATCATCGCCGGTGAATGGGACGCCGTGTGCGCCGCCAAGGACTTGCAAGTGCCGTCGCGCATCGTGCATCTGCCGCTGTCCTGGGACGATCCGGCGTGTCAGTTGGCGATCGAAAAATACATGACCACCGTGCGCAAGGACGCACCGTGGTGCCCGAGCAATCTGGAGTTCATCCGCCGCATCAACGACCTGCCGAACCTCGACGAAGTGCAGCGCACGGTGTTCGACGCCAGCTATCTGGTGATGGGTTTGGGCGACGTTTACCTCGGCGCACCGGTCGCCACCCCGCTCGACCCGCGCCATCGTCTGGTGACCACCAAATACAACCCGGCGCGCACCTGGACCGCCGAGAATTCGGTGGGCATCGGTGGCGCGTACATGTGCGTGTACGGCATGGAAGGCCCCGGCGGTTATCAGTTCGTTGGCCGCACGTTGCAGATGTGGAATCGCTACCGCGAAGTCGCGGCGTTCGACAGTAAACCGTGGCTGCTAAGGTTCTTTGATCAGATTCGCTTCTACCCGGTGAGCGCCGATGAGTTGCTGCGCATTCGACGTGATTTTCCTCTCGGGCGCTTCGAGCTGAACATCGAGCACAGCCAGTTGAACCTGGCGGACTACCAAGGGTTTCTGGCCAAAGAAGCCGAGAGCATTGCCGCGTTTCGGGATCAGCAGAAAGGCGCGTTCAACGCCGAGCGCGAACGCTGGATCGCCAGCGGCCAAGCGCATTTCGACAGTGAGGAACTGGTCCCCGAAACCACCGAAGACGCGCCGCTGGCCAGCGGTCAACAGAGCGTCGATAGCCACATCGCCGGCAATCTTTGGCAGGTGCAGGTTGAGACCGGCGCGCGGGTCGAGGCCGGGGATGTGTTGGTGATTCTGGAGTCGATGAAGATGGAAATCCCATTGCTCGCGCCGATGGCCGGAGTGGTGCGGGAGATTCGTGTGCAACCGGGTTCGGCGGTGCGCGCCGGGCAGCGGGTCGTGGTGCTGGACCTCGACTGAACTCATTTTGAAAAGGATCGAATCATGAATTTCAATCTGCAACTCGACGCCCTGCGCAGCGCTTATCGCGACGGCCAGACCACGCCTCGGCAACTGCTGCTTAGCCTGCGCGACAAAGCCGCGGCGCTGAACCCGGATTATCACCTGTTCATCCATTTGCTCAGCGTCGAAGAACTGGAACCGTACCTCGCCGCGCTCGACGGGCGTGATCTCGACAGCCTGCCGCTGTACGGCGTGCCGTTTGCGATCAAGGACAACATCGACCTCGCAGGCATTCCTACCACTGCCGCGTGTCCCGCGTTTGCTTATGTGCCGGAGCGTTCGGCGACCATCGTCGAGCAGTTGCTGGCGCTGGGGGCGATTCCGCTGGGCAAGACCAATCTCGACCAGTTCGCTACCGGCCTGAACGGCAGTCGCTCGCCGTATGGCGCGTGCCCGAACAGCGTGTTGCCGGAGTATCCATCGGGTGGTTCCAGTGCCGGGTCATCTTTGGCGGTGGCCCTCGGCGTGGCGAGCTTTTCTCTTGGGACCGATACGGCGGGCTCCGGTCGGGTGCCGGCGGCGCTGAATAATCTGGTGGGTTTGAAAGCCACCAAAGGGCTGATTTCCACCGGCGGCGTGGTGCCGGCCTGTCGCACGCTGGATTGCGTCACGACCTTCACCGCCACTGCTCGCGAAGCCAGTCAGTTGCTGGCGCTGACGGCGCGTCTTGATCCACGGGACGCCTACAGCCGCAGCAATCCGTTGTGGAACGACGGGTCGGCATTCGGTGCGCCTCGGCCCTTCCGTTTCGGCGTGCCCCGCGCCCAGGATCTGGAGTTTTTCGGCTGCCCGGAAGGCCCGCTGCTGTTCGGTGATGCCATCGACCAGCTCAAAGCCATGGGCGGTGAAGCGGTGGAGCTGGATCTGTCGCCGTTCCTCGAAGCCGCGCAGTTGCTTTATGAAGGCCCATGGGTGGCCGAGCGCTACAGCGTGGCCGGCGAGTTGATGGAGCAAAACCCGCAAGCGGTGCTGCCGGTGATTCGTGCGGTATTGGCCAAGGCCCCGGCGGTGACCGGCGTGCAGACCTTCCGCGCGCAGTATCGACTGCAAACCTTGAAGGCCCTTTGCGACCAGGCCCTGGAAGGTCTGGATTGCGTGCTCACGCCGACCATCGGCCGCCCTGTCACGCTGGCGGAATTGGCAGCGGAACCGGTGTTGCGCAATTCGGAACTGGGTTACTACACCAACTTCATGAACCTGCTCGACTACGCCGCCGTCGCCGTGCCCAGCGGGTTCATGGGCAACGGCTTGCCGTGGGGCGTGACGTTGTTTGGCCGGGCGTTTACCGATCAATATTTGTTGAGCGTGGCGGATGGATTGCAGCGTCAGCAAGGTTCGCCTGCGCCGACGGCAGTTGCCCGCAATGACCGTGCACGGCTGGTGGTGTGCGGTGCGCATCTGGAGGGGTTGGCGTTGAACTGGCAACTCAAGCAGCGTGGAGCGCGGTTGGTCGAATCGACGTTGAGTTCGCCGGACTATCAGTTGTACGCGTTGGCCGGCGGCCCACCGTTTCGTCCGGGGATGGTGCGGGTGAAAGACGGTGGCGTGGCGATTGCGGTGGAGGTCTGGGAATTGCCGAGTAGTGAATTGGGCTCGTTCCTGACCGGGATCCCGGCACCGCTGGGGCTGGGCAAGGTGCAACTGGCGGATGGACGGTGGGAGAGCGGGTTTATTTGTGAGGCGTATGGGCTTGAGGGCGCGGTGGATATCAGTCATCTCGGCGGGTGGCGGGCTTATCTGACAGATCGGCGTTGATCTTTCGATTCGCGGGCAAGCCTCGCTCCTACAGGATTACGCGCCCCCTGTAGGAGCGAGGCTTGCCCGCGAAGGCGCCAGTACAGGCACTACCGCCTCTGATCCTTGCCGATTCACCCCACAAATCCCGCAGTTATTTCCCCGCCATCCCACTAGAATGCATGCCATCGGGTCATCGCCAACGGAACCACCATGCCGCTTCGCTCGCCGCTGTATTCCCAACGTTCGTTGGTCCTCACGCTGATTGCGTTATTGGGCGCCGGTTTCCTCGCCACCTCGTTTCTCAGCTACTACGCCTCGCGAGCGTCGATCCGCGACAACATCGTCAACACCGAACTGCCGCTGACTTCCGACACGGTTTATTCGGAAATCCAGAAAGACCTTGTCAGACCAATCCTGATTTCCTCGATGATGTCCCGCGACACCTTTATGCGCGATTGGGTGGTCAACGGCGAGCACGACCCCGACCAGATGACCCGCTACCTCAATGAGGTCATGACCCACTACGGCGCCTACACCGCGTTTTTCATCTCCAACAGCAGCCTGACCTACTACCACGCCAAAGGCGTGCTCAAACAGGTCAGGATCGATGAGCCGCGGGACGCCTGGTATTTCCGCGTCCGCGACATGAAAGAACCCTACGAGATCAACGTCGACCCGGACCTGGCCAACAAGGACAACCTGACGTTCTTCATCAACTACAAGGTCTACGACTACGAGGGACGCTTCATCGGCGCGGCCGGCGTCGGCCTGACGGTGGATGCGGTGATCAAGCTGATCGACAAGTATCAACAGCGCTATCAACGCAGCGTGTACTTCGTCGATACCTTTGGCCGACTGGTGCTTACCGGCGCCGAGGGCGGTCCCGAAGGCGCGCGGGCCGGCCGGAGCCTGGGCGATCTCGACAGCATGAAAGGCCTGGTCAGCCAGTTGCCCAAACCCCACAGCGGCAGCTACGAATATTCTGTCCATGGCCAGGGACATTTCCTCAACGTGCGGTTTATTCCGGAGCTGAACTGGTACTTGTTTGTCGATAAACGCGAAGACGGCGCCCTCAGTGAAATCCGCCAGTCGCTGTACCTCAACTTGCTGATCTGCCTGCTCGTCACCTCGATTGTGCTGGTGCTGCTGAACCGGGTAATCAAACGCTATCAGGGCAAGATCCAGGCCCAAGCCATCCTCGATAGCCTGACCGAACTGCCCAACCGCCGCGGCTTCGATTTGTTGGCGGCGCAAGCCATGCACGAAGCCCAGCGCGAACCGAAACCACTGACGGCCCTGCTGCTGGACCTTGATCATTTCAAAGTGTTGAACGACACCCACGGCCACCTCGCCGGTGATCAGGTACTGATCGGTTTCGCGCGGGACCTGGAAAGCTGCCTGCGGCATTCCGACATCGTCTGCCGTTGGGGCGGCGAGGAATTTATCGTGCTGCTCAAGGACACCGACGGTGAGACCGGTCAGAAAATCGCCGAGAAAATTCGCCAACATGTGGAAAAACAGCGTTATGCCTACAACGGCAAGGAACTGCAGCTGACAGTCAGCATCGGTCTGACCACCCTGCAACCGGATGAGACCTTGCATACGTTGCTGTCCCGGGCCGATCATGCGATGTACCGGGCCAAACAAGCCGGCCGCAACCGCACCTGCGTGGAAATGCCTCACTCTGTTTATGAATAAGCCACAACTATGCCCGGCCTGCGGCGCCCCCAACGACTGCAGCCTGGCCGACCCACGAACCGCCGACCGCGCTTGCTGGTGCTACGGCGTCAGCATCGACCCGGCGGTCCTTGAAGCACTGCCGGCGGAACTGCGCGACCTCTCCTGCCTGTGCCCGCGTTGCGCCCAGGTCGAGGCGCAGCTGCAAGCAGCCGCCCGGTCGATCACGTAAGATGCGCGCCCCTTCTCCGTCCGATTTCTGACCGATGCGTGTAGACCGTTTCCTCAGCAACCTGCCGCGCTTCAACCGTAAGCAAGTTCGTCTGTTGCTGGTGGAAAAACGCGTGCGCATCGACGGAAAAGTCGTCAGCGATCCTCATACCGAAGTGCTCGAATTCAGTTGCGTCGAAGTCGACGACGAAGTGCTGCAAGTCGGCAAACCGGCGCGCTACTTCATGCTGAACAAGCCGCCCGGCTGCGTCAGCGCAACCCGCGATCCGCAACACCCGACCGTGCTCGACCTGATTCACGAACCGGACAAGGATGACCTGCACATCGCCGGGCGCCTCGACTTCAATACCACCGGCCTGATGATCATCACCAACGATGGCAGTTGGTCGCGACGCCTGACCCAACCGCAAACCAAACTGCCCAAGGTCTATTACGTCGAGACCGAACAAGACATCGGCCCGGAGTATGCAGTCACCTTCAACGAAGGGCTGTACTTCGCTTTCGAGGATCTCACCACGCAACCCGCCGAACTGGTGGTGCTCGGGGCAAAAGCGGCGCGGCTGAGCATCGTCGAGGGTCGTTATCACCAGGTGAAGCGCATGTTCGGCCATTTCGACAACAAGGTGCTGCGCTTGCACCGGGAAAGCATGGGCCCGCTGCTGCTCGATAACGCGCTAAAACCGGGCGAGTACCGCCCTTTGCGCACCGAAGAGATTCAATTGATCTAAGCAGGCGACCGCTCAGCAGAAGTTGTCGAACAATTTACGAATGACACTTGCGCGATGCCGTCGCCCCTGCTTGAATCAGGACGTCGGCCAGATTGTGACCGATGAGTCACAACATACTTCTAAGAAACTTTTTGCCGGTCAGGAGCCCTCAGGTTCCGCATTCCACCGGCAGACTGCCCGCCAATAACAATACCCGTCGACCTGCATTACCGGATCGACATGGGCCTCCAAATTCCAGGCGTATGCCTACCTGTCACAAAGCTCGTGCAATCTCATTTGCGCGCATACCCGCTTGCTCAGGAGTCTTATGACATGAGGCCAGAAATCGCTGTGCTGGATATACAGGGTCAGTATCGGGTTTACACGGAGTTCTATCGCGCAGACGCCGCAGAGAAGACCATTATTCTGGTCAACGGCTCGATGGCCACGACTGCGTCGTTTGCTCAGACCGTGAAAAACCTTCATCCGCAGTTCAATGTGGTGTGCTACGACCAGCCCTACGCGGGCAAGTCAAAAGCCCACAACCTGCACGAGAAATTGCTCACAAAGGAAGTCGAAGGACAGATCCTCCTTGAGCTGATCGACCACTTCGCCGCCGAACACGTGCTGTCGTTTTCCTGGGGTGGCGCCGCGACCCTGGTCGCCCTCGCCCAACGGCCACGGCGCATCGAAAAAGCCGTGATCAGCTCGTTCTCCCCGGAGATCAACGAGCACATGCGCGACTACCTGGAACGTGGCGTCGATTACCTCGGCAGCCGCGACGGCGACCGGGTCGGCAACCTGGTGAACAGCACCATCGGCAAACACCTGCCGTCGCTGTTCAAACGCTTCAACTATCGCCACGTCAGCAACCTGGCCGAACACGAATACGGGCAGATGCATTTCCACATCAGCGACCTGCTGCACAGTGATCGCCAGTGCTTCCTCAAGGCTGCCGAGAAAATCGACGTGCCGGTGCTGTTCATGAACGGCGAATGGGACGAATACACCGCCGCCGACGGCGCCCGGCTCTTCGCCAACCACGTGCAACACGCCACCTTCAGCACCCTGCAAGCCACCGGGCATTTTCTCGACATGGAGCACAAAGCCGCCTGCCGAGACAGCCAAAACGCACTGCTGGGCTTCCTGAAACCCGAGCAATACGCCAGCCGACCGCGTTACCACTACGTCCAGGACCACCATGCACTGGCAATCTGAAACAGAGTCATCGCGAGCAAGCCCACTCCCCAGCGCATCTGTAGGAGCAAGGCTTGCCCGCGAATGGCCATCACGCGGTCCATGCCTTCGTGTCACCCCGTGCTAAATGCAGCGCGCATAAAGAAAAACTTCAAATCCACGCGCACATCTGGTACAAAGTCAGCCGCTCTGAGCGGGTGTCGTATAATGGCATTACTCCAGCTTCCCAAGCTGATAACGAGGGTTCGATTCCCTTCACCCGCTCCAATCGAATTGTGGTCTCACGTTGAGGTTTTTTGACGGGGGATGTAGAGATAGAAAAAAACCGGTCTTGGTGGCCGGTTTTTTTGTGGGCGGGATTTGGGGAGCGTTACTCAGCAAACACCGAGATATTCGTTCCACCACCGTCTCGGGCAAACGCCTGGCATTCAATCGCCAGCCCTCTCTGTTCAACTGTTGCGATCTCTCCACTGTCCTTAATTGCCTGCTGACGGCATTGCTTCGAAAACTTAACGACGTCAGCCGCAGATCGCGACGAAACCAAACTGCCAATGCGACCGACCAACTCATAGAACTGCTGATCGGGATTTGGGCCGTCCCACAATACGTACACATTAGGCTTACCGAGCGCGCAATTGACGGACAGCGTGATATTCGGGCCATCTCGATATTCAGTATTTTGTTTATCGACTGCCTGTTTGATTTGAGTTAAGTGGCGCTCCTGCTTGAGTGCAGCAAGGATCGTTTCACAGGACTCGGCAAGGACTGCCGTGGAAAACATCAGCAGGACCACTACGAGGTAGATTTTTGGTCGAAATTCAATCTTCATAGTGGTACTCAATTGAATCCTGGATATGCATCATAACCGGGGCGGGGTGGGTGAAATGCTTAAGAGCTCTCCACGCCAGTCGATAGAATGCTTAGTTCTTTATATAACTGTGTGATTTTTTACTCACGATTCGCACCCTCCCCCCCTATTCAGCTACCTCTTTCTCAGTCGCTTTTTCGAAAAAGCAACGTCCTACACTACTCTAGGAATTGTCCGTAGACTTGCGGATTGCTGTGTCTTTGTCATGAGCTCTATAGTCGATCCGCGCCCAAATGGCGTATCGGGTTTGGCGACTCGATGACAACGACCCAGAGAGCTCCGAGATTTTTCAGAGCCTTCTGACCGCAATTTGCTGCGCTTTTTTTGGTGGCTGTGCGTGGGAGATCTTCGGGTCTGCCGGTTTTACCGTTGTCCGGTTCGCCAACCCGCGTACAGCTACCACCCTTTTGTTTGGCGACGATTGAGTGGTAGGTCTTTAACCTACAACCGGTAATCACTCATGAACGAATACATGGCTTTAACCAGCAACGCCGACGATCTACCTTCCCTGTTTGTCAACACGACACAACCGCTGCACTCCCTGCTCAGCACCGCCAGTTACAGAATCCGGGCCGTGACACAGCTTCTGGAAAACCTCGCAATGCGCGGTGACATTACGTCAGATTCGGTGGTCCTCAGCGATTTCGCATTGCTCTGCTGCGTGCCGTTGCGCGATGGTTGCGATGTGCTGGACGTGATTGCTCGACGCTTGGATGCGGAATAGTTCTGACGGTCAGATTGGGCGCCTTTTGCGGCGCCCTTTTTCGTTTCCGGGTCCAGTGAAGACAATGAATATGTTTTATCCAATTGCGATTTCTACGGGTGATGATGAACACGCCTGGGGTGTGGAAGTGCCGGATATTCCTGGCTGCTTTTCCGCAGGGGAAAATCTGGATGATGCGATTACCATGGCGCGTGAAGCCATTCAGGGTCATTTGGAAGTACTGGTTGAAGTCGGTTTGCCTATTCCGCCAGCAAAAACAGTTGCCCTATATACAGCTAATCCACAGTACGCGGGATGTGCCTGGGGAATGGTGAAGATCAACATGGCCAAGTACATCGGCGAAACATAGAAATACCGATGTGTAGCAGCTGGCGTAGCCTGCGTTCGGCTGCGCAGCAGTCGTAAAACCTGAATTCGCGGTCCTTCAGATACACCGCATCGCCTGATTTCACGACTGCTGCGCAGCCGAACGCAGGCTACGCCAGCTGCTACAGAGAGTGGGTTTGTCCTTGGTTACATATCCATAACGCACATCCCGTTTCGCCTCTGCGCCCAACCCGCTAGCATTCCCTCACCTGCAACCACCCTCCCCCTGCGCGGCCATCAACGAATACGCGCCACAACTCTTCGAGGGAAACCAATCGGCGGCAACTCGTGCCGCTCGTGACGAACTCAACAGAGCAATTCGGAAATGACGCAGAATATTTACGACGATCCGGAGTTTTTCCAGGGTTATAGCCAGATGGGCCGCTCCATTGGTGGCTTGGATGCCGCGCCTGAATGGCCGGCGCTTCAGTCCATGCTGCCGCCGATGAAAGGTTTGAAGGTGGTGGATCTGGGCTGTGGTTACGGTTGGTTCAGCCGTTGGGCGAGTGAGCAAGGCGCTCACAGCGTGCTCGGTCTTGATGTGTCGGAGAAGATGCTGGAGCAGGCGCGTAACACGACCTCCGCCGCCAACATCCGATATGCCCGAGCCGATCTGGAGCAACTTGATCTGCCCGCTGGCAACTTCGATCTGGCCTACAGCTCTCTAGCGCTGCACTACATCAAGGATCTGCCCGGCCTGTTCAAAAATATCCACGCAGCCTTGAAACCCGGTTCGCGTTTTGTGTTTTCCATCGAGCATCCAATCTTCATGGCGCCGCGTAATCCGGGCTGGTTGATCGATGGCGAAGGTCGCAAGCGTTGGCCGCTGGACAGTTATCAGCTGGAAGGCGAGCGGGTGACTCATTGGCTAGCTGAGGGTGTGATCAAG
Source organism: Pseudomonas sp. NPDC087342 (assembly GCF_044744265.1). Lineage (NCBI taxonomy): Bacteria > Pseudomonadati > Pseudomonadota > Gammaproteobacteria > Pseudomonadales > Pseudomonadaceae > Pseudomonas > Pseudomonas sp. NPDC087342. The sequence continues at coordinate 246,415 of NZ_JBIUXZ010000002.1, forward strand.
CAGCACCGCACGGTGGGGACTTTGTTGAATGCGTTGATTGCGGCGGGGTTCACGATTCAGCATGTGAATGAATGGGGGCCGACGGATGCACAGGTGACAGCGCAGCCGGCGTTGGCGGAGGAGCGTGAGCGGCCGATGATGATGTTGGTTGGCGTTGGGCGTTGATACTTAGTTAAACCGAACACTGATTACTCTGTGGCGAGGGGGCTTGCCCCCGTTGGGTTGCGAAGCGACCCCAAAATAGGGCCTGCTGTGCAGGCCAGCGGGGGCAAGCCCCCTCGCCACAAGATCAGTGCTCGCCGCATGCTTGATTCACTCAGCTTTCACCGCGTTGCGACGATGAACAACCGCGGAAATGGCAACAACACCGTCCCATCCTCAAGCGCCGGATAAGCCTGCTCAATCGCCGCCAGATACTGCTTCAGATACTCCGCTCGCTCGCCCTCATCCAGCGGATCAAGAAACGGCCGCAACCCACTTCCCTTGAACCACTCCACCACGCCCGAAGCCCCACCCGCCAGCGGATGATGGTAAGTCGTGCGCCACACATCGACCCGCTTGCAGTGCGGTCGCAGCATCGAGTAGTAAGCGCTGGCACTGGCCATCTCCGTGCGCTGCCCGGCAGCGTCCGCCAGTTTGCTGGCCCACGGACCATTGGCGGCGACTTCGCGCATTAAGCGATGGGAAGGTTCATTGAGGTTGTCGGGCATCTGGATCGCGAGGCTGCCGCCCTTGGTCAGTCGGGATGCCAGCGAAGGCAACAGTGCAGCGTGATCAGGCAACCACTGCAGCACCGCGTTGGCGAATATCACGTCGAACGGGCCGCTATCGTTCCAGGTTCCGATGTCAACGGTGTCGAACTGCACGTCAGGCAAGCGCTTGCGGGCGGCGTCGATCATGTCGGTCGAACTGTCTACGCCACGCACCAATGCATTGTCGAAACGCTCTACCAGCAACTCGGTGGAGTTGCCGGGGCCGCAGCCAATGTCGACGGCTGTGCGCGCGTCAACGGGCGGGATCGCTGCGAGCAGATCGCGGGCCGGGCGGGTGCGTTCATCTTCAAAAGCGACGTATTGTTTGGCGGACCAACTCATTGCGTTCTCCTGTCGAGGGATTGTCCAGGCCTGGGCCGACAATCGGTTCGCTACGATACCTCGACCCGCGTGCAAGCCCTATTCGACTTATGTAACACGGTGGATCTGAAGCGGGATTTTCTTATCGCCAAATCATCGGAAATCATAACCAAATCGACCGTTCGTCGAGCGAACCGCCAAGCAATTTTGACAGCCTATGTTTCGCATCTATAGTCCTAATCGCGGCCAGTCGGAAGGAACCCGACCTGTCAATTTGCACGCATGGAGCAAGGCCTGTTCAAGCCTCGTGCATGGTGGGTTCCGCCCGTAGTGTTTCAGCAACGGCCGTAAGGCAAGCAAGCGTTGTCATGCCTGGAAAGTTGCCGGGCAATCACTATGAACAAGGAGCTTTACTATGTCTCGAGTCACGGATGTGCTGGTCTCAATCGACACCGAAACCATTCTGAAAAACTACCCGAACATCAGCAAGAATCCCGCGTCGCCAACGATGATCGACGTCAATCATGTGTACATGGTGACTAACCGGGACAACGTGATCAATGGTCAGGCCGGTGGCGAACTCAACTTGAAAGCCCAGGTAGGCGACTTGATTCGCTGGCGTGAAACCAGCCTGTCGCAAAGCTTCGAGACGGCGGTGATTTTCTACAAATTCATCGGTAACGTCGGCAACGAACTGATCTCCACGCCCACACCACGCAAGGCTACGGCCTGCGTCGCCGTTCCTAACACCAGCAACCCATCCGTGCCGAGCTGCCAGAAAGTCGACAACCATTACTGGTCTTCGGAAACCCTGTCGAGTGGTAGCGTGACCTACCACTTCCATTTCCTGATCGTCGATCGCGACTGCAAAGTCGTCGGCTGCTGCTCGTGGGATCCGTTCATCACCATCCGCAACTGACGAAGGCTGGCCCCTTGGCGACAAGGGGCCTACCCCGTTCGTTGCCGTTTCGGCAGGAACAGGATGTCTAGCATGAACCGAAGCGGCTGCCGTCTTGTGCCAACATCATGAAAGGAATCCATGATGACTTCCGAACCGATCAAATCGCCTTCATCCAGTGTCGCTACGGCCAACAATGTGTTGCTGGTGGTTGATGCTGAGTCGCTGCTTGCAAAGTATCCAACCCCCAGCCTAGACGCGGAAAACCCGACGACTGTCAGCGATGAATTTATCTACATCGCCAGCGGGACTGATACCGTTAAAAATGACAGTAAATTGACATTTACCACCAGTAACGGAAAAACCTTCCATATTCGTGGCAGGACCGTGAGCCTGATCGCCGAACACAGCGTGGTTTTCTACGACATGACCGTGGGCGATTCCCAAGTGTTGTCGCCGCCAAAACTGCAAGTCAGCAGCGGCCTCACCGTCCCAGCCCCTGACCCGGAAAACCCGACCCAACCCGGCAGCCACCTGGCCGATGATCACTATTGGGAATGCACGCACCTGAACCCGGGCGTTGCAGCCTGCGAATTGAGTTTCATGCTGGTGAATCAAAGCTGCGAAGTGGTGGGGTATTTCAGTTGGGAGGTTGAGGTGACACTTTCTGCCGGAGAACCCAGTCTTAAAAGTTAATCGCACACCCTGTGGGAGCGGGCTTGCTCGCGAAGAGGCCATCCCATCCGGCATCCATGTGGGCTGACCCACCGCTTTCGCGAGCAAGCCCGCTCCCACAAGATCGCGGCGTCATCAGATCAATAGAATTTTCAGCAAGCCGTCGCTGTCTGAATTTCAGGCGCATCCCTATAAGGAACACGGCAATGAAATTCGCAAAGATCTCCCAGAAGCTTGCCTTGTGGGCCGGCAGTCCGACGACGTTTTTGATCGCGATCATTCTGATTGTTGTGTGGGGATTGACCGGGCCGATCTTCGGCTACAACGACACCTGGCAGCTGATCATCAACACCTCGACCACCATCATCACGTTCCTGATGGTGTTCCTGATCCAGAACACCCAGAACCGCGATACCGATATCTTGCACTTGAAGATCGATGAGTTGCTGCGGGTAACGAAAGACGCGCAGAACGCGATGCTGGGGCTGGAGGCGCTGGATTTGAAGCAGTTGGAAGAGTTGCGTAAGCAATATCGCAAGATCGGCGAAGGCGAAACGATTGCCATGGACGTCGCCCCGAGTGGCGACAAGCCGAAACCAAAGTTCGACCAATGCTGAGACGCCTGTCGCGGGTGACTTCGGTCACCCGCGCCGCGTAAGGGCTAGCGGCTGGCTTGCAGGGCCTTGGCCATCTGCAGGTGATTTTGCAGTTTGGGCAAGGTTTCTTCGGCAAACGCTTTGATTTCCGGAACGTCGGTGGTCTGCGCTTCTTGCTCGATCTGTGCGATGGCTTCCTGGGTGGTTTTCACCTGACTGGCCGCGTAGGCCTGGTCGAAGGTCGGGCCATCCTTCACTTCCGGGATCATCGTCTTGGACTTGTCGATCACTTCTTCCCGAGGCGCCACAGGCAACTCGAGCTTCTTGGCGATTTTAGCCAGGTGCTGGTTGGCGGTGGTCAGGTCGTTGATGACCACGACGGTGTAGTCCTTGACCTCTTTGGATTCGGTTTTCTGGTGTGCCAGGCGACTGGCTTCGATGTCGGCCATGCCTTTGGCGGAGGCATCGTTAATGAAGTCGGCAGGCGACTGGGCAAAGGCGCTGCTGGCAAACAGGCCCAGCAACGTGACAAAACTGGCATTGCGTAAACGGGTGGCCATCCGGCTCATGGTCGCGCCCTCCTCGAAATAAAATTCAAACGGGAGCTTGCGCCCCCGTCTCTCAATCAAAACTACTTACGCCACTACCGAGATTTCTGACCACCTTTGCGGCCCATGTCGGTTTTCGCAGGGTCTTTCTCGACAGTCGTAGTGGTAGTTTTCCCACCTTTGCGACCGGCTTCAGACGCCTTCGTTCGATCGTTGGCGAAGTTTCCCGAGTTAGAGTTTCTTGAAGTAGGCATGATTCTCATCCTCTTGGTGTTGATCGCGGCGAGCAAACGTCCGCATAGGATCAGAATTCTCATCCGGCCAAAGGTTTAGAAAAACTGCGGATGCTGCGACGAACGGCAGCGAACGTTCAGACTTCAAGCGGCCGATTGCGCAGGCGTTTGACGGCGTACATCGCCTCGTCGGCGTGGCGGAACAATTGCTTTTCCTCCAGGCCATGCTCAGGGTAAAGCGCGGCACCGATGCTCGGTTCGATGTTCAGGCTGTGACCATCCAGGCGCAGCGGTTGCCCCAGGACTTGACGGATTTTTACGGCGACGCTTTCGGCATCTTCTGCGGCATGAATGCTGTGCAGCAGCACCACGAACTCATCGCCACCGATGCGCGCCACCGTGTCGGTGTCCCGCACACAACCTTTGATTCGATTGGCCACCGCTTGTAGCAGCATGTCGCCGACCGCATGGCCGTGGGTGTCGTTGACCTGTTTAAAGCGGTCGAGATCGACATACAGCAACGCCATTCGTCCGCCTTCGGAACGCGCCAGCGCTAGTGACGCCTTGAGCCGATCACGCAATAACTCGCGGTTGGGCAACTGGGTGAGTTGATCGTACTGGGCCATGCGCTGCAGCCGCGCGTGCAATTGTTTGCGCTCGATGGCGGTCGCCACTTGGGCGCAGACGAATTGCAGCAGTTCTTTGTCCTGCTCGGTGTAGCGTTCACCGCCCGCCTCGCTTTTGACGATCAGCGCGCCGATGGTGCCGTTTTGCGAGTTCAGCGGCACGCCGAGCCAGCAGGGTGAATCCTGCCCCGCCACCAGCACTTCGAAGCCCTCGGGCAGTTCGCTCTGGTCCGGGGTCAGCAGGATCGGCTGGCCGCTGCGGATGACCTCGGCGCACAAACGTCCGGTGACTGTGCCGGGCAGTTCGGGCTGATGCTCGCGATCATCGACGTGATAGGGGAAGTTCAGCTGCGCGCAGTGCTCGTCGTACAGCGCGACGGAAAAATTCAGCGCCGGCAGCCATTCGCCGATGATCGTGTGGATGCGTTTGAACAGCGCCAGCAAGTCTTCCGCCGCGTGGGCCGCTTCGGAAATCGCATACAGCGCCGCTTGTCGCGACTCGGCCTGCTTGCGCTCGGTGATGTCCCGGGCGACGGCGATGCGCAGTTGATCGACTTCCGACCAGCGCGCCGACCAGAGGATGTGCACCACCCCACCGTCCTTGCGCAGGTAGCGGTTTTCGAAGTTGAGCTTGGGTTCGCCGCCCATGATTTCCCGCGCGGCGTCGAGGGTGCGCTGGCGGTCGCCGGGGTGCACCATGTCGATCATCGGCTGGCCGATCAATTCGTCCGGGGTGTAGCCGAAAATACGCTCGCAGGCCGCACTGACAAATACAAAGCGACCCTGTTTATCCACCGCACAAACGGCGTCCAACAACAGGTCGATGTAGCTCGCCAAAGGCGCGGAATTTCGGGTTGCCATGGTGCAGGGCGCGTGTCCGGACAATGCAGCGATAAAAAACCGTCCCTGACCGGTCAACGCCTGAGCGCTGACTGTGCGACTGACGCCTCCCTGCGTTCAGTCTCAAGCCTTGTTTGTCACCAACCCCGGCAGCGCATGCGCCAGGGCGTTGATGGCGAAACCGATGAACATCACCCCGCACAACCGCGTGATCAACAACTCATGACGTTGATACACGGTGCGCACTCGCCGCGCACCGACAATGCCTATGAGAATAGCGTACGCCAGCAATCCGCCCACGAAGCTCAGGGCAATCAGCCACGGCAACATCGACCAATGCAGCAATTCGGCGCGGCTGGACAGCAGCGCGGTAAATGTCGCCACCGCCACCGGGTAGGCTTTCGGGTTGGTCAGACCGAACAGAATGCCGTGCCAGAACGGCTGCCGCGCCGGCCCTTGCGGCGTATCGGCGCTGCTGCGGCGAGCTCGAATCGCGCGCAGGCCGAGCCAGAACAGATACAGCCCGCTGAGCACGCCCAGCACATCAAACGCCGTGCTGCCGATTTCCCGGGCGCCGACAATCGCGATCAACGCCGTGCTGCACCAGACCACGTCCCCGAGCAAATGCCCGCACAAGAACCCCGCACCCGCCCGTCGACCGCGCGCCGCGCCAATTCCGAATACCGCCAGCACGCCCGGGCCGGGGGTAATGCCGTAGATGAAGCCGGAGGCGAGAACGGCCATTAGCAGCGATGGGGTCATGGGAAAGTCCTGTTTGTGGCGATTGCTCGCAAGTCTATCGCAGGTCCTGGGGTTCAACTGACTGATCGTCGAAGAACTTCATTCCTGCGTAGGGCTTTTGCCGACAGGCGTTTAACCGAGAGGCCAGATCACCGACATGGACTTCGAGCTTGTGGCCATCCGGGTCGAGGAAGTAGAACGACGCGCCTTCGCTGCGGTTGTCGCGCCATTCCTTCACGCTGGCAGATCGCAGGCGTTCGACAAATGGCAGGAAATCCGCAGCGCTGAGGGTGAAGGCGTAATGGGTGTAGTCGGCGGCGGGTTCTGCGTTGCGCAGTGGGTCGAGGGACAGGCACAACCACAGGCCCGGTAGCGAGAGGTAGGCGCCGGTGTCCCAGGTTGCGTCTAGGCGCAGTTGCAGCAGGTTTTGATAGAACGCCACGCTGCGGTTCAGGTCTGTGACGGCGAGGGTCAGGTGGTTGAGGCCGGTGAGCATGGGCAATTAACCTTTGAGCGCTTCTGGCACGACGTATTGCTTACCGTCGTAGGTCAGGGTGACCCGAGAGGGTTTCAACTTTTTGGACTTGCTTTCGCACTTTTCGCCGACGACGAAGTTTTTGGTTTCCGTCACCGTGGAACTGACCACCAGATCAGCAAAGCCGTTATGCATTGTTTTGCCAATATCGACGGTTCTTTGAGTTCGATCGCCCTGCCCCGCGCAGTTGCCGTCCCATTCACCCCGGCCCATAGCAATAACCAGCCCTTCCAGCACAGGGCGCAATGCGTCGCCATCCTTGAGATACAGGGCCAGTTCGGTTTTGTGGTACGGACTTACGCTTGAGCCGTGTTCAAACTTCGATCGAATACCAAATGCGCGATCATCCGGCGTCAGTTTGTACCGCGCCGTATCAATGGCCAGCCCTTCGTAAGCCACGGCATCCGAATAATAGGCGTCTTTCTTGCGATAAGTGGCCAGGGGTTTCGAGCTTGCCGAATGAATAACCGATAATTCCAGATCGACGTTTCCGCCATCATTGTTGCCGTCTGCGGAATCCGGCTTGTATATCGATGTGGCGACGATGGTCTGGTCATCGTACGCCGGCCAGACTTTGCAAATAGTGAACGATAGCGTGCTGAAGGGGGGGTCTTCGCAACTGGCTTGTGCCTGACTGGCAGCAGTCATCAAGCCGAGTATGGCGAGTGAGTTCAGCAGTTTCTTTGTGGTCATCATGTTCTTCCCTGATCGATACGCCGTCGTTAGACGCCTTTGAAGTCGCCTGGCAGCACGTAGTTTTTGCCGTCATAGCGAAGTGTGGTCACGACAGGTTTGCTGGTAGTCGATTTGACGTCACAGGCCTCACCTTCTCCTTCCCCAACCATGCCGGTCGTTACCGACTTGACGATCAAATCCGCGTAGCCATGGGAGCTGGTTTTACCGATTTCGATGGTTCGAACAGTGTTTGATCGTTCACCGGCGCAGCGGGTATCCCATTCGCCGCCGTATGCATACACAACCAGGCGTTCCAATACCGGACGCAGTTTGTTGCCTTCTTTTACATAGAGCGACAGCCAGGATTCGTCCATAGGATTGGCGCTGGATGATCCTTTGAACCTGACTCGCACACCAAAGGCCCGCAGCTCAGGCGTGAGCTTGTAGCGCGCGGTATCGAGTTCCAGGTCTTCAAAAACTATGGCATCCGACTCAAAAGCATCTGACTTGTGATACGTCGCCAACGGCTTCGACTCACCCGCCGAGACAACGGCCAGATCGAGATCATATTTCCCCTCAGGCCCGGAGCCGCTTGCCGAAAATCCCGATTCAAACTGCGACATCGCCGTAATCGACAGCCCCGGATATGCCGGCCAGTCTTTGCACGTCGAATGACCGAAATCGCCATACAACGTTGGTTTCTCACACTCAGCAAACGCCTGCGTCGTCATCACCAAACCGCACAGCGCCGCACACCCCATCAACCCAGACTTCAATGTCATTCCCTGTTCCTTGTGTGTATCAATAAATATCAGACGAATTCAGCCGCGCACTATCCTCGGCAAGAAGCGTCCGTTCAACCAATTGTTACGACCGTAACGCCCCCTGTAGCAGCTGGCGAAGCCTGCGTTCGGCTGCGTAGCAGTCGTAAAACCTGATCGCGCGGTCTTCCTGAAACACCGCGCTGACTGATTTCACGACTGCTGCGCAGCCGAACGCAGGCTTCGCCAGCTGCTACAGGGTGTGTATTTCCTGAAATTAATCAGCGACTGGTTTTATTCCCTGCTCAATCCGCCCATTCAACCAATTCAACGCCTGATCCCCACCCCGCCGCTTATGCCAGACCAACACAAAACTAAACGACGGGATATGAAACGGCGGCGCAACGACAATCAGCGACTCCTCATCAATCCCGCGCAACCCACGGGAAGCCACGGTCAGGATCAAATCTGTCCCGCTGATAAATTCCGGCGCCACGCTCCAGTGCGGCAGGCTGATGGCTACGCGGCGGCGCTCTCTTAACGCAGTCAATGCCCGTTCGATTTCCGGGGTGCCGCTGCCGCGCATTTCCAGCAGGACGTGGGGGCGGGAAAGGTAGGTTGGGAGGTCTAGCGTGCCGTCGGCGGGCAGGCTGTGGCGGTCGACGAGGCAGGCGTAGTGCTCGTCGAACAGCGGCGTGCTGCGCAATTCGTTGGGCAGTTCGGGAAACACGCCCGCCGCCACGTCGATGTCACCGTTGAGCACGCCATCGAGCATGCCTTCGCGGCTGGCGTGGCTGATTTGCAGGTCGATGCCCGGTGCTTCCCGGCGCAGTGTGCGGATCAGGCCCGGCAGGACGATGGCGGCGCCGTAGTCGGACATCGCGAGGCGAAAAGTGCGCTTGGCGGTTGCCGGATCGAAGGTGTTGGGCGCCAGCAGCGATTGCACCTGGGCCAGGGCTTCGGCCAGTGGCGCGATCAGCTCCAGCGCTCTCGGGGTTGGTACCAGACTGGCACCCGCGCGCACCAGCAACGGATCGCCGAGCAGGTCGCGCAAACGTCCCAACGCATGGCTGACCGCCGGCTGACTCAGGTGCAGCCGCTCGGCGGCGCGGGTTACGTGCTGTTCGCTGAGCAAGGCGTCGAGGATGACCAGCAGGTTCAAATCGATACGCCGAAGATCATTCATCTGATGCATGTTCCGGATAGCAAAACGGAATTTAAATCTGCGCGACGAATACTCTACAGTCCAGCAAAACCTGTTGGAGACATGATCATGAGTACGTTGCAGTGGGCCGGTCTGTTGTTGCTGGCGGTGATTGCCGGGGCGGTGGTGCCGTTTCAGAGTGCGATCAACGCCAATCTGAGTCGCGGCCTCGGGCATCCGCTATGGGCGACACTGGCTTCGTTGCTGGTGAGTTTGCTGGTGCTGTTGCCGATCATCCTCGCCCTGCGTTTGCCGCTACCCTCGGTGGGTTTTATCAGCAAGGCGCCGCTGTGGATGTGGGCGGGTGGCGTATTCGGGGTGTGCTTTGTGGCGCTGGCGGTGATGTTGCTGCCGAAACTCGGTGCGTCGGGCTTTGTGGTGCTGGCGCTGGCCGGGCAAGTGATTGCCTCGATGGTGCTCGACCATTTCGGGTTGTTCGGGTTGCTGGAGCGGCAGTTGACCTTGCCTCGGGTGTTTGGCGCGGTGTTGCTGGTGGCGGGGGTGGTGTTGATTCAGTTCAGTGATTCACCTGCGAAAGCGGTGATTGCGGCCTCTTAAAAAACAAAAGATCGCAGCCTCCGGCAGCGCCTACGGGGATGCGTGGTCCCTGTAGGAGCTACCGAAGGCTGCAATCTTTTAAAACTTGTCGAGCGTGCGCAGTTTTTGCGGCAACCCCCACAACAGCAGCGCAGCAGCAATCAGCGCGGCGACACCGATGACGTACAGCGCCGGGGTGGTGCTGCCGGTCAGGTCTTTAATCCGCCCTACCATCACCGGGCTGACGATGCCGCCAAACTGCCCGAGGGTGTTGATCACCGCGATCCCGCCCGCCGCACCGGCACCCGCACCGGCCAACAGTTTTGGCGGCAGGGTCCAGAAGCTCGGGATGCAGGCAATGATCCCGGCACCGAGCAAGCCCAGCGCGACAATCAGGAAGGTCGTGTGGTTGGCGAAGATCCCGGCGCAGAAGAATCCGACCGCGCCCAGCGTCACCAGGCCGGCGACAAACTTGCGCCGCTCACCGGTCGAGTCCGACAATCGCCCGATCACCACCATGCTGATCGCGCCGCAGATATAAGGGATCGCCGTCAGCAAACCGATCATCACCGGGCTTTCTGTACCGGCGCTGCGGATCAATTGCGGGGCCCAGAAATTCAAGCCGTAGGACGCGACCTGGATCAGGAAGTAGATCAGCCCCAAGGTCAGGAACCCCGGAATCCGCAATGCCGCGAGCAATGAACCGCCGCCCTTGTGTGGCTCATGGTGAGCAATGCGACTGGCCAGCAACGTCTTCTCCAAAGGCGTCAGCCAATGCGCGTCTTCAATGCGGTCCTTGAGCAACTTCAGTACCAGGAAACCGAGCAGGATGCAGGGCACGCCGCCGAGCAGGAACAGCCAGTGCCAGCCGCGCATGTCCATCACGCCATCAAGGTGTTGCAGCACCAGACCGGAGAACGGAGCGCCGACCAGCCCGGCAAACGCCGAGGACAGAAACAGCATCGAAGTAATGCGCCCGCGATAGTGCTGCGGGAACCACAGCGTCAGGTAATACAGGACGCCTGGCGCAAAACCGGCCTCCATCGCGCCGATCACAAAGCGCAGCGCGTAGAACTGCCATTCGCTGTTGACGAAGACCATGGCGGCGGTGGCAACGCCCCAGGACATCATGATCCGGGCGATCCAGCGCCGGGCGCCGACCTTGTACAGCATCATGTTGCTCGGCACTTCGAACAGCACGTAACCGACGACGAACAGGCCGGCGCCGAGACCGTAGGCGGTGTCACTCAGGCTCAGGTCGGTCTGTAGCTGGAACTTGGCGAAGCTGATGTTGATGCGGTCGAAAAACGCGAACAGGTAGCAGACCATGATCAGCGGCATCAGGCGCCAGGCCACTTTGCTGACCAGGGCTTTTTCGACGTCGTGGCTAACGGACGGGCTCGCGCCCGCCTCCAGTACATTGAGGCTCATGTGGGTTTCTCCAGGCGGACTTCCCGTGGGTGTCCGATTGTTTTTGTTGTCTGGTTGAGGTGCGTTGATGCGCGCTTTTTGTAGGAGCGAGGCTTGCCCGCGAAGGCGGTGTGTCAGTCTCCATCGATGTTGAATGGGAGACCGTTTTCGCGGGCAAGCCTCGCTCCTACAGGGGGTTATTCGGTGTGCTTAGGACGGGGTCGGGTGCAGGTCGCAATTGCGTCCGGCCTTGGCGAGTTGACCGGGCACTTCATGGCCCAGCAGCGCCGGCAAGCCTCGGGACAGTTTCAGCAGCAGCGGCAAATCGATGCCGGTGTGGATGCCGATTTCATCGCACAGGTTGACCAGGTCTTCGGTGCAGATATTGCCCGAGGCCCCCGGTGCAAACGGGCAACCGCCAAGCCCGCCCAGCGCGGCGTCGAAGCGTCGGGCACCGGCCTCGTAGGCAGCGAGGACGTTGCACAGGCCCAGGCCACGGGTGTTGTGGAAATGCAGTGTCAGGTCCGCCGGCGCAACCCGTTGCAACACCCGACGCACCAGTCGATCTACCTGTCGTGGATTGGCCATGCCGGTGGTGTCAGCCAGGGTGATGCCTTGAATGCCGAGTTCTTGATAGGCCTCGACGATCTGCAACACGCGATCCTCATCGATCTTGCCCTCGAACGGGCAACCGAATGTGGTGGCGACGCTGCCGTTAAGTCGCACCTGCGTGCCACCAACGTATTGCACGATCTCGCCGAACGCCGCCAACGAGTCTTCGCAACGCATGCGCATATTGGCGAGGTTGTGGGTCTGGCTGGCGGACATCACCAGGTTCAACTCATCAGCCTGTGTCGCCAGCGCCCGTTGCGCGCCTTTGAGGTTGGGGATCAGCGCGACATAGATCACGCTGGGCTGCCGGGTGATGCCCTTGAACACCAGCTCACCGTCACGCAGCGCCGGAATAGCTTTCGGCGAGACGAACGAACCGGCCTCGATGCGGCTGAACCCGGCCAGCGACAGTTGATCGATCAGCGCAATCTTGTCGACGGTTTCAACCCAGGTCGGCTCGATCTGCAAACCGTCGCGCGGCGAGACTTCCTGGACGATCAGCGTCTCGGAAAAGTCAGTGATCATTGCACCACCCCTTCGGCTTTCAGCCGTTCGATGTCAGCACCGGTCAGGCCCAACCCGGCGAGGATGCCGTCAGTGTGCTGGCCCAGTTGCGGCCCGGACCAGTTCACACCGCCGGGGGTTTCCGAGAGTTTCGGCACGATGCCCGGCATCTTCACCGTGGCGCCGCCGGGCAGGTCGGCGTTGAGCAGCATGTCCCGCGCCTGATAGTGCGGATCGGCAACGATGTCGGCCACGGAATAGATGCGCCCGGCCGGAACTTCGGCGGCTTCGAGGGCCGACAGCACGTCGTTGATCGGCAGGCTGCTGGTCCAGTGCGTGATCGCGGCGTCGAGTACATTGCTTTTCAAGGCACGCCCGTCGTTGTGGGCGAATTCCGGCGCGTCGGCCAGATCGCTGCGACCGATCACATTCATCAAGCGCTTGTAGATCGGGTCGCTGTTGCCGGCGATCACCACGTAAGCACCATCAGCGGTGAGATAGGTATTGGACGGTGCGATGCCCGGCAGCGCGCCGCCACTGCGTTCGCGGATATGGCCCTGCATGTCGTATTCCGGTACCAGGCTTTCCATCACGTTGAACACGCTTTCGGCCAGTGACACATCGACCACTTGCCCGCCGCCCTGCCCGGTCTTGACCCGCAGCAACGACATCAGCGCGCCGATCACCGCGTGCAACGACGCCAGGGAATCACCGAGGCTGACACCGACCCGGGCCGGTGGCGAACCGGGGGTGCCGGTGGTGTAGCGAATCCCGCCCATGGCCTCGCCGATGGCGCCGAACCCCGGACGGTCGCGGTAAGGGCCGGTCTGGCCGTAACCGGAGATGCGTACCAGCGTCAGGTTGGGGTTGAGGGCGTGCAGCACGTCCCAGCCCAGGCCGAGTTTTTCCAGGGCACCGGGGCGCAGGTTTTCGATCAGCACGTCGGCGCTGGTCGCCAGTTGCTTGACCAATTCGATGCCTTCAGGGGATTTCAGATTCAGCGCCAGGGACTTCTTGTTACGCGATTGCAGGTACCACCACAGCGAGGTGCCCTCGTGCAGCTTGCGCCATTTGCGCAGGGGATCGCCCTGGCCCATGGCTTCGATCTTGATCACCTCGGCACCGAATTCGGCGAGCATGCGCGCGGCAAACGGCGCAGCGATCAGCGTGCCGATCTCGATTACTTTGATTGCACTCAAGGGGGCAGTCATCGCGGGGTACCTCTTGTTCTTGGAATATGTGCCAAGGCTAGAGGACCGGGGGGTGGGGAATCCAACCTTCAGTTGGCAAGGGGTGTTCGTGAAACGCGAACGCTCGGTTGAAGATTGTCGCGACCTCAGGTCAGCCTTCGCGGGCAAGCCTCGCTCCTACAGGGGCGGCGCAATACTTGTAGGAGCGAGGCTTGCCCGCGAAGAGGCCGCCCCATTCAACAAAGATTTATCAGACCTGGCCACGCAACTGCTCAAACAACATCCGACTCACCGGCGACAACCCCGCCTCATCCCGCACCACCAGAATCAACGCCCGATCCGACCAGTCGTCCGTCAACGGCACCGCATGCAACCCCAGCGCGCGCCCGAACAATTCATAGGCTTTGTGCGGCAAAATCCCGATGCCCATGTTCGCCTGGACCATCCGGCACATCGCATCAAACCCCGGCACATGGATCCGCAACCGCAGCACTTTGCCCGCCTTGCGCGCCGCCGCGTGGGTGCGCATGTTGATCGAACTGGCGGCATGCAAACCGACATAGTCGCTGCCCAGCGTGTCGGCAAACGCCAGGGTTTCGCGGCTGGCCAGGGGATGATCCGCCGGCATCAACACCACCAGTTTGTCCTGGCGATACAGCACTCTGTGCAACCCCTTGACGTCGCTGTCGCTGGAGCAAATCCCGAGGTCCGCCACGCCGTCGAGCACGCCTTGAATCACCCCGCTGCTGGGCCGCTCTTCAAGATCAGTCTTCACTTGCGGATGACGCTCAGAAAAGTCCCGCAGGTCTTCCGGCAGGAACTGAATGATCGCCGACAGATTCGCCAGCATCCGCACATAACCGCGAATTCCGTGGCTGTGCTCGCCCAGCTCAAGGCCCATTTTCTCGACATTGAACAGCATCTGCCGAGCATGGTGCAGCAAGGTTTCCCCGGCCGCCGTCAGGGTCATGCCCTTGGCCTGGCGCACGAATAGACTGATGCCGAATGCTTCCTCCAACTCCATCAAACGCTTGCTGGCCGCCGACACCGCGATGGTTTCACGGGTGGCGGCACGGGTCAGCGTGCCCTCTTCGTGAACGGCAACGAACAGTTGGAGGGTGATCAGGTCGAGACGGCGGATCAGGCTTTTTTGCAGCATGGGAGGCTCGATGACTTGGGTTCGGCTGAGTCGGCAGGATAGCCCGATTTTGGCCTACAGCCTCACAACACACCTTCCTACACATAAATCTCTTGAAACACTCAACCCTGCCGGAATCGGCCGATTCATTGCTTCCGCCGCCCTCTGTAAAGTCTGGAAACACACACGGACCGCTTCATCACCCAAGGAAAGGCACGCTCACATGGACCAGACAACGCACACGCAAAACCCCTTTACCAACTATCGAAAACTGATCGCGCTGGCGGATCACGATTGGGAAACCGCCGAAGCCGGGAAAGTCGCCGGACTCAACGTCGACATCCGCAGCGCCAACCGCATGGTTGATCAATACGGGCGGGTATTTCATCACTTCTGCACCACCTCTTACCTGGGCCTGGATCACCATCCCGATCTGCTCAAGGGCGCCATGAGCACATTGTGGGAAACCGGCACCCTGCGCGTCGCCAACTCGAAAAATCGCTGCAAACTGGCGATTCTGGAACAGTACGAAACCGAGCTGTCCGAGCTGTTCGGCACCCGTTGCCTCAGTACCCTGTCGTGCAGCGCAGCGAGCGCCGGGATCCTGCCGTTGCTGGCCAGCGGCGTCTTCACCGAAAACCGTCCTCCTGTCATGATGTTCGACCGTTTGGCGCATTACTCGATGAATCACCTGAAAGCTGCGTGTGCGGACGAAACCAGAGTTGTGACGTGTCCGCATAACGACATGGATTTCCTGGAACAACAGTGTCAGCAAAACACCACTGTCGCGTACGTGGCCGATAGCGCCTACAGCATGGGTGGGGTGGCGGACATGGACAGTCTGTTGTACCTGAAGGATCGCTATGGGCTGTTTCTCTACCTGGACGATTCCCACGCCCTTTCCGCTGTCGGAAAACTCGGCGCCGGTCTGGCACGCCCCCGGTTTCAGGCCCTTGATGATGACTGCCTGATCGTCGCGTCACTGGGCAAGTCGTTCGGTGCCAGTGGCGGCGTGGTCATGCTCGGCAGCGAACGCCAGAAGAAGCTGATTCACCGTTACGGTGGCCCGAGCAATTGGTCGCAGAGCCTCAACAGCGCTGCCATCGGTGCCGGCCGGGCTTCGATCAAGCTGCACCGCACCGCTGAATTCGCCGCGTGGCAGGAAAAACTTCAGGTTAATATCCAGCTCTTTGACAGCCTGATCCGCACCGAACAGCACGGCAGCAACATGGCGATCCGCCTGATCCGCTGTGGTGAAGCAGCGCTGGCCAACAGCCTGGCGACCGAACTGGCCAATCTCGGTTTCTTCACCTCGGCGGTGTTTTTCCCGGTGGTTGCGCAAGGTCAGGCGGCGATCCGGATTACGTTGCGCGCCGATATGGAAGCCACGTTGATTCGCCACTTTTGTGAACTCATCACCGAGCTTTTGCGCACTCACGGCCGGGACGTCAACGGCTGAACCCAGGGAAGATTCCATGAAAAGCACCACCACCCTCCTCGTCACCTGCAGCACGGTTTTTCTCGCGCAGTTGGGCATGAGCATTTACCTGCCGGCGCTGCCGGAGATTGCCCGGCATTTGTCCGCCGAGGCATCGCAGGTGTCCTGGGGGTTGGCGGTGTACCTGATCGGCATGGCGCTGCCGATGTTGTTCTGGGGCAGCCTTGGCCAGCGAATCGGGCGTAAACCGGTGTTGCTCGCGGCACTCGGCATCTATGGCCTGGGCAACCTGGCCTTGCCCTTGAGCCAGACGCTGGAGTCCTTCCTGTGTTTTCGACTGATTCAGGGCATTGGCGCCAGCGGAATTTCGGTGATGGCCCGGGTGTTGATCCGCGACAGTTTTCGCGGTGATCTGCTGGCCAAGGCGCTGTCCTGGATTTCGATTTCCTTCGTGGTGGCGTTGGGGATTGGCCAGTATTTGGGGTCGATCATTCAAGTGACGCTGGGCTGGCCGGGGATCTTTTATCTGCTGGGAAGCGTGAGCCTGGCAATGGCGCTGATCGTGTCACGGGTCGCCTTCCCGGTGCTGACAGAAGAAAATGCGCAGTCCTCCGCATGGCCAATTTACTGGCGCATTTTGCGCCATAGAGCGTTCCTGCTGCCGGCCCTGGCTGGTGGCCTCGGTTACGGGGTGATCATCGCATTTAACAGCGCAGCGCCATTGATTCTGCAGGGACCGTTCAACTGGTCCGCCGTGGAATATGGATTGCTGGGCTGGCCAATCAGTGCAGCGTATTTCCTCGGAGCGCTGGGGGTGAATCGCTTCGTGCTGCGCACTGGTCAGCATTGGCTGATGACCCTGGGTGTGGGGCTGGTGTTGGCCGGCTGCGGAGTGATGTTGCTGGGGAGTCTGGCGGGGACATCGGTGGCGCTGCTGTTCTGGCTGCCCTACTGCTTTGCGGTGCTCGGCCAGTCGCTGAATTATCCGATCAGCCTGTCGCTGGCCAACGACGGCTCACCGGTCGGCGGTGCCTATGCGATGGCGTTGAGCGGTTTCATTCATCAACTGATGGCCGCCGTCATTGGCGGCATCGCCAGCCTGATCGCCAGTCAGCAGGCGTGGCCGTTGTCGTTGCTGTGCACCTTGCTGGCCCTGGGCGCGATGCTCTGCGTGAAGCTCGCGCCGGGTCGCAAAACCGTTTAGAACGCGCTGCGGAAAATCTCCTCGATCTGCCGTTGATCCGCCGCGCGGGGGTTGGTCAGGCCACACGCGTCTTTCAGAGCGTTGGTGGCGAGGATCGGGATGTCGTTGAGCTTGGCGCCAAGGTCACGCAAGCCGCCGGGGATTTCCACGTCCCGGGCCAAACTGCGAATCGCCGTGATGGCCGCTTGCGCGCCCTCTTCCGGGCTGAAACCACGAATATCGGCGCCCATGGCGTGGGCCACATCGGTCAGGCGATCCGCGCAGACCAGCGCGTTGAAGCTTTGCACATGCGGCAACAACACTGCGTTGCACACGCCGTGGGGCAAGTCGTAGAAACCGCCCAGTTGGTGGGCCATGGCGTGGACATATCCCAGCGAAGCGTTGTTGAACGCCATGCCGGCGAGGAACTGCGCGTACGCCATGTTTTCCCGAGCCGCCATGTCGCTGCCATCGCGCACGGCCAGACGCAGGTTGTTGCTGATCAGGGTGATGGCTTTCAGTGCGCAGGCGTCGGTGATCGGGTTGGCGGCGGTGGAAACGTAGGCTTCGATGGCGTGGGTCAGCGCGTCCATGCCGGTAGCGGCGGTCAAGCTTTTGGGCATCGCGACCATCAGCGCCGGGTCGTTGACCGACAGCAACGGCGTGACGTTGCGGTCGACGATGGCCATTTTTACGTGGCGCGATTCGTCGGTGATGATGCAGAAACGCGTCATCTCGCTGGCGGTGCCGGCCGTGGTGTTGATCGCGATCAGCGGCAGTTGCGGCTTCTCGGATTGATCGACGCCTTCGTAGTCGCGGATCTGCCCGCCGTTGGTCGCGCACAGGGCGATGCCTTTGGCGCAGTCGTGGGGCGAACCGCCGCCCAGCGACACCACAAAATCACAGCGACTTTCCTTGAGCAGGCCCAAGCCACGCTCAACATTGGCGATGCTCGGGTTAGGCCTGGCGCCATCGAAAATCACCGAGTCGATGTCCAGCACCGCCAGTTTTTCGGCAATCATCGCCGCCACGCCGGCCTTGGCCAACCCGGCGTCGGTGACGATCAGCGCCTTGCGAAAACCGTACTTGCGGATGGCATCCATGGCTTCGTCGAGGCAACCGATGCCCATGATGTTCACGGCGGGGATGAAAAACGTGCTGCTCATGAGCGAATCTCCTGCGAGGGGCCGAATCGATAGCTCCAATTCAGCGGATGAGCACAGGATCGACCGATCGGTCACGGCGCATGTTGATCTGGCTCAACCCCCGGTCGTGATAAAGTCGCCGCCCATCAGACCTTTCGCTTTTGAGACGACCAACGCAATGACCGATTTCCAGGATGTTGATGCCCAACTTGAAGACTGGAACGCCTTGCGCACCACCGCTTCGTTCAGCGGCCTGCTGCTGGGCAACGGCGCCAGCCGCGCGGTGTGGGATGACTTTGGCTACGACTCGTTGTTCGAAAATGCGCGCACTGTCGAAGAAAAACCCCTGAGCCAGTCCGAGTTGAGTGTGTTCGATGCCTTGCAGACCCGCAGTTTCGAGCAGGTCCTCAGCGCTCTGAAAATCACCAGCCGCGTCAACAAGGCCCTGGCCGTCAGCTCCGCCGCGCCGCGCAATCGCTACTACGCAATCAAGGAAGCGCTGATCAACACCGTGCACGCGGTGCACATTCCTTGGCGACTGGTGGTGCCGTCGACGTTGGCGACGATCAACCGGGAACTGGCCAACTATCAGACGGTGTTCACCACCAATTACGATTTGCTCGGCAACTGGGCGATCCAGCACCAGCCTGATGCGATCACCGACCTGTTTCACGGCACGGAGCCTAGCTTCGACTTGAGCGCCAGCGCGACCGACAAGCCGCGTTTGCTGTACCTGCACGGTGGCCTGCACCTGGTGCGCAACCAGGACGGCACCGCACGCAAATTGATGTCGACCGAGGGCACATTGCTCGGCAGTTTCGCGATCAACAACACGATCAAGACGCTGGATGACGTGCCGCTGTTCGTCAACGAAGGCTCGGCCCAGGACAAACTCAAGACCATCCGCAGTTCGGATTATTTGTCGTTTTGCTATGACCAGTTATTGGGGCATGGCGAGGGGTTGTGCATCTTCGGGCATGCGCTGGGCGAGCAGGACAGCCACATCATCCACGCGTTGCGCCAGGCAAAACCGAAGGTGGTGGCGGTGTCGATTTACCCGCGAACCAAGGCGTTTATCCAGCACCAGAAGCGGCATTACGCGAAGGTGTTTGAGGGGACGGGGGTTGAGTTGCGGTTTTTTGATTCCAAGACACATGCGCTTGGTAGCCCGAAGCTGACGGTTCCGGTCGAGGTTTAGCGGCGCCACTTTCGCGAGCAGGCTCGCTCCCACAGGGGGAATGCATTCCAATGTGGGAGCGAGCCTGCTCGCGAAGGCGTCAGCCCAGTCAACTCATTCTTCGCTGCTATGCACCACCACCAGCAACTGCGCCTGCACCTCCCCCACTGACCGGATCCGATGCGGTTTCTGCGCATTGAAGTGCAGCGCATCGCCGCGATTGAGCAGCACCCGCTCGTTCATGAAGTCCACTTCCACCTGCCCTTCGTGGACAAACAGAAACTCTTCTCCAAGGTGTTCCTTGAAGGTCTTGTCGGTGAATTCGTTCGGCGGGTAGATGATGAACGGCAACAGGCTGCGTTCACTGACCTGATGCGCCAGCACCGCGTAGCCGGGGCTGTGATCGTTGGCGGCCAGTGATTGGCGCTCGTCGCTGCGCACCAGGCTGTAGCTGTCGAGGCTGATGTTGTCCTCGGAGAACAACTCCTCGACCTTCACGTTCAGCGCCTTGGCCAGTTTCAGCGCAGCCGCGATCGACGGGGTGTTCAGCCCGCGCTCGACTTTCGACAGATAACTCTTGGTCATGCCGGACTTTTCGGCCAGGGCCTCCAAGGTCACGCCAAGTTTTTTCCTGAGTAATTTCAAACGGATAGACATGCGAAGCGATTAATCCATCAAGGAGCCGACGATTTGTGCTTGCCAATGACACAACGTGTCATATAGCCTCTTTAGTGTCATTTGCATTCACCCACGACCTTGCAAGCAACGGGTAAAACGCAAACCCGACGTCCGTTGAACCAGCCAAAGGACACCGATATGGCCAAGACCTTAGCACTCCCCAAAGACCAACTGGTCAAGCAAGCGCTGATCCAGATGCAAAACACCCTGGCGGATAATACGTGGACCGACCGGCAAAAGCTGGCCCTGACCTGCCGCATCCTGTTCGAGAATGGTCACGACTCCGGCCTGGCCGGGCAGATTACCGCTCGCGGCCCGCAACCTGGCACCTATTACACTCAGCAATTGGGCCTGGGTTTCGATGAAATCACCGCCGGCAATCTGTTGCTGGTCAACGAAGACCTGGAAGTGCTCGAAGGCCACGGCATGCCGAACCCGGCCAACCGTTTCCACAGTTGGGTGTACCGCGCCCGGCCGGATGTGAACTGCATCATTCATACGCACCCGACCCATGTGGCCGCGTTGTCGATGCTTGAAGTGCCGTTGCAGGTTTCGCACATGGACCTGTGCCCGCTCTATGAAGATTGCGCGTTTCTCGAAGCCTGGCCCGGAGTGCCGGTGGGCAATGAAGAAGGCGACATCATTGCCGGCGCGCTCGGCGACAAACGCGCGATCCTGCTTTCCCACCACGGCCAGTTGTCCACCGGCGCGAGCATCGAAGAAGCCTGTGTGATTGCGCAACTGATCGAACGCGCGGCGAAGTTGCAGCTGCTGGCCATGAGCGCCGGGACGATCAAACCGATCTTGCCGGAGCTGGGTCGCGAAGCCCATGACTGGATTTCCAAGCCCAAGCGCCACGCCGCCGCGTTCAACTATTACGCTCGGCAGAACCTGCGCCAACACGCCGATTGCCTGAACTGATCTCATTCATTTTCAAAAGGAGCGATCCCATGTCGACCCCAAACATTCACGGCATCATCGGCTACACCATCACCCCGTTTACCGCCAATGGCGAAGGTGTCGATCTGCAGGCGCTCGGGCGTTCCATCGACCGCCTGATCGACAGCGGCGTCCACGCCATCGCGCCGCTGGGCAGCACTGGCGAAGGCGCTTACCTGAGCGACGCGGAGTGGGATCAGGTCAGCGAATTCAGTATCCAGCATGTGGCGAAACGCGTGCCGACCATCGTCAGCGTGTCCGACCTGACCACCGCCAAAGCGGTGCGCCGCGCGCGTTTCGCCGAGGCCCATGGCGCCGATGTGGTGATGGTGCTGCCGGCGTCCTACTGGAAACTCAGCGAAGCGGAAATCCTCGCCCACTACCGCGCCATCGGCGAGAGCATCGGCGTGCCGATCATGCTCTACAACAATCCGGCCACCAGCGGCACGGACATGTCGGTGGAGTTGATCCTGCGGATTTTCAACGCCGTGGAAAACGTCACGATGGTCAAGGAAAGCACCGGCGACATCCAGCGCATGCACAAGCTGCAACTGCTCGGCGAAGGTCAGGTGCCGTTCTACAACGGCTGCAATCCACTCGCGCTGGAAGCGTTTGCCGCCGGGGCGAAAGGCTGGTGCACGGCGGCGCCGAACCTGATCCCGCAGCTCAATCTGGATTTGTATGCAGCGGTGCTGGCCAATGATATGGGCAAGGCGCGTGAGTTGTTCTATCGCCAGTTGCCGCTGCTGGACTTCATCCTCAAGGGCGGTTTGCCGGCGACGATCAAGGCCGGGTTGCGCATGACCGGGCTGGAAGTGGGTGATCCACGGTTGCCGGTGTTTCCGCTGAGCGAGGCGGGTTTCGGGCAGCTTCAAGGATTGCTGAAAGCACTGCGCTGATTTCAACACATACATAGAACCAATGTGGGAGCGAGCCTGCTCGCGAAAGCAATCTGACATTCAACATATTTGTCGAATGTTAAGCAGCCTTCGCGAGCAGGCTCGCTCCCACAGGGGATTTGTGTTGGGGTTCAAAGCACCGGCAACGTCTTGTCCTTGATCACCGTGGTCGGCCCGTTCGCCTTGACGCTGGCGATGCCCTTCTCCCGCGCAGCGTCCGAGGAATATGCCTCGCTGCTGCCAATCACCTCGTGATTACCCGCCTTGAGGTTGAAGTAAGGATGACCATCCTTGGTGGTCTTTTTCTCGTAGCGTTCATCCAGCGGGCTGTTTTTCTGCACGGCGGCAATCCCGCCCTCGGCAGCGGCGCGGGTGGTGTAGTGCTCGCTGTTCAGAATGATTTCGGCATTCGCCGCTTTCAGCACAAAGCGAAACTGCCCGATGCTGGTTTTGCTCAGTTCATACCATCCAGACATGGTGCTTCTCCTGTCGATTGATCCAGTCAAAGTTGCCTGACAGTAAAGACCCTCCACACGGTTTAGCCACTTCTTGAGATGAGTCCTCACGTGCCAGAAGACAAATAGCAATAATTCTCGATATCATCCGCGACTTTCTGCACCGCGCTTCGTCAAGAAGGATATCCATGCCTCGCCTCACGCCCGACCCGTTGTCGGCTGACTCCTTTCGCCGGTTCTACGGGGACATCCTGCATTACCTGCGCAAACGCACGGATAACCCCAGCGACGCGGCGGACATGACCCAGGACGTGTTCACCCAATGGCTCGACTACGGCGACCGCGCCAAGGTCGAACAACCACGGGCATTTCTGTTCCAGATGGCACGTAACCTGCTGCGCGATCACTGGCGTCGGCAGAAGGTGCGACACATCGTGCAGCCCCATCACGAGGCAGACCCGGAACCCGTTTCCGACGACCAGCATGACCCGTTGGCCGGCGCGCAACGCCTGCAACGTCTGGAGCAACTTAAAGGTGTTCTCGCCGAACTCTCGCCGCGCCGTCGAGAAGCCCTTATGCTGCACCGCTTTGAAGGCCTGAGTCAGGCACAGATTGCCGAGCGCATGGGCATTTCCTTGAGCATGGTGGAAAAGCACATCGCCTTCGCCCTGTTGCATTGCAAGCAACGCCTGGACCACAAGAACGGCACGGAGCAGCCAGAATGAATCCCCGACACGAGATCGACAGCGATCTGCCGGATGACGGCATCGATGCCCAGGCCGCGAGCTGGTTTGTGCGCAATCGCCAGGAAGACGGCAACGCCGATCGCCAGGCCTTCGAGCTGTGGATGAACGAGCCTGAACACGCCAAGGCC
Source organism: Pseudomonas sp. NPDC087342 (assembly GCF_044744265.1). Classification (NCBI taxonomy): domain Bacteria; kingdom Pseudomonadati; phylum Pseudomonadota; class Gammaproteobacteria; order Pseudomonadales; family Pseudomonadaceae; genus Pseudomonas; species Pseudomonas sp. NPDC087342. Next base: position 269,999 of record NZ_JBIUXZ010000002.1, read on the forward strand.
TACCGGGCGTTCGAAGAATTGTGGGCCGACCTCGCTGAACTCCAGCAACAGAACAAACCGGTGCCGCTGATTGTGCAGCGCAAACCGAATGCCTGGCGCCCGGCCCTGGCTGTTGCGGCGGCACTGGTGTGTGCGGTGCTGGCGTTCAGCCTCGGCACGCCCCATGGCGTCTATCAAGAACAGATTGCGGCCCAGGCCAAAGGCGCGCGCACCTTCAATCTGCCCGACGGCAGCACCTTGTCGGTCAACGCCAACACCCGGCTGCGCATCGCGTTCGACGGCCAGCAGCGGCAGATTTATCTGGATCAAGGCCAGATCTACCTCGATGTGGCGCCCGACAAAGAGCGCCCACTGTGGGTGCACACCGGCGAATCGACGGTGCGGGTGGTCGGCACCGGTTTTGATGTGCGGCGCACCGACAAGCAAGTGGTGGTAAGCGTCGCCCATGGCCAGGTCGCGTTTGCGCCGGACAGCAAGACGCAAACCCTGCTCGGTGCGCAGCAACAGGCCTCGCTTGACCTTGCCAGCGGCACACTGCAACAACAATCCCTGACTGACGGGCAAGTCGCGGACTGGCGCAGCGGACACCTGTCGTTTCGCAATCGCGAACTGGCCAGCCTGATCGACGAGTTGAATCTTTATCGTGCGCGTCCGGTGTTGTTGGCCGAGGGAAAACTCGGACGTTTCAAAGTCTCCGGCAACCTCGATGTGAATGATCCCGATGCCTTGCTTAACGCGCTCCCGGCGCTACTCCCGGTGAAAACCGTCGCCCTGGCCAACGGTCAGATACGGATCGAAGCGCGCTGAAAAACCACACATGAGAATATTTTTCATTCGCATGTGAGGTTTTTTTTGCCTGCCGCGTCTTCCTCCGGTCTGCGTTGTGTACGCAGACCTTTTTGGCCTTTTCGCCGCCCTGGGGGATTCAATGTTTCGCGTGTCTTCGTCCTATCCGCTCGTCTGCCTTCGCCCGACCCTGCTCGCCGCCTGCCTGTCGCTGAGCCTGCAAGCCCACGCCGAATCGATCAATCTGCACCTGCCGGCGCAGTCGCTGGCCACGTCGTTGAGCCAGATTGCCCGGCAGGCGAACATCCAGTTACTGTTCGACGAAGCGCAATTGCGCAACCTCAAGGCCCCGGCCATTGATGGCGATTACAGCGCCGAAGCGGCGATCCGGCAGTTGCTCGGCAACAGCCAATTCGGCCTGATCAAGATCAATCAGACCTACGTTGTGCGCCCCGAAGAACCGGTGACCAGCAGCAGCGACGGGATTCAACTCGACGCCTTGAGCGTGATCGGCAGCGGCACCGAAGTCGATTCCAGCACCGTCGGCCGTTCGACCCTGACCCAGGCCGACATCGACCGCCACCAGCCAAGCAACATCCCCAGCCTGCTGGCGACCCTGCCCGGCGTGAGCATGGGCGGCTCGATGAAACCTGGCGGCCAGACCATTAATATCTGGGGCCTGGGCGATGCAGAGGACGTGCCGCTGACCGTGGACGGCGCGACCAAAAGTGGCTTCGAGCGCTACCAGCAAGGCACGATTTTCATCGAGCCGGAGCTGATTAAACGCATCGAAGTGGAGAAAGGCCCGCACTCGATGCTCACCGGCAACGGCGGTTTCGGCGGCACCGTGCACATGGAAACCAAGGACGCCCCGGACCTGTTGCAAGAGGGCCGCAACAGCGGCGCGATGATCAAGTACGGCTACGCCAGCAACGATCATCAACAGACTTACAGCGGCGCGGTGTTTGGCCGTACCGACGATGGTCGCGCCGATGCGCTGGTGTACCTGACCAAGCGCGATGGCGACGACATGAAACTCGCCGGCACCCCGCCGGATCCGGACCACAGCTACCCGATCAATCCCAAGCGCCTGCCCAACAGCGCCCAGGATCTGGACGGCCAGTTGCTCAAATTCAACCTGCACCTCAATGATGAACACAGCGTCGGCCTGTCGTATTCGCGCTCCCAAAGCGAGCGCTGGACGCCCTTCTCGTCCGCCAGTTACCCGACGCCGCCGACCCAGTCGAATATCAAACAGTACGGTTACGAAAATGCCTTGCGGCGTTTTCTGGCCAATCGCGAAACCATCGACACCACCTGGTCGACCAAGTACCAGTACCAGCCGCTGGACAACCGCTTGATCGACTTCAAGCTCAGCTACTCGGAGTCCAACACCGACCAGACCGACGAGCGCGATGCCACGGCGTTTTTCCAGACCGCCACCGGCGGGCGCAAGATGGACACTGCCTACAAGGACCGGATTGTCGAGGCGAGCAACATCAGCCTGTTCGACACCGGCGTCCTGGCGCACGCGGTGACCAGCGGCATCCAGATCCGCAAGCACAGCCGCGACACCGAGATGTGGATGCCGGGAAAAACCTACGACGTGCCGAAGTACAACTACGGCTATTTCCAGCCGAGCTTCATGCCCCAGGGCAAAGTCGATACCCACAGTGCTTACCTGCAAGACGCGATCACGCTGGGGGATTTCACCCTCACGCCGTCCGTGCGCTACGACCATGTGCGCAACCGTGGCGAGGCCAACGACGCGCCGTATTACAACAACCCGGACCCGGCGATCGGCCACGATTACAGCGACCGCACCTACACCGGTTGGTCGCCACGGCTGTCGGCGTTCTGGCGGGTCACGCCGGACGTCGGGTTCTTCGTCGACTACAGCAAAACCTGGCGCGCGCCGGTGATCGACGAGCAGTACGAAGTCCAGGGACTCGGCAGCCGCACCGCCACCAGCGTCGACCTCGATCCGGAACGCATCACTGGTTGGCGCGCCGGTAACATCAGCAACTTTGCCAACGTGTTCCAGGACCACGACAACGTACAAATCCGCACCACGCTGTTCCGCAACAAGATCGACGACGAGATCTTCAAGGCCACCGGCGTCGGTTGCGAAAACCAGGCGATCAAGGGCGGCACCATCGCCACGGACTGCCAGGGCTCGGGCGCGATGAGCAACTACCGCAATATCGGCGGGCTGACGATCAAGGGCTTCGAAGTCGAAAGTTTCTACGACTCGACGTACCTGTTCGGCTCGCTGTCCTACTCGTGGATGACCGGCAAACACGAAGGCGCCTACACCAATCCTTGGGGCCCGGACGTTTGGGTGCGCGACGTGCCGCCGCCGAAATGGATCGCCGTATTAGGCGTGAAGATCCCGAGCTGGGATGCGCAGGTCGGTTGGCAGGGTGAGTTTGTGCGCAAGTCTGACCGCTTGCCGAGTGACAACTATGGTTCGGGCAAAAATACGGTGGGTGATGTGTTTTACGACCAGTACGCCAACGATCGCTACAACGTGCAGGGGTTGTTTGCGAATTGGAAACCGCAGCAGGCTTATCTGAAAGGGACGGAGGTGAATCTGACCGTCGATAACCTGTTCAATGAGGATTATCGACCGGCGTTGAGTGGGGATCGGGCGTATAGCCAGGGGAGGAATGCCAAGGTGAGTGTGACGCGGTTCTTCTGATCCAGAATAGATGTCGCCTGGCCTGGCGCCTTCGCGGGCAAGCCTCGCTCCTACAGGGTTTTGTGTGTCTGTGAAACTTTCAAACACCACATAATCCTGTAGGAGCGAGGCTTGCCCGCGAAGAGGCCCGCAAGGTCAACGAGCTATTTGGCAGCCGTGCGCACCACCGACAACTCCGGCGCAACCACCCGCCGCTGACTCAAATACCGCATACAACTCACCCGCAGGAACGAAGCGAAATTCACCACTTCCCCGCGATAGTCCATCACCTCTTCATACAGCTTGGCGATCAATTGGTTGGTGGTCATGCCGTCAACTTCGGCGATTTCGCTGAGGATGTCCCAGAACTGATTTTCCAGCCGCAGGGTGGTGACCACCCCGCAGATGCGCAGCGAGCGGGAGCGCGATTCGTAGAGGATCGGATCGGCTTTGACGTAGAGCTCGCACATGGAAACGTCCCTCGTTACAGCGTGATTTTGGTGCCCAGCAAGCCGAGGAAACCGGCGAGCCAGTTCGGGTGCGCCGGCCAGGCTGGAGCAGTGGCCAGATTGCCTTGAACGTGGCCTTCCGTCACCGGGATATCGATGAACGTACCACCGGCCAGACGAACTTCCGGCGCGCAGGCCGGGTAGGCACTGCATTCGCGACCTTCAAGAATCCCCGCCGCAGCGAGCAATTGCGCACCGTGGCACACGGCGGCGATCGGCTTGCCGGCCTTGTCGAAATCTCGTACCAGTTCCAGGACTTTTTCGTTCAGTCGCAGGTACTCCGGCGCGCGACCGCCGGGCACCAGCAGCGCGTCGTAGTCGGCGGCTTTTACCTTGGCGAAGTCGAAGTTCAGGGCAAACAGGTGACCGGGTTTTTCGCTGTAGGTCTGGTCGCCTTCGAAGTCATGGATCGCGGTGCGCACGGTCTGGCCGGCGCTCTTGTCCGGGCACACGGCGTGCACGGTGTGCCCGACCATCAGCAGCGCCTGGAATGGCACCATCACTTCGTAGTCTTCGACGTAATCGCCGACCAGCATCAGAATTTTCTTGGCCGCCATGGGGAGGACTCCTCTGGGAATACGTGGGCGTGCAGGAGTATTCAAGGTAGTCCTTATCCGCGGGGTCGGGTAATAACCAGCTACTACGGCCAACATGGTTTTTTTGTGGCGAGGGGGCTTGCCCCCGTTGGGCTGCGAAGCGGCCCCTGCATTATTTCCAGCCATACAGTGCAAGCAGGGTTTGCGACTGCTGCGCAGCCGAACGGGGGCAAGCCCCCTCGCCACAGAGACCGAGGCAAACTGTACGGATAACTCCGCGCCTAGCTGTAACAGAGCAAACCCCGCGATTTATGGCTAGATGAAGCCACGTCCAATCATCCCTGAATCCTGGTTACCCTCATGTCCTCGCGCGAAAACACCGGCATGGCCCTCGGCCTGCTTGGCGTCGTCATTTTCAGCCTCACCCTGCCCTTCACACGCATCGTCGTGCAAGAAATCCATCCACTGCTCAATGGCCTGGGCCGTGCGTTGTTTGCGGCGGTGCCGGCGGCGTTGTTGTTGCTGTGGCGACGAGAGAAGTGGCCGACCTGGAAACAGGTCAAGGGCCTGACGCTGGTGATCGCCGGGGTGATTCTCGGTTTCCCGGTTTTATCAGCCTGGGCGATGCAAACGTTGCCAGCGTCCCACGGTGCGCTGGTCAACGGCTTGCAACCGCTGTGCGTGGCGCTGTACGCCGCGTGGTTATCGCATGAACGCCCGTCGAAAGCCTTCTGGGCCTGCGCCGCGCTGGGCAGTGCGTTGGTGCTCGGTTATGCATTGATCAGCGGCGCCGGCAGCATTCAGGCCGGTGATTTGCTGATGCTCGGGGCGATTGCCGTGGGTGGCCTGGGTTACGCCGAGGGTGGCCGATTGGCGAAAGAGATGGGCGGCTGGCAGGTGATCTGCTGGGCGCTGGTGCTGTCGACGCCGCTGCTGATCGGCCCGGTGACGTACCTGGCGTTGCAGCATCAGGGCGAGATTTCGGCCAAGACCTGGTGGGCGTTTGGCTACGTCTCGCTGTTTTCGCAGTTCATCGGTTTCTTTGCCTGGTACGCCGGGTTGGCGATGGGCGGGATTGCGCGGGTCAGTCAGATTCAGTTGCTGCAGATCTTCTTCACGATTGCGTTTTCGGCGTTGTTCTTCGGCGAACACATCGAGCCGATTACCTGGCTGTTTGCGGCCGGGGTAATCGTGACGGTGATGCTGGGCCGCAACACCGCGGTCAAACCTGCGCAGGTGGCTACAGCATAAACCTGTAGGAGCCAGGCTTGCCGGCGAAGGCGATTTTGAAGATGCCTTCGCGAGCAAGCTTTGCTCCTACAGGCGAAGGCGATTTCGAAATCGCCTTCGCCGGCAAGCCTGGCTCCTACAGGGGTGTGGCGATCAGAGGTAGCCGTCAGCCCGCAGCAACGTTTCCAGGCAATGCTCGGTGATCTGATAGAAATCCTTCAATTCCTGAATCTTCACCAACAACTGCGCCGGGTCCACCGGTTCGGCGCGTTTGACTGCCAGGATCATTTTGTTCTTGTTGGTGTGGTCCAGTGAGATGAACTCGAACACCTTGGTCTCGTAGCCGCAGGCCTCAAGGAACAACGCGCGCAGGCTGTCGGTGACCATTTCCGCCTGCTGGCCCAGGTGCAGACCGTATTGCAACATCGGCTTGAGCAGTGCCGGGCTCTGGATTTGCAGGCGGATCTGTTTGTGGCAGCACGGCGAGCACATGATGATCGAGGCGCCGGAACGAATACCGGTGTGAATCGCGTAATCGGTGGCGATGTCGCAAGCATGCAGGGCGATCATCACGTCCAGCTCGCTCGGCGCCACGCTGCGCACGTCGCCGCACTTGAACACCAACCCCGGATGTTCCAGCTTCGCCGCAGCGGCGTTGCACAGGTTGACCATCTCTTCGCGCAGCTCGACGCCAGTGACTTCGCCTTCAGCGTTCAGGGTGTTGCGCAAGTAGTCGTGGATCGCGAACGTCAGGTAGCCCTTGCCCGAACCGAAATCCGCCACCCGCACCGGTTTGTCCAGCGCCAGCGGTGAGGTGGTCAGGGCATGGCTGAAGACTTCGATGAACTTGTTGATCTGCTTCCACTTGCGCGACATCGCCGGGATCAGCTCGTGCTTGCTGTTAGTCACGCCCAGGTCAGCGAGGAACGGCCGGCTCAGGTCGAGGAAACGGTTTTTCTCGCGGTTATGCTCGGCGGACGGCACTTCGCGCAATTGCTGAGGTTTGCTCTTGAACAGCGAACTCTTGCCCTTTTTGCTGTATTCGAGCTGGGCTTCGTCAGTCAGGGATAGCAAATGCGCATTTTTGAACGACTCGGGCAACAGCGTGGCGATGGTCGCCACGCCTTCGGCCAGCGGGAAGTTCTTGGTGATGTCACGGGTCTTGTAGCGGTAGACGAAGGACAGGCAAGGCTGATCCTTGACCGTGAGCTGCTTGATGATCAGCCGCTGCAAATCCACTTCGGCGCCGACGTATTTGGCCAGCACCAGTTTGATGAAGGCGTTGGCGTCGAGGCTGGTTTGCAGCAGGTCGATGAACTGGGCGTGGTGATCCGGCGCGAGGCTGGCGGGAGTGGCGGTAACGGACATGGGCAAAACGGCCTCGGGCGGTGCGAATCGGGGAATGGCGGGTATTTTAGGGGGGATGGGGTGCGAGGGCACGGGTAATTTCCCGAACGGTGCGAATCCGGAGTCGAAGTGAGATCCCTGTGGCGAGGGGGCTTGCCCCCGTTCGGCTGCGAAGCAGTCGTAGACCTGCCGACTCGGTATGGCTGAAAGAATGATGGGAGCGCTTCGCACTCCAACGGGGGCAAGCCCCCTCGCCACAATAATGTGTGTCAATTCGGGGGGGTGAAATCAGCCCAACACCACCAACCGATTCGGCAATTCGTTCCTCACCTGCGTCACCGGCACATGCACCTTGAGCAACTCGCCGCAGGCCTCGATACAGGTCACAAACCCTTGCAACGTCTGCCCCTGCTTCACCTGCTGGGTGAACGACGCGACGATCGCCTCCCAGCTCTTGTTATCCAGGCGCTTGGAAATCCCTTCATCCACCAGGATTTCCACATAGCGCTCAGCCTCGCAGACAAAAATCAGCATGCCCGTGCTACCGACAGTGTGGTGCAGGTTCTGCTCCAGAAACTGCCGCCGCGCCAGGTTCGACGCACGCCAATGGCGAACCCGGCGCGGGACCAGATGGGTGGTGACTTTGGGAATGCGGAACACCAGGCACAGCACGATAAAACTGGCCCACTGCACCAGCAACAGGCTGTGCATGGTCAGCACACCGGTCAGGTAGTGCACGACACCCGGTACCACCAGCGCCAGCAAACTGGCCCACAGCAATGGAATGTACGCGTAGTCGTCGGCGCGGGCCGCGAGCACGGTGACCAGTTCGGCATCGGTATCGCGCTCGACCCGGGCAATCGCCTCGGCGACTTTGCGTTGTTCGTGTTCAGTCAGTAATGCCATGTTTAGGAATGCCTGCTCATTGTTATTGTCATCACCAGCCGCCCGACGAACCGCCGCCCCCGAAACTGCCCCCGCCGCCGCTGAAGCCACCACCGCCTCCACCGCCGCCAAACCCTCCACCGCCGAAACCGCCGCTTGAACCACCGGAACCGCCTCGGCCGGTCGGCAGGATACCGAGCATCTGGCAGATGAAAATAGTCAGGATGAACAACATCACCAGAAAGATGAACACGCCGGGATGCCGCGAAATGAAATCGCTGTCCTCATCACCTCGCGGCTCATAGACAGTCGACGGTTCGTCCAGCGGACTGCCGCCCAACACCACCAGCATCGCCGCGACCCCGTCGCTGATGCCCTTGCTGAAATTGCCGGTCTTGAACGCCGGGGTGATCACCTGATTGATGATCACCGAACTCTGGGCATCGGTCAGGCGATCTTCCAGGCCATAACCGACTTCGATCCGCAGCTTGCGCTCATCCCGAGCGACGATCAGCAGCGCGCCGTTGTTCTTGTCTTTCTGGCCGATACCCCAGGCGCGCCCGAGTTGGTAACCGAAATCGGCGATGTCGGTGCCCTGCAAATCCGGCAGCGTCACCACCACCAATTGCTCGCCGGTCGCGGTTTCGTGGGCCTGGAGTTGCTGGCTCAGTTGCTCGCGCACCGATGGCTCGATCATCTGCGCGTTGTCCACCACCCGCCCGGTCAGCGGCGGGAACTTCAACTCGGCCTGGGCCATGACCGCAACGACCCAGAGCAACAGCACCAGGCCGGATTTGAAGATTCCCATCAGCACCTCTTCCTTAATGATTCACCCGGCGCACTACCAACTGCCGGAAGCCCCGCCACCGCCAAAGCTGCCACCGCCGCCCGAGAAACGGTCCGAGTCCGAATCGGAACTCGAACTGCTGCTGGAATCGTCAGAGCTGCTGGAGCTGCTGCTCCAACTCCAACTCGACTCCTGATCAGCCTTCGGTTCCCGTCGCGGCGGGCTGTCATCTTTGGCTGGCACGTATTTGTCAGACTCGGACGGGAAGTATTCCTCTTCTTGCCAAGACCGGAGAAACCCCACGATGGGAAACCCCAGGAAGACACCAAAGAACACAAGCTTTACCCACCACATCCAGTCAATCGAATCCATCCAGCTCCTTTCCACGGAACGATTGACCACCCTCGGCAAATTGGCTGACCCCAGCATCCTTACGATCGAGGTAGTCCCGGCAATGATCCCTGAGGAGTACAGATCATCCTTGAAATAGGGAACGATCGATTCATTGATGATAAAGCCGGCCCACATGTCATTGATCTGCGCCTCAAGCCCGTACCCTACTTCAATCCGCACCTTACGGTCATCGCGCGCCACCAGCAGCAGGACACCATTGTTCTTGTCCTTCTGCCCGATGCCCCAATGCCGGCCCAGTTGCACGCCGAACTCCTCGATGCTGTAGCCCCCCAAGCTCGGGACCGTGACCACCACCACTTGATCGGTCGTGGCCTGTTCCAGCCGCTCAAGCATTTGCTGAAGGTAAACCACCGCCGAAGGCGTCAAGAGTCCCGCAGTGTCGACGACTCGTCCGGTGAGCTTGGGAAACAGACTTTCCAGGGAGGCTGCCGTTGCAGTGGCCGGTGCTGGCTCGACCTGCGAAACGGGCTGCGCTTGACGCAACGCTAACCCGTCCGTGGGTGTTGGAGCCTGTTGCTGCGCCATCACGGCGCAACTGGTTACCAGCCACAGCGACAGCAGCGTGCCTCGCAGCACGCGCTGTACGCCGCCCATCAGAATTTGACTTGTGGCGCTTTATCGGCGTCCGGGCTGGTGGCTTCGAAGGTTTCGCGGATCGGCAAATCGCTGTACATCACGCTGTGCCACAGGCGACCGGGGAAGGTGCGGATTTCGGTGTTGTACTTCTGCACCGCGAGGATGAAGTCGCGGCGGGCCACGGCTATGCGATTTTCGGTGCCTTCAAGTTGCGATTGCAGCGCCAGGAAGTTCTGGTTGGCCTTGAGGTCCGGGTAGCGCTCGGACACCACCATCAGGCGGCTCAGGGCACCGGACAGTTGATCCTGGGCTTGCTGGAACTGTTTGAGTTTTTCCGGGTTATCCAGCGTGTTGGCATCGACCTGGATCGACGTCGCCTTGGCCCGGGCTTCAATTACCGCGGTCAGGGTGTCTTCTTCGTGCTTGGCGTAGCCCTTGACGGTCTCCACCAGGTTGGGGATCAGGTCGGCGCGGCGCTGGTACTGGTTCTGCACCTGGCCCCAGGCAGCCTTGGCCTGTTCGTCGAGGGTCGGAATGTTGTTGATGCCGCAGCCAGCCAGCAGTGTGGTCAGCAGCATCAGGGCTGCGACTTGCAGGCTCGAGCGATAGTTGAGTCGTACATTCATGTAGTGGGTGCTCCCGTGCACATTCCGTTGAAAAACAACCTGCGGCCTTCAAACCCGGCGGATGAGGCATAATCTGCCGCCACCACTGGATTGCATCGGGCCAATGGGCTAAAAGATGCCCTGCGCGAAAAAGAGTTCAGAAGTGTGCTGCATTTTCCTGAACAACGCCCGAACAACAATAGTCGCTCCCTAAATTTTGGCTGACCGGCGCGTATTCACTGCCGTTTAGGCCTTTGAGAAAACTATTCATGAAGAAGCTGTGTTTGCTGGGCCTGTTCGTCAGTCTGGCCAGTCATAACGTACTGGCCGCCACGACCCCCGCACCCCTGGAGAACAAGGACGCCTTCATCAGCAACCTGATGAAGCAAATGACCCTCGATGAAAAGATCGGCCAGTTGCGCCTGATCAGCATCGGCCCGGAAATGCCGCGTGAGCTGATCCGCAAGGAAATCGCCGCCGGCAACATCGGGGGCACGTTCAACTCGATCACTCGCCCGGAAAACCGTCCGATGCAGGACGCGGCGATGCGCAGCCGGTTGAAGATCCCGATGTTCTTCGCCTATGACGTGATCCACGGCCACCGGACCATTTTCCCGATCCCGATTGCCCTGGCCTCGAGCTGGGACATGGACGCTATCGGGCGTTCCGGGCGCATCGCTGCCAAGGAAGCCGCGGCTGACAGCCTCGATATCACCTTCGCGCCGATGGTCGATATCTCCCGCGACCCGCGCTGGGGTCGCACGTCTGAAGGTTTTGGCGAAGACACCTATCTCGTCTCGCGGATTGCCGGCGTAATGGTCAAGGCCTTCCAGGGCCAGGGCGCCAATGCGGCCGACAGCATCATGGCCAGCGTCAAGCACTTCGCCTTGTACGGCGCGATCGAAGGCGGTCGCGACTACAACGTGGTCGACATGAGCCCGGTCAAGATGTACCAGGACTACCTGCCGCCGTACCGTGCCGCGATTGATGCCGGCGCTGGCGGGGTGATGGTTGCACTGAATTCGATCAACGGCGTACCGGCCACCGCCAACACCTGGCTGATGAACGACCTGTTGCGCAAGGAATGGGGCTTCAAAGGCCTGGCGGTCAGTGACCACGGGGCGATTTTCGAGCTGATCAAGCACGGCGTCGCGGCGGATGGTCGTGAAGCAGCGAAGCTGGCGATCAAGGCCGGCATCGACATGAGCATGAACGACACCCTTTACGGCAAAGAGCTGCCGGGGCTGTTGAAGGCCGGCGAGATCGAGCAGAAAGATATCGATAACGCCGTGCGTGAAGTGCTGGCCGCCAAGTACGACATGGGCCTGTTCAAGGACCCGTACCTGCGCATCGGCAAAGCCGAGGATGACCCGGCCGACACGTATGCCGAAAGCCGCATGCACCGCCCTGAGGCCCGCGACGTTGCGCGCCGCAGCCTGGTGTTGCTGAAAAACCAGAATGACACCCTGCCGCTGAAGAAGACCGCGAAGATTGCCTTGGTCGGTCCGCTGGCCAAAGCGCCAATCGACATGATGGGTAGCTGGGCAGCCGCCGGTAAGCCGGCGCAATCGGTGACCCTGTTCGACGGCATGAACGCCGCCGTGGCCGACAAGGCGACGCTGATCTATGCGCGGGGTGCCAACATCACCAGCGACAAGAAGGTCCTCGATTACCTCAACTTCCTCAACTTCGATGCCCCGGAAGTGGTGGATGATCCGCGCTCGGCCCAAGTGCTGATCGACGAAGCGGTGAAAGCCGCCAAGGACGCGGATGTCGTGGTAGCAGCGGTGGGCGAGTCCCGTGGCATGTCCCACGAATCGTCGAGCCGTACCGACCTGAACATCCCGGCCAACCAGCGCGAGCTGATCAAGGCCCTGAAAGCCACCGGCAAACCGCTGGTATTGGTGTTGATGAACGGCCGTCCGCTGTCGATTCTCGAAGAGAAAGACCAGGCTGACGCGATTCTGGAAACCTGGTTCAGCGGCACCGAAGGTGGCAACGCCATCGCCGACGTGCTGTTCGGCGACTACAACCCGTCGGGCAAACTGCCGATCACCTTCCCGCGTTCGGTGGGCCAGATTCCGACCTACTACAACCACCTGAGCATTGGCCGGCCGTTCACACCAGGCAAACCGGGCAACTACACCTCGCAGTATTTCGATGACACCACCGGGCCGCTGTTTCCGTTCGGTTTTGGCTTGAGCTACACCACGTTCAGCGTGGACGACATGGCGCTGTCGTCGACCACCCTGAACAAGACCGGCAAGCTCGACGCCAGCGTCATGCTGAAAAACACCGGCAAGCGTGACGGCGAAACCGTGGTGCAGTTGTACATCCAGGACGTGACCGGCTCGATAATCCGCCCGGTCAAGGAACTGAAGAACTTCCAGAAAGTAATGCTCAAGGCCGGCGAACAGAAAGTCGTGCATTTCACCATTACCGAGGACGACCTGAAGTTCTACAACGCCCAGCTCAAGTACGGCGCCGAACCGGGCAAGTTCAACGTGCAGATCGGCCTGGATTCCCAGGACGTGACGCAGCAGAGCTTCGAATTGCTGTAATTATCCAAACGCCACAAAACCTGTGGGAGCGAGCTTGCTCGCGAAAGCGGTCTGACATTCAACTGATGTGTTGAATGTTCAGCAGCCTTCGCGAGCAGGCTCGCTCCCACAGTTGTTTCGGGTAGCCATCAAATCTTGTGCTCGACACCAATCCCCCTGTAGGAGCAAAGCTTGCTCGCGAAGAGGCCGTCACATTCAACATCTTTGTTGACTGTCAGGCCGCTTTCGCGAGCAGGCTCGCTCCCACAGTTGTTTCGGGTTGCTATCAAATTCTGTGCCCGACACCAATCCCCCTGTAGGAGCGAAGCTTGCTCGCGAAGAGGCCATCACATTCAACATCTTCGTTTAATGGGATGCCGCCTTCGCGAGCAAGCTTCGCTCCTACAGGGGGATGCGGTGTGGATGATTAGCCGCGTCGATCCAGCAGGTTGACCACCAGCCGATCCACATATCCCCAAATCCTTTGCTTGACCCGTCGCCACAGCGGTCGGCGTTGCCAGGCCTCCAGGCTGACTTCCTGGCTCTGGGCAAAGTCTTTCTCGAAACTCGCCACCACTGCCGCCGTCAGCTTGGGGTCCAGCGCTTCAAGGTTGGCTTCCAGGTTGAAGCGCAGGTTCCAGTGGTCGAAGTTGCACGAACCGATGCTCACCCAATCGTCCACCAGCACCATTTTCAGGTGCAGGAAACACGGCTGGTACTCGAAGATTTTCACCCCGGCCTTGAGCAGTCGCGGGTAGTAACGATGCCCCGCGTAGCGCACCGACGGGTGATCGGTACGCGGTCCGGTCAGTAGCAGGCGCACGTCGATGCCGCGCGCAGCAGCCTTGCGCAGCGAGCGGCGGACTTTCCAGGTCGGCAGGAAATACGGCGTCGCCAGCCAGATACGTTTCTGGCCGCTGTTCAACGCGCGGAACAGCGACTGCAGAATGTCCCGGTGCTGGCGGGCGTCAGCATAAGCGACCCGGCCCATGCCCTCGCCCATGGACGGTACGCGGGGCAAACGTGGCAGGCCGAAGTGCGACGCGGGTTTCCAGGCGCGACGGTGGCGGTTGGCGATCCATTGGCGGTCGAATAGCAACTGCCAGTCGAGCACCAGCGGGCCGCTGATTTCCACCATCACTTCGTGCCAGTCGCTGGTGTCTTTGCCCGGCGTCCAGAATTCATCGGTGACACCGGTGCCACCGACCACCGCCAGGCTCTGGTCCACCAACAGCAGCTTGCGGTGATCGCGATAAAAGTTGCCGACCCAACGCCGCCAGCTCAGGCGATTGTAGAAACGCAGTTCCACACCCGCCGCCATCAAGCGTTGACGCAGATTCAGCGTGAACGCCAGGCTGCCATAGTCATCGAACAGGCAGCGCACCCGCACACCACGTTCGGCGGCTTGCACCAGCGCCTGGACCATCGCCTCGGCGCAGGCCCCCGCTTCCACCAGATACAGCTCCAGTTCGACCTGTTCTTCTGCGCGGGCAATCGCCACCAACATCCGCGGAAAGAACTGCGGACCGTCGATCAGCAATTCGAAATGGTTGCCTTCACGCCACGGAAATACGGCACCGGCCATGTCAGCGGGCCGTGAAAATCAGCACCGCACTCACCGGCACCGACAGACTGATGGCCGACAAACCGGCGACCTTGCGCAAACCTTCCAGCCCTGGGGCCAGGTCAAAATCTTCAGCGTTGATCACCAGCGGCTCCAACGTCACCACTTGAAAGCGCCGGTCATCGAGGCGGGTCGCCAGCAGCTCGGCGGTGTATTCGTGTTGTTTGCCGTGAAGGCTGACGGTCAGCGGCAAACGCAATTCCAGCTGCGCGCCAGGGGCCAGGTCGTTGATCGGACGCAGGTCGATCTGTGCGGTGATCAGCGCTTCGGGGAAAGTCTGGATCTCGAACAGGTCCTTGCGCATCCGCTCGTCACGCAGCGGGATGCCGCTGTTCACCGAGTCCATTTCAACTTCCACGCGCGCCAGGCCTGTCGGCTCGACCTTGCCGTGCAGCACCAGAAAGCGCTGCACTTCGGCCATATTGGTGTTTTTGGTGCTGATGAACGACAGCCGCGAAGACTCGCCGTCGAGGTACCAATCGGCGTGGGCCGACAGCGTGGCGCCCGCCAGCAGCAGGAAGGCGAGGGTTTTGCAGAGGACGCGGTTGAACATAGTTACTCAGGGGGCAGATAAACCTGAGCGAACCTTAACCGGGCGGAGACGGGTTGCAAACCATCAGTCGCTGACACCCTGCATTTTGTGGTGAGGGGGCTCGCCCCCGTTGGAGTGCGAAGCACTCCCAAAAACAGACAATGATTTCTTCCAGACAGATCGCGTGTACAGGTTTTGCGACTGCTTCGCAGCCGAACGGGGGCAAGCCCCCCCGCCACAGCAAGCTCCCTCGCCACAAAAGCATTATCGCCATCAGGGTTGCAGGCGGCAGCCCTGGCGCTCGCCAATCCACTGCGCGCTATTGCTGCGCCCCATGCCGCTGACGGTCACGCGCTTGCTTGCTTCGTCATCGGTAAACCCGCTGAAGGGCAGCCACTGCTTCACATACCCACGGCAGTATTCAGCGTCGTTGTTCATCACGTAACGACACGAGCAATATTCCTTGGCGGTGTAGGCGCTGATGATGTCCGGGAACGCCCACAACGCGACTCGCTCCTGCCAGACCCAGCCGAGCAACACCACCAGCAGCAATAACAGGGCACTGGTAAAGGGCCGACGACGAATAAAACGGCTCATGGCTGCACCTTCCCGGCAAACGCCTTCAGTGCAAGCTTGAGCAATTCGTTGTGCCGGTAGCTGCCGTCTCGATCATCGCCATAACGCACGATCACCAGGTTTTCACTCGGAACTACATACAGCGCCTGCCCCCAATGCCCCAACGCCGCAAAAGTATCGGCGGGCGCATCGGGCCAGGGTTGCGCCGCGCCGTCTACCGCACGATTGAGCCACCACTGGCCGCCGGGTACCGCCTCGTCCTGATGAGCACGATACCCGGCAAACGGTTCGCGATTGAACGCGACCCAGTCCTTGGGCAGCAATTGCCGATCGCCCCAACGACCGTCGCGAGCCATCAACAAGCCGACCCGCGCCAGATCCCGGGCGGTGAGGTAGGCGTAGGACGAAGCGACAAACGTGCCGGTGGCATCGGTTTCCCAGACCGCATGACGAATCCCCAGGGGTTCGAACAACGCGGTCCACGGATAATCCGGATAACGACTCGCGCCGACGATATTTTTCAGTGCCGCCGCCAGCAGGTTGCTGTCGCCGCTGGAATAGCGGAACGCCTGGCCCGGCGCTGCATATTCATCATGCCCGGCGGTGAACGCCGCCATGTTCGAATGCCCACGGGTGTAGAGCATGGCCACCACCGAGGATTTCAGCGGCGCGTATTCGTAGTCTTCCTGCCAGTCCAGGCCGGACGCCCAGTGCAGCAGGTCGGCCAGGGTGATCGCCGGGTGATTCTCCAGCGCCGGGTAAAACTTCACCGCCGGGTCCTGCAACGTGAACAAGCCTTCGCCATACGCCACGCCAAGCACTGCGGCCATCAGGCTTTTGCTGATGGACCACGTCAGGTGCGGGGTGTCGGCGGTGGTCGCGCCGGCGTAGCGTTCGTAGATCAGTTGGCCGTCGCGGATCACCAGCAAGGCGTCGGTGCGGATGCCGGTTCGCGTGGCGTCATCGCGGGTTGGGAAGGCGTAGGTTTCCAAAGCTTCGAGGGTCGGGCCGGTGATTTTGGGGCCTTGTGACCATTGTTCGGCGGGCCAGTTTTCGGCGTGGGCCGTCAGGCTGAGCAGGAGCATGAAAAGCAGGGGCACGCCTTTGAACATGGTGAGGGCTCGGGGGGATGGAACTGCTGAGACTAGTTGAGGTTGGTTACAGTTTTGGGGTTTGTGTCGGCCATGATGGCGCCTTCGCGGGCAAGCCTCGCTCCTACAGGTTCAGCGCAATCCTCTGTAGGAGCGAGGCTTGCCCGCGAAGAGGCCCATCAGCCGGACAAAGATCCCGCTAAAGCCTTGGCCAACCGCTTCCCCCGCGCCCCCGCCGCCAGCCCCATCACCGCTTGATCGCGCTGCCACATCGCCGCCCACAACGGCGGCCCACCGGCCAACGCCTGATCCACCTCAGCCTTGAGCCCCTCAAACTGCGCAAACAAGCCACCGAGCACCACATGCCCGGCCGCGCTACCCGGGGCCTGGCGACTGACCTCCGCACACCCGGCCAACAGCGCCAACAAACGCAGTTGCAGGGTTTGCGGCCAGTCACTGTCCTGACCGACGCCATACAACCACGCAGTCATGGCGCTCAGCACATAGATGTCTTCCAGGGTGCGGAACGGTTTGACGTAGGCATCCCAGCCATCCCCTGCCAGCAACTCGCAGAAGGCGTTATCGAGAAACACTCGACCGTGACTGATGTCCGGCATCAACGCGATGGCCGGGAGTTTTTCCAGGCGCACGCCCGGCTCGCCGGGATACACCACCGCCAGGCTCAGTCGCGGTTTCTCGCCGAGTTCCTCGCTGCGGGCAGCGATCAGCAGCCAGTCAGCCGCATCACCAGCGGTGACGAAATCCTTGCGTCCATTCAGGCGCAGGTCCTTGAGACGGGTCTGCATGTCGGCCGAGCGCAAGCTGCGTTGTTCGGTCGCGCACAAGGCGCCGAGGCTCTGCGGCGCGCTCGGCCAGAGCGCGCGCAACGCCGCCTGATAACCCACCAGAAACGCCAACCCCGGCGTCGCCATCAAGCGTGCGCCGGCCACCGCCAGTTCGAACGGCGTGACCGTGCCCAACTGATGCAACAAGGTCGCAAAGCCTTCGGCCAGGTCAACATTGGCGGGTAGGCGTTCGCTGCGACTGAGCAGGGTTTGCCAGGGCATAAGAGGCTCCTTGTGGGCTGTCATATAAGCATCACCAAAGCTTCATGGCGATGACACCGGGGCTACATAGCCTGACTTTGCACAACACGGCTGCATAAAGAAAGTCGATCGGCTGCAACCCACGACGGGTGCCCGGCCCGTACGGAGATTCACAATGACTCAGATCGCCCGCATCAGCGACACCGGCAATGAACGCCGCCTGCAAGCCGAACGCCTGATCGGCAGCGAGGCATTGCAAGAAGCCCAGGCCTTGCGCTTCAACGTGTTCAGCGGCGAATTCAACGCCAAGCTGAAAGGCGCGGAACGCGGTCTGGACATGGATGACTATGATGTTCACTGCGCCCACATCGGCGTGCGTGACTTGAACACCGGCCGTTTGGTGGCGACCACCCGATTGCTCGACCACACCGCCGCCAGCAGCCTGGGCAAGTTCTACAGCGAAGAAGAATTCAGCCTTCATGGTCTGGTTTCTCTGAAAGGCCCGATCCTGGAAATCGGTCGCACCTGCGTCGACCCGGCCTACCGCAACGGCGGCACCATCGCCGTGCTCTGGGGTGAACTGGCCGAAGTCCTCAACCAGGGCGGCTACAGCTATTTGATGGGCTGCGCGAGCATTCCAATGCAGGACGGCGGCATCCAGGCCCACGCGATCATGCAGCGTCTGCGCGAACGTTATCTGTGCACCGAACACCTGCGCGCCGAACCGAAGAAACCGCTGCCAACCCTGGATATTCCTTCGAACGTGATCGCCGAAATGCCGCCACTGCTCAAGGCCTACATGCGTCTCGGCGCGAAGATCTGCGGCGAGCCGTGCTGGGACGAAGACTTCCAGGTCGCCGACGTGTTCATCCTGCTCAAGCGCGACGAACTCTGCCCGCGTTACGCCAAACACTTCAAGGCGGCCATGTAATGAGCCGTCTTCGGGTATACGCGCGAATTGCGCGAGTGCTTTTTGTGGTCGCGTTGGGATTGACCATGGCCAGTGTGTTCGGCTTGTTCGAGCGCGCGGGGATTGCCCATTCGATGGTTCGTCGTCAGCGCTGGTCGCGGTTTTTCATGGCGCGACTGAGCAACGCCCTGCCCTTTCGCGTAACGGTTCACGGTGAGTTGCCGAAGACGCCGATGCTCTGGGTCAGCAATCATGTGTCCTGGACCGATATTCCGCTGCTGGGGATGGTCACGCCGCTGTCGTTCCTGTCCAAGGCCGAAGTGCGCACCTGGCCGGTGGCCGGCTGGTTGGCAGCCAAAGCGGGTAGCCTGTTTATCCGCCGGGGTTCGGGCGACAGTCAGTTGATCCGCAAACAGATGACCCGTCACCTGGAGCAACAACATCCGTTGCTGATGTTCCCGGAAGGCACCACCACCGATGGCCGTTCGTTGCGTACCTTCCATGGTCGTCTGTTGTCAGCGGCGATTGATTCCGAAGTGAAGCTGCAACCGGTGGCGATTCGTTATTTGCGCGACGGGGAAATCGATTCGCTGGCACCGTTTATTGGCGACGACGATTTGCTCTCGCACCTGATGCGTTTGTTCGCTAATGATCGGGGGGATGTGGAAATTCACTTGCTCAAGCCGATTGCGTGCGAAGGTCGCGAGCGTGCGGCGCTGGCGTTCGAAGCGCAGCAGGCGGTGCAGAAGGTGTTGTTTGGCGAAGTGGCGAAACCGGCAGAACCACGGCGTAGCGGCGAACTGATCGCCGCGTAATGCTTTTTGTAGGAGCGAGGCTTGCCCGCGAAGGGGACGCCGCGGTGTAACTGATGTACCGCGTTATCGTTCTTCGCGGGCAAGCCTCGCTCCTACAGGGGTCAGCGGTTTTTTACGAAATCCTGAAGCTGCGGATAGAACACTCTGAAGTCATTACTCAACGGCTCATACAACACCCGCAATTCCTGCATCGCCCCCGCCAGTTCCTCAGGCTTGGTCAAGCGCCGGGAAATCCCCCGCAGCACCTGCGCCAGCACTTCGAAATCTTCGTAAGAACCCAACCAGTCATTCGCCACCATGTGCGGCGCGATTTGCGCCAGGCGTTCCGGCAGTTGCGGCTCGCTGGACAGCACCCGGTAAACGTCCGAAGTGAACAGCGCCAGCGGCTGATCCGCGTAAAGCGTCCAGTCCCGCGCCAGGCAATGGTCGAAAAACACGTCGAGGACGATTCCGGCATAACGCCGACGCGTGACGGAAAACCGCGACAACGCGATGTCCACCAACGGATGGCGGTCGGTAAATACGTCGATGCTGCGATGCAGCTGGATGGCGGCTTCGATCTCCGGGTCAAACTGCCCTTGCAGCCGTCCCTTGACGAAATCGCCATACAGGCTGCCGAGCAATTGACCGGGGCGCTGGCCACCGAGGTGCAGATGTGCGAGATAATTCATGGGCGCAGCTTAGCACTGCGCATTCGTATCGACACCCAACGTATCGTTATAACCCGATATACCGATTTACTCGGTCGTCAGACCAAAATCATATTGGTATATCGGGATATACCGATTTAAAGTTCGCCCCATCGCGATATAGCGTTTTACTCATCACGAGCCCACACCATGACCCTAGACCTCGACGAAATAATAAAAGCCCTGGCACACCCAGTACGCCGAGACATCCTCATCTGGCTGAAAGACCCCAAGGTCCAGTTCCCGGAACAGATCCACAACCACGAGTACGGCATTTGCGCCGGGCAGATCGATCAACGCTGCGGCCTGTCGCAGTCGACTGTGTCCGCGCATTTGGCAACGCTGCAACGTGCGGGTCTGATCAGCAGCCAGAAAGCCGGTCAATGGCACTTCTTCAAACGCAACGAGGACGTGATCCAGGCAGCCCTCGACGCCATCGTCAAAGAGCTCAGCGCTCCGACAAGGAATTAACAATGCCCCTCTCGCTACTCATTCTGGCCCTGAGCGCCTTCGCCATCGGCACCACCGAGTTCGTCATCATGGGGCTGCTGCCCGATGTGGCGGCCGACCTCGGTGTGTCGATCCCTGGCGCCGGCTGGCTGGTGACCGGTTACGCCCTGGGCGTAGCCATCGGTGCGCCGTTCATGGCGCTGGCCACCGCCCGCTTGCCGCGCAAAGCCGCGTTGGTAGCGTTGATGGGGATTTTCATCATTGGCAATCTGCTGTGCGCCCTGGCCAGTGATTACAACGTACTGATGTTTGCCCGGGTGGTCACCGCCCTGTGCCACGGTGCGTTCTTCGGTATCGGTTCGGTGGTAGCGGCAGGCCTGGTGCCCGCCAACAAACGCGCTTCGGCCGTGGCTTTGATGTTCACCGGGCTGACCCTGGCCAATGTGCTCGGCGTGCCGTTGGGAACCGCGCTCGGTCAGCAATATGGCTGGCGTTCGACTTTCTGGGCGGTAACCGTCATCGGCGTGATCGCACTGATCGGCCTGATCCGCTTCCTGCCGGCCAAGCGCGACGAAGAAAAACTCGACATGCGCGCCGAACTGCGCGCCCTCAAGGGCGCCGGGATCTGGCTGTCGTTGAGCATGACCGCGTTGTTTGCCGCCTCGGTCTTCACCCTGTTCACCTATGTCGCGCCGCTGTTGGGCGAAGTCACCGGTGTCTCGCCGCGCGGCGTGACCTGGACCCTGATGCTCATCGGCCTGGGCCTGACAGTCGGCAACATCATCGGCGGCAAGCTCGCGGACAAAGGCATGGCGGCCACGCTGATCGGTGTGTTCATCACCATGGCAGTGGTTTCTACCGTGCTGACCTGGACCAGCGTTGCTGTGATCCCGACCGAAATCACCCTGTTCCTCTGGGCCACCGCATGTTTCGCCGCCGTACCGGCCCTGCAAGTGAACGTGGTGACCTTCGGCAAAGCGGCACCGAACCTGGTGTCGACCCTGAACATCGGCGCGTTCAACGTCGGCAACGCACTCGGTGCCTGGGTCGGCGGCAGCGTCATCGCCCACGGCTTCGGCCTGACCAGCGTGCCGCTCGCGGCTGCCGCACTGGCGGTACTCGCCCTGCTGGTGACCCTGATTACTTTCCGTCAGAGCGGCGATCCCGAACTGGCCCCTGCAACTACTAATTGATCTTCAAAAGAGAGCTATTTCAATGACGACTATTTTCGATCCGATCAAACTGGGCGACCTCGAGTTGGCCAACCGCATCATCATGGCCCCGCTGACCCGCTGCCGCGCCGACGAAGGCCGTGTGCCGAACGCGCTGATGGCCGAATACTACGTACAACGTGCCTCGGCCGGCCTGATCCTCAGCGAAGCCACTTCGGTCACGCCGATGGGCGTCGGTTACCCGGATACTCCAGGCATCTGGTCCAACGATCAGGTGCGTGGCTGGGCCAACGTGACCAAAGCGGTCCACGCGGCTGGCGGCAAGATTGTCCTGCAACTGTGGCACGTCGGTCGGGTTTCCCACCCGTCGTACCTGAACGGCGAAGCACCGGTTGCACCGAGCGCCATTCAGCCGAAAGGTCACGTCAGCCTGGTTCGTCCGTTGGCCGACTACCCAACCCCACGTGCCCTGGAAATCGAAGAAATCGCTGACGTTGTCGACGCTTACCGCGTCGGTGCCGAAAACGCCAAGGCTGCCGGTTTTGACGGCGTGGAAATCCACGGCGCCAACGGTTACCTGCTCGACCAGTTCCTGCAAAGCAGCACCAACCAGCGCACCGACAACTACGGCGGCTCCCTGGAAAACCGTGCCCGCCTGCTGCTGGAAGTGACGGATGCCGCGATCGAAGTCTGGGGCGCCGGCCGTGTCGGTGTGCACCTGGCACCGCGCGCTGACTCGCACGACATGGGCGACGACAATCTGTCAGAGACCTTCACTTACGTGGCTCGCGAACTGGGCAAACGTGGCATCGCCTTCATTTGCTCCCGCGAGAAAGAAGCCGGCGACAGCCTGGGCCCACAATTGAAAGAAGCCTTCGGCGGCCCGTACATCGCCAACGAGCGCTTCACCAAGGACAGCGCCAACGCCTGGCTGGCCGAAGGCAAGGCCGACGCGGTTGCGTTCGGCGTGCCGTTCATTGCCAACCCGGACCTGCCTGCACGCTTGAAAGCCGACGCGCCGCTTAACGAAGCGCGTCCGGAACTGTTCTACGCCAAGGGTCCAGTCGGCTATATCGACTACCCAACGCTGTAAGAATATCGCCGACATTAAAAAGCCCCGACTCGAAAGAGCCGGGGCTTTTTAGTGTGCGCCGTTCATAAAATGGTCAGATTCAGGTGCATTTGCGGGTTTATTTACAGGCGTTCACACGCACGAAACAAAATCACTACAAATTACGTAGCTCGCTACCTATCAACCTGCTACTAGTCCGTATATAAAAGCACACCATGTTTCGAAGGCGAGCAAAGCAGATCCGCCGCCTCGAGTGTTGACACAACCTGTTCCAATTACGCATTTTGTTTCATTTGCGCAGGCTGGGGCTCAAGCGCAGCATATCCAACCCTGTATCGACCCACCGCTCGGCTTCGACGTGCAGCTCAAAGCTGTCCGGCGCCAGCAACCACTGATACAGGATGCCGTCGATGTAAGCATGCAGGCTGATCGCCGCGCGGGCCGTATCGAGATCTTCCGGCAACTGTCCCCGGTTCACGGCATTGGTCAGGGCCAGGGCGATTCGCACATTGCAGTCGAGGCTGACCGTCCGGCGTTGCTGGCGCAGGTCACACATTTCATCGGTGAATTCGCACTTATGAAAAAGAA
This sequence comes from Pseudomonas sp. NPDC087342, assembly GCF_044744265.1. Taxonomy (NCBI): domain Bacteria; kingdom Pseudomonadati; phylum Pseudomonadota; class Gammaproteobacteria; order Pseudomonadales; family Pseudomonadaceae; genus Pseudomonas; species Pseudomonas sp. NPDC087342. Next base: position 293,459 of record NZ_JBIUXZ010000002.1, read on the forward strand.
TCTCGTTGATGCGTCGGGTCTTCGGGTCCAGGGCAACTTGATGAAACAAATGAGTCAGCAGCTTGCGCATGCAACCCAGCGGATCGAGTTCGTGCTCGCTCTCGCTGGCCTTGGCCATTTCATCCAGTGGCTCATGCAGGCTATCAAGCATCGCCTGCACCAGGTCCGCCTTGTTGCTGAAATGCCAGTAGATAGCCCCGCGAGTGACGCCAGCCAGGGTGGCGATGTCCGACAGCGTCGTGCGCGCCACGCCCCTTTCATAAAAGGCCTTCTCTGCCGCTTCGAGTATCTGGCTACGGGTTTCTTGAGCTTCCTCTTTGGTACGACGGACCATGGCAGTACAACCTCAATCAGGATGCCTCAGCGATGTCTGAACAACCGCTGAATAAAAGTGGGGCGAACGCTCTTGGGAGTCGTCCCCGGCCTACAATTCAAACCTTCGAACGGCTTTTGTAACGGTGTGGGTACGCAGCCAAGGTATTTACAAACAACCATGAACGTAAGTATATTCCTTAGCAAGCTACTTATCCACTCAGCGCACATTTTTTAACCTTCCACATTTCTAGTGCGCATCTTGCGCGCCTGACCCGAGGATTTTCATGCAATTCAAGCCAGCTGTTACCGCTCTGGTCACCGCCGTCGCCCTCGCATCGCTGCTCAGCGGATGTAAAAAGGAAGAGGCACCTCCTGCCGCTCCCACCCCTCAGGTCGGCGTCGTAACCCTGCAACCCCAAGCCTTTACCCTGACATCCGAGCTTCCAGGCCGTACCAGCGCGTACCGCATTGCCGAAGTCCGCCCTCAGGTCAACGGCATCATTCTCAAGCGCCTGTTCAAGGAAGGCGGCGACGTCAAGGCTGGCCAGCAGCTCTATCAGATCGATCCGTCGGTCTATGAGGCCACCCTGAAAAGCGCCGAAGCCAACCTGCAACAGACCAAGTCGATCTCTGATCGCTACAAGCAACTGGTCCAGGAGCAAGCCGTCAGCCGTCAGGAATACGACACCGCCACGGCTAATCGCCTGCAATCGGAAGCGTCCCTGCAATCGGCTCAGATCAACGTGCGCTACACCAAGGTCTACGCACCGATCACCGGTCGTATCGGCCGTTCTTCGGTGACTGAAGGCGCGCTGGTCACCAGCGGCCAGACCGATGCGATGGCCGTGATTCAGCAACTGGACCCGATCTACGTCGACGTGACCCAGTCTTCGGTCGAGCTGCTTGAACTGCGCCGCGAACTGGAAAGCGGTCGCCTGCAAAAGGCTGGCGACAACTCGGCCGCGGTCAAGCTGACCCTGGAAGATGGCAGCCAGTACAAGCAGGACGGCAAACTGGAGTTCTCCGAAGTCTCGGTTGACCAGACCACCGGTTCCGTCACCCTGCGCGCCGTATTCCCCAACCCTGATCACACCCTGCTGCCTGGCATGTTCGTACACGCCCAGCTGCAATCCGGTGTGAACAGCGCAGCGATCCTGGCCCCGCAACAAGGCGTGACCCGCGACCTCAAAGGCACCCCGACCGCACTGGTCGTCGGTCCCGATAACAAGGTCGAGCTGCGTCAGCTCAAAGCCAGCCGTACCGTTGGCAGCCAATGGTTGATCGAAGACGGTCTCAAGGCAGGCGATCGCCTGATTACCGAAGGACTGCAATTCGTCAAACCAGGCGTTGAAGTCAAGGCCACGGAAGCAACCAACGTTGGCAAGAACCCGGCCCCCGCTCAGACAGCTGACAAGGCTTACAGCGGCAAAGGGGAGTAAACCATGTCGAAATTTTTTATCGACCGTCCGATTTTCGCCTGGGTAATTGCCCTGGTGATCATGCTGGTCGGGGCTCTATCGATCCTCAAACTGCCGATCAACCAATACCCGAGCATTGCGCCTCCGGCCATTGCGATCCAGGTGACCTACCCAGGCGCGTCCGCACAAACCGTGCAGGACACCGTGGTGCAGGTCATCGAGCAACAGCTCAACGGTATCGATAACCTGCGTTATGTCTCGTCGGAAAGTAACTCCGACGGCAGCATGACCATTACCGCGACCTTCGAGCAGGGCACCAACTCCGATACCGCGCAGGTTCAGGTCCAGAACAAACTGAACCTGGCCACCCCGCTGCTGCCGCAAGAAGTGCAGCAACAGGGGATCCGCGTGACCAAGGCAGTGAAAAACTTCCTGTTGGTTATCGGCGTAGTATCGCAAGACGGCAGCATGTCCAAGGACGACTTGTCCAACTACATCGTGTCGAACATGCAGGATCCGATCTCCCGGACCGCCGGTGTCGGTGACTTCCAGGTCTTCGGTGCCCAGTACGCGATGCGCATCTGGCTCGACCCGGCCAAGCTGAACAACTTCAACCTGACCCCGGGCGATGTCAGTGCCGCGATCTCGGCGCAGAACGTTCAGATTTCCTCCGGTCAACTCGGTGGCTTGCCGGCCATGCCTGGCCAGCAACTGAACGCCACGATCATCGGCAAGACCCGTCTGCAAACTGCCGAGCAGTTCAAGGCGATCCTGCTGAAGGTCAACAAGGATGGCTCGCAAGTGCGTGTCGGTGATGTCGCCGATGTCGGTCTGGGTGGCGAAAACTCCAGTATCGCGGCGCAGTTCAACGGCAAACCGGCTTCCGGTCTGGCAGTGAAACTGGCCAACGGTGCCAACGCCCTCGATACCGCCAAGGCGCTGCGTAAAACCATCGACGATTTGAAGCCGTTCTTCCCGCAAGGGATGGAAGTGGTATTCCCGTACGACACCACGCCGGTGGTGACCGAATCGATCAAGGGTGTGGTTGAAACCCTGGTCGAAGCGATCGTCCTGGTGTTCCTGGTGATGTTCCTGTTCCTGCAAAACTTCCGCGCCACCGTCATCACCACGATGACCGTGCCAGTGGTATTGCTGGGTACGTTCGGGATCCTCGCGGCGTTCGGTTTCAGCATCAACACCCTGACCATGTTCGGTATGGTGCTGGCCATCGGATTGCTGGTGGACGATGCCATCGTCGTGGTGGAAAACGTCGAGCGGGTGATGAGCGAGGAAGGCCTGTCACCCAAGGAAGCCACCAAGAAATCCATGGGGCAGATCCAGGGTGCACTGGTCGGTATCGCGCTGGTGCTGTCGGCGGTACTGCTGCCGATGGCGTTCTTCAGCGGTTCCACCGGTGTGATCTACAAGCAGTTCTCGATCACCATCGTCTCGGCCATGGCCCTGTCGGTATTGGTTGCCCTGATCTTCACCCCGGCGCTCTGCGCCACCATGCTCAAGGCGATTCCGAAAGGCGAGCACGGGACTCCGAAACGCGGCTTCTTTGGCTGGTTCAACCGCAACTTCGACCGTGGCCTCAGAAGCTACGAGCGCGGTGTCGGCAACATGCTCAAGCACAAGATCCCGTACCTGCTGGCGTACCTGCTGATCATCGTCGGCATGATCTGGCTGTTCACCCGCATCCCGACCGCGTTCCTGCCGGAAGAAGACCAGGGCGTATTGTTCGCCCAGGTGCAAACCCCGGCCGGCTCCAGTGCTGAACGCACCCAGGTTGTGATCGACGAGATGCGTTCCTACCTGCTGGAGAAAGAATCCGGCGCGGTAGCCTCGGTGTTCACCGTGAACGGCTTCAACTTCGCCGGTCGCGGCCAGAGCTCCGGCTTGGCGTTCATCATGCTCAAGCCATGGGGCGAGCGTAACGCTGACAACAGCGTGTTTGCCCTGGCAGGCCGTGCCCAGCAGCACTTCTTCACCTTCCGCGATGCGATGGTGTTTGCCTTCGCACCGCCGGCGGTACTGGAGTTGGGTAACGCCACCGGTTTCGACGTGTTCCTGCAAGACCGCGCCGGTATCGGTCACGAAAAGTTGATGGCTGCACGTAACCAATTCCTCGGCATGGCGGCACAAAGCAAGGTGCTGTATCAGGTGCGTCCGAACGGCCTGAACGACGAACCGCAATACCAGCTGGAAATCGATGACGAGAAAGCCAGCGCCCTGGGCCTGACCCTCTCCGACATCAACAGCACGCTGTCGATCTCCTTCGGTAGTAGCTACGTGAACGACTTTATCGACCGTGGTCGGGTGAAGAAGGTTTACGTACAAGGCAAACCAGGTTCGCGGATGAGCCCGGAAGACTTGAAGAAGTGGTATGTGCGCAACAGCGCGGGCACCATGGTGCCGTTCTCCGCGTTCGCCAAAGGTGAGTGGGTCTACGGTTCGCCGAAACTGGCCCGTTACAACGGCGTAGAAGCGATGGAGATTCTCGGGGCTCCGGCGCCGGGCTATTCCACCGGTGAAGCCATGGCCGAAGTCGAAGCCATTGCCAAGAAACTGCCGGCGGGTGTGGGCATTTCGTGGACTGGTCTGTCGTACGAGGAACGCTTGTCCGGCTCCCAGGCGCCAGCGCTTTACGCCTTGTCGCTGCTGATGGTGTTCCTGTGTCTGGCGGCCTTGTATGAAAGCTGGTCGATTCCGATCGCGGTCATGCTGGTGGTGCCGCTGGGGATCATCGGTGCGCTGATGGCTACCAGCCTGCGCGGGTTGTCCAACGACGTGTACTTCCAGGTGGGTCTGTTGACAACCATCGGTCTGGCATCGAAAAACGCCATTCTGATCGTCGAGTTCGCCAAGGCGCTGCACGAACAAGGCAAGTCCCTGCGCGAGGCCGCCATCGAGGCCTGCCGCATGCGTCTGCGACCGATCATCATGACGTCGCTGGCCTTCGTGCTCGGTGTGGTTCCGCTGGCGATCTCCACTGGCGCCGGTTCGGGTAGCCAGCATGCGATCGGTACCGGGGTAATTGGCGGTATGATCACCGCCACGATCCTGGCGATCTTCTGGGTCCCACTGTTCTTTGTCACCGTGTCGTCCATCGGCCAACGCAAAAACGCCGACCAGGATGATGCCAATGAAACTCCTAAAGAGGCTGGCCAATGAGCAAGTCGCTACTCTCCCTAGCTGTTGCCGCTTTCGTGCTCGGTGGCTGCTCGCTGATTCCTGACTATCAGCAGCCCGCGGCACCGGTGGCGAACCAGTTCCCGCAAGGTCCGGCGTATTCGCCGGCCCAGGCGCCGAGCCAGGCTGCGGCCGAGCAAGGCTGGAAGCAGTTTTTCCATGACCCGGCATTGCAGCAGATGATCCAGGTCGCCCTGGAAAACAACCGCGACCTGCGTGTTGCGGCCCTGAACATCGACGCCTTTGCGGCGCAGTACCGCATCCAGCGTGCCGATCTGTACCCGGCGATTTCGGCCACTGGCAGCGGCAGTCGTCAGCGTATGCCGGCGGACATGTCGCAAACCGGTCAGGCTGGCATCACCAGTTCCTATTCGGCCACAGTCGGCATCAGCGCTTATGAACTCGACCTGTTCGGTCGGGTTCGCAGCCTGAGCGAAGAAGCCCTGCAGAAATACTTCGCCACTGAAGAAGCACGCCGCAGTACTCAGATCAGCCTGGTGGCCAGTGTGGCCAACGCCTACCTGACCTGGCAGGCCGACAAGGAACTGCTGAAACTGACCCAGGACACCCTCGGCGCGTTCGAGGAAAGCTTCAAGCTCACCTCGCGCAGCAACGAAGTCGGTGTCGCCTCGGCGCTGGACCTGGCGCAGTCGCGTACCTCGGTGGAAAACGCCCGGGCGCAACTGGCCAAGTACACCCGTCAGGTCGCCCAGGATGAAAACAGCCTTGTGCTGCTGCTCGGCACTGGCGTCCCGGCCAACCTGCAAGCGGGCAAGCCTCTGTCTGACGACCTGCTGAGCGACGTACCGCCTGGCCTGCCGTCGGACTTGCTGCAACGTCGTCCGGACATCCTCCAGGCCGAATACAACCTGAAGGCCGCCAACGCCAACATCGGCGCGGCACGTGCAGCGTTCTTCCCGAGCATCAGCCTGACCGCCAATGCCGGGACCTTGAGCCCGGACCTGTCCGGTCTGTTCAAGGGTGGTTCGGGGACCTGGCTGTTCTCGCCGCAGATCAACCTGCCGATCTTCAACGCCGGTAGCCTGCGCGCCAGCCTGGATTACTCGAAAATCCAGAAAGACATCGGCGTGGCGAACTACGAGAAGTCCATTCAAACGGCCTTCCAGGAAGTCGCCGACGGCCTGGCCGCGCGCCAGACCTACACCGAGCAGTTGCAAGCCCAGCGCGATTTCGTCGCCGCCAACCAGGACTACTACCGTCTGGCCGAGCGTCGCTACCGCATTGGTGTCGACAGCAACCTGACCTTCCTCGATGCCCAGCGCCAGCTGTTCAGTGCCCAACAGACACTGATCACCGACCGTCTGGCGCAGTTGAACAGTGCCGTGAATCTGTACAAGGCACTGGGTGGTGGCTGGAACGAACAAACGGCGAAGAACGAGCCGTTGAAAGAAGAAGCGCCGAAGTTGAAGTTGTTCTGATAGCGCTTTGAATACAAGAAGCCCACCGATTGGTGGGCTTTTTGTTGGCTGCCGGAAAGTATGCGTTGTCTGGTCTGGCGCCTTCGCGAGCAGGCTCGCTCCCACATTCGACTGCGTTCGTTCAGGGAGAACGCGGTCACCTGTGGGAGCGAGCCTGCTCGCGAAGAGGCCAGCCAACCCACCACAAAACCCAAGCCAATCTTGCGTTCGATAATCGCCCAAAACCCGCTTCCCCCAATTGAATCCCCCCGCTCATCCCCCGCACCATTTGCCCCACAAAACCAATAACAACAGGTTCGACACCATGCCCCCGCGCCCTGCCCTGTCCGGCTGATCTCGCCCGTTTCGCCCCCGGTTCCAACCCCTTGTGTCTGCGCCCCCAGGTTGCGGCAGCGCCCCGTTTCACCCCTAACAATTAGAGAGACCCGAGCCCATGAAGCCTTCCACCGCGCAGTACATGTTTCCCAGCCTCATCGCCGCCGCATTGGCGGCCAGCGCCCTGCCGGCTGTCGCCGAGGAGTCGGGTTTTGTCGAAGGGGCCAAGGTCAACCTCAACCTGCGCAACTTCTACATCAACCGCAACTTCACCAACCCGACCAAGGCCCAGGGCAAGGCTGAGGAATGGACGCAAAACTTCATCCTCGACGCCAAGTCCGGTTTCACTCAGGGCACGCTCGGGTTCGGCATGGATGTGCTGGGGCTGTACTCGGTGAAGCTCGATGGCGGTAAAGGCACCGGCGGTACGCAGTTGCTGCCGCTGGATCACGACGGGCGCCCGGCGGACAACTTTGGCCGCACCAACGTGGCGTTCAAAGCCAAGCTGTCCCAGACCGAAGTGAAGGTCGGCGAGTGGATGCCGGTGCTGCCGATCCTGCGTTCGGACGACGGCCGCTCCCTGCCGCAAACCTTCCGTGGCGGGCAGATCACCTCGAAGGAAATCGATGGCCTGACGCTCTACGGCGGCCAGTTCCGCGCCAACAGCCCACGGGACGACAGCAGCATGAGCGACATGTCGATGGTCGGCAAAGCGGCGTTCACCTCCGACCGTTTCAACTTCCAGGGCGGCGAGTACGTGTTCAACGACAAGCACACTCAGATTGGCCTGTGGAACGCTGAACTCAAGGACATCTACAGTCAGCAATTCATCAACCTGATCCACACGCAGCCCCTCGGCGACTGGACTTTGGGCGCCAACCTCGGTTTCTTCTACGGCAAGGACGACGGCAGTGCGCGGGCCGGCGAGCTGGACAACAAGACCTGGTCCGGGATGTTCTCGGCCAAGTACGGCGGCAACACCTTCTACGTCGGCTTGCAGAAACTCACCGGCGACAGCGCCTGGATGCGCGTCAACGGCACCAGCGGCGGGACCCTGGCCAACGACAGTTACAACAGCAGCTACGACAACGCCCAGGAACGCTCCTGGCAACTGCGCCACGACTACAACTTCGTCGCCCTCGGCATTCCCGGCCTGACCCTGATGAACCGCTACATCAGCGGTGACAACGTGCACACCGCCACCACTACCAACGGCAAGGAATGGGGTCGCGAGAGCGAACTGGGCTACACCGTGCAAAGCGGCACGCTCAAGGATCTGAACTTCAAATGGCGCAACTCGACCATGCGCCGGGACTTCAGCAATAACGAGTTCGATGAAAACCGGTTGATTGTCAGCTACCCGATCAGCTTGCTGTAAGTCAAAGACGCCTTCGCGGGCAAGCCTCGCTCCTACACAGGGATGCGATTTCCTGTAGGAGCGAGGCTTGCCCGCGAAGAACGATAACGCGGTACTCCTGTCACCACCCGTCAGCCCAAGTGGCACTTTGCCGCCCATCTATTACAGTGAAAAAACCTGACAGGACTCAGGCGTTTTTCAACCCTCCTCGACTTCCGTTATCTGTTGTTGTGGGTCCCAGGACTTAGCCAGGCTGTCATCGGAAGACACCGCTGATCACCAGAGGACCACCTCATGATCACTCGACCCAACCCCGCACCGGGCAATAACCGGTGGGATGCCAAGGCGTACCAGCAGTTTTCCAGGCTCAGGCAACGACCGGTCAATGAATTGCTCGACCGCGTTCAGCTCAAACACCCCAAATGCATCTATGACCTGGGCTGCGGCACCGGGATTGCCACCCAGCTACTCGCCAAACGCTGGCCCCGGGCGCGATTGATGGGCGTCGACAGCTCGGAGCAAATGCTTTCCGAAGCCCGGAGCCTGCCGATCAAGGCGATGTGGAAACACTGCGATCTGCTGGACTGGCAACCGGAACAACCCGCCGATTTACTGCTCGCCGCCGCTGTGCTGCACTTTGTCACCGGCCATGAACAGTTGCTGCCAGGGCTGCTCGGCCAGCTCAATCCGGGCGGTTGCCTGGCGGCGCACATGCCCGACTGGCGCGACGCGTTGTGGTATCAACTGATGCTCGAAACCCTCGAAAGCGGCGGCCCGGATGGCGCCCCGCTGGGATCACTGGAACTGCGCCAGAGAATGGCCGCGCGACCGTTACTGTCACTGGAAGACTATTACCGGCTACTCGCACCGATCACCCGCACACTGGACATCTGGGAAACCGAACAGCTGCAGGTGGTGGACGGCAAGTCGCCGATCTATGACTGGGTCAAGGTCTCGGCACTACGGCCGGTGATGCAGGGGCTCAAGGATGACGAACTGACACGCTTCATTTATCACTACCTGATGCGCGTTCATAAGCATTACCCGCCAGAGCATGACGGGCGCACGTTGTTTCCATTCAAGCGGATTTTCATCGTCGCCACGGTCTGAAGCCACCAGTTCCCCCTGTGGGAGCGAGCCTGCTCGCGATGGCGGTGTGTCAGGCAAGATTTATATCGACTGATACTCAGCCTTCGCGGGCAAGCCTCGCTCCTACAGGAAATAGAGTTCCTCTGTAGGAGCGAGGCTTGCCCGCGAAGGCGTCAGCTCAAACACCGCAAACGTCAAAGATCACTCCCGCGACTCAACCCCCAACTCATCCCACACCGATTCCGCCAGGTGGAACGTGGCGTTCGCTGCCGGGATTCCGCAGTAGATCGCGCTTTGCATGATCACTTCCTTGATCTCGCCACGGGTCACGCCGTTGTTGGCGGCGGCGCGCAGGTGCAGTTTGAGCTCTTCGTTGCGGTTCATGCCGATCAGCATGGCGATGGTGATCAGGCTGCGGGTATGGCGCGGCAGGCCCGGGCGGGTCCAGATATCACCCCAAGCGTGGCGGGTGATCATTTCCTGGAACTCCGAATTGAACTCGGTCAGGGCATTCAGGCTGCGATCGACATGTGCGTCGCCAAGCACTGCACGGCGAACTTCCATGCCTTCGTCGTAACGTTGTTTCTCGTCCACAGAAATCCCCTCAATGATTCGCCAGAAACGCCAGGACTCGCTCGCTGAACGCGGCGCCGGCCTGGACGTTGGACAGGTGCGCGGCATAGAACTCGGCGTACTCGGCGCCCTGCACGTGTGCCTGAATAAAGTGCCCACCGGACGGCGGCGTGACTGCGTCGTCGCTGCCGGCGATCACCAGCAGTGGCACCTTGATCGAGGACAACTGATCGCGGAAATCGGCATCGCGCACGGCGGCGCAATTGGCCGCGTAACCTTCAGGCGAAGTGGCGGCGAGCATGTCGGTGATCTTCTTCGCCGCCGCTGGATTGGCTTCGGCAAAGTCCGGAGTAAACCAGCGTGCAATCGATGCATCACGCAAGGCAATCATCGCCGCCGGACCGTCACGCAGCACGGTTTCGATTCGCGGGTTCCACACCGACGGATCGCCGATTTTTGCCGCGGTGTTGCACACGATCAGCTTGTTCAGCCGCTCGCCGGCATTGATCCCCAACCATTGCCCGATCAGGCCGCCCATGGACAGACCACAGAAATGCGCACGCTCGATGTGCAGCGCATCCAGCAGCGCCAGCACGTCGTGGCCCAGTTGTTCGATGGTGTAAGGCCCCGGCGTCACCAGCGACTGGCCGTGGCCACGGGTGTCAAAACGCAGCACCCGGAAATGCTTGGTGAACGCCGCCATTTGCGCGTCCCACATGTGCAGGTCGGTGCCCAACGAGTTGGACAGCACCAGCACCGGCGCATCCTCCGGGCCATCGAGTTGCGGCCCTTGAATTTGATAGTGCAGTTCGCCCTCGGCGAGTTGTACGAATGCCACAGCAGCCTCCTTCAGGCAGTCAACGCAAAATGTTCAGCCACCGCGCGCTCGACCCAGGTATGGGCCTGGCCGAGGTAATGGGCAGGGTCGAGCAATTGATCCAGTTCAGCGTCCGACAGTTGCGCCGTCACTTGCGGCTCGTCACCGAGGACCGCACGCAGATGACGCTGTTCGGCCACCGCGCGTTTGCAGCAATGTTCCAGCAGATGATGCGCGGTATCGCGGCCGACCCGTTGCGCGAGGACGATGCTCACCGCTTCGGCCAGCACCAGGCCCTGAGTCAGGTCGAGGTTGCGCGCCATGCGTGTCGCGTCGACTTCCAGACCGTCGGCCAGCAGCAACGCTTGTTGCAAGCTGCCGGACACCAGGCAGCAAATTTCCGGCAGGGTTTCCCACTCGGCATGCCACAAGCCCAGGCTGCGTTCGTGTTCTTGCGGCATGGCGCTGAACAGGGTCGAAAGCAAGCCCGGCACCCGGGTCGCCGCGCCGATCAACACCGCCGCGCCCACCGGATTGCGCTTGTGCGGCATGGTCGAGGAACCGCCCTTGCCCGGTGCCGCAGGTTCAAAGACTTCAGCAGCTTCGGTTTGCATCAGCAGGCTGATGTCGCGGCCGAATTTGCCGAGGCTGCCGGCGATCAGGCCAAGCACCGCGCCGAACTCCACCAGTCGATCGCGCTGGGTGTGCCAGGGTTGTTCCGGCAATGTCAGTTGCAGTTCTTCGGCCAAGGCGTTGGCAATCGGCATGGCCTGTTCGCCGAGGGCCGCGAGGGTCCCGGAAGCGCCGCCGAATTGCAGCACCAGCAAGCGCGGCTTGAGTTCGCGCAGACGCTGACGACTGCGGGTCACCGCGCCCAGCCAACCGGCGATCTTCATGCCGAGGGTCACCGGCGTCGCGTGTTGCAACCAGGTGCGTCCGGCCAGCGGCGTGGCCACGTAGCGCCAGGCCTGGGTCGCCAGGGTTTCCCCCAGTTGCGCCAGATCGCTTTCGATCAGCTCCAGTGCCCGGCGCAGTTGCAGCACCAGACCGGAATCCATCACGTCCTGACTGGTCGCGCCCAGATGCACATAACGCTCGGCCTCGACATCGTTCGCCGCGATCTGTTTGCCCAAGGCCTTGACCAGTGGAATCGCCGAATTGCCCGCCGTGGCAATCGCTTCACCGAGGGCGGCGAAATCGTAATGCCCGGCCTGACACGCGGCCTCGATGGACGCGACAGCGCTGTGCGGAATCAACCCGACCCGCGCTTCGGCCCGGGCCAACGCCGCTTCGAAATCGAGCATGGCCTGGACCCGGCCCTGATCGCAGAACACGTCGCGCATATCACGGGCAGTGAAATAGGCATCGAACAATTGATTGTTCGGTCGCTGGTTCATAAACAATCCTTGAGGGCGTGGGCCACTGGGGCCCACGGGTAAAGATCAAAGGTCGTGGTGCAAATACTTCGCTTGCTTGGGCAGACGCAGGCTGAACAGGAACGCCACCGCCATCATCACCGTGACGTACCAGTAGAAGGAGTTTTCCATGCCCACGGCTTTGAGGCTCAGGGCCACGTATTCCGCCGAACCACCAAAGATCGCGTTCGCCACCGCATACGCCAGGCCAACGCCCAGTGCGCGTACTTCGGGTGGGAACATTTCGGCTTTTACCAGGCCGCTGATCGAGGTGTAGAAACTGACGATCGCCAGCGCCACGGTGATCAGCACAAACGCCAGGAAAGGACTGCTGACGCTTTTCAGGCTGAGCAGGATCGGCACGGTGAACAGCGTCCCCAAGGCACCGAACCAGAGCATCGAGTTACGTCGGCCAATCTTGTCCGCGAGCATGCCGAACAACGGCTGCATGCACATATAAAGGAACAGCGCGCCGGTCATGATGTAACTGGCGGTCTTGGCGTGCATACCGGCGGTGTTCACCAGGTATTTCTGCATGTACGTGGTGAAGGTGTAGAAAATCAGCGAGCCGCCGGCGGTGTAGCCGAGCACGGTGATGAACGCGGCTTTGTGGTCGCGAAACAGCGCCATGATGCTGCCGGCGTCCTTGTTTTCGCGCATTTCCTTGCTGGTGGTTTCCTTGAGTGAGCGACGCAGGAACAGCGAGATCACCGCCGCCACCGCACCGACCACGAACGGGATCCGCCAGCCGTAGGCACGCAGGTCTTCTTCAGTGAGGAACTGTTGCAGGATCACCACCAGCGACACCGCCAGCAATTGCCCGCCGATCAACGTCACGTACTGGAACGAGGCGAAGAAACCGCGCTGGCCCTTGAGGGCGACTTCGCTCATGTAGGTCGCGGTGGTGCCGTATTCGCCACCCACCGACAAGCCCTGAAGCAGGCGCGCGAACAGCAACAGGATTGGCGCCCACACGCCGATGTCTTTGTAGGTCGGCAGGCACGCGATAAGCAACGAGCCAAAGCACATCATCAGAATCGAAATCAGCATCGAATTCTTGCGCCCGTGCTTGTCCGCCACACGGCCGAAAATCCAGCCACCGATGGGCCGCATCAGGAACCCGGCAGCGAACACGCCGGCGGTGTTAACCAATTGCACCGTCGGGTTATCGGAGGGGAAAAAAGCAGGCGCGAAGTAGATGGCGCAAAAGGCGTAAACGTAAAAGTCGAACCATTCGACCAGGTTGCCGGACGAAGCGCCGACAATGGCGAAGATGCGCTTGCTGCGCTCTTCCCCGGTGTAGTGCTCTGTAGAAGCAGTGGTAGTTGTCATTGTTTTTCACTCAATGGGGACAGTGAGAGTCTAGACACACTTCGCAACAGTCCCGTTCCGCATGAACATTCTGTGACGACATTGAGGACGCCTTCGCGGGCAAGCCTCGCTCCTACGGTTTTAGGCCGGCCGCAGGATATTGATCGACGGAAACCTGTAGGAGCGAGGCTTGCCCGCGAAAGCGGTGTGTCAGGCAACATTGATGGTGACTGATACGACGCCTTCGCGAGCAGGCTCGCTCCCACAGTTGGACAGCGTTACTTAGTAATCGAAGAACACCGTCTCCGCATCAGTGCCCTGCAAAATCACATTCCACTGGTAAACACCCGCCGCATCAGCCTTCGCCAGCAACGTGCTGCGGCGTTCAGCCGGCACGCATTCGAGCAACGGATCCGCCACATTCGCAGGCTCCCCGTCAAAGTAAATCCGCGTCAGCAGGTGCTTCACCAACCCGCGCGCAAACACCAGCACCACCAAGTGCGGCGCCTGGGTCGTGCCGTTCAAACCTTCCACCGTACCGGGCTTGATCGTGGTGAAACGAAAGCGCCCTTCGGCATCCACCGGCACCCGGCCAAAGCCTTCGAAGTTCGGGTCCAGGGGTTTGTCCTGTTCGTCTTCGGGGTGGTCGTACTTGCCGGCGGCGTTGGCTTGCCAGACTTCCAGCATCGCGTCGTTGACGAAATCGCCATTGCCATCGACGACTTGCCCGGTGATCGCCACGCGCTGGCCCAGGGTTTGTTCGACGGTCAGGTCTTCGCGGTTCAGCCAGGTCAGGCCGATGTGGTAATACGGCCCGACGGTGTGGGACGTGGTCGCGTTCAGCGTCATCTTATTTCTCCATCGGCGTGGCTTCGCGGCCGCGCAAGACGATGTCCCAGCGATAACCGAGGGCATAGGAAGGAATGGTTTTTTCCAGGTCGAAACTGGCGATCAAACGCTCTTTGGCGCTGGTATCGGGCACGCAGTTGTAGATCGGGTCATAGGCCAGCAACGGGTCACCCGGGAAATACATCTGCGTCACCAGGCGCGTCAGAATACTCGGCCCGAACAGTGAGAAATGGATGTGCGCCGGGCGCCAGGCGTTGTGGTGGTTGCCCCACGGATAGGCGCCGGGCTTGATGGTCTGGAACTGATACCAGCCATCGGCATCGGTCACGGTGCGACCGGTGCCGGTGAAGTTCGGGTCCAGCGGCGCGTCGTGCAGGTCGCGCGCGTGGTTGTAGCGACCGGCGGCGTTGGCCTGCCAGATCTCCACGAGAATCCCCGGCACCGGCAAGCCGTCTTCATCCAGCACGCGGCCGTGAATGATGATGCGCTCGCCCAATGGCTCGCCGTTGTGCTGGGCGGTCAGGTCGTTGTCCTGCTCATTGATGCGCTCGGCGCCAATGGTCGGGCCGGTGATTTCCGACAGCGAATGCGGCAAAAACACCAATGGCTTGGACGGCGCGCGACGGTTGGTGGATTGATAGGTCGGGTGCAGGTATTCCGGCTGGGTGCCTTCCTTCGGACGACGGTAACCAGGCTTGTCAGTCATTTCGCTTTTCCTCTGTTCTTATTAGTCGGCGGCGGTCAGACGCGTTCGATCGCGAGTGCCAGACCTTGGCCGACGCCGACGCACATGGTTGCCAGACCTTTCTTGCCACCGGTCTTTTCCAGCTGGTGCAGCGCGGTCAGCACCAGCCGCGCACCGCTCATGCCCAGTGGATGACCCAAGGCAATCGCGCCGCCGTTCGGGTTGACCTGGGCTGCATCGTCGGCGATCCCCAGTTCACGCAACACCGCCAACCCCTGGCTGGCGAAGGCTTCGTTGAGTTCGATCACGTCAAAATCGCTGACGGCCAGACCCAGACGTTCGGTGAGCTTGCGCACCGCCGGCACCGGGCCGATGCCCATCACACGCGGCGCAACGCCGGCGCTGGCCATGCCGAGCACTTTAGCGCGGGCAGTCAAACCGTGTTTCTTCACCGCTTCGGCGGACGCCAGAATCAGCGCCGCCGCGCCGTCATTCACACCAGAAGCATTGCCGGCGGTGACGGTTTTGTCCGGGCCGTTGACCGGTTTCAGTTTGGCCAGGGTTTCCAGGGTGGTGTCGGCGCGTGGATGTTCATCCTGCGTCACCACCGTTTCGCCTTTCTTGTGGGCAATCCGCACTTCAACGATTTCTTCAGCGAAAAATCCTGCGGCTTGCGCGGCAGCCGTGCGCTGCTGACTGCGCAGGGCGAAAGCGTCCTGATCCTCGCGAGACACTTCGTAGTCGTCCGCCACGTTGTCGGCGGTTTGCGGCATCGCATCGACGCCGTACTGGGCTTTCATCAACGGGTTGATAAAACGCCAGCCGATGGTGGTGTCTTCCAGCTTCATGTTGCGCGAAAACGCCGCATCAGCCTTGCCCATCACGAACGGTGCGCGGGACATCGACTCGACGCCGCCGGCAATCGCGATCTCCATTTCGCCGCTGGCAATCGCGCGAAACGCGGTGCCGATGGCGTCCATGCCCGACGCACAGAGGCGATTGAGCGTAACGCCGGGAATGCTTTCCGGCAGGCCCGCCAGCAGCAGCGCCATACGCGCCACGTTGCGGTTGTCTTCGCCGGCCTGGTTGGCACAACCGAGGAACACCTCGTCTACTGCATTCCAGTCCACCGACGGGTTGCGTTCCATCAAGGCCTTGATCGGCACGGCGGCCAGGTCGTCGGCGCGAACCGCTGACAGGCCTCCGCCGAAACGGCCGATGGGCGTGCGAATCGCGTCGCAGATATAAACCTCACGCATCACGCTTCTCCGGGTGCTTGGCCGTGGGCCGCAGCGGTGCGGGCTTCCAGATCCCGCAGCGCCTTGAGTTCAATCTCGCTGGGCTCGGCGGTGTTTTCAACGTGCTCGGCAAAACGAATCGCCCAACCGGTGGCCGCGACCACTTGCTCGCGGGTCACGCCCGGATGCAGCGCGGTGACCACGAATTCATGCGTCCCGGCTTCCGGCTCCATGATGCACAGGTCGGTGATGATCCCGACCGGACCGGCGCCCGGCAGCCCCAGACGCTTGCGCGAATCGCCGCCCTCGCCATGGCCGACCGAGGTAATGAAGTCGAGTTTGTCGACAAACGATCGCGCCGACTGTTTAAGGATGATCAACACGCTCTTGGCCGAACCGGCAATCTCCGGAGCGCCACCGGCACCCGGCAGGCGAACTTTCGGCTGGTGGTAATCGCCCACGACCGTGGTGTTGATATTGCCGAAGCGGTCAACCTGCGCCGCGCCGAGAAAACCGACGTCGATGCGCCCGCCCTGCAACCAATAGCGAAAAATCTCACCGGTTGGCACGACAGTGTCAGCGGTTTCCGCCAGCTCGCCGTCACCAATCGACAGCGGCAACACGCTCGGCTTGGCACCGATCGGACCCGATTCGTAGATCAGGACTACGTCTGGCGAAGACGTCAGCCGCGCCAGGTTGGCGGCTTTCGACGGCAGGCCGATGCCGACGAAGCACACCGAACCGTTCTTCAGACGGCGGGCGGCGGCGACGGTCATCATTTCATTGGTGGTGTAAGTCATTACTTGGCCTCCGAAGCAGCGGCCAGCTTGGCCTGGAACTCGCTGAAGTCAGCGCAGCCGTGGATGTACTCGTTGATCCACGCGGTGAAGGTGTCGCGGTCCCGGGCGATCGGGTCCCAAGCCTGGTAGAAACGGTTGTCGCGCTCGTTGTAACCGTGGGCGTAGGACGGATGCGCGCCGCCAGGCACATGGCAGACCGCGCTCAAGGCCCAGGTCGGCAGCACACAGGAGTTCATCGGTGCATTGAGGTCATCGACGATTTCTTCGACGGTGACGATGCAGCGCTTGGCGGCCAGCGCCGCTTCTTTCTGCACACCGAGAATGCCCCACAGCAGCACGTTGCCTTTACGGTCGGCTTTCTGCGCGTGAATCACGGTGATGTCCGGGCGTACAGAAGGCACGGCGGCCAGCACTTCGCCGGTGAACGGGCAGGTGACGGTTTTGATCAGCGGGTTAACCTTCGGCAGATCAGAACCGGCGTAGGCACGCAGCACCGCGAACGGTAGGCCGGAAGCACCGGCGACGTAGGCATTCGCCAAGTCGGCGTGGCTGTGTTCTTCGATTTCCAGTGGATGCGGCCACTGTTTCTCGACCGCGTCACGCAAACGGTGCAGCGAACCCACGCCAGGGTTGCCACCCCAGGAGAAAATCAGCTTGCGAGCACAACCGGCACCGATCAACTGGTCGTAGATCAAGTCAGGCGTCATCCGCACCAGCGTCAGATCTTTCTTGCCCTGGCGAATGATTTCATGACCCGCCGCCGTCGGAATCAGGTGAGTGAAGCCTTCGAGCGCGACGGTATCGCCGTCGTTGACGAATTGCTTCACCGCGTCATGCAGCGAAAGGATTTCAGCCATGGGGCAGGCTCCCGTTTTGTTGTTTACCGACAGTGGAAGAAAAAGGCGCGAGGTTCAGCGCCGAAGTCACTGAAGAGTAAGCCGCAGAAAATGGCCAAACAATCCGATAATCGACTGAGTGTTCGTTTATCGAACAGATTGTTGTTTGGCTATCGACCTTTAAAAGCTTCGCGGGCAAGCCTCGCTCCTACAGGGCTATGCATATTCCTGTAGGAGCGAGGCTTGCCCGCGAAGAGGCCCTCAAATCCAACGAAAACCCTGAAACGTGCCCTCAGGTCGCATCCGCATGACTGACCATGCCCTTGATCACCACCGCCGTGGTCGCCAGCGCCGCCGGAATCACCAGCGCCGTCAGCACCTGTTCGAAGTTCCAGCCCAACCCCAGAAGCGTCGCGCCCATCCACGCCCCGAGAATCGCGCCGAAGCGGCCAATCCCGAGCATCCACGACACACCGGTCGCCCGGCCCTGGGTCGGATAGAACCGCGCCGCCAGCGAAGGCATCGCCGATTGCGCACCGTTGACGCACATCCCCGCCACCAGCACCAACGTCGCCAGCAGCGTGATGTGCCCCAGGCTCTGCCCGACCGCGTAGGCAAACACCCCGGCCAACAGGTAGAAAGTGCCGATCACCTTGTGCGGATTGAACCGGTCCATCGCCCAGCCAACACCGACCGCGCTCAACACCCCGCCAAACTGGAACAGCGCACCGATGAACGCGGCCTGCTCCATACTCGCGCCGCTGTCACGCATCAGCGTCGGCAGCCAACTGGTCAACAGGTAAACGATCACCAGGCCCATGAAGTAGGTCAGCCACAGCAGCAAGGTGCCAGTGCTGTAAGTGCCGGAGAAAATCACCGCGAACACATTGCGTGCCTTCACGGTTTTCTGTTCCGGGACGCTGAAACTGGAGGCCTGGGCGACCACCACCGGATCAATCGGCGCCAGGGTTTTGCGCACTTTGTCGGTGCCACGGTTACGGACGACAAGGAAACGCGCCGATTCCGGCAGCCAGAACAGCAATACGACGGCAAGGATCAGCGGCAGAATCCCACCGATCAACAGCAGGCTGTGCCAGCCGAACGCCGGGATCAGCTTGGCGGAAATGAATCCGCCGCCGGCCATGCCGAGGTTGAAGCCGCAGAACATGCTGGTCACCAGCAGGGATTTCTTGCGCTCGGGGGTGTATTCCGACAGCAGCGTGGTGGCGTTCGGCATGCCCGCGCCCAAGCCCAGGCCGGTGAGGAAACGCAGCACCAGCAATTGATCGACGTTGCTGCTGTAGGCCGAGGCCAGGCTGAAAATGCCGAACAGAAATACCGCGCCCACCAGGACGACTTTTCGTCCGAAGCGGTCAGCCAATGGCCCGGAACCGAGTGCGCCGAAGACCATGCCGATCAGCGCGGCACTCATCACCGGACCGAGGCTGGCGCGGTCGATGCCCCAGTCCTGGGACAGGGCCGGCGCGATGAAACCCATGGCCGCGGTGTCGAGGCCATCGAGGAAGACAATCAGGAAACACAGGATCACCACTCGCCATTGGTAGCGCGAGATGGGTTGGGCGTTGATGAAGGACTGCACGTCGAGGCAGTTTCCTACAGCAGACTGAGGCTGATTCATTATTTTTATTCCACGCCAGGAGCGCGTGGCCTCTTCTCATTATTATTGGGGGGTCGTCATCCAGCATGACCGAGGGTCAACAGCGCCGGATGACGCTGCCGCGACATTAATGATCCGAGGGAAACAGCGTCAATTCGATAAACGCGACTCTGTGCGTTTATCGAACAGCTTAGGTGAGGACTGCTTAGGCAAACAACTGCGCACTGAGGTCGCGGCTGGCGCTCAGCAAACCGGGGAGGAAGCGTTGTTCCAGTTCATTGCGGCTGACGCGCCCGGCGTGGGTGCTGACATTCAGCGCCGCCACCACTTGGCCGGACGCGTCGTACACCGGCACGGCGATCGAGCGCAGGCCTTGTTCCAGTTCCTGATCGACGATGCACCAGCCTTGTTGCCGCACCTCTTGCAGGCATTCGAGCAACGCCTCGGGGGTGTGCAGGGTGCGGCTGGTCTTGGCTTGAAACTCCGCATGATCAAGGTATTCGCCCAGCGTCGTGTCATCCAGCGCCGCGAGCAGGATCCGGCCCATGGACGTGCAATAGGCCGGCAGGCGCCCGCCCACCGACAGGTCCACGGAAATCAGGCGCTGGGTCGTTGCCGAACGGGCGATGTATAGAATGTCATCGCCTTCCAGGGTCGCCATGTTGCACGCCTCATGCAGTTGCTCGCTCATACGGTCGAGGTACGGCTGAGCAGACACCGCCAATGGCGTCGACGACACGTAGGCATGACCCAGGGTCAGGACTTTGGGCAACAACGAATAGGTGCGGCCGTCGGTGGTGGCGTAACCGAGTTTGATCAGGGTGTGCAGGCAACGTCGCACGGCAGCGCGGGGAATTTCCGTGCGGTGGCTGATCTGGGCGATGGTCAGGTGGCGCTTGCGTTCCTGAAACGCTTGCACCACCGCCAGGCCACGAGCCAGGGAGGTCATGAAGTCCGGGTCGCCGGTCATGGCCTGGATTCGCTTGGCCGGCGAGGCCACGATCGGCGGCGCCACTGAAGCGAAGGAGTTGCGCAGTTGATCGTTCATATCAGGTCCTTTCCCTACGGATCAGTGGGTATTACAAGCGGCTACTGGCCGGGACACAAGCCACCGGCAGCAAGATTGGGCGATTATCGAACCATCGACCGATAATCGCAATCGGCGACCGAGTCGCGCGAGACTGTTGTTCTTACTCATGAGTGGTGCAGACTTAGAGATAACTGTAACGGTTAGAACTTGTCCGACTTGTTGGCGCCAGAAACAGATCGCTGAAAAGTGGCCACCTCGGAACACTCTAATTACCCGTAAAAGTTACGAGTAACAAAATCATCACACACCACGAACCACTTTTAACTCTTCGGAGATAGTGTTCTTCGAATCGACCGCTATAATGCACCTCAGTGGCCAGCCGGTTTTTTTACTTGCCGATTACGCCACCCGGAGCGCGATGTCCCATCGCCGCCGCCCGCAGCAAGCGCCTGACGCTCATTTGATATGCACCGCCAACGCGCGCGCTGAAACTGGATACTGAAGCTACGTCAGCTGTTTTTCTCTGGTGCCGTGGCCGCCTGCAACATGGAAGTGTTGATTATTGTGTCGTTAAAAAGTCGATGCCCTTTCAGGTATTGTCCTTTCGACGAACGTGGTCAATAAATTCGATGCAGCGCGTTTCACCAGAATTTATCTCAACTCAAACAGGTAGCACTGTGACGAAAGACGAACTGCGCGCGGAACTTGAGCGCCAGGAACAACGTTACAAGGAAGTTTACGGCGGGGAAGTCACCACCTACGCCGCCCAGCCCGAACCGGAGCGCAAGCCCTGGCGTAAACGCGCCACCGTTCAGGATCAGGCATTCAGCCAAGAACTGCAGAAGATGGAAAAGGAACTCAAAGCCGAAGAGCCTTGACCGGTCCGGCCTGAATCCTTCAAGGGTCTGCGTCTGCATCCGCTAAAAGCGCGGTGTATCGACCATGCCTTTCGCGCCCGCTACAAGCGGGCAGCGGCCACCTCACCCACCGGATGAGGCAAATGGCGCATGTCCGACCCTCTTCTCAGATATTTCACACAAGCGTTTTAGCCTCTCGTGTTCTCGAGAGAAATCCTTGTGGCCATTCACTTTTCAAAGAAAATCAACGAGTTGCAAAACCCAGTAAAAACCTGGGGCTTAGGGCTTTGCTACAAACTAATTCGTTGAAGAATGTTACCGATGAGCAGCTAGTGCATCGATTTCCAGTCTTTTCTGGCATAATCGCGCCCCCTTACGACCGGGTCAGAAAACCTTCATGATCGATTTATTCAGCGGACTAGATGCTTGGGTGCTTGTGAGCCTCTTGCTCGCCCTGGCCTTTGTCCTCGCCTTCGAGTTCATCAACGGCTTTCATGACACTGCAAACGCGGTGGCCACTGTTATCTACACCAAAGCCATGCCGCCTCATCTGGCGGTGTTCTTTTCCGGTGTGTTCAACTTTCTCGGCGTTCTGCTGGGCGGTGTGGGTGTGGCGTACGCCATCGTCCATTTGCTGCCGGTAGAGCTGCTGATCAATGTGAACACCGGACACGGACTGGCCATGGTGTTCTCGTTGCTCGCCGCCGCCATCACCTGGAACCTGGGCACCTGGTACTTCGGTATCCCTGCCTCCAGCTCCCACACGCTGATCGGTTCGATCCTCGGTGTCGGCCTGGCCAACGCCCTGATCAACGATATTCCGTTGGCCGATGGCGTGAACTGGCAGAAAGCGATCGATATCGGCGCGTCCCTGGTGTTCTCGCCAATGGCCGGCTTCATCGTGGCCGCGCTGGTGTTGATCGGCCTTAAATGGTGGCGTCCGCTGTCGAAGATGCACAAGACGCCGGACCAGCGCCGCAAGCTCGACGACAAGAAGCACCCGCCGTTCTGGAATCGCCTGGTGCTGGTGATTTCGGCCATGGCCGTGAGCTTCGTGCACGGTTCCAACGATGGCCAGAAAGGCATTGGCCTGATCATGCTGGTGTTGATCGGTATCGTGCCGGCCCAGTTCGTTCTCGACCTGAGCAGCACCACTTACCAGATCGAACGCACCCGCGATGCGACCCTGCACCTGAGCCAGTTCTACAAGCGCAACGCCGACACACTGGGTGAGTTCCTGGCCCTGGGCAAAAGCGTTGAAGGCGATCTGCCGGAGAAATTCCGTTGCAACCCGCAACAGACCGAACCGACCATCAGCGCCCTGCTCGACACCCTTAAAGGTGTAGCCGACTACCATTCGTTGCCGGCAGAAAGCCGCATCGAAGTGCGTCGCTACCTGCTCTGCCTGGACGACACCGCGAAGAAAGTCAGCAAGTTGCCAAGCCTGGCCGCCCGTGAAAAGGCTGACCTGGACAAGCTGCGCAAAGACCTGACCACCACCACTGAATACGCCCCGTTCTGGGTGATTCTGGCGGTCGCCCTGGCCCTGGGCCTGGGTACCATGGTCGGCTGGAAACGCGTGGTGCTGACCATCGGCGAGAAGATCGGCAAGCAAGGCATGACCTACGCACAGGGCATGTCGGCGCAGATCACCACCGCGTGCATGATCGGGCTGGCCAACATTTTCAGCCTGCCAGTGTCCACCACCCACGTCCTGTCTTCGGGCGTGGCTGGCACCATGGTCGCCAACAAAAGCGGCCTGCAAGGTGGCACGGTCAAAACCATCCTGCTGGCCTGGGTCCTGACCCTGCCCGCCACCGTCGCCCTGTCGGCCGGCCTGTTCTGGCTGGCATCGAAGGCGCTGGGTAGCTGATCCATCGCTGCAACGAAAAAGGCGCGTTCCGTAAGGTTCGCGCCTTTTTCATGTCTGCTGATTTCCGCGAATGCCCACCTGTAGGAGCGAGGCTTGCCCGCGAAAGCGGCGGAACATCCAACATTGATGTTGCCTGACACACCGCTTTCGCGGGCAAGCCTCGCTCCTACAAGGGGTTGGTGTTTTTACAGGCAAAAAAAAGGGCAACCGAAGTTGCCCAAAATGCCTTGCGTGCTCATTGCTCTGGAAAGACCTACGGTTTGCGCTTATGCGAATCCTTCCAGATGAAATATCCAAACCCTGCAAAAAACAGAACCATGAGGCCGACTGTCAGCACTCCGGCGATCACCACGTTGTCGAAAAACATGACTGGCCTCCTGCACTTGCCCTGTTGCGATGGGGCTAAGTTAACCAATCGGGCAGGAGAGAAAATTGACCGGGATCAATGTCGCCCGAGACTGGGCGTAAAGGAGGGGAAATAACTGACCTGCATCAAACGATGCAGGGGGCTTCAACGCTTTTTCGGTTTGTTCTTCGGCTTTTTCTTCGCTTTACCCAACGGCATGGCCTGTTCGAAGGCCTGGCGCACTTCATTCAGGCGCTTGTCGTTGAGGTCATGAACGCGCTTGGCACGTTCGGCATTCAGGTCGATCAGTTTGTCGTCTTGGCTCATGGCGTTCAGTGCATCGCAGGAAAAGGACGTTCAGTCGGGATTGCGCCAATAATGCGGTCTGGCGTCCGCGCTGACCAGTCACCGCGCAACGGGGCGTTAACAAAATATGTGCTCACACCTGATTTTCACCGCACAATCGGCGCTTTGCTACAGACAGCCTTTAAGGACCGACCGTGGAATTGCACCAGGATCTGCCGCCCTTGATGGCCCTGCGCGCCTTCGAGGCCGTGGCCCGCCACTTGAGTTTTATCAAGGCTGCCGACGAGTTGTCGGTAACCCAAAGTGCGATCAGCCATCAGGTGCACAAGCTTGAGCAATTCCTCAACCAGCGACTGTTTATCCGGCGTACCCGGGCCATCGATTTGACGCCGGCCGGCGAAACCTACTACCGCAAGATCCAACCCGCGCTGGAATCCATTGCCTCGGCCACCCGCGAACTGCGAGGTGATGAACACCAGGAAAGCAGCCTGCGCATCGGCCTGCTCGCATCGTTCGCGACCTTATGGCTGGCACCGCGACTGGCCGGGTTCAATGCGCGCCACCCGCAGATTCATGTGGAATTGTTGCCTTCAGTGCAACTGGCCGACGTCAATGGCGGCGAAGTGGACCTCGCCATCCGTTACGGCAAGGGCGGTTGGCCCAAGGTCCGGGCCCGGCGCTTCATGGGAGAAACACTCACGCCCGTGTGCAGCCCCGCGTTCAAGGCCCAAGGTGTCGATAAAGGTCCGCTGCTGATGGCCAAATCCCTGCAGCCCTTCGAGTGGATCGACTGGAGCGCGCAAAACGGCATCGACCTCGCCCCCTACCCCAGCGTGATGCTCCACGATTACAACATCGTGGTCGAAGCCGCTGTGGCTGGCCAGGGCATCGCGATGGGTCGCAAGCGCTTGATCGAGCGACGACTCAGGGAAGGCGCGCTGGTGGCAGCTTTCGACACCCCGCCATTCAGCAGCGAGATCGGCTATTGGCTGGTCACCCCGGATCGCCCGCCGAGCCATGCGGCCGAATGTTTCGGCCAATGGCTGAACGAGATCGCCGACACATGAGCCATTTGAATACGTCGGATTAAATCTATCCGTTTGTCGCACCTGTGCGGCGCCACCATGCTGAACCCTTCATTCAGGAGGATTCAACATGACCGACTCACTCGCCCAACGCGTCCAAAAACTCGGCCTGGCCCTGCCCTCCCCGAGCCAGCCGGTTGCCAACTACGTCAGCCATGTGGTCAGCCAGAACCAGTTGTTCATTTCCGGGCAGATCCCGTTGCTCGACGGCAAGCCAGCGTTCATCGGACGCCTGGGTGAGTCGATCAGCGACGAAGAAGGCACCAACGCCGCCGAACTCGCCACCCTCGGCCTGCTGTCACAGCTTGGCAACGCATTGGGCGATGACCTGAGCAAACTGGTGCGCATCATCCGCCTCGGCGTGTTCATCGCCAGCGCCGGTGATTTCAAGAACCAGAGCGCGGTCGCCAACGGTGCGTCCAACCTGCTGGTCAACGCCCTCGGCGAGAAAGGTAAACACGTACGCACAGCGGTCGGCGTGTCCAGCCTGCCCGCTGGTGTGGCGGTGGAAGTTGACGCGATATTCGAGCTGCGTCCATGAACCGCGCCGAAGTGGAGCGTTTGCGGGCTGCCACTCCAGGTTGCGCCAGCGTGATTCACTTCAACCACGCTGGCGCTTCATTGCCCAGCCAGGCGACCCTCGACGCCATCCTTGAGCAATTGCAGCGCGAAGCCCGCGGCGGCCCGATGGAGGCCGCCGATCAAACCATCCAGGCCCGCGCCCGAACAGCGGCGGCCACACTGCTGAATAGCGTGCCCGAGGCCATTGCCTTTGCCAGCAGCGGCTCGGCGGCCTGGGGCATGGCGTTCAATGCGCTAGGACCGTGGCAGGCCGGCGACCGGATTCTGATTGGTCGCCACGAATGGGGCGGCAATCTGGCGTGCATCGCCCAGGCCGTCGGCGCCGGGGCGCAACTGGAAGTGATCCCCTGCGACGCAACGGGCGTCGTGTCGGTGACCGCTCTTCAGCAAATGATCGATCCAAAGGTGAAGCTGATTGCCCTGACCTGGCTCCCCGCCAACAGTGGCCTGATTAACCCCGCCGAGGCGATTGGTGCTGTGGCGCGAGAGCACGGCATCGCTTATTTCATCGACGCCGGCCAGGCGCTGGGGCAATTGCCCTGCGATGTACAGGCGTTGAACTGCGATGTGCTCAAGGGTGCCGGGCGCAAATTCCTGCGCGGGCCACGGGGTACGGCGCTGCTGTATATAAGGCCGGGATTTATGCAGCGGCTTAAACCCACGCAACTGGATGTTCTGTCAGCCCCGTGGAACGGCGAAGGTTTCGCCCTGCGCGACGATGCGCGGCGCTTTGAAACCAGCGAAGTGTCCGTGGCGTTGCTGGCCGGCTTGGCCAACGCGCTGGAGGAATGCAACGGTTTGGGACTGGCACAGATTCGCCAGCGGATTGATTCGCTCAGCCGAGATTTGCGCGAACGCCTGATGACGATCCCCGGCCTGACGCTGCACAACCTCGGCCCGGCGAACCATCAATCCGGGCTGATCGCCTTTACGCTCAAGGGCTGGGACAGTGTCGAACTGAAGCAACGGCTGGCACAACGCGGGATCAATATCGGCGCCAATGGCGTGGCGTATACGCCGCTGGACATGCAGGCTCGTGGATTGGAGAGCATTGCGCGGATTGCGCTGAGTTATTTGAATACTGAGGAGGAGATCGAGGTGTTGCTCGGGAGTTTGCGGGAATTGGCCGGCGTGGGCGGCGATTGAAAAGATCGCAGCCTTCGGCAGCTCTTACACGGGCGGGGTCGTTCTTCAGATCTGGATATCGACCCAGAGGCCCTGACGCGGTTCGTCTTCGATCAGCGGCACGACCGGCACGGTGTTGTCGGCATTGAGTTCGTCACCGGGGACCGCCAGGTGGACTTCCGGATCTGCGTCGGCTTCATGGCGACGGCGATCCTGTTCCTGGCGGCGGCGTTGTTCCTCGCGCAGTTGCAGGGCGGCCTCTTCCGGGTCGCGCTTTTGCAGGTCGATCGTGCTTTCGCTGGAGCTTTCCTGCACAGGCACTACCGGCGGAATGTCCGGGCGCTGGCGGATCGGGTCCTGCTGAGAGGTGATCGGCACGGCACTCAAGGGGAGCATCGGTTGCAGCATAATTATTAGTCTCCTGTCATCAGGCTGTCGGCTGCTGCTGCGGCGACTTGAGCCATCGGTCGCAAAGTTGTGAACCAGCGCACGCGCGAGCAGCGATGTTTTATCCGACAACACAGAACTCAGGTGTTCCCGAACATCGAAAAATCGCGGCCGTCACCCACACCGACGCGAGTTATCCTTTGGCCCTGAAGGCTCATTCCGTTAAGATAGCCCGCTTTTTCAAGGTGGGAGTCAGGCAGCATGGCGCAGCAGTATCAACCGGGGCAACGCTGGATTAGTGACAGCGAAGCCGAGCTGGGTTTGGGCACCGTTCTGGCACAGGACGGCCGCTTGTTGACCGTGCTCTATCCGGCCACTGGCGACACTCGTCAGTACGCGCTACGGAATGCGCCCCTCACACGTGTGCGGTTTTCCCCGGGTGACTCGATCACTCACTTCGAAGGCTGGAAACTGACCGTACAGGAAGTCGACGATGTCGATGGCCTGCTGGTCTACCACGGCCTCAACGCGCAAAACGAAGTGGTGACCCTGCCGGAAACCCAACTCTCGAACTTCATTCAGTTCCGTCTGGCCAGCGACCGTCTGTTCGCCGGGCAGATCGACCCGCTGGCCTGGTTCTCCCTGCGTTATCACACCCTGGAACACACCAGCCGTCAGCTGCAATCTTCCCTTTGGGGCCTGGGCGGCGTGCGTGCGCAGCCAATCGCTCACCAATTGCACATCGCCCGTGAAGTCGCTGACCGTATCGCGCCGCGGGTATTGCTGGCGGACGAAGTGGGCCTGGGTAAAACCATCGAAGCCGGTCTGGTGATCCATCGCCAACTGCTGTCGGGTCGCGCCAATCGCGTGCTGATCCTGGTTCCAGAGAACCTGCAGCATCAGTGGCTGGTGGAGATGCGCCGCCGCTTCAACCTGCAAGTCGCGCTGTTCGACGAAGAACGCTTTATCGAAAGCGATGCCGCCAACCCGTTCGAAGACACCCAGCTCGCACTGGTTGCACTGGAATGGCTGGTGGACGACGAGAAGTCCCAGGACGCGCTGTTCGCCGCCGGTTGGGACTTGATGGTGGTCGACGAAGCCCACCACCTGGTCTGGCACGAAGAAAAGGCCAGCGCGGAATACTCGCTGGTCGAACAACTGGCCGAAGTCATTCCCGGCGTGTTGCTGCTCACCGCGACCCCGGAACAACTGGGTCAGGACAGCCACTTCGCGCGTCTGCGCCTGCTCGACCCGAACCGCTTCCATGACCTGCACGCCTTCCGCGCCGAGAGCGAAAACTATCGCCCGGTGGCCGAAGCCGTTCAGGAGTTGCTGGATAAAGGTCGCCTGTCGCCAGAAGCGCACAAGACCATCCACGGTTTCCTCGGCAACGAAGGCGAAGCGCTGCTGACCGCCGTCAATGATGGCGACGTCGAAGCCAGCGCCCGTCTGGTGCGTGAGCTGCTCGACCGCCATGGCACCGGCCGCGTGCTGTTCCGCAACACCCGCGCCGCCGTACAGGGTTTCCCGGAACGCAAACTGCACCCGTACCCGCTGCCGTGCCCGGACGAATACCTCGAACTGCCGCTGGGCGATCACGCCGAGTTGTACCCGGAAGTCAGCTTCCAGGCCCAGCCGGATGCCAACGAAGAAGAACGCTGGTGGAAATTCGATCCGCGCGTCGAATGGCTGATCGATCAGCTGAAAATGCTCAAGCGCACCAAAGTGTTGGTGATCTGTGCCCACGCGGAAACCGCCATGGACCTGGAAGACGCCCTGCGCGTGCGTTCCGGCATCCCGGCCACGGTGTTCCACGAGGGCATGAACATCCTCGAACGTGACCGCGCCGCCGCTTACTTCGCCGATGAAGAGTTTGGCGCGCAAGTGCTGATCTGTTCGGAAATCGGCAGTGAAGGTCGCAACTTCCAGTTCTCGCACCACTTGGTGCTGTTCGATCTGCCGTCGCACCCGGACCTGCTGGAGCAGCGTATCGGTCGTCTTGACCGGATCGGCCAGAAGCACATCATTGAGCTGCACGTGCCGTACTTGGAAACCAGCCCGCAAGAGCGCCTGTTCCAGTGGTACCACGAAGCGCTGAACGCCTTCCTCAATACCTGCCCGACTGGCAACGCCTTGCAGCATCAGTTCGGCTCGCGCCTGCTGCCGCTGCTGGAAAACGCTGACGATGGCGAGTGGCAAGCACTGATCGACGAAGCGCGCAGCGAGCGTGAACGTCTGGAAGCCGAGTTGCACACCGGTCGCGACCGTTTGCTGGAACTCAACTCCGGTGGTTCGGGCGAAGGCGATCAGTTGGTCGAGGACATCCTTGAGCAAGACGATCAGTTCGCCCTGCCGATCTACATGGAAACCCTGTTCGACGCGTTCGGCATCGACAGCGAAGACCATTCGGAAAACGCCCTGATCCTCAAGCCGAGCGAAAAAATGCTCGACGCCAGCTTCCCGCTGGGCGACGAAGAAGGCGTGACCATCACCTACGACCGTAACCAGGCGCTGTCTCGCGAAGACATGCAGTTCATCACCTGGGAACACCCGATGGTGCAGGGCGGCAAGGACCTGGTGCTGTCCGGTTCGATGGGCAACACCGCCGTGGCGCTGAACAAGAACAAGGCGCTGAAGCCTGGCACCGTGTTGCTGGAACTGCTCTACGTCAGCGAAGTGGTCGCCCCGCGTTCGCTGCAACTGGGCCGTTACCTGCCGCCGGCCGCCCTGCGCTGCCTGCTCGATGCCAATGGCAACGACCTGTCGGGCCGGGTGTCGTTCGAGACCCTGAACGATCAACTCGAAAGCGTGCCGCGTGCCAGCGCCAACAAGTTCATCCAGGCCCAGCGCGATCAGCTGACGCCACGGATCAACGCCGGCGAAGAGAAGATCGCCCCGCGTCACGCCGAGCGTGTGGCTGAGGCGCAACGTCGCCTGGCCGCCGACACCGACGAAGAACTGGCGCGCCTGACCGCGTTGCAAGCGGTCAACCCGACCGTGCGCGACAGCGAACTGGTGGCCCTGCGCAATCAACGCGAGCAAGGCCTGGCCATGCTCGACAAGGCTGCGCTGCGACTGGAAGCGATTCGGGTGTTGGTGGCGGGCTAATCGCCCTCCTCTACTCCGTAGAAACAAAAAAGGCCCGCAGCGATGCGGGCCTTTTTTGTCTGGCTGATTATTGCTGCGCTGCTGATGGCCTCTTCGCGAGCAGGCTCGCTCCCACATTTGGAATGCATTCCCCTGTAGGAGCGAGGCTTGCCCGCGAAGAACGATAACGCGGTCTTTCAGTTAAACCGCAGCGCCCCCTTCGCGGGCAAGTCGGGTCGCCGCATCGCTCGCTCCCACAGGGCTTGGTGTCTCAACAACAGCCACCAACCCTTCCTTCATCCGCTTCGCATCCCGCACAAAACACCGCGACGCCATAAACAGAAACACCATGGTGAGAAACAGCGCCACCGGGATCAAATACATCGCGTCATGCAGCCCGACTGCCTTGAACGCCTCAGTCATCTCAGCGGCGCCCGCCGCCAGCATCGCGGTGTGGGCGAAGTGATCGGACAAACCGCCCACTACCACCGGCCCCAAACCACCGCCCAGCAAATACAACCCGGCAAAGAACAGCGCCATCGCCGTGGCCCGCAGGCGCGGTTCGACCACGTCCTGAATCGCCGTGTACACGCAGGTGTAGAAGTTGTACGCAAACAGCCAACCGAGGCTGAACACCGCGACAAACAACCCGATGTCGATGCGCCCGGCATGCAGCGCCCAAGCGGTGCACACGGTCGAGATGATCAAACTGAACGCGGCAAACAACAGGCGTCCATTGGCCACGCGCTGGTGAATCTTGTCCGCTACCCAACCGCCCAGCGTCAGGCCGAACAGCCCGGTCACGCCGACGATCACACCCGTCGCCACCGCCGCTTCATGCAACGGCATCAGGAAATAGCGCTGCAGCATCGGCACCAGGAAGGAGTTGCAGGCGTAGGTCGCGAAGTTGAAACACAGCCCCGCCATCACCAGCCACAGGAAAGTCGGCACCGCCAGCACCCGACGAATCGGCCGGTCCACGCGTTCCTGGGAGACTTGCACACTTTCCGCCGCGCCGCGTTTCGGTTCTTTAATGAAGAACATGAAAATCGCCAGAATCAGCCCCGGCACCGCCGCGATAAAAAACGGCGCACGCCAGCTGTCGAAGGCCTTGACCATCGCGCCGATGGTGAAGAACGCCAGCAACAAGCCCAATGGCAGGCCCAGCATGAAAATGCCCATCGCACGCGCGCGGCGGTGGGCCGGGAACAGGTCGCCGATCAGCGAGTTGGCGGCAGGTGCATAACTGGCTTCACCGATACCGATGCCCATCCGCACAATCAGGAAACTCCAGAAACTGCCGACCAGACCGTTAACGGCGGTGAGCCCGCTCCAGACCGCCAGGCCCCAGCCCATCAACTTGGCCCGGGAACCGGTATCGGCCATGCGCCCCAGCGGCAGGCCGGCAATCGCATAAACGATGGTGAAAGCCGTACCGATAATCCCCAGCTGAAAGTCGCTGAGGTGCCATTCCATGCGGATTGGCTCGATGATAATGGCCGGGATGGTGCGATCGAAGAAGTTGAACAGGTTGGCCAGGAACAGCAGGAACAGAATGCGCCAGGCATTCGCCGCTTGGGTCGAGTTCTGCATGGGTCCGTCTCTTTTATTGTTATGAAGGCGTCGCGGCCCCCGGAAACTGCAATCTAGTCAGGCGCGCGCGGCGTGTCTGTCATCATTCGCCAGCCTGATATCAGACCATCGAATCCCAGCCAGACACAAACCCTGTAGGAGCGAAGCTTGCTCGCGAAAGCGGTCTTTCAGCCAACGAAGATATCGACTGTACGACCGCTTTCGCGAGCAAGCTTCGCTCCTACAGGTCCGGTGAAATTTCAAGCCACGCGCTGACGAAACATGTGAAAAATATACCTCCGCGCCCCCCTTCCCAAGTCCAAAGCGAAGCCTAGAATAGCGACCTGTTCTGCCCCACCGTTGCCCCCATCCCTCTTTGACTATCGCCCATGTCCGAAGCCAGTCCGTGTCTGAATTGCGGTGCCTGCTGTTCTCATTTTCGCGTGTCTTTTTTCTGGGGTGAATGCACCTCGGCGGGGGGAACGGTGCCCGACGAGCTGGTCGCGCCGATCAGCCCCAGCCGGGTCGCCATGCTCGGCACAGACTGCAAACCCACGCGCTGCATCGGGTTGGTGGGCGAAGTCGGCAGCCAGGTGCAGTGCTCGATTTATGATCAGCGCTCCAGCACTTGCCGGGAGTTCGACGCCTCCTGGGCCAATGGCGAGGCGAACGTGGATTGCGATGCGGCGCGCGCCGCATTCGGGCTGCCAGCGCTGCAACCTGAGTTCGAAATACCTTATGAGCAGAGCGCTTGAGGCTTAGCGCCAATCGCTATTAGCCCCATACCGAAATCATTGGCGTCACCGTGCCATCACGGCTTGCGCTCTGTACATGACCTCTATACTCCAAAGCATTCGCCGGTGCTCAGGGCACCGGCCAGGATGACTCAGAGACGGGGCGTGCTATGGAGTGGCTTGGTTTGCAGTTCCTTACCGAGCTGCCGGAAGGCGGACAGGTCGTACTCAACTGCACCCACAACCCTTTTTTGGTGCTGCTGGCCTATGTGGTGGCGTGTGCGGCTGGCTTTGCCACGCTGGACATGACCGAACGGGTCGGCCATGTGGAAAAGGCCGGTACTCAGCGACTATGGCGCTGGGTCGGCGCCGGGTGCCTGGCGGGCGGTATCTGGGCCATGCATTTCATCAGCATGCTGGCGTTCCAGGCACCGGTCGAAATTCACTACCAATTGCCCGTCACCCTGCTTTCGCTGGTATTCGCCCTGACGGCCTCTTTTCTGGCGATGCACACCCTCAGCCATCCTCATGTGACGTTCTGGCAATACCTGCGCGCCGCCATCTGGATCGGCCTGGGCATCGCGACCATGCACTATGTGGGCATGGCCGCCATGCATTCGATTGCGACGGCCTACTACGACCCCACCCTGTTCACCCTCTCCATTGTCATCGCGATTGGCGCCAGCCTAGCCGCCCTGTTGATTTCCAGCCACCTGCGCAATGGCACCGGGCTGTTTCATCAAATGCGCAAATTGACCGCCAGCCTGGTGCTCGGGGCCGGCATCGTCAGCATGCATTTCACCGGCATGGCGGCGCTCACCCTGGTGCTGCCGATTGGCAGCTTGCCGATCCTGCCCAGCGAAAATAACCACCTGCAATTGGGGCTGACGGTCGCGGTCATGACGCTGTTGATCATCGGCAGTTGCATCAGCGCAGCACTGGCCGACAAGAAACTGCAAAACAAGGAACACGACCTGCGCCGGGTCAACACCCTGCTCAGTCAACTGGACCAGGCGCGCATGTCGCTGCAACAGGTGGCGCACTACGACGCCCTGACCAACCTGATCAACCGTCGTGGCTTCAATCAGATATTCGCCGAGAAACTGATCGAGAAAACCAACGAAGGCGGCATGCTGGCGGTGATGTTCCTCGACATCGACCACTTCAAACGCATCAACGACAGCCTGGGCCACGATGCCGGCGACGAGTTGCTCAAGGTGCTGGCGGCCCATATCAAAGGCGCGGTGCGCAGTCACGACGATGTGGTCGCGCGTTTCGGTGGCGACGAGTTCTGCATCCTCATCGGCCTGCACGATCGCGAAGAAGCCCGGCACATGGCCCAGCGCATCATGTTCAAAATGAAAGAGCCCATCGAGCTGTCGGGTCGGCGCATGGTGATGACCACCAGCATCGGCATCAGCCTGTTCCCCGAGGACGGCAAGACTTGCGAAGAGCTGCTGAAAAACGCCGACCTGGCGCTGTATCAGTCCAAGGGCAGCGGTCGCAACAGCCTGCATTTCTTCAGTGCGAACCTGCGCACCCGGGCCACGATGGAACTGCAACTGGAAGAAGAATTGCGCCACGCCTTGCGCGAAGACATCGGACTGAAGCTGTACTACCAACCGATCTATGAGCTGAAAAGCGGCCAGGTCACCAAGCTTGAAGCGCTGGTTCGCTGGCAACACCCGATTCATGGTTTGCTCACGCCGGACCGTTTCATCGCCATCGCCGAGGCCAACGGGCTGATCGCCGAACTGGACAATTGGGTGCTGTGTAAAGCCTGCGAAGACTTGGGCGAGTTGTCGCGTAATGGCTGTGAGGCGCTGAAAATCGCAGTGAACTGTTCGCCGCTGAACCTGGCTCGGGAAGAACTGGCCGATGAAATCGAAGAAGTCCTGCGCGTCACGGGCGTTGCGCCCGAACGCCTGGAACTGGAAGTCACGGAAAATGCGCTGATGGGCAACATCGCCAACACGCTGGTGCTGCTGCGGCAGATCCGTGCCCTCGGCGTGTCGCTGTCGATCGATGATTTCGGCACCGGTTATTCATCCCTGGCCTACCTCAAGCGCCTGCCGCTGAACACGCTGAAGATTGATCGCTCGTTTATCCAGGACATCCCCAAGGCCACTGCGGACATGGAGATCGTGCAGGCCATTATCGTCATGGCGCATACCCTGCATTTGCAGGTGGTCACCGAAGGCGTCGAAACCCTGGAGCAATACGAGTTTCTCGAACGCCACGGCTGCGATTTCGTCCAGGGTTATCTGCTCAGCCGCCCGGTGCCGCTGGAGGAACTACGCCCGGTGCTGAACGAAATCAACCAGCGCAAACACGCGCACACGGTCAGTCCGTTGAGTCTGGCTCGCGGTATAACCGGACTAACGTTGACGGATCCTTTTCCAAAAAGCCCTGGCCCCCATGCAGGCGCATCAATTGTGCGGCCAATCCGCTGATCGGCGTGGCCGAGCCCTGTTCGCGAGAGAATTTTACTGCGGTGTCCAGATCCTTGAGCAGCGTGCGCACATGCCATTTCACGGGTTCGAAGCGGCTCTCGGCCATTTGCGGGGCGAGGATCTGTAACGGTTTGGAGTCGGCGAAACCGCCGGCCAGCGCTTCGGCGATCAGGCTGGCATCGACGCCTGAACGTTCGGCCAGCGCCACCACTTCAGCGATCACCAAGGCATTGCAGGCGACGATCATTTGATTGCAGGCCTTGGTCACCTGGCCAGCGCCAACGGCGCCCATATGAGTGACCCGCTGCCCCAGACTCAGCAACACCGGCCGCACACGCTCAAGGTCTGCCGCTTCGCCACCGACCATGATCGCCAGGCTGCCCGCCTCGGCACCGACCACCCCGCCCGACACCGGCGCATCCAGCCAGGCCATGCCGGATTGGCTGGCGAGTGCCGTGGCCATTTCCCGCGTGGCGGTGGGCTCCAGGCTGGAAAAATCCACCAGCAACTGGCCACTTTTCCCACCCTCGGCGACACCTGCCGGACCAAACACCACCTCGCGCACCACCGCCGTCTCCGCCAGACACAGCATCACCACGTCCGCGTGCTGACACAGTTCGGCGGGCGTCGCGACCTGCCGCGCTCCCGCTTCGACCAAGGGCGCGCACTTGGCCGGATTACGGTTCCACACCGTCAGCGGATAGCCCGCAGCCAACAGGCGCTGGCACATCGGCAGGCCCATCAAGCCAATTCCGGCGAATCCGAGGGAAGGTAAAGCGGCCATCATTTTGCCTCCTTTTGATTAAAGATCGTCGAATACTGGCCGATCCATCATAAATCAGGAAGGGACTCCCCTGAGCGACGAACGGGCAAGCCCAATCGCTCGGGACATTTACGCGCGCAAAAAGACGCGAGAACCCATTCCGTGAAGTTCGATGACAGCTTGTCGTTGAACCAACCCGTCCAGGCACATGGCGCACCATGACTTCTAAAAATAATCCAGCCACTGCGGTATCCGATTTGACGTTGAGCCCAGCGGCCAACAGCCCTTCAGCGTCGAAGCCATTGGTCCCGTCGCGCCCGCTGGCGACCCAGCAGTACCTGTATTTCACCGAAACCAATACCGACCGCATCCTCGACAACCTCGACGGCCTGCGCGACATGGTGTTCCCGCGCCCACCGCATCTGGAAGGCGACAGCGAACAGCACAACGAGCAGGAATTCCCCTCGGTGTGCCTGATCGGCCTGGGCCGCTGCGGTTCGAACATCGCGCTGGATGTCGCCGAACTGGTGTACAACGCGCGCAAGTTCTACCTCAACGAATTCAACAACGAAGATCGCCTGTCGCCGGACAAACGCTACGCCGAAAAAGGCTACAGCCCGGCGCAGTGGATTCGAAACAACCTGCGTCTGGGGCCGAACAAGGCCACCAAACCGGTGTTCCTGGTCGAGCCGCTGGTAATGCTCGGCGACCTGGACAAAGACATCGCCGGTCGCATCCGTTTCTCGCGCAAGGGCGAAAAAAGCGGTTTCCTGCGCGACTACAGCAAAATGAAAATCATGGACTTGTCGGAAGTCCACGCCGGTGGTGCGGGTAACGCGCCGATCCTCGGTCAGTACCTGGCCAAGATCATCCTGAACAAGGACACCCAGCGTTTCTCCAGCCCGGACTGGAAGATGATTCACTCGTACCTGATCGACAGCTGCGGGATCAAGGCCAACCAGTCGCGCCTGTATTTCTCGATTTTCAGCGCTGGCGGCGGCACCGGTTCGGGCATGGCCTCGGAGTTCGGCCTTGCCCAGCAGCACTCGTACATGAACAAGACGTTCGACACCAAGCCGATGGACGAGCACGACAGCAAAAGCGGCCACGCCTTTGTCTTCGAGCCGATCTTCACCAGCGGCATTTGCGTGCTGCCGAACATTTCCGACCACCGTAGCGAAATGTCCGAGGCGCTGCACATCAACGCCGGTCGCCTGCTGTGCAAATACCTGTCGGAGGAATGGGACTTTTCGTACAACTTCGACAATGAAGACAGCAGTGAAGCCAGCGTCATGGGTCGTATCCGCCCATGGAACGCGATGATGCTGATCTCCAACGACATCATGCGTTACGCCGAAGAAAGCGATGACGGCAACATCCAGAACATTGATGTCAATGCGATGGAAAAACACGCCAACCAATACATCTCGCAGCAGATCTTCAACATTCTGACGGCGCAGGCGGTTACGACTG
This sequence comes from Pseudomonas sp. NPDC087342, assembly GCF_044744265.1. Classification (NCBI taxonomy): domain Bacteria; kingdom Pseudomonadati; phylum Pseudomonadota; class Gammaproteobacteria; order Pseudomonadales; family Pseudomonadaceae; genus Pseudomonas; species Pseudomonas sp. NPDC087342. The sequence continues at coordinate 330,399 of NZ_JBIUXZ010000002.1, forward strand.
ACTACGACCAGAACTATTTCCGACGCGCCGGCATCGACATCGGCGAAACCATTCGCCTGGATGCCAACGACCTGTTCATGAGTCTGGCCGGCCCGGTGGCGATTGCCTACGCCGAGTCCGTGGTGCCGGAAACCCCGGCGCCGAGCAGCGACAAGTTCAAGGTGTTTGATAAAGAGCCGCAACGCCTGAACATCGATGACCTGTTCTTCCGCTCCATCGACTTGCCGCATTTCAACAAAGTCACCCAGGCGATCGAAGGCATCAGCCTGTTGCCGATCGAGTCCAAGCGCTATCGCGCCTCGCTGGAGCAGTACAAGAATTCCGGCTATGACGCGGCCGCGTTGCACGACCTGCACTTCTTCAAGAACTGTTCGTCGGTGGTGTCGATCGTGTCGTTGCCGAAAGACTACAAGCTGTCCTACATGGACCTGAACCGCTTGAAGACCCACCTCAACAGCCTGTTCCCCAACACCACGCTCAAGCGTTATGCGCTGGTGATCGGCGCCTCGGCCAACCTGTCGCTGACCACCTTGATCGCCAAGAGCCCGTGCCTGTCGGACGATTTCCTGACGCTGATCGTGGCGTTCATCAAGCGCTGCTTCGCGAAGAATCCGTACCGCTTCGACGAGACCCTGGACAACTCGATCCTCGACTTCATCATCCATGAAGACTTCGACGAAGACCTGATCGACGACTTGCTCAACGAATTCGAAAATCCGGCGAAGATCCTCGACACCAACTGGTACGCGATCAAGCCGATGTACGAGAAGAAATACCGCGAGCTGATCAACGACAAGGACAAGTTCGTGTCGATCAACGACATCCGTTTGTCACGGGATTGCGTGAAGAAAGCGATCAAGTACTTGCGTGAGATTTATCGTCATCGGATTGGCAAGACCAAGGTTATTTCCCTTAATAACCATACTGGCAAGACTTTCTAATCCAGGCCTAGACCGAGTCGCCCCAATCGCGAGCAAGCTCGCTCCCACAGGGGATCATGTTCCTTCAGAAAGAATGCGATCCCTGTGGGAGCGAGCTTGCTCGCGATGGCGTCCTCAAACCCACCACAAATCCCAACATCCAGAAACAATTAAGCAGCCCGCAGGCTGCTCACAAAACTGTTCCCGTTACGTGCACGTCACCCTCTTCAAGACCCTTCTGTGGCCTTTCTCTACGGCAACATGCCATCACGCTACTCGGCTACACACTTTTAGCCGATCAAGCCGCGCACCATTTTAGTGCCGCTCGTCAGCTCGTCGCCCTTTCCTGGATCAGAATCCACGGCGAAACCACCACCGCCCACAACTCGGGATCACGTTCGAAAAGATCCAGCGCCCGCGTTTCAGAGAGCTTGGCGAGGGTGTCGGCGGCCAGCCAGGCAGCCACTTTCTCGCCTTCGTCCGTGGCCACGGCTTCGGCGGCGGCGATCAAATCCAGGCTCGGGTCGACCCACAATAGGGCACCCTTGGCGAAGAACGGTTCCAGTTCCTTCCAGGTAATAGATGCGGTCTCACCAAGCAGCTTGGCATAGAGGGTGCTAGGTTCTTGAGTCATGGGTCCTGTCCGGAAAAGAAATCGGCGTGAATGATAACGTCGGTGGTCTGGCAGAAAAACCCGGATGCAATTGAGTCACCGAATGAAAAGCGCAGGAAAGCCAAGGAATGCTGCTGAATCAAGCGATTAGCCAGCTAACAACCCGCCGCAATTCTGTATTTTTCTTTCAAAAAAGCGACACCCTTTGGTTTTGCCCCTCGGCGCCAGCTTCCCAGGCTGACAATCGGCGCTCTACACTGTACCGGTACAGTTGCCGGGGGCATTTTCCGGAGGATATCCAAGATATCTGACCCGGTTCTGCTGCTACGGCGCCAGGACTATAAAAACTACAACAGTAAGAGTGGAGCACTATGACTAAGGCTACTAAGCAGATTTCCAAACTGTTTGCCGCTATGGTTCTGGCCGGGGTTGCCAGCCATTCGTTCGCAGCTGACACCATCAAGATCGGCATCGCCGGCCCTAAGACCGGTCCTGTAGCCCAATACGGCGACATGCAGTTCAGTGGCGCCAAAATGGCCATCGAACAAATCAACGCCAAGGGCGGCGTCGACGGCAAGAAACTCGAAGCCGTTGAATACGACGATGCCTGCGATCCGAAACAAGCGGTTGCTGTAGCGAACAAAGTCGTCAACGACGGCGTCAAGTTCGTGGTCGGTCACCTGTGCTCCAGCTCCACCCAACCCGCTTCGGACATCTACGAAGACGAAGGCGTGATCATGATCACCCCGGCTGCCACCAGCCCGGACATCACCGCCCGTGGTTACAAAATGATCTTCCGTACTATCGGCCTCGACAGCGCCCAGGGCCCTGCCGCCGGTAACTACATTGCCGATCACGTCAAACCGAAAATCGTTGCTGTGTTGCACGACAAACAGCAATACGGTGAAGGCATCGCCACCGCCGTCAAGAAAACCCTCGAAGGCAAAAACGTAAAAGTTGCCGTATTCGAAGGTATCAACGCTGGCGACAAAGACTTCTCCTCGATGATCTCCAAGCTCAAGCAAGCCAACGTCGACTTCGTCTACTACGGCGGCTACCACCCGGAGCTGGGTCTGATCCTGCGTCAAGCACAGGAAAAAGGCCTGAAAGCCAAGTTCATGGGTCCGGAAGGCGTGGGTAACGACTCCATTTCGCAGATCGCCAAAGACGCTTCCGAAGGTCTGCTGGTAACCCTGCCGAAATCTTTCGACCAGGATCCGGCCAACATCGCCCTGGCTGATGCGTTCAAAGCCAAGAAAGAAGATCCGAGCGGTCCGTTCGTGTTCCCGGCCTACTCGGCTGTTGAAGTCATCGCCGGTGGTATCACTGCCGCCAAGAGCGAAGACACTGCCAAAGTGGCTGCTGCTATCCACGCTGGCACCTTCAAGACCCCGACTGGCGACCTGAGCTTCGACGCCAAGGGCGACTTGAAAGACTTCAGATTCGTGGTTTACGAGTGGCACTTCGGCAAACCTAAAACTGAAGTTTCGCCTCAGTAAGGCGTTGCCTGACTGACTGCCAATAAAGCCCACGGCGTGCCGTGGGCTTTGTTTTACGAACGTATTGGGCCGCGCTGGCGTGATCCGCCAGTCTCCCCACCTGAAAATCTCAAAACCGTCATCAGCGGTTCGCTGGCAAACCTCGAATTCGAAGTGGATGCAGATCCACGGGGCTCGAGCGGGAAAATGACTCCACCAGTGAAATGCGTATCAGGTTTTTAGGAGCGCAGTAATGCCTGACATCTATCACTTCTTCCAGCAGCTGGTTAACGGTCTGACCGTTGGCAGCACGTATGCCTTGATCGCCATCGGCTATACGATGGTTTACGGCATCATTGGAATGATCAACTTCGCCCACGGCGAGGTGTACATGATCGGTTCCTACGTGGCGTTCATCGCCATCGCGGGCCTGGCCATGATGGGACTCGACAGTGTCCCGCTCTTGATGACCGCCGGTTTTATCGCGAGCATCGTCGTCTGCAGTGCCTACGGCTACAGCATTGAACGGATTGCCTATCGCCCCTTGCGCGGCAGCAACCGTCTGATCCCGCTGATTTCAGCCATCGGCATGTCGATCTTCCTGCAGAACACCGTTCTGCTGGCGCAAGACTCCAAGGACAAATCCATCCCCAACCTGATCCCCGGCAATCTCTCCTTCGGGCCAGGTGGCGCACATGAAGTGCTGATTTCCTACATGCAAATCGTCGTGTTCGTGGTGACCCTGATCGCCATGCTCGGCCTGACGCTGTTCATCTCCCGCTCCCGCCTGGGTCGCGCCTGCCGCGCCTGTGCCGAAGACATCAAGATGGCCAACCTGTTGGGGATCAATACCAACAACATCATCGCCCTGACCTTCGTCATCGGTGCTGCGCTGGCGGCCATCGCGGCCGTGCTGCTGAGCATGCAATACGGCGTGATCAACCCGAACGCCGGTTTCCTCGTTGGCCTCAAGGCCTTCACCGCCGCAGTACTGGGCGGTATCGGCAGCATCCCCGGCGCCATGCTCGGCGGGTTGGTGCTTGGGGTGGCGGAAGCCTTTGGTGCCGACATTTTCGGCGACCAATACAAGGACGTCGTGGCTTTCGGCTTGTTGGTTCTGGTGCTGTTGTTCCGGCCGACCGGCATTCTGGGCCGTCCGGAGGTTGAGAAGGTATGACTAAGAATCTTAAGCAAGCGCTCTTCAGCGCGCTGCTGGTCTGGGCGGTTGCGTACCCGGTACTCGGCCTGAAACTGACCATCGTCGGCATCAACCTGGAAGTTCACGGCACCAGCAACATGACCCTGGCGATCATCGCGATCTGCTCGGTCCTTATGTTCCTGCGCGTCATGTTCAATGACCCGATCAGCAAGGCCTGGAAATCCTCGCCAAGCATGCCGTTGATTCCCGCGAAGGCAAGCAACTTCCTGACCCTGCCGACGACCCAACGCTGGATCATCATCGCGTTGATCATCGGCGCCCTGGTGTGGCCGTTCTTCGGCTCGCGCGGCGCGGTGGACATCGCGACCCTGATCCTGATCTACGTGATGCTGGGCCTGGGCCTGAACATTGTGGTCGGTCTGGCGGGCCTGCTCGACCTTGGTTACGTCGGTTTCTACGCCGTCGGCGCCTACAGCTATGCGCTGTTGTCGCATTATCTGGGCTGGAGTTTCTGGGTCTGCCTGCCGATTGCCGGCCTGATGTCCGCCACGTTCGGCTTCCTGCTCGGCTTCCCGGTCCTGCGCTTGCGCGGTGACTACCTGGCGATCGTGACCCTGGGCTTCGGTGAAATCATCCGTCTGTTCCTGCGTAACCTGACCGACATCACCGGCGGCCCGAACGGCATCAGCAACATCGAAAAGCCGACGTTCTTCGGCCTGACCTTCGAGCGTAAAGCCGCTGAAGGGATGCAGACGTTCCACGAATACTTCGGCCTGGAATACAACTCGATCAACAAGGTGATTTTCCTGTACCTGGTTGCCCTGTTGCTGGCCCTCGGTGCGCTGTTCGTCATCAACCGCTTGCTGCGGATGCCGATCGGTCGTGCGTGGGAAGCGCTGCGTGAAGACGAAATTGCCTGCCGTGCGCTGGGTCTCAATCCGACCGTGATCAAGCTGTCGGCCTTCACCCTGGGCGCGAGCTTCGCCGGTTTTGCCGGTAGCTTCTTCGCCGCCCGCCAAGGCCTGGTGACACCGGAGTCTTTCACCTTCATCGAGTCGGCGATCATTCTCGCCATCGTGGTATTGGGTGGCATGGGCTCGCAGTTGGGCGTGATTCTCGCGGCCGTGGTGATGATTCTGTTGCCGGAAATGATGCGTGAGTTCAGTGAATACCGCATGTTGATGTTCGGCGCCTTGATGGTGCTGATGATGATCTGGCGTCCTCAGGGTCTGCTGCCCATGCAACGTCCTCACATGGAGCTGCGCAAATGAGCCGCGAGATCCTTAAAGTCGAAAATCTGAGCATGCGCTTCGGCGGCTTGCTGGCGGTCAACGGCGTGGCCCTGACCGTGCACGAAAAACAGGTTGTGGCGCTGATCGGCCCTAACGGCGCCGGCAAGACCACCGTGTTCAACTGCCTGACCGGTTTCTACAAGCCGAGCGGCGGCAGCATCCTGCTTGATGGCCAGGCGATTGAAGGCCTGCCCGGCCACGAGATCGCCCGCAAAGGCGTGGTGCGCACCTTCCAGAACGTGCGGCTGTTCAAGGACATGACCGCGGTCGAGAACCTCTTGATCGCCCAGCACCGTCACTTGAACACCAACTTCCTGGCCGGTCTGTTCAAGACTCCGTCGTTTCGCAAAAGCGAGCGCGAAGCCATGGAATTCGCCGAGTACTGGCTGGACAAGGTCAACCTCACGGCCTTCGCCAACCGTCCGGCCGGCACCCTCGCCTACGGTCAGCAACGTCGCCTGGAAATCGCCCGCTGCATGATGACCCGCCCGCGGATCCTCATGCTCGACGAACCGGCCGCCGGCCTGAACCCGAAGGAAACCGAAGACCTCAAGGCGCTGATCAGCGTGCTCCGCGAAGAGCACAACGTGACCGTGCTGCTGATCGAACACGACATGAAACTGGTCATGAGCATTTCCGACCACATCGTCGTGATCAACCAGGGCACGCCCCTGGCGGACGGCACGCCGGAACAGATCCGCGACAATCCTGAAGTGATCAAAGCCTACCTGGGGGAAGCGTAAATGCTGCAATTCGAAAACGTTTCCACCTTCTACGGCAAGATCCAGGCCCTGCACAGCGTCAACGTGGAGATCCGCCAAGGCGAAATCGTCACCCTGATCGGTGCCAACGGCGCGGGCAAATCCACCCTGCTGATGACGCTGTGCGGTTCGCCGCAGGCCCACAGCGGCAGCATCAAGTACATGGGTGAAGAACTCGTGGGGCAATCCTCGGCGCAGATCATGCGCAAGAGCATCGCCGTGGTGCCGGAAGGTCGTCGGGTGTTTGCCCGTCTGACCGTGGAAGAAAACCTCGCCATGGGCGGCTTCTTCACCGACAAGGGCGACTATCAGGAACAGATGGACAAGGTCCTCGGACTTTTCCCACGCCTGAAAGAGCGTTTTGCCCAACGCGGCGGCACCATGTCCGGCGGCGAACAACAAATGCTCGCCATCGGCCGTGCGCTGATGAGCAAGCCCAAGTTGCTGCTGCTCGACGAGCCTTCACTGGGTCTGGCGCCGATCATCATCCAGCAGATCTTCGACATCATCGAACAACTGCGCAAGGACGGTGTGACGGTGTTCCTGGTAGAACAGAACGCCAACCAGGCGCTGAAAATTGCTGACCGCGCGTACGTTCTCGAGAACGGCCGCGTAGTGATGCAAGGCACTGGCGAAGCGCTGCTGACCGATCCGAAAGTGCGCGAAGCGTATCTGGGTGGTTGAGGTTTTGCGGTAAACAAAAAACGGCCTTCGGGCCGTTTTTTTTGTGCGGTGAAACCTATGGCACTACGACCAGACACGGCGTTCCAAATAGTCTATCGCTGCTTGAACAGTTCCAATCCTTTCGACGTCTTCGTCCGAAATCTCCAATTCAAACTCTTCCTCCAGACCCATGACTATTTCAACGCCATCCAGGGAATCTGCTCCCAGATCAGTAACAAAAGCGGCCTGGTTTTTTACCTCGGCCTCAGACACTCCCAGTTGTTCAGCTATTACTTTTTTAACCCTTTTTTCTATGTCGGCCATTTTTCGCACCCCTGATCGTAACCACCTGATCTGAATTTATTGAAGGTGCGGGCAATTTTCTACTGTCAGAAATAACAGGTATCGATAACTAATCACGATGAGCAACTGCTGGTTATTCCAAACACTTCCATCAAGGATGTTCGCAAATCCCCGTGGGAGAGGGCTTGCTCGCGAAGGCAATTTCATATTCAAAAGAGATGTTGGCTGACCCACCGCTTTCGCGAGCAAGCCCGCTCCCACAGGATCTGTGCAGGACCGGACGTTAGCGCTGGAGTCGGTCGAGGGCTTCACCACTGCGTTTGAACCAGCCAATCAAATAATCCGCCAGAACTTGGGTGCGCTTCGGCAACCCGCCCTGATAGGGATGCACCAGGTACATCGGCATGCGACGGGTCTGATAATCGCGCAGGAGCCAGCGCAATCGGCCGTCAGCCAATTCCGCTTGCAGCAGGTATGACGGCAACCGCGCGATGCCGGCGCCGGCCAGTGCCGCTTTCTTCAGCAGGCTGTAATGGTTGCTGGCGAACGGTCCCGAGACGCGAACCCGCAGCAATTCGTGCTGCTGGTGATAAAGCCATTCTTCTCGCCCGCTGTAATGACTGTTGAGCAGGCAGCGGTGTTCAGCCAACGACTGAGGCGTCAGCGGTTCACCGTATTGCTCAAGGTAAGCCGGACTGGCGCAGGTCATTTCGTGCCAGGCCAGCAGCGGTCGGGCCACCAGGCGTTCGTCGTTGCCGACTTCGGAGCGAACCGCCAGGTCAAAACCGTCACGGGACAGATCTCGATAGTTGTTGCTCAGGTCCAGCTCGATCTGCACTTCGGGGTATTTACTGGAGAACTCCAGCAACAAACCATCGAAGAAGGTTTCCCCTAGCGACACAGGAACGGTCATACGCACCGGGCCGGCCACGTCGTCCTTCAATCGCGCCAATGCCTGACGCGCTCGTTCCACTTGGACTACAAGCGCCTGGGCTTGCGGCAGCAACGCTGCACCCGCTGCCGTGAGACTCAAGCGGCGAGTGGTGCGTTGCAGCAGGACCACGGAGAACCGCATCTCCAGAAGACTGATGCGCTTGGAGAGTTGGCCCTTGCTGCACCCCAATTGCTGGGCCGCCAGGGTAAAACTCCCGGCTTCGATCAACACCGCGAACGCCGCCAGGTCATCCATTTCGCTCATGGATTGTTTCCATTTGAAAACCAAAGGTTGCCTATTAGTGCGCTTATCCACAGAAAAAACCACTCTAGACTGATGCCTCGTTCAACCACTTCGAGGAACAGCACGATGAAAATTCTTTTGATAGGCGCAGGCGGCACCATCGGTTCGGCGGTCGACAAAGAGTTGTCGCAACGCCACGAAGTCATCCGCATTGGCCGCAACAGCGGTGATTTACACGTGGATATCAGCGACAGCGCCTCGATCCGCACCCTGTTCGAAAAAACCGGCAAGTTCGATGCACTGGTCTGCGCCGCCGGCAACGTGACCTTCGCCCCGCTGGACGAAATGACCGCCGACAGCTTCGCCCTGGGCCTGAAAGACAAGTTGATGGGCCAGGTCAACCTGCTGCTGATCGGCCGCGAATTCGCCAATGACGGTGCCTCGTTCACGTTTACTACCGGCGTGCTCAGCCACGACCCGATTCGCAGCGGTGCTTCAGCAGCATTGGTTAACGGCGCGCTGGACAGCTTCGTCCGCGCCGCCGCCATTGAATTGCCCCGTGGCCTGCGGGTGAACTCGATCAGCCCGACTGTGTTGCTGGAAGCCATGGGCAGCTATGCACCGTATTTCCGGGGTTATAAGCCGGTTCCTGCGGCGGATGTGGCGTTGGCCTACGCCAAAAGTGTCGAAGGCTTGCAGACCGGTCAGACTTTCCACGTCGGTTAAACCCGACGCGATCCCTGTAGGAGCGAAGCTTGCTCGCGAAAGAGGCTGAACATTCACTAGGGATGTTGGCGGACACACCGCCTTCGCGAGCAAGCTTCGCTCCTACAGGAGATTGGGAATCGTCTGGGGTTGTGATGAGCGGTCAGGCTGCGTAACGTGGCGGCACTTGTCTGGAGAACCAAAGATGCGTGTTGCCCGTTCCCTTGTCCTCGTTGCCCTGCTTCCGTTGTTCGCCGCATGCCAGTTGTTCGATGGTCCGCGGCAGAGCGCCTCCCATGTCGGCCAGACCCGCATGCAGGGTCAGTTGACGGCGGCGGACGGCAAGCTGATGTTCCAGCCATGCAATGAACAGCGCAGCCTGGTGGTCAACGACACCGGCGGCACCAGCGTGCTGCAAGAGGCCGCGAGCCTGGCCGATGATCAGGGCAAGTTGTTCGCCGACGTGCGTGGCCGGATCAATGGGAGCAGCCTTGATCTGGAACAGTTGTACCGCGTCGAGCGCTCGGGCACGGCGTGCGACGATCCCAATTTCAAACTGTTGATCCTGCGGGCTGCCGGCCATGGGCCGGAGTGGAACGTCAAGGTCAGCGGCAAAGGCATGGCCATCGACCGTGCCGGCGAGCCACCGCTGGCGGTGCCCTACGTTGAAGAACAATTGGGCGACGGCCGTTTCAATCTCAGCAGCGAAGCCAACGGCAAGCACATCGAATTGTGGGTCGCGCCGAATCGTTGCGTCGACAGCAGCACTGGCAGCATCCAGCACATGAGCGCCGAACTGCGGATCGACGGTCAGGTGCAGCGCGGCTGCGGGTATTTCGGCGGCTCGCGTAACGACTGATCGTTTTTGCCTCACGGGACCGGCGTTTGGGGCTTATAATCGCCGCCTTCAAACGCCTTGGCGCAGTTGTGCGCCCCGCGAACCGGATCCTGTCATGTTACGAATCACCGAACTCAAGTTGCCGATCGACCATCCCGAAGAAGACCTGCGCCCTGCCATCGTGCAGCGCCTGGGCATCGCCAGTGATGACCTGCTCGATTTCACCTTGTTCAAGCGCAGCTACGATGCGCGCAAGAAGTCCTCCGAACTGTGCTTCATCTACACCATCGACCTCACCGCCAAGGATGAGGCCGCGTTGCTGCACAAGTTCGCCGATGACCGTAACGTCAACGTGGCGCCGGATGTCAGCTACAAAGTGGTCGGCCAGGCGCCGGCCGATCTGCAGCAACGCCCGATCGTGGTCGGTTTCGGCCCGTGCGGGATCTTCGCCGGGCTGCTGCTCGCACAAATGGGTTTCAAGCCGATCATCCTCGAACGTGGCACCGAAGTGCGCCAGCGCACCAAGGACACCTGGGGCCTGTGGCGTAAAAGCGTGCTCAACCCCGAATCCAACGTGCAGTTCGGTGAAGGTGGCGCGGGGACATTCTCCGACGGCAAGCTCTACAGCCAGATCAAGGACCCGAAATTCATCGGCCGCAAAGTCCTGCATGAGTTCGTGAAGGCCGGCGCGCCGGAAGAAATTCTCTACGTCAGCAAGCCGCACATCGGTACGTTCCGTCTGACCGGCGTCGTGGAAAACATGCGTGAGCAGATCCGTGCACTGGGCGGCGAAGTGCGCTTCCAGCAGCGCGTCACCGACGTGTTGATCGAAGACGGCCAACTGGTCGGCGTCGAGCTCAATGGCGGCGAACAGATCCATTCGAAGCACGTGATTCTGGCCCTCGGCCACAGCGCCCGAGACACCTTCCGCATGCTCCACGGCCGTGGCGTGTTCATGGAAGCCAAGCCGTTCTCGGTGGGTTTCCGCATCGAACACCCGCAGTCGCTGATCGACCGCGCGCGCCTGGGCAAATACGCCGGCCACCCGAAACTCGGGGCGGCCGACTATAAACTGGTGCACCACGCGAAGAACGGTCGTTCGGTCTACAGCTTCTGCATGTGCCCGGGCGGCACCGTAGTGGCGGCGACTTCAGAGCCGGGCCGTGTGGTCACCAACGGCATGAGCCAGTACTCGCGTAACGAGCGCAACGCCAACTCCGGGATCGTCGTCGGCATTACCCCGGAAGTCGATTACCCGGGCGGTCCGCTGGCCGGCATCGAATTGCAGGAACGCCTGGAATCCCACGCCTTTGTGCTCGGCGGCAGCAACTACGAAGCCCCGGCGCAACTGGTCGGCGACTTTATCGCCGGCAAGCCGTCCACCGAGTTGGGTAGCGTCGAGCCGTCCTACAAACCGGGGGTTGCCCTGGGTGATCTGGCGCTGGCTCTGCCGGCGTTCGCCATCGAAGCGATACGCGAAGCCTTGCCGGCGTTCGAGAAGCAGATTCGCGGCTACTCGCTGCACGATGCGGTGTTGACCGGGATCGAGACGCGCACCTCCTCGCCGTTGCGGATTACCCGCAACGAGTCGATGCAGAGTTTGAACGTGAAAGGCTTGTTCCCGGCCGGTGAAGGCGCGGGTTATGCGGGCGGGATCTTGTCGGCGGGTGTCGATGGGATTCGGATTGCCGAAGCCGTGGCTCGCGATATCCTCGGCCTTGAGGCATAACACCAATCCCCTGTGGGAGCGAGCCTGCTCGCGAAAGCGGATTAACACTCAACAGAAATGTTGGCTGATCTACCGCTTTCGCGAGCAGGCTCGCTCCCACATTGGTTTCTGGGGTGTGCCTGCGATTCGCGCCATCACACAAATCTCTTGTAGGAGCGAGGCTTGCCCGCGAAGAAGTTGACGCGGTCTTCCTGAAAGACCGCGTTATCGTTCTTCGCGGGCAAGCCTCGCTCCTACAGGGGCGGTTTTAGATGTTTGCGCGCAGCACGGTCGTCGGCAGCGGTTCGCCGCGTTCGACACTGGCCGCCACGGCATCGATCAGCCCACTCAATTCATAGCCCTGGCCCTTGAGCCAATCCTGGTCGTAATAGGTGGTGGCGTAACGTTCGCCGCCGTCGCACAGGATCGCCACGATCGACCCCGACTCCCCCGCCGAAACCATTTGCTGCGCCGCGATCAACGCGCCGATCAGGTTGGTGCCGCTCGACCCGCCCACGCGCCGACCCAAACGCTGCGCCAGGTAATGCATGGCCGCCAGCGACAAGGCGTCCGGCACCTTGACCATCGCATCGATCACCTTGGGCAAAAACGACGCTTCCACCCGCGGCCGGCCAATCCCTTCGATCCGCGAACCGCAGTCCAGACGCAACGTCGCATCGCCAGTCTGGTAGTAGTCGAAAAACACCGAGCGCTCGGCATCGGCACACAGCACGCGGGTGCAATGCTGGCGATAACGCACGTAACGGCCGAGGGTCGCGGTGGTGCCACCGGTGCCGGGGCTGGAGATCAGCCAGCTCGGCTCCGGGTGCTTTTCAAAGCGCATCTGCTGGAAAATCGACTCGGCGATGTTGTTATTCGCCCGCCAGTCAGTGGCGCGCTCGGCGAAAGTGAACTGGTCGATAAAGTGGCCGTCGTGCTCGCGAGCAAGGCGCTCGGACTCGGCGTAGATCTGGGTCGGATCATCCACCAAATGGCTCTTGCCACCATAAAAAGCGATCTGCGCGATCTTCTCTTTGGAAGTGGTCGCCGGCATCACCGCAATAAACGGCAAGCCCAGCAAACGGGCGAAGTACGCTTCGGAAATCGCCGTCGAACCGCTGGACGCCTCGATCACTGGCGCACCGGGCTTGAGCCAACCGTTACACAGCGCGTAGAGGAACAAAGAACGAGCCAATCGATGTTTCAGGCTGCCGGTGGGATGGCTGGACTCGTCCTTGAAATACAACTCGATGCCCGGCAAGCCCGGCAGCGGCAAGGGAATTAGATGGGTGTCGGCGCTGCGCTGGAAGTCGGCTTCGATGATCCGGATGGCTTCGCGGGCCCACTGTCGGTTGTCGCTCATGGTGGTGATCTCGTTGAATCAGGCAAGAGTCGGCCTTGTTTCAAGGCTCAGCCCACAAGCTTAGGAAAATTCCTGCATCACGCACAGATACAGCTGAGGTCCAATACGCCCGGCAACTGCTAGGCTCAGTCCTCGTTGGATGTCGCTGGCGTTCGCGTCGCAATGCTATATAACAAAAAAGAATATAACTTTTGTTTTAACAACTAACGGTACGGGTTAGGGTGTGCCACCTTTTGAATTCATCGATGGAGAGCGACCTTGCCTCTGCGTAGCACTTTCACGCGTTTCTTTCAGTTGGAAGCTGCCAGCGGTCTGTTACTGATCGCCGCTGCAGCCCTGGCTTTAATCATCAACAATTCTTCGCTGTCGTGGCTGTATAACGGCCTGCTGGACACCCCCGTGGTGGCCCAGATCGGCGCGTTGAAAATCGCCAAACCCCTGCTGCTGTGGATCAACGACGGCCTGATGGCCATGTTCTTCCTGCTGATCGGCCTGGAAGTGAAGCGCGAAGTCCTCGATGGCCAGTTGTCCAAGCCTTCGCAAATCGTCCTGCCCGGCGCGGCGGCGATTGGCGGCATGGTGGTGCCGGCGCTGGTCTACTGGTTTCTCAACCGCGATGACCCGACAGCGCTGGGCGGTTGGGCGATCCCGATGGCCACCGACATCGCCTTCGCCCTCGGCGTGCTCGCCCTGCTGGGCAAGCGTGTGCCGGTGTCGCTCAAGCTATTCCTGATGACCCTGGCGATCATTGATGACCTGGGCGCCATCATCGTTATCGCGATTTTCTATTCCGGCACACTGTCGACCTTGTCCCTGGCCTTGGCCGGTGCCTGCATAGTCGCGCTGATCGCGATGAACCGGCTCGGGGTGGTCAAGCTCGGGCCGTACATGATCATCGGTTTGATCCTGTGGGTGTGCGTGCTCAAGAGCGGTGTCCACGCGACACTGGCCGGCGTGACGCTCGCGTTCTGCATTCCACTGCGCACCAAAAACGCCGAACCTTCGCCGCTGATGACCCTGGAACACGCCCTGCACCCGTGGGTGGCCTACGGCATCCTGCCGCTGTTCGCCTTCGCCAACGCTGGCCTGTCCCTGAGCGGCGTGACCCTGGAAAGCTTCACCCACCACGTACCGATGGGCATCGCCATCGGCCTGCTGCTGGGCAAAACCGTCGGCGTCTTCGGCCTGACCTGGCTGGCCGTAAAGATCGGCATCGCCGCCCTGCCCCAAGGCGCCAATTGGGGCCAAGTGCTGGGCGTCGCGATCCTCTGCGGCATCGGTTTCACCATGAGCCTGTTTGTCGGTTCCCTGGCGTTCGTGCCGGGCGCCAGTGAATACGCAGGGATGGACCGAATGGGGATTTTGACCGGTTCGATTCTGGCGGCGTTGATCGGTTATGCGGTGACGGCGGCGGCGAGCCGCAAGAGCGCCGCGCTGCAATCCTGAGTCACAGAGAACACTCCTAGGGATATCAGAGACTCGTCCTACAGCCACGCTTAGCCACATTCGTTAACGTCGTGCAGCCTCCTTTCGAGGCTGTCGACGGACGAACTTCAAGGACGATCAGTGGCTGGCAACAAGGACATTCCCCGGGTTAAAAACCCGCCGTCAGGTGACGGACATCGCGTCACCTACCGCTTTATGACCTCCGCCGAGCTGGCCGAGCGTGACGCACGGCAGCAAGCCTACGACGACATGCTCGCGAGGCAAGCGGCGTTCGAACGCACTCTTCCAGTCACTTCTTCTAAGGACGAAATCGTTCGCGCGGGTTGCGTCTTCGCCAAGTCCTGCAAGTTGCCGGACGCGATCATCGATTACGCCAATCCTTCTGGGATGGTGCCCACCGACAGCCTCAACGATTACGGGGAAGTCGCCTGGCTCGGTGCTCGCGAGGCAGACGATGCAGGGCTGCTGAATCTGCAAACGATCAGCGCCAATACCCTCCCGCTGGGCATCGGACATATCGCTTTACGCGCCACGGCCATTTCTGCCTTGCCATCCATAGGCGCAGCAGGCGCCACCGTATTGGCCGGTTTGGTCGCGTTGTTCTGGACGCCGAGCCTGGGCGATAGCGCGCTCTATACCGAAGATCAACTGCGCGCACTGAAACAGGCTCGCACGCGTGTTCGGTTAAGGGTCGAGCAACAGGCTGACGGCAATCTCAAGGGTTACGCCTTTTACACCGGCAAGAACCGCGATTGGGAAATGGTCGATGTCGCGCAGTTCGAGTTACGCGGCAGTCAGCAGGTGGCGGACCTTGGGGATGGCATTGAACTGATCTGGACGCCGGCAGTGGATGGCTCCGACATTCTCGGCATTCCTGCTTTGGAAGCTGCACCGCAAGCACCGCATATCTGGGTTTATCCGCCGACGGAAGCAGCGGATAGCATCATCGTGAACCCGGTTTACCCGCCTGAATACAAGGATTTCATTCTTGTGTTTCCGGTGGGGTCGGGGGTTAAGCCGGTTTACATTGTTGTTAACGTCTCTGGAAGAAAACTTCCGAACCCTGATCACGACTATCACTCACCACCTGAAACAGAAGAGATCACAGGCTTTTCAGGGTTGAAGGAGGTTAAAAAGAAAACACCCAAACAAGGGGGCGGTGGGCTGCGGTCACGTTGGATGGATGCTAAAGGACGGACGATTTACGAGTGGGATTCCCTGCACGGTGAACTAGAGGCATACCTCGCTAGCGATGGCAGTCATCTAGGTTCTTTCGATCACACGACAGGCGAACAAATAGACCCACCCAAGAAGAAACGAAGCATTAAAAAGTACTTGTGAGGATTGTATGGGCTTGAAAGTCAGTTTGGATTGGTACGATAAAAAAACAGAAATTGCGAAAGGGAAAGAATACTCCGCAGATTTAGCCGACGACGGCTCAATAATTGACGCGTTAGGCTTGATGAATGAAGGCAATATTTATGACGGTGGTTTCGATTTGAAAGCAGACTGGGTTCCGAAACTTCAGCCCTTGTTTACTCACAGAATTGAACCCGCTACCTTCGATTACCAAATATCGTTTCGGTATAGGAAGGAGTGGTGAGCATCTTTATCGCACTCTCTGGATTCTTCCCCGACCCTGATACAGACAATTCACTACAGTACGAAAAAGATGTACCGCAAGTCTTGGAAAGAACGGTGCTTGAGGCCATGGGCTGGTCGACCCTGTGGGATATACCTGAAGGTGAACACGAGTTATCCCCCACTCAAGCTGTTGCGATTATGCAAATCGTCGACAGCTCTTTCAGAACCGATTTGGTTTATTACCTGGGACTTTGCCAACGCCTAGAGGTATTGAATAAAACCTAAATGGATACCCAGACACAAAAAACCCCGACCAGTCACCTGATCGGGGTTTTCTTTTACCCTTCGCTTCCGCTTAGTGCGAAACGCGACTAGTCCCGCCAACAGTGGAAATCCGCACCCGCTCGCCAACACGGAACACTTCATTCTCCTGAACCTGCTGCACATAGGCGCGCATGCTGCCGTCGTCTTCACGCACGGTAATTTCTACGCCTTGAGTACGCGTCAGGCCTTCTTCAGTGGCCGAACCGATCAAGCCACCCGCAACAGCACCAATAACCGCTGCAACGATGCTGCCGCGACCGCCACCGATGGCGCTGCCGCCAACGCCGCCGACTGCTGCACCGGCGATGCCGCCGATTGGGGTCTTGGTGCCTTCGATTTTCACGGGACGCAGGGATTCGATGGTGCCCATACGAATCGTCTGCACGCGACGCGCTTCGTCACGGGAGTAGGAGTCACCGGTCAGGCTGGACTGGCAGCCGGTGAGCAACATCGCCATCGTGGAAAAGGAAGCAACCAGCAGAACAGACTTACGCATAGCATCAACTCCAAAGGACAGGTATTCATTAAACTCCGCAGCTTGACGCGTGTCACGGCATCGCCCGGATAAAATTGGTTTCATTCAGGCCCGGTACAGGCGCCTCTGAACTCACAACACAGTAGCGTCAAATCCACAAAACTGCGTCGTTGACCCAAGGATTTCCATGGATTACTTCATCATTGTCGTCACGACGGTAGCCGGTTTGTACTTCCACTGGTGGCTGTACGTTCGGATCAAACGCTGGATGGACCGCGATCTGGCGTTAGCGTTGGCCGGGAAAGACGAGCATAAAAAAGCCTTTATGCTCCAGCAACTGGCGAATGCTCAAGCGCAGAAAATCAAGCGTCGGGACCTGCCGCAGTGGCTTGAGGCCGCTGCGGCGGGCTATCCCGGTCGGTAGACTGCTTAAGGTGCCAGACGTTCAAGAATCCAGTCGGCGCCTTGCAAGCGGTAGTTGAGGCGATCGTGCAGGCGGCTCGGACGGCCTTGCCAGAACTCGATGCGCTCGGGGAGCAAGCGGTAACCGCCCCAATGTTCCGGGCAGTGTGGCTGCGTGTCGCTGAAGCGCTGCTCGGTAATCTTGAGCAACTCTTCCAATTCGCCACGATCAGCAATCACCCGGCTCTGCGGCGAAGCCCAGGCACCGAGGCGACTGCCCAGGGGCCGGACCTGGAAGTAAGCGTCGGACTCTTCAGGCGAAACCTTGACTACGCGTCCTTCGATCCGCACCTGGCGCTCCAGGGTCGGCCAGAAGAACGTCATGGCGGCGAACGGGTTCACCGCCAGATGCTGGCCCTTGGCGCTGTCGTAGTTGGTGAAGAAGGTAAAACCCTGAGCATCCAGGCCCTTGAGCAGCAGAATGCGGCAATGGGGCCGACCGTCCAGATCGACGGTGGCCAAGGTCATTGCATTCGCCTCGACCGGCACCTGTTCGGTTTTCACCGCATCGGCGAACCACTGATGAAACAGCGCGAACGGCTCGGCCGGGGCTTGCGCCTCGGTCAGGCCATCACGGGTGTAGTCGCGACGCATATCAGCCAGGGCCTGGGTCATGGCACATTCCTTCTGGTTAACGATCAGTTCTTCGCAGCATCCGCCGCTACGACTTTCTTATCAGCAGCAGCTTTGGCCGGTGCAGCTTTTTTCGCCGGGGTCGCGGCTTTGGCGGGTGCTTTCTTGGCCGGAGCCTTGGCTGCGGCTTTCTTGGCTGGCGCCTTTTTCGCGGCAGGCACAGCGGCTTTCTTGGCGGCCGGTGCAGGCGCTACAGGTGCAACCACTGGTTTGGCGGCCTGGGCAGCGACCATGGTCACCGGCGCCGGGGCTGGCATGTTGTACTTGCTCAGCAACGCCACCATGGTGTTTTGCGGGGTCACCAGCAATTCCACGCGACGATTCAGGGCACGGCCTTCATTGCTGTCGTTGGCGGCACGCGGGGCTTCACCGCCCATGCCACGCAGCATCAGGCGATCACGCTGCAAACCGCTGAGACGGAAGATCGCGGCCACGGCCTGAGCACGTTCCTGGCTGAGTTTGACGTTGGCTGGAACGGCGCCCGAGGTGTCGCTGTGACCGAGGACCAGCACAGCGGTTTTTGGATCGAGTTCGAGAATTTTCGCAACGCGGCTGAACGGGCCCAAGGTAACCGGCAGCAGCATGGCCGGGCGATCCGGGTTGAACGAACTGTCTGCCGGCGCGATGACCACCAGCACGTTTTCACGGCGCTCGAGTTGCAGGTTGCTGTCCTTGATCGCGTCACGCAGGCGCGGTTCGTAATCGTCGAGCCAGGCCTGGGTCACTTTCGGATCGGGCATCGGCACGGCTTTGGCGGTGCTCTGCTCTTTGCCGCCGAACGGCCACCACCACTTGCCACCCGCATCGGCTTCAGCCTTGGCAACGTCGGCTGGCTTGGCTTCGGGTTTGGCTTCAGGTTTGACGTCTGCCTTGGCGACAGGTTTGTCGGTGCTGTCATCGGAACCGAACGGCCAGTACCAATGGCTGCTACTTTCAGCCTTGGCCACTGGCGCGGTGATCGCTGCTTTCACAGGTGCGGGCGCTTGGGCCGGTTCTTTGGCGGCGACGGTGTCGGAAGAGGAACCAAACTGCCACCAGTGGCTACCGCCCTCGGCGTCATTTTGCGGAGTTTGCGCGCAACCGGTGATGGCGAAGCACAGTGCCAAAGCGAGAGTTTTATTGGATGACATTGGATATCCACAAAATGAAGTAATAAACACAGGCCCACATCGGGACCGCATAAACAGACGCTTTGAAACGAAAAAGGTTACGAGGTTCCTGCGCAGGAACGTTCAGCAAAGTTTTACAGACAAGTGGCAAGCACCCGTACGAGCTTCTGCGCGCGTGGATCCATCAAGACATACGGTCCCAAGGTATTTGTCACAAAACCAAAGGCCACATCGTGCTCTGGGTCAGCAAAGCCGATGGAACCGCCAGCGCCCGGATGGCCGAATGCGCGTGGGCCGAGGCCATACGTGGCGTTCGGAACGTCCGGTTGATCGAGCATGCAACCCAGGCCGAAACGGGTCCGGGTCAGCAAAGTCTTGTCCTCACCGAGGCTGTGTTCGCGGGTCAGCTCGTCGAGCATTTCGCTTTCCAGCAAGCTGCCGTCCAGCAGACCGGCGTAGAACCCGGCCAGGCTGCGGGCATTGCCGTGGCCATTGGCGGCGGGTTGTTGCATGCGCCGCCACTCCGGTTTGTTGGTGCTGGTCATGATCGACGGCGGATTGGTGAACGCTCGGGTGGTCATGGCCGTCGGTTCGCGCATGGTCACTTGAAGCAGGCGTTGGGCCGCAGCATCGCCGACGTTGCCCTTGCCCCGGGCGATGTGCGCCACGCGGTGAAACTCTTCGTCTGCCAGGCCGACATGGAAGTCCAGGCCCAACGGCTTGGCGACCCGCGCGACGATGGATTCACCCGGCCCACGACCGTCGGCACGGCGCAGCAACTCGCCCACCAGCCAGCCGTAAGTGATCGCGGCATAGCCGTGACCGTCACCCGGCGTCCACCATGGAGTTTCGGCGGCCAGCGCGTCGACCATGGTTTGCCAGTCATACAGCGCTTCGGGCGCCAGCAACTCACGCAGGGCCGGCAGACCGGCCTGATGGCAGAGCAATTGGCGCAGGGTCACGGATTCTTTGCCGGCAGCGGCGAATTCAGGCCAGTAGCGGGCCACCGGGGCATCGAGTTGCAGCTTGCCTTCGGCGACCAGTTGCAGCGCGGTGACGGCGGTGAAGGTCTTGGTGCAGGAGAACAGGTTGGCGATGGTGTCGCTGTGCCAGGCTTCAAGGCCATCCTTGTCGGAAGTACCGGCCCAGAGATCGAGAACGGTTTCACCGCCGACCTGAATGCACAACGCTGCGCCACGTTCCTGGGGATCGTCGAACAGCGCGGCGAAGGCTTCGCGCACTGCTTCGAACTTAAGCTCGTAATGACCCTGAATCTGCAAACGCAACTCCCCCGGATAAACGCTCTACAAAGTGGTCCGCATTGTTCCAGCCCTAGAGGGTTTTGGGAACAGGGGCGGGCTGGGCGGTGTAGCCGCCCATAGATTTGTTTTTAAGATGTATGCCGTATGTGTGGCGAGGGGGCTCGCCCCCGTTGGGCTGCGAAGCGGCCCCAAAACCTGCAACCGAGGTGTATCAGATACACCGCATGCATTGGTTTCACGACTGCTTCGCAGCCGAACGGGGGCAAGCCCCCTCGCCACAGGCGGTCTTAAACCTTAATGCCCATTCCCGGAATGCCCGCCCGCATGCCCGGCGCCCTGCCCCGGGCCTTTACCGGCATCGGCTTTCCTGCCGCCCTCGGCCGCATGGCTGGCTTTATCCGCCTCGGCCTTGGCCTTCTCGGCCTCTTTACCCAATTGATCGACGGTCGCCAGGTTGCTTTTACGCACGCTGTCGACGAAGCCCTGGAACGGCACATCGGTGATGCCCACCAGGCCGAAGTGGCCGTTCTCGCCATCCAGCAAGCGACCGGTCACCGGTTGATCGAGGTACTGGAACCAGTGCACACCGACAATCGACGGTTCGCTCAACGCCTGTTTGAGGAAGTTGGCGTAGGCCGGGCCACGGTCTTCTTCCTTGGCCAGTTGCGTCACGCCGCCCCAGAACGGGCCGCGATCCGCCGAGCCGAAATTGAACTCGGTGATCAGCACCGGTTTGTCCAGGCTACGCAGTTTTTCGAAGTCGTAACCGTCTTGGGGTTGCAGGGTGTACATGTTGAAACTCAACACATCGCAATACTGCGCGCAGGACTCGACCGCTTCCGGGGTGCTGATGGCGAAACGGCCGCCGAGCAGCAACTGGTTCGGCGCGTGCCACTTGAGCGAGTCGGAAATGGTCTTGAAGTAGGTGTCCGCAAAGACCTTCTGGAAGTATTTGTAGTCGGCTTCGATTTCCGGGTGTTCGGCGCTTGGCAGCGGCGCCACGAAGCCCGGATCTTCCATCAGTTCCCACGCCGGCAGGTCAATGCCCCAGGCTTTCGACAGGCCCGCCTGGTTGCGGTACTTGTCACGCAATTGCTTGAGGAACGCACGTTTGGCCGGCACGTCGGTGGTCATCTTCAAAGTGCCGTAGGCCAGGGCATAACGGGATTTCGGGTCATCACCGGGACCGGCCCAAGCCAACTCGTTGTCGGCAAAGTAACCGATCAGCCATGGATCATCACGATGATCCCGGGCTGCGATGGCCACGGCACGCTCGGTGGCCATGGCGAAACGCGGGTCGAACGGGTCAGGCATACCGCCCCACCAGTCAATGCCGGTGCTGATGCTGGCGTAATCGCCGACGATCGACAGCGGCAAGGTGTACGGCACGCGATCCGCGTTACCCAGCGCCGGATCGCTCCAGTTGCCGACGGTATTGAAGCCCCAGGCTTGCAGGCGATTCAGGGTGTGGTCGGTCCAGCGTTGTTCATCAACCACCGCTTTGCAGGGCTCGGCCGATTTGGCGACGGTGGCTTCGGCGGCGTTGGTCTTGGCGGCTTCGGCGATGCCGGACTCGGCCGTTGAAGGCGCGACAGGTTGCTCGGCGGCTTTTTCCGCTGTCTGTACCACCGCATCAGCCTTGGCCGCTTCGGCCACACCGGCCTTGGTTTCACTGCTCACCGCACAGGGCTGACCATAGATACGCTGCAAGTTAGCGCCATAAAAGTCGTACCAGCGCCCGACGTTGTAGGCCCGGCCCTGATCGGCGCCGTTGCCACCCCGGTTGTCGCCTTCGCCATATTGGTTGGCCAGCGGCTCGTCAGGCTTGGGCAGCGATTCGAACATCCACTCGCGACCGGCGATGTAGGTTTGATCGACGTCCGGGGTAACGGTGTTCACGCCCAGGGAATAGAACGGATGGCCTTCCGGGGTCACCAGATACCAGCGACCGTCACGTTTCTCGGTGCGGAAAAAACCGCTGGCCTTGAACGCCGGGCCTTTGTTCAAGCCACCGAACTTGTCCAGGGACGACTTCTCGCGCTCGGCCAGCCAGGTTTTCAGTTGTTGCTGTTCTTTCGCGGCAGCGGACTTCAGTTGCTCGTCGCTGCTGACTTTCTCCGGCCACTTGGCCCGGGTCGATTGGCCGTAAGCGTCCACCAAAGCGCCATACACCGCTTTGCTCACGTCCTCGCCGTCCTGTACGCCGAAGCGTTCCAGCAGGATGCTCTGGGCGACTTTCGGCTGGTCCATCGACAAACTCACCGACACCACCTGACTGCGATCCAGCTCACCGCTGCTGCTGGCGAGCAACACGCGCTGACCGTCGACCGTCATGGGCATTGGCGGGCCGGCCTTCATGCCCTGGCTCAGCGGCGAACTGGCCACCAACGGCACCAGCAGGGTTTGCGCCGGGCCGGCCGGCAGATCGACGCGGCTGACCAGGGTCTTGCCGTCGTTGCTCTGGATGGTCACGTAGAGGGTCAAGGCCCAGTTCATCGCGCTCTGGACCCGCAGGCTCATGACGCCCGACTGCGACCAGTCCCAGGCGCCGGTCTGCGGGGTCAGGCGCAAGGGAGGCTTGGCCACCGGGTTGAAGGTCACCCGGCGCAGCACTTCGCCTTCGGCCGTTTGCTCGGCGTTGGATTGCGGCAGGCTGGCGTCCTGGGTCGCCACCTGGACCACGTCGGCGGGGCGAACAAAGTTGAACAGCGTCTGCTGGCCGGCGGGTGCGGCGAGCAAGGGCGTTGCGAACAACAGGGCAAATACAGCAGGCAACGAACGACGAATCATGAGAACGAAATTCTCCCTAACGACCAACAATGGCCAATGGAAAAGCGATGACAGAGAGATAGACAACGCGGTGGGCAAAACTGCCCACGCGTGTATCAGGAAATTTCACGCCGGAAGGGAGGCAACGCATTGAGGATCGCTTTGCCGTAACGCTGGGTGACCAGGCGTCGATCGAGCAACGTGATGGTGCCGCGATCTTCTTCAGTACGCAGCAAGCGACCGCAGGCCTGGACCAGTTTCAGCGAGGCGTCCGGCACGGAGATTTCCATGAACGGATTGCCGCCCCGGGCTTCGATCCATTCGGCCAGCGCAGCTTCGACCGGATCGTCGGGCACCGAGAATGGGATCTTGGCGATCACCACGTGCTCGCAATAGGCGCCGGGCAAATCCACGCCTTCGGCGAAACTCGCCAGGCCGAACAGCACGCTGGAATCCCCGCCATCGACCCGCGCCTTGTGCTTGTTCAGGGTTTCCTGTTTCGACAGGTTGCCTTGAATGAACACTTGCTTGCGCCAGTCGCGGTCCAGGCCGTCGAACACGTCTTGCATCTGTTTGCGCGAAGAGAACAGCACCAAAGTGCCCCGCGAGCCTTCGACCAGCGACGGCAAATCACGAATGATTGCGGCGGTGTGGGCCGGCGCATCACGCGGATCGGCCTTCAGGTCCGGCACTCGCAGCACGCCAGCGTCAGCGTGATGGAACGGGCTCGGGACCACGGCGGTCACGGCTTTCTTCGGCAGCCCGGCGCGCATGCGGAAGCGGTCGAACGTACCGAGGGCAGTCAGGGTCGCCGAGGTCACCAGTGCGCCGTAGGCCACGTTCCACAAATTGCGACGGAGCATTTCCGCCGCGAGGATCGGGCTGGCGTTGACCTCGATGTCGAACAGCGAACCGCTTTCGGCCAAGGTCAGCCAACGGGCCATCGGCGGGTTGTCTTCCGGGTCTTCGGCGGTGAACGCGGTCCACAACTCCCAGTTGCCCGAAGAACGGGACAACAGGCTGCCAAACAGCGGATACCACTCTTCGGCCTGGTTGCTGGCGATGCCAATGTTGACCTCGCCGTCCATGCCTTCCTTGAGCAGTTCGGTGAGGCGGGTGAACAAATCGGTCAGGCGCGCGAAGGCCTTCTTCAGCTCGACGCCCATCTCGCGCATGTGCTCGGGAATCACCCCGCCGACGAAACGGTGACGTGGGCGCTCACGGCCTTCGACGTCTTCGCCGGGTTTGAAGTCGGCGACCTGCTCGCACGCGGTGAACATGAACTGCTGCTGGGTCTTGATCTCCCGCGCCAGTTCCGGCACCTGTTCGATCAACTTGCCCAGATCGCCCGGCAACGGGTGCTGGGCCAGCAATTTGGTGAGGTTCTTGGCGGTGGTTTCCAGCCAGTCGGCGGTGGAACGCAGGCGTGTGTAGTGGGCGAAGTGACCAATTGCCTTGTCTGGCAGGTGGTGGCCTTCGTCGAACACGTAAATGGTGTCGCGCGGGTCCGGCAGCACGGCGCCGCCGCCCAGAGCCAGGTCGGCCAGGACCATGTCGTGGTTGGTGACAATCACGTCAACCTTGCCCATGCCTTCGCGGGCCTTGTAGAAGGCGCACTGGCCGAAGTTCGGGCAATGACGGTTGGTGCACTGGCTGTGATCGGTGGTCAGGCGCGCCCAGTCGGCATCTTCGAGGGCGGTGGACCAACTGTCGCGGTCGCCGTCCCATTTATTGCCGGCGAGCTTCTCGATCATGCTGGTGAAGAGCTTTTGGCTCGCTTCATCCACTTCGATCTTGAAGCCTTCTTCTTCGAACAACTGC
This sequence comes from Pseudomonas sp. NPDC087342, assembly GCF_044744265.1. Lineage (NCBI taxonomy): Bacteria > Pseudomonadati > Pseudomonadota > Gammaproteobacteria > Pseudomonadales > Pseudomonadaceae > Pseudomonas > Pseudomonas sp. NPDC087342. The sequence continues at coordinate 355,264 of NZ_JBIUXZ010000002.1, forward strand.
GCGGTGGCGGTTTGTGCGTGGCCTTCCTGGAGCAACATGTCGAGCTTGGACAGGCACATGTAGCGCCCACGCCCCTTGGCCAGGGCGAAGCTGAAGTTCAGCCCGCTGTTGCGCATCAGGTCGGGCAAATCCTTGTAGACGATCTGCTCTTGCAGGGCCACGGTGGCCGTGGCGATCACCAGGCGTTTGCCCGCAGCCTTGGCCGTCGGGATCGCCGCCAGGCTGTAGGCCACGGTTTTACCGGTGCCGGTGCCGGCTTCCACCGCGACAATCGCGGGGTCGCCACTGCGCCGGCCTTCGTCGTCGGTGTCGATGTCACCGAGGACTTTGGCAATTTCGGCGATCATCAGGCGTTGGCCGTAGCGCGGCTTGAGGCTCTTGGCTTCAAGAAAACGCGTGTAGGCGCCCTGGATCGTAGTTTTGAGTTCGGTGCTGATCATGGATTGTCGGGCGCAAAAAACGCTGGATAAATTTTCAGTGGTTCGGATCGGCGGCTATCATACCGCGCTAATTAATCCCGCGCAGAACGGAGTACCCCAATGACCGCTTTTAGCCTCGTTTACACCCTGCATGTGCTGTCCGCCCTGGTATGGGTCGGCGGCATGTTTTTCGCCTGGATGGTCCTGCGCCCGGCGGCGATGAAGGCCCTGGAAGGACCCGGCCGGTTGAAGCTGTGGGTAGAAGTGTTTCAAGGTTTTTTTCGCTGGGTCTGGGTCGCGGTGGTGGTTTTGCCGATCAGCGGTGTGGGCATGATTCATCTGCAATACGCCGGGTTTGAAGCGGCACCGCGTTATGTGCAGGTGATGATGGGGTTGTACGTGGTGATGACCGCGCTGTTTATCCGGATTCAGGCGTTGTTGCTGCCGGAATTGCGCACAGCGGTCGACGCGCAGGACTGGCCGGCGGGTGCGGCTGCGCTTGGGAAGATTCGCAAGTTGGTGGGGATTAATCTGATTGTCGGGTTGGTGTTGGTGGCAATTGCGGCGGCTCGGCCTATGTTCTAAAAGCTTCGCGGGCAAGCCTCGCTCCTACAGGATTCATGTCGTTCGCGAATATCGCAGACGACTCAAAAACTGTAGGAGCGAGGCTTGCCCGCGAAGACTATCGATCAGACGACACACATTTCAGAAACGGCTTACAACCGCTGAACCGTCACCGATCCCGCCGCACCCGCGGGCCCTGGCTGGCCATCAACGCCCGGGCGCCCACTCTTGCCACCGTCAGCCTTGTACACCAGGCAACCCTTTGCCTTGCCACCGGCACCCGGTTTACCGCCAGGCCCGGCCAGACCACCTGCACCGCCGGCGACTTGAACCTTGATTTGTTCGGCCGGGTAATCGCGCGGCACTTCCAGGCGCACCAGTGCACCGGCCGCTCCAGGCTGGCCGTCGCTGCCATTGCTGCCGTCGAAACCACGACCGGCCTGGCCCCAGGTGCAACCCGGCTCTTCGCCGTTGGCGCCATCCAGACCGACAAACCCCGGTGCGCCGGCACCACCACGCGCGTCTACGATCAGCTTCGGTGCGTTCAATGATTTGATCTGCAAATTCAGGTTACGACCCGAGCGCGCAGCCTTGAGATAAGTCCCCGGCGCACCGCGAGCGGTAATCAGGCTGCCTTCGGATAAATCGGCGCGGCTGACTTTCAGCTCCAGCGCCTGCTCGCCGGGCACGATAGCGATCCGCGCGTCACGCCCCAGGTGCAATTCGCCGATCGTCACTTCCGTCACGTTCGAGGGAATCAGCAAAGTGCCGTAGTCGGCGACTTCGAGTTTTTCCAGCTGCAAGGTGCTGGCCGTGTTGGGCAAGCGCATCAGGGAATTGGTTTCGACGCTCACGACCTGGGCGCAGGCCAATGGGCTGATGAGTGCAGCGAGCAGACAGAGTTTACGCATGGGAAGCCCCTGGTACGGCCGGGGCCGGAATGGTTTGCAGGTGGAAAACGCCAAAGAACAGAATCTTCAAGCGATCACGCCACGGATGGGCGCGACCTTTGAGGCTGCGGTTACACAGCAGCACTTCAAGAAAATGGATAATCGCCAGCAGGGCGCCGGCCATACTGACCAGCAGGTGCAGCGGATTGATAAACGGAATCAGCAGATTGACCAGTACCACCAGCCAGAACAATAGGGTCAACAGCTTCCCCAGCCCCCAAAACACCTTCATACGCTCCCCCGTTGAGAATTATTCTTTGAGCGCACAGTAACGGCTTCCGCAAGGGATAAGCCAGAGGGCAAGAGAAAATTCTTCAACGCGGCCGCCAGATGGCCGACTTTCGGCACCCGGCGGCTCTAGATCAACGTTATGCGTCATGTGTCAGCGGTTGATGTGCAATTCCACACGTCGGTTTTTCGCGCGCCCCTCTTCTGTTTCGTTGTCGGCCACCGGTTCGCTTTCACCTTTGCCTTCGCTGGTGAGTTTGTTTGGCGCCAGGCCCTGACTCAACAGATAAGCCGCCACGCTGCTGGCGCGACGTTCCGACAGAGCCTGGTTATAGGCATCCGAACCTTTGCTATCGGTATGGCCCACCACTTTGATGCTGACCACGTCCGCGTTCTGCAACTTGGCCATCAATGCATCCAGTTGGCTGCGGGCCGCCGGGGTCAGGTCGGACTTGTCGAACGCGAACAGCACGTTGCCGGCATCGCTCAGGGTGATGACTTCGGAGACCGGTGCAGGCTCGACGGGTTTCACGCTGGCCGGGTATTGCGGCAGCGGGCAACCACGATGATCGACCGGGGTATTTTCCGGCGTATCGGGGCAACGATCGCGTCGGTCGAAGACGCCGTCGCTGTCTTCGTCGCCATCCTGGGCGTAGCAGATCAAACCACCGGTCAAGATACCGAGCGCCGCACCACCGGCCGCCCAACCGCCACTTTCGATAGCACCCAGGCCACCGCCGACCAGTCCGCCAATGACGCTGCAGATCGGCCAGGTACGTTGATTCAAGGGGGCAGTGCCATCGCTGTGAGTAGCGCAACCGGTCAACAGGCTGCCAAGCAGCAGAACCGGTAAGACGGTCCGTGTTAGAACGCTCATTTGTGAATGCTCCTGTGTTACCGGCCCATACCGGTTACACAGGAGTAAAGACCCGCATCCGCGACTGCACAAGCCGCGGAGCGGAAGGGACTTTTAACGCTCGATTTTGATTTCGGTGCGACGGTTCTGCGCGCGGCCATCCGCGGTTTTGTTATCGGCCACTGGCTGGCTCTCGCCTTTACCGGTTACCGACACGAAGCTGCTGCGCGGTACGCCATCGTGGATCAGGTATTCCACCACCGAATGAGCACGTTTATCCGACAGTTTCTGGTTGTAGGCATCGCTGCCCACGCTGTCGGTGTGGCCGGTCACGGTCAGGCGCGCGGTAGACGATTCCTGTTTCAGGCGAGTAGCGACTTTGTCGAGCACCTCTTTATCGGATGGAGTCAGTGTGGCTTTGTCGAACTGGAAGTGAACATCGCGGATGACGATGGTTTCTTCCTTGACCACCACGGCCTCTTCAACCACTGGTGCAGGGACTGGCGGAGGGCAACCGTCGGCATCGACCTGCACGCCTTTAGGCGTATGCGGGCACTTGTCGCGGCTGTCCGGCACGCCATCGCCATCTTCGTCGCCATCACCGTGCACCCAGCAATAAGCGGCTGCCGTGCCGCCGACCAGCAGCGCACCATACCCCGCCCATGCTGAACTTTCGGTGGCACCGAGACCGGCACCCACGACACCGCCGACCGCCGCACAGGTCGGCCAGTCGGTTTTCTGCAAACCTGCGCAACCAGTCAACACACTGGTTAGCAGAACCAAGGGTAATGCTGTCCGAACTATGCTCATCTAGTTTTCTCCTGAGGGATCGGCTTAAAACCGATTCAGGGAGTAAAGACCGGAGTTTTAATCTCCGCCAACAATAGGCCACTGCCGTTTTGCCCAATGTTCACGGCAGATCGGCACTTTTGCCTCTCGGTGGCTCTAGGCCCGGACGTTGGGGCAGGCTAGTCTTGGCAGTTCTGATTGAGGATCTTCGATGATTGCAGGTATTTCTTCACGCACGCCCCAGCAGGCATTGGCCGCTTTGCTTGACCGCTATGCCCCGGCGCGCCTGTTGCTGATTGGCGCCAGCCAGTTCCCGGCGCTGGAAGCGTTCAAGCTCGCGCACCCGGACAGTTGCGTCGCTCATGCGGAACCCGGGCCACTGCCGCCAGAGCTGGCGGCGCGGCGCTTTGACCTGGCGCTGGTGGTCGATTGCCTGGAGCACTTGCCCAAACGCGATGGCCTGAATCTGTTGGGTGGGATCCGCAACCTGAACGCCAGTCGCATCGCGGTATTGGCGGATTTGCCGGCCAGCGGCTGGCAGGAAACCGACTTCTTCTCCCTGGCCCTGCAAGCCAGCGAACGCTTCCAGCGCGATGAGCAGGTGTTGACGCTGTTCACCTATGATCTTCTTGACTATAAACAGGTGCCCGACTGGCTCAATTCACGGTTCTGGGCCAATCCGGAAAACTTCGGGAAATACTGGTGGTAACGCAATGATCTGACACCTTGTAAGCGTTAGATCCCCATTGTATTAGATGGCAGCCCCTCACGACCTCATAACCTGAGGTAGTGATTAAGGGGTGATCTAATGGCCCTGAATCTGTTTAAACAGACAAAAGGGATTGGGTGTCTGGTCAACGTAAGGGATGGCAGATGGAGCTTGTGAGGGCTACTCAAGATTTTGTGATTGATGGGCAACCCTACCCGGGGTTCCCCATTCTTCTGTGGGATTCGATGGAGAGTTGTATCCCCGCCAATCAGTTCTTCCGTCACTACTTGCTTCGCGGGGAAATCGGGTCTAAACGTTCCTGGCCCAGTACTGGGCGCGCTCTTTACGATTTCTTCAGCTTCCTCCAAGCCCATGAACTGGACTGGCGTGACGTTGATCGTGGCGAAGCGAAGAGTCTAGTGGCAGCCTATCGAGACTATTGCCTGAAGACGTGCGAACTGACACGGACAACCACTCGCCAGCGCTTGACTTACATCTGCAAGTTCTACGAGTACGCCCTCAAGGAGGGGTGGGTGAAACGCGTGCCCTTCACCTATGAGGAACGCAACGTAAAGCGTGAAGCGAACTTCCTTGCGCATGTCGATGCCAGTGGCGGCAAGACCATGGCAAAAGATGTAATGCCCCGCACCTACAAGACCCTGCCCAAGTTTCTGAGCATGGCCGAGATCAAATCACTACTGACCGCAGCGGAGAACCCCCACCATCGGATGATGATGCGCCTAGCGCTGTATACAGGTCTGCGCCGCGAGGAGATCGCTGCCTTCCCGCTGGTCTATGTTTTCGACCCTGATAAGGCTGGAAAAACCGATCGCAACCTGCGCATTCGGCTCGATCCGTTTGATGGCAGTGGCATGGTGACCAAAGGCAGCAAGCAGCGAGATATTCACGTTAGTCGCCGATTCATGTCCGATCTCTATCGCTATGTAACGAAAGTGCGCGGCGAACGTGCCTCGCTGAGCAAGACCCCGCAAAAGGCGTTGTTCCTCAATAAGTCCGGAGAACCTTATGGGGACAGCGGCAAGAGTCTCAACCGAATCATCAGCGAGACTGGCAAGCAAGCGGGAATCAAGGTCCATGCGCACATGCTACGGCATACTTACGCCACCCAAACCCTGGTTAGCCTTCAGCGTAACCCTGCGAGCGGACTGGAGCCATTAGTGTTTGTTCAGCGGCAGCTCGGCCACAGTTCGATACAGACAACCATGGTGTACCTGCACTTGGTCAACGAAATGGCCGACGAAGCGGTGCTGGCATATGACGATGAGTTGAACGCATTGGCGGAGGCGGCCTGATGGGAAAGCGCAAGGTATTTACAAAGACCGACCTCAGCGTCCCGCAAATCGAGTACAGCCGCGACATGGCTGGCAATGTGGTCATTTTGCCTGAGGCCATTCCGCCGAGTAACACCAAGGTCGAGTTCAAGCGGAACGCCACCCACAGCCGTAGTTTCGATTTTGACCGCTGGTACCGCGCTGGCATCGACCCCATCACCTATGCCTGCCAGCGCCAGATCGAACGCTTCCTCTCAGATGGGGAGGCCGTCATTGCGACCAGCACGGTGGCTGGTTACTGCAGCGGACTACGCCATTTTTTCGAATACTGCATGTTGCGGGCGACGGCATTTGGCCGTGAATTGGCCTTGACCGATGTAACCCGGGACCTGATCGACGGTTATCTCGGCCATCTCGCTGCTTTAGGTGTGGAAACTACTACTCAGAATATCTGCTACTCGAAGACCAAGTCCGTACTGCTCGCTTTGGGGCGTCGCGGGCTGATCCACCTGGTTACCTCCGGCGATGCGGCCACCTTTCCGAACAATCCCTTTCCGAACATCAACCGCAAGGGTAATCGCGAGACGGCGCTGTCCAAGCGCGAGCGGCAAGCGCTAACGGCGGCACTTCGGCAGGCCATCAAGCCGATCTGGGACGACGATGCACCTGTGACCGGTGAACTCCTAAGCATTATCCTGTTGGTCGTCGCACTGCACACTGGGCGAAATACCACGCCACTGCTGGAAATGGGTCGCGACTGCCTGCGCCCGCACCCCAAAGACAACACCGTATTCCTGGTGCTATGGAAACGGCGCGGCTACAACTCCAGCAAAGTGGCCCTCCGCGCAGAGTCAGACGCTGAACGCCTTTTGGAGTCCACGCCAAGCGTGAGAACCACTGTGGAGCGGCTGATTCGTCGCGTGATGACTCTAACCGAGCCTCTGGATGCAGAGGCTCCGGTCGACCTTAAGGGCCGCGTGTGGCTATTTCGCAGTCGCGCCGGGAAAAACGCCTACGAAGTCCATGCATTGAATGCATCATCGTTGGGATGGGCAGTAACCAGCCTTGTAGCTCGCTATAACCTTACCGACAGCGACGGAAATCCACTACGCATTAACATCTCGCGTCTGCGAAAGACTTTCGGCAACCGGATCTTCGAGCTGACCGATGGCGATTTGGCGACCACTGCCGCAGCCCTCGGCAATACCCCGCGGGTAGCCGACCAAAATTACTTGGCGCCAGGCGAAGTCGCCCGTCGTAACTGGCAGTTCATGGGTGAGGTACTGGTTCAGGAGTTACTAACCCAGACCATTGGAGCGACCTATAAAGACACTCCCATGGGCCGCTGCGCCAATCCGGTGAGCGGCCAGTACGCCCCGAAGCGCGAGGGCGCGATCTGCATGAACTTCATAAACTGCCTGCGGTGCAGACACTACGCGGTGACCGCCGAGGACCTGTACAAGCTCTTCAGCTTCTACTTCCGCGTGCTGGCCGAGCGGTCGCGAATGAACAAACGGCGCTGGGAACGAGAGTACGCTCATATCCCCCGTTTAATAGATCACTACATCGTTGCCGAGGGTCTTCGTCGCGGCACGTTCAAGGCAGCCGTCGTCGACGCCTCCCGTGAGCGTGCCCGCACCCTACCGCATCCGTTCTGGTCGGTTGATCTGATTGACAGCCTGGAGGTCTTTGCATGAGCGACAACACCTTGGTGGCAACAACCGGTGCCTCCTTTGCAGCCCAGTCTGGCGATGTGCGTAGGCTTTCCGAATCCGAACGCGACGCCCTAATTATCAGCAGCACTCAGGTCGATGGGGAATGGGTCACCCTCAGCCGCTACGGCGATACTACTTGGCAACTCGTCGGTTTCTCCAGCAACGTGGGGATGAGCAGTAAACGGCTGGATTTCAGCAAACTACCGCCGGCGTTTCGAGTGGTAATGAAGGCGATTTTATACCGCTACCTACGGCGTGGGCGCAGAAGCGGCGTGCGGCCTAGAGGCGGCTCGATGAAAAATTTTTTTGAATGTGCACTGCCGTTCCTACGCCATCTAGAGGCGCTTAAGCTCGATCATATTGGCGCGGCCACCCCCATGGTCTGCGGGACCTATGTGAATACCTCCAAGGCGTTTCGGCAAACCACGCAGTATAAGGGTAAGCCACTTTCGCAAAGTGGATTGCAATCCCGTTTCCAAGCCGTCGAAGCGATCCATGAACTCAGTCAAAACACCGATGACAGGATGCCGGCGCATCCATGGCCCGAAACTTCCGCTAAGGCATTGGCTGGGCTAACCTCCCGTGGATGCCAAGTCAGCAAAACACCACTGATTCCCGATGATGTGTTCTGCATTCTGTTCGAGCGAGCCCACCAGCAAGTTGAACGCGGCCACCAACTGCTTGACCTCTGGGATGCATTGGACGCTCCAAGGACGCAGCGAAAGGGGCAATCTCGCAGTGCCCTCAATGTTGCCATAAATCTCAAACTTGGCGCCCTTGGTTGGGAGCGCGGTCTGAGGGCACTCAAAAAGGCGATAGTTGATCTACGGACTGCTTGCTACATCGTCATAGCCAGCACCTCCGGTTGTCGCAACCACGAGCTGACCAACCTGCAATCAGGCGCGCACCACCGCACCCAGGACGATGAAGGCACCATATACCATTGGATGCGCTCTCGGTCGGAAAAGACCGGTGCCGGAGTGCATGACTGGATGATCCCCGAAGCCGCTGTGCGTGCACTGCGCCTGATGGAGCGCTGGAGCATGCCATATCAGGCCATGATCGCCGCCGAAATCATGCAGCGGCGCCGCGCCAATCCCTATGATCCGGAGATCGTGGAGGCACAGAGGCACCGCCATTCACTCTTTCTAGGCCTAGATTTAAGAGATAATCAGGTACGCACGCTTGGCAACAGTAATTGGAATCAGAGCCTTAAGGCGTTCACGAAGAATTGCGGTCTGAGTTGGAACCTCTCTAGCCATCAGTTCCGCCGCAAGTTCGCCAACTATGCCGCGCATAGCCGTTTCGGTGACCTGCGCTACCTCAAGGAGCATTACGCTCACTGGACGTTGGACATGACGTTGGGCTACGCCATGGACGATATCTGGGGGCAGCATCTGGACCTTGAACTGTACGCCGATATTCAGGGTGAGTTGGAAGACATAAAACTCGGCGTAGTGGACAACTGGCTAGGTGACGAACTCTTGGCCGGGGGCTATGGCAACGCGCTGAAGAAGTGGCAGCGAGAGCCACAGAACCTACTGATCTTCAAGGATCATGCCACGATGCTGAAGTCCATTAGTGAGAGTACCGCAATCCGCAGCAACGGCCACGCCTGGTGTACGGCGGACAATGACGGTTGCGTCGGCAACACCCTTGAACGTACCCGTTGCGGCGACTGCAACCATGCCGTGATCGGACGCGGCCATGCGGCCATTTACCAACGGCTCTACGATGATTTGAAAGGGCTACTGCATTGCCCAGATATTGGCGAGGGCGGCCGCCAGCGCGTAGAGCGCAACCTGAATCGCTGCCGTGAAGTACTGATACAGTTGGGAATGGACCCGGAGACTTTAATCGCATGAAACCCAAGGAGAAGGTGGCCAACTACAAGCCTGCCGAGGATCGCGAGAAGGATCTGAAACTCGCCCTACTCCGCATCCAGAAGGGACGCGCCCGCACTGGGGAATCCAAGGTTACCATCGCGGCGGTCGCCCGTGAGGCTGGCGTATCAACGGCGCTGATTCACAACCATTACCCCCGAATTGCCGAGGCTATCCGAGAGGTTCAGGGTCGCTCCAGTCGCGCAATGCGTGATGTGAAACAACAAGACTTGATTGCGGAACGCAAGAAGTCCGCAGCGTACCGACAGGAGATCGAAGAATTGCGGGCCAAGGTCGCCAATCTCGCATCCATCAACGAGGTGCTGATCTACGATAACCTTGTGCTCAAAGCAAAGCTGAACGACCCAAAGGTGGTCGAGATCACTTCAAGGAAGCCGCATGGATAGGTCGATTTTGTATAGTGCGCAATCGCCCCCTTTTGTTTCGACGGAAAGGTGGGTACAGAAATATCCTTAGTATGATTAAGAAATACCAAATGCTCAAAACCGGGATTTAAAGCGAGTAAATATGACAGAAGCAGAAACCCGCGGTTCTATCTTCATCTCATATGCGTGGGGCGAGGGATTCGAGAACAAGGAGTGGGTACGTCAGCACATTGTTTCCTATTTGGATTGGAAACATGACGTTTTCTGGGATCGCGACAAAATCGGCTATGGCGAGTTGCCGGACGTTGCCATCTCCAAGCAGTTGGCCAAGCGACCGGTGACGGTTTTGTGCCTATGTGATCAGGATTATCTGCGATCCGCTAAAAAAGAAGGATCAGGCTTGTCTCGTGAGCTGCAAATGCTGGCCCAGATCGTCGATCAGCCGGGCGTCAGGGTCATCCCGCTAATCCTTGAACCTGGATGCACTGAGCACTTGCCTGCTCCTTTGACCAATCGCATCTACCTAAACTTGCAGCCCCTAATACAGCGGAATATAGATATTGGGGTAGCAGTATCGGGGCTGGCAGAAGGTTGCAGCCAAGCAGAGGTGCAATCCGGGATCAACAATCAGTTAGCCGCATCCAAGCTACGAGAGCGCGCCGATAACTACCTGCGGCAACTCCCCATAACGATCTGGGGGAATGGGCGCAATCATGAGGTTACTGTCTACTCGGAGAAAGCTGCCCCCTACCTACTTATGCCACCTCAGTGGATGTGGGAAAGCGATCATTGGAACTACATGCTCAACGATGACAGCCCGACCTTTTGCCCTACCAAAGGTCGTTGGCATTGGGAGAATTGCACGAACTCTCTGGACATTCGACCGTTGAGCACAGCGTCGGTATCGACATTCTTTCCTCAGTTGGCCAACGAAGACGAACAGGTGCTACTGAATACAGCAGGCAAACTGTTGGCATCCAAATTTTTCAAGACCTTTTACATTGATGAGGCATTCACATTCTCTGCTGAGGATTTGATTACCTATCTGATCAGTTGCAAAGAGGGCTTTCAAGTCCTGGAGCATCTGCTGGATGCGGCAGATGCCCATGCTCAAGTAGCCTGAAGGAAAGCAAAACAGCTTTCCTGGCTGTTCCATATTTGTCGTTACAGCATTGTGAGAGAAGCCGCCCAGAGGTCATGCGACTTGGGCGGCCAAGCTACTCAATGCATGGGCAATGAAATTCAGATATGTCCGGACAACACGTTCTTGAAAATCGGCATCGCCCAAATCACGCTTGGCCATCCAGCGTGAAAGGCCACCCGTGATGGCTCATGAGCAGAGAACAGCAGGTCTAAGCTCAAATTGAGGTGTCACGGCGTACTCAACGTCAACTCCATACTACCGAAAACCAACTGCGGAAAACGGTCTGGGTGAGTTTTGAGGCGCCCATTTCTTTGTGACAAGATTTACTGCAGCCACTTAGAAAGCGATGAGTGAACTGCTCCGTGTAAACCACTTTTACTCCTTGTTAACCATGGTGGTTTACAGCGCAGAAATTAGATTTACAGAATTATGACCTACTCCACCCCCGTAGGTTTTCCTGCGTTTGATCGTCACTTGGAAACTATCCCTGAGTCGACCCACTGCGCCGACCGACGAAGCGATATACAGCGCGTTGAAGTCATTACTCGAGTGTTTCCAAGGCTCTCGTGCCTATTCGGTTTTGGGGTAACGCTTGCGTAGCTTCGAAACGCCCTCCGCGACCTCAAGACGCTCGATTTCCCCAATGACGTCCTCGAGGACTTTCGCAACAGAACGATTGTCCTTCAGGGCATAGCTACCGACCATCAACATTATGGGGGACGTACCAAGCACAGCAGCAATGTCGTCAAGCTTTTCGATTGTTGGAGCATACAAACCTCGCTCCAATGAACTGATGTAAGTCCGACTGTTAAGGATGGAAAAGTCCTCCTGCGTCCGGCCTTGTTTCACACGAAGCCACCGAAGAACTGTCCCGAAAGCACTTTTCAATTCCACTTTGCATGCCCTGCAAAAGGAACGACAAGGCGCTTTCGAACAGTATATGACTACAATGTATACTGTTCATGCTGAGGGTTCTCCGTGTTCATAACCAATAAACAGGCAGAAGTGAAAGGCTCTCAAGCAATGCTGGAGCCTGGCCACCAAGGTTGGCATTTTGTTCAACAACACCTGCTGTCACCTTGGTTTCATACAACGATAGTCAGATGCGAGGACGGCCTAGAATTCCACGACGTAGTGTTTGTGGATGGCTTGCCAGCGCTAACGTCCCTTCTGGAGCTAACGGAAACGGGAGTCCAGGTCAGGTCGGTACAGTTGGTGTCACCTGGGTGGCTCAACGGCACCGGTGACTGGCACATGGATATATTATTGGAAATCGCTCGAAGTCAGGATGGGGCCTCGCTGCGGTATACCCTCCATGATGGCCGCCATTTCTACTTCCCTGAGGCACAGCCAGAGGTCTCACGAAAATACAGTGTGCTGGTATTTCCAACACGGGAGGACGATGGACCGTAGCCTTCAGATTCTAAATGTTTGTTGATAGACGCATGAAGAATCTTAGCGATACCCGCTCAACCCAATTCTGCAAATCAAAGCCTAGGGGGCCCACGCCGTCGTGCACTAGGGCCCTCGTCCTGGATGTAATTGAAGAGCGTTGTCAGGTAGCGGGAATGGCGTATTGTTCGAGGGTTCAGGACTGAAGGATTCAGGCCTGAGGGTCTTGAGGACCTTGAGGACCTTGAGGACCTTGAGCGTCTTGATCAGCTTTTTTGGTGATCTTCACCACCGTTGCGGTCTGTGCGCGTTTGGCCGCATTGCGCATGCGCCGCATCGATGTGTCACTAATAACGACTACTCGATACCCCTCGTAATTTTTCTCAGGCTTGCCCTTCTTCTTTTTTTTCTTGCCTAGGGATTCAAACTCCCGAACAACGGCGCGCGCAGCCCCAATCAACGGAGCGAAAAACATCCGTGGGGTCTCTTTGGCAGCGTCGATGAACTCTTGCTTCAACGTAGTCATTTTCTCACCTCTCGTGCGATCTCACGCACAAAGACAAATGCCGCACCTAACAACATCACCACATAGCAGATTATGTCAACGTAAAACGTCAGATGTTCAACGAGGGTCAGCACATAGGTGATGGTAGCATCTGTACCGTTAGACTCCAGAAGGTGTACAAGTTTCTGCAATCCGAAGGCTGCGCCGGCGACGATGGCAAAGATCGTGGTACCTACAAAAATGTGCGCCGCCAAATGAATGGCGGGTGTCAGCAATCCCTTCACGTCGCTCAACAGCATATCCTCGCTAAATCAGCAGAGATTAGCTGATTTCACCGACGAGTGGTGGCCCATTACGCCGCCAAATGCGACTTGCGCCGGCCCTCCCTTGATCATTTTGCGTTGATTAATCGGCCAGTTGCTTTCATGAGAGCAACTGGTCGAAAAATGTTCGTAGACTGCTAAAGTGATACACGCAAGCGCCGAGCACGTTCCTTAAACGCCCGCTCACCACCTTCCAGAATCTCGCAGACTCGCCGCCGTATACAGGGGTTCTCTAGACTGCCACATTCGTACGTGATCTCGGGCAATTGCCCCAACCTGTGGCGACCGCAAGACGCTACGATCACTTGATCGGCATCAGTATTCACAACCAAATTGGCATTGTGGGTCACGATAATGATTTGACGTCGCAGCTTAGCCTCGCGGAATCGTGCAACCAACTCCTCAAACACAGATTGCGGATCCAGATTCTCTTCCGGCTGATCAATAATGAGTGGCCGATCATCTTCCGCATCGATCGACAAATACAGCAACAAGAGCACAATCCCTCGCGTCCCTGGCGAAAGCTGCTCAATCTCCACCCCGTCGTACTGAAGGGTGTACCCAACGGTTATGTGTTCCGTACTGTAGAGCCAGTCCGAAATCTGACGGGCCCACTCGCGGAACTCGACGTTATCCGGTTTATGCGCCCGCAGATTTTCCTCATTGGTCTTGACGAACTCAAGCAGCGCAGCAGCGGCTTCGGCGGATGTTCCTGCTTGCCAGGCAGACATCAACATTCCTTTAGCAGCCAGTAGAACCTGGCCACGTCCGCGGAATGGACCGGTGCGAAGGTCGAGCAAGTTTTCGCCGGCTATAGCCCAGCTTTCAATGTCAATATTGCGTTTAACGGTGAAGGCCAACCGAGCCATTGAACCAGTATCAGCTTCGATTCGCTGTTGGATCGGCGCATATAAGGCTTTGAGCTCCTGCTCCTCTTCCACGATGGCCTCAAATACCCCCTCTTAGGAGGTACGACGCCGTTGGATTAGGTCCCGTATCTTGGCATCCGCCTCTTGCGCACGAATGATCTGTTCATCGAGCTTGGTCAAAGCGCTTTCCGCCTTGGTGATTTTATCGCTCAGCGCTGAGTAGCGCTTAACCTTCGTTTTATCGGCACCAACCAGCAGGTTTAGGCGGACAACCTCCCGATCGAGCAATGCCAAAGTCTGAAATTGAAGCTCCCCGCCTTCTGGAATTACTGAAATCGTGGGATCGGCATCCTCATTCATCGGAGGATCAAGTTCGGATGGTCCTTGCAGTTTCACCACCAGAGCCTTAATAACAACGTGTCAACATCACCCAGGAAGTCCACTTTAAACGCATCCCAGTCAGCCTCTGACAAGCCCGTATCAGGACGCTCTTGCTGCATTTCGTCCAGAAGCTCTGGCGCTCGACGTGTGCGGAAGTCCTCGACATCCCCTTTTAGGTGAAGCAATGTCTGGTGGCGGCGCTTCGCTCGCTCGACCTGCAGGCGTTTCTGTTCAGCGGCCTGCGAGACATCCTCCAAACGTTTGGTACGCTCCTCATTGCCTTTGGGGATCAGTGAAGTTCGATCGCGTTTGTCCTGCTCGATCGCCTTGGCCTTCTCATCACGGTCTTTCCGCAGCCCCGCTAAACTTGCTTTTCGAGTCCGCTCCTCCGTCAAGTCATTGGAGGCCTTCCGTAGCGTTCCCTGATGACGCCGGCGCTTCTGATGTGTGCCCTCGAGCCTCAGCTCAAGCAGCTCCTGAAAGAGGGAGGTGCCCATACGGTCATCTCGCGGGTGCGCGTTGAAGATTACTCGTTCTATCTCCGCATTCAACGGCTTACTCGTATCCTCCGCAGAGCACAATTTGTTCACAAACTGCTGGGAAAGGTATTGGACGTGGGAGCTGTATATAAGATCGTCAACATCAGCATTTATTACTTCGCTGCCGGTTGCCTCACCGTTCTCCCAAGTGAGCTCTACCCTACAGTCATCCAGATGCTGTTTGGCCCGAAAAACAAACGACTCGGTGTTGATATGCGATGAGAGCCCGTATCCCCCTGCAGCAACTAAATCGGCCAGTGCTGTTTTCCCCGACCCACGTGCACCGATAACAGCAACCAAGCCGGAATTTAGCGGAATATTTGCCTTCGTCAGCCATGGCGCACCACTGACCTTCAAAGACTCGATGGTATGGCTCTGGAGAGCGCCTCGTCGTGGTTCTGGCCCAATAAGCACGCGCTCCTCGGGTTCCAGGCAGGTCTGACGGAGGGATTCAAAGGCCAGATCGCCTTTGATCCAGCAGTAGCGCTGCTTGTCCGGCACGCCCACCATATCTTCCGTATGCGCGTCCGATCCATGTAGACAAGGCTTCCCGCCGTTGTATTGCGCGTCCAGGTCTTGCGCTGAAACTGCGCCTTGGCCAAGCCAGAAACTTATCTGCTTAGGATTGGAGTCGAAAATAATATGGGCCAACTGCTCGATGTTTTTGCGCTGTGCTGCCCAGGAATCACCCGAGTCTCTTAGGCCGGAAGTACCATCCTTTTGACCCCCTGCAACTGCGATCAGTGCATTTTGCTTAACCCATTCATGCTTGCTCAGAGCAGCCTTCAATTGTTCCAGGCTGACCTTGAACTGATTTGCACCGACAGAACGAGCAGCCTCGAGATCCGTCTGCTCCGGGTGGTGCTTCTTACCCAAGCGGATCAAATCATCACGATGACAGCGGAAGTTCTCTCCCTGATACGGAAACTCGAACTCCAATAGAAAACGTTTGATTCGACCGATGTGATTTGGATCATCCGGTGGGAAGAGTAGATGCAGGTTGAGCGCCGCCCCACGATTCGTCTCTATGTTGAGACGAAGCTCAACGTTGGCAAAAATAAGTCCAACATTCGACAGACGTCCCTGACGTTTAAATTCGAGAACTTTTTCATAGGGATCGATGCCGAAGTAATCGGTAATACCCAATGCCTCAATCGTAGGGTCGGAGGTCTCTATTCGGGAAAGAAAAGCCTCCCAAGGATCGGAGCCTTTGTATTGATCATTTAAGACAGTACCGGGGGTATGTATATGCGGATCCCACCGATGCCACTCGGAACCGCGCTCACTATGCATTGCATTGCCAAATACGCATGTTTTTTCTTCCATGTTCCCCAGATCCCCTCGGACAGCCTTGGACTGTTTTTAGTGCTCCCACGTAACCCAGGTGGACTTACCTGAGAGCATTAAAGTTGGATGGCACTTAATCTCTCTCGAAGACTACTCTTCTTTTAACCTACAGCCAGGTATTCACGCTACGTTCCAGTCATCTATACGGCTTTAAGCCCACGAAGGCTGGTCAGCGTAAACGTGACGTCGCTGTACATGGGCCAGACGCCCAATGGGTTGGCCTACGAAATATAGGAAGGTCTAGCGATGTCTAGCGAATTTTGCTAGACATCTCTAGATTCGCGCATCTGTCGACCGTTGCCGAGACCGCGTAACTAGATGCACTGACACCTAGGCCAAAGGTTCGAGTCTCAAACGGCTGTAAATTTGGAATGGATCTCAGTCGATCGTAACAGGCACCGATCGGCCTGGAGCAGTCACTCAGCGTCTACAAAACCAGAGGCGATTCAGTATGATGCGCCCGGTGTTATGGGATGGCATCGCCTAAGGAGTAGTCATGATAAAACCACCGTTCAAAATTCTTAAATCGTATCTGGTAGATGCGTTTTTCATTACGACCGAAAAGTTGTATCGCGAATTCGAGGATTCTCTAGAGGCGGTGGATAGATTCAGAAGTGGACGAATCTATTTTCTTGTCAAACGACGCAAAGCGCGGTTTTCCAGTGCCTGTATAAGCAAAAAGTGCCAGATAGTGTTTAAGTATGTCTCACAGGGCATGCTGTCGCGCCCGCACAAGATCGACATTGCTCAACTGATGCATGGCGCACCGGCTATCAATAAAAAATACTTTCCGACCCCGGCCCATCTGCAATCAATGATTCAATATGTCGAGTCCGCGGATGAGTATGAGCGCCTGCTGAGGCGAGAGCCCTTGGTCGCAGCTGTCATGCCCGGAAGCGGGGAGAAGGAACGAGCGGATCGGGCAATCGCCTACCATTTCCTGACACCTGCGGACCCGATACCCAGGGATGAAAACAGGCATATCATTTTTGCTCATCAACTGCTGCGTGTTACCGATGACCTTCCTGAAAAATACGAAGTCATGTACATCGGCAAGGCCATGGAACTGTCTGACCGAATGGACGGGCACAAGCGTGTGCAGCAAGCCCAGGCAGAATGCGAGGACGATGCGGAAATCTATCTGTACTTTTTTACGCCACGATTCGAGGCGGTGGCGTCTCGCGATGGCATGGTCATCAAACAACCTGACGATTATCTGAATCTAGGGGAAGAAAATCTCGTGCTCGCCGCCGAGGCCGGTTTGATCAATTACTTCTCACCTGAAATGAATGTTCAAAATAAAACGACGGACCTGCGTAAAAGCAAGGCCATGACCCGCGTGAAGAGTTTGAAATACACGCATTTTATTTCGGAGTGCAATTTTGACGAACATGATTATGCGTTCGAAACGACGAAAATCAGGAAGAGTGGCGCGCACGAGAAGATTTACTCGCTCTGACGAAGAGCAGGTACCTCGTACTCACGTGTTCGATGGTAAGGCGCCTTCACACCAACTGCTAAGGGGGCCTCTCGCTTTTTATCGCGTGCTTGCAGTTGCCACCGCAAAGAATAGCAACGCTGAGCACAGTATCAGTGATATGTATGCCAAGCGGAATGGTGTTGACCAAGAGTTTCTACCGCCTCCTTGGCGCCTTGCGGGCGCAACAGCAGCGCTGATTACAGTGACTGCCGATACAGCATTTTATTTCTGCGCTCCTCGTCGGTAAGCGTTCAGCCAAGTCACCTTGCGTCATTCCACCAGATATCAACTGATATGCAAGCAGTTTGCTCGGTATCGTTTGCCCATCGGCTCCCCCTTGTCATCGCCAGGTTGGAGCAGCATCATTAAGCTTTAAGGACTGGTAATTCAGCAGGATCTGGCCTGTGAGTGAACTATTGGGTGTACTGGCTGACTTTGTTTTCCAAGCGATTTGCTTCCCTATCGGCTGGCCTTTGATGAAGGCCCTTACCCTAGGGAAATACCCCGCTAAAGGCTCCTGGTTTTCAGAAAGCCCTTCAGCGCAATGGACGTCTGCGATTGGGCTAGCCGTTTTGGTCATTGCAATGATGGCAGCGATGAAGCAGTTCGTGCTTGCTTAGCGAATGGCTAAGCAGGAGGAGAAGACACTTGCATAGTTCGAGCAGGTATCCATTGATGCGGCAGTAACTGGCCGATGTTACTCGCCCGCTGCGTCGGCAGGCGATTCAAAACGTCCTTGAGATAAGCATACGGATCATGCCCGTTCATGCGCGCAGACTGGATCAAACTCATGATCGCCCCCGCCCGCTTTCCACTGCGTAGCGAGCCGGCAAACAACCAGTTAGAGCGCCCAAGTGCCCATGGGCGGATCTGATTTTCGACCTGATTGTTATCAATGGGCACAGGCCCATCGTCCAGGTAGCGCGTCAGCGCTACCCAGCGTTTCAGGCTGTAATCGAGGGCTTTGGCTGGGGCCGATCCGTTGGGCACCAGATCGCGCTGGGCCAACATCCAGTCATGCAGCGTGGTAATTATGGGTGCAGCCTTTTCCTGACGTATACGCCAACGATCTTCATCACTGATGTCTCGTGCCTGCCGTTCAACTTCGTACAAACCGCCAATCGAGTGCAGGGCTTGCTCGGCCAGCTGACTTTTGTTGGCCACGTGCGGATCGAAAAACTTGCGGCGGGCGTGGGCCATGCAGCCGATTTCGGTCATGCCTTTCTCGAAACCTGCTTTGTACCCAGCGAAGTCGTCGCACACCAGCTTGCCGCTCCATGAACCGAGAAAGTTGCGCGCATGCTCGCCCGCACGGCTTGGACTGAAGTCGTACATCACGGCCTTCAGCGCCGAAAATGGTGTCGTGCTGTAGGCCCAGACGTAGGCTCGGGGAGTTTTCTTCTCGCCGGGCGCGAGCATCTGAACCGGGGTCTCATCTGCGTGGATGACGCTCTCGGTCAGCACGGCGTCGCGCAGCGCATCAACTATCGGCTGGAGTTGCACACCAGTTTGCTCGCCTCGCCACGAGCGCACAAACGCCGTGAGCTGGCTGTAGCCGCCGTCGTAACCTTCGGCCTTGATCTGCTCGAAAAGCGCTTTGGCGCTCCTGCGATTGTGCTTTGCCCGGAACGAATCGGCTTTCAGCGCCTGTTTGCGAAATTGCACTCCACTTGACCACCTGATTGCATCGGTACTGACCACTCGTTTGCATTGCACTTGACCATGCGTTTGCTTTCGATCAGACCACCGATTGCATCGGATTTGACCAGCACGCTTAGTAAACATGATCGGTAGAGAGCTGCCCATTTCTGCCGCTGGCGACAGGCAGTCATCGGCCAAAATCAGCCTTTCGCGAGTGCACTTAAACTTCGGTCCTCAGCCTTTTAAGGTAGTCCAACTTTGATTCGAGAAGTATTTTTTGAATTTTCGCTTCAAGATGGCGATATCCGTTTCCCGTAATCATTCCTACACGTTGGAAGTGAAGAGCAATCTCTTTCTCGATATATTCACCGAACGCTTTTTCTGAATCAGTGATTGTCACCCATAATTTTTCCATAGCGGCTTCATCGAGACTCCATTCAACTTCCCACTTTGCTACTAACTCCTGCCACATATTGCCTATCGTGGAATATAGCGCACCAGAATTTTGCAAGGCCTGAACCGAACTTCCAAACGCTCCGCGTGAAGCGCCAGGGCGAAGTTTTTGCTCAATAATCTCGTACGTTGCTCTTGCGAAGGTCATTGCGCTTTCAAACCAGCGAAGCAGTTGCTCTGCACTGACCAATCGAAAATTTGCTTCATGAGCGGCGATATGGCGGGCGGCGAATATGTCTTGGATATCACCAATTAGCTGGTTGACATCGCTAACAATTATCTCACCATACTCTATGGGGTATTTGTTTGGATCATCCATGATCGCCTCTTCAGGCGGCTCTACGAATTCCCGCACCGCCGACAGGCTATCTTTAAAGTCTCGGTAGCCAGCATCACTATCAAATAGAGTATCGAAATGCTTGATTATTTGATCCGCACTACTGATGCTAACATTATGACTAACCAGATCACCAAAAGTTATTTCCTTGCGACTTAGCGCTTTAGTAAGCTCAAAGTCAAATGTTAAGTCTTTAAATTTCTTAGCTCTTTCCAAATAGGGGCTATTTTCTTCATCGATAAGAATTTTCAAGCAGGCCCTGGAAAAAGCTTCAAGACAGGAAGCGATAGCTACGACATGAAGCGAAATTTGATAAGGTTCAGGAGAATTGAGCGACGAGAAGCCGCTGTCCAATGTGGCAAGCTCACTCATACCAGCATATTCCCAGTGTTCAGCCCGCGATTTTTTCTCAGCGATAAAATTCAACTGGTTTCTCTTGGACATGGCTCCCTCAAATTCTGTCAGGCCTGTTAAAAAGCGGCATCAAGCGGGTTCGATAGATTGGATTCGTCTCATTATCGATATCTGAAGAATGGCGTTGACCACCTAGGTCAAAGTACTGTCATTTTTATCACAAACCCCGCTTTTCAAACACTCTCGACCAAAAGCATCTTGGTGACTGCCCGCTTTTGGCCGACGGCTGCCCGTCACGATAGACAGAAAATCGGCCAGAGGTAGTCCTCAGCGGTCAGCATCAAGCTTCAACTTGCGAAGACATTCGCGAGTATAATGAACCGTTCCCGCCAAGACCGAAGTGTGAGTGACATCATGACCGAAGCCCAACACTGGACGGTGAAATGCCAAGATCCTGCGGATGGAAGTGGCGACGTCGTCATTGATTTGCCGCCTGAGCTACTCGTCAGTTTAGGACTGAGCATCGGTGACGTGTTGACGATTGAAGTGATCGACGGCGCGATAGTTCTGACACCGAAATCGAGCGACTCAGCTACACCCTGAGTCGACCCCGTACGCTCCACCTAATCATCAAGCGGGAATAAGTGAACGACACATCTTAGCGGCGGCGATTGGGCATTTGCCTCCTCAGACCGTCAGCTTTGAGTCGAACTGCGACCACCGCCCGTTCTGACTGATCCACCCTTGTCCTCCATCAACATGGAGGACACGCCATGAATACCACTACTAGATCCCGCCACCAGCCTTGGAACAAGGGAAAGCTTGTCGGGCAGAAAGCCCCGCTCCGAGTCAGAGATATCTGGGCCATCCGGATCAGACTCCAGCTCGCAGAGAAGACACGTGATTTGGCGCTTTTCAACTTGGCCATCGACAGCAAACTGCGTGCCTGTGACTTAACCAAGCTGCGAGTCCGAGACATCGCCCATGGGGAGCATGTGTCGTCAAGGGCCATCGTGATGCAGCAGAAAACTCAGCATCCAGTGCAATTTGAAATCACTGAGCAAACCCGAACGGTATTGGAAGCTTGGTTGCATCGGGCGCGTCTCCGAAGCGAGGACTTTTTGTTTCCGAGCCGATTGCACGACTCAAACCATCTTTCCACCAGACAGTACGCGCGAATAGTCAAAGCG
This sequence comes from Pseudomonas sp. NPDC087342, assembly GCF_044744265.1. Taxonomy (NCBI): domain Bacteria; kingdom Pseudomonadati; phylum Pseudomonadota; class Gammaproteobacteria; order Pseudomonadales; family Pseudomonadaceae; genus Pseudomonas; species Pseudomonas sp. NPDC087342. Next base: position 377,010 of record NZ_JBIUXZ010000002.1, read on the forward strand.
TGGGTGACAGCCATCGGCCTTGACCCAACCATGTACGGTACTCACACACTACGGCGAACCAAGGCATCGTTGATCTATCGCAGGACGAAGAATCTGAGAGCTGTCCAACTCATGCTTGGTCATACGAAACTCGAAAGCACTGTCAGGTACTTGGGCATCGAGGTCGATGATGCTCTAGAAATGGCAGAGCAGACAGAGGTTTGACCTACACTGCGGCGGTCTGAGCCAGACCGTCGCTATCCGACCCAAAGCAGCCCTTCATGAAGGGCAGAGTTCGGCCAAAAGCGGTCATTTAGCGCCGGTGAAATCCATTTTCTCCCCGCGCTCTTCCCAGATCACCATTTAGCCGCCCAACGCTTAAAAAACTCTTACACTCTACCTACAGAGTCAGCGGTAATCCGCATAAGGAAAACCAGCGTGAGCGTAGATTGGAAAGACGGGCGGCCTGTACATGGGCGCGTAATCGTTATCGAGGACGAACCGGTTGTCAGGATGCTTTTGGAGGAATTGTTGGCGGAGCTTGGATATGCCTCTGCGGGGTTCGACAACGCCGTTCAGGCGCTGAGCTACCTTGTACATATTGAAGGCGATTGCGCCCTCATCATCGCGGATCAAGGTTTGCCTGGAGGCATGCGAGGCACCGATTTTATACGCATGGCGAACGAACGGTGGCCTTCCATTCCTTCGATACTCGTCTCGGGTTACTCTGTGGAGGAGGAGTTAATCCCGCTATCGACGACTTTTCTAAAGAAGCCTTACACGCTGGCCCAATTGGAAAGCACCATCGCAACCGCAACCAGCTATCTACCGAGGCAGTCGTAAACGGGCGGCCGTCTATACTCAGCGTTTGGGGCGGCTCTCAACATGATCAAAAAGGTAGTGCTTATCCTGCTTTTTACAATAAGCGTTTTGTGCCTTCTCATCGCCGTCGTGGGTGTAGCGCTCCCATAGACATGCCATTCCAGCACTCCATCACATCGGCAGTGCTTGGTCCGGATAGAGTGCTTTTGGCCCGCCGCTTTAGCGGCGATGCCTATGAATATCAGTTTTGGTTCGTCGCGGGCCTACGCGATCGGCAGCGATCGGCAGCTATCGGCGCAGGCTATGTAAAAACGCGGGCACCGTTTTTTGAATTCTGCGTCGCTACGTAAAAACCTCCAGCGTTTGGTTATGCCGCAGACCCGAATTTGCGTAGGCGCGCGATTTCGTTCTCGCTCCGACCGTCATACCTGCTCTAAAACGTTTTTATACAGCCTCGGCCAACAGCAGCCCTGGACAACTGCTTTCAGTGCTTGGACGCAGCATTTCAACATGTACCCTCATTGGATTCCCATCCAGGTAGCTTTTGATGATGCTCGCTGATGTGGGCATCCATTACCGCGATCAGAGCTTTTGTTGTCGCTATCTGTTCAAGGCAGAGTTGTCGCAGGGCGATGAAGTCCTGTCTCACCTTAAAAATTTGCGCAACCTGCGCGTATGCCTCTGCCCTCAGCTCGACAGACATTCTCACTACGCATTGATTTGGAGGCGCGGACACCAAGCTCGGCTGGGCTGGATTGACCAGATACAGGTGATATGACATGACGTGATTCGCTTTGAATCTTTGTATCCTCTGAGAGTAGATCGTTCGCAAACATTCTCAACACGAAAAGGATGATTCTACCCTCCGAGTTGGCTAGCGCTTGATCGAGAAAGGAGCCCATGGGTGCTCTCGCCACAGGCAGCAATCGGCCGATTGTGTTGAAAAAGTCGGTCCTTCCAGACTGCCCGCATTCTGGCTGCTGAAAACGCCTTTTTTGCGCGCAGCTATGCGAAATCTGAGCTCGGAACCCTCTGCACAAAGTAAAGATTTCAATCTCAAGCGCGTACTTTTCTGCCGTGGAAACCATGGACGACTTTTTCAACAGAATCGGCCAATAGCGGACTTTCGACTTATTTCACCTCAACAAGACCTAATCTTCAGTGAGGCTTATAATAAGCTCCACAAATCAATCTGTAGCAGAATTGGTCCAATCAGGAACGATCTCATGAATGAGGATTGCGAAAGATTTTCGCCTCTGTCTGAGCCGGTAATCGTCGTTGAGGACGACCCACTACTTCGCGGTCTGATGATAGATATTTTGTCCGAAATAGGTTTGCGCTCGCAGGCCTTTGATAGCGCTGATGGTGCTTTAATCCATATGCTCAGCACGCCGCACACGTACCCGCTGGTGATCGCGGATCACGGTTTGCCTGGCAAGCTCAAAGGTTCGGATTTTATCGCGGTGGTGAAGGCGAGATGGCCCAGCACTTCCACGATTCTTACCTCTGGCTACTCACTGGAACCTGCCATGGTGCCGCCCTCTACAACGTACTTGCAAAAGCCGTGGTCGATGGGCGATCTGGTGAAAGCGGTGGCAAATTCACTTCAAGCCGATCCTCCGCTTCGTAAGATGTGAAAGTGTCATAGCCATACCTTTTCCTAAGATTTTATCTTCCTGAGAATCCTTTCACAAAAAAACGGCATGGGCGGTTGCAGCCCTCGGGCGGAGAAGGCACCGTTCCACCTCGTCACCTAGGTTGGCGTCGCCAATTGCAATCGGGGGCCTCACCATGGCTAGCGCGCACGAGTAATCAGCGCTGGTCTTAGACCAAGAGCTTTCTAACTTCGGCAACCATCAAGTCTATGTTGAATGGTTTCGCCAGCACTGCATCAAACAAATCAGATCTCTGCATACCGATGTGAGCCTGAGCACCACTCATCAGGATGATCGGCAACTGATTCGCCGAAGGCAGCGCTCGAACGGCAGTGGCGAATTCAAGACCGTCCATGACCGGCATCATAAAGTCGGTAATGATCAAGGCAGGCCGCTCCCTATCGAGCACTTCAAGCCCTTTCTGACCGTTGCTGGCCGTCACCACCATGAACCCCTCATCCTCCAGCGCGAAACTGAGAATATCAGCGATCAAATACTCGTCGTCGACGACCAGGATGGTGGTCATGTTAAATTCAACCCGCACAAAGGCTTAAGATTTTGAACCGGGCGATGTCTCAGTCGGGACTGAAGGTTCATGTCTTAAAGCCTTTTTCAGGAAAACATCTTGATCACGAATGACGACCTCAAAACGCGAAGGGTCGTAAGAGCTGTCTCGTACTTTAAGAATGGAAAGCGTCCTGCTTAGTTCAGAGTGATTCTCATAGAATCGCATCAACATCAGGTTGTCGACGATGCTGGACAGGTCAGAGTTTGGTGCGCTGACCTCTGAACCAAACAGATCGCGCATTTCCCAGGATGCAAATACCGTAACGCCTCTGGATCGCAGCTCGTTCATCAGAGCACTGAAGAAGTCAGTAATCCGCGCCGGATTTGTCGTGACTCGCGTCATGCCGCTTAGGCTATCGATGAACAAACGCTTGATGCCCTTTTCTTCGACGATACTCAACAGCCGTGCACCCAGCCCATCCAGAAGCCCTTCTGTGGTGGGCTGCCAGGCAACGCTCAACGCACCGCTATCTTCCATGCCCTTGATATCGATACCCAATGATTGGCCTTTGAGTCGCAGCCGTTGTGGGCTTTCGTAGAAGCCAAAATGTAGCCCCGGCGCTTCCACAGTCGACTCAGCCAGGAACTTAAGGCCCAGCGTCGTTTTACCAATCCCAGAGGGGCCTATAACCAGAGATACACTGGAACTGTGCAGGCCACCGCCTAATATGTCGTCCAGTGATTCAATGCCACTGGCGATACGCGTCATATCGGCGCTATCAGGAGAAGACGGGTGGCTGTAGAGACTTTCGAGTCGCGGGTACACCACCAAGCCATTGTCGGTAATTTCACACTCGTGAAGACCGGTCATGGCTCCGCTGCCGCGAGTTTTGCGCAGCTGAATTCGACGCACTGAGCGAGTGCCATATAGTTCTTCGCCCATCTCTATGACGCCATCAACCATGGTGTGCTCAGGACTGCCGTCGTCGAGCCGGGAGCTGGTAAGAAACAGCACCGTGCAACCAGCAAAAGCGGCGTGCCCTTGCAGTTCAGAGATGAATTTCTTGGTGTCGATGTGCGAATCGGCTTTTGAACGCGCATTGAGCAGACCGTCTACCACCATCACGGTGGCTTTCTGACGGCTTATCTCACGCCGAAGCAGTTTCACTACTTCATCCAAACCTTCGTTTTCCAAAGTATCAAATGCGCTGACGAATTGGATTTCAGCACCGACCTTGGAAGAGTCGAAAAAGCTCAGAGTAGAAAGAAACTGAAAGAGACGGTCGTGCGATTCAGCCAGCAGCGTGGCGACCAGAACCCGGCCTCCATTGCTCGCATGATGGAACCCAAGCTGGTTCGCGAGGATCGTTTTTCCAGACCCTGGGCGCCCTTGGATTATGTATGAAGAGCCTGCTACCAGTCCGCCCTTGAGCAGAGCGTCGAGCCCTTCGATTCCACTTTCGAGGCGTTTTAGCTTTTCCACAATGCGACCCTGATCTGAAAAACAGGCTGTTTAAGCCGAGTGGACGGAATGCTAACGCCAATTCTGCTTCGGAGCCATTCTGGTTGTGTATAAAGGTGGAGCGATATCACGCTCTGGTGTCATAAAAGCTGCCCACGAGCGGCTGCTTTTGGCCGACTCCAGCCTATGGCGACTGGCCGCCCCCGGCCACGACCTGTCGCTCGAATTTCCTGACTGAACGGCAGGAATAGGCTGATGTTAGTCATTCACGCCCCATCTCGTGAATGACCGCTTCGATTGGAGCTGGCCAGGCTTCGTTTCAGAGCAACGCTCAATGACTTAGCCGCATCTACCGTCTGTTGCTGGACGCCTCGGGTTATGCTGAAGCAGTTTTCTTGGTATCAGTTGGCGTCAACTACCTAATCCATTCACATGGCTCCAAAAATGTCCAAGAAACCGAATCCATCAACCTCTGTAGCTCCTGCAACTGCGCCGGCGGAAGGTGAACGTCGAGCACTCCGTGGATACATTGGCCAGTACGAGCGGGCGGGCGCTGCCATTTATGCTGCGCTCGAGCGCGACGAGCTGCTCTGGATCGGCGTCGCAGACCGCAACGCGGGTATTGCCGACGACTTGGTGCTCGGTTTCGATGGGGTGGTGGTCGGTCACCAGTTCAAGACGTCCAAGTTCCCAGGCACTTTCACTGTTGAGACGCTGTTTACTGGTGCCAACGGCCTGTTGAGGCCCCTGGTTCATGCTTGGCAGTGCCTGCGCAAGGACAACCCGGGAAGCCGGGTCGAGATTCGCCTGGTTGTTAATGACTTTCCGTCGATTACTGACAAGCCAGGCGATGGCACGCCGCCCCACAGTGCGGCATTTCTTGAGCAACTCCAACAGCATCCAAATCGGCCGCTAGCGGATTGGTACACGCAGGAATGGAGTCGACTGATCAACCACCTGCGCCGTGAAGCCGGCCTGGACGATGACGACTTCGAATTTTTTTTGCACAACCTCCGTGTGGTGTGCGGAGCTGCGGCGGACTTCATCCAGTCGCACAAATTGAACGCCGAGCAGGCGCGGCAGGCATCCGAGATTGCAAGCGTACTGCCCAAGCTAGTCGCCGATGCCCGCGACAAAGACAGGTGGACGCGTGACGAGCTGCTTCGTGAGCTTGGCTGGCGCGATCCCTCCAAGACGCTGCTCATCCACCGGTTCCCAGTCGGCGCCTATGTTCAGCGCAACCGTGATACTGAGGCCAAGCTGCTAGCCGCGCTGCATGCCGCCGACCAGGGCTACGTCTCACTCATAGGACCGCCTGGCTCCGGGAAGTCCACTCTCCTGCAGGTTGCGCTGGCCACTGAGGCTAATATCCGGCTCGTTCGCTACTTGGCGTACGTGCCAGGTGCTGCTCAAGGCGTGGGTCGCGGGGAGGCCGACAACTTCCTGACTGACGTCGGCACGCAGTTACGCAACAGCGGTTTGGTTGGACTTCGTCTTCGCGACGACTCGCTGCATGAGCGCCGAGAGCAGTTCGGCGTCCTGGTACAGCAGGCTGGTGAACGCTTCGACCGCGACGGGATCCGAACAATCATCGTCGTCGACGGGCTCGACCATGTGCCTCGCGAAGAGCGGCCGACCAATTCGCTTCTGGGCGAGCTGCCTCTTCCCGCTGCCATCCCCAACGGGGTTGTGTTCATCCTCGGCACGCAGCGGCTGGATCTCGCGAATCTGAAGCCCGCAGTAAGAGAGCAAGCGGAGAAAAGCGAGCGACAGGTTCTCATGGGACCTCTCGGCCGCGAGGAGGTCGCCCGGATGGCAGAGGCGCTTGGCCTGCCTGCCGAGATTCCAAGATTGGATCTAAGCAATCTATCGCATGGCCACCCGCTGGCAACGCGCTACTTAATTCATGCGCTGTTGCACGCGGACGAAGCCGGCCGTAAGCACCTTCTCAGCGGTGGGATGCCGTTCGACGGCGATATTGAGACCGTGTACACCGCTGCTTGGCGCGAGATCGCAAGCGATGTCGATGCCATGGACGTGCTGGGCTACATCGCTCGTGCTGAGGCACCTTTGGACCTGCGGCTGCTGGCCACAATGGTCAAGGAGTCCGCGATTGAACGCGCTCTGATCGTTGCACGGCACCTGCTCCGTAGTTCATCCCAGGGGTGGAGCGTCTTCCACAACAGCTTTCGGCTGTTCGTCATCGCTCAACCTCGAACCCGCCTCGGAAGCGTCGATGCCGAATACTCGCAGCGCGTGTACCGCGACCTCGCCCAGTTGGCGAAGAACGCGCCGCCCGAATCGGCGCAGTACTGGCTTGAGTTGCGCTACCGCGCCCGTGCCGGCGACGGTGCCGATGTACTTGCGCTGGCGATGCCCGCTCGCTTCAGGCAGCAACTGGCTGACGGGCGTTCTATCGCCGAGATCCACGCCGATATCCGCCTGGCTCTGCTGGCAGTGCGTGGAACGCACGATGCGACCGCCTTCTCACGGCTGCTTCTGTGTCGTGACGAAGTGGGGCGGCGGGAAACTGCCCTTGAGTACGCCAACCAGCTTCCGCTGGCGATGCTAGCGGTTGGGGACATTGATGCAGCCCTGGCCTTCGTGCAGTACTTCCCCAGCCAGGGCTACGAGATCGTCGACGCCCTGTTAGCGCGAGGGGACTTCGAGCGGGCGAAGGAACTGTTTGAAAGCCTCGAGCCACTGTCGCAGCTCCATACGTCCAAGTTCCAGAACCACGGGCACGACCACAACATAACGGAATTCGAGAGGTGGGCAAGGCGCGCCGTCCACTTCCGAGACACCGAGCAGATCCAGATAGCGATTGACCACCTCGCCGCAGAGGGGCTACGCCAGCCCGAAAAGGTGGATCCGCAAACTGTCGCCGCGCTGCAACTGCATCTGAGGAGGGAAGCCGCAGAGGCGATGCTCCTTCAGAAGGTTGGCGCCGATCCACAAGACCTCTGCAGCAAGCTCGGGGTAGCCAACGAAGACAAACCTTCGGTGATGGTTCACGCAGGTCTTGTGGCCAGTCGGCGTGGCGACGCTGCGCAAGCGCTTGCCCTGTTTGATGCTGCCGCCGCCCTTCCTGGCTTCGTAGAGGTACCCAACGGCTACCGACGCCGGATGGCACTAATTGCATTCGAAGCTGACCGTCGTTACCTAGCCGAGGCCCTGTTCGACAAGCTGGTCGCACCGATGATCTCTATGTGCGACGACGAGACGGACCTGGCTGGGCTGGGTAATCTGGTCGGTGCGGTGATGCATCACGCGAGGCTTTGCACGCTGCTCAATAAGCCGCTGCCAAGCGCGATACCGTCGAAGCACACCTTCCTTCATCCGTTTCAGCAGCACGCCTCGACGATAGGCGTGCTTCTAGGTCGCGCCGCCGTCGACAACGCGTCCGTGCCGGCCGGCAGCATCCAGGACGAAGCCCGCATTGCCCTTGGGTACGTCTTACGTCTGACATCAGAAGGCGGCAGCGAGTCATATCGCATCCAGCAGGCCTTCAAAGCGATCCCCATGCTCGTGCCAGCGCTGCTGAGGCTCGGCGCCAAGCGCGGCGAGACTGAGTACCGTGCGGTACTTCGGGAAATTGACGCAGCCATCGCCTCATCGACGCTGGGGGGCACTGCGTATCTGCGACGCAGATTGGCCGTCGATGCGTATAGGGTTGACGGTGACCGGGTGGCGGCCGTCGATCGACTCAACGCACTCGTGGCGGAGCTTCAGGAGAGCACGCCGAGCGAGCAGATCGACGGGTTGGCCGATCTGGCCATCGCGTTGGCTGCGGTCGGGGACTTAGAGCGGGCCAAACAGTTGCTGGCGACGGTTCCCGAGCAATGCCTTGGCTACGCGTTGGCCCCCAAGAAAGACCCGCAGTACGCAATCTGGCGAGACATCTTGGTCCTTGCGAACGCCGCTGACCCGGAGAACCGTGTCAAGCGAGTATCGGCCTTAATGCGCCAGGTCGGCGGCATGACCGAAACGGAAGGGTCGTCGGCCGCGCATCGTTTGACGATGTCGCTAATAGAGGAAGCGACGCAGGTCGGACCTCGCTTCGGCTTCGAGGTGTCAAAGACACTGGCGGATTGGAATCTGATTGGCTGGCCGAACCGTGTTGACCTGCTCATGACGGGGATGGTGCGGCGAAGCCCTGAACTCGTCTTGGTTTGCGCGACGGTCTGGTGCGGTCTGTGTCTGCCGTTCTACATGGAACCGTACTACCGGGACCCGCACCACGTAGGTGACTTCATCGACATCGCCGCCGACGCCGCGGGACCTATACAGATTGAACCGCTCGCGCGGATGTTTTTGGCGGTGATCGAGGTAGCCAGCAGGGCACACGAGAGGGTCGGACTGCTCCAGCGCCTTCGCACCGCTGCCGGAAGACATGGGTTTTCATCTGCCGAGCTCGACGCCGCCGTAGCCCGGTGGACGTCAGAAGCGCCGGAACCTCGACACTCGTATACGCCAAGCAAGTACGACTCGGAGACCACTCTCGAGCAGCTTGAGCGCGCGTTTGAATCGGATGGCGACGAACTGAACTACAACGCCCCGTACCGTTTCAGAGATCTGGCCGAGACGGCCCCGCTTCATATGGCGCGGAGGATATTTGAGCGCTGGCAGGTCTTGCAGGACGACGCGCGCTGCCGCTTCCTGATGGTTAAAAGGTTGGCTGCGGCGGGGGAGGTCGAGTACGCCAAGAAGCTGATGCAAGGCTACGAGTCAGGCAAGGACCCCTGGAGTTCCTGGAGCCAGTGGATGGGTGGCGGTAAGTTCTTCTACTTTGAGGCGAAGAAGCTCTTGCAGGGACCATCCACATGCCCAGCCGCCTTCGAGAACATTGTCGATTCAGTAACGGCGGGCCAGGAGAACACCCAGTCACTGCTGACAGAGCTGGATTCGATACTGCCGGTAATCAGCGCGACGCCGGATTGGCCGGCCATCTGGTCGCTACTTGAGGAGCAGATGGCCTGCACTCGCGAGTTCCAGCTGGGGCGACCCTTCCAGCCGAGCGAGCTACCGCTCAGCGACACGGAACTTTTGGAGGATCTGCTGCACTTTGCCTATCGGCTGCCCGTTGCAGAAGTTCAGCGACACGCACGCAATTGCACGTTGAGCCTGGCAAGGCAAGCCGGACTTGGCCAAGCTTTGTTCAAGTCCCTTATGCGGCGACTTATAGCCGGCGAATTAGATGCCCCCTTGCATGCGCTCGGAACTCTGCTGGCTGCTGACAGCGCGGACCTTGCCCCCGAGTTGGGCAGCGCCGTGGCTGCGTTGGTCAGTCACCGTGACATTGCGGTGGCAGAGTCAGCCGCGCTCTTGTCGCATCGGCGGAGGCAGGCTGTCCCCTTGGACGCGATACCACTGCCGCTTTTCTATCGCCTTGAACTCGAGCACCCGCCAGAGGGTGACCAGGCATTCACGGACGAAAGAACTGGTGCAATGCGCGTCGAGTCGCCGCTTGGCTGGACCGAGATGTTGCGCTCGACGGCACGTCACATCGCGAAGGCGGCAGGCATTGAGGAGATGACAGTCCGCCGACGCGCGGCGATGTTCATCCAGGATTGGGGTGGACTTGAGGCATTCGGGCCCTCTGGCACCAAAAGGCTTGAGACTCAGCTTCGCGTGCTCGACATGCAGATCACTTACCTGAAGCCCCACGCCTACATTGCCCTTGCCGCACTTCGCCACGTCGCAGGAGAACTGCGGCTGGCCGGCAAATTGAAAGGCAGCGACATGCTCACGCTTTTGGAACGTTTGGGCTGCCCGCTTCCGCCTCGACCGCTGAAGCTCCCACGAGGGCGCCCCGAGTGGATCCGAATGCCGCTGTTGAACCGAAGTGCGGGTTGGTCCGAGCGAGAACGGAAATGGATTGACGAAGTCGACGGTGATGTTGCCCCCTTCCCAGCAGACAGCCACGGCCAAGTCGTGGCCGAAGTATCCCGCTTCAAGATTCTCAAGCCACGGCTGTCGGAGCACCGTCTCTACCGCTTTAGAGCACCCTCGGCAGAGATTGACAGTGAAGACTTCGACGACTGCTATGCCAGGCTGCCCATCGCTGTTTGGCTTGGCCAGTACTTCGCATTTGACAATGATCTGGCGCCAACGCTGGTAAGGAAAGTTGTTTGCTCGGTGGACATGGGCTTTGACGCAGCGGCCTATTCGTTCGCTTTGTGCCCGAACTGGGTGAAGCGGCTTCGCTGGAGCGCGCATGACGAGGAGCCCAGCGTCTTCCTCGACCCGAGCGGCGCTGTGGTCGCAAGGCTCTGCTGGTGGCGTGATGCTGGCCCGGTTGATATCGATGCGGAGTCCCTGTGGGGAGAGGGTTGCTACCTCGTCCTGACGTCATTAGGCATCGAACAGGTCACCACTGCCCGTGGGAAGCCGGACCTTGACATCAGCGTGTTCGCAAGCAGGCAGATCAAGCAACCGAGCAGCTACGGGGAGTCTCTCTTGAAGACGGCGAAGAACGGTTACTCAATCTAAGCCATGCAGATTCAGTGGCGATGTCAAGCGAGAGTGGCCGTGCTGGCTTGAGCTGGCTGTCCCGGAGGGCTGCTTCCGGTCGGTGGCTAGCGTTCATAGTACCCTAACGATTGATCGCTCCCGCTGCGTAGCAGCCATCGGACTTTCCAAATCGAACTTCTGCTTTGGGTCGATTTGAGCCGATTACGACAGGCAGCTTTTGGCCGTTCTCTGCCCATCGTCGGCGTGTGCTGGTCAAGTCCATGCAATTACGCACCTGTTCCAGCGTGTCTTGGAAAGGGCTGAGTTTGTTGAAGGTTGCGCACCGCTGGTACGCCGGCTGAGTGGCTTCGGGCGCTCTGACCCATTTTCGGATGGTGTTTCTCGACAGCCGGTACGCTTGGCTATCTGGTGCAGCGAGAGCTTATCGCGGAAGTATATCCGCCGGATTTTTTCCAACATTTCCATGCTGATCACCCTGTGTTCTCCTGCTCGGAAAGTGAGCAAAAGCAGTTGAACACTTGGGTCAGTTTTCGGTAAGCGGCAACAGTGCGCTCCCATCTTGGCCCCGCTTAGCCCGGAGTAACCCATGATTATCACGCCCCCCCTGTATTTATCTCACTCCTAGACAACAAACGGGCTGCAGCCGGGGAACTTTCGTATTTGTTGGAGGGGGCTTTTGCCAAAGCGGACACCATCAACTGTATGAGCTGGCTTGCCTGCGATGGCATCGCCTCGTGTATCGGATGTACTGAGTTGTCTGCATCGCAGGCAAGCCGGCTCCCACAGAAAAGCAGAGCGGCTTCAGCTTTTGATGATCGTCCAGCTAAAGATGGCCCGCACATAAATGGGCGAGCACCATTAAACTTAACGTCGGGATCAGGAAGTGGTTTTTCTGTTCAGTTGCGTGTGAATGTCCTGAGGGCTGCGAACATAGTAATTGTCGAATTCGCTACTTTCGACGAACTGAAAGCCATGCCGCGTATAAAAACGATTTGAAGCGCTTTCCCTGAGGGCACCCACCCGCAATGTCATGGACGCAGCATCCGCCTCCATGAAGATGTGACGAAGGACAACCGAACCGATCCCCGCCCCCTGTGCGTTCGGCTTGATGTACAGGTGATCAAGCAGCCACCCATCGTAATCAGGTTTGACGACCACGAAACCCACCCGCTGGCCGGAAACCTCTATATGGCGAGTGAACTCGGCACAAAAGCCCTCACGAAAACGCTCTCGGGCGCGTACAGGGTCGAATCGGCCAATACGTTCAAGACTTTCACGCATGGCTTCAATCCGGATAGCGACAAGCGCTTCGAAGTCGCTGGGTTGAGTCACGACAAGTGTGACCGAAGGGTTATCCGTGACGGCAAACTGTAACTGCATCCTGAGCGCTCCATTTTTTATCCGGCGGCGCCCATCAAGGACCGCATAATCCTGCCTAGCCTACGACACAAAACCTGTGCTGTCTCCCCGCCAAGCGGGAGACTGGTCAAACCGGTTGCCGGCTTTTTAATATTCACTCAATCGCAGACTGACGAACGCGCTCATCTCTGGTTGAACAGTGATTCAACTACAGCACGCATCACTTATACAAAATGCACTTTAGCTTATAAGTTATATGTTGCTGCCGGATCAGGCTTTACCGAAGACCTCAAACTTAATATCAGGGTACGCTAACTATTCATCAACAGCTAAAGAGTGTGAATAGGCTATGCTTTTTTTTGAAGACCTTATCAAGTTGAGCGAAATCTCAAACATGGAGGACTGGTTTATAGTACTGAGACAGCTTTCCGAGAAGATTGGTTACTCACAAGTTCTATTCGCATTAAAGCCTGGGATAGAAGCCGACAACAAAGACGCTACCATCATCAGCAATTACCCTGAGAGATGGCGAAGCCGATATGATGAACACCACTATGCGGACATTGACCCCGTCGTATCTCACAGTTTCAAATCCAGTTTGCCGCTGATATGGACAGAAGAGATATACACCAGTACTCCAGCACTGGAATTCCTGGAAGAGGCCTCGTCACATGATATGCGCCAAGGCGTAACTCTTCCTATACACAGCCCTCAGGCGCAGGTCGGAATGCTCAGCCTCAAGTGGGACAGCACGCACAAAACCCAATACCTGGAACACGTCCAGGTAACGCTTCCCTATGCAATGGCTCTGCGCGACTTCGCCCTGCAGAGTGCAATCCATCACCTCACCAAAGAACATCAGCCCGTGACTCACCTCACCAAGCGCGAACTGGAAGTTATCAAATGGTCGGCAGCAGGAAAAACAACATGGGAGATATCGATCATTCTCTCGTGCTCTTATGCGGCCATCGACTTTCACTTTAGAAATATACGAAAAAAATTCAAGGTCAATACGCGGCACCAAGCCATTATCAAAGCCCACCAACTGAAACTGATATCCCTCTAAGGCTTCCCCCCTAAAAGTTAACGCGATTTTTAACTTTTAGGGGTATAACGCACAAATCCCCACCGCACCTGCAACCGTGGAGTTGAGAACCCGGCCCAACCCCGAGACTCCAAACTTCGCCCAAAGCATTACCATCTTAACGGGCAGCCGAAAACCTCCCAATTCCGGTAGGATTCACTGTATTCGAAATGAATATATCGTTCCCGACGGCTCCCCATTAAGGAATGGTTATGTTTATCTCAATTGATCGCCGCGAAAACTTCGAAGCACAGCACCTTCAAAAAATGCACACACTCCGCGCCAAGATATTCAAGAATAAAAAAGAATGGGATGTCAATATCATTGCAGGTATGGAAATCGACGGCTACGACGCGCTAAATCCTTATTACATGATTATCACCAGCTCTACAGCAGAGCCTCATGTTTCAGGCTGCTGGAGAATATTACCAACTACCGGCCCCAATATGCTCGCCCATACCTTTCCCGTTTTACTGCATGGTGACGAGGCGCCTTGCTCCGAGCACATTTGGGAACTGAGTCGATTTGCTATTGAGGCACCGAAAAAAAGTACCTTCAATTTTTCCGACATATCAACTACTGCCATTCGCGCGCTCGTAGAATTCGCCATGGCCAGGAATATTTCTCAGTTGGTCACTGTCACCACTGTCGGCGTAGAAAAGATGCTCATCCGTCTTGGCCTTGACCTGAGTCGGTTCGGGCCCTCAATGAAGATTGGCGTTGAACAGGCTGTCGCTTTGAAAGTGGAACTTAATGAACATACCTGGCGTGCACTCAATAGCACCCAATAAAACCCCGCACGTACGTTTCTCTTAGCCACCTACAGGTAACCGCGGCAGGGATTCCTCCGCCGCGGTCACCCACAAGCCGGCCCCTTAAACCGGACTGACCTGGGATTCCAGGCATTGCAGGCGTGCACGCCAGCGAACAACTTCGCTGCGGACCTGCTCCGGCGAGGTGCCTCCCAAACTATTTCGCGACTCCACCGAACTCTCCACGCTCAATACCGAATACACCGCACTGGTGATCTGAGCATGGACCTCCTGCATCGCCTCCAGCGATAAGCCGTCCAAGCTGCAATTGAGCTCATCGGCTAACCGTACCAGGCGTCCTGTTATATGGTGGGCCTCACGGAATGGCATACCCAGTTCGCGCGTGAGCCAGTCGGCCAGATCCGTCGCGGTCGCATGCGCGCAGCCCGCAGCCGCCAACATACGGTCCGGTATCGGCGTCAGGTCACCAATCATCCCGGTCATGGCTTCAAGGCACAGTTCCAGTGTCTCGGCGCCATCGAAGGTATGTTCTTTATCCTCTTGCATGTCTTTGGAAAACGTCAGAGGCAACGCCTTCATGACCGTCAACAACCCGACCAGAGACCCCGTCACTCGCCCGGTCTTGCCGCGAATCAGCTCCGCAGCATCGGGGTTGCGCTTTTGCGGCATGATTGAGGATCCGGTGGTCCACGCATCGGATAGTTGCACAAAACGGAACTGGGGCGACATCCACAGCACTATTTCCTCGGCAAGCCGAGACAAGTGAGTCATAGCAAGGGATGCACCGGCGAGATACTCAATCGCGAAATCACGATCCGACACTGCATCCATCGAATTATGCATGGGGTTGGCAAAACCAAGAGCCCCGGCGCTGGCAACACGATCAATCGGGAACGAAGTGCCCGCCAGCGCAGCGGCGCCAAGAGGGGATTCGTTCATGCGGGCTCGTGAGTCCCGCAGCCGTGTGTAGTCACGACCGAACATCTCGACATAGGCCATCAGGTGATGACCAAAGGTAATGGGCTGTGCACTCTGCAAATGAGTGAATCCCGGCATGATGGTGCCCGAGTTTCGTTCTGCCAACTCAAGCAACGCGCCAATAAGTTCTTTGATCAGCGCTAGCGCGCGATCATGAGCATCCCGCACCCATAAACGAAAACTCGTAGCCACTTGATCATTGCGGCTGCGCGCAGTATGGAGGCGGCCCGCAGGCGCACCGATAATTTCGTTGAGGCGCGATTCGATATTCATATGAATATCTTCAAGCGCAAAGGAGAACTCAAAATCTCCTTCGCTGATTTCTTCGCGTATTTGCTCCAGACCTTTTTGAATCTGCGCAAAGTCCTCTTCTGAAATAATGTGTTGCATCGCCAGCATATGCGCATGAGCCTGCGAACTGGCGATATCTTGCATCGCCATTTTTTGGTCGAATCCGATGGACGCATTAATTCGTTCCATCACACGAGCCAGGCTCTGTGTGAAACGGCCGCGGATCAGCATGCCTTTATCATTTTTTTCCTGCATGAAACACTTCCTTATGTGGATCGTACGCCAGACTCGAGCTTTACAGCCGAGTCGTGAATCTCAGTACATCGTCGCCAGATTGTACTATTCGATATCAACAACTACCCCATCAACGACCCTGCCACACAGTTCCAATGCGAGGCAAGCCGTTGGGGCAGTAGCCAGCACATAACCGCTACGAGTGAATGAGTCCCGAGGCTCTCCCACCATCACTCCTTCTTTGATCGAAAGGTGCAATTTTAGAACACCAGGCATGCCGCGCCAACGATGTACGCCAGTAATCGCTTTGACTTTTCCAGGCGTTGGAGTAAAGAAACGAATGGCAGCCGCGCAGTTCGCCTTCGGAGTATCCATAGGCTCGATCAAACCCAGCGGCCATTGGACCGCAAGATCCAGCAAATCACACCCGGTTGCTTGGCGTACCAACGTGGGGATGGAATCGCCACCCACTCGAGTATGAGTTTCGATCACTTCCGGGCCGTTAGCTGTGAGGCGTAACTCAGTGTGGGAGCATCCGTCTCTAATTTCCATTACAGTTAAAAACCGTCGCACATAGTCTTCAATGGCTTGCCGATCCTCGTCACTTATCCGCGCTGGCACTACGTGTCCTACTTCGACATATGGATTGTGCGGATCGTTGTCGTTGGTAAATTTCTCAGTCACCGCAGCGATCATATGACGCCCGCCAAAGCTGAATACTTCGACCGAGAATTCGGGCCCAACAAGAAGGGGCTCGACTATGTAGTCCAGCTTGCTCAAGGGGAATTCGTTTAGCTGTTCCAGAGAGTCGAAACGCATAATGGACTGGCTCCCCACGCCGCTTCGCGGTTTCACAATCACCGGGAAGCCATGCTCTTGGGCAAAATTCTGTATGTCTCGAGAGCAACTCACTGGCGAATTGACCACCTTGGAGAAAGCCTGTTTTTTCAGCCATTCACGCATTAACACCTTATCGCGTGTGCGTTCTACCGCTTGCGGACTTGTACCGGGCAATCCCAGTGCGTCAGCAATCCGCGCCGCAGGCAGCAAGCCCAACTCCGTCATGCTAAGTACAGCACTGAAAGGCTGTTGTGCATGCAGCGCTTGCAACGCTGGTAACAGCGCGGGGTCGTCATAACAGGTCAAGACGGTACGATGAACCGAGGCAACCAGCGCTGGCTCATAGCTGGTAGGTGTATCCACCAGTGTGATGAGCGCGCCAAGATGGTGGGCGCGGTCGCATAATCCCGGCCCCCCTCCGATTACAATAATGTGATGGGCAATATTCATCATGGGAGATTATTTCCTTTAGAAGCAATGTGGAGAAGGGGTGCGAATATAGGTTTTAAATCGTCATATTCGTTTTGGTATGCAGTACCGCGATCTTTGACGTCGGCACTCTGTGGCTCTGCAGAACTTCGCCGCATCCACACCCAACCGGCGCCACCAGCAAAAATGGCCAGCGCAATGCCTAGCGTGGCCCACACGGCTCCAACTAACCCTTGACTTGCGTAGCTCGCCGCAAATGTCGCCGATGTCCCGGAAACCACGATCGTGGACACCATTCTGCGCAATGCTGCGAAACGCCCCCGTAATGAAGCGGGCACTAGGGCCTGGATAGTCGCGGAGAAGTAGATGGTGTATGAGGGCACCAAAAAACCAAGCCCAAACACAACCACGAGACAGGTGATACGATTAAACCAGAGGGCTTGCAACGTAGTGCCCAATAGCACAACCGGCATCAGTAATAACAACGGATGTAACACTCGCCCTCTTAGCGCAAAACGGCCCACCATCCAACCCAGTACAACGGAGCCGGCGGTGTAAAAGGAGTCGATGAGCGCTAACGCAAAAGATTCGCCACCCAAATGTGTTGTCACCAAGACAGGCAACATTAAGTTGAACATACTGATTGCAATCAAATCGCTGGCTCCCAATGCGAACAACGCAATCAATATTTTTTTCTGTCGCAGGGCGGGCAGTAGCTGGAAGAAACCCGCCCGCAAACTTCGAGTAAAATCAAGTGTATCGCTGGGCCGAGCAAGACCGGTCGCAGCCTGCCGATAACACATAGACGCTATTGCCGTGAAGCAGGCAACGATAAAAAACGAAGCGCCCAACCCAATACGGTCGAACAGCGCCCCGGCTATCAGCACGCCACTCAAATTTCCAAGCTGAAATGCAACCTGTTGCCGACCGTTGATTTGCATGAGTTCATGGCTTGCGACAAGTGCGGGGGTTAAGGTAAACACGCATACCCGTACTGCGGCATTTAGCATGCCCGTGATCAAGCTGGCGGCCAGAACATTACCGGCAGACACCCCTTCAACACATGCCAGTAACCCACACACCAACAGCATCAGGCTCATGAGCGTGACTGACCAGAACAGCAACATACCCGGACCTTTGCGGTCCACCCAGACACCGGCAATCAACGGTACGGCGAATGCAAAAACCACATCACTGGTCACGTAAAGCAAATTGTTCCATAGGCTGCCGCTGGTGCGAAACAAGAGCAGTGTGAACACTATGAGTAGGTAGCCTCGTCCAACATTAAGCGCGAACTCTCCCCATAGGAAAGCACTGATCGGCGCAGGACCACGATTTACTCCACCCTCTATGGAGTCATTCGTACTCATAGCGAATGCCTCCAATAGCGGTGCTAAGTATCTCGTCCAACTCGGAACGTGATGAACTCTTGGCTATGACATAAGCAGTACGAGGGAAACTTTCGACAAGTGACTTGATCCGCTCGCCAGGCTTGCGCAGTGCACACGCCTGAATTACGCCCGGGATCGCGCACGCGCGCTCTACGCCATGCACTGACTTGACGACTCTCCCGGGCGCTTCTGGCAGCAGGTAGCGTATTCCGCACCAGCCATCACTGGCGGGGACGGTATATTGCTCGACAAAATAGGAAGACCAATGCCCATCCTGCAGACGCGCACCAATTTCGTAAAGGTCCAACCCCGTAACCTGTCGCACTAAGTGAGGAATGTAGTCGCCCCCTACCCGGGTATGAGTCTCAATCAACCTCGGTCCTTGCTCCGTCAACATAATCTCCGTGTGGGAAACAGAATGCTCAATACCCGTGGCGGATAAAACGCTGGCGACATAGTCGGTGATTACCTCGGCGACGGGCGGCTCGAGTTCCGCCGGAAAAACATGGCCGATCTCGATGAAACTGGCAGCATCGATAAACTTTTCTGTGATACCTAGTACATGGTGCCGACCATTGACACTATACGACTCAACACTGAATTCCTTGCCATACAGGAACTCTTCGACCAGCACCGGATAACCGGTGACATGTTTGTCCACCCAACTTTCATCGCTGCTCGCGGGATCTTCCAGTGCTACAACACCGATACTGCACGTTCCGTCCGGTGGTTTTATGATGACTTTGGCCAATTCAGAATTTCGTAGAATGTCTAACAACGCTTGTTTATCTGCCGCCTCTGCAAACCAGCAACTGGGCACACCTGCCGAATCAAGCGCTAGCCGGGCCGAAATTTTATTGCGTGTGTTCTGCACCGCGGCACGACTGATAGGAAAGTCACAGCCAATAGCATGTGCCAAATGAGCGGCGAGCTCTTGAGAATCGTCATGAAATGCAAATACCCGTTGAAAATCCAGTTGCTGATGTAATTCCAGTACCTGCCCCGTTAACAAGTTGTATGAGTCTTCCACAGCATAGGCGATGAGACGCCGAGCGGACGAACTCAGGTCTTCAACGGCTAAACTATTACGGTTGAGCAACCAGGTCACTTTGTACCCGGCCTGATATAGAAAATCGTGATGATCGCGAACACCGCCGCATAAAAGCACGTTCATTTCATCGCCCCCCTCAGAGTTTACCGACAAAGCGTGAAATCGATTCAAATGACGCACTACGCACGATGGCGTACCCGGTACGTTGATTGACTGAATACGCTTCTGCGCCAGGAAGAGCTTCTGCGGGATCATGATGTTCGGCCAGCAGTTCCAGATCATTTGTTATTTCAAGTGATCGCAAATCAAGAAACGAAAAACCAATACCAACCCAGCCGGGTGTTTCCGTGAACGGCGCTCCATCGCGCCAAGATAAACCGGCGCGCAGTCGTATAAATGCCTCTTCGATAGAGTAACCATGACGCAACTCGACCAACTCGGGAATATGACAACCCGGAGCACGGGCGGCGGCTTCAATCACCCATAACTGTTGTGCCGTCATTTTGAATTCAAGATGAATCACCCCATTTCGCATCCCCCAACATTCACCGATAGATTCGCAAATTCGGGTCAGCTCGGAGTCATGCTCCGAAGGTATATCCTCGCCACTAATATGCCCAACCTCATAACAGGATGGCAATGGAGAAACAAACTTTGTTGTCAGAACCCGCTGTACCAGCCGCCCCGCTTCGATGACGCCTTCCAGGCTGTACTCTGGACCTTCGGCAAACTCTTCAATCAATGCTTGAGCGGTAAACTCATAGTTAGTTAGCCGAGATTGCTTAAAGGAGAAAATCTTCTTAAGTACTTCTTCGACTTGTTCCTTCGTATCACACTTCTTTACGAAAAGGCTCATCGCCATATCGACTGGTTTTACAATTACCGGGAATGTAATTTTTGTCCAGTCAAGGTCCCGACTGTGCGCTGGAGAGGTGAGAACCGCGAGCAACTTCGGCTGTGGAATCATCTTCTGGGCGAAGGCTGTGCGCATCAACGCTTTATTTCGTGAGGATCGGATGTGTTCCAACTGGTTGTGGTAAAGCCCCAGCTCCGCTGCCAACACATCCGCAGCAATCACTGCGAATTCATTGCCGGCCACCACCGCATCGAAACGGCGATCACCGATCTGGCTTAGAAGCTCGAGAGAATTATCAGTCAGCGCAGGCACTCGAAGCCATTCGTCGAGGTTATTACAGCCCGTTCCGACTGTAGAAGTGTCGATGGTGATAATTGTTAACGCCCAACCGTTATTTGCACACACCTGTGAGACCCGGTGCAAGGACCATGCTGAAACAGGGTGGAGTAATAGAATCTTCATGACGTTATCGCTCTACAGGGTTAAATTATTCGGAGGGTGTTAATACCGGCTTACGGGATAGCAAGGCACGTTGAAAGCCAGAGAGCTGCGTCAAATAGCGTTCAAAACCAATCATTTCCTCGCAACGTCGAGTAATTTCGCGAGTGTAGTATTTTTCATACAGTCCGGAATCGTTAGTCAGGCAATAGGAGGGAAGCAAAATGGTACGTGATTGACCACTAAGATTTGGCCCACTGAAATGAGGGGTGAGCGAGTGAAAAATAACCACATCACCAGCCGCCAGCAGAGGCAGTTCTTTAATTGAGGTGTCTATGCGTGCGATATCACAATCGCCAACTTCATTGCCCAGTGGCCCTGGGATCAATGTTTGGTGCTGCGCAGGGTAGAATGTAATTCCGCCGGAATCCTCACCGCTCTCAAACAGGTTGATCGCCACTGAGCACAATTTATCAGGATGGATATCGAGCCATTTCCAGTAGAGAAAATCCTGGTGTACCGCATAGCCTTTAGTGCCTGGATCCTTACGAATCAGCTTACACTTCAATAATTCCGAATGCCCACCCAACACTGTATCCACGGCTTCAATCAACGATGAAAACATCGCTGCCTCCGTCAATATGGGTGAAATATCAATCACCGGATCCAGACGATCGAAAACATAGCCATTTTCCGGTCCGCGACGAAACTCGGTGCGTAAGTTCAGATCATCGCCAAGACCTGGCAATCGCCACAGTCGACTGCACTCTTGACGCATACGCTCGATTTGTTCTGCATTGAATAAACCGGACAGTACGGTGTAGCCTTTTTGCCAATACTCTGCCTTTGAAGATACTAGATCTTTATTTTGATATGACATGCTAGCTCGCTTCGAAATAAAGGCACCCGGTGTTTAAACCCTTGATGCGTGGATTCGACCCGTTACTTATGAATTATTTAACTTAATTGACTCAATCGAGCCGCGAACGCTTCCGCAGCCTGAGTAACTCGCTCCGGGGCCGTACCACCATAGCTGCGACGAGCGTGTACCGATTGTTCAAGATTGAACGATGGCCAAGGACTCACCGCCAGACGTGGATCGAGTGCGGACCGAAGTTCAAGGGACAACTCACCCAGTGTCAGATTGTTGCTTTGAGCGCTTTCAACCAACCTCGCCACTAGATGGTGGGCTTCGCGAAATGGAATATTCAGGTTGATCACCAACCAATCCGCCAAATCCGACGAGGTGATGAAGCCTATGGAGGCTGCGCGCAGCATTGCCTCGGGTTGCGGCTGCATCAAGCTGACAATTGAAATCGCAGCGTCCAACGCCAAATGTAACGAGTCGGCAGTATCAAATAGCGGTTCCTTGTCTTCCTGCAAATCCCGGAAATATGTCAGCGGCAGCCCCTTCACCACCACCTGGAGGCTTTGCAGGTTTCCGAGAACCCGGCCACTCTTCGCCCGGATAAGTTCTGCAGCATCCGGGTTGCGTTTATGTGGCATGGCGGCCGAACCGGAAACCAACGCATTGGGCAATACAATGAAGCCCACTGACTGCGTTGACCAGAACACAACCTCGGCAGCAAAACGCGACAAATTGAGTGCAAGCGAGGAAGCGGCCGTAAGGAAATCGAGAGCGAAACCACGCTCGCCAACGCTGTCAATGGAGTTGCTGGAGGGACACTCGAAACCCAGTCGCTGTGCGGTGTAAATCCGATCAATTGCGAAACTGGTACCCGCCAGTGCCGCGCTGCCCAATGGGCATTCGCGCAACGAGGCGCGGGCAAACAACAGACGCTCGCCATCTCTCAGCAAGGTTTCGGCGTACGCCAGATTAAGGTGCCCAAATGTAATAGGCTGTGCTACCTGCAAGTGTGAATACCCTGGCATGACAGTAGCAGCATGGCGCAGCGCCTGTTGCCGGAAGGCTTCCAGCAAGACTTTCAACTTGCATAGCAATGCGTCGATTTGGTCCCGCAGCCATAGCTTCAGGGCCGTCACCGCAAGATCATTGCGCGCTCTGGCCGTGCCCAGCCAGCCGGCCACTGGCCCGACGAGCGCTTCAAGCTGAAGCTCCAGCGCGGTATGGATATCTTCCGCGTCTGGAGGGGACATGAACTCACCAGCGCGAACCTGCTGACTCAATTGTTCCAGCCCCGACAGGAGCGTCGAAGCGTCTGCTTCGCAGATAATATTCTGCCGATGGAGCATTTCCACGTGGGCTTGAGAACACAGCAAATCGTAGCCAGCCAAGCGCCAATCAAAATGCATAGTCGCACCAATGGCCGCCATCGCAGACGCAGCCGTTTTAATCGGGTCGGGACTTATCATGCAGCTTTCACCCCAACGGCAACTTTGACGAAGTCTGCCAGGCAACTTGCGAGCTCATCGGGTTGCTGCCGAGCGCTTTGTATAGCGATGACCAGTTCATTCCAGTCCGGACGCAGCATCGCCAACAGCAGTGCGCGTGCAATATGCAATCGTGAAACCGCTTCGTCGTAAATAACGGACTGGGGCCCGTCAATCACCTCAGGTAATACTTCGTCCCCTCGATACGCAGGCAAGTTGTGCAGAAAGATGGCATCGGCGCGTGCGTGGCTCATTAGCTCTGCTGTGACACGATACGGGGCAAGTATGGCGCGGCGACCTTCTGCTTCATGGCTTTTATTCATCGGAATCCACGAATCTGTCACCACTACATGTGCATCTGCGACGGCAGCAATTGGGTCGACGGTAGCGCAATAGCCTGACAAATTTGTGGTCACTGCGTCAGGCAAGCCCCAGCCCGCAGGCGTTGCACAAACAAAATTGGCCCCCAGTTTTGCCGCCGTTTGCGCCAGCGATAACGCAATATTGGTACCGTCGCCGACGAATGCGATCTTCAAACCGGCAATGTCTCCAAATCGCCGGGTCAGAGTGAGAAAATCACACAACGCTTGGGTTGGATGATGCAAATCACACATGCCATTAATAAACGGTACCGGTGAAAGATCTGCAATTTGTTGCTGGACCTTAAAATCATAAATACGGCTAAGGAGTGCATCATTAAAACGGCCCGCCACATTTACGAAGTCTTCCAGATGCTCTTGCTTGGCGGCATGAATTCCAATGCGTGCCTCTTTACCATTATAGTGAATCGCTTGACCGCCCAGGTCACCAATGGCGCGTTCAAATGCAGTCCGGGTGCGCAACGAAGTCTCGTCAAAAATCATACCCAGACATTTACCCCTCAACAGGGGCGGTAAGTACCCATGAACCTGCGCATGTACCTCAAGTGCCTCGGCAACCAGCAAGATGGAACGTACATTCTCTGCAGACAAATCTTCAATGGTTAGCAAGCGTTGAATAGTCATTGTAATAGATACCTAAAAGTCAATTGAACCGTTCAGTCGAACGCACGCGTAAACCTTTCGACTTATGACGTGGCGTTACGAACTTCGCCAAGCAGCCGCAGGCGCAGGGAATTGATTTTTACAAAGCCGGTTGCATCACGTTGATCATAACTACCCCCACCCTCAAAGGTGACTAACTCTTGACGGTACAAACTGTTTGGGCTTTTCCGACCTTCAACAATAACGTTGCCTTTATACAGACGAATCCTCACACGCCCTGTTACACGCAGCTGACTCTTGTCAATGAGCGCTTGTAACATTTCACGTTCAGGGGAGAACCAGTAGCCGTTGTAAATAAGTGCGGAGTAGCGAGGCATCAATTCATCTTTTAAATGAGCCTCTTCTCGATCCAGCGTAATCGACTCAATGGCGCGGTGTGCCACCTGCCAAATGGTTCCACCTGGGGTTTCAAACAACCCCCGGCACTTGAGCCCGACATATCGAGTATCGACAATATCGAGCCTGCCGATACCATTTTGCGCGCCAAGTGTATTCAGTTGCGTCAGCAGCATCGCCGGGGATAGGTGAACCCCGTTTAGCGCCACGGGATCGCCACTTTGAAAATCGATTTCAATCCAGGTCGGCTTGTCAGGTGCTGCTTCAGGTGAAACCACCTTTGACCAGGCATTTTCTTCAGGCGTGACCCATGGATCTTCAAGGGATTTACCCTCGCACGACACGTGCAGCAAGTTCGCATCTGACGAATAGAGCGCTGCGCCACGTTTGTCACGAGCAACGGCAATTCCATGCGTGTCTGCGAACTCAAGTAACTCCGCACGACCTGCCAATTCCCATTCGCGCCACGGCGAGATAACACGAATATCCGGGGCGATTGCATAGTAGGCGAGTTCAAAGCGCAGCTGATCATTGCCTTTACCCGTACATCCATGTGCCACGGCATCGGCCCCCACAGCGCGTGCAATTTCTATTTGACGCTTGGCGACCAACGGGCGGGCGATGGGTGTGCCCATCAGGTAGTAGCCTTCATATGCTGCGTTGGCGCGGAACATTTGCTGAGCGTAGGAAGCGACAAACTCCTCCCGCAGGTCTTCGATATAGATGTTGTGCGGCAACACACCCAGGGCGAGGGCTTTCTCCCGTGCCTGCTCCACTTCTTCGCCTTGCCCCAGATCTGCAGTAAAGGTGACAATCTCGCACTCATAAGTAACTTGTAGCCACTTGAGTATCACGGAGGTATCCAGCCCGCCAGAAAATGCCAGTACAATTTTTTTAGGTCGATTCGCGTGCATATTCACATTCCTTGTTGTGATTGAGGAGTTCGATTGCCAAGCAGTAACGTTGAGAAAAACCGTCGATAGAAAGAAAAATATGAGCTTGAAAGATGCTGAATCTGGCGTTCTATCTTGTGATGAACAGACGCCAACTGTTCAACCGGCAATGAAGCAATCCAGTGATGCTCGACATGATAGTTATTCCCGTTTGTGAACCAGGAAGCCAAGCGGTGAGTTTTAATAGATCGGGTATTGGCGAACACGTCTGTTGAGTCTTTGTTGCACGCGTAGTGCTCGGGCAGTTCGATCAGTGCATGAATGGGTGCCGCGAACAGAAAAAGTGGAATGATCCAGCACTTAACCAGCAGTTCACTGTTCACAAAGAACACACCGGCTACGACGGCTGCCATCAGCAGGTATTCAAAGCGAATCCTGTCGGCGTTCTGAGGAATAAGCTTGGTTTTGAACGGTCGACCATTCAGTGAATCGATCACGTTTTTCAAGAAGTCACAGAAATGATTAATCAGGAAAAAATGTTTTATCACCGCCAGGAATTGTCGCTCGGTTTTATCTCCGTACTCGAAGAACTCGGCATCCTCTGGTTTGCCAAGGGCCTTATGGTGGAACAGGTGGCTATCCTGGTAAGACGAGTAAGAAACCAGCATTGGCAACCCAAGCATCATGCCAACCACTCTGTTGATACGCCGAGAACGAAACCCTGACTGGTGCAGCGCTTGATGTTGTAGCTCAACGCCATGGGCAAAAGCCGCGCCGAGTAACAATTGCAACAAGATGGTTACACTCGCACTGGTCGCCACGCCGATGCCATATACACATAACGCCATCCACGCCATCCAAATAAAAACCTTGGAAAAGTAGAGCCACACCCACTTACTTCGGTTATTTTTGAAATCGCTTAAAGCTGCTGCAACAATAGTTCTCTTATCCATAATAACTCTCTTGCAAACGCGTGTAGATTCGGACCTGATTAAAACTATAATCAAGTTTAAGTCGAAGAATTGGCACCCTGTATGCCGACTCCATTGGGAGACCGCGCACCGATCAGCAAACAACCCAATAGTCAACGAAACGTTGTCAGCAAGCGCTCATGAGATTACTTACTTTACCGTGAGGAGCAGCTACTCTTTGGACGCAGTAGCGGAAACGACGATCCAGAAAGCAACTAATAGTTGCGCCTTACAACCCAGCACCTGGACCAAATGAACCGACCTCCTTGTCTTTTTTATAAGCATGAGCACATTTGCTCGGCCACAATCATGCAAAAGTCCACATAGGGGCGCAACCTACCGAAACACGTAGGATTAAATTTTTATACAATCAAAAACCTACGAGAACTGGCAGGTTGACGCTGAACCAAACAACCGATCTTCGCTTGAGATGCCGGGCGAATAGCTGGTGAGCTGCATACTAGCTTCACTCTTACAGCAGGATCACCGCCCTCAATCTCAAGTGCACCCAAGTCGAGTTCATGGGCGAAAGCTCGACCACATAAACTGGATTTTCTTCTATTACGAATCGATTCTGAAAATCGCGTACCCTTTGACCGTCATAGACTAACCTCCACCTCTGACGAACACTCGAATGAGGGGTTGCTATGGGATTGCTATTAGGCAGATTGGCAGTCACTCACTCGCTCCACATGCAATAAATACGTGGAAACGTTAAATTAGGTAAGTCATTGATTTATGAAAAGTAAATCACATGTAACTGTTAACAAGGCTCCGGAAGGAATGGACGCGTCATCTGCAATTCAAGAGCTCAAGCGGATCCAGCACAATAAGTGTGCCTATTGCGAAACCATTCTCGAGCACAACCCTAGCCGCTACATGTCCCACTATCGGCCGTTGAGCAACGCGGTTGATCCGATTCACGACACTGAGCACCTTGAGTGCTATGCCTGGTTCGCATACGAATGGCAGAACCTGATGTTGATCTGCAAGGACTGCGACAACCATAAGCTCAACTTTTTCCCTATATCAGGCCGGACCGCCGTTGCGCTTTCCTCCTGGAGAGCGGTCCAGCTCCGGAAAATGCCGCTCCTGCTCAACCCGTTCGAGGACAATCCTTCAGATCATCTAATGTTCGATACCGACGGTGTTGTTCGCGCCACCACTGCCGCCGGCAAGGCGACTATCGAGTTGCTCAACCTCAACCGGACAGCGCTTTGCCTGAAACGCAAGGAACAGATCGACAGAGCGTTGGAGCTCATCTTGAAGAGCAACAACGAACATGAACTGACCGAAGCACTGCGCCATTTCACTAGCGATGAGACCTCCCACGGAGGGGCCGTAAGGAACTGCCTGGGGCATGTCTGCCGGATCCTACAAACCGAGATCCGCCAAGGCAAATACTCAGCCCGCACCGATTTGAACAAGAAGATTATTCGGCTCAGGAGTGAATTTTCGTCCAATGATTGGCACGAGGCTATTTCGCTGTGCAAGACCGATTACCTGGCCTTCGTTATCCAGAACGCCGATCTGGGTGAACTTAAGCGCCGCCGTTATGCGTACATCACCCGTATCGAGATCGGCCGCTTCAAGGGCATCGAACACTTCACGCTAGATCTCGATGCCAGCCCATTCGGCCAGGGCCACAATGAATCGCCCTGCACCATGCTGCTGGGCGAAAACGCCACGGGCAAAAGCTCGATCCTGCAAGCAATCGCCCTGGCGCTGATGCCCCGTGAGGAACGCCAGCGTATTCGTCTAAACCAGAAGAGCATCATCCCCCACGGTATCGACGACACCTTGGCGCCCCCCTACAACCAGCGGTCACGGTGCACTTCAGCAATGGCGAGGCCGTTGCCCTCAGCATGGACTTGCAAACGGGTCGCCTGAAATCCATCGGTACTCCGCAAAACCGGGTGTTCGGTTATGGCTCGAGAAGGTACTTCCTGTCTGGCAGATCGACGAAAGTTCAAAGCTGTCCCAACAAGACGCTGTTCAATCAGCCTGCCGGCCCCTACGAACTGGTTGCTGAATCTCAAGGAGGACGAAAAATTCGACGCAGTGGCGCGCTCACTGTCCTCGCTGCTCGCCTTGCGCGCCGGTGAATTCGTGGCTCGGGACGACCGCTCGATTTTTATCCAGCGCCACACCTCGTCCCTGCCCATCGAACACCTGAGCGATGGCTACAAATCTTTGTTCGCCATGGCCGTCGACATCATGCGGGAAATGCTAAAGCACTGGGACAACTTGGAGTTCGCCCAGGGCATCGTGCTAGTCGATGAAATCGAAAACCACCTTCACCCACGCTGGAAGATGCGTGTGATGACTGCGCTACGCGAATCGTTCCCGCGCGTACAGTTCATTGTCTCCACCCACGATCCGCTGTGCTTGCGGGGGATGTTCGAGGGCGAGGTGCAAGTGCTGTATCCGGATCGCAACGGGCACCTGCAGCGCGTCGAGCAATTGCCTAACGTAGCGAACCTGCGCATCGAGCAGATCCTGACATCCGACTACTTCGGGCTGGCCACCACCAAAGACCCGATGCGTCAACTCGCACTCGAACAACTCGCCCAATATGCTGCGCGCGAAGACCGGGACCTCTCGCAGAAGGACCTCAAGCATCGCGACGAACTGCTGGAAAACTACGGTAGCCTCCCCATGATCGGCGATACCCTCGACCGGCAGATCATAGCCCAGGCCCTGACCCGGCACATCCGCGACACGGGCCTTGCCACCCCCATCGAACACGCCAACGCCAGGGAAGAGTCAGTGCGGGCGATCATTGAGGTGCTCGAACGCAACCGGAGGGAATATGGTACCCGTTGACCGGAACCGGGTCGCCAAGCCGGCGTCTTTGACCGCGCCGAATGGTGCGGGCCATCGCGAGCACCTGCGCGCGGCGATGTACTACCAGAACCCACGCACCAAGGCGTACGGATTCGCCCATTACAAGGAGTCCGACGTGGTCACGGCGTTGAATACGCTGTTCCACAACAAGTGCGCCTACTGCGAGGGAAAAATCACCAGCACCGGGCCCATCGATGTCGAACACTTCCGCCCCAAAGGCCAGATAGAAGGCGAACTCAACCATCCGGGCTACTGGTGGCTAGCCACGGAATGGACCAATCTGCTGGCCTCCTGCATCGACTGCAACCGCGGGAGGAACCAGACGTTGCTGGGTAGCGAAGACGGCCAGAGACTGACTCAGGGCGAGCGCCTGAGTGGCAAGCATGATCACTTCCCGGTCGCCGGGCCGCGTGCCACTTGCGCCACCGACGACCACGCGCTGGAAGACCCGCTGCTGATCGACCCCACCTGCGTGGACCCCGGCGAGCATATCGGCTGGAAGGTCGTGGCTGACCAACCGCTGGCCGTCGCCATCTCGCAGTACGGCCAGACCAGCATCGACCTGTTCGGCCTCAATCGCTCGAAACTCGCGGAAGCGAGACTGGAGTACCAACTCAAGCTGGACGAAGAGTTTCTATGCTTAAAGACAACGATCCACAAAATCGCCAAAGAAACCACTGACGAGGGAGTCAGGGAGTGGATGCCCGTGCTGCAGATGCACATCGATAGGTTCTTTAGCCACGCCAAAGCGAACAACGAGTACTCGGCCTTCGCCCGGTACATCGTCGAGTCCAGGTATGACGCGGTATCGGAATTGGTGAACGCGTTACTGGCCAGAGTTGCTAGGAAAAGCCCTGTGGGAGCGGCGGCTCGCTGAGTCATACTTTTGCCTAGGTGCTACGCGAGGACAAGGCGTCTTGGCTCCTAGCATTGAGAGCGATTTAGCCAACCCGTTGCGTCTACCGATTGAAACCACAGCCAAAAGCCGATTTTCACTGATTCTGCTTTGGACCGGTAGCAGCAGTTCAACAGACAAAATTATCCAGACGCAGTACTTGATCGTTACTACGAGGCAAAAAAAAGCCCGCGTCACTGCGGGCTGAAGAGTTAATTTTTAGACGGAGAAGGCCGAGGTGGGGGTGGAGGCGGCTCTTTCCTCGGCTGGTTATCTTTTACGTAGCGCATCGGCGGTGGAGGCGGCGGTGGTGGTTTTTGGGTCATTATTAGCTTGCTCCTGCTGATGTATGTAGAACGGAAGGAATGACAGCACCGAGACGAACAACGCCGCTGTTACATAGTTTGCAAGCGATCGGAGATAGATCCCGCGCTTGTCATTATTCTCTGTATTAACCGTGGCGCCTTCGATGAAGTAATTGAGCACCAAGCTCTTGAAGTGCGCATCGGCTTCTTCTGGACTGTCCCAATATTTCTCGTAATCATCGCGGAAGCTGCGCCGATGATTCTCAAGCTCCATGAGTGTGGGGAGGCCCCTGTCGGAATCCCTCAGGGACCATGCAGCACGGAAATACAGAGCGCCGATCAGTAGCATCACGCACGTGCTGAGATAGAAAATCCAGAAAAAGACGCTCGCGGTACCGTCCTCGGTGGTTGGTGCCTTACTGAGCATATATGAGAGGAACGTCACTATAGCTACTAGCATCGCAAGCGGCATGCTCAACCTGGCGTAGAGCTTTTCCTTGCGGTCGAGCTCCTGATAGAAAACCTTCTCGTAAAAAGCAAACCTCTCTTTATCGTCCATTACTAGCGCTAGTGCTCCTGGCGGTGTTAAAGGGCCATCAATACCACAAGGTCAAGCACCACGAAACCGGACCACTGCATTTTGTTACACGCAAGGACGCTGCCTTGGTGCTGACCGAGCTCTACCCAGGAGAGGCCAATTCGTTCAACCAGGAGATGCCGCTCTTCTGGTCGATAACTAAAGACTGCTTTTGGTTGAGGATCGACGTTTTTCGACGAAAATCGGTGGTTGCCGAAAATCGCGGACGAACCTGAAAACCACTAGATATCGGCTGTCTTGTGTAAGACTAACAACTTCTAGAGCGACAATTTTCATTTTGAGCTTTGTCTATCGGCAGATCCTTACGCTCAAACGGTAGTGCTCAAGACGTTTGCAGCATTGCCAACTGCGGGTGGTTCGAAAAGTCGTCCTTTGCTGCACCAAGCAAACTGCCGAAGCTGATACTCCTGCCACCGCCACCCTGTTTCAATGTGCGAAGCGCCGCATGCCAAGCAGCCTGACCGGTGGGATGAAACTGGAGACGGGACAGGTCACCGCCGGCGCGGCTCCACACTTCTTGGTCCCGCGGCCCGAATGGGTATAGCTCGACCAGGACCTTCTCAAGCAGCGGCCATGGGAGCTCCTCTTGCACCGCTAACGTGGTCCTAGGACTGTACGGCGACTTCTTCCCACCTTGGCTCAGCGCGACAGCGAAATTCACTTCAAGGTTGTCAGCCTTAAAGATTGGGTGCTGGTTGTCGGGGATCAGCTTAGGCACCTCTTCGGAGACGTAGTTAAACAGGTCAAAGACCTTGATGAAGCCGCTTGCGCTCTTGTCGGCAGCTCCGCGCAAACCTGCCAGTAGTGCAGTCGTGAATACGCTGTTCCTTGCACCGGAAAACACGGACGACACTTCGTCAGCACGACACGATGCCATTAGTGCACGTCCGCTACCAACAGCCAGCTTTGCAAAGGTATCTTGGCTATAACCAGACTTGAGCTCGTGGCCTTTGTCATCAGTCAAACTTTTTGAGATCGCAGCGCCTCCAGCATGGCAAGCGTCAATGAAGACCAGAAGTCGCTTCGCCCTGATCTGCGCAAGTGCAGCAGCTAGCTCATTCGAGCTAATGGATGTGTTTTCAATGTCAGCGAGATCGCTATCCACTGTAACCAGCACGCTGTCTTCATTACCTGGGCTGCCCACGACACCACCGTGGCCGGAGAAGAATACGCAGGCCGTATCATCAGGCCCAGCCCGAGTAACCAATTCGGCTAGCCCTTTCAAAACTGCTGCCCGAGTAGCGTTTGCGTCTAAGAGAGTGACGACGTTGGCGGAGGGATAGCCACAGTGATCCGGCGACGAGAGCGTAGCGGCGACGTCATTGACGTCGTTCAGAATCGCGGCAGGTAATCTGGAGATTTGCTGATAGTTTGCCACGCCGATAAGAAGGGCGTGGCCTTGCGGGTAACCAGTCGGGCTCATGTTTCAACCATGGGTATGTGGGAGTTTTAACGCCAGTCAACAATGTCAGTGTCGCTGATATAGAGGCGTAGCTTCTCGTTCATGGGAAAGTCTTTGCACATCATTTTAAGCAGATCATGTGCTGTCGGACGGCCGCCGAAACGGATTGAATTCAATACAGTGTGCCAGCGCGTTGACCCATTTTGAGACCGTCCTGGCAGGTCGGAATTCTTGCCTCCGGCTCGTGACCAGAGCTCGTCGCTATCCGGACCGCTTGGATAGAGTTCACAGGCCTCATCTTCGAAGGCTTTCCACTTCTCGGCAGCGCTTAGTTTTGAGACTCCAAGCATCCAACGCGTATAAAAGCTAAGCAAGTCTGCGCACAGCCTTAGCCCTAGCTTAATATCTGGACGGTTGGCAAGCCGGTCCGCAAGATGTTTAGCCGCGCGCTCCCAATGTCGGGACGCCACAAGCGTTCCCAACTGCTCAGAAGCCGCATGGGAAAGCATGCGAGCGCCCTTCAAGAGGTTGTTCAGCCATTCGATAAACACCTCTTCGGGAAACGACGGGAGGCCACTGACGATCGCTAGATGCGTATCAACCGGCACTGAGGATCTTTCAAGTACTGATCGCAGGCTCGAGCTCGCCATGATTGCGCGTTCAAGCGGGGCTTCAGGGGTAGTCACCACCGCACCTTTCGCCGCGACTTCCAGCCAGCCGGTTGCGGTCGCCTGCAGGTAGTGGTCACGCTGCGAAGCGGGCAGAAGCGACCACAGTCGCGCCCGCTCCGAGGTGGCGCAGAGGTCAGCCAACGGGGTCTTTGCCAGCGCCTCGAGTAAGCCCGTATCGACGAGTCGTCCTTCGACGAGTTCAACTAAAACAGTGTCACGCGCACCGATGGCATTGCTAGGTGCGTTCCACAGGGAAGAGTTCTTGCCAATCACAGCGCCCCACACCTGTTGCTCGGTAATGTCCTCGCAGCGGATGTTAGACAGGATCTGAGGATGGGCAGCGGCCTGCTCTGCGCACAATTCGACCAAGCGTAAGTCCTTATGCGCGAGCGTACACTCCAACGTCTGTGAAGGGCTCGCGTACCGAAGGGCTGACCGCAAACCAGCGCTGTGATCTAGGTCTTTATCCACCTTGAGCTGCTGGCCTGTTGCATCGATAGGGGACAGTGTTGCCGCTAGCGCGGCGCCATACGCGGACAGCCAGCGCTTCTTCAGCAGCGGCAAAAGTAGGGCGGCCGAAGAGGTAACGTGGAGTTTTCTGGGCACTTCCTCCGCCAGCCGCTGCTCAACTGTCGCGTCAGCAGGTAGTGCCCCTACGGTCGCGGCAAACGCGGCGTGGCTATGCTCGGCCCATCTCCAAGCTGCTTGGTAAATGGCGGGCTTGTCTCGACGAGCGACTGTCGATAAGCCGGCTGTCACTGCAGCGCACCATGGCGGCAATGCGAGCTCCTCATCAACCGAGGCCGCGACCATCTCCATCAAATCGCTGTCGTCCACGGGCGCAAATCCGAGGTTACTGACGAGGAGCTCAACGGCTGACCACAACGGCCGCGTGTTGGCAAAGCCAGAGAGCACCAAATTCCTCATTAATAGCAACTGCTTGCAACCTGCGCCTGGAATCAAGGCCGTGAACCGACCGATGAGCTTGTCCTTGATGCTTGCGCCGAATGCCGGCTGATTTGAGAGGCCGTCTGCCAAGCGTATGGCAGCCAGCAAATCATCAAAGCTTTCGCCGGTAGAGAGGAGGGTTTGCAGCCGTTCAAGCCGGCTCAAGTCCCTGAGCGTATGAATTCCAAGGCCCAGGTCCTCGGCGAGAGCTAGGATCGGCTGCACGTCGCGCTGGCCACAGAGAATCCCGGCGGTTTCAGAATTCGAAGTTTTATCGTCTGGCTTGACTATACGATGCTTTGTCCAGCGAGCTTGGAGCTGCTCAGGCGTGCATACAAGCGCCGGCGTGGGTTGCTCTACCACATCGTTCGGACCGAAGCTCAGCCGGAACGCAAAGGTTCGCCTTAAGGCCGGCCAGAGGTTATTCCACAGTGAATCAACGAGGTGCTCGAATCCCTCAACGCTCAGTCGTACAACTGGAGCGAGTCCTTGGGCTGCCAACGCGTTGGCCGTACCGATCAAGTCAGCAGCCGGCAGGTTGCTACTGCCTGCAATGTCAAGCTCCAGCGTTACCACCGATTCGGGGCATTCTGTGACCGAGGCTGCTAGTCGCCCAAGTAGCGCGGCCAGGCTTCCCACCTCGCACATATCGTCCAATCTGACGATTAGCGCATGAGTCAGCACCATGCCGCCGCGCGACGCGCTCGAATCCAGAAACGTGCGGGCGAGAACGTAGTGATCGTCGATAGGAAAACCGCGAACAAACGGCGACCAAGCTTGGACACCTGGGGGCACTACATCTGGCAAGTCGAGCTTTGATGCGATGGCAGCGGCTATAGGCGCATTCGTACTCGATGTTCTCAGTCCGTGACCACGTCCTGGGATCTCGCCATAAACGGCCTGCTCGACTCGCATTCGCTTAGGTCCCGTCTGCCATCAAATATTGGATCGGCAGGGTAATGTCGGTGTTCTTCTCACCGTTGGGTAGCACCACGTAACCGAACTCTTCCGGGCCACGGATTGCGTAGTCTTGGTCCGCATCCGTTTTGTCGAGTGCCCGTTCAAGGGCCGATAGGCCAATGACAGTAGGAGACGCCCAATTGCTGCGCACGAACGACCACAGCATCGGCAGTCGAGACGCCAAGAGGTCAGCCGGCAGCTCCGTCGTTTCAAGCTCATCCCAACAGCTCAGCAAGATTGTTAAGCGGGGTTTGCAAAGCGGCCGGTCCAAATGGAACTGCGCGAGGTAGAGCAGCATTTGAAGGAGCTCCACTGTCCTTGCTTGATCTGACAGCTCGTATGCCGCCTCGCCCTGTGGCTCAACTGGAGCAAATGACTGCAGCGGGCGCGAGAACAAGTCGTCTTCGGATCGAAGCGAATGCAGTCTGATGAGTAGGACCCAGTCCGTGGCTTCGACCACGCGATCTCGCCAGGCGGCCGGGATCCGCCGCTGCGCGACAAGGTTACGAACCTGTTCGCCGCCATAGTCCGGCCAAACCAGTTCGGCGTAACGGCCGACCTCGTCCGTAATAGGCCAGACGCTCTCGACGTAGATGTCAGCTGGTGTGTGGTCGGTCGACTTTCCCTCAGTCAGGCAGCTGAGAGCTGTAGTGAACGCCTCCAGGTTCGTTGGAGCGCCGGTCATCTTGAGCGCGCATGCCTTGACCATGAGGCGCTTCAAAAACTGGGCACCGTAGTGAGTCTTACCGACATTTGACTCGCCGACCAACAAGATGGTGTGTTGAGCAGCCACCAACTATCTCCTACCAAATCGAAAAAGCGGATCGTGACCACAGACTTCTGTAGTGGGTAAATCAACCCCCGCACGCTTGGTACAAAGTACCCAGTCAAAAAGCTTACGGAAGCCTTCTGCAGCGTCGACCTCGCCGCAAGGCGACACGCTGACTATGAACTCCGGGACGCTAGATGAGTGCGAAGCGACCGCTTTTCTGATCTGCGCCTCCATGGCTGCAGCCACATCTACGTCCCCCTTCGTCCAGACGAGTGCCAAGCGCCGTCCGCGGGCCTTGGCTACTGCACGTTGAGCAAGCAGCTGAAAGTCGTTTCGAGCGGTCCCCATTTTGGGCCCAGCAAGAGCCTGACGGTCAGCAATCAGTAGCGTGACGTCTGCATGACGAGCTATCCAGCGGGCTCCTTCCGCGTCGGCTGCCTGCTCGTTGACCGCCCATTTCTGAAACCACTCTCCAGGTGCATCGGCAAAAAGAAAGTCGCGTAGCGACCCGTCTTCACGGCGAAAGCCTAGGTGAAGCATTCCGGGTGCTCGAGCCGCTCCGCTGGGGGTGTGGGGCGGAAAGCTTGGGGGCTGCCCCGGCTTCCAGCGCAGATACGTCGCCACCGCCTCCCAACCTGCCAGCGTGTAAGAGTTGCTGAATAAATTGGCATCAGTCGTCAGCGCACCTTGACCCAGCAGCAGATAGAACGCACCGAGAAGTGTCGTCTTACCTGCGCTTTCTGGGCCGACGATACCGACAGTGATGGGCTTGACGTTACCGCTGACGAAGTTGAGGTCAGACTCTCCCATCGCCAAGCCGCTCCACGGGAGCAGCATCTGGTCGCAGTCAGCCGTAGCGGCTACTTCGTTTTTGCTAACACGTTTCCACTCGGGGCACACATCGAGCCGGATGTGACCCAACGTGCAAGTGGTATTGTCATCAGCGAAACAGTTGGGATGGGGGCATTTGTCCATGGGCGCCTTATTTCTTTTTGACCCGTTTGATTGGGCTTTCGCTGGTGGCGCGTGCGCTCTGAAGCTCACGGAATAGGTATGTTCCCCACTCGTACGGGGTCATCTTGGTGGAAACGGCCACGCCAACGAGGGCACGCAGGGTCGTCTCTTCGATAGCACCTGAATCCCCCGGATGCCCAATCAACGACAGCAGCGGGCCTCGGCCAACGGGTGCAGGTGCGTACTGAGCAGCCAGTGCGCGAAAAGGCTGCATGAATGCGGTTGTCCTAGCATCGCGCACAAGGCTAGTGAAGTCACGCTCGCCGCCTCCTTGATCATCTTTCTCTGCGGGAAGGCAGCGGATGGCCTCTCGCAGGAAGGCCGAAACACTTGCTGGCGAGTAGGTTGGCACCTGCTCGTGTAGGTCGAGCGCCATCAAAGCAGAGGCCTCAAACGGAGGTAAGTCAAGGTAGCTCGCGTGAGCGCTCGGGGAGTAAAGCGCCTCCTTCCACCAAAGTAGGTTCGTGCGGCGCTGAAGACCTGCCGTCGCGCCGCTGAAGCTCGATAACGCCTTGTCAACGTGAGCTGTTACCGCCTTTGCAAGCATGGATAGCGGGCCCGAGAGGTCGACGGGAGCCGGCGCAAGCTCCTCGGCCATCCCATCCAACGTCTCTGCGATGGCGACGCTCATCTTGTTTGCAAATTCTTGCGCCCACTGCTGGGGATTGTTCGAGGGCGCATACTGATTCGGGGTGGTAGGCCCCCAAGGCCCCGCGGCGGAATGGATTTTGGCGTTGAGTTCACTACGATCGATCGTGGGTGCCTCATAGTCTGTAGACACTGGGGCTGGCGGCGTGTACTGCAAGGGATCGACCGTAATCATCTCCGGCGTTGCCCATTCAACCTCGGCGCGCGCATCGACCTTCGTCTCAATTTCCCCAATAGCTTCGCGCCAGATCTCAGCTTCGTCAGAAGTTTCGGCGTGCACCAGGGCATTGCGCGCCGTATTGACGAAGGCGACGGCGATCGCATCGTCCGAACGAGCCGCCTGCACGATCGCGTCTAGTAAGATCGCCCGCAAGATGCCAACGGGTCGCCCGGCAAAGGCGTTAGCAACAGTCTCCCATTGCTTGCGGAGGCAGGTCATTGCCTCCTCTACAGTTGGGTCCGTGGCTGGAATGTTGGGGTCGGCTGCCACCATCGTGAAGCTGGCGGTCTTTGAGGGCACCTTTCGAAGAATGGCCGACAGATCTTTGGCAGTGGATCGAAGCTTATCGAGTTTGGTGTCATCGCCTTTGAGGTCGATAACTCCAATCTCAAGAAACCTCAACAAAAATTCATGTTCCATTCCCTGGTCTCCGGACCTTTATTGTGATGCCGCAATATATTACTTGAGCCTCCTGGTTCAACACCGGGGACTACACAACTTCCGCGACGTCGAGTATGGAGAATCTGATTGATCCCGAGATCGCGTCCCTTTGATCCAATGATAACACTCCAATGATCGCGAAGTAGCCGCAACCGTGCACTCAGTCCCCTTCAACTTCCAAGTGCATCTAGGTCGAGTTCATGGACAAACGCTCGATTACCCGAACTGGATTTTTCTTCGGTTTTGTAATCGATCCTGAATTACGTACCTTTGACCATCATGGACTAACCTCCACCTCTGACGAATGTTCAAATGAGGGGTTGCCATGGGATTGCCATGAGGCAGATTGGCAGTCACTCACTCATTCCTCGCGTAAAAAAAAAGTGAAAAAAGTTAAATTAGGTAAGTGACTGATTTATGGAAGATAAAACACATGTAACTGTTAGCAAGGCTCCGGAATCAGTGAGTACATCCATTTGCCCTTGCGGCAGCGGCACCCTGCTCGATGCCTGCTGCGGCCATTACCATGCCGGCCATCCGGCCCCGTGCGCCGAGGCCTTGATGCGCTCGCGCTACAGCGCCTATGTGCTGGGGCTGATCGACTATCTGGTGGCGACCACCCTGCCCGCCCAACAGTCCGGGCTCGATCGTCAGTCCATCAGCGACTGGAGCGCCCGAAGCACCTGGCTCGGCCTTGAGGTGGAAAGCTCCGAGGTGTTTGGCGGTCAACCGGAACACGCTTTCGTAACCTTCACGGCCCGCTGGCACGATGGCGGCGGCGAACACAGTCACCGCGAGCGTTCCTCGTTTGTGCAGAACAATGGCCATTGGTACTTCATCGACCCGACCGTACAGCTCAAGGCTGGGCGTAATGACGCCTGCCCGTGCGCGAGTGGGCAGAAATTCAAGAAGTGCTGCCACAATTACCTACAGGCCAATTACCCCCAGTAGGTAGCACGATGTCCAAGGTTTTCAGCTACGTCAGGTTCTCCAGCGCCAAGCAATCAGCAGGCGATAGCTACGAACGTCAAACCAAAGCAGCCAAGGCATTTGCCGCAAGCAAAGGGCTTGAATTGGCGGACCCGAAGGAATACCTGTTCTTCGACGCTGGACGTTCTGCCTACAAAGGCAGACACGTTGACGATACGAGCGAGCTTGCTCGGTTCCTCGGTTATGTTGAGGACGGCACCATTCCAACAGGGAGCTTTCTTGTCATCGAATCGCTGGACAGGTTGAGTCGGAAAAAAGTGCGTGACGCCCTGCCCCGCTTCCTCGACTTGCTGGCGAAGGACATCAACGTCTTCACGAGCCTAGACCAGCGCCTTTACACAAAAGACTTCGACGTGACTGACTTGCTCGTGTCGATAATCAGCATGTCTAGGGCTCACGAAGAAAGCGCCACCAAGGGGAGCCGTGTTTCATCGGCGTGGCGGAAGAAACAGGCTGACGCTCGTGAGACCGGCAAGCCCCTTGGAAAGCTCAGACCGCTTTGGCTGGATGTCACTCCAGAGGGTTACACCCTAAACCCTGACCATGCTCAAGTTGTACGGCGCCTCTTTGATTTATCAACACAGGGGCACGGATCACGCAACATTGCCGCCACCCTAAACCAAGAAGGCGTTCCAGCATTCTCGGCGGGAAGGAGGAACGTCTCCGGCCTATGGGGATTCAGCACCGTTCGCCATATTTTGGATTCCCGCACCACGTTGGGCGAGTATCAGCCCCACATCTTCATCGATGGAATTAGGACGCCAGATGGAGAACCGATTAAAGGCTTTTTCCCGGCTGTAGTGGACGAGGAAACGTTCTACCGGGCACAAGCTGCACGGGGCTCAAGGCGGTCACACAAGATCACCAAACAGACCACCAACTTCAACGTGATGGCGGGCATTTTCTTTTGCTTCGAGTGTGGCGCTGCCATGCACCTACAGAGCCAGCGGGGGAGGAAATACTACAAATGCAGCCACGCCAACCGAGGCATGTGCAACGCTGGCGTCATCACCGCTACACGAACAGAAACGGTGTTTCGGGAAGTTCTCGCCAAGCTGGATTCCTTGAGTCTCGTGCAAACTAGCTCGGGATCAATCCGCAAGAAGCTGGATGTTGCGGAAGGTCGTGCAGAAGAACTGCGAGCCAAACTTGCAGACGCTGAGGATGCACACAATCAATTCCCCGGCAGGAGAACGGCAAAACTACTGCAAGAGCTTGAGAGCCAGCTTACGGCTGTAGAGGCAGAGAAAGACGCACTCCTTCAGCAGATGGCAGTTGACCGAGTGGTGAGCAAATCGGATTTCTTCGAAAGGCTCGACCTCACATCGTTTGAGGGGCGTGTTGCTGCGAACAACCTGACGAAACGGTTAGGGACGCGGATCTTTGTTCGCAAGAATGGACGCTGCAACGAAACGTATTTGATTGTCGTAACGACGACTGACGGAAGCCAAGAAGCTGAACCGGAGCAAAATGTTATCGGGGCTGTCACCCATTCAAACAGCAAATTACGGATCGACAGCGCATCCGATGCATTCACGGAGCTACAAAAACTGCACGGCGACTTGCCGAAGTGGCGACGAATGAAGCACTGGATTCAGGAAATCAAAGTACCAGCGCTTCCAGCAGCTTAAACGTCAACTCCTGGGAGAATCTGTGATGTGGTGACACGGTGCTAACTGGCCCGTAAGCTCAGCCAACCACTCCAAGGCGGGAACAACCATGGGCATCTATGACGTAGACGGTTATCTGGCAAGGGCGAAAGCGTTCGTAGCAGCCGGAGACGAAAACTCATTACGTCACGCAGGCCTTGAGCTGCGCCTTTGCCTCGAAGACGTCGTCTACCAGAAACTCACTCAAATTGGCGATAAGTTACCCCCCGCCATATTCCGCAAGTGGCAACCACCACAAGCCTTGAAGATGTTGCTCAGCTTTGAGCCAAATGCTGACCGAGATAGTACCCTGACGATATGTATGGAAAATGCCGATGGCACTCCGTCTGGTGACTGGAAGCACATTGGCAATCACAAGATGTTCCCCTACAAGTGGCTTAACTCGTCTTACCACAAGCTAGGCAAGTACCTACACCTTCCCAGCCTTGAAGAAGCTGATGCACCGTCCAAAATCAAAGCAACAAGCCTTCAAGAGATAATTGACGAAATCGAGCGTGTCTCAACGGCAACCATGCTGAGCACCATAAACTCTATAACGACCATCGCTTGCTCGGTCTGTGGCGCAGACATGTATGTGAGTAATTTGCAGATTGAAAACGCTGCTGTCGTTGAATGCTACAAGGAAACGTGTGGTGCGAAGCACACCATAGCGAAACTCGATGAGGATCGTTTCACCGCGAGCCGTGTCGGCTTCAAATCAGTCCCCTGCTATAAATGCGGAAAGGACTTTTCTATCGAAGACATGGAACATGGCGATCTTAAAGATTGCTGGAACTGTGGGCAGACGCATGTAGTTGGTTGGGGATATGCATTGTGGCCAACTCCTGAGTAACGCCTTGGTGATGGGTAATATTTCCAGAACCTGGCCCAACGTGTGACGTGATGGCACGCAGTGCGCGAGCGATGGCACCGGGCCAAGCTACCGGGTAATCTCAGCCAACTTGAGAGGGATTGCACCGATGAAGACATGGATGGGCGTAGTGGCGTTGGCCGGGACAATAGCGAGCAGCAGCGCCATGGCCTTGGACGGTAACGGGCTATTGCTACAGTGCCAAGCCTTGATTCGGAGCATGGAGATTCAAGGGCCGGACACCTACGATTCAGGGCACTGCATGGGAGTGGTTCAAGGAGTGACTGACGTGCTCGTCCTCTATCAGGACAAACTTCCGAAGAAATTCTGCATACCCCACGACGTGACTTATGGTCAGGGTGTACGGATCGTAACCAAATACATGCAAGACAACCCCAGCCTACTAAACAACCATGACTCAGTGCTTGTGTTGGCTGCCTATGCCGATGCCTACCCCTGCAAGTGACACACCGTTAGCAGCCCCGTAGGGGCGATATTTTCCAGCCCCCATTTTTCGCCAAAAATTTCGACCACATGCGAGAGCGTCTGGGATTCAAGGCTGGAAATATAAGCCGTGACCGGGACCGACCTCAGAGGTATCAAGCAGGACAGCTCGGGCAACCCTCTAGGGGCTAGGAATATACAAATAACGCTACGACCCCTCAGGCGTTTGCAGCTTCGAACGTCAGACCAAGGCGACTCATGACACGGCTCACTTGAGTGGCAGACCACGCACCACCCTTGGCAGTGGTTACACCCTTCTTGTTCAAGCATTCAGCGACCTTCACCAAAGTGCGTAAGCCTCTGTACAGACACGCTTCAATCTCGGCACTGATGGCCGTATCGAACGCGGATACACGATCAGCCACAGCCTTTGCAGCCTTGTCACGGTTGGCCTGTGTGCGGCCATGTGAGAGGGCCTGTGTGCGGTTGGCTATCTTCTGAATCGACACTACATCACCAGACTCAGCGCGAGCCTTGAGCGATGCTAGGGCCTCCCTTGTACGTTGGCCGATGAACTTCCTTTCCTGTTCTGCCAACGCTGCGTAGATGTGCAACTGGAAGGCGTCAGCACTGGGCATGGTGGCAACCTTGAACTCTACCCGCTCCATCAAGGCGCTGATGTGGGCAACCGAACGGCTGATACGGTCGAGCTTGGCAGCACACAGTTGAGCTGATGAAGCCTTGCACATCTGAATGGCCTTAGCGCCTTCTGGACGGTCTTCAATGGCGATGCTACCCGACACTGTGTCGATGAACTCACCAATGATTGTCCAGCCATTCTGGAGGGCAGCTTGTTCGATGTACTGGCGTTGAGCTTCAAGACCCAGACCGCTATCACCTTGGCCCGATGTCGATACTCGCAAGTAGGAAACTATGTTCACGGTCTTCATCGTCCAGCCCTCCGTTGTGTGTAGGGCCAGTTTACATTTCTTGGATGTGGCTGTATACGTTTCTTGGTCGGTGATCCTAGATTTGTAAATACTTGCAGATGAATGGAGACCTACCCTAAATCTGTCGCAATCGGTTGATCGCTTCGGTGATGGCGGATGCATTCGTATCGAGGGTTTGCAGCGCCGTGACGGCGTTGTCATGCGTGTAGGGCGATCCGCCAGCCTTAGCCCAAAGGGCCACCTCTTCGATAGCAGCGGCCAAGGCATGTTGGTTGTGCAACAGGAGGGTCAGCACGTCTGCTGTGGCGATGTTGGCGTCTGTGTTGTCTGGCATGGCGGTCGTCCTTGGTGTGTGTGGCTGTTTTGTAGAATTTGGTGATTCCAGCTCAAAACTGCCGTTTTGGTGCGGAAACCTCAAGTTGAAGCGTTCTCACCGTTTCGAGCTTATCCATGGATTACGGGAAGCCCCGGAAACACTGGCGTGTAGCTGATTGCACATATCAACCGAATCTATCAAAACCGCTGACTCGATAGGTTTTAACGGGCTTTTGGGCAGGATTTCAGAGGTTATGGGTGAGGTTATTTACTCGGGCTGCCGGTAGCCTTGGGCGCGATGCAATGGCATGTAGCCGTGCCTAGCTTCACACCCCCTTTTAGCTGCAACGTGGATAACCCCTGTTGCTTCACCGCCTTGATCAGTCCGTTAGCGTTCTTGTCATTCAGCTTGATCATGGCGTTGATGAATGTCTCTGTAGCAGCGTCGGACGCGTAAACCAATGTCATGTTGGCGGGCAACATGTGATTTTTGTAGTAGGGCTTCGTTCTGGCGTTGATTGCAACATGATCTCCCAGCTCACTATCAACGATTACACCCACACGCTTTGTTCGAAGGAATGGAGTGTTGATGTGCACCGTTGCCACCAAGTGCCAACCTAGTAGTTCGGCGTTACCTTCATCGGCAGAATCAAGGATCAAGTAGGCGGCAAGGTGTTCGTATTTTATTGGGTCTGTCACTACGGCCAACGGATCAACGATGCAGCAAATGCAACACGCACTCACTTTGTAGCCATCAATGCGATCAAGCTCGGTATTCGTGTCTACGGCAATCAGGTAATCAAACTGCTCACGCATACGGTCAATGAAACTTTTGTCTAGAGCGGCAAAGCTATCAACGGGCGAAGAGGTGAGCACCTTGTCTGTCTTCCCACGGGCGTAGGATATTTGGCTGCGTAACGATGTTGGGTCTAGCTCTAGAACGCTGGGAATTCCAGTGAGGGGGTCTACGGTAAAGGTCAGCTCTGACACGATCCCAGCAGTGTGACCAACTACGAAGTGTTCTCGTGGAACTGTAGGGCCGTCTTTCTTCTTGGACATCCGTATCACCTCAGCGTAAGAGTTTGTACGCTGGCTTCGCCCACTCCAGCAGACCAAGCACTATAGCTCACGCTATACAGATGCATGCGGGACGGTCGGATTACTGTCCACGCAAATCATGCTGTAGGCCAGAGCCTACAAGGGTTTCAGCCTGTTGCTACCTCGCGACTCACGTCCCTACCTGAGCGCGGTGTTTCTTCACGTGGCGGACAAAGAAAAGCCCCACCTCGAAAGGTAGGGCTCTGTGTTACAACGACCAGCTTGGAACATCGTCTGCATGGGGATCTTGTCCAGTGAGTCTAGGAACGTAGCTAATCAACTCTCCATCTAGCTCGCTTGAGAAACTACCAATGACACGCGGCACCACTACTACACCCAAAGCTTTCAACTCTGGAGTTGGGCTATACATCGCGTCATTTGACAGTGCCTTGTCTAGCACTGCGTCAATCAACGGCTGCACTGTAGAAACAGCTTTACCGTGTAGCATATCGAACACCATCTGAATCCCAGGATCATCAATTTCAAACTCAAGACGCAAA
The DNA here is from genome assembly GCF_044744265.1 of Pseudomonas sp. NPDC087342. Lineage (NCBI taxonomy): Bacteria > Pseudomonadati > Pseudomonadota > Gammaproteobacteria > Pseudomonadales > Pseudomonadaceae > Pseudomonas > Pseudomonas sp. NPDC087342. Next base: position 421,766 of record NZ_JBIUXZ010000002.1, read on the forward strand.
CGTCTACTTGTATTGACTTCAATGAATCTCAGGCGTTCTATTGCAGGAAGAATCTCGGGACGGTATGCCTTACCGATGCGCTCCCACTCAGCCAGCAGCACAGTCACTTCATCAGACATACGGGGAGACCAGCCACTACCATCTAGCGCCTCTTTCCCTTGCACCTCTCGCTTGATGGCACCTAACACCTTCGCACTTGCACTATCCAAAATGGCGAAGTGCTTATCGTGGTCTGGGTTGGCATGATCTAGATGCTCTCTCAGCCAACAAACCAAAGCGTTACGCTTAAAGGGTTGAATCTTCCGAGACTCCACAACTGCGAGTACAACGTCTTCACCGATGATCTTGATGATTCGTGCAATGACATCCTTCTCGCTTGAATCTCTGTCTAGAAAGTGACGCGGAGTGAGCTTGTCACGAGGGATAGACGCACCACCTGAAAAGTGTCTTATGGAGTGCGAGCGGTTCAAACCTCTGGGAGCAATTACCAAGTTATCGGCACGGAACAAACCGACTGTTGATTCACCACGTACCGGGCAAATGTGCGACAACTCGAAAGGGGCTAATCCCGCGTTCTTTCGCTCTCCATATCCATTGTACTTCTGAGCCAAAGCGTAAACATCATACAGCGTGCCTAAATCTTCCTCGGTGAAACCGTCAAAGATCAAGTCTGTTCTTGCACGGATGGCTTGGCGGGCAAGCTCTTGGAAGAATGGCGAGTTTGTAGCGTTGTAGAGGTATGTTACTCGGCGTGATTCGTTACGGGCGCTGTTTCGGCATGTAGCGTTACAATACTTCGCCGTCTTCGATTTCATCCGTGGACGCTTGCCACAGTGGAGACATGTGATGCGGTGTTTTTTATTGGGTGTTGTTGCCGGTACTGCTAGCGCCATCTAGGTACGCTCCTGTTTCTGGTTTGTTGTTGCCGTGGATGGCAATGTATGAATGTCGGCAAGCTGAACCACAAAACGCTGTGGCTTTAAAAGTTAGAAAACCATTACCGCAATGACGGCATTGGCAAGTTCGTTGATTACGCGGTCTGTGAATCATATTTAAAGCTCCTGTGGTGCGCTGTGGGAGGCGCCATCTAAAGAGACGATCCAGAGTGGCACCCCATGCTTGTTAAGTGCCATAGAGCGCATTACAGGGCGCCGTAGAAGACGGGAAAAGAAGTGAGCGGCTTTCGCCGCCCCCATTGCACTTGTGTAGAGTTGATTCATTGTTTGGTGCCTCTTGATTGGTTGATACGGAGAGCAACAGTTTTCTCTACGTAGTTTTTCATTGAACTGCGTTCATCCGAGAACTGGACTTGCATTTGGTTATATTGCAGCCGTAGTGCTGTATCGGTGTATTGCTCTGACACAGCGCTGGCACGATCCAACATGTATGTGGTGAACACACCGCCCGCTAAGATTTGCAATACACAGGCGAGCATGATCGCTTGAATAACAGCTTTCATTACTGCACCTCTTTCTGTGCGGCTCTGGTTGATTGCAACAACTGACTCACCTTGGCATCAACCTTTTCACTTACAGCATCACCAATGGCATCGCCAAGTGCCTTGCCATTTGGATCGATTGCATTAACTACCACATCGATTTTGATATCGTTGTGCATGGATTGATCAACGTGACTCTCAACAGGTTTGTTAATGACCTGACCGTTCAAGTCCATTGCACCCAACCACGAAGGAGCTGGTTGTTTCTGGCGCTGACGCTCTTCCGCTGCATACATGATATCTGCCGCATTTCTTGGCTCATACATTCGGAATTGGTGATAACTACCATCATCGTCTGCACTTGGCCCGTTGTATCCGTCAGCAGTGAACTTGGATACATCGATCTTGTTGAATTGCATCCCCAATAGGTTTGGAATCAAGGCTTTCGCTTTATTGGCTGGCCCTTCTTCGTAATCAGGCGTGTTAGTGAGCCAGCGATACAACATGCTGATGGGGTCTCTCACCTTCTCGCCTGTGGATGGTTTAGGCCCACCACCCATCACACTTGGATCAATAGCACCAGCGCCCTCAGGGAATCCAGCACTACCAACTTCCTGTGCTCGGTCTTTCTCTGTTTTCTCTGTGCCGTCACCATTCTTGCCAGCAGTGAGACGAAGCATCGAGGTAGCAAGTTTGGTTAGCCCGATATCGAACTGCACCATTGCTTCCTTGAAAGGCTTCATTGCCTCCGTCAATTCCATTTCCGCTTTGATGCGCTCATTGATTGCACCTATCAACTCAGGATTCTGGTCTAGACCCTGTTGCTGCAAGAATTGTTGGTTGGATAGGCGAGTGGCGTTTGCATCGATGCTGCCGCTCTGACGTTCAATTGCAGCGGCGTTTTCCTTCACGAACAGCTTGATACCGTTTTCAAAGTCGATTGCTTTTAGGTTGCCCTTCTTGGTGCTGGCCCTGAAATCCCTCTCAAGATTGGCATCAAGTGCATGCTTGTTACGCTCTGCCCATGCACGGCGGATTGGCTCCACCAGCAATGGCGCTGCTTCGGAGAAGGTGTTCAGGTCTTCGCGATCACCCTGTGATTTGCTGGCAATCTGCTGGAGTTGCAAATTTGCACGACGCTGCTCCTCGGCCGTCATTCCAGCCCCGCGATATGCTGCTTGGCGTGTTTCATAGGTGCCGGTGGCGCGGGAAAGACTGCGCCCTCGGGCCATCTCTGCCATCAGAAACGTTCTGTACGCCTTGGCAGATTCAAGACTCGTTTCAGTGCCGTATTTGGCATTGATCCGCAGCCACTCCGATTTGGCGAACTCCGCATTTGCAGGGTTCTTGCCTCCGGCTTGGGCCAATACGTTTTCAAGTTGCTGACTTGCCGACACGCGGGTCTGCGTTGCTGCCAAACGATCACTGAGAGCCCCCACAGCGCCCACAATGGCGGCAAGCCCAGCCGTCACACCACCTAGGGCAAGAGCGCCAGTTCCCAGCCCCATAAACCCTGTCGAGGGTTTAGGTTCGGCTTGCCTTGCGGCCCATGCAGCTTGTCGAGTTTGAGCCCATTGGAAGCGCTCAGCTCTTTGGGCGTGGCTCACATCGAGACGCTGAGCACGGAGCTTTGCGGCCTCCTGTGACGCAGCGAACTTCTCTGCTGCCCGGTGCCCGCGAACTCTGGCTTGCTGTAGGGCAAGCTCGGCTTTCTGAGTGGCTGTCAGCGCCTGATATTGCTTCTGTTGAAGGATGGCGGTCTTCTGTTGCTGCTGCGTTAGCAAGGCTTCCCAGCGAGCTTGGCGGGCCTTGTGTTGCTCAACGGATTGAGTCTGCTTGAGCACTGCTCCCGACACCTTCAAGCGCTCGCCTTCGGCCTTCGCTGACTTGGCATCTAGAACAGCCTGAGCGATCTTGTCACGCAGTGCCTGGGACTGAATTGCTGATCCTTCTTTCTGACGAAGGTTGATCAGCTTTTGGCCTGCAAGCTCGGCGGTGAAGGTGGCACGCCGAGTACGCTGCACGGCGTTCTCTAGCTTCAATTCACGATCAAGGTTTGCACGAACAGTCTTGGCTAGTTTCTCCTGTCCAGCGCTATCAACCTTGATGCCCATCTTGGCTCCCAGTTTCTTACTCAACACATCTGCTTCACGAGACAGCGCCATCATCTTTTGGCGTGTTTGGGCTAGACCACGTTCAAAGCGTTGAAGGCCGGATACATCTACTTGGAACCGGAGAAGGCCAACGAGTTTGGCAATGATTTCTGAGTTCATCGGCTACCCCCTCTTCCATGACGGCCATGTTTCGGATCAAACAACTCATTCAGTTCTTTCTGAAACTCCGTAACACTACGTCCAACAGGGATGCGTCTGCCATAATCGAAATTGTTGCTCATCAACATCAGCGGACTCTTATAGCGATCTACATAGCTACGGAATGCCGCTTGCACTGAACGACTTCCAGAAAGCGCTACAAATACAGCCCCATCTACGTGACGAATCCACTGATAGCTGTATTGCACATGGAACCCATGCCAGCGATCAACAAACCTACGAAAGTCGTGCATGAGGATTCGGACGTCTACAGAAAACTGTAGCCCTGTACCATCTTGGTTTAGTGTGGTGCTCTTTGAAACGATGCGGTAAATCTGGTGGTATTGAGTCGACCCATTTTGCAGGGTTTGAATCGGTGTAACGCTCGCTGTCATTGTTTTCCTTTGTTCGCTTTAGCTTGTTTAGCCATCTTGATAATCTCGGCAGCACGAGCCTTTAATTCAAGTAGTTCCAAGGCTCTCTTGAAGGCCGCTACATCCTCTTCGGATGCTTCCTCGTCTACTGCCTCTTTAGTTACCGTCACTGTAGTGGGCTCTGGAGAGCTTGTAACAAGTGTATCTTTTGCGTACTTCTCACGTAGAATCAGCTCAGTTTTTGATAGTGTGTTTGGATCGATTTTATCGGTCATTGTGCGTTTCCTTCTTTGGTCAATCTGCCTGATTTAATTAGTTCTTCACGAAGCTTGGCACGTGACGCGGCGAGTTCATCACGCACTTGTTGTTCACGGTTCAAGCGCTGTTGTTGCTCGGCCTGTAGTCGGTCACGTTCATCTTTAGCCAGTGACATTGCCACTTGACGGTCAATCTCAGCATTCAACGCGGCTTCAAGTTCTGCCTCGTAATCCGCTCTCACTTGTTTGCAAACTTCAACAAGGTCGCGCTCCTGATCTCGCGCTGGCTTTTTCAAATACAGCGTAATGAACGAAGCAAGCGGACTTTCCAGTAGCATTGCAGTTGGTAGCCCTCCTACTGGCTCAAGTGGAAGCCATCCGGCTGCACGGTATTGGTGATACAGCTCATGTGATTCGTCCAATGTGCGAGGGTTGAACTCGACGATAGCACCAAGAATATCGGCGCTTGGTTTCTCGACTCGTGATTCATAAAAGCCTTTCGCATTCTGGCAGCGTGAGCGGTATTCAGAATCGCTGAATGCAAACTGCATTGGTACTTCTGTTGTTGCTTGTGTTGATTTGTTACTCATGGTGCTTCCTTCATTTTGGGTTTGTTGTTGTGGTGCTTCATTTTGCTTTTCTTGGCGGTGATGCTGCATTCGGCACTTGGTAGAGCAGAACTTAGCGTGTGGTGCTTGTGGTCTTACTGGGAATCTCGTGGTGCATACAGCACAGGGCTGATAGGTGACTCTTGCCATATAGGCTCCTTGAACTCTAAATAGATGGTGTATGTGTTTGGTAAGTTTGGTTACGCGGATATCGCAGCACAAATTTTTGGCCGAGAGGGTTTAAGTCTCGGCCAACAAGGGTTGCCTTGAAGGAGGCTGCATTTAATTTGGGTCGAGGGAGAAAATCTAAAAACCCCCTCTACAGTGTTCGGCCCACTTCACTGTCGGAGTGCAATGAACTGCCTTGAGTGCAGTCCGGCCAGTTGTGACAGAGATTCGATCATCGCTCTGTCAACGACTCGGAGGATTCCCATCCTGATCTACAAGTAGTTGGCCACCAGACTTGAAACTGGAGTCAGAAGGCATTCTGAAAACCTTCGGCCACAACAACACCGAACTCCATGGCTACACGGGCTCGACGCGGATGTTCTATTAGTTTGGAAGTGCTGCGGACGGGTGGAGCGGGAGCACAAAAAACAACTCCCCTTCCTGATACTATCTTACACCATAGACCCAGATTTGTCAAATACAACATTTTCTATAAGTCAAGTTAAATCGTGTTTTTGGCTTGTTCATCGTAATCATTGGCGTAATCACCATACTGGCTACAGCATCCGTTCCGGGGTGCTGCTGTGTGCCACCCCACCGGCTATGCTTGCTGCAAGCCTGCCCTAGACAGCGACTGAGGCGATATCGCCGGTAGTGTATTGTTGCAATACATCAAGAAGTGTTGCGCAGGTTATTTCGGCGCTTGAGGCTCTCTGTAGGAGCGAGGCTTGCCCGCGAAGAACGAAAACGCGGACTTCAGAAAGACCGCGTTATCGCCATTCGCGGGCAAGCCTTGCTCCTACAGGGGCTAGAATGGTTCTCAAGGGAGAACCACCACCATGATCCGTCAACGCCACGCCTTACATCTGCTCACCCTGCTCATCCTCCTGAGCCTGGGCGGTTGCGCCTCCTGGTTCAGCAGCGACGAACCCGATCCCCAGGTGCATCTGGTCAAGGTCGAAGTGGTACGGGCCAAGCTGCTGGAACAGAAATTCATCCTGCACTTTCGCGTCGACAACCCCAACGACAGCGACTTGACCGTCCGCAGCCTCGAATACCGCATTCATCTGGGCGACATGCTGCTGACTGAAGGCGAGCACGAGCATTGGTTCACGGTGAGCCCCAAGCACAGCGCGTATTTCAAAGTACCGATCCGCACCAACCTGTGGCCCAAGGTGCGCGACCTGGTGAAAATGCTCAAAAGCCCCAAGCAACCCATCCCCTATCGTCTGGAAGGTGAACTGGAAACCGGTTTATTCATCGCGCACTACGTGCACCTGGCGCGTAATGGCGTGATAATCCCCGCCGATTTAATTCCGGAGTAACCCCGATGACCCAGCAACCCCATGTTCATGGCCCTGACTGCAATCACGATCACGATGATCATGCCCATGACCACCATGATCACGACCATGGCCATGTCCACGGCCCGAACTGCGGCCACGCTCACCAGGAACCGGTGCGCAACGCCCTGAAAGACGTCGGCCGCAACGACCCTTGCCCATGCGGCAACGGCAAGAAATTCAAGAAGTGCCACGGCGCTTGATGCTTCGGGCGAAGATTTGCTTCGCCGGTTGAATCGCCTTCGCGAGCAGGCTCGCTCCCACCTTGGTTTTGTGCACGACATAACCTTCTGTAGGAGCGAGGCTTGCCCGCGAAGAACGATGACGCGGTGAGCCTGCATGACCGAGGTGCCATTTTCGCGGGCAAGCCTCGCTCCTACAGGTCGGGTGTGAGTATCTGCGCGGTGCTGATGACCGTCGCGTATTCGCCATGCAGGTTGCCCAGCGACATGGCGTGCACTTCTTCAGCGGAATGCGCATTACCGAAGAAATCGGCCTTGTCGAAGGTAAAGCAAGCATCCTCCGCCACCCAGGTATCAAACCCCAGGTTCCCGGCCGTGCGCGCCGTGGACTCGACCGAGTTGTTAGTCGCCACGCCGACGATGATCAATTGATCAATCCCCGCTTCGCGCAACCGCGCCTCCAGACCCGTCGCACAAAACGCATCCGGCACCTGTTTCTGAATCAGTTGCTCGCCCGCCATTGGCTGAAACCGCTCCTGAAATTCCACACCCGATTGCCCGGGCCAGAACACCGACTCCGCTGAGCGGGACAGGTGTTGCACGTGGATCACCGGCCGCGACGTGCGCCGCCAAAACACCAGTAAATCGAGAATACGCTCCTCGGCCTGAGGATTATTTCGACGGCCTAGTCTGGGCTGCAGGATGCCTTTTTGCTGGTCGATGATGATCAGCGCTGCGTTGGTCTTGAGCTCCATGCTGACTTTTCTCGTGTCGGGTCATTGAATTTCACGCACTTCAGCATCACCTCTTCCTACAGGCAAGCTCTCCAGTGCAAACAGGACGACCTAATGCGAGCGGTTGCTGTCCGTACCTTATGACGTCTATTTTTTGGAGTACTCCATGATCGACCTGTATTACTGGACCACCCCCAACGGCCACAAAATCTCGATTTTCCTCGAGGAGGCCGGCCTCAAGTACGACGTGCACCCGATCAACATCAGCCAGAACGACCAGTTCAAACCCGAATTCCTGAAAATCTCCCCGAACAACAAAATCCCGGCCATCGTCGATCATGAGCCTGCGGATGGTGGCGAGCCGTTGGCGCTGTTCGAGTCCGGGGCGATCTTGTTGTACCTGGCGGAGAAGACCGGCAAATTCCTGCCCAAAGACCTGCGTGGGCGCCAGCAAGCATTGCAATGGCTGTTCTGGCAGATGGGCGGTCTGGGCCCGATGGCCGGGCAAAATCATCACTTCAGTCAGTTCGCGCCAGAGAAAATCCCTTACGCGATCAAACGCTACATCGACGAAACCGCCCGCCTCTACGGTGTGCTCGACAAGCAACTGGCGAGCAATGAGTTCGTCGCCGGGGACGAGTACAGCATTGCCGACATGGCGATCTACCCGTGGATCGTTTCCCACAAGTGGCAGAGCCAGAACCTCGAAGACTTCCCGAATGTGCTGCGCTGGTTCACCCACATTCAGAACCGTCCGGCGACAGTGAAGGCGTATGCGATTGCCGCGAAGGTGAATCCGCCTAAGTCTTGAGACCTGCTCGATCCCATTGTGAAGTGAGCCTCTGTGGCGAGGGGGCTTGCCCCCGTTGGACCGCATAGCGGTCCCAATTCAGGCACCTCGGTGTTTCAGATAAACCGAAGTGCCTGCAATAGCGACTGCTTCGCAGTCGAACGGGGGCAAGCCCCCTCGCCACAGGGACGCGGCGTCCGATAGATAGCGTTTTGTCAGGCAAATCCTGAAATAACCCCATGCCCCGCTTGCGCGGCCACCTCCTGCTCACTAACGTAGCGCCTTTATTGCGTTACTACCCCCGCAGGAGCTTTGCCATGGCCTCGCCAGCCCTCACACATTTTCTTCCCCGGTTCGGCGTTGCCGCAGCAGTGGCCGGTGTTTTGAGCCTGACCGGTTGTCAGACCTGGAACACCCAGGACACCCTCCCGCCGACTTCCGGCGTGCAGCCGCTCAAGGGCCTGGCGCAGAACGTTTCGGTTCGGCGCAATGCCATGGGCATGCCGTTGATCGAAAGCAACAGCTTCCACGACGCGCTGTTCGCCCTCGGTTACGTCCACGCCAGCGACCGCCTCACGCAAATGGTGACCATGCGCCTGCTGGCCGAGGGCCGCCTGTCAGAAATGTCCGGTGCGGACCTGCTCGACGCCGACCGCTATATGCGCGCGGTCAACCTGAAGAAAAGTGCCGGTGAGCTGTACAAAGCTTCTTCGCCACGGCTCAAGCGCTTCTTTGAAGTGTATGCCCGGGGCGTCAACGCCTACCTGTTCCGCTACCGCGACAAGCTGCCGGCCGATCTCGCTGCCAGCGGCTACAAGCCTGAATACTGGAAGCCGGAAGATTCGGCGCTGATTTTCTGCCTGTTGAATTTCAGCCAGTCGGCCAACCTGCCGGAAGAAATCTCTTCGCTAGTGCTGGCGCAAACCGTCAACACCGACAAGCTCCCATGGCTGACGCCGTCCGCGCCCGACGAAAAACTGCCAACGGGCGAAGCCGACAAGCTCCAGGGCATCAAGCTCAACGGCGCGATTCCAGGCCTGGCGGAAATCACCAAGGCCACCGGGCAACTGTCCGATCTGAATCTGCTCGGCGCCACCTCGTCGAACAACTGGGCCATTGGCCCGCAACGCAGTCGCAGCGGCAAAAGCTTGCTGGCCAGCGACAGCCACGGCCCGATGGGCGTGCCGTCGTTGTTCAGCTACGTGCAGATCCGCGCGCCGAAATATCAGGCGGCGGGCGTCAGCATTGCCGGCCTGCCCATGGTGCTCGGCGGTTTCAACGGCAAAGTGGCGTGGAGCATGACCTCGGTCATGGGCGACAACCAGGACCTGTTCCTGGAAAAAATCAAACGCCAAGGCAACGGCCTGACCTACGAAGCCAATGGCAAATGGCAGCCGGTGGTGGTGCGTAACGAAACCTACTTCGTCAAAGGCCAGCGGCCGCTGCGTGAAGCGGTGTACGAAACCCGCCACGGGGCGCTGCTCAACAGCGCCCAGGGTCTGAGCATGGCCAACGGCTTCGGCCTGGCCCTGCAAACCCCGAGCTTCACCGACGACAAGACCCTGGACGCGTTCTTCGACCTGTCCCGCGCACAGACCGTCGAGAAAGCCTCGGACGCGAGCCGTGAAATCCGCGCCATCGCCCTGAACCTGGTATTTGCCGACGCCAGCAACATCGGCTGGCAAGTCACCGGTCGCTACCCGAACCGTCGCGAAGGCGAAGGCCTGTTGCCGTCGCCGGGCTGGGAAGGTCGCTACGATTGGGACGGTTACGCCGACCCGATGCTGCACCCGTATGACCAGGATCCGGCTCAAGGCTGGCTCGGCACCGCCAACCAGCGGGTCATTCCCCATGGCTACGGCATGCAGCTGTCCAATTCCTGGTCCGCCCCGGAGCGTGGCGAGCGCATGGCCGAACTGGCCGGCGCAGGCAAGCACGACAGCCGCAGCCTGATCGCCATGCAGTACGACCAGACCACCACCTTCGCCGCCAAACTGAAGAAAATGTTTGAAGCGCCGGGCATGGCCCAGCCGCTGAAACAGGCGATCGAAGCGTTGCCGGAAGCTGATCGCGGCAAGGCCCGCGAGGCGTTGACGCGGTTGATGGCGTTCGACGGCAAGCTCAGCCCGACCTCTGCCGATGCTGCAATCTATGAGCTGTTCCTGCAGGAAAGCACCAAGCAGATCTTCCTCGACGAACTCGGCCCGGAAAGCAGCCCGGCGTGGAAAGCCTTTATCGCCAACGGCAAGTTGTCCTACGCGGCCCAGGCCGATCACCTGCTTGGTCGCGAAGACAGCCCGTTCTGGGATGACGCGCGCACCCCGCAAAAAGAAGACAAACCGGCGATCCTTGCCCGTAGCCTGGCGGCGGCCATCAGTGCTGGCGACAGTCAGTTGGGCGGGGATCACAAGGCCTGGCAGTGGGGCAAACTGCACCGCTATGAGTGGAAGAATGCCACTGGCCAGACCGTGCGCGGTCCGTTGGCGGCCGGCGGCGATCACACCACGTTGAACACTGCGGCGTTCGCCTGGGGCCAGGACTTCAACACCACGCTGGTGCCGTCCATGCGCTTTATCGTCGACTTCGGCCAGTCCGAACCGCTGATGGGCCAGAACGGTACGGGTCAGTCCGGTAACCCGGCGAGCCCGAACTACCTCGACAGCATCGACCCGTGGCTCAAGGGCCAGTACATGAGCCTGCCGATGCAGCCGCAGAACTTTGACAAGGCATATGGCAAGGCGCGGTTGACCCTGACACCGGGTAAATAACGCTAAACACCGTCCCAATGTGGGAGCGAGCCTGCTCGCGAAGGCGTCATGTCAGTCAACATCATCGTTGCCTGGCACATCGCTTTCGCGAGCAGGCTCGCTCCCACAATTTTGAATTTTCATTTGCCCTGAAAACCTAATAGAACTTCTCACCTCGCAAAAACCTCCTAGCTAACAAGCCCCCCATATTGGCAACAACATGGACCTTGTTATCGCGCGTCCCGAAGGTTTGTACTGCCCCGCCGGTGATTTCTATATCGACCCTTGGCGTCCGGTGGAGCGCGCGGTGATTACCCACGCCCATGGCGACCATGCCCGCACCGGTAATCAACATTACCTGGCGGCGGCTCCCGGCGAAGGGATCTTGCGCTCACGCCTGGGCCAGGACATCAACCTGCAAACCCTGCCCTACGGCCAACGTCTGCTGCACCACGGTGTCACCCTGAGTTTTCATCCCGCTGGCCATGTACTCGGCTCGGCGCAAGTGCGCCTGGAATACGGCGGTGAAGTCTGGGTCGCCTCGGGGGATTACAAGATTGAGCCCGACGGCACCTGCGCGCCGTTCGAACCGGTGCGTTGCCACACCTTCATCACTGAATCGACCTTCGGCTTGCCGATTTATCGCTGGCAGCCCCAGTCGCAGATCTTTGCCGAAATCAATCAGTGGTGGCAGGCCAACATCGCAGCCGAGAAGGCCAGCGTGCTGTTTTGCTACTCCTTCGGTAAGGCCCAGCGCATTCTCCACGGCATCGACGCCAGCCTCGGCCCCATTCTGGTGCATGGCGCGGTGGAACCGCTCAATCAGGTCTATCGCGACAGCGGTATTTACCTGCCACCCACAATTTATGCCGGCGACGTGAAAAAGAGCGATCCGATCATGCGCCAGGCATTGGTCATCGCCCCACCGTCGGCCGGTGGCAGCACCTGGATGCGCCGGTTCGGCGACTACAGCGACAGTTTCGCCAGCGGCTGGATGCGTTTGCGCGGTACGCGGCGGCGGCGCGGCGTGGACCGGGGTTTCGTGCTGTCGGACCACGCCGACTGGCCCGGCCTGCTCTGGGCCATCGAACAGACCGGCGCCGAACGGGTGATGGTCACCCACGGTTCGGTCGCTGTGCTGGTGCGGCATCTGTGCGAACAAGGGCTGGATGCCCAAGGCTTCAGCACGGAATACGGCGATGACGAGGAAGACCACGGTGTCGTCGCGGAAACCGCCGAGGTGCAAGCATGAAAGCCTTCGCCGAGTTGTACGCCGAGCTCGACGCCACCACTTCGAGCAACGCTAAACTCGCAGCGATGCAGGCTTACTTCGCCCAGGCTGCGCCGGAAGATGCCGCGTGGGCGGTGTATTTTCTCTCGGGTGGCCGGCCTCGGCAGTTGGTGCCGGTGCGCGCGCTGCGGGAACTGGCGGTGGAGATTTCCGGGCTCTCGACGTGGCTGTTCGAAGAGAGTTATCAAGCGGTCGGTGATCTGGCGGAAACCATCTCGCTGGTGTTACCCGAAGCCACCCACAGTTCTACCGACGGGTTGGCGGTGTGGATCGAAGACAAACTGCTGCCGCTGCGCGGTGAAACCCCGGAGTTCCTGGCCCGGCGCCTGCCAGCCCTGTGGGCGCAACTCGACCGCCCCAGCCTGATGCTGTGCATCAAATTGATCACGGGCAGTTTTCGCGTCGGCGTATCCAAGTTGCTGGTCACCCGGGCGCTGGCGGCGATGGCCGGGCTCGACAGCAAACGCGTGGCCCAGCGCCTGGTGGGTTACACCGACCTGTCCAACCGCCCGACCGCAGCGCACTACCTCAAACTGATCGCGCCACCCTCCGATGACGAACATGCGCAACGGGGCGGCCAGCCGTATCCGTTCTTCCTCGCCCACGCCTTGTCACAACCGGTGGAACAATTCGAAACACTGCTCGGCCCGGCCAGCCAATGGCAGGTGGAATGGAAGTGGGACGGCATCCGTGCCCAAGTGGTCAAGCGTGAAGGCCGATTGTGGATCTGGTCCCGTGGCGAAGAACTGGTCAGCGAACGTTTCCCTGAACTGGAGTTGCTGACCCATGGTTTGCCGGACGGCACGGTGATCGACGGGGAAATCGTGGTCTGGAAATCCACCCACCCAACCACCGAAGACGCCTTCGATCCGCAATCGACAGCGCCACCGGCGGTGCAACCCTTCGCCCTGCTGCAACAACGGATTGGCCGTAAAACCCTGGGCAAGAAAATCCTCGAAGAGGTGCCAGTAGTGTTACTCGCCTACGACCTGCTGGAATGGCAAGGCGAAGACTGGCGCAACCACACCCAGGCCGAACGGCGCACTCAACTGGATAAGGTCATCGCCACCTGCAACAGCCCGGTGCTCCTGGGCTCGCCGGTGCTGAGCGGTGAAGACTGGTTCGACCTCGCCCGGCAACGGGAAGCGTCGCGACAGCTTGGCGTCGAGGGCATGATGCTCAAGGCGCGGGATGCGATGTATGGCGTCGGCCGGACCAAGGACATGGGCGTGTGGTGGAAATGGAAAGTAGAGCCGTTCAGCGTCGACGCGGTGCTGATCTATGCGCAACGGGGTCATGGCCGCCGGGCGAGCCTGTTCAGCGACTACACCTTCGCCGTCTGGGACGGCCCGCCCGACGCCAGCGAACGGTCGCTGGTGCCGTTCGCCAAGGCGTATTCGGGGCTGACCGACGAGGAAATGCGCAAGGTCGACAGCATCGTGCGCAAAACCACCGTGGAGAAGTTCGGGCCGGTGAGCAGCGTGAAACCAAGCCTGGTGTTTGAGCTGGGCTTTGAAGGGATCGCGCTGTCCAAGCGCCACAAAAGTGGAATCGCGGTGCGCTTTCCGAGAATGTTGCGGTGGAGGCAGGATAAGTCGGTGGAAGACGCCGATAGCCTGGCAACCCTGCAGGACCTTCTGACCTAACCCCAATCCCCCTGTGGGAGCGAGCCTGCTCGCGAAAGCGGTGTATCAGAAAACACTCTGGTGACTGACACTCCGTCTTCGCGAGCAGGCTCGCTCCCACAAGGAGAGTTGTGGCAGCCTGAACTATATTGGTGCAGGAAATTTCCGACGCCCGTTTCCGTGCACAAATCCGCCCCGGCGACTTCTTGAATCACTTTTAAAACACTTGTTCGGGACTCTGGTTCGGAAATTGCTACTTTCATTAGGTCTTACGCTTTCCAGTAACAATAATTCTGCGCCACAAGCGCTCATATTGGTTCTTAGGGATTGAATAATGAAAAAAGCATTGCTGACCCTTTCTGCACTGGCGTTGTGCATGGCTGCCGGCTCCGCGCTGGCCAAGGAGTACAAAGAACTGCGTTTTGGCGTTGACCCTTCCTACGCACCCTTCGAGTCCAAAGCGGCCGACGGCAGCCTGGTGGGCTTCGACATCGATCTGGGCAATGCGATCTGCGCCGAGCTGAAGGTCAAGTGCAAATGGGTCGAAAGCGATTTCGACGGCATGATTCCGGGCCTCAAGGCCAACAAATTCGACGGTGTGATCTCTTCGATGACCGTCACCGAGGCGCGCGAAAAAGTCATCGACTTCTCCAGCGAGCTGTTCTCCGGCCCGACCGCCTACGTGTTCAAGAAAGGTTCCGGGGTCACCGCAGACGTCGCTTCGCTCAAGGGCAAGACCGTCGGCTACGAACAAGGCACCATCCAGGAAGCTTATGCAAAAGCCGTTCTGGACAAGGCTGGCGTTAAAACCCAGGCCTACGCCAACCAGGACCAGGTCTATGCCGACTTGACTTCCGGTCGTCTCGACGCAGGTATTCAGGACATGCTGCAAGCCGAACTGGGCTTCCTGAAGTCGCCACAAGGTGCCGATTACGATGTCAGCAAGCCAGTCGACAACGCTTTGCTCCCGGCCAAAACGGCTGTCGGTATTAAGAAAGGTAACACCGAGCTGAAAGCGCTTTTGGATAAAGGTATCAAAGCGTTACACGACGATGGCAAATACGCCGAGATTCAAAAGAAACACTTTGGCGATCTGAATCTGTACAGCGGCAAATAATGCCCGGCGCCCATCTCGCGATGGGCGCTTTTTTCATCCAATCAGGTTGCTGATTTATGTTCGAAAACCTCTTACAAAACCTGGGGCTCTCAGCCTTCAGCTTGAAGGGCTTCGGTCCTTTGCTGATGGAAGGCACCTGGATGACCATCAAATTATCGGCATTGTCGCTGCTGGTGGCCGTATTGCTCGGCCTGCTCGGCGCCACCGCCAAACTGTCAAAAGTCAAACTGGTGCGGGTTCCGGCCCAGATCTACACCACGCTGATTCGCGGCGTGCCGGACCTGGTGCTGATGCTGCTGATTTTCTACAGCCTGCAAACCTGGTTGACGTCGTTTACCGATTTCATGGAATGGGAATACATCGAGATCAACCCGTTCAGCGCCGGGGTCATTACCCTGGGCTTCATTTATGGTGCGTATTTCACCGAAACCTTCCGCGGGGCGATCCTCGCCGTGCCTCGGGGCCAGGTCGAAGCCGCTACCGCTTATGGCCTCAAACGCGGCCAGCGTTTTCGAATCGTGGTGTTCCCGCAAATGATGCGTTTCGCCCTGCCGGGTATCGGCAACAACTGGATGGTGATGCTCAAGGCCACCGCGCTGGTGTCGATCATCGGCCTCGCCGATTTGGTCAAAGCCGCGCAGGACGCTGGTAAAAGCACCTACCAACTGTTTTATTTCCTGGTGCTTGCCGCGCTGATTTACCTGGTCATCACCAGCGCTTCCAACTTCGTCCTGCGCTGGCTCGAACGCCGTTACGCCGCCGGTTCCCGGGAGGCCGTACGATGATCGAACTCTTGCAGGAATACTGGAAACCCTTCCTTTATAGCGACGGCAACAACATCACCGGCCTGGCCATGACCCTTTGGCTGCTCAGCGCCTCGATTTTCATCGGTTTCCTGGTGTCGATCCCGCTGTCCATCGCCCGGGTGTCGCCGCATTTCTACATTCGCTGGCCGGTGCAGTTCTACACCTACCTGTTCCGTGGCACGCCGCTCTACATTCAGTTGCTGATTTGCTACACCGGGATCTACAGCCTGGCGGCCATTCGTGCGCAGCCGGTGCTGGATGCGTTCTTCCGCGATGCGATGAACTGCACCATCCTCGCCTTCGCCCTGAACACCTGCGCCTACACCACGGAGATTTTCGCCGGGGCGATCCGCAGCATGAACCACGGTGAAGTCGAAGCGGCCAAGGCCTACGGTCTGACCGGCTGGAAGCTGTATGCCTACGTGATCATGCCCTCGGCCCTGCGTCGCTCGTTGCCTTATTACAGCAACGAAGTGATCCTGATGCTGCACTCGACCACCGTGGCGTTCACCGCGACTATCCCCGATATCCTGAAAGTCGCGCGGGACGCCAACTCGGCGACCTTCCTGACCTTCCAGTCGTTCGGCATCGCCGCGCTGATCTACCTGACCGTGACCTTTGCGCTGGTCGGCCTGTTCCGTCTCGCCGAACGTCGATGGCTGGCCTTCCTCGGGCCGACTCACTAGGACCCGTTTCCAGGAATAAAGAGACGAACATGCGCCACCAGATACATGACTTGCTGGCCCCGCTGCCGGGGACCGCACGACAGATCCACAGCTTCCACTTCGGCCCCGCGTCGGCCAAAGGCAAGATCTACATCCAGTCGTCCCTGCACGCCGATGAAATGCCCGGCATGCTGGTGGCCTGGCACCTCAAGCAACGCCTGGCGGAGCTGGAAGCCGCCGGCCGCCTGCGCAGCGAAATCGTGCTGGTGCCCGTCGCCAACCCGGTGGGCCTGGAACAGGTGCTGATGGATGTGCCGCTGGGCCGCTATGAGCTGGAGAGCGGGCAGAACTTCAATCGCTGGTTCGTCGATTTGAGCGAAGAGGTCGGCAACGAGATCGAAGGCCAGCTCGGCGACGATTCGCGGTACAACCTCGAACTGATCCGCACCAGCCTGCGCAACGCCCTCGCCCGCCAGACCGCCGGCACGCAACTGCAATCCCAGCGCCTGACCCTGCAACGGCTGGCCTGCGATGCGGATATGGTGCTGGACCTGCATTGCGATTTCGAAGCCGTCGCGCACCTTTACACCACGCCCGAAGCCTGGCCGCAGGTCGAGCCGCTGGCGCGCTACATCGGTGCCGAGGCGAGTCTGCTGGCCACCGATTCCGGTGGGCAGTCGTTCGATGAATGTTTCACGCTGCTCTGGTGGCAGTTGAAGGAGCGCTTCGGCGAGCACTTCGATATTCCGCTGGGCAGTTTCTCGGTCACCGTCGAATTGCGTGGCCAGGGTGACGTCTATCACCCGCTGGCCAGCGGCGATTGCCAGGCGCTGATCGATTACCTGATTCACTTCGGCGCCATCGCTGGCGAAGCAGCGCCACTGCCCGAACTGCCCTACCCGGCCACGCCGCTGGCCGGGGTTGAACCGGTGACCACGCCAGTCGGCGGGTTGTTGGTGTTCACCGCGCTGCCGGGGCAATACCTGGAAGCCGGGCAGCTGATCGCCGAAGTCATCGACCCGATCAATGATCGCGTCACCCCTATCCATTGCACCGCCGCCGGGCTGATGTACGCCCGCTCGCTGCGCCGCATGGCCACTGCCGGCATGGTAATCGCCCACGTCGCGGGCACCGAAGCCTATCGCAGCGGCTACCTACTTTCGCCTTGAGGATGCATGCCCCATGTATAAATTGACCATCGACGGCCTGCATAAAAGCTATGGCGACCATCATGTGCTCAAAGGTGTTTCGCTCAAGGCCAACACCGGCGACGTCATCAGCCTGATCGGCGCCAGCGGCTCGGGGAAAAGTACCTTCCTGCGTTGCATCAACTTCCTCGAACAGCCCAACGACGGCGCCATGAGCCTGGATGGCAAAGACATCCGCATGGTCAAGGACCGTCACGGCATGCACGTAGCCGATCCCGACGAACTGCAACGCATCCGCACCCGTTTGGCGATGGTGTTCCAGCATTTCAACCTGTGGAGCCACATGACCGTGCTGGAAAACATCACCATGGCGCCGCGCCGGGTGCTGGGTTGCAGCAAGGAAGAAGCCGAGGACCGCGCCCGGCGCTACCTCGACAAGGTGGGTCTGGCAGCGCGTGTTGCCGACCAATACCCGGCGTTTCTTTCCGGTGGTCAGCAGCAACGGGTGGCGATTGCCCGCGCCTTGGCCATGGAGCCGGAAGTCATGCTGTTCGACGAACCGACCTCGGCCCTCGACCCGGAACTGGTGGGTGAAGTGCTGCGCGTGATCCAGGGCCTGGCCGAAGAAGGCCGGACCATGATCATGGTCACCCACGAAATGAGCTTCGCGCGCAAAGTGTCGAGCCAGGTGTTGTTTCTGCACCAGGGGCTGGTGGAGGAACAAGGCGCGCCGGAGGATGTGTTGGGCAATCCGAAGAGTGAGCGGTTGCAACAGTTCCTCAGCGGTAACCTCAAGTAAGACCACCGCCCTCACCCTGTAGGAGCAAAGCTTGCTCGCGAAGGCGTCCTTGAAGTCGCCTTCGCCGGCAAGCCTGGCTCCTACAGGACCGCGTATCGCAATTAAACCTTTCGCATCCCGTCGCGGTCACTGAAAGAACACTTTCAGAGCGCACGCCGCCGGCATGGGAACCTCCCCCGACTTCGCAAAAAAATGGTTCACCGCCCGTGGCTGGAAGCCGTTCGCCTTTCAGAAACAGGTATGGGCGGCGGTCAAACGGGGTGAATCCGGGTTGCTGCATGCCAGCACCGGTGCCGGTAAAACCTACGCGGTGTGGTTTGGTGCGCTCAATCGCTTCGCCTCCTCCGTCGCGCCGGTTGAAACATCGCGTAAACGCAAACCGTTTGCCGCACCGCTGACCGTGCTGTGGATAACGCCCATGCGTGCCTTGGCTGCCGACAGCGCCCGCGCCCTGGAAGCGCCGCTGGCGGATTTGCAGATACCGTGGAGCGTCGGTCTGCGTACCGGTGACACCAGCAGCAGCGAACGCGCCCGCCAGAGCCGGCGCCTGCCGACCACGCTGATTACTACCCCGGAAAGCCTGACCCTGATGCTCGCCCGCGCCGATGCGCAAACAGCGCTGTCGACCTTGCGCATGGTGGTAGTGGATGAATGGCACGAACTGCTAGGCAACAAGCGCGGCGTGCAACTGCAATTGGCCCTCGCCCGCCTGCGTCGTTGGCATCCCGAACTGATCGTTTGGGGCGTTTCTGCGACGCTGGGTAATCAATCCCACGCAGAACAGGTCTTGATCCCGCAGGGTGGCGGCATCAGCGTCCAGGGCCAGAGCAGTAAAGACCTGCGCGTCGATACCCTGTTGCCGCCGGCCATCGAACGTTTCCCCTGGGCCGGGCACATCGGTTTGAAAATGCTGCCGCAAGTCGTCACCGAGATCGAATCCAGTCCCAGCAGCCTGGTGTTCACCAACACTCGCGCTCAATCGGAGATCTGGTATCAGGCCTTGCTTGAGGCGCGCCCGGATTGGGCCGGGTTGATTGCCTTGCATCACAGTTCGCTGTCACGCGATACCCGTGACTGGGTTGAGCGGGCCCTCAAGGACGGACAACTCAAAGCCGTGGTCTGCACGTCGAGCCTGGACCTGGGCGTGGACTTCCTGCCGGTGGAACGCGTGCTGCAAATTGGTTCGGCCAAAGGCGTGGCGCGACTGATGCAGCGGGCGGGGCGCTCCGGACATGCGCCGGGACGCGTCTCACGGGTGACGTTGGTGCCGACCCACAGCCTGGAACTGATCGAAGCCGCCGCCGCGCAGGATGCTGTGGCGCAGCGGCGGATAGAACCCCGCGAATCGCCGTACAAGCCGCTGGATGTGCTGGTGCAGCATCTGGTCAGCATCGCGCTGGGCGGTGGGTTTATTCCCGATGAGTTGTACGAAGAGGTGCGCAGCGCGTGGGCTTATCGTGACCTGACGCCAGCGGATTGGGCCTGGGCGCTGGCCTTCGTACGCCACGGCGGACTTTCTCTGACGGCTTATCCGGATTATCGCCGGGTCGAGCCCGATGAACAGGGCATCTGGCGTGTGCCGGATGCACGCTTGGCGCGCCGACATCGCATGAGCATCGGCACCATCGTCAGCGATGCGAGCATTCAGCTGAAGTTCTGGAGCAAGGGCGGCGGCGGTAAACAACTGGGCAGTGTCGAGGAAGGGTTTATCGCCCGGCTCAAGCCCGGCGATGGTTTTCTGTTCGCGGGACGCTTGCTGGAACTGGTCCGTGTGGAAAACATGACCGCATATGTGAAGCGCAGCAACGTGAAAAAAGCCGCGGTGCCACGCTGGAATGGCGGGCGCATGCCGCTGTCCAGCGAGTTGGCGCAGGCGGTTGTCGCGCGTTTCAGTGCCGCGGCATCGGGGCATTTTGACGGCCCGGAAATGACCGCGTTGCGTCCACTGCTGGAGGTGCAGCAACGCTGGTCCGGGCTGCCGACCGAAAATTCGCTGCTGGCCGAGGCGCTTAAATCGCGCGAGGGGTGGCATTTGTTCCTCTATCCCTTCGCCGGGCGCCAGGTGCATCTGGGGTTGGCGAGCCTGTTGGCATGGCGGGTCAGTCAGCGCCAACCGGTTACCTTTTCCATCGCGGTAAACGATTACGGCCTGGAATTGCTCAGTGCAACGCCGATTGACTGGTCCGGTCATCTGAATTCCGACTTGTTCAACGCCGAGCAGCTGTTGCCCGACGTGCTCGCCAGCCTGAACGCCGGTGAACTGGCATTGCGGCGTTTTCGCGAGATCGCGCGGATTGCCGGTCTGGTGTTCGCCGGTTATCCCGGCGCGCCGAAGAGTACGCGGCAGGTCCAGGCATCCAGCGGCTTGTTCTTCGAAGTGTTCAAGCAGTACGACGCCGACAACCTGTTGCTGGACCAGGCAGGGAAAGAAGTCCTACGGGAAGAATTGGATATTCAGCGACTGGAGCAGACCTTGGCCCGCATCAACAGTCTGAGATTCGACCTGCATCAGATCAAACGTCCGACGCCTCTGGGCTTTCCGCTGCTGGTGGAACGGATGCGCGAGAGCATGAGTTCCGAAAAACTGGCGGATCGAATCCGGCGCATGGTCGGCGATCTCGAGAAAACCGCACAGACCGGGAAAGCCTGATGAGCACGCCTTATCCTGTGCGCCTGGCCGGCGAAGAATTGTGGTTATTGCCCGAGAAAGCGATTTACTGGCCCGCCCAGCAAGCGCTGTTGATCGCCGATGTGCATTTCGGCAAGGCTGCGGCCTATCGCAGCCTCGGCCAGCCAGTGCCACGGGGCACGACCGCGCAAAACATCGCGGTGCTGGATGGGTTGCTGGCGGCCCTGCCCTGTCGCCAGCTGATTTTCCTCGGTGACTTTCTCCACGGGCCCGGCTCACACGCCGTGGACACCTTGACGGCGCTGGCAGCCTGGCGCGAACGCCATCGCGATCTGCCGATGACGCTGATTCGCGGCAACCATGACAAACGGGCGGGTGATCCGCCGGCTTCGCTGAACATCCGCGTGGTGCCCGAGCCATTCTTGCTGGGGCCGTTTTCCCTGCAGCATGAACCGGATCCGCACCCGAGCCGTCATGTCCTGGCGGGGCATGTGCATCCGGTGTATCGGCTGAATGGCAGAGGCCGGCAAAGCTTGCGCCTGGCGTGTTTCAGGCTGGGAACGGAAATCAGTCTATTGCCCGCGTTCGGCGCATTTACCGGTGGGTATCAAGTCGAAGCAGACGAGAGTTGCAGGATTTTCGTCATCGGCGACAACGAAATATGGCCGATCGGCTAACGCTAACCTTGTAGGAGCGAAGCTTGCTCGCGAAGGCGGTGTGCCAGTCGACATCATTTTTGACTGGTACACCGCCTTCGCGAGCAAGCTTCGCTCCTACAGGATGACGCGTCGTGCGGTGAGTGCAGATAGCGGCATCAGGCGACAGGTGCTGGAGGCGGCTCATCCGGCAGGGTTGGCTCACCGGGTTCGGTCGGCTGTTCGTTTGGGGTATCGGGATCAGGCTGGCCGGGGATGCCCCCTGCCATATTGATTGGCGGATGTGCCAACAAGGACCAGGCCAAAACACCGACCTGATTGGGCTCAAGCCTGGCCAGTTCGGCGCTGATTTGCGGATCGATCTTCATGGAGCACTCCTGAGCAGTGGCCCGGTCCGCTGTGCGCAAACCGGGCAGTACACCCAATAGAGTGTCTACCTGCTGAAGAATTCCCGGGAACTGTCAGATGGACGGATCAAGTGCGTGGCAGGGTGACGCCGCGCTGGCCCTGATACTTGCCGCCACGGTCCTTGTAGGAGACTTCGCACTCTTCGTCGGATTCGAAGAACAGCATCTGTGCGACACCTTCATTGGCGTAGATTTTCGCCGGCAATGTGGTGGTGTTGGAGAATTCCAGGGTCACGTGACCTTCCCACTCAGGCTCGAGCGGCGTCACGTTGACGATAATGCCGCAACGGGCGTAGGTGCTTTTACCGAGGCAGATGGTCAGCACGTTGCGCGGGATGCGGAAGAATTCCACGGTGCGGGCCAGGGCGAACGAGTTCGGCGGGATGATGCAGACATCGCTGGTTACGTCTACAAAGCTCTTCTCGTCGAAGTTCTTCGGATCGACGATTGCCGAGTTGATGTTGGTGAACACCTTGAATTCACCGGCGCAGCGTACGTCGTAGCCGTAGCTCGACACACCGTAGGAAATCAGCCGCTCGGCACCTTCGCCGCGCATCTGGCGCTCGACGAACGGTTCGATCATGCCGTGCTCTTGCGCCATGCGGCGAATCCACTTGTCCGATTTGATGCTCATGGCGGGTGTCCTGAATAGCGAGGTGGAAAAATTCTGTCCGGCATCTTACTAGGCGCGCGCTCCGGGTTCAAAGCGCAGGAATTAATTCTCGCCAATCCCCCCTGATTGCCGGACCTTGGCGCCAATAAGATGCACCGTCAGTCACGAAAACAGAGAAACCTTCGCAAGAAACATTGGCACGTTCCTGAAAAAGGGTTAAGGTGGCGCCACTGTGCTGCTTGTGTCACTGAGAATCTCTACACGATATGTTGAATTTCGATCCAACCATCTACAAGAATTTTTCCT
>NZ_JBIUXZ010000002.1:444790-523128 GCF_044744265.1 Pseudomonas sp. NPDC087342
GATGAAAAACGCTTCCGCTTCAGCACGCCACAATCCGGGCCCGACCTCTTCGTTCACTTCAAAGCTATCCAATCCGACGGCTTCAAAAGCCTGAAAGAAGGCCAACAGGTTTCTTTCATCGCTACCCGCGGTCAGAAAGGCATGCAAGCTGAAGAAGTTCAAGTTATCTAACTTGTACTTGCTTTAGTAAAAAGCCCCGCCCTTAAAAGCGGGGCTTTTTTGTGGGCGTCTGTTTTTGCCTTACGCCATCCTCTCGTCCTTCTATATGATTCGCCACCTGGAAAATCACATGGAAGCAGCAGGATGCCGTTCAATCAATGGAAAGCGCTAGGCGCAGCGCTGATCACACTCGCACTCCCCCTCTCGACGCACGCCGATACCCGCCCCGATCACCCGACCATCATCGTCGGCATGGATACTCGCGCTACTTACCTCGCCAAGGGCCCTGACGTCCAAGGCGCTGCGCAGCTCCAGTTAATGCCCGCCGTACGACTGAAACTCTCCAGCGCAAATACTTGCGGCAGCGATGAGGTTTACCTCACCCCGGAGTCGTCGGGCATCCCCGCAGAGTCTTTCAGTGGAGCCTTGGACGAAATCCAGGAACTGATCGACAACGAAACACCTGTCTTGATGACGCTTTCCGCCTGCGACGGCAAACGCGCGTTTTTCGAAAAAATCCGCGGATGCACACCCGAAGAGTGCGGCAAGCTCACCGCCTCTCTGGTAGACGGGAAGCTGTATCTGGACGAGGACTATGCGCCGACCAGCAAAGGCCAGGCGTCTTACTTCCTGAAAATGCCGATGCCCTATGACAGCAAGCGCAAGGCCTGGAAAGCAAAAGTCTACTATGCCGACTCCAAGACGCTGCGCCGCGACTACTTCGTCAACGCCAAGGACTTTGTCTCAGGCAGACCCGTCCTCGCCTCAAAAACCTACTACCCAAGCGGAAAACTCGGACAAAGCTATCAGAACGATGCCAATGGCCAACGCCAGGGCGAGGCGATAACGTATTCCGAAGACGGAATTGTCATCAAGCGCGCGAACTATTTGAACGATGAACTGGAAGGCTGGCAAACCACCTACCACGACAACGGCAAAGAAGCTGACGCCTACAAATGGCATCAAGGTAAACGTGTCGACGGTGAATACCTGGAGCATGACGAAAACGGTGCACTGGTTGGCCGCATCAGTTATCGCAATGACGAACCCGACGGCCCGGCCATGAGCTATTACCCAAGTGGCAAACTGAAGGACAGCAGCAGTTTCGTTGCGGGTAAGGCGCAAGGCCCAAGCACTTCATATTTCGAAAACGGCGCGGTACGCAGCACTCGCAACAACGTGGACAGCAGCCCGGACGGCTGGGTCATCAGCTATTACGCCGACGGCAAAGTGGAAGAAAAACAGTTTTTCGAGCAGCAGGTACAGCGCAGTTATGCCACCTGGAATGCCCAGGGCATCCAGACCGTGCAATGGCAATGGGATGAGCAGCATCGCGAACAGGGTGACTTCAAGAAGTGGTACGAAAACGGCCAGCTGCAGGATCACAGGATCTACAAGGACGGAAAACTGCAGGGGCCAGCCATCACCTGGTATGAAAACGGCCAGATGAATACGTCCGTCGATTATGTCGATGGCCGTGAGCAAGGCGTGATGCGTATGTGGAAACAGGACGGAAGCCCCAACGGCGAATGCCGATACGAGGCTGGCGAGCGTCAAGGTGAATGCACCTGACCCGCATTGTTGGTAAAAACAGCTAGTTGACCGCCACCAAAGAAAAAGCCCCGCAACCTTTCGGTTACGGGGCCTTTTTTTGCGATCCGATTGTTACCAAGCCACGCCAAACCCGGCGGTATATCGAGTCTTGCTCAAATCAGCATCATCGGTCCCGCTGATGACGTCCCGCTCGGCCTTGAGATTAAGCGAAGCCCAGTCGGTGACTTTGTAGCGCAAGCCCATTTCCGCATCGAGGGAGTAATCAGCCACGCCGGAAAGCGGCTTGCCCACTTCGCCGTTGGTGAAGAACTCCACCTTCTTGCCAATCAGGTAACGGTTGTAGTCCCACTTCATGGCGACGGAATAGAAGTTGTCCTTGCCGCCGTCCTTGTATTCAAAATCGGTACGGTTGAACAGCGAGCCCAGCGAGAACGCGCCGAGTTCGTTATCCCAGAACTGATAGCCCGGACCGGTACCGACCACGCGCTGACGGGACAAGTCTTCGACCTTGTCGCGCTTGTAGTTCACGCGACCATCCCAGTACCAGTGCTCGGTCAGGAATCGGTCGAGGGAGTATTCGGCGCGCCAGTTGTCGGTGGTGACCACGTCATCCTGGAATTCGCGGTTGTACTCACCTTCCGCCGTATGGCGCCAGCGACCATGACGGGCCGAGGTCTTGAAGCCGACATCGTAGTCGTCGGTGTCCTTCTCGGCGCGCTGGTAATCCAGCGCCATGTCGACATTACCTTTCCACACCAGGTCTTCGACGATCGGCTTGGGCTTGAGGATCTGCTGAATGCTCGCCAGCTCGACGGTTTTCGGCGCCTCGCCATTGGCCAGAGTGACCTTGCCGTCTTCGGCTGCCTTCAATGACTTGGCCTTCTCACCGTTGTAGGCATCCTGCTTGACCAGCAACTCCTGATCGCTTTCCAGGGTTTTGACCTGTTTCCAGTCGATCGGGATCGCACCGGCGTATTCGGTCTGGATCAACAGCTTGCCGCCATCGAACACGGTGATCTTGCCGCTCAATTTGTCACCGTTTTTCAACCACACGGTGTCGGCGAGCAAAGGCGTAGATGCACTGAAGACAGCGAGGCACAGCAAGGTTCTGGGCAACATAAGCAGATCGAAGGCTCTGGTTTGCGAAAAAAAGTCGGCATTATCCGCAGGAATAAGGCGCTAGCAAGGACTGACCCAACTATTTCTATTGAGTTCATTTCTCAATTGTCACTTCACGACTTAATCTACGGGCAGCAAAACCCATTTCTTCAGGAACTGCGGACGTGACAGACGCGACCACCGAAACCGAAAGCCCGGCGCAAATCCGACGCACGGCGCTCTACCTGACCCTGGCCCAAGTGCCGGAAGGTAAAGTCGTGAGTTACGGACAATTGGCCGAGTTGGCAGGCCTGGGCCGCGCTGCTCGCTGGGTCGGGCGCACGCTGAGTCAGTTGCCCGGCGACACCAAGCTGCCCTGGCACCGGGTCCTCGGCGCCGGCGGTCGGATCAGCCTGCCGGTTGGCAGTCCCTCGGGGGACGAACAACGCGCGCGTTTGCGCACCGAGGGCATCAGTATCCTGAACAATCGTGTTGATATTCAGCGTCATGGCTGGCGCCCGGTAGAGCACAGCGGTTAGAGTGCGCGCTTTGTTTCCGTAATCTTGAGGCAGACTTCAGCCCATGCCCCGTAAAACCTGGCGCGCCGCGCTCGCCGCCTATGCCAGCCCATCAACGCTCGTGCTGTTGCTGCTTGGTTTCGCCGCCGGCTTGCCGTACATGCTGGTGTTCTCGACGCTGTCGGTCTGGTTGCGTGAGGCCGGTGTGGCCCGTGAAACCATTGGCTATGCAAGCCTGATCGGTCTGGCCTACGCCTTTAAATGGGTGTGGTCACCGCTGCTCGACCAATGGCGCCTGCCATTTCTCGGCAAACTCGGCCGCCGCCGCTCCTGGCTGGTGCTGGCCCAATCGCTGGTGATCCTCGGTCTGATCGGCATGGGTTTCTGCGACCCGCAAAAGCATCTGTCCTGGCTGATCGCCATTGCCGTGATCGTCGCATTCGCTTCGGCGACCCAAGACATCGCCGTGGACGCCTATCGCCTGGAAATTGCTGACGACAGTCGCCAGGCCGCGCTGGCCGCCAGCTATATGTCCGGGTATCGAATCGCAGCCTTGCTGGCCACCGCCGGCGCACTGTTTTTCGCCGAAGGCTTCGGCTCTACCGGTTTCAATTACCAACATTCCGCCTGGACCGGCACCTACGTGCTGTTCGGCGCCTTGATGATCCCGGCACTGCTGACCACCCTGTTCATGCGCGAGCCGCCGGTGCCGTTGCGCACTCAGTTGCAGGCCGGGCGCTATAGCTTTGTGCATCAACTGGCATCGGTGTTTGTATTGATCGTACTGCTGGTGTCCGTGCCGGCCATGTTCACCCAGCTCTACAACACTGATTTCGCCAGCGTGCTGTTCGGCGGCGTCAGCCTGCTCGACCTGCTGCTGGAAGACCGCGCATTCCTGCGCGCAATCCTCTACATCACGCTGACCGCCCTGTGCCTGTCGTCCATGGGCCGCCGCGGCCTGGCGCCGGTGCTGACGCCGGTCAACGACTTCATCCTGCGTTACCGCTGGCAGGCGTTCCTGCTGTTGGGACTGATCGCCACTTACCGCATGTCCGATACCGTCATGGGCGTGATGGCCAACGTGTTCTATATCGACCAGGGCTTCACCAAGGACCAGATTGCCAGTGTCAGCAAGATCTTCGGCCTGATCATGACCCTGGTCGGCGCCGGCATGGGAGGCCTGCTGATCGTGCGTTTCGGCATTCTGCCGATCCTGCTGATTGGCGGCATCACGTCGGCTGCAACCAACCTGCTGTTCCTGATGCTCGCCGACATGGGCGCCAACCTGAACATGCTGATCCTGACCATTTCCCTGGACAACTTCAGCTCGGGCCTGGCGACCTCGGCGTTCGTCGCTTACTTGTCGAGCCTGACCAACCTCAAGTTCTCCGCCACCCAATACGCCCTGCTCAGCTCGATCATGCTGCTGTTGCCGCGCCTGATTGGCGGCTATTCAGGGGTCATGGTGGAAAAGTTCGGCTATCACAACTTCTTCCTGATCACCGCCCTGCTCGGCGTTCCGACGCTGCTGCTGATCGCCCTGCACTGGTTCCAGGAGAGCCGCCGGGCCGGCCCGACGCCGACACCTGAACCGGTGCAGACGCCGGCGGTGGAAGAGCTGTAGGAAACGTCCCGATTGGCGGGAGGTTTCCCGCCATCAAGCCTCACCGCCGGCCGCACTTCTGTACGTCAGCAGATCTCGCCCGTACAATGCTCCGTCATTTCTCGTCATCAGCAACCGACAACGGCCAACCATGCGCACCAGTCAATTTTTGCTCGCCACACAGAAAGAAACGCCTTCCGACGCGGTCGTGATCAGCCACCAGCTGATGCTGCGCGCCGGCATGATCCGCAAACTCGCCTCGGGCCTGTACACCTGGCTGCCGATGGGCTTGCGGGTAATGCGCAAGGTCGAAGCCGTCGTTCGTGAAGAAATGAACGCCGCCGGCTCGCTTGAAGTGTTGATGCCGAGCACTCAACCGGCTGAGCTGTGGCAGGAATCCGGTCGCTGGGAAGAATACGGCCCTGAATTGCTGCGCTTCAAGGATCGTCACGGTCGCGACTTCTGCGCCGGCCCGACCCATGAAGAAGTGATCACCGACCTGATGCGCAACGAGCTGAGCAGCTACAAACAGCTGCCAATCAACCTGTATCAGATCCAGACCAAATTCCGTGACGAAATCCGTCCACGCTTCGGTTTGATGCGCGGTCGTGAATTCATCATGAAGGACGCCTACTCCTTCCACGCGGACCAGCCTTCGCTGCAGATCACTTACGATCGCATGCACCAGGCCTACTGCAACGTGTTCACTCGCCTGGGCCTGAAGTTCCGCCCTGTTGAAGCCGACAACGGCTCCATCGGTGGTGCCGGCTCCCACGAGTTCCACGTACTGGCCGAATCCGGCGAAGACGATATCGTCTTCAGCAACGGTTCCGACTACGCCGCGAACATCGAGAAAGCCGAAGCTGTACCGCGCGAAACCTCCCGCGCCGCGCCGGCTGAAGAGCTGCGCCTGGTCGACACGCCGAACGCCAAGACCATTGCGCAACTGGTCGAAGGCTTCAATCTGCCGATCGAAAAAACCATCAAGACCCTCGTGGTTCACGCTGAAGAGAAGGGCAAACTGATTGCCCTGATCATCCGTGGCGACCACGAGCTGAACGAAATCAAGGCGTCCAACCAGCCAGGCGTTGCCAGCCCGCTGGTCATGGCCTCCGAAGCTGAACTGCGCGACGCCATTGGCGCCGGTGCCGGCTCGCTCGGTCCGTTGAACCTGCCGCTGCCGATCATCATCGACCGTTCGGTCGAGCTGATGAGCGACTTCGGGATTGGCGCCAACATCGACGACAAGCACTACTTCGGCGTGAACTGGGAACGCGATCTGCCGGTTCCAACCGTGGCCGACCTGCGTAACGTCGTGGCCGGCGACCCAAGCCCGGATGGCAAGGGCACCCTGGAAATCAAGCGCGGCATCGAAGTCGGGCATATCTTCCAGTTGGGCAACAAGTACAGCAAAGCGATGAAGTGCGAAGTGCTGGGCGAAAACGGCAAGCCAGTTACCCTGGAAATGGGTTGCTACGGCATTGGCGTTTCCCGCGTGGTGGCTGCGGCCATCGAGCAGAACAACGATGCCAACGGGATCATCTGGAGCGACACATTGGCGCCGTTCCAGGTTGCCCTGGTACCGCTGCGCTACGACAACGAGCAGGTTCGCGAAGCCACCGACAAGCTGTACGCAGAATTGACTGCGGCCGGTTTCGAAGTGCTGCTGGACGACCGCGACAAGAAAACCAGCCCGGGCATCAAGTTCGCGGACATGGAGCTGATCGGCATTCCTCACCGGATCGTGGTCAGTGACCGCGGCCTCGCCGATGGCAATCTGGAATACAAGAGCCGCACCGAGGCCGAGGCGCAAGCGCTGCCGGTCGCTGACGTGCTGTCCTTCCTCCAGGCCCGTATCCGCCGCTGACACCAGATAGAGAAGTCATGTTCAAGCGAAACACCTTAGGCCTCGGTGGTGCCGCCCTGTGCGGCACCCTGCTGGTCAGCGGCTGTGCCAATCACATGTCACAACGCAGCGAGCACGAGGAACGAGTCGAGCGCAAATTGCTCGATCACAGCCTGCAGATCGATGTCGGTGAGCCCAAGGTCCTTGAGCTGCCGCAACGGCGGGTGAAAATCCACGAGCAAAAGACCTTCGAAGTCACCGAATTCGAAGTCACGCGTCACTACGACCGCTACACGCCGTACCAACCCTGGCGGGAGGCCTACGAGATCCCGCTGGGCATGGTGGCTATCGTGGCCGGTGTCGGCGCGAACGTGGTCAACGTGTTCGCCCTCGGCAATCTGCCGGACAGCGTGACCAAGGATTGGCTGAGCTACGGTTTCGCCGGGATCAACCCGTTCATGAACGTGCAGTCCCACGGTCGCGCCCAGCAAAACCTGGCCGGTATCGACGAAGTCCAGCGTGACAAACGCACGGAATACTCGAGCCTGCCGTGGAGCGAGCGCCCGGTGCAGGTCAAGGCTGGCAAAGAAACGTTCGACCTGAACACCGACAAAAACGGCGTACTGCGCCTGAACCTGTTGGACAGCCCGTTCGCTGAACATGACATCAATCATCTGAGCCGACTGCTGATTACCGTCGAAGATGCCCAGGACGACGTGCACACCGACTCGTCCCTGGCGGTCAGCAGTGGCTTGCGCGGCAAGTTGCTCGAAGCCCACGGGTTGATTTATGACGACCTCGAAGACGACGAAGTGAGCCAGTGGGTACACCGGGTCAAACGTTTGTCGGAGCTGGGTCTGGAAGAAGAAGCCAGTGAGCTGGAGCAGAGCCTGATCGAATTGACGCGTAACGATCCTGAGCTGCAGACCGAATTCCTCAAGTCGTTGACCAAGGATGCCGGGCGATTGGTGGCGGATCCGAACCCGAATTAAAAGCAAAAGCTTCGCGGGCAAGCCTCGCTCCTACAGATAGCGTGAACCTGTAGGAGCGAGGCTTGCCCGCGAAGACGCCCGAACATTCAACGCCAAACTACCGCTCAAACAACTCCATCTGCTCAAACCCGCCGCGCAAATCTTCCAGCCTCACCCCGATCCCCAACAACCGCACCGGCTTGCCGCCGCGATTGAATGCCTGGGTCAACAACAGCTGATAACTCCCCAGATCCCGCCCTGCCCCGGCCTGTTCCAGTGTGGTCTGGGTAAAGTCATGGAATTTAACTTTGACGAACGGCTTGCCCGGCCGATAGCTGCTGTCGATGCGCGCCATGCGTCCGGCCAAGGTTTCCAG
Organism: Pseudomonas sp. NPDC087342; assembly: GCF_044744265.1. Taxonomy (NCBI): domain Bacteria; kingdom Pseudomonadati; phylum Pseudomonadota; class Gammaproteobacteria; order Pseudomonadales; family Pseudomonadaceae; genus Pseudomonas; species Pseudomonas sp. NPDC087342. The sequence continues at coordinate 452,916 of NZ_JBIUXZ010000002.1, forward strand.
CAATTCGGGCAGTTTATCCAGGCAACTCACCAGATCCGGCAGATCCACGTCGTAGGTGTTTTCGACACTGATCGACTGTCGGCGGTTGTCGTTATGCACCAGCCGCTCATCGATCCCACGCGCCAGGCTCCAGAGTCGCTCACCGAAACTGCCGAATTCGCGCACCAGCGCCAACTTGTTCCACTCGCGTAGCTGCGCGCAATCATTGATGCCGAGCCTGGCGAGCTTGTCGGCAGTTACTTTTCCCACGCCGTGCAGCTTGTTCACCGGCAGACCACTGACAAAGTCTTCGACCTGATCCGGCGTAATCACGAACAAACCGTTGGGCTTCTTCCAGTCACTGGCGATCTTGGCCAGGAATTTGTTCGGCGCCACGCCCGCCGAGACGGTGATGTGCAACTGATTGGAGACCCGACGGCGGATGTCCTGGGCGATGCGCGTGGCGCTGCCGCCAAAATGCGCACTGTCCGACACGTCCAGGTAGGCCTCATCCAGGGAAAGCGGCTCGATCAGGTCGGTGTAATCGCTGAAGATCGTATGAATTTCCTTCGACGCTTCTCTATAGGCGTCCATGCGCGGCTTGACGATGGTCAGGTCCGGGCACAGCTTCAAGGCGTGCCCGGAGGACATCGCCGAGCGCACGCCATAGGCCCGCGCTTCGTAGTTACAGGTGGCGATCACCCCGCGCCGGTCCGCCGAGCCGCCCACCGCGAGAGGCTTGCCAGCCAGGCGCGGGTCATCACGCATCTCGATGGCGGCGTAGAAACAGTCACAGTCGACGTGGATGATTTTGCGTTGAGTCATATAAAAGCGGTGTTCATGGCAAGGAAATGACGTAATGACGAGCCGGATCGGCAGTATCTCACTGACACCTGTATATAGCACCAGTACTCTGAATCTTCTTCATTGCCTGTAGGAAAAGGCTGGATGAATTTATTTTCTCAATCGAATTCCCCCTGTCGATAGAGCTGAAAGCCTTGCCACACCTGCCTTCCAGCCCTGCAGTCGCGCCCTTTTTGTTGCTAAGCGATTGAACAGGAACAGGTTTTCTCTGAATTGAAGGTTGACACACCTGCGTTCCTCTGTAGAATGCCGACACACAGACGCGGGATGGAGCAGTCTGGTAGCTCGTCGGGCTCATAACCCGAAGGTCGTCGGTTCAAATCCGGCTCCCGCAACCAAACATCAAGAAAGGCTACTCGAAAGAGTGGCCTTTTTTGTGCGCGTCTGTTTTGTGCAAAACGTCGCTCAACGGCGAACCGGGTAGAAACGAGAAATCGTTCTGATTCCGAAACTTACCTCTCCCCCATCACCGGTCGACACTAATTCACGCTTATTTGACCTGATTCAGGATTAACCGTTGACACCTCGGCGTTCCGCTGTAGAATGCCGCCACACAGACGCGGGATGGAGCAGTCTGGTAGCTCGTCGGGCTCATAACCCGAAGGTCGTCGGTTCAAATCCGGCTCCCGCAACCAAACATCAAAAAAGGCTGCTCGAAAGAGTGGCCTTTTTTGTATCTGTTGAAAAAGTCCTTTCGCAACAATGATCTGTCACTGTGTAGTGAACCGTTCGGGATCACCAAGGCTCTGAGTTCAGACTATGCTCTGTGCCAGGCAGGCCCTCTACGACCGATGACGTGTCATCGCCGGAATCCGGTGATAGGCGTTAATATTTGTGATTATTTTTTTCTACAGGGATTGGTAACTTGGCTCGATACCTCCATCCTGTCGCGCACAATCCAAGAGGTGATTGATGCGCGCCAACTCGTCTGATCCACAAGACACCGTCACAGCGACACAACCTATCAAGGCCGAGCGTTTGCGCCTGCTTGATCTGGTCAGCAAATACCGTCAGCCCATAGGTCTTGCGGTCACGCTGTTGTTGTTCGCTATCGCGCTGATTGCCTGTCGCCATCTATTAAGCGAACTCGATCTGTATGCGCTTCACGACTCGATCCTGGAAGTCCCGAAACCGGCATTGATCGGTGCACTGGGCGCAACCATCGTCGGCTTCATCATTCTGCTGGGCTACGAATGGTCCGCCAGTCGCTATGCTGGCGTCACACTGGCGCCACGCACACTGGCCCTGGGTGGTTTCACCGCATTCGCGATCGGCAACGCCATCGGCTTGTCGATGCTGTCGGGCGGTTCGGTTCGCTACCGTTTATATGCACGTCATGGATTGGGGGCCTCCGATGTTGCCCACATGACGCTGTTTGCCAGTCTTTCCCTCGGCTGCGCCCTGCCCCCGCTGGCAGCACTGGCGACCTTGAGCAACCTGCCTGCCGCCTCCGCCGCTTTGGGCCTCTCCGAGACCTTGCTGGGCGTCATCGCCGCGGCAGTGCTGTTGCTCACGACGGTGCTGGCGATCGGCATCTACCGCCGTCGCCTGCCGGACCAGCCTTACCCGGATAACCTCTTGGTAAAGGCCGGACGTCGCACACTGCGCCTGCCTGGGCGTCGCCTGACGTTCCTGCAACTGGTGATCACCGCCCTCGACGTGGCCGCCGCCGCGACTGTGCTTTACCTGTTGCTGCCCGAAGCCCCACCCTTTGGCGCGTTCCTGCTGATCTATCTATTGGCGTTGGCCGCAGGTGTGCTCAGCCATGTGCCCGGCGGTGTCGGGGTGTTCGAAGCGATTCTGCTGGCTGCGTTCGCCGACACCCTCGGCGCCGCGCCACTGGCCGCTGCCCTGCTGCTGTATCGACTGATTTATGTGGTACTGCCATTGCTGGTGGCCTGCGTATTCCTGCTGATCAACGAAGGCCAACGCCTGTTCCAGTCCCGTCAGTCGCTGCGGGCGGCCTCGGGTCTGGCAGCGCCGATTCTGGCGTTGCTGGTGTTCATGTCCGGCGTGGTGCTGCTGTTCTCCGGTGCGACCCCGGAAATCGACACACGTCTGGAACACATCGGCTTTCTGATTCCGCACCGTCTGGTCGACGCCTCGCACTTCGGCGCCAGTCTAATCGGCGTGCTGTGCCTGTTGCTGGCCCAAGGTCTACGTCGTCGCCTCTCCGCCGCGTGGATGCTGACCACCATTCTGCTGCTGGTCGGCGCCCTGCTCTCGCTGCTCAAGGGTTTCGACTGGGAAGAAGCTTGCCTGATGACCCTGACGGCGAGCCTGCTCGGGGTGTTCCGGCGTTCGTTCTATCGCGCCAGTCGCCTGACCGAACTGCCGTTCTCGCCGCTGTATCTGGTCGCAAGCCTGTGTGTCCTCGGCGCTTCGATCTGGCTGCTGCTGTTTGCCTATCAAGACGTCCCGTACAGCCATCAACTCTGGTGGCAGTTCACTCTCGACGCAGATGCGCCTCGCGGCTTGCGTTCGCTGCTGGGTGCCGCCGTGTTGCTGGTGGTGGTGTCGCTGACCTGGTTGCTGCGCACTGCGCGCCCGATCATCCATCTGCCGACCCCGGACGAACTGGACCGTGCGGTAAAGATCCTGATGGCGTCGTCGCAACCCGACGGCGGCCTCGCGCTGACCGGTGACAAGGCGTTGCTGTTTCACCCCAACGACGAGGCGTTCCTGATGTACGCCCGCCGTGGCCGCAGTCTGGTGGCGTTGTACGACCCGATCGGCCCGACCCAGCAACGGGCGGAAATGATCTGGCAGTTCCGCGACCTTTGCGATATCCACCATGCCCGTCCGGTCTTCTATCAAGTGCGTGCCGAGAACCTGCCGTACTACATGGACATCGGCCTGACCGCGATCAAGCTTGGCGAAGAAGCCCGGGTCGATCTGCATCGCTTTGATCTCGAAGCCAAGGGCAAAGAGATGAAAGACCTGCGCTACACCTGGAATCGCGGCACCCGTGACGGTCTGTCGCTGGAGATCTTCGAGCCGGGGCAAGCGCCGATGGACGAGCTCAAGGTGATTTCCGATGCCTGGCTGACCGGCAAGAACGTGCGCGAGAAAGGCTTCTCCCTCGGCCGCTTCAGCGACGACTACCTCAAGCATTTCCGCGTCGCTGTGATTCGTTTCGAAGGGCGCCCGGTGGCGTTCGCCAACCTGCTCGAGACCTACGGCCATGACCTGGCCAGCCTCGACCTGATGCGCGCACACCCGGAAGCCCCCAAGCTGACCATGGAGTTCATGATGGTCGGCCTGATTCAACATTATAAAAATCATGGATACGCGCGTTTCAGCCTGGGCATGGTGCCGCTGTCGGGTCTTCAACCCCGTCGCGGTGCCCCACTGACCCAGCGCCTGGGCTCGATGGTTTTCCGCCGTGGTGAGCAGCTCTACAACTTCCAAGGCTTGCGCCGCTTCAAAGACAAATTCCAGCCTGACTGGGAACCCCGTTATATGGCCGTGCCCGCCGGACTCGATCCGCTGGTTGCCCTGGCCGATACTGCTGCCCTGATTGCGGGCGGCTTGACTGGATTGGTGAAACGCTGATGATTCAACGCTCCTTGCGGTACGTACTGGCCACACTGGTAGTGCTGGCCCTGATTGTCGGTGGCGGTTACTGGTACATGAAACGCCCGGCACCAGAACCGACCCTCGAACTGCTGACGCCCGCCGACGGCGCCGCCATGACCCGGGTGATTCCCGGCACCACGCCCAAAGCTCAGGTGCTGGTGGCGGTGACTGACGAACAGAAACTCAATGACCAGCAACTGAAGACCCTGAGCCGCAGCGGTTCGGCGCAGATCGTCCAGGTGATCCTGCCCAAAGACTGCTTGCTGCAAAGTCGGGCCCTGCAATCCGGCCTGCGTGAGCTGAATGGCCCGGCGACCCTAGTCAGCGGCATCGGCCCTGGCGCGGTGCTGGCCTGGCGCTGGTTGTCCGAGCAGAAGAACGACAAGGCCCAGGCCGTGTCGGTGGACCTGGCGCTGGAAAAAGGTGGCTGCACGCACCTGCTGCCGAAAAGCGCCGCCCACGGCCACTGGCTGGTGGCCTGGAACGACAACCCGGACGACGCCAGCGCAGGCTTCGTGCGTGACCAACCCAACGCCGAAACCAGCATCAGCGACTACGACATCAACCTGCCGCAAGTGCTGAACAACGAACTGCGCAAGATTCTGGTCGGTGGCGACAAAGCCGCTGGCGGCCTGCAGATCCCCGTGGTTGAAGTGCCCGCTGGCCAGGCCAAAGACACCGTCACCCTGTTCCTGTCCGGTGACGGCGGCTGGCGTGACCTCGACCGCGACGTCGCGGGCGAGATGGCGAAAATTGGCTACCCGGTGGTCGGCATCGACACCCTGCGCTACTACTGGCAGCACAAGAGCCCGGAGCAAAGCGCCCTGGACCTCGCCGAACTGATGCAGCACTACCGCCAGAAATGGGGCACCAAGCGCTTCATCCTGACCGGTTACTCGTTCGGCGCCGACGTACTGCCGGCGATCTACAACCGCCTGGCTGAATCTGAACAGCAGCGCGTCGACGCAATCATCCTGCTGGCCTTCGCCCGCACCGGCAGCTTCGAAATCGAAGTCGAAGGCTGGCTCGGCAACGCCGGCAAAGAAGCCGCCACCGGCCCGGAAATGGCCAAGCTGCCTGCCGATAAAGTGGTGTGCATCTACGGCGAAGAAGAAGTCGACGAAAGCGGTTGCACTGACAAGACCGCTGTAGGCGAAGCGATCAAACTGCCGGGTGGTCACCACTTCGACGAGAACTACCCTGCGCTGGCCCAGCGCTTGGTAGACATCATCGTCAAGCGCCAGGCCAAGGAAGAGGCAACGGCGCAGGAGTGATCTGAGCCCCCGCCGAACAAAAAGCCCCCGCAACCTGAAGGTTGCGGGGGCTTTTTCATTTCTGCCAGCACCACAAATCCCCTGTGGGAGCGGGCTTGCTCGCGAAAGCGGTGGGTCATTCAACATAGAGGTCGACTGACACGGCCTCTTCGCGAGCAAGCCCGCTCCCACATTGAATCTCATTGCCTGCAAGTTATGCGATCGGACAAAAAACCCTCGCTACCACAAGATCACGAGGACCCTTTATTTAGAGACGGCGCTCTGCAGCGTCGTATACCTCTTCGTCACGCCGGGCACCGACTGCGACGATTAACACCTGGATCGCCTTGCCATCGACCCGATAAACGATACGCGTGTCGCCTGTTCGAATCCTTCTACACCCTGCAAGGCTGGCTCTTAGAGGCTTGCCGCTCTTGTCCGGCTCGCCATTGATAATCCGCTCTTCGATGACATCAAGAATACGGTTTGCTGCTACGTTCCCCAGTAGGTCCAGGTCCTTCTGGACCTCTGGATGATAGATAACGCCCCAAACCATCCAAAGCTCCTTTAGTCTTTCTTCGCGTACCGAGCCCGCATATCGTCGTGACTGACTGCCTTCGACTGATCAAAACCGCTCAGTCGCTCTCGGGCCGCAGCTTCAATTCGCAAGTCATCAAGCTCGTCGAGCATTTCCTGGTACGCATCAACGTTGATAATGACTGCTGCCGGTTGATTGTCCTTGAAGATGACCAGCCTCTCGGTGGCCCGACTGGAGATTTCTTTGAGCCTTGCACTGAATCCCCTGACCATCGCAGTTACCGATATCGCTTGATCAGCACGATCTAGTAATGCCGTCATACTTACCTCTCTACACAATCATGCAAATTCGACACACCTTTATACGCAGAGTATTGCGTCGAATTCGACATACAGCAAGCTGCAAAAAATGCGAATTTATTGACCCACGTACTCATGCCAAAAAAATAGCCTCACATCCTTACGACTGAGCCAATTGACACGCACCATGCAAAATGCTGCAACTGTCCTCAGTCCCAGGACAAAGGACAGTTGTTAACCAAGGCCCAATTGAAGAATCAAGTGGTCCTTCTGCTGATCAAACTGATCCATTTGGAACAGGACAAGCTCGACTGCTTAAGAGCCCACCAGCCTATAAACCCTCTCGCCATTCAGTTTCATTCGCCGAACGGTCTCGCAATATCAGATGACGCCCTCGATGGCTGTAGGCAAACTCCGAGAATTGCGTAGTGCGAGCGTTTGGGCGCTCTGCCGCGTTGCTGGCTTCGATTTCGACGAAACATTCTCCGGACGACGCTACGCATGTATTTATCAGGCGTGTAATCCGGTGAAACCAGAGCAACAGCGCGCTCAATACGAATAGAGGCAGCTTTATGCTTGTCATCGATCTATGGCGGCTCCGCGTGGGATGTCGCTTGCGCCAGTGATACCCACAGTCACGCCTGGGCCCCGCATTACCCCTGAATGACATGGGCAAAACCGTGATTGATGATGTGTTTTAGGTGCCTATGTCGAATGACACACAGCCTTCGCGAGCAAGCCCGCTCCCACATGGGGATCTTCGTTGTAGTGGGGTGATGTGACCGGACACAAAAAAGCCCCCGCCACCTTCACGGCAACGGGGGCTTTTTGATGTGGATTACATCTCCACTTGCGTGCCCAACTCAATCACCCGGTTCAGCGGCAGATTGAAGAAGCGCAGGTTGCCGTTGGCGTTCTGCAACATGAAGGCGAACAGCGCCTCGCGCCAGCGGGCCATGCCTTCGAGTTTGGAGGCGATGACGGTTTCGCGGCTGAGGAAGTAAGTGGTGCGCATCGGGCTGAAGTCCAAGTCGTCGAGATGACACAGTTTCAGCGCTTGCGGCACGTCCGGTTCGTCGACGAAGCCGAAGTGCAGGATCACCCGGAAGAAGCCTTCACCGTAGGAATCCACCTCGAAACGCCGGGAGGCCGGGACCCGAGGGATGTCTTCGTAGACCACGGTCAGCAGCACCACTTGCTCATGCAGCACCTGGTTGTGCAGCAGGTTGTGCAACAGCGCGTGGGGCACGGCGTCCGGACGCGCAGTGAGGAACACGGCGGTGCCCTGCACTCGGTGCGGCGGTTGTACGCGGATACTGCTGATGAAGATCGGCAGCGGCAAGCCACCCTCGTCGAGACGGTCGACCAGCAACTGCTTGCCGCGTTTCCAGGTGGTCATCAGTACGAACAGCACGATACCGGCGATCACCGGGAATGCACCGCCCTGCACGATTTTCGGCACGTTGGCGGCGAAGTACAGACCGTCGACCAACAGGAAACCGATCGACAACGGCACCGCGAGGATCGGCGGCCATTTCCACAGCAGCAACATCACCGCCGATACGAGGATGGTGGTCATCAGCATGGTGCCGGTCACCGCCACGCCGTAGGCCGAGGCCAGGGCACCGGAGGATTCGAAGCCCAGCACCAGCAGGATCACGCCGACCATCAACGACCAGTTCACTGCGCCAATGTAGATCTGGCCCTGTTCAGCACTGGAGGTGTGACGGATGTGCATGCGCGGGATGTAGCCGAGCTGGATCGCCTGACGGGTCAGGGAGAACGCACCGGAAATCACCGCTTGGGACGCAATCACCGTGGCCATGGTCGATAGCCCGACCAGCGGAATCAACGCCCAGCTTGGCGCCAACAGGTAGAACGGGTTACGCGCGGCCTCCGGATCGCCAAGCAACAACGCGCCCTGGCCGAAGTAGTTGAGCACCAACGCCGGCAGCACGAGGATGAACCACGCACGGGCAATTGGCTTGCGGCCGAAGTGGCCCATGTCGGCGTACAGCGCTTCGGCGCCGGTCAATGCCAGCACCACCGCGCCGAGAATCGCCACGCCCATGCCCGGGTGCACGATGAAGAAGCGCACGCCCCACACCGGGTTCATCGCTTGCAACACTTCAGGATGCTGGAGGATGCCGTAGACGCCCAGGGCGCCGAGCACCACAAACCACGTCACCATGATCGGACCGAACAGAATGCCGATGCGCGCAGTGCCGTGGCTCTGGATCAGGAACAACGCCACCAGCACGACCAACGACAGCGGCACCACCCAATGGTCGATGCCATCGAATGCCAGCCCTAGGCCTTCAATCGCCGAAAGCACGGAAATCGCCGGGGTGATCATGCTGTCGCCGTAGAACAGCGCCGCACCGATCAGCCCGCAGACCACCAGAAAACCCCGCAACTTCGGATGCCCCGCTGCCGCTCGCCGCGCCAGTGCGGTCAAGGCCATGATCCCGCCTTCGCCCTGGTTGTCGGCGCGCAGCACGAACATCATGTATTTGAACGACACGACCCAGATCAGTGACCAGAAGATCAACGCCAGGATGCCCAACACGCCGTCATGGTTGACCGGTACGCCATAGCCACCGGAGAACACTTCTTTGAGGGTGTACAACGGGCTCGTGCCGATATCGCCGTAAACCACCCCGACCGCCGCAACCAGCATGCCGATCGGTTTTGCTGCCGAATGCTCGGCGCCCGCCGCCTGACTACTTGCCTGCCCCATCCAAAACTCCTACTACTCAGACCCGGACTTCTTATAAGAAGCACTATGCTTTGCCGTGCAGCATGCGCTGATTTACTTAAGGTTACAGACGATTTGTTGACTGTAAAAATTCGGTAAAGCGTAAAGGCGCGAAGCATAGCGCAGCACTCGTCGTATTTCCCTGCATAAAGCTGGTCAAGTGAGCGTCTCATCGCTAGAATTGCGCACTTTTTGACCAGAGGCGCAACATAGCGCCCGTCTGTCGCCTTGCCGTCTTCGGCTGGAGGCGCCACAAATACCGAGGTTAGACATGTCCACCACTCCTGCTACGGCCAATCCAAAGGTTGGCTTCGTATCCCTGGGTTGCCCCAAAGCACTGGTCGACTCCGAGCGCATCCTTACCCAGCTGCGCATGGAAGGCTATGACGTCGTGTCCACTTACGAGGACGCCGATGTCGTGGTGGTCAACACCTGCGGTTTCATCGACTCGGCCAAGGCTGAATCGCTGGAAGTGATCGGCGAAGCCATCAAGGAAAACGGCAAGGTCATCGTGACCGGCTGCATGGGCGTCGAAGAAGGTAACATTCGCAAGGTGCACCCGAGCGTGCTGGCCGTCACCGGTCCGCAGCAGTACGAGCAAGTGGTCAACGCCGTGCACGACGCCGTGCCGCCGCGCCAGGATCACAACCCGCTGATCGACCTGGTGCCGCCGCAAGGCATCAAGTTGACCCCGCGCCACTACGCGTACCTGAAGATTTCCGAAGGCTGCAACCACAGCTGCAGCTTCTGCATCATCCCGTCGATGCGCGGCAAACTGGTCAGCCGTCCGGTCGGTGACGTGCTCGACGAAGCCCAGCGCCTGGTCAAGGCCGGCGTCAAAGAGCTGTTGGTGATCTCGCAAGACACCAGCGCCTACGGTGTCGACGTGAAATACCGCACCGGTTTCTGGAACGGCGCGCCGGTGAAAACCCGCATGACCGAACTCTGCGAAGCCTTGAGCAGCCTCGGTGTCTGGGTACGCCTGCACTACGTTTACCCGTACCCGCACGTCGACGAGCTGATCCCGCTGATGGCCGCCGGCAAGATCCTGCCGTACCTGGACATCCCGTTCCAGCACGCCAGCCCGAAAGTCCTGAAAGCCATGAAACGCCCGGCCTTCGAAGACAAGACCCTGGCGCGGATCAAGAACTGGCGCGAGATCTGCCCGGACCTGATCATCCGTTCGACGTTCATCGTCGGCTTCCCCGGCGAAACCGAAGAAGACTTCCAGTACCTGCTGAACTGGCTGACCGAAGCGCAGCTCGATCGCGTCGGCTGCTTCCAGTACTCGCCGGTCGAAGGCGCCCCGGCCAACCTGCTGGACGCGGCCATCGTGCCGGACGACGTCAAGCAAGACCGTTGGGACCGCTTCATGGCCCACCAACAGGCCATCAGCTCGGCTCGCCTGCAAATGCGCGTCGGCCGTGAAATCGAAGTGCTGGTCGATGAAGTCGATGAGCAAGGCGCGGTCGGCCGCTGCTTCTTCGATGCCCCGGAAATCGACGGCAACGTATTTATCGACAACGGCAGCAATCTGAAGCCAGGCGACAAAGTCTGGTGCAAAGTGACCGACGCCGACGAATACGACCTGTGGGCTGAACAGATCTAAACGCAAAAAATACAAAAAGCCCCGCTCTCTTGACGAGATGCGGGGCTTTTTTACGTCTATCGTTTTGTGGAGAACGGATTCGCATCATTCATCCCATGAGAGGCAAGGCGGGCATGCGCCACCATTCGGTCATCCACACACCGAAACAAAGTGACTACAAAGAACTCACCCGGGTCTGGGAGGCCTCGGTGCGCGCCACCCATGACTTTCTGCCGGACAGCTACATCAACTTGCTGAAGAACCTGGTGCTGACCCGCTACCTCGACGCGGTGATGCTGATTTGCACCAAAGACTCGCGCCAGCGCATCACCGGGTTCGCCGGCGTCGCGGCGGGCAAGGTCGAAATGTTGTTTATCGACCCGGCCCATCGCGGCCAGGGCCTGGGCAAGCAATTGCTGCGTTATGCCCTGGAACACCTGAACGCCGATGAACTGGACGTCAACGAACAGAACCCGCAAGCGTTGGGGTTTTACTTCAAGCAGGGGTTCGAGGTGATTGGTCGCTCGGAAGTCGACGGCATGGGCCAGCCTTATCCGCTGTTGCACATGCGCTTGCGCCAGGCGCAACAATTGACGCGCAATGGCTGACACAACATAGAACCACTGTGGGAGCGGGCTTGCTCGCGAATGCGGTGTGTCATTCAAGAGATAAATTGACTGATCCACCGCATTCGCGAGCAAGCCCGCTCCCACATTAAAAGCATCTGCGGCAAATGGAGCCGGGATTAACCGGCGCCCAGCAGGTACAATGCCCACCCCTTTTTTGTTACGGCCCTGTCATGACTGACCCGATTCGTCTCTCCAAACGCCTCATCGAACTCGTCGGCTGTTCCCGTCGGGAGGCTGAGCTGTTCATCGAGGGCGGCTGGGTCACCGTGGACGGCGAAGTCATCGACGAGCCGCAGTTCAAGGTCGAGAACCAGAAAGTCGAGCTCGACCCGGAGGCCAAGGCCACTGCGCCGGAGCCGGTGACCATTCTGTTCAACGTCGCGGCAGGCATGGACGCGGAAACGGCCATGGCCAGCATCAGCGCCGAAACCCTGAGCGAAGAACACCGCTTCAGCAAACGTCCGCTCAAGGGCCACTTCCTGCGCCTGACCGCCAGCACCGACCTGCAGGCCAATGCCAGCGGTCTGCTGGTGTTCACCCAGGACTGGAAGATCTTGCGCAAGCTGACTGCCGACTCGGCGAAAATCGAACAAGAGTATGTAGTCGAGGTTGAAGGCGACATGGTGGCTCACGGCCTCAACCGCCTGAACCACGGCCTGACTTACAAGGGCAAGGAACTGCCGCCGGTCAAGGCCAGCTGGCAGAACGAAAACCGTCTGCGCTTTGCGATGAAGAACCCACAACCGGGCGTCATCGCCCTGTTTTGCCAGGCCGTGGGCCTGAAGGTCGTCGCTATCCGCCGCATTCGCATCGGCGGCGTGTCCATCGGCAAAGTGCCGTTGGGGCAATGGCGCTACCTGTCCGGCAAAGAGAAGTTCTAAGACTTTTCACGCCGCCTTACATTTCGGCGTCGCTGCTTATGCGGCGCCCACTGCCGATATCAGGATTGCACACCATGATTCATAACGACGTACTGCGCAGCGTGCGCTACATGCTCGACATCAGCGACAAGAAAGTCATCGAGATCATCAAGATCGGCGGCATGGACGTGTCCATGGAAGACCTGCTGACCTACCTCGACAAGAAAGAAGAAGACGAAGAAGGCTTCGTACGCTGCCCGGACGAAGTCATGGCGCACTTCCTCGATGGCCTGGTGATCTTCAAGCGTGGCAAGGACGAAAGCCGTCCGCCGCAGCCGATCGAAACGCCGGTGACCAACAACATCATCCTGAAGAAACTGCGCGTGGCCTTCGAACTGAAAGAAGACGACATGCACGCGATCCTCAAGGCCTCCGAGTTCCCGGTGTCCAAGCCTGAGCTGAGCGCGCTGTTCCGCAAGTTCGGCCACACCAACTACCGCACCTGTGGCGACCAGTTGCTGCGCAACTTCCTCAAAGGCCTGACCCTGCGCGTTCGTCCGCAGTAATCGGTGGCCCCCCTCTTGTAGGAGCGAGGCTTGCCCGCGAAGGCGATCTCAAAAACGCCATCGCGAGCAAGCTTTGCTCCTACAGGGTAGCGACATAGCCCTTCATTCCTCGCAAAAATAGTGGCTCCGCTTCTCGCGGCTGACGACTAGGGTGTATTGACCCTCAGCTCTCAGGATTCGCCATGCACCCGTACTTTTCCCTGCAAGGCCGCACCGCTCTGGTGACCGGCGGCACCCGTGGTATCGGCAAAATGATCGCCAAGGCTTATGTCGAGGCCGGCGCAACCGTGTACGTCTGCGCCCGGGATGCCGAGGCCTGCCTGCAAACCGCCGAGGAATTGAGTGCGTTCGGCCTCTGCCACGGTATCGCGGCGAATCTGGCCACCGAAGAAGGCGTGCTGCAACTGGCGACACGCTTGAGCGAGCAGGTCGATCAGCTGGACATTCTGGTCAACAACGCCGGCACCACCTGGGGCGCGCCGCTGGAAAGCTACCCTATCAAGGGTTGGGAAAAGGTCATGCAACTCAACGTGACCTCGGTGTTCAACTGCATCCAGCAGTTTTTGCCGCTGTTGCGCAAAGCAGGTTCTGAAGCCAATCCGGCGCGGATCATCAACATCGGCTCAGTGGCCGGGATTTCGTCTTTTGGTGAGCAGGCTTATGCCTACGGGCCGAGTAAAGCAGCCCTGCATCAACTGTCGCGGATTCTCGCGCGGGAACTGGTGAGCCAGCACATCAACGTCAACGTGATCGCCCCCGGACGCTTCCCGAGCAAGATGACCCAGCATATCGGCAATGATGAGCAGGCGCTGGCGGAGGATACGGCGCTGATTCCGATGAAGCGCTGGGGCCGGGAGGAAGAGATGGCGGCGCTGGCGATCAGTCTGGCGAGTACGGCGGGGGCGTATATGACCGGGAATATTATTCCGCTGGATGGTGGGTTTAGTCTCTGAGATTGGCGGTGCGGCCTTCGCGGGCAAGCCACGCTCCCACAGGTTTTAAGTCGAACACAAAAGTTGTGTTCGCTCGATAACCCTGTGGGAGCGGGCTTGCTCGCGAAGGGGCCCTACCTGTCACCGCCGATTCCAAGGTCGATCGGGTTATCATGCCTGCCTCTCCCCCGCCTCGACCCCAAACCATGACCTACAGCGTTTCCCCCATCGGCTTCGTGCGCTCCTGCTTCAAGGAGAAATTCGCCATCCCGCGCCAACCGCAATTGGCCCCGGCCGCTCGCGGTGTGCTGGAACTGGTGGCGCCGTTCGATCAGGGCGATGCGGTGCAAGGGCTGGAACAGGTCAGCCACGTCTGGTTGCTGTTCCTGTTTCATCAGGCCCTGGAAGAAAAACCACGCCTCAAAGTCCGCCCGCCTCGCCTGGGCGGCAACAAATCCATGGGCGTGTTCGCCACCCGCGCGACGCACCGGCCCAATGGCATCGGCCAATCCGTGGTGAAGCTGGACAAGGTCGAAGCCAATCGCCTGTTCATCTCTGGCCTCGACCTGCTGGATGGCACGCCGATTCTCGACATCAAACCTTACGTGCCTTACGCCGACATCATCGAGAGCGCCTCCAACAGCATCGCCAGCGCCGCGCCGCAGTTGATTCCCGTGCGGTGGGCGGAGGCAGCGCTGCAACAGGCTCACGAGCACGCTCAGCGCCTTGGCGAGCCTTTGGTGGCGCTGATCGATCAATGCCTGGCACAAGACCCACGCCCGGCGTACCAGGTTCCTACACCGGAGCGCGAATATGGCGCGCAGTTCTGGGATCTGGATGTGCGCTGGCATTACCCCGAGCCCGGGGTTATCCGCGTTCTCGAAGTCATCCCCGCAAAAACCTGAACACCAGAAACCACTGTGGGAGCGAGCTTGCTCGCGATGGCGGTGTGTCAGTCAACATCGATGTCGACTGACACTCCCCTATCGCGAGCAAGCTCGCTCCCACAGGTAGAACAGAGCGTTTGCTTACTTCTCGACGAATGCACGCTCGATCAGGTAGTCACCCGGCTCGCGCATCCGCGGCGAAACTTTCAGGCCGAAGCTGTTCAACACTTCGCTGGTTTCGTCGAGCATGCTCGGGCTGCCGCACAGCATGGCGCGGTCGTCCTGCGGGTTGATCGGTGGCAGGCCGATGTCGCTGAACAGCTTGCCGCTGCGCATCAGGTCGGTCAGGCGACCTTCGTTCTCGAACGGCTCGCGGGTCACGGTCGGGTAGTAGATCAACTTGTCACGCAGGGCCTCGCCGAAGAACTCGTTCTGCGGCAGGTGCTCGGTGATGAATTCGCGGTAAGCGACTTCGTTGACGTAGCGTACGCCGTGGCACAGGATCACTTTTTCGAAACGCTCGTAGGTTTCCGGGTCCTGGATGACGCTCATGAACGGCGCCAGACCGGTACCGGTGCTGAGCAGGTACAAATGTTTGCCAGGCTTCAAGTCATCCAGCACCAGGGTGCCGGTAGGCTTCTTGCTGATGATGATCTCGTCGCCTTCCTTCAGATGCTGCAACTGGGAAGTCAGCGGGCCATCAGGCACCTTGATGCTGAAGAACTCGAGATGCTCTTCCCAATTAGGGCTGGCAATCGAGTAAGCACGCATAAGCGGGCGGCCGTTGGGCTGTTGCAGGCCGATCATCACGAACTGACCGTTCTCGAAGCGCAGGCCCGGATCGCGGGTGCACTTGAAGCTGAACAGAGTGTCGTTCCAGTGATGAACACTGAGGACACGCTCGTGGTTCATGTTGCTCATGTACGTGGGACTCCTGGAGATTGGGTCTGCGCTGCTCTGCTAGAGAACCAGCCGTGCGCAATTGCATCGCATTCTAATGGCAGCCACAATATCTGTTAACTGGATTATTAAGATAAGGGTTATCGGTTATATAGATATGCGATTTACTCTACGTCAACTTCAAGTCTTCGTCGCCGTTGCTCAGCAGGAAAGCGTATCCCGTGCTGCGGGTCTGCTCAACCTCTCGCAATCGGCGGCCAGCACCTCGATCACCGAGCTAGAGCGTCAGTCCAGCTGCCAGCTGTTCGACCGCGCCGGCAAACGGCTGAGCCTCAACGCCCTCGGCAAACAGCTATTGCCCCAGGCGGTGGCGTTGCTCGACCAGTCCAAGGAAATCGAAGACCTGCTCAACGGCAAGTCCGGTTTCGGTTCGCTGGCGGTCGGGGCGACCCTGACCATCGGTAATTACCTCGCGACGCTGCTGATCGGCAGCTTCATGCAGCGTCACCCGGAAAGCCAGGTCAAGCTGCATGTGCAGAACACGGCCAACATCGTGCAACAAGTCGCCCACTATGAAATTGATCTGGGTCTAATCGAAGGCGACTGCAGCCACCCGGACATCGAAGTGCAGAGCTGGGTAGAGGATGAACTGGTGGTGTTCTGCGCGCCCCAGCATCCGCTGGCCAAACGCGGCATCGCGAGCATGGAAGAGCTGAGCCATGAGGCGTGGATCCTGCGTGAACAAGGCTCTGGCACACGGCTGACCTTTGACCAGGCCATGCGTCACCATCGCAGCGCGCTGAACATTCGCCTGGAGCTTGAACACACTGAAGCGATCAAACGCGCAGTGGAATCAGGCTTGGGGATTGGCTGCATTTCGCGGCTGGCGCTACGCGATGCGTTCCGGCGCGGCAGTCTGGTGGCGGTGGAGACGCCGGATCTGGACCTGGCGCGGCAGTTCTATTTCATCTGGCACAAACAGAAATTTCAGACGCCAGCGATGCGCGAATTCCTCGATCTGTGCCGCGCCTTCACCGCTGGGGTTCAGCGCAGCGACGAGATCGTGCTGCCGACTATCGCTTAAAGCAGGATCACCGCCCACACCAGCGCAATCATGGTCAACGCCACGAATTGCGCAGCGCTACCCATGTCCTTGGCATTCTTGGACAGCGGATGCAACTCAAGGGAAATGCGGTCGATGGCCGCTTCTACCGCCGAATTGAGCAATTCGACGATCAACGCCAACAGGCAGACTGCGATCAGCAGCGCTTGCTCGACACGGCTGACGCTCAGGAAGAACGAAATCGGAATCAAGATAACGTTGAGCAACACCAGTTGCCGAAAAGCCGCCTCACCGGTGAAGGCTGCGCGCAGGCCATCCAGCGAGTAGCCGGAGGCGTTGAGGATGCGTTTTAGGCCGGTCTGGCCTTTAAAAGGTGACATAGAGTAGGCAACTGAACCAAAAAGGAGTGGGAAAGCTAGAGTAAAGAAAGTCAAAAAAGCGTGAATCTGCCGCGCTTTAGTGGCTCGAAATTGACTCAAGTTGTTGCAAGAGCAACGCGGCCTGGGTTCGGGTCCGCACATTCAGCTTGCGGAAAATCGCCGTCACATGGGCCTTGATCGTCGCTTCGGACACGCTCAGCTCATAGGCAATCTGCTTGTTCAGCAACCCCTCGCACACCATAGTCAGCACCCGGAACTGCTGGGGCGTCAAGCTCGCAAGCCCCTCACTGGCAGCCTTGGCTTCGGCGGAAACACTGACTGCTTCAAACGCCTGGGGTGGCCAGAACACATCGCCATCGAGCACCGCACGTACGGCTTTCTGAATGACGCTCAAGTCGCTCGACTTGGGAATGAAACCGCTGGCGCCGAATTCCCGGGACTTGACCATGATCGAAGCCTCTTCCTGGGCCGAGATCATGACCACCGGAATCTGCGGGTACTGACCACGCAACAGCACCAGCCCGGAAAAACCGTAGGCCCCCGGCATGTTCAGGTCCAGCAGCACCAGGTCCCAGTCGGACTTCTCGTCGAGGCGGGTTTCCAGTTCGGCAATACTCGCCACTTCCACCAGACGCACATCCGGGCCCAGGCCCAGGGTCAACGCTTGGTGCAGCGCACTACGAAAAAGAGGGTGGTCATCGGCAATCAGGATTTCGTATGTGGCCATTTTTCAAATGATCCTGTTTTTCAAACAACTCAAGGTGCAGCCACGGAGCTGCACCAACAGGGCGCGTTCAACGCCAATTACGTGGCAATCACGTAAAGAAGTCGGCGTATCAAACTTTGGCCGCGCCCTAATCGGCGCCAAGCATGCCCAGCGAAGTCGGGGTGGTCAAGGTGCGTGGCCGCTACAGTTCTTTGCAGTATGGGCGACAATCAGCCGATAGCCGGCGCCGTGTTCTGCACAAAAGGCATCAGCTCGGCGTGGGCCGGCGTTTCGACATTCATATCCAACTGGTGCTTGGCGTCCAGGTAATGCTGGCTGAACACATCGAAGTAGGCGTCAAGTGCCGATGCCGCGTCGGTATCGCCCGCCAGATCCAGGCACAAAGCGGCCACTTCGGCGGTGCACAAGTGCTCGCTGCGGGTCGAACGACGCAAGCGATAACGCGAGAGTTTCTCCGGGAGCAGGCTGAGGATTGGCAACCGGTCAAAATAAGGGCTTTTGCGGAAAATCTTCCGGGCTTCGGTCCAGGTGGCGTCCAGCAGAATGAACAGTGGGCGCTTGGCGCTATCGGCGGCGACGCTGTTGGTCACCCGTTCGGGCTCGACGTACTCGCCCGGAAACACCAGATACGGTTGCCATTGCGGGTCGGCCAACAGATCCAGCAGTTGCTGATCAACTTCAGTACGCGACCAAATGAACGCATGGTTATCGCGGACCACATCGGCGATCAGCCAGCCGGTGTTACTGGGCTTGAACACTTCCTTGTTGGTCATGATCAGGCACACGCCGGAGCGCGTCTCGACCTGCGGGCGCCAGGCGCACAGGCAATGGCTCTCGATCACCCGGCAGGCACGGCAACGCGGCGCCCGCCAGCCACGAGCCTGAATCGGCTTGATGCCTTCCTCTTCGCGCTGATCGCGCAAGCGGGCCACGGCGTTTATCGCAAAGTGAGCAGGCAGGGTGTTCATCGCAGGCAACGCCGACAGGCAAGGAAAATCGACACAAAAAACACTCGAAAGGGCAGAAAGTGCCGGCAGTTTATCAGAGCGGCCGGCGCAAGCCTGTACCGTCCGGGCCCGCTCCCCTATAATTCGCCGCCACTGAACGCACAGTCATGTGACGGGTCGAAATCACCAGTCACTGAACCAGGAGAGTTTCATGCTGCGCCTTATCGTTCCCACCGCTGCCATTTTGCTGGCGTCGTCCTTCAGCGCTCAGGCTGCTTCCTTGAGTGAGCAGAACCTCAACAGAGAGCTGCGAAACGTCGCCGTACAAAGCAGCGTCGGCACGCCTCGGGCGATCAACGAGGACATTCTCGATCAGGGCTACACCGTTGAAGGCAATACGCTGATCAACCACCTGAGCGTACAAAGCAGCCACGCCGACAAGATGCGCGCCGATCCGAAAGCCGTGTATTTCCAGTTGGGTGCCTCGGTCTGCAACAACCCATCGTTCCGCAAACTGATGGCCAAGGGCGCCGTCATGCGTTACGACTTCACTGAAGTGAAGACCAACCGCTCCGTCGGCTCCGCCAGCTATCAGGAATCGGATTGCCCGAAAGCCACCCCGGCCAAGAAGAAGTAATCATCGGGAATTGGCGCGCCGCTGTTCATCCTCGGCGCGCAATTCTGCCAGCAAGGCCTGCAAATAACGCGAACGGCGCTCGCCACCGCCCAGACGCCGGCAGCACTCCTCTTCAAGACTCAAATGATTGGTCTCTGCTGACGACTTCAATAATCGATACAGTTGCGCATCGATCTCCAGAATCAATCTGGCCATGATTTCCCGCCTCCCTGCACACCCTAATCCCTGAATAGCTTGAACGTTGCGTACTGCCTTTGACGCAAAGTTGTCGTGTCACGCCTGTAACTTAGTAAATCAGAGCCACGGCCACCGGGCTTGCGTTCTGACGAGCGGTGAAACCACCTTGCAAATCGTCAATAAGCGGTTGCCAGGAAAGACTTTGCGGCGCAATGATCAAGTCAGCGCAAATCACCGTGAAGGTCTAGATTCAGAGTAGTCATGTTCACTTTTCAGGGTGGGAAAGGGGCCGCCCGTTACGCGTCCTGTTGTGCGAATGTTTCTTTCATCCAAGGGAAAAACAGAGCCTGTATGGATGACCCGATCGCAACTCGGGTCAGGTGGATCGCCCAGGCAAGGGCTTGGGCAGACAGCGACACAAGGGGTGTCGCGGCACTGACGACTGTTTTGTCGGGGCCAAGGGTTCTGTGCATAAGGAGAAGTTGAATGCCTTACCAACCGAATGACCTCCTCAGCCGTCATTTCGAAGAAAGCGGCCACGACCTCACCAGCAAGGTCGAAGAGCAACTCAACCTGGTTTCACCCAACAGCCCTAACATTCCGATTTACCGCGACATGATCCTGACCGTGCTGCGCATGGCCCAGGAAGATCACAACCGCTGGAATGCCAAGATTACCCTGCAAGCCTTGCGCGAACTGGAGCATGCGTTTCGTGTGCTGGAGCAGTTCAAGGGCCGACGCAAAGTCACGGTTTTCGGCTCGGCTCGCACGCCGATCGAACATCCGCTGTATGGCATGGCCCGGGAACTCGGTGCCGCGTTGGCGCGTTCGGACCTGATGGTCATCACCGGTGCCGGTGGCGGCATCATGGCGGCCGCCCACGAAGGCGCCGGCCTGGAACACAGCCTAGGGTTCAATATCACCCTGCCCTTTGAGCAGCATGCCAACCCTACTGTCCAGGGCACCACCAACCTGCTGTCCTTCCACTTCTTCTTTACCCGCAAGCTGTTCTTCGTCAAGGAAGCCGATGCGCTGGTCTTGTGCCCGGGCGGTTTCGGTACGCTGGACGAAGCGCTGGAAGTGCTGACCCTGATCCAGACCGGCAAAAGCCCACTGGTGCCGGTGGTGTTGCTGGATACGCCGGGGGGTACGTTCTGGCAAGGCGCGCTGGACTTCATCCACCATCAATTGGAGGAAAACCGCTACATCCTGCCCACTGACATGAAGCTGGTAAGCCTGGTCTACAGCGCCGAAGAGGCCGTGGCGCAGATCAACCAGTTCTACAACAACTTCCATTCCAGCCGCTGGCTCAAGCATCAGTTCGTGATTCGCATGAATCACCCACTCAGCGACGGAGCGCTCGAACACATGCAAACGGCTTTCGCCGATCTGTGCCTGAGCGACCACTTCCATCAGCATGTGTATAACGGCGAGGAGCACGATGAGCCGCAGTTCAGCCATCTGGCGCGACTCGCCTTCACCTTCAATGCCCGTGATCACGGGCGCCTGCGAGAGTTGGTGGACTACATCAATCTGCCGGAAAACTGGGCGCAGCCCAAACCCCAGGCGCAGCAGCGCACACGGGAACCGTCCAAGGTGACGTAAATAACAGGCAAAAAAAAACGGCCCGCTATCGAAATAGCGGGCCGTTTTTATTTAATCGTCCATCCCTCGACCGCTGAACAAGCGGTTGATCATCTCCATGGAAAACCCCCGGTAAGCCAAGAAACGCCCTTGTTTGGCACGTTCGCGCATGTCTATCGGTAAATGCCCGGCAAACTTGCGTCGCCAGGTGTCTTCCAGTTGTTCGTGCCAGTTGATACCGCTCTCGCGCAAGGCGAGCTCGATATCGTTACGTTGCAGGCCGCGCTGACTCAGTTCTTCGCGAATACGCAAAGGCCCGTAGCCGGAGCGGGCACGGTAGGAAACGAAGCTTTCGAGGTAACGGGATTCGGACAGCAGGCCCTCTTCCGTCAACCGGTCGAGTGCTGTGTCGATCATTTCAGGGAGGGCGCCGCGCTGACGCAGTTTACGCGTCAGCTCGACTCGACCGTGCTCGCGTCGTGCGAGCAGGTCCATTGCGGTTCGCCGCACCGCGACGAGTGTATCGAGTACGGCGGTCATCGAATCAATCAGATATCAGCGTCAGCCAGGTCATCAGCAGTCTCTTTGACTGGCGATGCTTTGACGTCCGGCGCTGGGGTCAGCAGCTTGTCGCGCAGCTGCTTCTCAAGCTTCGCGGCGATTTCCGGATTGTCCGCCAGGAACTTGGCCGAGTTGGCCTTGCCCTGACCGATCTTGGTGCCTTCATAGGCATACCAGGCACCGGACTTCTCGACGAAACCGTGCAGCACACCCAGGTCGATCATCTCGCCGTTGAGGTAGATGCCTTTGCCGTAAAGAATCTGGAACTCGGCCTGACGGAACGGCGAAGCCACCTTGTTCTTCACAACCTTGACGCGGGTTTCGCTACCGACAACCTCGTCACCTTCTTTCACCGCGCCAGTACGGCGGATATCCAGACGAACCGACGCGTAGAACTTCAGCGCGTTACCACCGGTGGTGGTTTCCGGGCTGCCGAACATCACGCCGATTTTCATACGGATCTGGTTGATGAAGATAACCAGGCAGTTGGCGTTCTTGATGTTACCGGTGATTTTACGCAGCGCCTGGGACATCAGACGGGCTTGCAGGCCCACGTGCATGTCACCCATTTCGCCTTCGATCTCGGCCTTTGGAACCAGGGCAGCTACGGAGTCGACGATGATCACGTCAACCGCGTTGGAACGCACCAGCATGTCGGTGATTTCCAGGGCCTGCTCGCCAGTGTCCGGTTGGGAAACCAGCAGATCGTCGACGTTGACGCCGAGTTTGCCGGCGTACTCAGGGTCGAGGGCGTGTTCGGCGTCGACGAATGCGCAGGTCGCGCCGGCTTTTTGGGCCTGGGCGATCACGGACAGTGTCAGCGTGGTTTTACCGGAGGATTCAGGACCGTAGATTTCAACGATACGACCTTTTGGCAGACCGCCAATGCCGAGCGCGATGTCCAGACCCAGAGAGCCAGTGGAGATAGCCGGGATCGCCTGACGGTCCTGATCGCCCATACGCATTACGGCACCCTTGCCGAATTGACGTTCGATCTGACCCAGGGCCGCAGCCAAGGCTTTCTTCTTGTTGTCGTCCATTAAAGTCCTCACGTAATCAATAAGGCCTGACGGCCAACACCTGTATAAGTAGCCAGTATTATTCCACAGCGATTCAGGATCGCCTACCCCTGATTTGAGATTTCTCCAGCGGCATGGCGCAGCAGCCCCTCTAGCGCGGCCTTCACCGTTTGTCGGCGGACCTCATCGCGGTTGCCGGGGAAGTGCTGGACCTCGCTGAACAGCTGCTCGCCGACGCCCCAGGCCAGCCAGACCGTGCCTACCGGCTTGCTCGGGGAACCGCCATCCGGCCCCGCGACGCCGCTGACCGCCACGGCAAACCGCGCATGACTTTTGTCCTGCGCGCCACGCACCATGGCTTCGACCACCTCGCGACTGACCGCCCCCACCGACTCGAACAAGCCCTCGGGCACATTCAGTTGCAGGGTTTTCTGGCGGTTGGAGTACGTCACATAGCCGGCCTCGAACCATGCCGAACTCCCGGGAATACGGGTGATCGCCTCGGCAATCCCGCCGCCGGTGCAAGACTCGGCGGTGGTGACATGGGCATTGAGAACCTGCAGGCGTCTGCCAAGTTCAGCGGCCAGCTGGGTGATTTCTTTCACGGGCGCTCTCCTGATCGTGCGGAATGGAACCACCGTACACGAGCCAATCGCGCTGGCAAGACACAGGTTCGATCAAAATGTTAGCGGGCCAAAGCGCGGATATAAGCCTGACAGGCCTGCAAGGCAATCAATCCGCTGTCGCCGGCGTCGGTGATGGCGATAATTCGTTGAGCATGCGCCGGGTCAAGTCGGGCTCGCGAGGCGCCATGATCCACGCCGCCGGTGCCGGAGGCGGCTGGCATTGCACAGGTGGCGGCAACGTCATTGGCATCGAGGAGGACTGACAGGCGCACATCAGCAGTGGCAAGACGATCGCGCAGGCGACCTTGATCACGTTGGGCATCGCTTAGCGCTCGATAATGGGATTGTTCACTGGCTGATAGCCGTTGTTCCAGGGCTTGGCGCTTGTCCTGCTCGGCCTGCTGTTGCGTTGCGGCAGCCTGGGTCAGCTGATTCAGCGTCTCAGCCTGCAACTTGGCCTGTTCCGCGAATTGCCGACCGTAACGCCAGTCCTGAATCTGCCAGGCCAGCACCGCTGACAAACCCGCTAACACAACAATGCCAATCAGCCGCCACGACATTAAACCGAAGGCTGGCATAACACCGCCCTCGCCCGCGCCCAGAGTTGCAGGCGATCCTCGAGTCCGTTCAGGCCACCGTTGATCCGCCGGGTGATGCTGTTGAACTGGTCGCGATCAGCTAGCTCATTCAGGCCGTTCTGCTCCCAGAACCACGCGGCGGACTCGGCGGCCCATTGCGGTTGTTCCAGCAGTTCAGGCAGCGACAGCAAACGTTCATCGCCAAACAGGCCGAGGCTGCACTGGCGGTAGTTGTTGTGCCCGGTGATCTGGATCAGGCCCCGGCCACGGTACTTCTGGCCGTCGCCATCGGCTTCTGGCGTGTTGCCCAAACGCAACGCCAGGGTGCCAGTGTCGTATTTGCTCAGGTATTGGTTGTTGCCCAGTTCACGCACGTACTGCAACTGCCCCGATTCATGGCCGACTTGCGCGAGGAACGCGGCGATGCGTTTCGGTGTGTTGATGTTGCGGTGGGTCATGGCGGTGTTGAGGGCGGAAATGAAAACGCCCGCTTGGGAGCGGGCGTTGGGCAATATTTGTTGTAGCTGCGCTGAAGTGAGAGGCATGGGTCATGTTCCATTGGCCGATGTTTTTAACCAGACCGGCGCCAGAGGTTTGCTGAAGTCGTTTGGAAAGTTGGCCATCGAGGGCCAGTCGCGCAGATCCTGCCGGTAATCCAGCAGCTCATGATATTCATCGCTGCTCAAGGTCATCGGCGTTCCGGCTGCTTGCTCATCGCGATCACGGTCGACCAGCCATTGGCTGGCGGCCAACTCTTGATCCCGCCAATTTCGAGCAACTTTCGCAGCCTGCGGTGCGCCCTCCTGCATGGCAGGTAGCGGCACGCCACCGTTCGCCAGCCATTGCTGGTATTCATCCCAGAAACGGTGATGAAGAGGAACGGTCGCGCCATCAGGCAGACGGATGACCGTGTCCGGGTCTTTAGTCAGTTGATAGCTCATAAGAAAAACCTCCTTAAAGTTCGGCGTCGGCGGTGGCGTGGATGTAGTAAGTCTGAGTAATCAGACCGGTATCGGAGTTATCCACCCAGACGCCGCGAGTCGAAGCACCGAGTGTTCGAGCATTCCCCGACGACACTTCATCACTTCCCGAACGCCATTGCCCTGCGCTTCCTTTCGGCGTGGTGGCGTACAAACTGAAACTTGGAATAGCTCTCTTCTCGACCTTGAAAGTCCACTGAGCCAAGGGCTGCGAGGCGAACCCCGTTTGCCCCTGTTTCACTGTGGATAACAGTGCACCGTAAGGACCTGCCATGTTTCCCGGAGGCAGATCCTGACTGTAGGTTTTTTCAAAGTAACGCTGGCACATCATCAACTCGTCGCCAGGACTACGCAGTTCGAACGGCGTTGACACTCGCCCCTCTTCCAACTGGATCTGCGCCAGGTCGATGACTTGCAAAACACTCAACTGCAGGTCAAAGGACAACCGCAGAAAGTCATTGCCACTACTTCCCAGAGTCTTACCCGCCAAGGACGGTATTTGAATCGTGGCACTGTATCGGGACCACGTCGTCTTGAGCTGGAAGCTGCCCACCGTCGTCACCGTATCTGCACTACCGCCCACGCCGAAATACTGTGCGATCGTCACATTGAGCTGACGCGCCGTGTCGGCCTTTGCCCAGAACGTCAACGTCGCGGTCTTTCCCGCCAGAGTCCTGACCGACTCAATGGCCTGGGAAATTTTATGCACGCTGGCGCCAACCCCCGCGGTGATTTGCTGCCAACGCATGAAGTAACGGGGTTCATTGGGGACATCGGTCTGACCCAATGCAAAGTTCTGCCGGGAAATATTCACCCCGGCATTCCCGTTCCAGTCACAACGAAAACGATCAGCAATATAGGCCCCGCTGTAAGGCCCCAGGTTGGCTGTCCCGCGCTGCCAGATATCGAAGTTGCCGTTAATCACCAAGTTCTTGCGATACACCTGCACGGGGAAATTCTGTTGCGGATCGAGTTTCGCCAACTCTTTGATAGCCAGGCTCAACTGATCATTTTGATTTTCGGAAGGCGTAAGACCGGCAGCAGCGATGGCATTGACGATTTCCTTGGTGACGGCGTTACCCCACGAGGCAGGAATCAGAGAACCGGGGGTTCCGGCGACCGGGTTTTCATCGACAAATTGGCCGTTGACCAGCCCCGCGCTGGTGACACTTCTTGGGTAGTCCATTTTAGCTTCTCTGTTTATTGGGCTTCATGCCGTCACTGGGTCGAACCTGGAACTTGCGGCCAGTCGATCGCTGTCGGGAAGTTGCTTTGCTGTTCAAGACGATTCAACTCAACGCTGTAGAGCTTCCACTCCATCAGAGCCAACTGCTCGATATGGGTCGTGTCGCCGATATCTTCGGCGTATTGAAGCGGGGCGATGCGCAGGACCGCCTCACGCAATAGCGCATCGCGTTTGGTCAGTACCTGACTCCTGAGATCCGCCAACCGAGCCTGGTCATCCAGTTCCCAGGTGTTATTGCGCCAGACATAAAACGCTCCCGGCCATGGGACAGAGGTCAAGGCGTCCGGCAGTTCTCCCAGTTCACTCCAGATTTGCTGCGCCCCACCCTCTTTGCGATACACCACGCCGCGCCGGTCAATCACTTCGCGCGGAACGTTATTGATCAGCGCCCAGGTACGGCCCTGTTCCAGTGGAGGTAATTCAAATGAAAGTTCCACCGCATTACTGGGCAGTTGAATACCGATGCCCGGCGTCACGAAAAACTCCACGGGCCCGGACAAGGCACCCGCGTTATCAATCAGATAATTAAACATGGACACCTCAGATAAGTTTGATGCGGCCGGGATAGGCGATGTTGCGTGGGCGGGATTTGTAGACGTAGAGCAAGGTGCTGGCAGGATCCATTTGATAGTTGGTTCCCGCCGGGTAGATGGGGCCGCCATTGGTGAGCGAGCTGACATATTGGGATTCCTCACCGTTGGCGGCACCGATGGTCGTCAGGCTGTCAGTCCATCGCGACCCCACCGCGCCACCGCCATTCGCCCCCATGGCGTAGGCATGTGAAGTGCCTGGCTGGAAGGCCCCCATTACACGTCCCGCATCCACGCCACGCCCTTCGTCCAAAACCCGCAGAAACTCCCCGCGATTTTCAGGCCCACGAAACGTCAACGCCCCGTCGCCGCTGGTCCATTTGCCTTCGTTGCCCACCCGTGCGGCCTCGGTGCCAAGCATTCCCGACTGCTGCGCGTGATCCCACAACCATGGCCATTGCGCACGATTCATCACCGTGCCATTGAGCGCGCCATAGCCACCCGGGCTCAGCAGCGTGGTCGTCTCGAAAAACGGTCGCCCCAACGGCGTGTTGTCAAACCGCCCCACCGGCCACCAACTGCCGGCGCCATCGCTGCGCAGCTGCCACCAGTCGCCGCCGCCCATCAGCACCAGGAATGTGTAACCGGTCGCCGACAGATGAGTGTGAAACCGGATTCGATCAGTGCCAGCAGCCTGAATAACCAGGCGGTTGCCGCTGTTGTCCACGCGTCGAACAATCACGTCGCGAACGCCCATGGCAACGTTGGCCGGCGGCAGCGTGATAGTGGCCGCGCCGGGGCTGGCGTCAATCAACACCAGACCGAGTTCTTCTGGCGCGAGCAACTTCGATGCAGCCAGCCGAGTGACCACCGAACGCATCGGGCTGGTCACGCCGATGATCGCCTGGATGGCCTTGAGCAACTGACCGTTGTCCGCTTCCGATGGCGCGATTCCTGCGCCAGCAACCACACTCAAAATCTCTTGCGTAACCGAGTTACCCCAGACCGCCGGAATCAACGATCCCGGCGTACCAGCCACCGGGTTTTCATCAACAAACCGGCCGTTCACCAGTCCGACACTGGGGATGCTTTTTGGATAATCCATCGTTTTATTCCCTTTAAAAAAAAGTCCTGCATGGCCACTGGCGCCAGGGCACTGCAGGTCATGTTTGAATAAAAACAAAAACGCCCACGGGTAAGTGGGCGTCTGATAGCGCGGGGGGTTTGGCTAGGTTTTTTTCCTGGTCCGAGTCTTTTTCACCTCGACACTGCCAGCGTCCGACAAGGTGGGCCGATCAGTGGCGTTGGGGAATTTTTTGCAATCGGGCCAGCCACGCAAATTGCAGCGGTACGCTTGCAACTGTGCGTATTGCTCGGCGCTGAGCGTCGTCTTTCCCAGTATTTCCAGTTCGTCACGATGCCGAGCGACCGCCGCATCGGTTGCAGCCAGTTGCCCGTCACGCCATTGACGTTCGGCATCTGCGCTGACTTCAAGCGTCGGGGGGTTTGCCTCTTTCAGGATAGGAAAACCATTGGAGCGGCAAACAATGATTTGATTACGCCGACAACCTTCAATCAACTCATCGCGATAGGACGGCGAGACTTCAACGGCGTCCTTGGGCATCACCGAATTGATACGCGAATCGAAAAAACCTTCCGTCGAAGGACTCCAGTAAATTTTCATAGGAGGACCTATTTACCTATTGCAATAAATTGAGCACCCAGAGAAGGGCTGGAACCCCGGGAGGCGATGGATGACATGCTCCGCGGAGAGGCCGCCAGATAACCGATAGAACCGGAATTTGCGGTGTATCCGTTACAGACGATCACGCAGGAAAAGTTTGAATTGAAGCTGACCGGCAATGTGGTAATCACATCGGTCGTCGCACTATTGATCCAGCCCCATTGAATGATGAAACTGCCCAACCAGGACGGAAATGCGATATAGCCGACCCCGGTGCCAAAAGAAGAACTGAAACCCAGCTTCAACTTTTTCGACGTCACAGCGGCGGTGTCGTCAACGCTGTTGATCACCTGATCCTGACTCGCCACTTTCATCACGCCGGCAGTGGCTTCCGTTCCCTGCCCCGGCAACTTGTCCGTGATGTTTTTGGCAATCGCCTGTTGAAGCTGATTATGCGTGTCCTGATCGGGTACTAGCGCGGCCGACTTGATCACATTGACGATCTCGTCGGTCACCCCATTGCCCCACGCCGCCGGAATCAACGAACCTGGTGTGCCGGTTAATGCGTTTTCATCGACAAACTTGCCGTTGACCAATCCGGCGCTGGGCACTTTCGTTGGAAAATCCATCGCTCTACTCCCTAGTCATAATTGATGTGCACCTTGGTATGCGCCGGGGCGCTGCGGTGGATCAGGCATTCCAGGGCCGAGCCTGGATTGACGCCGAAGCGCTCGCCCCAATAGCTCGCGCCGAAACGCCGGCCCAGCAGCAATCGTCCGCCGGTGTTAAGGGTCCACATGAATTGCGCCTCCCAGGTGCCCCAGTGCGCCGCACCAAAACGCGAGCGGCCCATGCGCGGGGCTTCGAGTTCGGTGATGGTGGCGTTCGGGTAGCCCTGGCTTTTGGCGATCTCAAGGTAGTAACCGACCGCCTGGCTGCCGACCGCAAGCAAGCGCCGGCGCACCGCGAGACGACGGTCATCGAACAACGGCGTGGCGCCCAGGCACGGGTCGGGCAGGTTCATCACCCGCTCCCAATCGGGTACCAGTTCGCTGACGCCGGCCGGGTCCATTTCGTTGAGCAGGTCAGCGGCGCGGGCGTCGAGTCGAGCCAGTTCCTGGGCGATGCCGTCGAGCACCTCTTCCAGTTCCGGAACCCGCTCGGGATCCCACGCCGGGCCGCTGGGCAGCAGGCTGCGCAGTTGCGCGTGGTATTGCGCGGCGGTTCTTAGCCCCCCCATATGCAACCTCCGAAGATCAGCAATTGATTGAAGTCAGCATCGACATTGGCGATGGGCGCGGTCAGTGTGTGGTCGCTTTCGCCTGTAGCGCTGCTGATCGCTTCGCGGATATGACTGATCAATAAGGTGTCGCCCAGGCCGGCCTCGCGGTTATGTAAGTCACGCAGTTGCGCTTCGACAGCGGCTCGCACGGCGGTTGTGTCAGGGGTCAGGGTCAGTCTGTAGGTGACCGGCACCTGCACCGGCGGCAACACATGCAACTCGGCGGTGACCGGGCGCAACGGTTCGATATAGGCCTGGACTTCAGCCAGTTGCGCGGCATTCGGCACGGGTTGCGGATCGTCGTCGCGCATGATGTACAGGTTGACGATGCCGAGTTTCGCGAGGGTGCTGCGACACCACGCCCGGGTCACGCCGGGGCATTCCAGCGCCCAGGTTTCGTAGTCTTGCGCCGAGCCGCCATGCGGAATGATCCGATAGGAACTGATCACCCGCGAGCGCAGGGATTCCAGGCTTTCCCGGGCCACTCCGCCGATCAGGCCCGGCGCCAACACCGTGAAGCTGTTACCGACAATCCCGAGGATCGGCTGCACCGGAATCAGCGTCATGCCGGCGTCGGCATTGCCCAGGCTGCCGGCGTCGAGCGCGGCGATGCTGGTGGTGTTGAGACGGTTGCTGGTGGTGCGCGACGCGGTCACTTTGTAGGTGCGGCCGTCGCTCGATTGCAGCAAGGTGTCGGCATCCAGCACGGCACCGGCGCTGGCGGTAAAACTGACGCTGCCGCTGGCGGCTTGCGCGGCTTTGCGTGGCTGGTTCAGGCGCAGAGCGGCAATCCGTTCCAGGGTCGATTCGCCGGCCTTGTCCGGGAGGATCTGCTCGGCGATCCAGTCGAGGTAGCCATACAAACCATAAGCGGCGCCACCGAGGGTACGCGCCAACACTTGCGCATCGGACTGGCGCAGCGAATCGCTGGCCAGGTCGCTTTGGGTGCGCTTGATCAGCACCGGCAGCGAAGGGGTTTCAAACGGCATAGATCACCTGCCAACTGTTATCAGGGTTGATGTCCAGGCGCTCGCCATCGGCCAGGGTCAGGACCGTGCGCAGGTTCAGGCGCTGGGCGTCGAGGCGTTCGCTGATGATGTCGATGGCGCTGCAGTGGCCGTCGTCGATCAGCCATTGGAGGGCTTCGCGGGCATAGAACTCGGCGTCCATCTGTGTTTGCCGGGTCAGCTTGACCCGGCGCAGCAGCCACAGCCGCGAACCGATGCGGTCGTCGGCGACAGTGGGAAACGTGTCGCCCCACCAGCCGAAACGTTCCTCGTCATCGAGGGCATCGTCATCGGCCGCGCGGCGCCAGGTGAACAGGCTGATCAGCACCGCGCGGGTGAGTGCGGCGTGGAGGTTCTGGCTGATGAACATTACTGACCTCCCGCCGGAACGCCGGTCTGGCCGTTGCCCGCCTGAACGCCGACGTGCACGTGTTTGATCTGGCTGATGCCGCCGGCGATTTGATCGCCCGTGGAGACTATTTTTCCGGTCTGGTTAATGACGGGCGTATCGATGTTCACGGCGGTGCTGGCGCGGATGTTCAGGGTCGCGGTCTGGATGTCGATAATCCGCCCGCGCTTGAAGTGGATCTTGTCGCCTTCGTCGGTGTAGATCGCCACTTCGCCGGCGGCCAGGGACTGGAGGCGATAGCGGCGGTCGGCGACCACCAGGACGATGGCGTGGGAACGGTCACCGCCCAGAAACGTGGCAATGCCCTCGGCGCCGGCCAGCGGATTACTGGTGAAACCGTAGGGCTCGAAGTGTTCCATGTCGTCATTCACTTCGCCGGCGGTAAGGCGCATTTGCAGCGATTGCAGCTTGGATGCCGAGTTGGCGAGCACGACAGTGCCGCGCGCCAGGAGGCGGGTCAGTAGGCTCATTGGGTTTCCTTTAAATCACGAGCGACGCAGGCCCCTGTGGGAGCGAGCCTGCTCGCGAATGCGGTGGGTCAGACGACATCGTTGGTGAATGTCAGTCCGCATTCGCGAGCAGGCTCGCTCCCACATTTGGACGGCGTTGTTCACGGCATTGGTGTGCACAGGAAATTCCCTGTGGGAGCGGGCTTGCTCGCGAAGGCGGTGGGTCAGGTGACATCGTTGGTGAATGTGAAGCCGTCTTCGCGAGCAAGCCCGCTCCCACAGATTTCGGTGTCGGGCTCAGGTTTTCTTGGGCGGTGCCGGGTTGGCGTCGAAGGTGTATGGCGGGGCTACTTGCAGGGTGGTGGTCGAGCCTTGTGCCGACAGCGAGTACGTCACTTTGGATATCAGCATGTCGCCATCCACTTCCAGCACCGGATCCTTGACCCTGACCAGTGTGTTGTGGCGCCACAAATCGCCGTTGGCCTGGCGCCAGCCTTGCACTTGGTAAGTGGTGGCCGAGGCCTTGCCAACGCGGGTGGTGGCTTCCCAGTTGGCGCGTTGCAGCGCCAGTTCCGGGGTGATCTGCATGCCTTCGTTGATCACCGTGACCCGTTTGCGCTTGAAGCCCAGGTCGGTGGATACCGCCTCGACCTCGCTGGCCGCCGCCCCGCTCTTCTGATCATTGCCCTTCTGCTGGCCGATCACTCGATACTCAGAAAACACCTGGCTGAAATCCATCGGCGCACTGGCCGACAGAATATTCTTGCCCAGTTCCAGCACATCGCTCGCACGTCCGCCGCTGCCCGGGCGGGCCAGGATTACCCGGCCCTGGGCATCATCGGTCGAAAACACCCGGAACAGCGTCAGCAACCGGTCGATGGACTGGAATACCGTTTCCCCCGGCACGATGGTGTGACTGCCGAGCCGGGCGGTTTCCGGAATTTCACTGATCACAGAAACGCCATAGGACGACGCCAGCGCCTCGACGATGCTCAACAACGATTGCTGATGCCATTGGTTGGGACGGTTGGTCGCCGCGCAGTCCACCAGGTCCTGGGTTTTTGAACTGCCTTCGATACTCAGCCCGATTTGCCGCCCGTCATAACTGATCGGCGCCTTGAACACGTACCCGGTGAGTACCAGATCGGTGCCGATGCGCACCTCGCACGGCGCCCCCGGCTGAATCCGTCGCACCGTGGTCTGCCCCGGCCATTGCCAGGTGACGTCGAGCTTGAAGGTGCGGAATTGACGCTCCAGGTCCGCAGTGATTTGCACGCTTTTCCAGCCGCCATACTCCAGGCCGTCAACGGTCAGGGTGACTTTGTTATCCAGTTCGCTCATGGCTTACTCCCCGGAGAGTTTCAGGTCATTCGGCGGAGAGAAAACGGGATGAACAATGCCGTTACGCTGGATCACTTCCTCCACCCGAGTGGCATCCCCCAATTGCTTATAGGCGATGACGAGGGCCGGAAAACTCTCCTGGAACGACTTGCTGACCAGCCTGACACCCGACGACGCAACGGCCGTCAGGTGCGCATTGAGCTTATGCCGCAGGTCCGTCATTGCCTGATAGTGAGCCGGATCAGCCTTGTTCGACGCTTGCTGGATCGCCTCATCCAGCGCCGCGCGCAACGCCAGCACATCATCGGCCACCGGCACAGCCTGGCGCTGGACCGGTTGCTCGGCCTGTTGTTCGAGGGAGGGCGTGGAACCCAACTTGACCACTTTCGACGCCACCGGCATCGAGGCAACCCATTGGGCCGCCTGCACCAGCAACGTGTCCTGCACCAGATTGGCCAGGGCCTGGGCCGCAGCGGTGGTGTCCTTACCGGTAGTGATCTTCGGTGCGTCAGCCTTGCGGATGGCTTCGACCTGTTGGGAGACGTTGGCAATCACGCCACGGTAACCGTCACGGGCGAAGTCCTTGAGTTCCTTGATGTCGCCGACCAAGCCCTTGAATTCGGCTACCACCTCCTTAGGCAATTCCTTGACCGCTTTGACCAACTCGCTGATCTGCTTGTATTGATCGATCAGCGGTTGCAGCTGAGTCTGAATCACCCCGTAGATGTCCTTGATGCTGTTGCGCAGGTCGGCGATGCCGATTCGCGCAGCCTTGATCAAGGTCATCGCGTCTTCGAAACGCGCCACCGCCGAACCTAAAAAACTGTCCGCCGATACCAGCAACACTTTCTGTGTACTGACCGTCGCCGTCGGAAACGGCAGTGGTTCATCGGGATAAAACTTCAGCGTAAACGTCACCAACCCGCCGTCCTGGCGGGTGTGGGTCATGTCGCATTCGCCGACCTTGACCTGCAGGCGTCCCAGCCACGGATGCACCAGCTCACCACTGCCCTGCTCCAGCGCCTTGAGCAGTTTGTCGCGCTGCTCCATGCAATCGGGGCCAACGATGAATGCCGTCAGATCGTGGATCTTCGCCTGCTGGCCAAGGTTCTCGAAAAACGGCAGATCCCGTTGCGGGTACTCATGCAACTGACCCTTTTTGCCGACCGGGGTTTTCGCCTGATCGACCCAGAAACCGACACCGCGAAAGGACGCCGGCAATAAACGATCACGCCAGCTCATTGGAACCTCCAAGCGAAAGTGAGCGGTAGCCAATACGCGAATTGAGCGCCAGCCCCGGTTGATTGGTTTGCGGTTGATCGGTACGCAGACCGGCCGGCGCGTTGTCGAAGCGCACGGTCAGGCCACCTTCGAGTTGCGTGCGGTTGTTGGCGGCGGTTTGCTGGATCAGGGCACTGGAGTTTTGCGTCAGGGACCCCGCCGGCATCGACGGTTTTTGCGGCAGGCCGCCGGGCGTCAATTCTGTCGTAGACGACGGTTCGGTACTGGCGCCAAAGAACGCTGGCGCCAGCTCACCTTTGCCTTCGGCATTGGTTTTCTTCTGCGCCTCGGCCAAGCCTTCGACCTTGCCGGTGACGCTGGCAATCACCCCCGCGAAGCCACCTTCGAACAATTCCTTGATCGGCGCGATGACGTCCTGGAGCTTTTTCCACAAACCGCTGAACCACTCGGTGATCGGCTCCCAGTTTTTGATGATTTGCCCCAGCGGCGACCATTCGAACATCCCGTGCAGGAACTCCAGCGCCGGCGCGGCCAATGCTTGCACCACGCCCCACAGCGCCGAAAACACTTCGCCGATCGGTTGCCAATTGGCCGCAATCTGCGCCATCGGCGACCACTCGAACACGCTGCTGAAGAAATCCTTGACCACTTGCGCCGCGCTTTGCAAAGCGGCCCACAGCGGATCGAAGAACGCGCTGATGGCTCCCCAGTTGTTGATGATCATTCCCAGCGGCGAGTAATCGAACAACGTGCCGAAGAAATCCTTGATGGCCTGGGCCGCCGGTTGCAGCGCGGCCCAGATCGAACCGAAGAAACCGCTGATGGCCCCCCAGTTGTTGATGATCATGCCCAGCGGCGTCCAGTCGAACACACCTTTGAGGAAGTCGATCACCGGCACCGTCAGGGCCTTGAGCAATTCCCAGATCGCCGAAAACAGACCGGTCAACCCGGCCCAGTTGTCGATGATCATCCCGTAAGGCGTCCACGAAAAAGCTGCCTTCAGGAAACCCGTCACCGTGGCGGTCACCGCTTTGATGCCATCCCAGAGACCGGAGAAGAACCCGGTAATCGGCCCCCAATTGGCAATCAGCATGCCGAGCGGTGTCCAGTTGAAGACAGTACTCAACACCGCCATGGCCTTCGCGGCGACATTCTTGATGCCGTCCCAGAGGTTGACGAAGAACGCGGAAATCGGCGTCCAGTTGGCAATGATCAAACCGGCGGCCAGCGCTACGCCCATGGCAATCAGCATGATCGGATTGACCTTTAGCACCGAGCCCATCAGGTCAAACACCTGGGTCGCTCCGGTGACTGCGGTTTGCATCGCCGAGAACGCAATGGCGGCCGTCGCCAGCGTCTCGACCAGTTTCGGGTTGTCGGCGACGAAGCGCCCGACTCCCGTCAACAACGGCTCCAGACTCACCACCAGGGTGGCGACCGCCGGAGCCAACGCGGCGTCGATGGAGGTCGATACCTTGGCCATCGACTGGCTGAAAATATTCATGCTTTGCGCGGCACTTTCGGGCGCGTTCGGCAGATCGATAGCCTTGGCCGACTCACTGACCTCGGCCAATTTGCCCTTGAACGCGTCGGACGCCTTGATCCCGTCCACGAATGGCGTGATCACGCTACCGCCCTTGAACAGACCACTGATGTCCAGCTTGCCGAGGCCGGCCTGTTCGAGGTTTTTCTTGAAGCTGTCGACCTTCGAAACAAGGGCCGCCAGCTTGGGTGACAGTTCATCGATGCCGGTCAACAGCACCGATTTCTTTAGCGTTTCTGTGTCTGCCATCACTGCACCTGCTGCATCGCGTTGATCCGTTGCGCGTGCTCCAGGGATTCCCGGAGCACATCCAGTGGCCTGGCCATCATCTGTTCGGGGTCAACCTTCCAGAACCAGGCCAGGTCATAGGCGACTGCGATCAGGTCGGTGATGGCTCCGACGCCGCACTCATGAAAAAACTCGCGACGGCCCAGCTCAGCGCATTGAGGTCAGCCAGGTCCAACTGGTTGACCGACGACGGTGGAATGCCGGCGCAGACCGCGATGTATTTGGCCGCGACGTCCATGTCCAGGCTGACTTCTTCGCTCTTATCGATCTTGTACGGCAGCGCCTTGATCGCCCGCACTTCCTGCACCGTCGGACGGCGCAGGTTGAGTTCGGTCAAAGGCTCGCCGTGGGCTTCGATCGCAACCTGAAGCTTCACGGCGCCGCTCATTGCCAGGTCCCCTTGACGCCGTTGAACACCAGCGAGATCGAGGCGTCATCGCCCTTGGACGCTGGTTCATCGACCAGGTAGGCACCGGCCAGCACGTAGACTTTGCCGTTGCTGAATTCGCAGGTGACGGTCATGTCGACGCCGGCCACCAGTTGCTTGAGCGGGAAGTCCGGAGTGTGCAGCGCCGTCACTTTGAACGACGGCGCAATGTCGGTTTCCTTGTAGAAACCCGGAACGACGGTTTCGCGTTTGGTGGACATCAGTGGCGCTTCGCAGCCGCCATTGATGGTCAGTTGAGCGCCGTCCACTTTGACGTAGCAGGTGCCCGCAATCAGTTGACCCATGGTGTTTCTCCCTTCAAATAAAAAGCCCACGCGAGGTGGGCTGAAATCGCACGTTCAACCGCGGTTTTTAAGCGGCGTCGTCGTACTGCAAGCGGAACTGGTTGAGCAGTGCAAACACGCGCAGACCGTTGATGTAATCCGGCGGGAACAGCACGTTCACGCGGCTCGGGTCCTGCACGTCGCGCTCGACAATCAGGTGCTCGGCGAACAGCTCGGCGTTTTCCACGTGGCCTTCCAGTTCAAGCTTGGCGTACTGGGCAATCAGCTCACCGCGAATAGTGCTCGGGGTGATGATCGGCTGGCCGGCGCCGAAACGGGTGCCATCGGAGGCCAGTTTGTGGCGCCCGTATTTGCTGGTGATCACGCTTTGCAGACGACGCACGATGAACGCCGACTGGTGCATGGTTTCGCTGTCCAGGTAGGAGTTATCGGCCTGGCCGTAAGCGTTTTTCTGGTAGGTGGTGATCGAGCGCTGGATGCGCACGTAACCGCCTTCGTAGTACGCGGTGGCGATGCCGTAGTTGAGCAACGACTGACGCTCGGTCAGGGTGAATCGCTCGCTGGCCGGCGCCGGATCGAGACCTGGCAGGCTGCCGCTTTGGGTCGGACGGCTGGCGTCGGCAGAGATGAACACCGAGGTGCGTGCAGCCAGTGCAGCAGCCTGGACCCAGAACGGTTGCGGTACACCCGGTTCCAGCGCCTGGATAGTCATGTGCTGATCGTTGCGCGCCTGACCTGCGGCGACCAAGGTGCCGATGGTGCCGCGCTTGGCGCTGTAGACGTGACCGAACAATTGCTTGGCCCAGGACCAACGACCGGTGCTGTCATCCATGACGGCTTGCCAGGTGTTGAGGGTGCTCAGGTCCGAGAACGGCATGCAGATGAACTCGAACGGCTCATCGCCGAGTGCCGCTACGGCAGCCACTTGATCCGGTACACCGGCACCGCCGGTCATGGCGGTGGCGACCGAAGTCAGGCCCGCCGGGGTTTCTTCGCCGTTGCTCTTGCCCAGGCGATTGAATTGCAGGCTGATGTCGTTACCGCTGTCGCCCGTCCATTTGGCGCTCAGGGTCACGATGCCTTCGGCCGCAGCAGCGCTGACCGGCAGATCCGCAGCGGCATTGATTTTCAGTGCCAACGCGGTGGCGGCTTGAGCGGCGGTAGCGCCGTTGACGATGGCCGCTTGAACTCGAACGCCGCCGACGTACAGGTTGAGCACGCCGCTCTGGGTCGCTGCGCCGGTCAGGGTCAGCACGCCTTTGGCGATGCTGCCTTCGGTGTTGTGCAGCGGCAGGCACCAGATCTCGCCGATCGGGTCAGTCTTGCGCCAGGTTTCGTACATCGAGGCGAGCATCGAACCTTGGCCGCCAATGCTTTTAGCCAGTGCGACGCTGGACACCAGCACCAGTTTGCCGGCGTCGGCCGGGGCGATGTTGTCGTTGACCTGGGCGACGATCAAACGGCGCATGGCCGACGACGCGCTATTGGCCGCCGAATTGTCCATCTCGGCATAGAACAGCGGAACACGAATGTCCGCGGGGATGTTGCTGAATCCGATCGCCATTATTTGGCTCCCTGTGGTTTGGCCGCTTTCACGGCTTTGGTAGTGATATCGCCATCGGCCAGACGCCGACGCCACCAGGCGTTGTCTGGCACTTCACGGCCCTCGAGGGGCAACAGATCGCCCGCTTCCGGGTCCGGCACGACACGGCCTGGGGCCGGCAGCACGGTGATGCGTTTGCTCATGGGGTTACATCTCCAGAGAAAGTCATTTCCAGGCGCCCGTCGGGGCCTGGGCGTTGCAGATTGGGGTCCGCCGGATCGATGGCATCGACCCGCACGGTGACCCCGGTAAAGGACGACAAACCGTCCAGTTCACGCTCGTGCCAGCTCTCCGCCGGTTGGTTGGGCAGATTGCGGCCGAGCTGGAATTCGGCGTAAAAGCGCAGGCGATACAACGCGCGGCTGGCGTTGATGGAAAGCAACTCACCGCCGTCGTATTCGATGGCGTCGTAGTCAGTGCCAGGCTTGAAACCCACCAACGCACGCCACAGTTCGGCGCGCAGGTCGTGCAACAGATCCAGCGCTTTTGTCGCGTCGGTGGTGTCGAGCACCAGCGTCACTTCGAAGGTGTCGCGGATCGGTTGCAACGCGAGGTTTTGCGCGAGGCTTTTGCTCGCCACATCGGCGAGGGGAACGACGTAGGCGCAGGGGGTGGTGAGTGGGGTGTTAGCTTGCAAGGTGGTGAGGTCGATGCCCGCCGCGATGCGATTGGCCAGGGTCGGGCATTGCTCACGCAACTGCGTGAGGATCGGAGTGATCTTCATCAGGGCGCTCCATCTGTATGAAAGGTACGGTCGAAACCTGTGGGAGCGGGCTTGCTCGCGAAGGCGGTGGGTCAGGCGACATTGATGGTGAATGGGTTGGCGTCTTCGCGAGCAGGCTCGCTCCCACAGGGGGTTGTGTGCTGGTTATAGGGTTTGATCAGACGATGGCTTCAGCGCCAGGGTCGATGCAGGTCGCGTCGATCATGCAGCGATAGCTGGCGGCGCGGTCGCCGCTGGCGGTGACTTTGTCGATCGACCAGCGCCCGCGCATAAAGTCCGGCCAGGTGTCGTCCAGCACGACC
The DNA here is from genome assembly GCF_044744265.1 of Pseudomonas sp. NPDC087342. Classification (NCBI taxonomy): domain Bacteria; kingdom Pseudomonadati; phylum Pseudomonadota; class Gammaproteobacteria; order Pseudomonadales; family Pseudomonadaceae; genus Pseudomonas; species Pseudomonas sp. NPDC087342. The sequence continues at coordinate 492,209 of NZ_JBIUXZ010000002.1, forward strand.
AGCCCTTCCGCCGAGAAGTCAGGATTGCCCGGGCAGCTGATTTTCACCTTGAGCTTTTCACGGCCCATCTTGCGCACTTCACCTTCGCCGACCGCCTGAGCTTCTTCTGCGTTCTGGCAGCTCAGGCGCAGGGTCTTGAACGGCGCGAACCCGGCTTCGACCAACTGCAGCAAACCGGTGGCAGCGTCACACCAACTGATCTTGCAGCCCTGGGTCTTGGCCTTGGCGGAATCGTCCAGGGTCGCGGTGATGAACCCATGGTCGCCGGGCCGATTGTTGTGGGTAACCGAGAGTCTTACGTCTGCCAATACCTTGCCCGACAACGATTTGAGCTGACCCGGCCGCGCCAGCACATACAGCTCATTAAAGGGTTTGGCGATGCCGCCGTAGCGGGTTGCCACGCGTGTGATGAAGCCCATGTCGGTTTCATTCGACTGGTCGATATGCGCAATCCTTATCAACGACAATGACGGATCCACCCTCGGCGAAAAACCGTATTTGGCCGTCAGTTCGCGAAACAACGCCCCCAGGGTCGTCGGACCATGACTGACCGAGCGGCGCTGCTGGAATCCGCTCTCGTCCGCCGCACTGAACGGCGCGGCTGTCGCCACCAGCGATACACGAAACGGAAACAGCGTCGGCGTCCGCCGCGCCACCACAAACTGGCCCTTATCCACCAGCCCGGTTTCCCGATACCCCACGAGCAAGCCGATTTTCCCACCCAGGCTCGGCAGCCCTTCAAGACCTTCCAGATCGAGCACCAACGTCAGTTGATCCGACTCGATACCGGCGGTATCGATGTGCTCCCAACTGATCAGGCGCTGATTGATCAGGGTCGCGTTGGCCCCATAGATTTTTATCGCCGGTGTGAATCCGATTGCCATGTCGCCTCCTTAATCCCAAGTCGTTGCCGGCGTTTTCGCTGCGGGCCTGGATTCAAGTTCCGGCAGCACCACCCAGACGCCTGCCGGCAGTACCGGGCCTTGCTCGGCCAGCGTCGGGTTAAGGCGCCACAGCGCTTCTTCGGCTGCGTCGTCACAACGCTCGGTTTCGCGGTAGAGCAACAGATTCACCGAGTCACCGGCAATCGTTCGGACCTTACGCATTGACGTACTCTCCCAAGATAATCGACCAAGTGATCAACATCGCCGTGCCGTCATCAATCACGCAGCTTTGGGTTTCCGTCACATCGTCGATCCGCCACAGACCCCAGTTGCGACCAATGCCATCAACCAGCGGCAGCGGGATTCGCAGTGCTTGCAAGGCGCGCAACTCATCGAGTCGGTCCATGGCCACCGCGTACATCGCCTTGCCGTTGATCGTCAGGGTTTGCAGGCCTTGGCCGGTCTGGCTGGACTTGGGCTTGCTGGTCAGGATATCGATCTTCACCCAGCCACCGTCCGACTTGCGCACCAGGCCGTCATAGGCGAAGTTGCTCGACAAGCCAAAAATGAACGTGCCGAGTGCCATTTGCTGCCTCATCAAGCCACCCCATCGGTCAGGGCCGTGTCACGTCGCACGGCGAGTTGATTGGTCGTTGTCATCATTCCGAACTGGCTGGAAATGTGTTGCACGACCAGGTTGGCCAGTTGCGTGGCGCTGGTTTGATCCTGACCGTTGATGTAGATGTTGGCGGTCAGTGCGTTTTGCTGGCTGGTTGTCTGGGTGTTGGTCAGGTCTTTGCTGACCTGCTCCGGTGACAAGAGTCGATCAGCCCCGGTGTAAACAGACTCTCCCAGCGCTTCACCGCCCTTGCTGCCGAAGTAGGAACCGACGAGGCCACCCACCAAAGCCCCCACCGCAGTGCCCAGGACTGGCACGGGAATGAAGCTGCCAATCAAGGCGCCAGTTGCAGCGCCGGCATAACCTGCGGCGACTCCGCCAACACCCGAACCCACAGCGCCGGCAGCGGCTTTGTAATCGCCGGCCATCAGAGCTTTAACCCCGTCATAACCTGCATTGGCCAGCACCAGAGGCGCGCCTAACCGGCCGGTGAAGGTCTTGGCCCTGGCCATGGTCGTGGCCAGTCGATTACGTATCGTAGGACTCGGAGGTGGCGGACCAGAAGCCCCTGGCGGCAGAAAGCCGGCGTCCGGTTTGAACAGTTCTGTGGCGGTGGAAGAGACCACCGATGTCAGTTTGTTCAGAATGGGCCCGCGCAACGGCGTTGCAACCGCAACACCCAGCAAGGTCAACGCGGCCGTGACTTTCGGAAAGGTTTCCACCACGGAACTCACGCCGCTGACCACCATGTCGGCGCTGAGCATCGCGAGCTCGGTAAACGGTGCCACTGCGTTTCCGACCGCCGTATCAAGTCGGGTCAAACTCGCGTCCAGCGCATTCGAGCGCCCTTGCGAGGTGTTCCCTCGGGCCTCGGCGGTCTGCGCCATCGAGCCCTTGTCACCGTCGCCCTTGTCGGATGCCACCGACAACGCAGTCTTCAGATCCTGAGGCGACTTCAGTAACTTGCCGATGCCCTCGTCACCCTCAAACAGCGTCTTGATCAACGAAGTCTGTTGCTCGGCCGGCTTGCTCTTTAAAACCGCCAGCACATCGCTGATCGCCCCCGGTGCATCCTTGCGCATTCTGCTGGCGAGAGCACCGGGTTCGATATCAAGTTGCACCCAGGCGGCACGCTGCTCTGGCGTGGCGTTGTCACCTTTGCCGAACGCGGTGCCAAGGGTTTTCAACGAGGCGCCGGCTTCTTCCTTGCCCACGGAAGCACTCAGCAGGGCCGCTGCGATGGCCGCCGCTTGCTCGGGCGCCATGCCGGCGGCCAAACCTGGTTCGCCGCCGCTCAATACGACCGAACCAATATCTGCCGCTGACGCTTTCAAATCGAGACTGGCGCCGAGACGGTTTGCCGCATCGCCCAAGTCGAGACTTTTCACTCGATCAAGGTGTAACGATGTGCGCCAGCCAGTCATGAGCGCGCCGGCGTCCTTGACGTCCATCTTGTACGCCGAGGCCATGATGGCGCTGTCGCGTGTGAGATCCGTCAGCGTCTGTTTCCGGTCCTGCGGTTGTACGTCCTTGAGGACACGGGCATCAACCGCCGCCTGCTGCACCTGCACCAGCTGCACACCTGTTGCGCCGCTGGGGGCGGTGCGCTTTTCACCCGCTATCTTCTGGGTCTCATTGCCCAGTTCCTGAAGCTGATCCGGGGGCAACTGCAATTTTTGATTCAGGTCGACGAGGGCCGACTGCGCCGCCATTGCGGGTCTCAACTCCTCTGGCGGCGCACGCTGGTCAACCTCAGCCTTGAGCTTTGATTTGGCCTCACTGGCTGGCGCTGGTGCAGGCGCCGATGCATTCGCCTTGAGCGACGCCTGCTGCGACGTCAGTGCGCCGTTCAGCGTCGCCAGGGTTTCACGGAGCTTTTCCTGCTCCACCACCAACAAACGGATATCGAGGCTGGCCGTGGTCAGTGCCTGGTTCAGCCCCGACAACGGGTCTTCGAAACCGACAAGTCCCGGCGTTTCAGATGCGCTGCCGAGTTGCGGCAGCTCGATGCGGTTGATGTCCGCACCGTGCAGCGAATAGTCACTCTCTGCCATCCCGCTCTACTCCTTTTTCACGCCAAGGCGAGTGATCGCGATGTCGTAGCGGCGCAATGCCTTGCCGGCGTCCCATTCCAGAATTTCCGCTTCACTTACCGGGTAAATGAGCGGCACAACATCGAGAATTACTTCGATGTCGCGCTCCGAAAGAAGTCCGCCGGTTTGTTTAAAAAATCGTCGATGCGTACCTGAAGCTGTGTCCAGTCGGGCACGGTCAGCAGGTCCAGATCGGGAATCATCAGCCCGGTGCAATGGGCAGTGATGAACTCGGCGCGTTCCTTGGCGGTTTTCAGTTTTTTCATCGCCTTGGTGGCGCGCAGGACCGGCATTTCCAGGGTCAGCGCGGTCATGCTGCGGCCACCCGCGCTGAGCGGTTGCAGCAGCTGCACTTGATCGGGGTCTGCCGATGGTTCGCCGTGCCCTTCCTGTTCCAGGAAGTAAGCAGCGGGACGGGTCGACATTTCGTGTACGTACTGGGCGATGCTCACGTAGTCCGGGCGTTTGAGCTGATCCAGTTCCTTGACCGACAGGCCAGTGGCCAATTTCGCCAGTTCGAAAAACTGATCGTCCTCATCATCGCCGGCGCGGGCCAGGGCCTCTTTTTGCGCGGCGTAAAACAATGGCTTGAGCTGAATCTGCTCGATCTGCGCCTGATTGTCGGCGGTGATCGGCGACAGCAAGACGTGAACAGGGGGCGTCCAGGACATGAATGAATTCCTTGGTGGATCATGGGGAGGTGGTGCGTGATGCGAGCCAGTTGAGGTGTGCAACCTGTGGGAGCGAGCTTGCTCGCGGATGCGGCGGTACATTCAGCATCAATGTGTCTGACACAGCGCTTTCGCGAGCAGGCTCGCTCCCACAGGGTTTGCGTTTAACTGGGGTTTACGGCAACAGCACCGCGCGGCGCGCATCGCCGAGGATGTCGACGCCGTTGAGCATGAACTTCTGAGTGCGCACGTCGATGTCGATTACCGGGATGCCGTTTTCGAGGCGGTTGTAGGTACGGCAGGACAGCACGAGCGTGGTGGTGGGCTTGTCACCCATCTTCAACTTGGTCTCTTCGAGGGATTTCAATTTGCCGCCAACGGTGTGGTAGGTGAACCAGGTGTTGCCATCCTGATCCTGGCCGGCTTCACGGACGTTCAGCAGAATGTCGTCGCCCAAGGTCACACCGAGGGCCAGCATGATTTCCGGGCCAGCGCCTTGCAGGGTCAACGTGGCATTGAGCACTTTGCCGCTCTTGGCCATCTCCTCGCCGATAAAGCGCCCGCCGCGCATCTCTTCCATGTCGAATTCAATCTTCGGCGGGGTGAAATCTTCCACAGTCGCCGACAACGGCAGGCCTTGCAGGGTGGCCGCGATGGCCTGTCTTACGCGGTTAGTAAACATTAGAGAACATCCTCCAGGAACTGCTCGATGATTTCATCGCGGGCGTTGAGTTGGTAAACCATGTGTTCGTTCGGCGCGTAGCGGCCGTAGTCGATGACGATGAACCAGGTGCCGTTCTTGTACTTCTCGACGCTGTTCAATTCCGGGTGCAGATACACGCTGCCGCCAGGGATGGTTTCGTCGGCGACCAGGGTTTGCAGCCAGTCGTTGATGCGTTTGACTTCCTGATCCATGAACGACTTGGTCAGGTTCTTGGCCATGGCTTTCTGGCCGGCTTTCACCAGCTTGCGGCTGATGGCGTCTTCCAGGCCCACGTAGCTGATGAACTTGCCGGTGATCGAGCGGTTACCCAGCAGCGAGAAGCCGCCGAGGACGGTGCGGGCGTAGTAGCTGATGCCGTAGCGGTTGAGCAGATCGCCTTCGGTGGAGGTGTCGAGGATGTTGTATTCCACGACCCGCGACACGTCTTCGGCGTAGGTCACCTGGTTGCCCGGGCTTTCCCATTGCTTGACCTTGGCCAGTGCGGCAATCGCCAGGCTGGAAGGCGAGAGGAACACGTTTTTCTTCGCCGCTTTGGAGTAAACCGCCGGCATGTTGTGCACCACCAGGCAGCGGTCGAAACCGAGGTCGGCGCCGCCCAATTCCTGGCTGTAAGTCACTTGATCAGCGACCGCGGCATCCTTGCCGTCGAGCACTACGCGGGCCTTGATGCGTTTGCCGAACGAGGCAAACTCGCTGGCCACAGCCTTGGTGCCGGTGAAGCCTGGCGCGCCGATGATGGTCAGGTCTTCCGGAACGCCGCTCAATGCAGCCAGGCCAAGTTTGCGACCGGTCACTGGCTCGATGCCGCCGATCACGTTGTTGATGGTATCGGCCGGGGCGGTGCCCTCTTCGACGATGACCACGTAGACCGGCACCTTCACCACTTTGAGGATCTGGAACACCGCTTGAAACAGCGTGCCCGACTCGGTGCCGGTCGGATCGAGCAGCGCCTGAGTGGTGAAGCTGTTGATGCGGAACGGGGAGTTACGCGGAATCAGCGGATCGGCTTTCGGCGCAGTGCCGACCAGGCCAATGACGTTGTCACCCAGGCCACCCATGGCCTCGGGGGATTCAGTGGCATTGACGGTAATGCCGTTATGCTCGAAGTTCAAAACCTCAGCCATGGTTATTCAGCCTTCTTGGCAGCGGCCTGTTGGCCTTGGGTGGATGTTTTCAGTTCCAGGCGACCGGCGCTGAGCAGGGCGTTGGCTTCAACGTCGAGCAGGTCGAGTTCCTGGCCAGCGGTGGACCAGTGACCACGCCCGACAGGGAACGGGACGAGCACGGTGTAGGTTTGGCGTTCTGCCATTTGGGTTTCTCCAGAGACGAAAAAGCCCCTTGGTTTTAGGAAGGGGCTGTTGGGGTGTTGATTAGCGGATAAGAAAACGCCCCGGCGGTGCGGGGCGTTATTGAGATTGTTTCGAGACCCTGACAGAAAGAGTCGGGCGGCTATCAGCCGAGGGAAACTCAGGAGATTGCGGCCAGTCGCGCAAGTTTCGAATATAGGACAGAAGCTCGCTAAACTGCTCGGGAGTCAGTGTCGGCTCTTGGCCAATATCCAGTTGATCCCGATGGCGCTCCCGAAGCCATTTGACGCGTTCGATCTCTTCGTCGCGCCACACACGCTCCAACTCTGAACGTTCGGCTAACGTCAGCGCGGGAGGGTCAATCAAAATCGGTAAGCCATCCTCATCCAGGCTCCTGACTTTTCCAGGTTTGGGGTTCGCAATAACTTCCAGATATCGCGCCTCAGTTAGCGGCACAACATCATTCGGCATTGTGCTGTGTACGCCATCCAGGTAAACGCTGTCTTTTGATTTGCTGTAGTAACGCATCTTATGAACCTATGGCCAGATATCGAACATTTGTTGTAGCCACGTTGCCGTAAGCAGTGAAACTTGTCAGCGACAACGGACTTACTCCAAGCGAATGAGCTCCGCTGCCGGCATCAGTCGCAAGTATCTGGTAAACGGCCGTTTTGAACGCAATTGGGTAGTTGAAAGTGCCTGTTGTACCAGGCATGACTGCGAGGCCCCACTGAAGCGTCAAACCGCCTAACCAAGAAGGGAAAACAATGTAGCCATTCGTAGCCAGGCTGACTGTTAGCCCGAGGCACAGTTTTTTAGGCGTTACGATAGTAGCGTCGTCCGTGCCTTCGCTGGCCTGGGCCTGAGTCGCGATTTTTGCTGTGCCCTGCTTTGTCTCTGTTGCCTGCACGATAGAAGCAGCAAGCGCGGCGACATCAATATTTCCCTGATTGACCTGTGCATTCCAGGCCTTGATGCACCACATAACAGCAAGGTTGCGCGGACGAGTTTCACTTCCACCGGTGTTAACCGTATTACCTGCATTCACCATTTGCATGGCGAGACCGCCATCTACGCCCGAAAGAAAGGCTCCGCTGGAAATAATGGCCGGCGCACCATTGATAGTGCCAGCCTGCCAGGCACCGGCAGGATCTATTGTCGCGGGGTTACTATCGAAATAACGATGGTTGTGCGCCTTAAAGGCTTCGCCCTGTAATGTCCCAATGTCTCGGCCGATATCTACTCCCCGTCCGTGATCCCAACCACGTAGAAACTCACCCCGAGACTCAGGTAAACGGAAATTACCGACGCCCTCATCGCCCTTGTTGTATTTGCCTGCTAGATACGCGCTCAAGTCGGGATAAGTTGCACTGCTCTTGACGCTGTTATCCAGCTCAAGAAAACCCGGCGGTGGCGTATCTACCGGAAACGCAATAATTGTCCCCACCGGCAACGCTGAAGCTTTGGTGATCAACGCCTCAATTTCAGGCTTGGTATACGTGTCCTTGATACCAAATCCTGCCAGCGTTTCAGGATTCGCCCCACCGGTTGCCCGTCCATACTTATCAACGGTCAGACTTTTGTAGGTGCCAGGTTGAATCCCCGTCCGGCCCGCCAACATTTCAAACGTCAGCGCGGAGGTATCCAGCACAATCGGACCGTTGGTGGTCAGGTGCCACAGTGAATCACCAAAAGCCGTGCCCTCCTCGACCATCACAGTCAGGCCCGGCGTCACTTTCGCGCTGGTATTGGCATCATTCGTACGGGCCCAGGCGCCATTGGCCACAACCCAAAGGCCGTTGTATTTCGCCAACGTCTGATTAGCCAACAACACTCGATCACCAGCGACCGCTGCAACACCATCTATCTGCTGCGGACCGTTCAACACCACGTTGGCTGTCGCCGCGACGCGCACCGATTGCTTACCATCAAGCTTACCGAGTTCTTCGGCGAGGTAGCTCATGACCCAGGCACGGGTGGCCTTGACCACAGTGTCATCGATCAGAAGCGTCACCAACGATGCATTACTGGTCTCGAAAATCGAGCGAATGTAGAACTCTTTGCCCGACCCCGACGTCGCCAAAACCGGTTTGAACGACTCCGGGTATTTGACGATGGCATACAGAATCCCGGTATCAGTCCAGATCCCGGCCTCACGCACATACCAGCCGCCAACCTCCGGCGGGATGGTGACTTCAGCGAGCAGCCAGCTCGGGTTTTTCTCATCCTGGAACAGTGCATTGAGCGGTCCGCGCCAGACTTCGCGCCGGAGCGCTGTGTCGGTTGCCGCCGGGTTGTAAACCGCGCCACCGCCGTCGCCGACGGACAGTTGAGACAACTTGATCGGCAGGCCCGCCGCTTTGCAGGCAGTTTCGTAGGCGATCCCCGCGTTGGTAAGCAGGGTGTAATAGTCGGCCATTTAGGACCCCTGAGGATAAATAGTGGAGGTTTCGACGGCGTAGAGCCCGGCGGCCATAAAGACCTGGCCCGAGGCTTCGAGCCCTTCGATGACAATCGGATAAACCGTGGTCAGCTCGCCGCACACGGTGGCGGCGGCGATGACGTGATTGCCGAAGGCACTCAGGCCGACGGAGACCTTTAAGGTGTCGCGCTCGCTTTTGGCGTCCGCCAGGCGTCGATCGAGGCGTGCATCGATTTCTTCGCTGTAAGGCTGTTCGGTAAAGGCCCTGACGGAAAAACTGTAGGGCTGGCCGGGCGGCGATTGCTCGTACCAGGCGCGCACCTCGGGTTGCAACTGCAAGCCTTTGGCGGCGTTTTCCAGCGCTTTTCGAGTACCGGCCTGGCGTGCGGTGGGCCAGGCGAGTTCGACTGTTAAACGCTTTTCCGCTTCGGGCGCTGCGGAGCTCCACTCGCTGACTCCGCGATCTGCGCCGAGGTACGGCAAGAACGCCAGCGGTGTTTCGGTGGGGTTCATCAACTCGGGAAACGGCGGCGTAATGCGTTCAAGCAAGCGGCCAAAACCGAGGTCGAGAGCCCTTTCCAGCGGTGAACTGTTGGCCGGTAACAGGCTCGGCCGAGGTATGTCATCACTCATAGCGTGTCCACCTCGACCTCGACACCCGTGCAATACGGGGCCTGGAACGCCGTGGTCACGATCGGCGCCAGCGGTTCAAGGATTTGCAGTTGAACCGCGCCGGCACTGTGCAGCGTGTAGTCGATCCAGCTCGGGTCGACCCGCCCTTCCAAGCGATGACAAGAATCGGCATACGCCTGCAACTGCTGTTGCGCGGCAACCTTGGTCAGCCCCGAATCGGGACCGGCGTTGATCTTCGCGACGACGCGGATTTTGTAGGTCTTGATTTGCGCGCCCTGCACCGTGACCAGGTCCGTTTCCGGGCGCACATCTGGCCGGGCAAAGTGTTGGCGAACGCCGGTAAGCAGTGCAGCGGACGGCGTGCCATCGCCCTCACGGGCCAGCACGGTGACCATCACTTCGCCAGGCGCCGTGCGGCGTCCATTGCCGTCCTTGACCTGCGCGGCAAAGCCGTCCGGGTCGAAGGTGTAAGTGACCGTCACCACCCCCGCCGCCGCGGTTTCGACTTTCACCGAGGGCCGTTCGCCGAGGGTGAACACCTCGCGGCGATACTGCATCCGCGACCCCGCTGCCGGAGCATGGGGCGCCAGGTAATAACGCAACCGGGCGTCGTCATCGCTTTCAAAAACCGGCGGGATGGGCGGGAATGCCGCCGGGTCACCCGGGTCCAGTAATTGACGCTCAAGCCCCATGTCTGCCAAGCGTGCATCGAGGTTGCTACCCGTCGCCCACCACGCCAGCATCTGCTTGATGCGGGCGTTGTATTTGCGCTCGTGGGTTTGCAGTCGCACACAAAAGGCTTCCAGCGCCAGGGTCAGCAGTTCGCTTTCATTTTCCAGGCTGACCACAAGCTTCGCCGCGCTCTCGGGAGAGCGGGCGCCGACGTATTCAACGACGAAGGTCTTGAACTCTGCGAGCAGGTCCTCAAACGCTTCGACGGTGACAATGGCCGGCTCGGCCAATTGGTTCTGGCCGGGGATCAACATGCTCATGTCACTACCTCGAAGGTCTGTTGACGATTTTTCCAGGTGCCGGCGAAGCGCAGCAGTAAACCCGCACCTTGTCGGCTGGCCACAATGACCTGCGGCTCAAAATCGTCGATGCCGTTCTGCTTGTTGTAAAACGCCTGTGCCGCATGGCTCTGGGCCAGGATCAGCACGTCGTCGCCGAGGTTCTGCCCCAGCAATTGCGGCAGCGTGCTGCCATACAAAGGACGCTTCTGGCGGGTGCCCAACGGCGTGGTCAGCGCCCGGGTTGCACGCTGCACAAACTGCAGCCAGTCGTCGACGGTGGCTCCGGTATTTCTATCGATTCCGATCATGGAAAACCTTTTATTTGGGGCTGATGACACGCCCTTGGTGATCCACCACCGGGCCGCTCAGGTGCACACCGGCAGCGTCGATCAGCAGACCGACCGCGCCCAGTTGCAAGGTGATTGCCTGGGGCGTCATCGCCAGTCGGGCCGGGCCGATGCTCAATTCGAGCGATTCACGAGAACCGGTGAAGGCCGCCGGGCCGTTGTTCCAGTGCAGGACATGGCTGGCATCGTCGTAGCCGCTTTCCGTGCCGTCCTGATAGAGGCGACGGGTCAGCGAAGCCAGTGTCGAGGCCGGAGGAAACCGGTCGCCGTTAAGGCCGAACAACGCAACCGACTGCGCGCCGCCCTCGCCGCCACCGTGATTGAGCAACAGGCACTGCTCGCCGACGGAGGGGATCCGCGATTCGCTCTGAGCACCGGCACTCGGGTTGAAAAAGCGGATGGCCGGGGTCAGCAATTCACCGTGGCGGACCTTGCAGGTATTGCTGGCAGCATCGACCTCCTGGCACACGCCGATCCGACAAAAGCTGTCGGCGCGTCGATACAGGTCTTCAAGCTCGGTTTCCATCTGCGCCAGTCGCTCGATGATCGGGCCCAGTTGCATCCTTAGCAGCGCATCAAACATGGGCTAGTCCTCGAGTGCGGTGTATTGATCCGGGTCGTCGATGTTCGACACCTCCCAGGTCCGGGCGAATTTCGGGATGCCGGTCGGGTCTTCGAGCAACAGCGGCCCGAGGTACAGCGTCTGGATGAATGAAACGGTCCAGGCGTTGTATTCCCGTGTACCGCTGAGGGTGATGGCCGGGAGCCCATCAACGTCCTGCGGCAAGTCGCATTGATCGGCTGGCAGTTTCCAGCGATTGTCGGTCACGAGATTTTTCAACTCGCTGACCAAGTCGCACACCTCGGGCCCTGGCGTCGGCAACACGACTTGCAACGAAACCGACAGGACATGCGCAATGCGTCCGTTATTGGCGCGAGTGCCCGGTGCATCGTGGTCGATGGCGATCAGCACCCAGGTCGAATTGATGGTGCTATCAAAGTCTTGAGGACTGCCAACCTTCACGCCGGGAAAGGCCAGGCGCAATGCGTCGGCAATCGCGGTAACCAGCTGCGAAGGTTTTTCGATGACAACGGGCATGAGTGGCCTCCTGTGCCGTCGTTTATGGTTGATCCGTGTGGGAATCGCGGGCCGGGACGTCACAGACGCCAATCCGCTTGGCCGCCCAGCGCTCATACAGGCCGATGGCCACATCCGCTCCGGCCATCGCTGTCAGGCAGCCGAACGCACATGCGGTCCAGATCGACACGCCAGCGGCGTACAGCAACATGATCGCGGAGACCCCGCAGATCACGCAGGCCCCGGAGCGCAACGCCAGGCGCCGTAATAGCGCCCAGCCTCGGGCGCCTTCCTTATCGGCGCGCCACATTTCGCCGGACACCCCGCCCACCAGGGCAAGGACGATGACAAGCCAGATCGGCATGTCCAGCAACGCTTGTTGCTCGTTTGTCATGTCACGCCTCCCGGGGGTGATTGATGAAGGATCGGGCTGCGTGGTGTGGACGCGGCCCTGGTGATGTCAGGCGATGCGGCTTTAAAGACGTTCAACGATCACGTTGTCGATAAAGGCGAAGTTGTTGTACGGGTTCTGTTCGTTGAAAAACGCCAAGGTGGTTTGCGCTGTGGTGGCGGTAAAGTCGTAGGTGATGGTGCTCCACTCGACCGTGACGCCTTTGGCGACCGGGGTGTTGAAGGAGACCGTTTGCCCGGCCACTTTCACCTGGATGACACCGTCGCCGGAGCGGCTGGCGAATCGCGAGTTACCAGCACTGAAGGTCAAGCGGTACTTGGCGCCCGCCGTGGTGGCAAAGTTCTGCTGAATGCCGCCGCCGTTGCCGTAGACGTAGTTGGCCAGGTCGACAATTACCACGCCGTCCGCAGCAACCGAGCCGCCGATCGAGGCCGGCATGTTGAAATACTCGGCACCGGACAGAAACGTCGTCCAGCCCGTAATAAAGTTGGTTTTTGCGGTGGTATCCAGAATGCAGCTACCGCTGCAGCCCGGCTGTTCGAAGCTGCCGTTGACCAAAAGGTTGGCCGCAACAGCGTTGCCTCCGGCGCCGAGCAGCGCAACGGACAGCAAGAGCCGGGTAATGTGTTTTTTGAAGACGTCCATGAGTTCACCTGGTGAGTTGAAAGGTTGGCTTGATGCCTGACGATAGGTAGGCATTCCAAAAAGCCCGGTGTTGGCCGGGCTTTTCAGTAATGCGGTCCTTCGCCTTCCTTTAATCCTGTGTGCAAAAAAGGAAGCTGACTTTTCGGCGCTACTGGCGCGGTACGAGTCCATTCAAATTGTTTTTCCGACCGCGGTCCCTGCCCGCCGGATAACTGCTTCTGGTGCTTTACGCTGCACACCCGGGTCAGTTGCCAACCCTCTGAACCGTTGAGGCCGGTTCATCGCTGCCTTTGTGGTGGAACTAAAGAGCTTCGTTTCGAGCCGCTTTGTTGAGCGGCTTGAGACAAAGAATATGCATGGATGCATATACAGTCAATGCGTAAATGCATTTATTTATGCATGACAAATGCACGGACGCATGAAACCCCCACCAGCAAAGGCTTTGGCCATTTTCTGCAGGCGAAAAAAAAACCCACCGGGCGGCGGGTTTTATCTGACAGCGTGGAGGTTAACGGGCGTACATGCCCCACCAGAAGACGTGACCGAGGATGACGATCTGCTCTTCCTGGATTTCCTGGAAGGTGTAGTCCTCGTCCGGATGCTCATCGCGGTTGAAGCTGCGCAGGCGGATACCGGTCGGCAGGCGATAAAGCTGTTTCACCCGCAGTTGGCCGTTATGGTTGATCGCGTACAGGTCGCCATCGACGATGTCGCCGATTCCGCATTTACCGGCATTCACGCCGACGGTGGCACCATCACGAAGGACCGGCAACATGCTGTTGCCCCGTACCGTCACGCACTTGGCCTGGTCGAACTGCACGCCGTTGTGACGCAGACTGCGCTTGCCGAAGCGCAAGCTGGAGCGCTCGCTTTCTTCGATGACGAATCTTCCTGATCCAGCAGCCAATTCAACCTCGCGAAGAAAGGGGACCGACACCTCGTCGTCATCGACAGGGGTATCGTCGTCCCACAAGCTTATGTCCTTGAGTTCGGAATGTATGGGCTCGCGCCCGGCACCCGCGGCTGGCGCAACATCCACGCGCCCGCGCAGTTGATCGGTGCTCACGGCGAAGTACTCGGCGATCTTCGAGATGTGTTTATCCGAAGGATCGACGATCTTCCCGCTGAGAATTCGCGAGAGTGTGGATTGCGGCACGCCGGTGCGACGGTGAAGCTCCGTGGGGGAGATCCCGTGCTGGTCGAGCAGCGCTCTTAAGACTGAGGAAACGTTGCGTTTTTGCATAACGCGAATAGTGCTTGATCTTTTTCCGGAAAACAAATGCAGATATGCATAAAAGGCAAAAATAGTCGTAAAAAGCCACAAGGCTTGGACCTGCGTCCCGCAGACCGCTCATGTTAACCTTGCGCCCATCGCGGAAAAGCCGGGCCGATGCCCCTCCTTTGCCCTACACCTTTCAACGAGTTTTCCTGATTTCCGATGAATAAAGCTATCTCCGATCTGTCCTCGCACACGCCGATGATGCAGCAATACTGGCGCCTGAAGAATCAGCACCCTGACCAGCTGATGTTCTACCGCATGGGTGACTTCTACGAGATCTTCTATGAAGACGCGAAGAAGGCCGCCAAGTTGCTGGACATCACTCTGACCGCCCGTGGGCAGTCGGCGGGTCAGGCGATTCCGATGTGTGGGATTCCTTACCACGCCGCGGAAGGTTACCTGGCGAAACTGGTCAAGCTCGGCGAGTCGGTGGTGATCTGTGAGCAGGTCGGCGACCCGGCCACCAGCAAAGGGCCAGTGGATCGGCAGGTGGTGCGGATCATCACGCCGGGTACGGTCAGTGATGAAGCGCTGCTGGATGAGCGTCGGGACAACCTGATCGCGGCGGTACTGGGTGACGAGCGACTGTTCGGTCTGGCGGTGCTGGACATCACCAGCGGCAACTTCAGCGTGCTGGAAATCAAAGGCTGGGAAAACCTGCTGGCGGAACTGGAGCGGGTCAATCCGGTGGAGCTGATGATTCCGGACGATTGGCCAAAAGACCTGCCGGCGGAGAAACGTCGTGGGGTTCGTCGTCGTGCGCCGTGGGATTTTGAACGCGATACGGCGTTGAAAAGTCTCTGCCAACAATTCTCGACCCAAGACCTGAAAGGCTTCGGTTGCGAGAATCTGACCCTGGCCATCGGCGCCGCCGGTTGCTTGCTCAGTTACGCCAAGGAAACCCAGCGCACCGCCCTGCCGCACTTGCGCAGCCTGCGCCATGAACGCTTGGACGACACCGTTGTGCTGGATGGCGCGAGCCGCCGCAATCTGGAACTCGATACCAACCTGGCGGGCGGCCGCGAGAACACCCTGCAATCGGTGGTCGATCGCTGCCAGACCGCGATGGGCAGCCGCTTGCTGACCCGTTGGTTGAACCGTCCGCTGCGGGATTTGACCGTGTTGCTGGCGCGTCAGTCCTCGATCACTTGCCTGCTCGACGCCTACCGTTTCGAAAAGCTGCAACCGCAGCTCAAGGAAATCGGCGACATCGAGCGGATTCTGGCGCGGATCGGCTTGCGTAACGCTCGTCCTCGCGACTTGGCCCGCCTGCGCGACGCCCTCGGCGCACTGCCCGAGCTGCAAGTGGCGATGACCGAGCTGGAGGCCCCGCACATCATTCAACTGGCCGCGACCACCAGTACCTACCCGGAACTGGCGGCGCTGCTGGAAAAAGCCATTATCGACAACCCTCCGGCGGTCATCCGTGACGGCGGCGTGTTGAAAACCGGTTACGACGCCGAGCTCGACGACCTGCAATCGCTCAGCGAAAACGCCGGGCAGTTTCTGATCGACCTCGAAGCCCGTGAAAAGGCCCGCACCGGTCTGTCGCACCTGAAGGTCGGCTACAACCGCATTCACGGCTACTTCATTGAGCTGCCGAGCAAGCAGGCCGAGTCGGCACCGGCAGATTACATCCGCCGCCAGACACTCAAAGGCGCCGAGCGCTTTATCACACCGGAGCTGAAGGCGTTCGAAGACAAGGCGTTGTCGGCCAAAAGCCGTGCCCTGGCCCGCGAGAAGATGCTCTACGAAGCGCTGCTCGAAGACCTGATTTCGCAACTGCCGCCGCTGCAAGACACCGCAGCGGCACTGGCCGAACTGGACGTATTGAGCAACCTCGCAGAACGCGCGCTGAACCTCGACCTGAACTGCCCACGTTTTGTCAGTGAGCCGTGCATGCGCATCAGCCAGGGTCGTCACCCGGTGGTCGAGCAAGTGTTGAGCACGCCGTTCGTGGCCAACGACCTGAGCCTCGACGACAACACGCGCATGCTGGTAATCACCGGTCCGAACATGGGCGGTAAATCCACCTACATGCGTCAGACCGCGTTGATTGTGTTGCTGGCGCATATCGGCAGTTTCGTGCCGGCGGCCAGTTGCGAATTGTCCCTGGTGGATCGCATCTTCACCCGGATCGGTTCCAGCGATGACTTGGCGGGCGGTCGTTCGACCTTCATGGTCGAGATGAGCGAAACCGCAAACATTCTGCACAACGCTACCGAACGCAGCCTGGTACTGATGGACGAAGTCGGACGCGGTACCAGCACCTTCGACGGTCTGTCCCTGGCCTGGGCGGCGGCCGAGCGTCTGGCGCATCTGCGCGCCTACACGCTGTTCGCCACCCACTACTTCGAACTGACCGTGTTGCCGGAAGCCCAACCGCTGGTGGCCAACGTGCACCTCAATGCGACCGAGCACAACGAACGCATCGTGTTCCTGCACCACGTGCTGCCCGGGCCTGCCAGCCAGAGCTATGGCCTGGCGGTTGCGCAGTTGGCCGGTGTGCCGAGCGAAGTGATCGTGCGTGCCCGTGAGCACCTGGGTCGACTGGAAGCCACCGCCCTGCCGCATGAAGTGCCCAAGCCCGTCAAAGGCAAACCGGCCGCGCCGCAGCAGAGCGACATGTTCGCCAGCCTGCCGCATCCGGTGCTGGATGAGCTGGCCAAACTTGATCTGGACGATATGAGTCCGCGTCGTGCGCTGGAAATGCTCTATACACTAAAGACACGGATCTAACGCCTTTGCCTGCAAGCTGTTAGAATCTCGCGCGGTTTGGGATGCTGCTGGCTCATAGCCTGGCCAGCAGACTATCGCTCCCGAACCTGGCGACCCCAACGTGAAGGGGCTCCGCTGCCGCCGCCTGAGGAGAAAATTAGAAATGACCTTCGTCGTCACCGACAACTGCATCAAGTGCAAGTACACCGACTGCGTAGAAGTCTGTCCGGTGGACTGCTTTTACGAAGGCCCGAACTTCCTGGTGATTCACCCGGATGAGTGCATCGACTGCGCACTGTGCGAACCAGAATGCCCGGCCGTGGCCATCTTCTCCGAAGATGAAGTCCCGGAAGAGATGCAGGAATTCATTCAGCTGAACGTTGAGCTGGCAGAAATCTGGCCAAACATCACCGAGAAGAAAGAATCGATGCCCGATGCCGAAGAGTGGGATGGCGTCAAAGGCAAGATCAAAGACCTCGAACGCTGATTTACCGCGCGTTCTCGAAAGGCCCCTTGCGGGCCTTTTTGCTTTTCTGCAGGCAAAAAAAAGGGGCGGTTTGACCCGCCCACATTTTTTCCCTATTCCCTGTATTCCTTTTCATCGTCCTGATGAACCGCGTCCTGCGATGTCCTTTCCCCTCTTCCTTGAAGGGCGTGTCTATCCGTCGACACAACTCAGATACTAGAGAATTCCTCGGCATGAGCAACCGCACTTGCCTGGCGAAACGCTCTGTCATATGCACTTCATAAAACAAAATATCCATGTAAGTCAGCCAGTTAACATGACGACTTTGTGAGAATGGCCAACTGCCAACCTGTAAAGATAACGAACACTTACGAAAGAGTAAGCGAAGTCTTACAACGCGAGACTACGAACCCGAGATTTCTCCCAGGCAACAAAAAGCCCCGAACCAGTCGGGGCTTTTCGGTGCCATTGCGTGAACGCCTTATTGGAACAGCGACTCACTCGACAGGCCATTCTTCTCGAGAATTTCTCGAAGGCGTTTGAGCCCTTCCACCTGGATTTGCCTGACCCGCTCCCGGGTAAGACCGATTTCCAAGCCTACATCTTCAAGCGTGCTGCTCTCGTGACCGCGCAGGCCGAAGCGGCGTATGACCACCTCGCGTTGCTTGTCGGTCAGCTCCGAGAGCCACTGATCGATGCTCTGGGACAGGTCATCGTCCTGCAGCAGTTCGCATGGATCGGTTGGACGATCGTCGGTAAGGGTGTCCAGCAGGGTTTTATCCGAATCCGGACCCAGCGAGACGTCGACCGAAGAAACCCGTTCATTCAGGCCCAGCATGCGCTTGACCTCACCTACCGGTTTTTCCAGCAGGTTGGCGATTTCTTCGGGTGAAGGTTCGTGATCGAGCTTTTGCGTCAGCTCCCGTGCAGCCCGCAGGTACACGTTAAGCTCTTTGACCACATGGATCGGCAACCGGATAGTCCGGGTCTGATTCATGATCGCGCGCTCGATGGTCTGACGAATCCACCAGGTTGCGTAGGTCGAAAAGCGGAAGCCGCGCTCGGGGTCGAACTTTTCCACTGCCCGGATCAGCCCGAGGTTGCCCTCTTCGATCAGGTCCAGCAGCGACAAGCCACGATTGACGTAACGCCGGGCGATTTTCACCACCAGCCGCAGGTTACTTTCGATCATGCGCTTGCGCCCGGCAGGATCGCCACTTTGCGACAAGCGCGCAAAATGAACTTCTTCTTCCGGGGAGAGCAGCGGGGAAAAGCCGATTTCATTGAGATACAACTGCGTGGCATCGAGTGCCCGCGTGTAGTCGATGTACTTGTGTTGCTTTAACGAAGCGGAGTGTTTGGATTTTGCGCGAACGGAAGGCGGTGCAGCCCCTTCATCATTCGACATCGAATCCGTAGCGATGCCGGTCTCCATAAGGAGAACCTCATCGTCGATGTCAAACTCCGGCACTTCTTTACTGAGAGCCATTGTTATAGTCCTTTGGTGAGTTCGACCTCAAGCTCAAGCGGCGCCTTTATCCTTGGCAACGCTGGAGCCTGTTCCCTCTACGCGACGGAACAGGCTGACAACAAATCAACGACGTGGCAGGAATTGCAGCGGATCTACAGGCTTACCTTGTCGGCGAATCTCAAAATGCAGTTTCACCCGGTCTGTACCCGTTGACCCCATTTCGGCAATTGTCTGTCCGACTTTGACCTGCTGCCCCTCCCGAACCAAAAGCCTGCGGTTATGTCCGTAGGCACTGACGTAGGTATCGCTGTGTTTGATGATGACTAATTCGCCGTAGCCCCTTAAGCCACTCCCGGCGTATACCACCGTCCCATCAGACGCAGCTAAAACAGGCTGTCCCAAATCCCCGGCGATATCAATTCCTTTATTCAAACTACCGTTTGAAGAGAATTTTCCAATTAATATGCCATTAGAAGGCCATCCCCAGCCGGTCGGGGCCGGGCCTGCTGGAGGCAGTGGAGCGAGTGCTGGCTTGTTGGCGACGGACGGTGCAACCACCGCTGTGGTCGTGGTTGCGCCATTCGGCTGGCGTCGAATTACCGTTGTTTTCAGCGACGATGAAGGCGTTGAATCCGATGCGCTGGCGGCCGTTGTAGACGTTGAACCGGTTCGACCATCGAAGCGAATTGTCTGACCCGGATGGATCGTATACGGCGTAGGAATATTGTTCCGTGCCGCGAGGGCTTTGTAGTCCCAACCGTAGCGAAAAGCGATCGAGAACAGGGTGTCTTTAGGTCGAACGACGTATTGACCCGTCGTCACTGCCGGACGCTGGGCGACCGACTTGTTGCGATCCACCACACCTACGGTGCTCGACTTGGTGCTGGAGCAACCGACCAGCAACGTGCTCAAGACAAGGCCAGTCACCAGGCGCTGAAAGCTTGTTGTAACCATACGCTGCGCAATGACTGTGAGACTCACCCGCCGCTCCCTTTGTGGTGGCTGAAAATGTGGATTGCCGTGTTTCGGCACGAGATGTCGCAAGTATAACGGGCCGTGCAGGCTTTACCTTTAATGAAGCGAAATCGCTTCGCGCACACGTTTGCTGCCTGCCGATGAATCCCGTTTAACTGATCGACGCCGCTGTAAGACATGGGCAATCGAAGAGAATTCAGCGCGGAAAAACAAATGCTCAGGCGAGCGGCCCGTTGAGCAATGGCACGAAGCGCACCGCCCCCAGAACGCGTCGGGAAAAGCCCTGTTCTTCACGGATGATCAGCATCAATTGCTGGACCTCTCCGGAGCCGACCGGAATCACCAGACGCCCGCCCGGTGCCAACTGATCGAGCAGCGCCTGGGGCACGTCGGTGGCGACGGCGGTAACGATAATGCCGTTGTACGGCGCCAATGCAGGCCAGCCTTCCCAGCCATCGCCCCAACGGAAGACCACGTTACGCAGGTTCAGCTCGACCAGGCGTTCCTTGGCCCGGTCCTGCAACACCTTGATGCGCTCCACGGAGAACACCCGCTCCACCAGTTGCGACAGCACGGCGGTCTGATAGCCCGAGCCAGTACCGATCTCCATCACTTTGTCCAGCGGACCCGCCTCCAGCAGCAGCTCGCTCATGCGAGCCACCATATAAGGCTGGGAGATGGTCTGGTTGTTGCCGATCGGCAGCGCGGTGTCTTCATAGGCGCGATGCGCCAGCGCCTCGTCGACAAACAGGTGACGAGGTGTGCGGCGGATCACTTCCAACACCTTGGCGTTGGAAATCCCCTCTTCATATAGCCGCTGAATGAGCCGCTCACGGGTTCGTTGAGAGGTCATCCCGATGCCGCGACGCAGCATATCGTCTTGTTCACGAGACATTAACGCAGCCCCTCCAGCCAGCCATCGAGACTTCTGAAGGCATCATTGAACGTGCGATCCAGTTGTAGTGGCGTGATTGAAACAAAGCCCTGCATCACCGCATGGAAATCGGTGCCTGGGCCGCCGTCCTCGGCGTCCCCGGCGGCGGCAATCCAATAACCGGATTTGCCGCGCGGATCGACGACTTTCATCGGTGCCGCGGCGCGGGCCCGATGCCCGAGGCGGGTCAACTGAATACCGCGGATGTGGTCCAGCGGCAGGTTGGGAATATTCACGTTCAGCACCGTGCGCGGTGGCAGCTGGAGGTCAGCATGGGCTTCGACCAGTTTGCGCGCAAAGTAGGCAGCTGTGGGAAGGTTCTCTACTTGCCGTGAGACCAACGAAAAGGCAAACGAAGGACGCTCCAGGAAGCGACCTTCAAGGGCCGCCGCCACGGTGCCGGAATACAGCACGTCGTCCCCCAGGTTCGCACCCAGGTTGATACCGGAAACCACCATGTCCGGCTGGCGCTCCAGCAAGCCGTTAAGGCCCAGGTGCACGCAATCGGTAGGTGTGCCATTGAGGCTGATAAAGCCGTTGGCCAAGGTTTGCGGGTGCAACGGACGGTCGAGCGTCAGCGAACTGCTGGCGCCGCTTTTGTCCTGGTCCGGGGCGATAACCACGCACTCGGTGTAATCCGCCAGCGCAGCATAAAGCGCGGCGAGACCGGGTGCGGTTACCCCATCGTCGTTAGAAATCAGAATACGCATGGGCTGTCCGTCTGCCCCACCGGCACCAGATCGACGAGTTCGCGCACCAATACAGTGGCGAAGCATCCGGCCGGGAGGACGAATTCCAGTTGCAGAATGTCAGGCTCGGGATAATGCCACGTCAACCCACCAATGGGCAGCCGCAGGATGCGACGTTCGTGGCTCATACCGGCGTTAATCAACCAATCGCGCAAGTCTGCTTCGCGGCTGGCGATTTCCTGCTCCAGTTCATGGACAGCGCCCGTGGCCGGCGAGTCACCTTCGCCCCACTGCGGGCCGGTCGGATGCAGGTCGAGAATCGCCAGGCGCGGATCGCTGCACTCTGCTTCACCGGCCGGAAAAAAGCTGCGGCTGTCAGTGAAAGCCAGCAGATCGCCGACCTGAGCTTTCTGCCAGGTGCCATCGGCAACGCGTGCCGCCAGCACCTGATTGAACAGGAAACTGCGCGCAGTAGAGAGCAGGCGCGAACGCACATTGCGCTGTTCCGGCAGCGCTTTACGAGCTGCCCAGCCGCGGGCATCGACCACGTTGCCGCCGTCAAAGCCGAAACGCTGGGCGCCGAAATAATTCGGAATACCTCTTTGGGCGATCAGTTGCAGGCGTTCTTCGATTGCCGCTTTATCACCCGCGAACTGGGTCAGGCGCAACGTGAAGCCATTCGCCGAGTGGGCACCGCGCTGCAACTTGCGCTTGTGCCGACCGGTCTTGAGGATTTTCAACGTGTCGTTTTCGGCCGCCGACAGATCGGGATCGGCCTTGCCCGGCAGTTGCACGCTGAACCACTGGCGGGTCAGCGCCTGACGATCCTTGAGGCCCGCATAGCTGACGGTGCGCAACGGCACGCCTGCCGCCTTGGCGATCCGGCGTGCAGCTTCTTCGGTGTTCAAACCGCGCTTTTCGACCCAGATCCACAGGTGTTCACCATCACCGCTGAGGGGGATATTGAGCACTTCATCGACCTGGAAATCTTCTGCCGTGGCTTTCAGTACCGCCGTGCCGAGGGCTTCACCATAGGCTCGCGGGCCAAGCAATTGCAGCTCGTTCATGCGCGCAGCAACAAGGCAACGGAATGCACGGCGATGCCTTCTTCGCGACCGACAAAGCCAAGCTTTTCAGTGGTGGTAGCTTTCACGTTCACTTGATCCAACTCAACTTGAAGATCCGCGGCAATCAGCGCGCGCATCGATTCGATATGCGGGGCCATTTTCGGCGCCTGGGCGACGATGGTGTTATCGACGTTGCCGATTTTCCAGCCTTTGGCGTGGATCAGTGCGACGACGTGACGCAACAGCACACGGCTGTCGGCGCCCTTGAACGTTGGGTCGGTGTCCGGGAAGTGCTTGCCGATATCACCCAGCGCAGCAGCGCCGAGCAAGGCATCGCTCAAGGCGTGCAGCAGGACGTCACCGTCGGAGTGAGCGAGCAGCCCGAAGCCGTGTGCAATGCGCACGCCGCCCAGAGTAATGAAATCGCCTTCAGCGAAACGGTGCACATCATAGCCGTGGCCAATACGCATAAAAAAACGCCCCGATTTTTGTCAGGGCGTGATTCTACCTGCATTAGGCGCCTAGAGCGCGCGCGTGATGCTGTAAGTGATCGCCTATAAAGCTGGCGATGAAGAAATAGCTGTGGTCGTAGCCCGGTTGCAGACGCAACGTCAGAGGATGACCGGCCAGTTTGGAGGCCTGTTGCAGGGCTTCAGGCTTGAGCTGGGTGGCGAGGAAATCGTCGCGATCACCTTGGTCGACCAGCAACGGCAATTGCTCATCGGCTTCAGCGATCAGTGCGCAAGCATCCCACTCGCGCCACTTCGAACGGTCTTCGCCCAGGTAGCGGGAGAAAGCCTTTTGACCCCACGGGCAATCCATCGGGTTGTTGATCGGCGAAAACGCCGACACCGACTGATAGCGCCCCGGATTGCGCAACGCACAGACCAGCGCCCCATGGCCACCCATGGAATGACCACTGATACCGCGCTTGTCCGACGCCGGGAAATGCGCTTCGACCAATGCCGGCAATTCCTGCACGACATAGTCATGCATCCGGTAGTGCCGGGACCACGGTTCCTGCGTGGCATTCAGATAGAAGCCGGCGCCAAGGCCAAAATCCCAGGCGCCATCCGGATCGGCCGGTACATCAGCGCCGCGCGGACTGGTGTCCGGCGCAACGATGATCAGCCCCAACTCGGCGGCCATGCGCATGGCGCCGGCCTTTTGCATGAAATTCTCGTCGGTGCAGGTCAGGCCGGACAGCCAATACAGCACTGGCAACTTGCCGCCCTGCTCCGCTTGCGGCGGCAAGTACACGGCGAACACCATGTCGCAGCCGAGCACATCGGAGCGATGCCGGTAGCGTTTGTGCCAGCCGCCGAAGCTTTTCTGACAGGAGATATTTTCCAGGCTCATGACCGACCTCAGAAATGGATGACGGAACGGATGCTCTTGCCTTCATGCATCAGGTCAAACGCCTTGTTGATATCTTCCAGGCCCATCGTATGGGTGATGAAGGTATCCAGCGGGATCTCGCCGGTTTCGGCCATTTCAACGTAGCTTGGCAATTCGGTACGACCGCGCACGCCACCAAACGCCGAACCGCGCCAGACGCGACCGGTCACCAGTTGGAACGGACGAGTCGAGATTTCCTGGCCAGCACCTGCCACACCGATGATTACCGACTCGCCCCAACCCTTGTGGCAGCACTCGAGGGCCGCGCGCATCAATTGCACGTTGCCGATGCACTCGAAGGAAAAGTCGACGCCGCCATCGGTCATATCAACGATGACTTCCTGAATCGGACGATCAAAATCTTTCGGGTTCACGCACTCGGTTGCACCCAGTTGTTTGGCGATCTCGAACTTGGCCGGGTTGATGTCGATAGCAATGATGCGCGCAGCCTTGGCTTTAGCTGCACCGATTACCGCAGACAAACCGATGCCGCCGAGGCCGAAGATCGCGACGGTGTCACCCGGTTTTACCTTGGCGGTATTCAGCACCGCGCCGATGCCGGTGGTGACACCACAGCCCAGCAGGCAGACTTTTTCCAGTGGCGCTTCTTTTGGAATCTTGGCGACGGAGATTTCCGGCAACACGGTGTACTCGGAGAACGTCGAGGTGCCCATGTAGTGGAAAATCGGCTGGCCCTTGTAGGAAAAACGCGAAGTGCCATCCGGCATCAGGCCTTTGCCTTGGGTGGCACGAATGGCCTGGCAAAGGTTGGTTTTGCCCGAGAGGCAGAATTTGCACTGGCGGCATTCCGGGGTGTACAGCGGGATTACGTGATCGCCGACGGCCACCGACGTCACGCCCTCGCCGATGGCTTCGACCACGGCGCCACCTTCGTGACCGAGGATCGACGGGAAGATGCCTTCCGGGTCGGCGCCGGACAAGGTGTAAGCGTCGGTGTGGCAAACCCCGGAAGCCACCACGCGCAGCAGAACTTCACCGGCCTTCGGCATGGCGACATCGACTTCAACGATTTCGAGGGGTTTCTTGGCCTCGAAGGCAACGGCGGCGCGCGACTTGATCATGCTGACTCTCCAGTGAATAAAAACGAGACAGGGAGTGTAATACACTGCCGTACGATGAATAATCGGGACAAATGCAAAATATTATTGCCGTACAGGGATAATCCTACATGTCGGAAAATCGTTGGGAAGGGATCGACGAGTTTGTCGCCGTCGCCGAATGCAGCCAATTTACCGCCGCTGCTGAACGCCTTGGGGTTTCGTCCTCGCATGTCAGCCGACAAATCGTACGCCTGGAAGAACGACTTCAGACGCGCCTGCTGTACCGCAGCACCCGTCGGGTCACGCTGACCGAGGCCGGGCAAACATTCCTGCAACATTGCCAGCGTCTACAGGATGGTCGCGAAGAAGCATTGCGCGCAGTCGGTGACCTCACCAGCGAACCAAAAGGCATGTTGCGAATGACCTGCGCCGTGGCTTACGGCGAGCGTTTTATCGTGCCGCTGGTAACTCGTTTCATGGGGCTTTACCCGCAACTGCGAATCGACATCGAGCTGAGCAATCGCCAACTCGATCTGGTGCACGAAGGCCTGGACCTGGCGATCCGTCTCGGTCGCCTGCAAGACTCACGACTGGTGGCGACACGCCTGGCCCCGCGACGCATGTACCTGTGCGCTTCCCCGTCCTACGTGGAACGGTACGGTCGGCCACACAGCTTGTCGGAATTGAGTCGGCACAACTGCCTCATCGGCAGTTCGGACCTGTGGCAACTGGAGCAGAACGGGCGGGAATTTTCCCAGCGAGTGCAGGGAAACTGGCGGTGTAACAGTGGGCAAGCGGTATTGGACGCGGCGCTGCAAGGGGTGGGGTTGTGTCAGTTGCCGGACTATTACGTGCTGGAGCATCTGAAAAGCGGAGCATTGATTTCGCTGCTCGATGCGCATCAACCGCCGAATACGGCGGTGTGGGCGCTGTATCCACAGCAACGGCATCTGTCGCCGAAGGTGCGCAAGTTGGTGGATTTCTTGAAGGAGGGATTGGCTGAGCGGCCGGAGTATCGGAATTAACTTATTTATTGCCTGCACCGCCGCTATCGCGAGCAAGCTCGCTCCCACAATAGAACTATGGTGATCACCGAAAAGTGAGCCCTACGCAGAACAAGGGTGGGAGCGAGCTTGCTCGCGATGGCGGTCGAACAGCCAACGAGCAATTCAGCGGCGGTTAGCCCAACGCTGACGCAACCACTCCAGGTCTTCCGGGCGGGTGACCTTCAGGTTATCGGAGCGACCTTCGATCAAGCGCGGCGCCAAACCTGACCATTCCATCGCCGAGGCTTCATCAGTGATTACTGCATCGGCCACCAGACTGTCAGCCAATGCCCGATGCAACGCCCCGAGGCGAAACATCTGCGGCGTATAGGCTTGCCAGATCACGCTGCGATCCACGGTTTCAACCACACGACCGTGCTTATCAATCCGCTTCAAGGTATCGCGCGCCGGCACCGCCAACAGTCCGCCGACCGGGTCATCCGCCAGTTCACTGAGTAACTTGTCGAGATCGTCCCGGGCCAGATTCGGCCGTGCCGCATCGTGCACCAGCACCCAATCCTCATCATCAGCGCCTAACGCGTGCAAGTGCAGCAACGCATTGAGCACCGACCCGGAACGCTCGGCGCCACCCTCGACCCGCTGAATGCGAGGGTCGGAGGCACAGGCCAGGTTCGGCCAATAAGGATCATCAATCGCGAGACTGACCACCAACCCCTTCAGGGCAGGATGATCAAGGAAACAGCCGAGGCTGTGTTCGAGAATAGTGCGCCCGCCCAGCTGCAAGTATTGCTTGGGACGGTCCGCGGCCATACGGGCACCGACGCCCGCGGCAGGAATTACGGCCCAGAAGGCCGGTAACGACTGGATCATTGAGCCAACTGGTAAAGGGTTTCACCGTCCTTGACCATGCCCAACTCATGACGAGCCCGCTCTTCAACGGTCTCCATGCCTTTTTTCAACTCACTGACTTCCGCGTCCATCACCCGATTGCGCTCGAGTAAACCTTCGTTCTCGGCGTGTTGATCCGCAATCTGCTGAGTCAGCTCGGCCACTTGCGCCAGACTGCCATTTCCCACCCACAGGCGGTACTGCAGGCCAGCCAGCAGCAGGAGCAAGACGAGGAACAACCAATTGGGACTGCGCATCGAATATCAGGTATCCAGTGAAAAAAGACAGCCATGCCAAAACTATGAAGCTTCTGATAGCACGAAGCCTGGAAGACCCAGGCTTGTGCTCTTAAGGCATCAGATTAGTGGCAAAAACGTCGCTGTCGCGATTTTTTCGACACAATCCGCTGTCTTTTTTACCACGTACTACTTAACCGCGGAACTCGCTGCGACCGTTGTACTTGGCTTTGCCGTTCAACTGCTCTTCGATACGCAGCAGTTGGTTGTACTTGGAAACGCGATCGGAACGGCACAGGGAGCCGGTCTTGATCTGGCCAGCCGCGGTGCCCACAGCCAGGTCGGCAATGGTCGAATCTTCGGTTTCGCCGGAGCGGTGCGAGATAACGGCGGTGTAACCAGCAGCCTTGGCCATCTGGATGGCTTCCAGAGTTTCGGTCAGGGTGCCGATCTGGTTGAACTTGATCAGGATCGAGTTGGCGATCTTTTTATCGATGCCTTCTTTCAGGATCTTGGTGTTGGTCACGAACAGGTCGTCGCCCACCAGTTGGATTTTCTCGCCGATCTTGTCGGTGAGGACTTTCCAGCCAGCCCAGTCGGACTCGTCCAGGCCATCTTCGATGGAGATGATCGGGTAACGCTCGGTCAGGCCTTTGAGGTAGTCAGCAAAACCTTCAGAGGTGAACACATGGCCTTCACCGGACAGGTTGTATTTACCGTCTTCGTAGAATTCGCTGGCCGCGCAGTCCAGTGCCAGGGTCACGTCGGTGCCCAGCTTGTAACCGGCGTTGGCCACGGCTTCGGAGATCACTTTCAAAGCGTCTTCGTTGGAGGCCAGGTTGGGTGCGAAACCACCTTCGTCACCGACCGCAGTGCTCAGGCCACGGGCCTTCAGCACAGCTTTGAGGTGATGGAAAATCTCGGTGCCCATGCGCAGACCTTCCGAGAAAGACTTGGCGCCAACCGGCTGAACCATGAATTCCTGGATGTCGACGTTGTTATCGGCGTGCTCGCCACCGTTGATGATGTTCATCATCGGAACCGGCATCGAGTACACACCCGGAGTGCCGTTCAGGTTGGCGATGTGAGCGTACAGCGGCAGGTCCTGGTCCTGTGCTGCTGCCTTGGCCGCGGCCAGGGAAACGGCGAGGATCGCGTTGGCGCCCAGGGAACCTTTGTTTTCAGTGCCGTCGAGCTTGATCATCGCGTGATCGAGGGCTTTCTGGTCGCTTGGGTCTTTACCCAACAGCAGGTCGCGAATCGGACCGTTGATGTTGGCTACGGCTTTGAGTACGCCCTTGCCCAGGTAACGGCTTTTGTCGCCATCACGCAGCTCGAGTGCTTCACGCGAGCCAGTGGAAGCACCGGACGGCGCGCAAGCGCTACCGATGATGCCGTTATCGAGAAGCACGTCCGCTTCGACGGTGGGATTGCCACGGGAGTCGAGAACTTCACGACCTTTGATGTCGACGATTTTTGCCATTGTTGTAAACACTCCAAAGTTGACGAAAACGACGCAGCTAGAGGAAATCTTTTACCGTCGGCAAGTGATGTGCAGCGGGCAGGCTTGCGGACGATAAGGCTCAGGCCCGAGGGCCTGAACATTAAATCGTGCGGTACTTTACCGGAGAAATGAGGTTTACGCGGTTTCTACCGTCGGAAAACTCTTAACCAGTTCGTCCAAAGCTTTGAGCTGGGCCAGGAATGGCTCCAGTTTGTCCAGGCGCAAGGCGCAAGGGCCGTCGCATTTGGCGTTGTCCGGGTCCGGGTGGGCTTCGAGGAACAGGCCCGCCAGGGACTGGCTGATGCCGGCCTTGGCCAGGTCGGTGACCTGAGCGCGACGACCGCCAGCGGAATCGGAACGACCGCCAGGCATTTGCAGCGAATGGGTCACGTCGAAGAACACCGGGTATTCGAACTGCTTCATGATGCCGAAGCCGAGCATGTCGACGACCAGGTTGTTGTAGCCGAAGCTCGAACCGCGTTCGCAGAGGATCAACTGATCGTTGCCCGCTTCCACGCACTTGCTCAGGATGTGTTTCATCTCGTGCGGTGCGAGGAACTGGGCTTTCTTGATGTTGATCACCGCGCCGGTCTTGGCCATCGCGACCACGAGGTCGGTCTGGCGCGACAGGAAGGCCGGCAACTGGATGATGTCGCAGACTTCAGCGACGACCGCGGCCTGTTCAGGCTCGTGGACGTCGGTGATGATCGGCACGCCGAAGGCTTGCTTGATGTCCTGGAAGATCCGCATGCCCTCTTCCAGGCCGGGGCCACGGTAAGAGGTCACGGAGGAACGGTTAGCCTTGTCGAAACTGGCCTTGAACACGTAAGGGATACCGAGTTTCTCGGTGACCTTGACGTACTCTTCGCAGACCTGCATCGCCATGTCACGGCTTTCCAGCACGTTCATGCCACCGAAAAGCACCATTGGCTTGTCGTTGGCAATCTCGATATCGCCTACACGGATGATCTTCTGCGCCATCGGATTTATGCCTTCTTCTGGTGTTGAGTCAACGCTGCCTTGACGAAGCCGGTGAACAACGGGTGACCGTCGCGCGGTGTCGAGGTGAACTCAGGGTGGAATTGGCAAGCGACGAACCAAGGATGATCCGGTGCTTCAACCACTTCAACCAGCGCGCCATCACCGGAACGACCGGAGATTTTCAGGCCGGCTTCCATGATTTGCGGCAGCAGGTTGTTGTTCACTTCGTAACGATGACGATGACGCTCGACGATCACGTCTTTGGCGTAGCAATCGTGAACCAGCGAACCCGGCTCCAGCAGGCATTCCTGTGCGCCAAGACGCATGGTGCCGCCCAGATCGGACGCTTCGGTACGGGTTTCGACAGCGCCGGTGGCATCTTCCCACTCGGTGATCAGGCCCACGACCGGGTGACCGCTGGTGCGATCGAACTCGGTGGAGTTGGCGTCTTTCCAGCCCAGCACGTTACGAGCGAACTCGATCACGGCCACTTGCATGCCCAGGCAGATACCCAGGTACGGAATCTTGTTTTCGCGAGCGAATTGAACGGCGGTGATCTTGCCTTCCACGCCACGCAGACCGAAGCCGCCCGGTACGAGGATCGCGTCGACGCCTTCCAGCAGCGCGGTGCCCTGGTTTTCGATGTCTTCGGAATCGATGTAGCGCAGGTTGACCTTGGTGCGGTTGCTGATGCCGGCGTGACTCATCGCTTCGATCAGCGACTTGTAGGCGTCCAGCAGTTCCATGTACTTGCCGACCATGGCGATGGTGACTTCGTGCTCAGGGTTGAGCTTGGCGTCAACCACGGCTTCCCACTCGGACAGATCGGCGCCGCCACATTGCAGGCCGAAACGCTCGACGACAAAATCATCCAGGCCTTGCGAATGCAGGATGCCCGGGATCTTGTAGATGGTGTCGGCGTCTTCCAGCGCGATCACCGCACGTTCTTCAACGTTGGTGAACTGGGCGATCTTGCGACGCGACGAGATGTCGATCGGGTGATCGGAGCGGCACACCAGCACGTCAGGCTGCAGGCCGATGGAACGCAGTTCCTTGACCGAGTGCTGGGTTGGCTTGGTTTTGGTTTCGCCGGCGGTGGCGATGTACGGCACCAGCGTCAGGTGCATCAGCATCGCGCGCTTGGCGCCGACTTCGAAACGCAATTGACGGATCGCTTCGAGGAACGGTTGCGACTCGATGTCACCCACGGTGCCACCGATCTCGACCATCGCCACGTCGGCATCGCCGGCGCCCTTGATGATCCGGCGCTTGATTTCGTCGGTGATGTGCGGGATCACCTGGATGGTGGCGCCCAGGTAATCACCACGGCGCTCTTTGCGCAGGACGTGTTCGTAGACACGGCCGGTGGTGAAGTTGTTGTTCTGGGTCATGGTCGTG